>JBGATI010000036.1:0-35944 GCA_044229245.1 Gemmatimonadales bacterium | reverse complement strand
AACTCCCCCGGCACCACGATCACCTTCTCCTTGAGCGCCGCCTTGAAGAACGACATCCCGTCGTTGATCGAGGGCGGCAACCCCGAGATGTCCCCCCAGCAGTAGAAGGTCCCCTCGCTGTCGAGATCGAAGCGCACCCCCGCCGCCTTGAGCCCGTTGCGCATGATCTTCTTCTTCCTGAGGAACGCGGTGCGGATCGCCGCCGTCTCGGCCCGAACCACATCGGGCGCGAGGAGCGGCACCGCCGAGCGCTGCAGCGGCTTGCTGCCGCCCCCATCGAGGAACGAGCCGGTGCTCGAGACGGCATCGATCACACTCTTCGGTCCCACGATCCAGGTGCAGCGCCACCCCGGGTAGCGCCAGTTCTTGGTGAGCCCGTCGAAGATGATGACCGGATCCTTGTCGACGTCCTCGACGTACTGGGCCGCCGAGACCATCTCGGCATCCTTGGTCCAGATGTAGTGCGAGTAGAACTCATCGAGCAGGAGCGAGCACTGCAGCTCCCGCGCGGTGCCGACCCAGCCCTCGAGCTCCTCGCCCCGGAGCACCCGGCCGGTGGGGTTGTTGGGATTCGAGAGCAGCACCGCCGAGAGCCCGCGGCCGGTGATCTCGCGCTGCAGGTCGGTGATGGAGAATTCGTAGCCGCGCTTGCCGTCGAGCAGGATCGGGATGGCGGTGAAGAGCTTGAAGATGTCGAGCAGCTCTTCGTAGGCGGTGTAGTCGGGGAGGAAGTGGCCGAGGTTGATCTCGCCCAGCGCCGCGACGGCGCGGGTGAGCGAGGCGCGACCGCCGCCGCAGATGCAGACGTTGCGCTCGGTGTACTGCGAGCTCTTCCCCTGGCGGTAGAGGGTGTTGTACATCGCCGCGACGGCCTGGCGCAGCTCGGGAATCCCCGGCACCGGCGCGTACTCCTGGTCGTCGAGCGCGATCTGGATCGCATTCACCCGCTCCGGCGCGCCCGGCAGCGGTCCCGTCTCCGGCATCCCCTGCCCAAGGTTGCACCACTCCGGGTGGCCGTACCGATACCCCTGACGGGCGGCCTCGGCCATGACATAGATGACGCCGGTGAACGGGACGGGGCGGAAGCCGGGAATCGCGGGTGTTTGCATGCTCCAAGATAGCTAGCGCCTAGCCGATTCTTCAGGGCGCGCGCCGATCGATGCTTGACAAGCCGGGCTATGGCGGCGACGCCACGCCACTGTGGGATGAACCGTGGACTCGTGGAGTGCGAAGCCGCTGCCGGCACGCACGCGCGGCTGTAGAACCTCGGAGGTATATCGCTGCGCCGGAACGGCTTGGGAGCGGTCGGGGAGGTCAACTGGAGGCGCCCGATGCTGCCTTCCCCGCGTGGCACCATCTCTGCCTCTGGGGATGCCAAGCAGTATCGCGCAGCATCCCTCACGCGCCGCGTCTCCCGACCTCCACTGACGAGTATGTAACCGGTGCCAGCCGGTTGCATACGGAGGGGAGGACCGCGGCGTCTGCGTTTTCTATCGCCCGGCCCCGCGTCGGGGAATCAATTTCGGCACCCGCCTCATGTAGTCGGAATATCCCGGGTAGTGGAGCACCAGCTTCCGCTCCTCCGCCGCCGCCTTGCGATCGAAGTACAGCAGCGCCACGAGCGCCGTCAGCACTCCCATCCGCCAGTTGCCGCCGAGCCACGCCGTCCCCCACAGCACCAGGATCAGCCCGGCATACATCGGGTGCCGCATCCATGCGTAGACGCCCCGTTCCACCATCTCGCCGCCGGGAATGGGGGTGGTGGCGGGCGTGAGGTTCCGTCCGAGGTGCAGTGCGGAGAGCAGCATGAGTCCGCCCCCTGCAATCAGCGGGAGGACACCGCCGGCGCGGGTGGCCGGCGACGGTGCGGTGAGCCATCCGAGTGGTCCCGCAGGGTCGGCGTTCGTCGCCAGCCAGGGGACCCCGACGAGCACCACCGCGATCAGCAGGAACTGGCCCCAGACCCACGGGTCGGCGAGGGCGTCGCGCAGTTTCATCTCTCGGGCCTCTCCCTGGGCCGCCACCTCTTATCCGAGGGGGCATTCGCCTTATATTCTGCCACCCTCAGAGCCCCCTCCAAGGAGCGGTCGTTCGTGACCCCCATCCTGCCTCGCCGCCACCAGCGGCAGTTGCCGCTCGACCAGCTCATTCTCGGCCGCCACCTCTTATCCGAGGGGGCATTCGCCTTATATTCTGCCACCCTCAGAGCCCCCTCCAAGGAGCGGTCGTTCGTGACCCCCATCCTGCCTCGCCGCCACCAGCGGCAGTTGCCGCTCGACCAGCTCATTCTCGCGCAGCCGCCGAGCGCCGAGGCGCTGGAGATGGATGTGCTCTTCGTCGGCGCCGGCCCGGCCGGCCTCGCGGGCGCCATTCACCTCGCCAGACTGGTGAAGGCGGCGCAGGCGGCCGGCACCGATATTCCCGATCTCAATATCGGGGTTCTGGAGAAGGCCGGGAGTCTCGGGGAGCACAACCTCTCCGGGGCGGTCATCAACCCGCGCGCCCTCCGGGAGCTCTTCCCCGAACTCAAGGACAGCGATTTCCCCTTCCGGACCCCGGTCAGTGCGGAGTCGGTCTACTACCTCACCGAGGGCGGGTCGCTGAAGCTGCCGACCCCGCCCACGATGCACAACCGCGGTTTCTACACCGCCAGTCTCTGCGAAGTGGTGCGCTGGCTCGGCGAGCAGGCCGAGGCGCTCGGCGTCAACATCTTCCCCGGCTTCCCCGCCGAGGCGCTGCTGGTCGAAGGGCAGGCGGTGAAGGGGGTGCGGACGACGCCATCGGGACTCGATCGCGAGCGGCAGCCGACCGGCAGCTATCAGGAACCCACCGACATCACCGCGAAGATCACCGTGCTCACCGAGGGCACGCGCGGTACCCTCGGCCAGGCGTGGCGCGAGTGGCGCAGCGTCGGCTCCGAGAATCCGCAGATCTTCGCGCTCGGCGTGAAGGAGGTGTGGAAGGTGAAGCGCCCGCTCGACCGGGTGATCCATACCCTCGGATGGCCGCTCCCATCGACTGCCTTCGGCGGAAGCTGGATGTACCCGCTCGGCCCGGAGATGATCTCGCTCGGGCTCGTCGTCGGGCTCGACTACCGCGAGTCCAATCTCGACGTGCACATGCTGCTGCAGCGGCTCAAGCAGCATCCGCTGGTGCGGCCGTACCTCGAGGGGGGTGAACTGCTCGAGTGGGGCGCCAAGACCATTCCCGAGGGGGGCTTCTACTCCCTCCCCGAGCGGCGCTCCGGCGAAGGACTCCTCATGGCCGGCGACACCGCCGGCTTCGTGGACGTCCCCTCGCTCAAGGGCGTCCACTACGCCGTGCAGTCGGGGATGTACGCCGCACGCGCCGCGTTCGATGCGCTCAAGGCCGACGACGTCTCCGCCGCGAGCCTCGCGACCTACGACCGGCTCGTCAACGAGAGCTACATCGTCCAGGACATGCACAAGACCCGCAACATGCGGCTCGCGTTCAAGGACGGCTTCGTCGCGGGCGGGGTGAAGGCGGGACTGATGACGCTCACCGGCGGGCGCTTCCCGGGCGGGCGGATCGCGATGCACGAGGATGCGGAGCAGTCGAGAAGCGCAGGCTCGGCGCCGGTGCTGGCCCCGGTGGTGCCCGATGGCACCCTGACGGTGAGCAAGGTGGATGCGGTATTCAAGTCGGGTAACGCCACGCGCGATACCATACCACAGCACCTCCTCGTCGGGACCGATGTCTCCGCCGAGGTCGCCGACTTCTACGCCCATCTCTGTCCCGCGGGGGTGTATGAGCGGGTGGGGAATGAGCTCCGGGTCAACGCGCCCAACTGCATCGACTGCAAGGCCACGGACGTGCTCGGTCCGCGCTGGACTCCGCGGGAGGGTGGGAGTGGACCGAAATACCGGCTCATGTGATGCCGCACGCCGCGGATGACTGAGAACTACCGCCTCCACCGGCGGACCTCGCGCGCGATCAGCAACGCGGACATCCTGGCGGCGACGGCGGAGCGTCCCGCCTGGCGCCGCCTGCTCGAGGCGCCCGACCCGCTGCAGATGGATGCCGGCGCGGAGGGGGAGCTGATCGTCGCGCGGGCGCGCACGATCCTCATCCTGCTGCTGCTCCCGATCCCGCTGCTCAACATGTGGCTGGATCCGATCAACAACGCGGGGCTCGTCGGGCTCGCGACCGGGCTGGTGGCGCTGGTCGGCTCGCTCGCGGCGCAGCTCCTCCTCAAGCGCGGCGTCTACCGCCCCTGGCTCGGACTCGCGACCAGCCTCTTCGACGTTTCGCTGGTGAGCGCCGGGCTCGCGACCTTCCTCTTCTTGCAGCAGCCGCTCATCGCGGTCAACAGCAAGCTCCTTTTCGAGATCTATTTCATCGCGATCGGCGCGACCGCGCTTCGCTACGACGCCCGCATCACGATGTCGGCGGGCATCGCCGCGATGCTGCAGTACCTGCTGCTGGTGATGGTGGCCTCACGGAGCTTCGATCTCCACGACCGCGCCCTCGACACCTTCGGTTACGGCATCTTCGAGTGGGCGACTCAGCTCTCCCGCCTCGTGCTGCTCGGCGTCGCGACGCTGCTCTCCGCCTCGATCGTGGTGCGGAGCCAGCGGCTCCGGCGCCAGTCGCGGAGCGACCGGCTCACCGGGCTCCCCAACCGGAGCTACTTCGACGAGCGGATGCTGGCGGAGCTCTCCCGCGCCCGGCGCTACAGCGAGCCGGTCGCGCTCGCGATGATCGACATCGACCACTTCAAGCAGTTCAACGACCGCTGGGGCCACGGCGCCGGCGACGTGGCGCTCAAGCTGGTGGCCCGCGCGATCCTCGCCGCGAGCCGGCAGAGCGACCTGGTGGTGCGCTACGGCGGCGAGGAGTTCGTGGCGGTCTTCCCCGGCATGGACTCCCGGGCCGCCATGGAGCGGGTCGAGGAGATCCGGCTGGCGGTCGAGGCCCTCCCGCTCCCGATCCCCCGCCGCCCCGAGGTCGTTCATGTGACCGTCAGCATCGGGCTGGCCTCCTACGGCTTCGACGGGACTCAGGCAGAAGACCTGCTCGACCGGGCGGATGCAAGGCTCTTCGAGGCCAAGAACGCCGGCCGGAACAGGGTGGTCGGCCCGCCGCCAGAAGCCCGAACAGTCGAGCCCCACAGCCGACGCAGCGACGACCTCGGAGGCGCCAAGCAAACCGTTTAATGACAATGTTTTACCGTGGTGATCCACGGCACCGCCATCCGTATGCCTCCCTGTCACATTCCAATGCAGTCGCTCGACCGGCTCCGTGCCTTCTTGGCCCGGATTTTCCCTTTCATGCTCCCGTGAGGCACCCGATGCGCCTTCGCCGAACCCCGATCGGCTGGCTCGTGCTCCCGGCCGCCGTGGCACTCGTCGCCTGCAGCGACGGCGGTCCCGGGGCGGGGACGCCACCGGTCTTCAGCGCCGCCTACGGGATCTGGACGCCGAGTCCGCGGGACGACTGCAGCAAGGCGATTCACGACCGATACTCGGTGACGGGGCCTGACGGAAAGCTCTATCCGACCTGGCATCCGCCCCGCGATCCGGCGACCGGCTGCAGCTTCGGCCACGAACATGGGCGGGATCCCCACGGCTCGGCCCTCTACGCGACCACGGGGGAGATCCCGTTCGGCGTCGCCAACGAGGCGCTGGATACCTGGGATCCGAACGGCGCCCGTCACGAGGATCATGTCGGGCACAAGATCGAGTGGGAGAACGGCGTCCAGCTCCAGAAGAGCGTGAGCGGGCAGCGGGTGAACATCGGGGTGACGTGCGACTTCCTCACCAAGCTGCACCAGGGGACGCACAGCAAGGATGCCTTCACCAACAACCTGCATGAGCTCGCCTATCACGTGCGCTGCAGCGACGGCACCGAGCTGCATGCGACGGTGATGGTGGCCTTCGGGACGCCGGGCGAGTTCGTGCGGTCGTGCGACAAGGCGACGGTGGTCGCGGCGGGAACGCCGACGCCGGCGAATTCCCCGGTGGGGAGCGGGGTCCGCTTCATCCCGGACCGGAGCTGCATCGACCAGTACATCCTGGTGCCGCCGGGGCAGTTCTCCCAGTTCAGCCAGGGGCTCTACGAGGACTGGCTGAGCGGGAACTATCTGAAGACCGAGTCGGGGACCCAGCTCGCGTACTTCGATCCGCACTTCGCGGTGTTCGCGCCGAGCCGGTTCTTCGATGGCGGCAGGACGAATCTGACGGGACGGTCGCTGGACGCCTGCTATGAAGTCGCGCAGAACGGGAATCGTGCGGCGGGCGGGGCGTGCGACGCGTCGACCAACAACGGGCAGGACCTGGATGTGACCTGGGACGACCCGCGCTCGCAGCTCAACGGGCTCACGCGCGAGGTCTACTTCAACCAGACGACGATCACCAATGCCGCGGGGCCGACGGTGTGGTACACCGATCCCTTCGGCGGCCATGCCAGTACGACGCCGTTTCCGGGATCGGTGCGCCAGAAGATCGCCGCGATCGACAACACGCGGCCCTTCCCGCTCGAGTCCCAGGCGTTCGGCGCCACGAGAAACTATGGGGGGAACGGGGTTCATGCGCCGAATTAACCGCAGTGCCAAGTGCTTAGTACTTAGTGCGCCAACGACGGAGGCCCGGAGGGGCCGAGCGGCATTCGAGCTCTTCACCCTCCTCCTCATCGCCCTCGCGATGCTGCTCGCCGCCTGCGGCGGCTCCCCCAAGTCGGCGCTCGGCACCGGGCCCGGCGGGAGCCTCGCGGTGACGGTGACCGGCCTACCCGTCGGCACCAGCGGCCGCATCGACGTCAGCGGCCCGCTCGGCTACACCCATCAGGTCACCACGACGACTCAGCTCTCCGGGCTGGTCGCCGGGACCTACCATTTCAGCGCCGGCTATGTGAGCGCGCAGAGCCAGACCTGGACCGCGGCCCTCTCCGCCGACAGCGTCGTCATCCTCGGCACCGACACCGCCGCGGTCACCGCCACCTACACCGGCGGCCCGACCACGACGCTCAACCTGCAGGTCGCCGGGGTGCAGCTCATCCAGAGCACCCAGCGCGCCGACGGCAGCGTGCCGATGGTGGCGGGCCGCGACGCGCTGCTCCGGGTCTTCCCCGTCGCCAACACCGCCAACAGCGCCCATCCGCTGGTCCGCGTCCGGCTCTTCCAGGGTGCCACCCAGGTGGACTCGGTCGACGTGACCGCGCCGTCGGCCTCGGTGCCGCAGACGGTGGACACCGCGACGCTCGCCAGTTCCTGGAACGTCTTCATCCCCGGTGCGCGGGTGCAGAGCGGCTTCTCCTATCAGGTCGAGGTCGATCCGACCGACGCCGTGCCGGAGACCAACCAGTCCGACAATCGCTGGCCCGGCTCCAGCAGCACCCAGAGCGTGAATGTGCAGACGGTGCCGCTCTTCGACCTGACCTTCGTGCCGATCAAGCAGTCGGTGAACAACCTCACCGGTGTCGTCAGCAACGCCAACAAGGACGCCCTCGCCGCGACGACGAAGAGCATGTGGCCGCTCGGCGCGACCAGCGTCTCGGTGCACGCGACCTACACCACCGCCGCCCCCGCCTATCAATCCAACGACGGGAACGGCGCCTGGTCGCAGACGCTGAGCGAGATCAGCGCGCTCAAGAGCGCCGACGTCAGCAGCAGCGACTACGTCGGCATCCTGCAGGTCACCTATGGCGGCGGCATCGCCGGCCTCGGCTACGTCGGCTACTCCGCGGCGATCGCCTGGGACAAGGCCTCGAGCGCACCGGGCGTCATCGCCCACGAGCTGGGCCACAACTTCGGGCGGAACCACGCCCCCTGCGGCGGCCCGGCCGGCCCCGACCCGAGCTACCCCTACGCCAACGCCGACATCGGCACCTGGGGTCTCGACCTCCCCGCGCTTTCGCTCAAGGCGCCGGGGACCTACAAGGACCTGATGAGCTACTGCAACCCCGACTGGGTGAGCGACTACAACTACCTCGCGGTGCTCGCCGCGCGCGGCAGCGGGCCGAGCATCCAGCCCGTGGCCGCGGGCAGCAATCGCGGGCTCCTCGTCTGGGGCCGGATCGTCAACGGCAACGTCATCCTCGAGCCGGCGGTGATGGTGAACGCCCCGGCCCGGCTCCCCGCCGTCGCCGGCCCGCATCACATCGAGGGCTTCGATGCCGCGGGCGGCCGGGTGTTCAGCCTCTCGTTCGAGGGGGACGTCGTCCAGGACCTCCCGTCAGGCGATGAGCGCCACTTCGCCTACGTCGTGCCGCTCGCGGCGAACGACCAGGCCCGGCTCGCCTCGGTGCGGCTCACCGGCAACGGCCTCACCGCCATCCGGGTGCCCGCCGCCGGGCTCCGTGCCGGCACCACCACCGTCGCACCGCTCCGCGCCGCGCGGGTCGGCCAGGAGATGGATGTGCGCTGGGATCCCCAGTATCCGCTCGCCGTCGTCCGCGACGCGGGCACCGGGCAGATCCTCTCCTTTGCGCGCGGGGGGAGCATCCGGGTTCCAGCCGGGTTGGCGGGGGTGACGGTGGATCTCTCCGACGGCATCTCCACGATGCCGAGGGTGACGCTTACCGGACACTGATGTGGAAGCTGGGGTTACAGTTGTAACTCGGGGGGGGCGGCCGATGGCCGCCCCCTTTCCTATATTGGGGCCATGCGGGCGCAGCGACTCCCGGCACTCGATGGGCTCCGCGGTCTCGCGGTGCTCGCGGTCTTCCTCTATCACGCGGCGTTCTTCAGCGGCCTCTCCGGAGTCACGCTGGCCGACCGCGCGGTCCTCGCCATCGCCCTCCGCGGCTGGCTCGGCGTCGACCTCTTCTTCGTCCTCTCCGGCTTCCTGATCACCGGAATCCTGCTCCAGACCCGGGACGAGCCGCACGCCCTCGGCCACTTCTACCTCCGCCGCATCCAGCGGATCGTCCCCGCCTACTTCGCGGCGCTCGCCATCCAGCTCGTCGTTCTCGCGCTGCTCGGCCGGGCGCACACCGCGCGCGCGGGGTGGACCGCCACCTGGTTCACCAACATCCTGCTCGCGCGGGAGGGATGGAGCGCCCTCGCGCCGACGATGCAGCACTACTGGTCGCTCGCGGTGGAGGAACAGTTCTACCTGCTCTGGCCGCTGCTCGCGATCACGATGAAGCCGAACCGGCTCGGCTGGGTCTGCGTGCTGGGGATCGTCGGCTCGAGCGTGAGCCGGGTGCTGCTGGCGCAGGCGGGAGATCCGGTGGCGGGGTACGTCCTGCTGCCGGCGCGGATGGATGGACTCGCGGTCGGCGCACTGCTCGCCGTTCTCGCGCATCGCGCTGACGGTCTCGCGGGGGCCGCGCGCGCCGCCCGCCCCTGGGGCTGGGGCGCCGCCCTTCTATTAATAGGGCTGGTGCTGGTGCGCGGGCGGCTCGACTACGGCGACCCCTTCATGCTCGCCTTCGGCATGAACGCCTTCGTCATCGCGGCCGGGGTCCTGATGGTGAATGCCGCCGCGACCGGTGAGGCCACGCTCGTGGGGCGCTTCCTGCACAGCCGACCGCTGGTGGCACTCGCGCGCTACAGCTACGCCGTCTACCTCTGGCACCAGCCGGTCATCCTCTCGCTCACCAGCCTCGGCCTCACTGCGCACCTCATCCCCGCGGTGGCGGGGAGCGAGCTGCCGGGGTTCCTGCTGCTCGCCGCCATTGCCGGTGGGATCACGCTTGCGATCGCGATGGCGAGCTGGCGCTGGATCGAGGCGCCGGTCCTGAACGGCCTGCATCTGCGATCCACCAGGACACACTCCGGCCCGCTCCGCTCTCCCCCTTCCTGACAACGAACCGGCCCAGCCTGACTCAGGCTGGCCGGTTCTGTGAGGCGCCGCCGGTGCGGCGGCGGCCATCGGCTTCCGGGGCGGTTAGAACGCCGCGGCCAGCAGGGCGGAGAGCAGCTGATCGCCGTCGCCCGGCTTCGGGCTGTAGGCGTCTCCGGAGCGGAAGCTGTAGTTCAGCTCGAACCGCACGTTCTGATGCAGCTGGTAGATCCCGCCCACCGTCACCGAGCGGTCCTGGTGATTGGTCGCCGCGCCGTTGTCGCCGTGGCGATAGGCGAGCATCAGCGTGCCGCGGGCGGGGAGGACGCCGAGCTCGCCCATGATGGCAAAGGCCTTCCGGGCACGCGGGCCAGCGTTGAAGAAGTTGGGGTCGCCGCCCGGGCTGGAGGCCTTGGCACTCGCGTAGCTGGCGAACACCCCCAGCGGCAGCGATCCCACTGCGCCCTGCGCCTGCGCGTCGAGCGACCACGCCTTGGTGCCGACGTTGGTCACCGTCGTGGTGCCGCTGCCGTCATCCAGCCGGGCGGTGCCGAACCAGGCCTGCCCGCCGACGCCGACATCCCAGTCACCGACCTTGGGCAAGAAGGCCAGCCGGGCGTAGTTCGCGTGGGGCAGCGGGCTCGCCAGCCCCTGGGCCGCGGCGAGGTGCACCGGCGACCAGCGGCTGTAGTTGAAGAAGAAGCGCGAGTTCCCGAGGACGAACGCGGCGCCGGAGGCCGCCGTGCCGGTGCCGATGTACTGCTGGGCCGAGAAGTCCTCGCCATGCTCGATGGGCCGGATGTTGGCCACCGCGCCGGTGTTGAGCAGTTCGAAGCCGTAGGAGGCACCGAGGGCATCGGTCGTGAACGGAATGGCCGAGGCCCGCAGCTTCCCCACGTCGTACGAGAACGGAATCTTGAAGCTGGCCATCATCGCGTCCCCGCCGCTGGGGAGCTGTCCCTCGAGAATGAAGCCGATGTTCTTGCTGATGCGTCCGGCGAGCAGCAGCGCGAATTCATCCGGGAACTGGATCTCGCCGGAGTTGGTGGTGCGGACGCCCGCTGCGTCGGTCCCGTTGGTCTTCTGCATCCGCAGCTTGAGGTAGAGACTCGCATTGAGGCCGGCGGGCAGGGAGAGGCGCGAGCCCTCGACCTTCGCCGTGTTGATGAGCGAGAAGCCCTCGAGCTTGAACCGACGCCCGAACTCGTTCAGGGTCGGGAAGTGCTGGTAGTGGCACTGTGAACAGGCGAACCCGGTTTGTCGCGCAAAGGCCGGGACGGCGTGCAGGCGAGAGGCGCCGAGAAGCGTGGCGCCGGCGAGCAGAACAAGAAAGCGCATGCCGATGGTCTCCGAGTGCAGAGAGTGAGATAGGACGAGCAGGATCGACGGGCAGTTCAGTCGCGGCCGACAGGAGGCGCCACTCGGGTCCCCGTGGGCGCTTCAGGTGTCACGGGGTGTGGATGCGGGGGACGTCCTCGATGTTGGCGGCGAGCAGCTTGGCCAGCGTCCAGGGGGTGTCCTGCTTCTCGGTGAGCTTGCGGATGGCGGCCACCTGCTGTGCCGTGACCGGCGTGCCGGTGTTCCCCCACGAGGTCCGCTCGTAGGTGAGGATCGCCGCGATCTCCTCGTCGGTCAGGACCCCGGCCCATGCCGGCATGTCGCCGTTGAAGTTGGCGCCCTTGACCCGGATCTTCCCTGTCAGGCCGCGGAGGACGATCGCGATGTGATGCTCGGGCGGGCCGTTGACGAATTCCGACCCGGCAAGCGGGGGAAAGGCGCCCGGCATTCCCGCGCCATCCATCTGATGGCACACCATGCAGCGGGAGGTGAAGCCCTCCTTGCCGGGATCCCCGGCTGGCGCGGGCTCATGCCGCGGGCCGCGCTTGGCGCCGGCGGTGGAGCCCAAGAGAACGACCGTGGCGATAACAATCCCGACCCGGGAAGGGCATCGAGGGATCATGGGGCACATCCTATGTCTGTGGGGAGAGGTCCGGGTGACTATCGTCACAGGCCGACCAAATTGTACCTCACGACCCTCGCGGCTCCCACGCCTGTATCGGTAGGGATGGAGCGTGCGATCGAGGGGGGAGGCCACCCGAACGGGTGGGTCGGCCTACTCGGGACTGGCGCCGCGGCGCAGGAAGAGCGTGGCCGCTTCGGTCCGGTTGCTGACGCCTAGCTTGAGGTAGAGGTTCTGCAGGTGGAACTTGACCGTGTTCTCGCTGACCCGGAGCCGCCGTGCGATCTCGCCGTTGGTCACGCCCTCGGCGACCAGGCTCAGCACTGCCTGCTCCCGCTCAGTGAGGCGGCCCTTTCCCCGAGGAGTCCGGTCGCCTATCAGCCAGCGCCGGGCGGAGACCGGAAAGACCAGTTGTCCATGGAACACCTGGCGCAGCGCCTGGACCGTCTGCTGGGGTGAATCGGTCTTGAGGGCGTAACCATCCGCTCCCCGCTCAAGCGCGCCGCGCAGCGAGGCGCCGTCGCTGTAGGCGGTCAGCACGAGCACCCGGACCCGCAGGCCTTCGGCCCGCAGGAGCTCGAGGCAGGTGAGACCACTCATCCCGCCGAGCTCGAGGTCGAGCGTCACCACATCGGGATGATGCAGGCGGACGGCGTCAAGCAGCTGCTCGCCGCTGGTGACGGCCGCGAGCACCTCGACGTCGTCCTGGGCGTCGAGGAAGCTCCGCAATCCCTCCAGCACCAGTTCATGGTCGTCGGCGAGCACCACCCGTATCGGCTTCATTCCGGAACCATGATCTCCACGATGACCGTCGTGCCGCCGCCGGGCCGGCTCTCGATGGCGAAGCAGCCACCCACCATCTCCACCCGGTCGCGCATGCCGGCGATCCCGAAGTGTTCCGGGCCGCGGAAGGCCCGCGGATCGAACCCTTCTCCGTTGTCCTCCAGCGTCAGGCGCAGGGTGCGGGGGGCCACCCCATCGATGATGCCGATCCGGAGGTCGACCCGGCTGGCACCGCCGTGCCGGTAGGCGTTGGAAAGCGCCTCCTGGACCACCCGGTAGAGCGCGATCTTCACGGGCACCCCGACCTCGGGCAGCGGCGGGTTGCTCACCTCCATCACCACCTCGGTGTCCGACAGGGCCTCGTGCTGGAGGATGCTCCCCTCGAGGAGCCCTTCGAGATCGCGCGCGGCGAACTCGGGCGTCCGCTGGGCACCGATGAAGCTGCGGATCTCCTTCAGGCCGTCCTCGAGCAGGCGCCGGATGCGCTCGCCGCGGTCGTGTGCCTCACGCTGGGCCTCGCCCGGGCCGCACTTGTCCAGCGCCCGGCGGAGCAGGTCGAGCTGGGACAGGGCGGCGTACATGTACTGCACCGGTCCGTCGTGGATGTCGAGCAGGATCCGCTGCACCTCGCGCTCGGACGTCTCGAGCAGACGATGCGAAGCATCCAGACTCTGGCCGGCATCGCGTGCGGCAGATTCCATGTCGTGGCTCCGGTGCGGCGGGTGTGAAGCGGTAGAGGCAACTTCATCGGGGCTCGGTGAAGGAGCCCTGAAGACCCGGTGAAGTGGTCACCGTTCCCCCAGCACCTTGATGATGACCCGCTTCCTCCGCTGGCCGTCCCACTCGCCGTAGAACACCCGCTGCCAGGGGCCGAGGTCGAGGGCGCCGTCGGTGATCGGCACGATCACCTCGTGGCCGACGGTGAGGCTCCGGAGGTGTGCGGCGGCGTTGTCCTCGCCGGTCTCGTTGTGCTCGTAACGGCCAGGGTCCCACGGCGCGATCGTCCCCTCCAGCCAGTGCAGGATGTCGTGCCAGAGTCCCGACTCGTGATCGTTCACGAAGACCGAGGCGCTGATGTGCATCGCGGAGACGAGCACGAAGCCTTCGCGGATGCCGCTGGTCCGCACCTGCGCCAGCACCTCGTCGGTGATGTCGATGATCTCCTGCCGGGCCTTGGTGTGGAACCAGAGGTAGTGGGTATGGCTGGGCATCGGGCACTCCGGGTGGATCGGGGGGATCGGGGGGATCGGGACGGCGTCGACCGCTCAAATCTGCTCGAGGCGCGGCCGAGCGGCAGGGTACGAATGGAATGACGAATGTATGAAGAGTCGTAGGACGGTCTGGCGCCCGGTCCCTTCGGCATGAACATTTGTCCCATCCCCCACAGGAAGCGAGCATGACGCTGCCGGTCTTTCGCTATCACCCGGATCCCATCCGGAGCGGGAGCATCGAGCCGTCGACGGAGCCCTGCCGCTGCTGCGGCCAGGCCCGCGGCTACCTCTATACCGGACCGGTCTACGCGGAGGAGGATCTCGACGACGCCATCTGCCCCTGGTGCATCCTCAACGGCTCGGCCAACGCCAAGTACGATGCGGCGTTCGTGGATGTCGAGGCGTTCGACGCCGAGCTGCCGGAGCCGGTGATGGAGGAGGTCTGCTTCCGGACCCCGGGGTACAGCTCCTTCCAGGCGGAGCAGTGGCCGGTCTGCTGCGGGGACGCGACCGCCTTCCTGGCGCCGGTGGGGAAGGCGGAGCTGCAGGGCGACTACCGCGAGTTCGAGGGGAGCGTCCTCAACCACATCATCTATGAGATGGGCGTCTCCGGCGGTGCCGCGACCCGGCTGCTCGATTCGCTGAACCGCGACAACGGCCCGACCGCCTATCTCTTCCGCTGTCTCCACTGCGGCGCGCACCACGTGCATGTCGACCAGGTCTGACGGCCGGCCCGGCATGTCCATCCTCGGGATCGTCCTCTTCGTCCTCGCGGTCGTGCTCTGGCTCGGCACCGTCTCGTTGTCGGCCACGCTCAACAACAGCGACGGAGCGGGGAACGGGCTGTCGTTTTCGTTCGGGGTGCTGCTGGCGGGGGCGCTCTGGGTGGTGATCGGGGTGCTGATGCTGGTGGTCGCCTCGCGGGGCGTGATCCCGAAGCCGGGGGCGCTCGCCGCGCTGGTGCTGATCCCGGCGTCGGGGGCGGCGGCGATCGCCGCGATCAATCTCCTGCGGGTGCGGGCGGCGGGGTGGCCGATCGTGGTGCCGGCGCTGCCGCCGCTGCTGGTGCTGGCGTACATCCTGTGGGCGTCGTACCCGGGGATCCGGGCGCTGCTGGCGGAGCGCACGGCGACGGGGATCGTGTGGGGGATCGTGCTGGTGCTGGCGCTGGCGCCGTGGCCGCTGCTGCTGAAGCTGCGCCGAGGTTGATCTGGGCCCCTGCGGGAGCCTTTGCGACCTGTCCTCCCGGCTCGGAACTCGGTACTCGGAACTCGGAACTCACACTCATTTTCTTGAGACTCGTACTCCAGTCCTGATCTCGCGTCCCACTTTCCTTACGTCGCGTCCCACTTTCCTTGCGTCGCGTCCCTCTTTCCTTACCTCGGGTCCCACTTTCCTTACGTCGCGTCCCACTCTCCTTACCTCGCTTCCCTCTTTCCTTACCTCGGTTCGCACTTTCCTTATCACGGGTCCCACTTTCCTTACGTCCCGTCCCACTTTCCTTATGTCGCGTCCCACTTCCCTTACCTCGGGTCCCACTTCCCTTACCTCGGGTCCCACTTTCCTTACCTCGCTTCCCAAAACATTTGAGTCGGTTCCGTCACTTTTTCCGGTGGGTTAAGGCCAGTTTCCGGTGCGACTGCACGGGTCTCCGCCGCGCTTGACGAGCTCGTCGCTGAAGCGACGGCTCGGCTGATGTCGCTGAAGCGACCGTCCGCCGGGCTGTCACCGGCGTACATCGCGCCATATCCGGTTGACATCGCGCTTCCTGGGATTTCCGGGGCGCTGCACGATTTGACCGTGCACTTCCGCGAGTTTCCCGCGGACTTCCTGCGATTTACCATCGACTTCCGCTGATTTCCCACGCGATTGCACGACCTTCCGGCGGGCTTCCTGCGATTTCCCGCGGACTTCCTTGAGTTTCCGGCGGACTTCCTACGACTTCCCGCGGACTTCCGCTGATTTGCCAACGACATCCGCAGATTGACAGCAGGATTACACAGAATTCCCGCGGACTTCCGCTGATTTACCAAGCCCTTCCTACGATTTACCACCGGTAGGCACGAGCTTCCGGCGCGCTTCCTGCGATTTCCCGCGGACTTCCGCTGATTTACCAAGCCCTTCCTACGATTTACCACCGGTAGGCACGAGCTTCCGGCGAGCTTCCGACGATTTCCGGCCGACTTCCGCCGATTTCCCGCGGACTTCCTACGACTTCCCTTCGGTGTCCGCGCATTTCCAGCGCATTGCACGCGGCTGAAGCCGCGGCTCGGCTGATGTCGCTGAAGCGACGCGTGGTGGGGGCGGAGCAATTGCTCCGCCCCTACCCGACTCATTTGCCTGCTTAGCATCACCGGGGTAACGTCATCCTCGCCGGCCCATCGGCCGAATGGCTCCCCTCTCCCGCGCGCTCGCGATGGCACCGCTCGCCCCGCTCGACCACCTGGTCTACGCGACCCCGCATCTCGAGCGCACCCTCGACGACCTCGAGCGCGCGCTCGGCGTCCGCCCCCTTCCCGGCGGAGCCCACCCCGCGTGGGGCACCCGGAACGCCATCCTCCCGCTCGGGCCCGCCACCTATCTGGAAGTGATCGGTCCCGATCCGGCGCGGCCGGAGAGCCGCCCGGTGATCTTCCAGCTCGCGACGCTCAGCACCGCCCGGCTCGTCACCTGGGCCGCGAAGGGCACCGGACTCACCGCGCTGGTCGCCACGGCACTCGGTCACGGCATCCGGCTCGGCGCTCCCATGCGTGGGGCGCGGGAGCGGTCTGACGGCACCCGGCTCTCCTGGGAGCTGACCGATCCGCTCATGGTGGTGGACGACGGGGTGATCCCGTTCTTCATCGACTGGGGAACCAGTCCGCATCCGGCGGCGAGCAGCGAGGCGGTCGTCACGCTGGAGCAGTTTTCTGCCGAGCATCCGGAGCCGGAGCGGGTAGGGGCGAGACTCGCGCTGCTTGGGGCCGAGCTCGCGGTGGCGGCCGGCTCCAGGCCCCGGCTCCTCGCGACGCTGCTTTCGCCGGCCGGCATGGTCACATTGCGTTAGGCTCTTCCTTCCTCCCTCATTGCCGCTTCTGGCAGCAAGGCCGGTCCCGATGCAGCGCTCCCTCGGCGCGGTGGGCCTCAGCGTCCTGCTTCTCTCTGTCGTCCTGTCACGATCCGTCGCTCAGACTGCTCCTGGTGCGGACAGCACCGTCATCGTCACGCTGGGGACCGGGACGCCGAGGCCCACGCCGGATGTCATGGGGCCGGCGACGGCGATCGTGGTGGGGAAGCGGGTCTTCCTGGTCGATGCGGGGGTGGGGGTCGAGCGGCGGCTGGCGGGGGCGCATCTCCCGGTGGACGGCGTCACGGCGCTCTTCGTCACCCATCTGCATTCGGACCATGTGCTGGGGCTTTCCGACCTGATCTTTACCTCGTGGGTGGTGGGTCGGGAGCGGCCCTTTCCGGCGTACGGGCCGCGCGGGCTCGGGCGGATGGTCGAGCATCTGTATGCGGCGTTCAAGGAAGACATCGACATCCGTACCCGCGGGCTCGAGCGGGAGTCGTTGGGCGGGTACCGGATCGCGGTGCATGAGATCCGGCCGGGGGTGGTGTACGACAGCGGGGGGGTGAGGGTCACCGCCTTTCTGGTGGAGCATGGGGAGTGGAAGGCGGCGTACGGGTATCGGTTCGACACGCCGGACCGGAGCATCGTCATTTCCGGCGACACCCGGCCGAGCGAGGAGCTGGTGCGGGTGGCGCGCGGGGTGGATGTGCTGATCCATGAGGTGCAGCCGTCGGACTCCACGCGGCGGCCGGGCAGCCGGTCGGCGTCCGACTGGGCGGCCTATGTACGCGCCTATCACACCACCGCCGTACAATTGGGCGAGCTGGCGGCGCGGGTCGAGCCTCGGCTTTTGATCGTGACGCATGACGGGAGGCGGGTGCCGCGGGAGCAGCTCCTGGCGGACATTCGGAAAGAGTATGCGGGGAAGGTGGTGATGGCGGAGGATTTGGGGAGGTATTAGGGGGGACGCGAGTATGGGTGGTGCTTGGGCTGGAAAGAGGTGTTGGATCGATAGGTATGCTGCAGTTGCCTGATTATGTGGCGGGCGATAACGTATGCCGAGGCGGCTCGCCGGCTCTTCGCGCGCGGCCGACCTGCTACTCGGGATCAGGAATCACTGAACTGCGCTGTGCGCCTTATGCGCGGTCATCGGACTCCGTGGAGTACATCACTGGTCGACATGACTCAGCCACCCGGGCCACCTAGCACGCTACCTTCCCCTGGTCCCCCTGGTCCCCCTGGTCCCCCTGGTCCCCCTGGCCCTGCCGGTCCGGGAGGGCCGATAGGGCCTGCCGGGCCACCTGGTCCGCAGGGTGTGCCCGCCGCCTCGGCAGTGGCGCCGAGCACGCCGCCCTCAGTGAGATCGCCTGCCATCATCCTCTCAGGTCTGGCGCTTTTGGTCTCGCTGGCTTCGTTCGCCTACACGGTCCGAAAGGACCGGGTGGCCGGCGCAGAACAAATCGTATCGACCTTCACGCAACGCCGCGATGCATACCCTGCCAAGATGTTCGCCTTCGGCGATCGCGCGCCAGCCCAGATTGAGCTTCGGTGGCGTGGCTTCATCGCGAACAACGGCGTCCAGCCGGTCAGCATCGTTCGATACGACCTTTGGGAGCATGTAGGCAATTTGGCATCTTACTCCAATCTTGATCAGGGGCTTTGGTCGAGCGATTCCGTGCGGCTCGACTTGCCGATCGTCATACCTGCTGGAACAGCTTTGAAAGTCGAGGTTCGCGCCGCTGGCCTGCTCCCGGCAAATATGACTCGGCAATTGGCGGATTCCTTCCGAGCCCCGGGCCCCTACCCGTTCACAAGCATTTGGCGATACCTAGCTCGCCGTGGGACAGATCTCCGTGGCAAGTCCGTGAAGTACTACGAGTATTCACGCTCCGATTACAAGTATGAAGCAGCCGATTCGGCGTGGACCTTTCTTTTCATCCCTTGGACGGCCCGTGGTGACAGCGCCCCGGTCACCCTTATTGCTTATTGACGCTGCCTAACGAGATCCTAGGGCCGGTAGGCGCTGGCTCGCCGCCTCGTCGGGCGACTCCGCGCGCCGGCGTCGCGCTAGTAACCTTAGGGTGCGCGGTGTCTGGCACGCGGCTGCGGCCCAGCGCAATGTGTTAGCCGGCATCAGGGTGCTCTTATCCAATGCTCTTGCACCGTTTTCTATCACTCTCAAGCCCTGGTCAACGGGAGCAGCTCGAACGCGCATTGTTTACATCCGAACTGCTGTTCTCTTCCCCGTTGAGCTTCAACGACCCGTTTGAGAGTCGCTTCACGCTAGAGACCCAAGGCAGCCTCGAGGAATGGCGCCGCATGCTCTCGAAGCCGGACCTTCGCAAGACTGCCGGGCTCCCAGTGGAGGGCAGTCTGACCGATGCCATGCTGGCGTCCATGGCCGCTTTCGTGCAACAGCGTGGAGGGCCTATTTCGGAGGATCTTCGCGAGGCGATACTCGGCGATGTGGCTGTCTGCTGCTTCAGTGAGCGGAATTCGCACCCCCTAATGTGGTCTCACTATGCCGCGGCGCACCGGGGTCTCTGCCTATCCTTTGATCTATCAGAGCATAAAGCTTTTCAACAAGACACTCATGAGGTTTCCTATCAACTAGAGTTTCCCTCTGTCTCTTTCTATGAGGCCAACTCTTCAGAAGCCGCGCGCCGAGTCTTCCTCACAAAGGCTCAGGTGTGGGAGTACGAGGCAGAATGGCGAACTGTCCTCGTATCCGCTGAGCCCGGCTTTCGCTGGTTTCCGCCTACTATGCTGAAGCAGATCACCTTCGGGGCATATTGTAGCGAGGCTGATCGTGCGCTTGTGGCTGGGATGTGTCGTTGTCATGGCACTCCCATTACCCTCCGCGCTGCCATCATACGACCTGGCGGCTTTGAACTCGACGTCGCGCCTTACGAACAAGCCTGATACCGTGGCTTCCGCTGGCCCTCTAGCAGCGAGGTGCGCGACCTAACCGGCGTGTGAAGCTGTCGAAGTGCAGCCAGCTTCCCGGGGCCTACTGGCGCCCATGAGCGGCGCTTCGCAGCTTAAGCGCAGGCGTTAGACAGCGCCAAGGTGGAACCTGATGACACGACCGCCAAATACCGTCTACCCATTGCTCGTAAGCGCGGCCGCATACGGGCTGGGAGTTGTCTTAACATTGTGTCTTACGGACTCATGGGAAGCACGTCAGACGTGGATCGTCACCTTGACCGGCCTCGTGGTGATCTGGTACACCTGGGAGACTAGCCGCTTGCGACAGGCTGGACTCGCGCAAGTCGAGATCGGGCAGCGGCAAGTCGAGGCCACCCTTCAACAGATTCAGCTCTCTCGAGAGCAACTGGTCGCCCTTCAGCTTCAAACTGCGAGCCTAGTGCGACCGTTTGTGGTTGCTCAACCAGAAGGTGATGAGTTGCGGTTAGACAATCTTGGGGCAGGTCCTGCCCTCAACGTCCGCGTCCGCCAGATGGTGGTCACAACAGCGAGCGCGGATTGGACCGTCACTGTGGATGTCCCCGGTAGTGTCCCTGTCCTGCGGCCGGGAACCGGCCTCAAGCGAGCCATGGTCACCGCCGTTAACGGTTCGCCGCAAGGGACCTTCTTCACGGGTCACGTCCACCCTAAATTTGCCGTCACTACGATCGAGATCTTCATCGAGTACGATAGCGTTGACAAGCATCACTATACCGCCCGACAAAGAGTTGCCCCCAAGTCACTTGAGATTCTCGGTTACGATGACGGTGCCGGCCACCAGGCGCATTAGGCTGTCGAAGCGCCGCCAGCATCCCTGGAACTACTGACGCCCGTGAGTGATGCTTCGCAGTTTTTGCACAGACGTTAGACCGCAACCATTGGGAGTCACATTGATACGCTACGAACCGGATATTCCGAGCATTACCAAGCGCCGGCTGCAGGATCCTCCGCCAACAGGCCAACTGGGCTCGTCAATTGAATCTGGCCCCGACCGGTGGTCTTACCTTGCCGATAGTTACCGGGAAGCTGGTGATGCTCTCGTCGCCGCCGCGGAGGACGACACATACAGCCGGAACCTACTGGGTGCTCCGATCCTATTTCAGTACCGTCACTATATCGAGCTTAGCCTAAAGTCTCTGCTTCTTGCAGCTGGCGAGCTGCTTGACGACCCGCAAGTCGTCGAGCCAAGGCACTATTTGCTCAGCCTGTGGCAGAAAGTGCGCGCACTGCTGCTCCGAGTTGACCCTCGGGGCGATGGTCCATGGCTTGTGCGCGTCGACAACGTGATAGAGGAATTTGATCAGATTGACCCGACCTCATTCACCTTTCGATATCCAGTCGACATCACGGGCGCACCTTCGTTTGCTGCCCCGATCACCATTCATCCGGCGACCGTAAAGGGCATCATCGACGAGATTGCAATCATCTTCGACGGAGCGGACGCCCAAATCGACGAGTATATAGGTTACAAGAATGAGTACTGAGCGGGTTGCGCCCTGACCAACGTATGAAGCGTGACGGCTCGGGCTTTCGGTATCGCAGGCCCATGGACGACCCGATGTCGTCACGATTGTTTGCGCGTGCGCGCACCGAGCCACAGCTTGTTCGGGGGCGTTAAGCCGCGCCACCCTGAGGACTCCATGGCACAGCGATGGTATCAGAGTCGGATGGTTCAGGCTGCCAGCATTGCGGCAATCGGGGCCATCCTGGCAGCCATCCTTTCGCAATTGCATCTATTGTGGCAGCCAAAGGAGGGTTACGTCGAGATTCGCACCACCAGTATTGGCGGCGAGCAAACACTGTCCAAGTTGGCGCTGCGCCCGTCTGGCGAACTCCTCGATAGCACATCGTTTCTCGCTCTTCCGTCGCGGAACTGGGTGATTAGCGAGTCTCTCGGCGTCGCATTCCAGCCCCCACAGGGGCAGGAGTGGACCGTCGGTCCGTTAGGAAAGTTGCAGTCGGTTGGCTTTGACGACGTGGTATTTATGTCTTTCATTAATGACCTTGTTTCACGAGGCTGGCCCGAAAGCAGGACGGCGGGCATTGCCTACTTTGGCGCGAGATTGGACCAACCAGTTCGAGTTACGCTTGAGCGCGATAGCCGGATTGGATCCGTAGTCCTCGGAGAGAACCCATTTGAGAGTCTGAAGTACTCCATCGGGTTCCTTCGGATGGCATATGGCAGCTCGCTGTTGGACTTGCCAGAAGACACGATCATTGCAACTCGGCAGGCCATGAAGGCCGCCATGGATAGTGTGATTGCTTCAAAGCTCCCTGTCGATCGACTCATCTATTCTGGCGTCTTCGTCTCACGAGTGGATCGGACTACTCTCCCGCAGAATCCTTACTTCGAATGGGCACCTCGAACCCTTCTTGACGACATAGGGAGTGACACCCGAACGGGTCTTGAGCTACCGGCACTGCTTCTAGTTGATCGCGACAAGCACATTCTTCTCCTCAACGAAACCGTGCGGCTGGACATGGTCCGGGTCAACGGCTCGCCGCCCACCCGCCTAATCGTAAATCGAGTGGGATATGCCATTGAACGTGGTAGCTTCGCCTACCTGGTAGTTCTTCAGTACATCTCAAGTGATCGGTCGGCCGTTCTCTCGACCCTAGAGGACATTTTCAAATCTGTCCGGCTCCGTCAAGGTGCGGCCTAGTCGGCGCATCAAGCTGCCGAAGCGCGGCGAGCGTACTCGCATTCTGGTGCCGGTGAGGCGCGCTACTCAGCTTATGCGCAGACGTTAGTCCGCATACCACTCTTACACGGCGCGCATGTCAACTCACGACCTGGACCTCCGATCCAATGCGCTCGATAGCCTCAACGAGGCCTTGAGGCAGTTCGCTTCTGCAGACGCATCTGATCCACGGGCGTACAAGTTCGCGATCCTACACTTCTCGCACTTCTTGGAGTTGATTCTCAAGCACCACATCTCCCAGCATCATCCACTGCTGATTTATAAGAACCCGTTCGCGAAGAATATCGAGAAAGAACAGACTATCGGTCTATGGGAGGCGATACAATTTCTTAAGAACGCTGGCAATCCTCTTGACCCCGACTTCATCCTCGACCTAGAGTGGCTTAAGAAGCTCCGCAATCAGATCGAGCACTATCGTTTCAGTTTGGACACGAAAGCGGTCAGGCGAACTATGGCCAGACTCGTCCAAGCGACTGTCATGTTTGATGAGGCCGTAGCATCACTGAACATTGAAGCCGGGATCGATCCCTCAGTTAGAGGCATGTTCTCAACACTTTCTGACGAGCACGCAGCGACCCTAAGCGCGGCTAAGCAAGATGCGGCTGAAGAAGCGGACGAGGAGGGCGTCCGTGATTGCAGAATCTGCGGCGAGTCGGATGTAGTCACATCCTCGTCGCAAGGCGCATATTGTCACTATTGCGAGGAGGTGGATGAACTCGTAGAGTGCGCGCGCTGCACCAACAACTTCCTTCAGAGCGAATGCCGCTTGTGGGATGCCAGCCATGACCCACCGCTCTACATGTGCGATGGCTGCGACGCGTTCTTGGAACACGTTTAGTGCGACCTCTCAACCGCATGAGGTGGACAGGATGCGTCCATCGGCTCCTCGCTGGGACGGACTGAGCCGCTCCGCTCTTCGCCCTGGTCGATGATGTCGAGCCCGATGAATGGACCAGTCACATGGGAGGTCCGGCAGTGGAGTTCGGCACACCCGGCAGCACCCACGTCGCCCTGACGATTGTCGGCTACCAGTTCCCGGCGATGGCGACGGAGCCCTACGATTCCAACTGGCTCAACGTCCGCCTCTCGGCCAGCGGTCCGCTCGGATCGTGGCATGCGGTCGATCCCGCGCTCCTGACCTACGAGGCGCAGGATCTGGCAGGGTGGCTGACGTCCCTCGGTGAAGGCTCCCCCGCCTCACGGGAGTGGGGTGCAATGGAGCCGAACATCGGCTTCGAGTGGGAGCCTGCTGGCCAGCGTGACGTCCTCCGCATCCGCTTCGCGGCCGAGTTCCTGCCGCCATGGTTTTCTCGGGAGATCCCGGCTCCGGAGGGAGCCTTCCTCGATTTCTCGGTGACACCGGCAGACCTGCTGGCGGCTGCGGAAAGCCTCCGCGCCGATCTCGTGAGATTCCCCCAGCGCGCTCCTGTCTGATCCTGGCACGTGCCGGCCGGCGAAGGTGTGACTCGCCTTCGTTCGATTTGCGCCCCCACCCAATCCGCTGCACCTTCACCGCTCCCCTGCATCGCGACCCCCCGCGATGCCCCTCAACTCCCCAGGAGCCCCTCGTGCGCCTGCCTTTCCGGTCGGTCCTTCCGGCGGTCACTCTCGTCGCGACTCTCGCCTGCGGCAGCAAGCCCGCCCCGCTCACCCCGACCGACCTCGCGGCGATCCGGGCGCTCGGCGATTCGTTCGCGGTGCGGCTCGTCGCCAAGGACCTCGATGGCGTCGCACAGCTCTACGCCGATTCCGCCCTCCTGCTGCCCCCTGACTCCCCGACCATCCGGGGCCGAGCCGGGATTCGCCAGTTCCTCGGGGCCTTCCCGGCCGTCGCATCGTTCAACATCACGACCGATGACATCGCGGGCACGGGGGAGATGGTGTACGTGACCGGGCGCTACGTGATGACGCTCGCGATGCCCGACAGCCCGGTCGACAGCGGCAAGTTCCTCGACATCCGGACCAAACAGAAGGACGTCTCCTGGCGCTACGTGGCCGACATGTTCAACAGCTCCGCGCCGGCGCCCGCCGCGCACTGAACGCCGCCGCCCATGACGAAGCGTCATCCGGACGAGGTGATCCTCGCGCGCTGGAAGGTGGACCCGGCCAGCCTGCGCGACTTCGCTGCGGAGATCCGCACGCTCTACGCCAACTCCCCCTTTCCGCCGAAGGACCTGCTCAAGGTCTGCGACAAACACGCACGCGACGGGCTGGAGGTGGTCTGTCGCGACGACGCGGTGTTCGTCGGCACCTGGTGCCTGGCCTTCCTCTACAACGGCGTCTCGGGGATCCATGCCCGGGAGCGTTGGCTCGAGTTCGAGATGGAAGGCGGGATGTACACGATCGAGGTGCCGATCGCGCGCGACGGGAAGGCGGAGGCGGAACGGATCGCGGCGCTCTACACGGCGATGGCCGCGGAGGAGACGCGCCGCTACCGCGAGGAACGGGCGGCCCCGACCTGGAACAACCGGCTGCTCAACATCGCCGAGGCGCACTGGGTCTGGGTGATACTCGGCTTCTTCTTCGTGGTCATTCCCGCCGTGGTGTTCGGCATCACCCTGCTGAGCGGAGACACACCCTAGTGCAACACCACACCTTTCCCGACAGCTCCGTCCCGCGAGCCTACGGCCCCTACTCCCACGCGGTGGTCGCGGGCGACTACGTCTTCCTGGCGGGACAGACGGCCCGCGACTCCGTCACCGGCAAGGTGATCGAGGGGGACGTCTTCACCCAGACCAATCGCTGCATCGAGATCATCCGGGAGATTCTGGGGCAGCTGGGCCTCACGCTCAATCACGTGGTGCGCTCCACCGTCTACCTCGCCCACATCGAGGACTTCGCGGAGATGAACCGGGCCTACTCCGCCGCCTTCACGGCGCCCTATCCCGCCCGCAGCACGCCAGAGGCACGGATCCCCTTCGGTGCGCTGGTGAGCATCGAGGTGACGGCGTACCGCGGCGATGCCGCTTCTCCGCGCTGAGTAAAACGGTCCGCTCGCGAGATCTCCATGCCTGTCACCGATGTAGCATCCCTGCTTCGCGCCGATGTGTGGGCCCTGGCGGAGTCGAATCCAGCCGAGGGGCCGGCTCTGATCCGCTACCGGACACCGGTCCTCAGGCCCGGTCAGACCGCTGGTTACCCGCGCTGTCTGCGAATTGTCTGGGGCTACGACGAAGAGGGCTCCGGCTCGCTTCCGGATGAGGCGACGGCCGCCGCACTCGAAGTCTTCGAGAATCGGCTCGTTCCCGCGTTGGAGGATGATGCTCTGGCTGTCCTGGTAGCCGTCCTCACCTTCGACGGCGCACGGCAGTGGGTCTTCTATACGGCCGATGTGCGGGGCTGCGGAGGAAGACTGGAGGCGATGCCGCAGGAGCGCGATCCCTATCCTATTGAGCTCGATGCCTTTGCTGATCCTGAATGGGCCTATCTGCGGGATCAGATTCTCGCCAGCGTGCCGCGGGAGGAATAGCGGCCGTGCGAGTTCCGAGTTCCGAGTTCCGAGTTCCAACCGTATCTCTTAGAGGTACTTTGCACTAAGCACTAAGCACTAAGCACTAAGCACCAGGCACTCGGTACTCGGAACTCGGTACTGCCCATCTTCAGTCTCTCCCCGGAGCGATTTCATGCGGTTCACAGCAATGCTGTTCCTCGCCGTCGGCCTGGCCGCCTGCACCGTCCAGCGTCAGGTCCCGTCGGGTCGTGAGCCCAGGGCGGTGCTGCAGGCCTACGTCGATGCCTGGAACCGGCACGACTCCCTCGCGATCGACACGCTGCTCGCGCCGAACGGCATCCATGAGGATTTCGCCTGGGGCTTCCGGGGCGAGGGACCGGCGGCGGTGCGCGGCTTCATGCGGAGCGTGATCGCGGTCTCCCCCGACTATCAGTGGAAGGTGACGTCGTCGTTCGCGGAGGGAGAGACTGTGGTGGCGGAGTGGATCTGGACCGCGAGCTTCACCGGACAGAGCCCGAGCGGGCCGGTGACCAGCCAGCCGGTATCGGGCCGAGGCGCCGCGGTCGCCCAGGTCGTCAACGGGAAGATCGTGCGGCTGTCCGATTACTACGATGCCGCGAGCTTCTTTCCGAAGCCGGCGCCGGATACGGCACAGACGAACGGAGCAAAGAAGTAGCGGTGATGTCGAGTGTGGATCCCTGGCCACTGCTGGAATCCGTCCGCCACTTCCGGGTCACGATCGAGACCGACGGCCGCGTGAGCCACGTCGGAACCGGGCGACTCGTCGTGGAGACGCAGGCGGCAGAGTCGACGCTGCACTGGAACGAAGAAGGCGCCTGGACGAGCGGCCCCCTCACCGGGATCCGGTTCCACAACCGGACGAGCTGGCGGCGTGAGGCGGGCGCACAGCGACTCCATCTCAGTCATCTCAGGCGCGGCATCGAGCAGCCGACCTTCCTCGCGACGCTGATTCCGGGACCGGCGGGCACCTGGGTAAGCGAGACGCCGCATCGCTGCGGCGCCGATCTCTTCATCCCCTCGCTGGAAATGCAGGACGCGCGGCTCACCCTGACCTGGGAGGTACGGAGCCCGAGCGATCCGTACCTGATGCGCTTCGAGGCGTGGAGCGAGATGGCCTGAGCTGCGTTCCCATCACCTCGCGGCGTCGAGGTTGCCCGGGCCGGTGCGCTCCGGCACCTTCCGCAGGGTCGTCACCGGCGACGCCCACCCACCCCTCGGGTTGAGACATGACCACTCCTGCCCCCTCCGATCCACGCGTCTATTTCGCCGCCGAGCGCACCATGCTGGCCTGGCTCCGCACGGGGATCGCCGTGATGGCGTTCGGCTTCGTGGTGGCGAGATTCGGACTGTTTCTCCGGCTGCTGCGACTGCAGGGAGGGGAACCGGTGCCCGGTCACGGTCTCTCTCCCTACCTCGGCGCCGCGCTGGTCCTGCTCGGCGTCGTCGCCCTCGGAGTGGGGGCCACGAGCTACCGGCGCTTCTGTCGCCATCTGTCACGGAGCGATCTGCCCACCCCGCAAGCGCCAACCGCGCCCCTGGCCCTCGCGGGCGCGCTGATCGTGGCCGGCCTGCTGCTCACCTGGGCACTCCTCAACTGACGCGCCCCCCGGATGGCCGGGGGGCGCGGTGGATCACGATCGGGCTGCGTCCTCTCCCTGAGCCTCGTGGCGTGGCGCCTCAGCCATCCTTCTTCCGGGTCGAGAACCCGAACGGGAGATAGGCGGGACAGAAGCTCACCGAGCTCGTCACCACGAAGATCACCGCAACGACCGCCAGCACGATGGCCATCGTGCCGCTGATGCGGTGGGTGAAGTAGAGGACGGCGATGACGGCCGCCACGATCAGCCGGATCGCACGATCGGCCCCGCCCATGTTCTGTTTCATCGGAAGCTCCCATCAAGAGGGTGACGCGCCTGCCACGAGCGAAACAACTCTTCTTCCCGTCCTATATAGCTCACGGGCTGGTCGGCTGCATCCCCTGCATCCGCTGGCCCATCGTGCCGAGCATCTCCTGCTGGTGCGCATCGAGCACCCGGGCCTGCTCCGGGGTGAGCAGCGTCCGGATCTGGCTGTGGAACTGCATCCGGGCCGGCATCATCCCCATCATGATGCCCTGCACCTTCTGGCGCAGGATGCTGAGCGAGTCGGCGCTGACGCCCGCCCGGCGCGCCTGCTGCATGTTCGTCCGCGCCGCCTGAGCCTCCGCGCGCGCCGCCTTGGTGGTGACGAGCAGGGAATCGCGGAGCGGCGTCGCCTTCTGGATCTGCTCCGGGGTGAGCTGCAGCATCGTGGTCAGCATCGGGATGGTAGGCCGGAAGTTCGCATCATCCAGCGGCATCCCCATGCCCATTCCTCCGCCCATCCCCGGGCCGCCCTGCGCCTGCGCGAGGGTCGCGGAGGCGAGCGTGAGGATCGTGAGAACGGTGAGTTTCTGCATAGGTCCCTCCTGAAAGTTCTGCATCAGCCAACGAAGACGGGATGCGCCGCCGGGGAATCCGGCGTGCCCTCCCGTGAGTCCATCGAACGCCTGTCCTGTGCTGCCGAGCCGGAGCCCTTTGCGTCGCCTGCCCCACGCTCCACCGCGAATCCCCCTTCGAGTTCCAGGCTGGTCCAGCCGCCGGTGAGGTTGGCGACGTTGGTGAAGCCATGCTGCTTGAGGATGCGTACCGCGAGATGCGCCCGGAATCCACCCTTGCAGTGGACGACCAGGTCGCTGCCCCGCGGGATGCGATCCAGCGAGAGGCGGAGACTGTCCACCGGCACATGGATCGCGCCGGCGAGATGTCCCTGGGTGAACTCGGCCATCGTCCGCACATCGAGGACGACCGGCGGCGCCTCCGACGCCAGCGCCTGCTTGAGCTCCGCCGCGGTGATCAGCGGGCTGAAGCCGGAGAGGTCGTTCTCCCCGATGAACGCGGCGAGGTTGATCGGATCGTTCGCCGACGAATAGGGCGGGGCATACGCCAGGTCGACCTCGGCGAGGTCGTGCAGCGTCATGCCGCCATGCAGCGCCATGGCGAGGACGTCGATCCGCTTTTCGACGCCCGCATGGCCGAAGGCCTGGGCGCCGAGGAGCCGCGCATCGCTCCGGTCGTAGACCAGCTTGAGCGAGAGCTCCCGGCCGCCGGGGTAGTAGCCGGCGTGATGCTCCTTATGGATGACGGCGACGCCGGCATCGAAGCCTGCCACGCGCGCGACGGTCTCGGAGAGCCCGGTCATCGCGGCGGTCGCCTCGAAGACCTTCACCACGCTGGTGCCGAGCGCGCCGGCGTAGGTCAGGTTGCCGCCGAGTGCGTTGGTCGCCGCGATCCGGCCCTGGCGATTGGCGGGACCGGCAAGCGGCACGCGCACCCGGCGGCCGGAGACGGCATGCTCCACCTCGACCATGTCGCCCGCGGCGAAGATCGCGGGATCGGAGGTGCGGAGGTGCGCATCCACCTGGAGCCCACCGGAGGGACCGATCTCGAGCCCCGCCTTCCGGGCGAGCGTCAGCTCCGGACGCACCCCGACGGAGAAGAGCACCAGTTCGGCCGGAATGCGCCGCCCATCCGAGAGCTCGACCTCGTGCGCCGCGGCATCGATGGCCCTGACCCCCACGCCGGTCACGACCGACACGCCATTCCGCACCAGCTCGCGCTCGACCTGCATCCCGAACTCCCGGTCCATCACTCCCATCACGGTGGGGAGGAGTTCGACCACGGTGGTCTCGAGTCCGCGCTTCTGAAACGCCTCGGCCATCTCGAGTCCGATGAACCCGCCACCGACCACAACCGCCGTCGTCGGCAGCGATTCCCGGATGAAGCCGTCGAGGCGATCCATGTCAGGCACGGTCCAGAGCCGGAAGACATGCGGTGCATCGGCGCCGGGGAGCGGCGGCATGATCGGGGTGCCACCCTGCGCGAGGATCAGGCGATCGTACTCGATCCGCGCCTCACCGCCGGGGCCATGCACCAGGAGCCGCTTGCCGGCCCGGTCGATCTCGAGCACCTCGGTGTTCACGAGCGCGCGGACGCGGTAGCGGGTGGCGAACCCCTCCGGAGTCTGGAGCAGCAGCTTCGCGCGGTCGGCGATCTCTCCCGAGAGGAAGTAGGGGAGGCCGCAGTTCGCGTAGCTCACATAGGGACCCCGCTCGAGCAGGGTGATCTCTGCGGCTTCGTCGAGGCGCCGAGCGCGGGCGGCGGCGGTCGCCCCACCCGCCACGCCACCGACGATCACCAGACGGGTACTCATGGGACACCTGCTTCAGGTTGCGAGAAATTGGCGGGACGGCGGGCCACCAGCCCGACCAGCGCGGAGCGCCCGCGATGCTTGCTGCCTTCCGTCAGGTCCGCCTCGTACTCTTTCAGTTCAAGAATCTCCAGCCCCGAGAAGGCGGCGCGGAGCAGTTCAGCGGTATAGAGATGCGACACATGGGGTGGTCCGCCGGTGGCGTACTCGAGCTGCTTCGGCGTGTAGCCCTGGAGAATGAGCGTCCCGCCCGGCTTGAGGCTCCGCACCATGTTCCGGAAGAGCCGCTCCCGGAGCGCGGGATCGGCGAACTGCACGAAGATCGCGGCGACGCCATCGTACACTGCGTTCGGCCAGGGAAAGCCATCGCAGTCGGTGAGGGTGTAGTTGACCGTGACGCTCCGCTCCTCCGCGAGCCGCCGCGCCTTGGCCACCGCGACGTCCGCGATGTCGAAGGCATCGACCACCAGGCCGCGGCCGGCGAGCCAGATGCTGTTGCGTCCCTCGCCATCGGCGACGGCGAGGACCCGCGCGCCCGGGGACCAGACGCCGGCATGATCCCTCAGCCACTCGTTCGGCTCGGTGCCGAACAGGTACTCCGATCCGGCATACCGCTCGTTCCAGCTCGCGGCCGCGTCTGCAAATCTCCCCTGTGACTCGGGGCTCGGCGTATCGCTCATGGGGTGTAGTCTCCGATCGCGCGGCTCATCGGCCCGGCATCCACCACGTGCCGGTAGCCCAGGGAGCGGAGGATGCCGACGGCGGCGGCGGAGCGGGCCCCGCTCGCGCAGTACACCAGCACGTGGGCGTCCTTCGCGATGTCGGTGCGCTTCGCCATGGCGGTGGCGAGACCCTGCACCGGCACACACTCGGCGCCGTCGAGATGTCCCATCCAGAACTCGAGCTTGGTCCGGACGTCCAGCACCACATCGAAACGCTGCTTGCGGTAGGTCGGCATGGTCGGAAGGCGCGCGTCAGCGCGAGTCAGGGATGAAGACACTGTAGGCCCCGCGGAGGTCACCGGCCTTGAAGTCGAAGGCGCGATCGTCGGGGTACTCCTCCCGCACGAAGGCGGGCCGGGCCTCACGGGCGCCGTGACAGAGCAGACAGCTCGGCTCGACCGTGATCCGCCGGAGATAGCGGGAGCCGGCGCGGCCGTTGACGTAGGTACGGAGCGTGACCGCGCGGAGAGTGGAATCCTGCGCGAACCGTTCGAGCATGCGCGCCGCCTCGGGATCGGCGGCGTTGGCGGGATTGCGGTACTTCACCGCCACCTGCCGGCCGATCCAGCCGTGCTGGGCGCTCGCGTCCTTCATCGCCTGGCCCACCGGACGGCACACCTCTACGAAGGTCTGCTTCCCCGCGGGCGCCCCGGTCTGCAGGAAGGTCCCGGCCAGCGACGACCGCAGCGCATCGATCTGCTCGATCGCGAGAACCGCGGCGGCGACGCCGGAGTCCGCCTGCGCCTCTGCCGGGGCCGCGTTGCCGAGCGCGGTGACCGCGAGCACTCCCACCAGCCACGCCTTCATCGGATCTCCTCCTGGTCGTCCACGGGTCGAGCGATGCACCTATATATTACTGTATAAGCATATAATGATCTACTGTCCGACGACAGCCCCGCGGCGCTCTCCGCCCCCGCTCCCCGCGTTCACGCTCGCATCATCGTGCCTTCACGTTCCCCGCGGCTGTCTCGCGGGGGGCGTCCGCTACCCGCCTCCCTCGTCGCGCAGCTCCGCCGCGAGGCGCCGGGTGAGGCGCTCCCGTTCCGCCGGCGGGATGGCCGCGAGCCCGAACGGCTCACCCGGATCGGGTGCGGCCGCGGAGCCGAGCGCTGGCTGGCCGCGCCGATGGAGTGCGGCGAACAGCACCGTCCCGGCGACCAGGAGCAGCAGTCCGGGGCCGATCCATCCGAGGAGGTCGAAGCCCTGCCAGGTCGGCTCGCCGAGCACCGGCTGGCCGAAGTCGCGGGCGAGTTCGCGCCGGATGACGTCGGGGGACTCGCCGGCGGCCATCCGCTGCCGGATCACCGTGCGGAGGGAGTCGGCGTACCAGCTCGGGCAGCTCTCGAGGGTGAGTCCGGGGCAGAAGGGACTCTGCAGCGTCGCGATCAGCCGCCAGGCCGCCGTCTCCCGGGCGGAGAGGAGGTCGGGGTTCGGGACCGAATCCTGTCCCGCGAGCGCGGCGATCCCGAACCAGAGGAAGATCGCGGCCGGCGGGATGTGACTGAACTTCATGGTGCGCTATCCGACGGTTGAGATGGACTCCCGCCGATCAGCCTCGCCTGCGTCGGCTCCTCCCTGGTCGGGGCGAGCGTGCCACGGGCCACAGAGCGATGCCGTGAAAGCTGATCGTGAGTGAAGCCTGACTGCGCGTCAGGCGTCGGGATCGACCGGCGCGGGGTCGATCAGGAGAGCGCGGGCGGGGCCTGCGCGAAGGGAAGGACGTGCCTGAAACGAAGGGTAGGTGCAGCGGGAGCAGTGGTGGCGATGCGGGCATCCAGCGCCACGACATGGAGTCCTGGAAGTCTCGGCGCAGCGGCCAGAACGGAGACCGAGACGCCGCAGGCGTGACCGATGCAGGTGCACGGCCCGGTGTGGTGCGAGCTCGGCCCATGCCCGGTGTGGCCGTCGTGGCCGGCGGGCATCGCGCCTGACATCTCCATGCCGGCCATGGAGGCGTGGGCGGAGTGCGGCGCGACGGGCTCATCCGCTCCGCACCCGCACAGGAGGCCGGGGACGGCGGAGTTCGCGGCGAAGCAGACCGCGAGACCGACTCCAAGCACGCGCCGCAGGATCGACATCATACGCAGCGAAGTCTGCCCGGGGACCGAGACGGAACGCAAGTCATGAACGGTCGCTCATGTACGGCAGATGACACGGCGCTCACGCGGACGCCGCGGCGTCGGGTGCGCGCAGGAACTCCTCGAGCTCCCTCGGCGCCGGGACCCGCCCGCTGAACTTCACCTGGCCATCCACTACGAGCGCCGGCGTACTCATGACGCCGTAGGTCATGATCTTCTGGATATCCTCGACCTTGTGCACCTCGGCATCGGAGCCCAGCCGCTCCAGCGCCGTCCGCACGTTCTGTGTCAGCTGCTGGCACCGGGCGCAGCCGGTTCCCAGGACTTCGACTCGCATGGATGCCCCCTCAGAGCACGGCGTTGAACAGGTATCCGACGATGATGATCCCACCCGTCACCACCCCGACGAAGACCGCGATGAGCTTCGGCTGCAGCACCTTGCGGAGGATCACCATCTCGGGGAACGACAGCGCGATGACCGACATCATGAATGCGAGCACCGACCCGAGCGGCGCGCCTTTCTCCATCAGGGCCTGCACGATCGGGATGATCCCGGCCGCGTTCGAGTACATCGGCACACCGAGCGCCACCGCGAGCGGGACCGACCACCAGCGTTCGCTGCCCAGCAGCTTCGCAATCGCGCCGGTCGGGACGTAGCCGTGGATGACGGCCCCGACCGCGATGCCGGCCACGACCCAGGGCCAGACCCTGCCCACGATGTCGGCCACCGCTTCACGGCCGGCGGTCACCCGGTCTCCCCAGGTCAGCCGGGGCGACTCGGCGGCGGACGCCGGCATGGCCGGCATCGCGGTCACCCACGGCTCGATCCAGGCTTCGAGATGCAGGCGCCCGATCACCCACCCGGCGACGATCGCGATGGTGAGACCCGTCGTGAGGTAGAGGAGGGCGACCCAGGGGCCGAACAGCCCGGCGAGCAGCACCAGCGCGACCTCATTGACCATCGGTGCGGAGATGAGGAAGGAGAAGGTGACCCCGAGGGGGACGCCGCTCTTCACGAACCCGATGAAGAGCGGCACCGCCGAACAGGAGCAGAACGGGGTGACGATGCCGAGGCCGGCGGCGAGGACGTTGCCGACACTCTCGCGCCGCCCCGCCAGGATCTCGCGCGTGCGCTCCGGGGTGACGAAGCTCCGGATGATCCCCACGCCGAAGACCACCGCGACGAGCAGCAGCAGGACCTTGGGCACGTCGTACAGGAAGAAGGCGAGCGACTCCCCCAGCCTGGTCCCTTCCGCGATGCCGAACAACTCATAGGTGAGCCAGTGGGCCGCGGTCGCGGTCTGACTGTAGAGTGCGAGCCAGAGCGCCATCGCGGCGACGCCCCAGATCATCCGGCGCTCAGGCGGGACCTCGGAGCCGGGCAGGTGGGAGAGAGGAAGCGGGGGATTGCTCAACGCACCACCCCCGAGCCGCCGACGAGGTGCTCTTCCTTTAGAGGGTGAAGAGTGCACATGCTGCAGTATCAAGTCGCGCGGCTGCATGCGGCATGAGAAGGGACTGAATGTTGTCTCATGAGCGCCCGCAGGGTGGGGGGCGAAGGTCCTCCTGCGTCGCGATTCCAGTCCCTCACGGACCCTGTGCCCCTTCCACGAGGCCGGCGCGGCGTGGCGACGCATGCCAGTTCGACTGGCGCAGGGGAGCGGAGGCTCACACTTTACGGACGGACGTTAGGCGAATCTCATTCGGGAGCGCGGAATGCGGAACAGGATCAGGCCTGTCGGTTCACTCGTGGTAGGGCTCGCCCTGCTCGGCTGCGCGGGCTCGTCCGGCGGCGTCACGACGGCCGCCCCCCGCACCACGCCGGCCTGCGACTCCCTGGTCGCCGCTATCGCCGCCGGCACGGCCCACCCGGTGATCCACGGGCCGTCGCCGCTGCAGATCCACGTGCCGCCGCCCGCGCCCGGCGATCTCCATCGCAAGCCCTTCACCGTCACTTGGAAGGTCTCGGCCTCCGGTTCGGCCACGGTAGACTCCAGCACCGTGCCGGCGACGACCGACACGCGCTATCGTGCCCGGCTGCTGCACGCCCTCGGCGAATACAAGTTCCGTCCGGCCAGCGCCGAGGGCTGCGCCGTACCGGCGGTGTACCAGTCGACCTTCGATCTGCAGTGATTCGGACAGGAGGTGACGAGCGGGCGGGTCGCCGCCGCCGGTCCTTGCTCTCGCTCCCGGCCAGGCCAGTTCACTGGCCTCAGCCGAGCCGTCGCTTCAGCGACGACTCGGGCACCAAGCGTCTGCGCGGCGCCCTCCTCGCGCTGCTCGCCCTCTCGGGCTGCACCGACCCGGTGCCGGCCACCATCTACGTGCCGGCCGGCGACTATCGCCAGGTGCTGACGGTCAGCGCGGAGCTCGATTCGTCAGGCAGGGTGCGGGCCGGGAGCTGGCTCCTGCTCCACGCCCGGCGCTCCACCGGTCCCTGGCAGGCGGTGCCGAAGAGCCAGGCCGACACCACCGGCTGCTGGTGGCGGCAGGCACCGCCGACCGATGAAGCCGAGGTCGCGAGCAACGTCGTCTGGACGGTGGCACCGGCCGACAGCTTCCAGTTCAATCAGCCGACGCCGCCCGGGTGGGAGCGTCGCCTCAAGCTCGGCCGCCCCGGGCGCTATCGCCTCTGGGCGACCTCCAGCGGCTGTCGCACGCCGCTGGTGAGCGATACGATTCAGGTCGAGGTGGTGCCCTGACCGTGGCGCTCCACCACTGATTCCCGGCTGCCTTCTCTTTCACCAGTTCCTTCCCTCAGGAGCGCCCATGGCCACCGTGTTCCCCGGCCGGATGATGGCCGAGCTCGATGGCGACTTCGTCGTCTTCCTCATCGGCATGCGCATCAATCGTCCGTGGAAGGTCCACAAGTGGCTCCCCGTGGCGCTCGCCATGCCCAGGATGATCAAGGAGCTGAGCGCCCATCCCGAGTGCGGCTGCCTGGCCGTCGCCGGGAGCATCAGTGTGATCGTGCAGTACTGGCGCTCGTTCGAGCACCTCGAGGCCTACGCCCGGAGTCCGCAGCAT
>JBGATI010000035.1:0-37096 GCA_044229245.1 Gemmatimonadales bacterium | reverse complement strand
CCCCGTCGCTCTTACCGCCAAGAAATTACTGCGGAATGGTCAGGCGATCGCCAGCCTTCAGCACCGACCTCGCCGTCATCCCGTTGGCATTCCGAAGCGCCGTGAGACTGACTCCGTACTTCGCAGCGATCCCGGAGAGCGTCTCACCCCGGCGCACGACATGGGCCTTTCCGCCTTCTGCAGACGCCGGCGTTGTGACGCGGTCGGAGGGCGGAGCGGTGGGCGCGGGCACGCGGATGATCTGCCCCGCTCGCAGGACTTCATTTCGGCCGAGCGCGTTGAGACTCCGGAGCTTGTCGACCGAAGTGTCGTACTTGCCCGCGATGACCGTGAGTGACTCACCACTACGGACGCGGTACCGGATCGTGGTGGACCCGACGGCGCCGGCCCGCGCACCACGCGTCACGGGGGCCGAGGCCGGCTCGGGGACAGTCGGCACGAAACTGGTCGGGATCATGAGGTGCGTCCCCGTCCGCATCCGGGTCAGCCGAACTCCGGGATTGGCGTCACTGATCTGGCGTGTGGTGACGTGGTAGAGCCTGGCGATGGCGGCCAGCGTCTGGCCCCGGCTGACGGTGTGATCGACGAACGATACCCGGTCCTTCGATTCCAGCGCCGCGTACCGCGAGGTCACGAGTTCGCCGGTGCCAGCGGGAAGCCGGACGATCGCGCTCTGGCGTGGCGGAGTGACGAGCCGGACGAACTGCGGGTTCAATTCCCGCATCGCCGCCACGGAGGTATCCGCGAGACGGGCGAGCACGTCCAGACCGGTGGCATCGCCGACGATGATCGAATCATAGGTCATCGGTTGGATCCCGACCGCCTTCTCGAATCCATACTTCTCGGGCTGTTTCGCAATCAGTGCGGCCGCGATGAGCTTGGGGACGTAGTCCTTGGTTTCCCGGCGCAGGAACCGGGTGTCGTAGAGTCGGAAGAAGGCCGCATCCGGATTGTCCTCTTCCTCGTCGTCATCGCCGATGCGACGGAGCCCACGACCGACCTTGCCGGCTCCGGCGTTGTAGGCCGCCGCTGCCAGATACATCGAGCCGAAGCGATCGCGGAGATCGGCGAGATGGCGCGCCGCTGCGTCCGTTGCCCGGATCGGGTCGCGGCGCTCGTCCACCCAGGAATCGATGCGCAGTCCGTAGAGCTTACCCGTCCCCTTCATGAACTGCCACATGCCGGTGGCGCGGGCGCGGCTGACGGCGCTGCTCGAAAATCCACTCTCGATCAGCGCCAGATAGACCATGTCTTCGGGAACCCCGTTCTCACGCAGCTTGGCCCGGATCATGGGCTCGAAGCGGGGCATGCGCTGGAGCCAGATGGCAAAGCGATCGCGGGCGGGTCCCTGGAAGAAATCGAGGTAGTACTGAACCCGGGCGTGCGATCCGTAGGTGGAGACATCGATGTCGTACGTCACCTCAGGCGCCGCCGCCCCATTGGCACCGCCGGGGACCGCATCCGCCGCTCCATCCTCGTTGCCGGTGTCCTGGGGCTCGGGATGGGCCGTGGCAAGCTGTTCCAGGATGGCCGCGTCCGCGGCAGAATCAGGATCGGCAGGGCGCACCGAATCGGCCGCGGAGGCGAGACGCCGATCGGGCGCGGCAGTGTCCTGGGGAGCGGAGTGGATCTCCGGTCGCGTGCTGGTATCGGCCTGCGCCAGCACGGGAGACGGCGAGGGAACTGGAGCCGGACTCGTCCTGGGAGCGCCACCGCAGCCCACCACGGCCCCGAGAAGGGCCAGTAGCCGTGCATGCCTCATGAGAAGCCGTCTGCCTTTCGATCGCGCCGGGAGGAGACCCGCGCGCGATCTCGATATTTCGTTTGGAGCCGGCAGGGCGCCGGGACGACATGTCCGAACTGCGCGTCCGATGCAATGCAAAATCCCTGCGAGGGCGCCAAAAGAGAACCCCCACTTCGGTTGATCTTCGGAAAGCCCGGGCAAGCGTCGGCCCGGGCCGGATGGACACCGGCCCGGGCTTTTCTCAAGATGCGCTGCAGCTTGCGTGAGTCGCCGACCGGCCGTCAGCGCATGTAGAATCGATTGCCGAGAATCCGGTTGGTGGCGTTGAGGACGGCGAGCGCCGCTCCCCGGGTCGGATCGAGATCATCGGTCAGGAAGCAGCCGACCAGCCGGTGGGTCTCGTTCTGGTCCGGGATCGCCATGGAGACGATGATGACGTTGGAATCGAAAGCCCGGACCGCTTTCACCCCGAGGAGTTCGAACTTGATCTCACCCTTCACCGCCTTGCCCAGCGCGATGACACACGCTTCCGCCGCACAGCGGAGCTCTCCGGCCTGGGAGCCGAGCCCCTCCGACTCACCGACAAATTCGTTGACCTCCTGCCACGTCAGGACCACCCGAGCGCGGCACCTGCCGTTAGGCAGCCGCTCGATGGTGAACTCGGCGAACTTCAGGCGGTCGGGAAAGCGTGGTTCAGCGGCCATGGCCCGTGGGTTGGTGCTGGCACTCGGTTTGGAGACCAGGTGGTATTCAATGCGAAACTTGTGCCTCGTCCTTTTGCTGGCCCGTGTGCCAGCCGCGCCGCTCGCCGCGCAGCAGACCGCCGGTCTCGAGACTGCCCTCGAGTCGCGCATTGCCCGCGACACGGCCCTCGTGGCGGTCGCCTACTACGACCCTGTGACCCGCGACACACTGCTCATCAACGGGCTCACGCGATTCCATGCCGCCAGCACGATGAAGGTCCCGGTGCTGATCGAGCTCGCGCGCCGCATCGACGCCGGGGAGCTGAGCTGGACCGGAGTGATCCCGGTCCGCAACCAATTCCATTCGCTCGTGGACGGCTCGCCCTTTGTCCTGAATCTCGCCGACGATTCCGACTCCACGCTCTATCAGGAGGTCGGGCACGACCAGTCCGTCGAGCATGTCGCCCGACTGATGATCGGACGAAGCAGCAACCTGGCGACCAATCTGCTGATGGAGCGCCTCGAGGCGACTCGGGTGAACGCGACGGCCCATGCCCTTGGCGCGGATTCCATCCAGGTGCTGCGGGGCGTCGAGGACGGGAAGGCGTACGCGCAGGGACTGAACAACACCACGACCGCCCGGGACCTCGCTCTGCTGCTGGACGCCATCGCACGCGGGCGAGCCGCTTCCCGAGCGCAGTCTATCAGGATGGTCGACTTCCTGCTCGGCCAGGAGTTCAACGAGGGCATTCCCGCCGGTGTCCCGTCGGGGGTCCGGGTCGCGCACAAGACCGGAGAGATCACCGCCATCTCGCATGACGCGGCGATCGTGTATCCGCCGGGCCGGGGCCCGTATGTTCTGGTGGTGTTGACGAAGGGGTACGCCGACCCCCATCAGGCCTACCGGCTGATGGCGGATCTTTCCCGATTGGTCTACCGGTGGGCCATCCGGCGCCCGGACCCGCACGAGTGACCGGCCCGGCGAAGGCGCGCGAGACTTAGCTCGAAATCTCGGCCGGGGTCGCCGGCTGGACGTGGCTGGCCACCACTGCCGCCACCTTCGCGTCGCTGAGGCGGTCGGCCTGGGCATAGAGATCTGAGCGGGACGAGGACTGCAGTCCCGTGGTCGCCCAGAGGGGGCGGCGGGCTTCGCCCGCGCAACGGCAGCTCAGCACCAGGCGCCATGCCTGGGTGTTGGCCACCCGTTCCGCGACGGGAGCCACGGCCCATCTGGTTTCACCGACTGTGACTTCTCTCCACGCCATAGGACACTCAGGGGGGTAGGCCAAGGGCGCGCGAATGTGCGGCCCGGTCCCATGCCTGTCAAGAGGCATGCCGCGGCCGTCGGCCCAGCCACCAGCGGGTCAGGAGGCTGACGCCGACCAGGGTGAGCCCGGCGACCAGTGCCCGGATCCTGGCCTCGTGACTGGCAGCGGCCGACCCGGTCAGCAGCGCATCCGCGAAGAAGACGTAGATCACCGTCCCGGGCAGGATGCCGATCACCGTGGCGAGGGCATACTCCGCCCAGGCGATGGGGGTAAGGCCGCACGCGAAGTTGAGCAGGCTGAAGGGCGCCACCGGCAGCAGCCGGAGGGTGAGGACCCCAAGGAATCCCGCGGCCCGGGTCCCCTGGTCGAACCCAGCGAGTCGGGGACCCAGTAACCGCTCCACGGCGGAGCGCCCCAGGCCTCGCGCGATCCAGAACCCCGCGGAGGCCCCGACGTTGGCACCCAGGCTGACCCAGAGCACCCCGCGCCCCAGTCCGAAGGCCGCGCCCCCGAGCAGGGTCAGGACGCTCGCGGGAAGTCCGAAGGCCACAGCGGCCGCATACCCGGCACTGAATGCCGGCCCGACCCACCAGGTCCGGCCAGCAGCCCGGAGCGCAAGCAGCGCCCGCTCCCGATCCTCCGGATCGTGAAGGATGCGGAGCAGCCCCATCCGGCCGGCCGCCAGATACCCACCCAAGAGCAGGAGTATCAGCAGGGCGGCCCGGAGCCAGGGTGACTTCACAGACCCCAGCGCACGAGCCGCTTGAGCAGGCGCCCGGAGAGCGAATCGAGTTGCTCCCGCAGCGGCAGGTTGGCCGCGCGGAGCACTCCCTCGCTCATCGTGGGATAGGGATACACGAAGGAGCGGAGCGCGGAGAGCGGCATGCGGCGCTGCATCGCGAGGGTGACCGGGGCGATGAGATCGCCGGCGCCAGCGCCCACAATCGTCGCACCCAGCAGGCGGCCCCGGGGCGTGGCAACGAGTTTCACGAAGCCCTCCCGTCGGCGGTCGGCGATCGCCCGGTCGAGGTCCGCGAAGTCGTATCGCCACGCGCGTGCCGCGATGCCGCCGGCCGCGGCCTCGGTCTCGGTGATCCCGACCCGCGCGATCTCCGGGTCGGTATAGGTCACCCAGGGCACCGCCCGGTACTCCGCCTTGGCGCGGAACGGCGTGAGGGCATTGCGCACCACCAGCCGGGCCTGGTAGTCGGCGACGTGGGTGAACTGCATTCCGCCTGACACATCTCCCGCGGCCCAGATCCCGGGCGCTGAGGTCCGCAGCCGGGCATCCACGGTGATTCCCCGCACCGTCGCGGCGACACCCGGCCGCTCCAGGGCGAGGCCTTCGACATTCGGGCGGCGCCCGGCGGCCACGAGCACCTCGCCGACAACGGCCTGCTGCTCAAGGCCGTCGACCCCGCGCCAGCTCACCGATGTGGTTGCGCCGGCGCGTGCAACCCGCCGGATCTCCACCCCGGTGTGGACCGTTACCCCTTCCCGCTCGAGTCCCTGGCGAACCACGGCCGCGGCGTCGGGGTCCTCCTTCGGGAGAATCTGCGGAGCCACCTCGAGCAGGAGGATGGGCACACCCAGCCGCTGCAGCAGCTGGGCGAACTCGACACCGATCGGCCCCGCCCCGATGATGGCCATCGAGGCGGGTGCGGAGGTGAGATCGAAGATCGTCTGGTGGGTAAGCGGCTTCGATTCGGCGAGGCCGGGAATGGCCGGCAGGTCGGGGTGCGAGCCGGTGGCGATCACGATCCCCCTCGCGCGCAGCCGTCGCTCGCCGACACGGAGCGTGTCCGCGGCGATGAACTCCGCGGGGCCGAACACGACCTCGATGCCCATCGCCCGGAACCGTGCCGGGTCGTCGTGATGGCTGACGACCTCCCGGGCTGCCCGCATCGAGTCCATCACGGCGTCGAACTCCACGGGGCGGGCCTTGCCCAGGATCCCGAGCCGGCCGGCGTCGCGCCGGAGTTGCGCGGCGCGGGCGCTGGCGAGCAGCGCCTTGCTCGGGATGCAGCCAGTCCACAGGCAGTCGCCACCGAGCCGCTCCCGTTCGACCAGCGCAACCCGGGCCCCGAGGTAGGCCGCGCCCGCCGCCGAAACCAGGCCGGCCGTCCCGCCTCCGATGGCCAGGAAGTCGAATGTCTCGGTCACCTGGATCCCATGGGAGCCGCGTGCACCGGCCACAGCAACGAGGGACCCGGCCATCGGACCGGGTCCCTCAGCAATGCCATTGTCAGGCGGATGGACTCAGCCGCGCGCGAGCTGCTGGAATCTGGCACGAAGGTCCCTGGTTACGGGGCCAGCCTTGCCGGCCCCGATGATGCGGCCGTCCACCATCCGGATCGGAGCGACTTCCGCGGCCGTCCCCGTGAGGAACGCCTCGTCGGCCGTGTAGAGGTCGTACCGGTTGAGCAGCGTCTCCACGAGCCGGTAGCCTGCGGCCGCGGCCAGTTCGATGATGACGTCCCGGGTGACTCCCTTGAGCAATCCGGCGTGCACGGCGGGCGTATAGATGATGCCCTTCTTGAGCACGAACAGGTTCATGCCCGTGGCTTCGGCGATGTGCCCGCTCGCGTCGAGCATGATCGCATCGTCGGCGCCGGCGTTGGTCGCTTCGACCTTCGCGAGGATGTGATTGAGATAGTTGAGCGATTTCACCCTCGGCGAGAGCGCCTCGCGCTGATTGATCGGCGTCCCCGCGGTGACCAGGGTCAGGCCTTCCTCGTAACGCTCGGCCGGCCAGATCGCGATCGTGTCGAAGATGATGATGACCGACGCCACCGGGCACTTGCGGGGATCGAGACCGAGATCGCCGACGCCGCGAGTGACCACGTGCCGGAGGTAGCCCTCCTGCAGCCCGCTCCGCTTCACGCCTTCCTCGGTCACGGAAATCATCTGCTCCTGGGACATCGGCACCTTCAGCATGATCGCCTGGGCCGAGTCGAAGAGCCGTCCGACGTGTTCGGCCAGCTTGAAGGTCCGGCCGCCGTAGACGCGCATACCTTCGAAGACGCCATCACCATAGAGCAGGCCATGGTCGAAGACGGAGATCTTCGCATGATCCTTGTCGAGCCACTGGCCATCCAGATAAATCAGGGTCACAACCGTTTCCTCTTCGAGGCGTTCATGGGCGGGTTCGCGCCCGAGAGCGGGAATGTCGCCGGGGGAACGGCGCGGAGGAAGGGGGCGCCGTTCGATCGTGCCCAACCGGTATCCGCCGACTCGACAATTGTTGCGGGCCGAAATGGCCGCGGTCGGCCGCTCCCCTGGCGGTCGGCCGGGGACAGGCCGGACCAGGGCGTGGCTTCCGGCGATCTAATCTGTTGCAGAGTAGAATGTTATACGCACAGCCGATCGGCGTTGCATTGCCATACGGTTTCAAGTCCAGCCCGGATCGGCGCGGGGTGCTTCGGCAGGCGACATCCTCAACAGCAGCGCTGGTCATGACGACGTCCACGAGTCCGCTGGTTCACGGCGCTCCCGGAGCGACCCCGTTGGGCGGCCCCGGCGGCAAGCGGACCGGCGACAGCAACGACTTGACCATTGCCCCAGGGCCAGTCAGGCACCGCGACGATCGCGCTCACGAGCGGGGGCGGGCGCGGCACCGTGACCAGCATCTCGATCCGGCCACCGACGGCGACGATCCCCATCGACGGCACGCAGCCGCTCCGCCCGACTCCGCTTGAGTCGACCGGACGGCTCGTCACGGCATCGGTCTCCAGGGCGTGCTGCTGGGGACCGCGATCGCGAAGGCCAGGGGGGCATCGGCATCCTCGCGTCGATAACACCGGCGAGTGTCGCCGTTCCGGCGAAGCTGACTGGCCGGCCGTGATCGACGACCACCCCTGAACGTGAAGCCGGGTACCTGCTCCGAAGAGCAGACACCCGGCTTCACGTTTGGGGGTTCCCCTGTAGATTGGGGTGACCTGATGAGGGCGGTGGGACTCGAACCCACTACCTAGAGATTAAAAGTCTCTTGCTCTACCCGTTGAGCTACGCCCCCGACGGCCCCAAACGTGGGGCTCTCCAGGGGGAAACTCAAGGCCATACCTGTACCGGAGGCCCTCGATGCGTCCTTCCACTCCCCTCCTGCTGGCCGCGCTGCTGCTGGGCATGACCACCCCGACCATCCAGGCCCAGAGCACCAATGACGAGCGCTGGCAGATCACGACCGACAGCGGCAGCTACATCTGGGATATCCGTCTGGTACGACTCTCGGGCGACTCACTGATCTTCCGTCAGGCCGACACGCTCGGCAGCATCAGCATCCAGCACACCAAGGAACTGCGGCTCATTCGCAAGTCCGAGATGCGCATGGGTGAGGGGGCGGCCGGCGCGATGGGAGCGTTGACCGGTGGGGATGACGAAGTATTCGACCTGACAACCCTCGACTTCGCGGACCGGCTGCACACCGTGCAGCAGATCTTCCTGATGCACCCGGTGAAATAGCTGCCGGGCACGCGCCATATTCGCGGCCCTCGCCACGCCGGCGAGGCCTGCGAGAAGTTCCCTTCGCCACCCCGCCCATGACCGACTGGAACCTGCTGGCCGATCAGAGCCTTCGTGATGCCCCACCGACGAGGGATGAGGCCCTCGCTGTGCTGACGTCGCCCGATGACGAGCTGCTCGCGCTGCTGCAGGCCGCCTTCCGGGTGCGCCGGCAGGCTGCCGGACAAGATCGCCCGTCTCGGCAATGAGCTCGGGCGGTTGACGGCTCTCGCAGCGGTCGGCGACATCTGTCAGTTCGGCCTCGCGGCCGGCATCGAGCTGGTCGCGGATCGCACGGAGAAGACCCCATTCCCTCCGGGGCAACGCACCGGAATGCGCGTCTGCCACGCCGCGCGGCGACACGGGGGCTTCCTTCGACCGCTCGGCGACACCATCATCTGCATGCCTCCGCTGTCGATCACCGACCGCGAGATCACTCACCTCGTCGATGCCATCGCCTTCGGCATCCGGGAGACCTGTTCATGACGCCTCCCCCCAAGAATCGTCCCTCGCCGACCCGCATCTCACGCCCCTCCGCGGCAACCCGCGAGGAGACGCCGCAGGTCAGCGGTCCCCCGATCACCCTCATCGTCGGCACCGATACCGGCGTCGGCAAGACGTGGATCACCTGCGCCCTGGCGCAGGCGCTCAAGGACGCCGGCCAGCTGGTGGTGGCGGTAAAGCCGATCGAAACGGACTGTCTCGATCCGCCGCGAGCGGACGAGGACGGCATCCGTCTGGCGGCCGCGACCGGACAGTCGGGACCGAAGCGGGCGCTGGTGCGGCTGCCCGGCCAGGTCGCGCCGGCCATCGCCGCCGACCAGGCGGGGATCACCGTGGACTACGAGGATCTCGTCGCGCGCATCCGTGCGCTGCAGGGGGCGGACACCCAGTTGCTGGTGGAGGGGGCGGGCGGGCTGCTGTCGCCGCTGACCTGGCACGACAATCATCTGGACCTGGCCCACAGCCTCGATGCCCGCGTGCTGGTGGTGGCGGCGGACCGGCTGGGCACGATCGGCCACACCCTGATGGCGCTTCGGGTGCTGCAGGCGGAGAAGGTGCCCGTGTTAGGCGTCGTCCTCAACCAGCCGGGTGAGCCGGACGACAGCACCCGCACCAACGCCGGGGCTCTCACCCGCCTGAGCGAGAGCACCCCGATCGTGACGGTTCCGAACCTCAACGACCTGGAACGCGCGGCCCTCGCGGTGAAGGAGGTCGCGGGCTGGCTACTGCCGTAACCGCCCGAGCGCTCCCTGGATGTCCTCGCGCACGGCGGGAGCGGTCGCCTGTGCGAGGAGCGCGGTCAGCCGCTCCCGCGCGGTCGCGGGCGGAAGGGCAAACCGCATCGCCTGCAGGGCCTGCTTCCTGGCGCTGGCACGGAGCGAGAGCACCTGGCGGCCCAGCAGGTCGAGCGCATGCGACGATCCGGCCGAGCCGAAGGCCGCGAGTGCGAAGACTCCCCCGTTCGTCCGGTCGGCGATCGCCGCCACCGCATCGATCAGCGTCGTGTCCTTCATTTGCGCCGCCGCAAAGGCCGCCGCGTTGCTGATGGCATCCTGGTAGGACGGCATGGTCAGCGCGGTCCGCACCAGCGGGGCCGCTCCTTCCGGATCCAGGCGCGCCAGCGAGCGGAGCGCCGCCCCACGGACATTGTCACTCGCATCCGTCCCCAGCTCGCGCGCACGGCGGCCCGGACCTCCGCGGTCGGGAAGCTGCCGAGTGCATCCGCGCCGGCGGATCGCACCTGGGCCGAGTCGGTGAGCGCCTGCAGCAGCGCGGCACTCACGCCGGCACCGGTGAACTGGCCCAGGATTCCGACCGCCTGCACCCGGGTGAGGAAGTAATCCGCGGTCGTCGCACCCCAGAGGAGGGCCGACAGGGCCTCCGGGTCTTGCTTCCGCTCCGCGAGCTGATTGAGCACCCAGCTGCGATTCCAGAGATCCGGATCCTGCGCGAGCTGCGTCGCGAGCCAGGTGGTGGGCTGATCGAAGGCGAGCTGCTTGAGGATCCGGTTCCCGTCATCGAAGATGACCATGGTCGGGGCGGAGCGTACGCCGGCAACGTGAATGACCTGCTCCCGGCTGTCGAGATCGACCGTGGTGGTGACGTCGCCTGACTGGGTGCCCACCCTGATGGTCATCGGCATGTGAAAGACTTCCGGCGTCTCGAATCGGAAGCCCGAGCTGTCCGCCTTGAGCGTGTCCCGCTGCGTCTGCGCCACCGAGAGCGTCACCGTGGCCGCGGCGGAGTCCCACGTCGCGCTGACCCGGAACTCGGGATATCCCGCCTGGTACACCCACTCCTCCCAGAACCGGTCGAGATTCTCGCCGGTGGCGTCGAGGAACGCCTGGCGCAGATCGTCCGTGGTCGCGGTGCCGAAGGCGTGATCCTTGAGATAGCGATGCACGCCGGCCCAGAAGCGCTGCTCGCCCAGATGCTTCTTCAGCATCTCGAGCACCAGGGCTCCCTTCGGATAGATGTTGTTGGAGCCGAGTGAGGCAAGCGGCATCCGGCGCCGGTGATCGATGCCCATGAACTGCTCGTACTCGTCGAGGTAGTAATCGTCCTCGAGTTGGCGGCCATGCTTCGCGCCCCAGTACTGGCCGGGGAGAAATTCGGCGAAGCCCTCGTTGAGCCACATGTTGGCCCAGTTCACCGTCGTGACGTAGTCGCCGAACCATTGATGGGCGAGTTCGTGCGGGATCAGGATGTGCTGGTACCAGGGCCGGTCGGCATACGCCCGGGCGTCGGGCAGCCAGTCCACCAGCGTCGTCGCGCTGACGTTCTCCATCCCGCCGAAGAAGTCCGCAACGGTGGTCTGCGCGTATTTCGCCCAGGGGTACGGAACCCCGGTGAGCCGGGAATAGACGTCGATCATGTCCGGCGTCACCCGGAACAGCGGGCGGGCGAGGGCGCTGTCCTCCCGATAGACGTAGTAGTCCACCGGCACCGTTCGCCAACGGTCGGTGACCTTCACGAGCGGCGCCACGATGAGCGAGACGAGATAGGTGGCCGACGGACTCTTCTGGCTCCATCCCATCGTGCGGGTGCCGTCGCGATTCCGCCGATCGGTCACGAGGGAGCCGTTGGACACCGCGGTGAACCCCTTCGGCACGGTTGCGATCAGGTCCCAGGTCGCCTTGTCGCTCGGAAAATCGAACGTGGGGAACCAGTCGTGATTATTGTCGTCCTCGCCCTGACTCCAGATCTGGCGCGGGCGGCGCGGCGGAATCGAGTCTGCCTCGATGAAGGTCAGGCCATTGCCGTTCTTCACCCGGGCGAGGTAGTCGATCGTGAAGCGGACGGTGTCACCCATCGCCACCGGCTTCCGCAGCCGCACGACCAGCGTGTCCCGCAGATGCTCGTAGCTGAGCGAGGCGGGCCGCCCGGTGGTGCCTGCCGAAACCCCCGTGATGTTCAGCAGCGCCCCGGCGTCGAGCACCACCGAGTCGAACGCGGGCCGGAGCGCGCGCAGCGTGACCGAGACCCGACCGCTGAAGCTCAGGCTGTCCCAGCTGAATCGGCTGACTTCGATCCGCTCGTGCAGCAGATCGTAGTCGTGGCTCCGCGTGTAGCGGTCGTTCGCCATGCGCTCGGCGTTCGACGCGACCCGCGGCGTGACCGGGACCTGCTGGGAAAGGACCGGGCGAGCCTGTCCGGCAAGGCAGGCCGCGAGAACCGCGAACATGGGTGCGCGCATGGGATCAGAGCGGGATGGAGTATTGAGCGACGGGTGAGAAACTGCGGCGATGATGGGGACTCGGCCCGAGACTCGCCAGCGCCTCGGTGTGACGTGCGGTGCCATAACCGGCGTTGCTGTCCCAGCCGTAGCCGGGGTGGCGCCGGTCGAGTCGGCGCATCAGCTCGTCCCGCAGCTCCTTGGCGACGATGCCGGCCGCGGCGATGGAATAACAGAGCGCGTCTCCGTCCACGAGCGCCTCATGCTCGAAACCGCATTCGGGCATCGGCAGGCCATCGAGCAGAACGCGGAATCCGGTCGCACCGCCACGGAGCGCCTTGTCCCGGAAGCCCGCGGAGGCGACAAGGCGAGCGACGGCCCGTCGCATGGCAAGCGCGGTGGCACGACGGATGTTGAGGCGGTCGATCTCGTGCACCGACGCGGCGGCGATGGCGATCGCGAGCGCGGTGGAGCGGATCCCCGGGACGAGCGCGGCGCGCTGACGGGCGCTCAGCGTCTTGCTGTCGCGTATGCCCCGCACCGGCGTGGCGTAGGGGGGAAAGGCAATGGCCGCAGCCACCACTGGACCAGCCAGGGGGCCACGGCCAACCTCGTCAACACCGATGAGCAGCGCGCGACCGGACCAGGCGTCTTCCTCGCGGACGAGGGAGGGCGCCAGCCCGCCGGCGGCCACGGCTAGTTCTCCCGCTTCTCCTTGATGCGCGCGGCCTTGCCGCTCACATGGCGGATGTAGTACAGCTTGGCACGACGGACGCGGCCGCGACGCACGACCTCGATCGCCGCCAGGCTCGGGCTGTGGAGCGGGAAGACCCGCTCGACGCCGACGCCGGCCGAGACCTTCCGGACGCGGAAGGTCTCGTTGATCCCGCCACCCCGCTTGCCGAGGCACAGGCCTTCGAACGCCTGCAGGCGCTCCTTGTCACCTTCCCGAACCCGGACCATCACCTTGATGGTGTCGCCGGGAAAGAACTCGGGGATATCCGTCCGCAGGCCCTCGCGGGCCACTGCCGCCATCCGATCCATTGTCTTCTCCTCGTATTGCGCGCGCGTCCGGGCGCGCTTGCTGAACTTGATGCAAACCCTCTGAGACGCGCCACCGGCACGCTCTACCGTTCCTTTTCCCTGTGCTCGGCCCAGAGATCGGGCCGTCGTTCCGCGGTCAGCCGCTCCGCTTCCGTCTGTCGCCACGCCGCGATGTCCGCGTGGTTTCCCGAGAGCAGCACCTCGGGGACTGCCAGCCCCTCGTACAGCGGGGGTCTCGTGTAGCTTGGCGGACTCAGCAGTCCGTCGTAGTGCGAGTCACCCGAGGCGGACTCATGATCGCCGAGGACACCCGGGAGCAGCCGCACCACCGCATCGATCACGCAGGTGGCCGCCAGTTCGCCGCCCGACAGAACGAAGTCGCCGATCGACAGCTCTTCGGTTGCCAGGCCGTCCGCCACCCGCTGGTCCACGTCCTTGTAATGACCGCAGAGGAGCGTCAGGGTCCCGCCCAGCGACAGCCGCACCGCATCCTGATGGGTGAAGCGCTTCCCGCGTGCGGAGAGCAGCACGATGGGACCCTTCCGGCTTTCCTCGTCCAGCGTGCCGACCGCCTCGAAAAACGGCTCCGGCTTCAGCACCATCCCCGCACCACCGCCGTACGGGTAATCGTCCACCGTGCGGTGCCGATCATGGGTGAAGTCCCGCAGCTGCAGCAGCTGGTACGTCACCTTTCCGGCGGCCGCGGCCCGTCCCGGTATGCTCGCCCCGAGGTAGGGGGCGATGACCTCCGGAAAGAGCGCCACGACGCTGATCCGCATCACAGGTCCAGCAATCCCTCCGGGAGCGCGACCACCAGGGTCCGCTGCTCACGCAGCACCTGCCGGACGAACTCTTTCTTGAACGGCAGCAGGAACTCGCGCTTCGGCCCCTGCACTTCGATCGTCAGGCCCGCCGGGAGATCATAGATCCCCGAGACCAGCCCGATCGCCGTTCCATCCTCACCGCGCACCGCGAAGCCTTCGAGCTCGTGGACGTAGACCTCGCCCTCGTCCGGCGGCGGCAATTCCTCGGCAGCCGCCGCGAGGAACTGGCCGCGCCACGTCTCCATCTCGGAGCGGGACTCGATGCCCTTGAACTTGATCAGCCACTCGCGGTGGTACCCTCGGCTCCGCTCCACGACCACGGGCTCGCCGACTACCGCGCCATCCAGTTGCAGCCGCACCAGCCGCCGGCCCGGGGAGAAGACAGCCTCCGGATCGCCGGTCAGTGGAAAGATCGAGAACTCACCCTTGAGGCCGTGCGGTTTCCGGAGGCGCCCCACCGCGAGATAGCGGGCGCTCCCCGGGTCCGTCACGCCTTCTTGGCGGCCGCGGCCTTCGGGGCCTTGGGAGCAACCGCCGCCTTCGGGGCAGCCGCGATCAGGCCGGCCTTCTCGAGCAGGGCCCGGACGGTGTCGGTCGGGGTCGCCCCCTTGGCCAGCCACGCCTTCGCGGCGTCGGCGTCGACCGTCATCTTGTCCTGGTTCTGCTCGGCACGCGGATTGTAGGTGCCGAGGGTCGCCACGAAACGTCCGTCACGGGGCGATTCCTTGTCGGCCACCACGATCCGGTAGAGCGGCACGCCCTTGCGGCCGACGCGACGGAGACGAATGCGAGTTGCCATGCTGTTCCTGTCCTGGTTGAACTGACCGGCCAAGGCGTGTCTTGGCGCTTGTACTGCCAAAGCATGCTTTGGCGGCTGCTACATCCCGAACATTCCCGGGCCCCGGCCGAACGGCATCTTCAGGCCCTTCCCACCAGACTTCATCAGCTTCTGCATCTGCTTGAACTGATTCAGCAGCTGATTGACTTCCTGTACGGTCCGACCGGCGCCCTTCGCGATCCTGAGCCGCCGGGAACCGTTGATCAGGTCCGGATCGGCGCGCTCCTTTGCCGTCATCGAGAGGACGATCGCTTCGACGTGCTTGATGCGCTTGTCGTCAAGATTCGCATTCTTGAGCATCGCCGAGTTCACCCCCGGCAGCATGCCCAGCACATTCTTGAGCGGCCCCATCGCCTGCATCTGCTTCATGGCGGTCAGGAAGTCCTGGAGATCCAGGCCTTTCTTGGACATCGCCTTCTTCGCCAGCTTCTCGGCCTCGGCCTGATCGACCGTGGCCTGCGCCTTTTCGACGAGGGTGAGGATGTCTCCCTTCTGGAGAATCCGCCCCGCCAGCCGGTCCGGCCGGAACGGCTCGAGCTGGTCGAGCTTCTCGCCGAGACCGAGGTACTTGATCGGCGCCTTCGTGACGCCATAGATGGAGAGCGCCGCGCCACCACGCGCATCGCCGTCCATCTTGGTCAGAATCACGCCGGTCACCCCGAGCGCCTCGTGGAAGCCGCTGGCGATGCGTACCGCGTCCTGACCCGTCATGCCGTCCGCAACGAGCAGGATCTCGTGCGGCTTGATCGCCGCCTTGAGCGCCTTCAGCTCGTCCATCATTTCGGCGTCGATCTGCAGCCGGCCTGCGGTGTCGACCAGCACCGTCCGGGCTCTGGCCTTCCCTGCCTCGACGATACCCCGCTTCACGATCCCGACGACGTCGGTCACGCCCGGCTCGCTGTGACAGCCGACGTCCACCTGTTTCGCCAGCGTCACCAGCTGATCGACGGCCGCTGGGCGATACACGTCCGCCGCCACCAGGTACGGCGCCTTCTGCTCGAGCTTCAGCCGCTTCGCCAGCTTGCCGGCGGTGGTCGTCTTGCCGGAGCCCTGCAGCCCGACGAGCAGGATCACCGTCGGCGGTACCGATGCAAAGGCGATCGGCGCCTGCTTCTCGCCGAGCAGCGTGACCAGCTCATCGTAGACGATCTTCACCAGCTGGTCGCCGGGGCGAACCGCCTTCAGCAGCTGTGTGCCGACCGCCTTCTGCTCGACGCGTTCGAGAAACTCGCGAGTCAGGTCAAAGCTGACGTCCGCTTCCAGCAGCACGCGCCGGATTTCTCGGAGGCCATCCTTGACCGCTTCCTCGGTAAGAACGCCGCGCCCCGTAAGCTTGGAGAGCGCGGCGGTGAGTTTGGCGGACAGCTCGTCGAACATAAGCCCCGCAAAATAGAGGGGTTACACCACGTAGGCAAGTCAGCCGCCGGGGGGCGGCCAGGAGAGGAAGTCCGCCCCCGCGGGTGGGAGGCTGCTCGGACCGACCCCCGCACCCACTGCGGCGCGACGGCCGCCGTCTCCCCGCGGACTCCGCGCCTGCCCCGGGGCCCGCGTCGGCTGTGGCCCATCCCCATGAAATGACTCGGCTTGGCCCCAGTCCGGCGAACGACCCCGAGGCCCGATCACCGAATGGTCAGGTGGCTGCCCCCTGGGAAAGATGGGAGTTCGGGAGCCCATGCTGGACGCCGGTGCCCCCCCGGGACCGGCGGGTGAGACACGACGTACGCGCAGGATTTCGGGGGGCCCTCGGTTGTGGCGACGCCGGCAGGGCCGCCAGCGATGCGAGGGCTTGGGGGGCGCCGACCGGCGTCGCAATGCACCGCTTCGCGTTTCGGGGTTGACGGTGGGGTGAAGGTGCTGCGCTAGGCTTGGTCAACCTTCAGCCAGGAGCACGCGCCGTGAAGAGCATGGTATCGCCCGCGCCAGCCGACGACGATCGCGACGCGATCGCCATCCGGGTGGCCGACACACTCGCCGATGCAGTCTCCCGAGGCCCCTACGCCGCGATCCGGACCGCCCGCAGTCTCACCGAAGATGAGCTCCGTCTCGGTCTCGACTTTGTCAGCACTGTGCTCGAAGTCGCATCCAGTTCTGCCCGGGCAATGGCCGCGGTGCTCGCGGAGCGGGCCAGCGATCGGGAGGAACGCCGCCCGACGCTGCACTGACTCCTACGGCACCACCTGGATGGCCACGATCTGTCGCCAGCCGAGCCAGCCTTCGGGTGCGATCACGATGCGGGTGCCGGGGTGGTGACCGATCGGGTGCTCGCTCAATTCCAGCCGGTAGCCGAGTCGCCGGCGAGACTCGAGTCGCTGGCCGGTGCCGGCCTGGAAGCGGCTGCGTGAGAGCGAATCGTCCCACGCGATGTACCAGACCATCGCGGGACCAGCGGGTGTCTCGTAGACCCGGAACCGGTCCCCCCCCCAGCCGAGCGCGAGCGGGGTCTGGATCTCGGTATTGGCGGAATTGCTGGCGAGGTCGGCGGCGAGGACGCGCATGTCGAACTCTCCCATCACGTCCTCATAGAGGACACGCCGCTCCGGAACGGCAAACCGAAGCGTGACGGGCGCGTCCCCGCGTCCATACCGATCCGGGTGCAGGATCTGCTCCGTGGAGACCGGCATCCTGGCGCCGAAGGGGAGTGAGTCGCGATGCTCCGAGCCGGCCCACCAGCGGAGGAAATCGGCTCCGGCGAGATATGGAAAGATGATGCTCTCCCGCAGGATTCGCGGCGCCTTGCTGAACACCGGCATGGTCCGCTGCTGGGTACGGAACTGCTCCCGATAGGTATCCCAGAACTCCGGCATCGCCCAGAGGTTCTGGTCGGGCACCATCACCTGCAGGCCTCCCAGCGTGGCCTGGCCCTCGAGAATGGCCTGCGCCGCCGTGAGTCGGTCGTTATCGCCCGTCTGCCGCATGATGGAATCGAGCGGCAGATACTGGTGCTGGAGCGCATGCACGAGTTCGTGCGACACAACGGCACGGAGCACCGTGGGGTCGGCGTTGGCCACCACGAAAAGCATGGTGGAGTCCGGCTCATAGTAGCCGACGATCTGCTCGGTGAAGAGGTCGAGCAGCAGCGTGCGCAGGTCGAGCGAATCGGGGAGCAGTCCGAGCAACCGGTAGCTGGCCTGCAGGCCATGCGCTTTCTCGCTGGGCAGCTCCTGATCCAGCTTGTGCAGCACGTAGGCCCGCACCTGTTCGCGGCTGCGGACCGCCGAGCGGGGCCGGGTGTGGAACTTGAGGCCGACGGCCTTCTCTACCGCCGGCGCGAGGCTGTCCACGAGTTGCGCCGTCGCGTCGACCGCATCCGCCGGCGGGCGCCCGCGGCACGCCAGCGCGACGAGGAGGCCGGCGGCAAGCAGCAATCCGCGGCGACTCACGACTGGAGCACGAAGCTGCGATACCATGCGATGACGGCCGGGCCGGCGAGCCAGGTGGCGGCAGCACCGAGACTCAGAAAGACGCCGAAGGGAACGAGCCGCTTCTTCCCCATCAGCGAGAGGGGGACAAACACGAGCGTGCCGATCAGTGCCCCCAGAAAGATGGTCAGCAGCACCCCCTGCCAGCCGACGAAGGCGCCGACCATCGCCATCATCTTGATGTCGCCGCCGCCCATCGCCTCTTCCTTGAAGATCCTGGTGCCGAGGGCACCAACCACCCAGAGCAGGGCGAACCCGGTGACTGCACCGATCAGGGCATGACTGATCGAGGCGAAACCGCCTGGGATGCTGAAGAGAATCCCGATGACGAGCCCGCCGAGGCTGAATTCATCGGGGATGATGTACTCCCGGGCGTCGGTCATCGTGATGCCGAGGAGGATGCTGAAGAAGACGGCCCCTGCCAGAAAGAGGAGGGTCGGGCCTTCGCGCCAGGCCAGGAAGGCCCAGATGAGGGCATTCGCGAGTTCGACCAGCGGATACTGGATCGAGATCGGCGTCTGGCAGCGGCGGCAGCGGCCCCGCAGCAACACAACCCAGGAGAAGATCGGGATGTTGTCGTACCAGGCGATCAGCTCACCGCATCCGGGGCAGCGCGACCGCGGGCGTACCACCGACTGCTCCGCCGGCCACCGCAGGATGCAGACGTTCAGGAAACTGCCGATCAGCGCACCGACCAGCCCCGCGGCCAGAATCACGAACAGCTCAACGGTCACGCGTCACCTCATAGAGGATGATCCCAGCGGCCACGGCCACGTTGAGGGATTCCACTCCCCCGGCCAAAGGCACCGACACCGACTGTGCCGCGGCGGCCGCCAGCTCGGGACGGACCCCTGCCCCTTCATTACCCAGAATCAGCGCGATCGGCCCGTCCCGCCGCACCCGATCCACGGGAGCACCATCCGCCGCGGTGGTCCAGAGCGACAGTCCGCTGCCGCGCGCCCAGCCGATGAATGCTTCGGTCGTTGCCTGGACGGTCGGGAGGCGGAACAGCGCTCCCATGCTGCCCCGCAGTGCCTTGGGGTTGCTGATGTCGGCCGTCCCGGGGAGTGCCACAAGTCCGGCCGCCCCGAGACCGAGCGCCGTTCGTGCGAGCGCACCGACATTGCCGGGATCCTGCACTCCATCGAGCACCAGGACCACCCCCTGAGCACCGGGCCGGATCGCGTCGAGGGCCCAGTCGCGCGCTTCCACGACGGCGACCACGCCCTGCGGCTGTTCGGTGTCCGCGAGCTGGATGAGGAGATCGTCGTCGACCGCTTCGATCGGCACGCCAGCGCCGACGAGCCGGCGCTTGAGGGCCGCCCCACGGGGTGTACCTTCCAGCGCCGCGGACGTTGCCGCACCCTGCACGACGATGCCGGCGGCGAGCGCTTCTTCCAGCAGCCGGACCCCTTCGACGAGCGTGAGGGACCGGCGCTCGCGGGCTCGGCGGCGATGGAGATCCCGGATGGTACTGATCAGCGACACGGCCACCACACCTTCCATATGAAGATCGCGCTCACCATCGCCGGGTCCGACTCGGGGGGCGGTGCCGGCGTCCAGGCCGACCTCAAGACATTCCAGCAGTTTGGCGTCTTCGGCACGACGGTCATCGTGGCGCTGACCGCGCAGAATACTCGCGGCGTCCGCGCCGTGCATGCGGTCCCGGACGCGATGGTCGCGGCGCAGCTCGACGCCCTCGCCGAGGATCTTCCGCCAGCCGCGGTGAAGACGGGCATGCTCGCCACGGTCCCGCTGGTCCAGCAGATCGCCGACGCCATCAGGGATCGTGGCTGGCGCACCTATGTCTGCGATCCCGTCATGGTGGCGACCTCGGGCGATCGCCTGCTTGATCCGGCCGCCGAAGCGGTCGTGCGGGAGCGGCTGCTTCCGCTCACCAGCCTCGTCACCCCGAACCTCGACGAGGCCGGCATCCTCACCGGCCTGGAGGTAAGGAACACTGACCAGATGGAGCGCGCGGGACGCCGGCTCCTCGAACTCGGCGCCGGCGCGGCGCTGGTCAAGGGCGGCCATCTGCAGGGCGACGTGATGACCGATGTCCTGATCAGTGCCCGAGGCAGCAGGAGATTCACCCGGCCTCGACTCGCCACCACCTCCACACACGGCACGGGCTGCACGCTCTCCGCGGCAATCACGGCAGGCCTGGCACTCGGACGCGAGCTGGAAGCGGCCGTGGAGGATGCGCTCGACTTCGTGCATCGCGCCATGCGCGCCGCCCCCGGCCTGGGTGGCGGGCATGGCCCGCTGAATCATACCGTTCCCGCGCGCGTTCCATAGGGGGGCCGCGCGCATCACGACGCGGGGGCTGAAGCCTCCACGACCCCGGCGAGGACCTGTGCGAGTGCCCCGCCCGCCGCGGAGGCAGCGGCCATCACCTCCTCATGCGAGAGCCGAGCGGTGCCGATCCCGCTCGCGTAGTTCGTGATGATCGAGATCCCCAGACAGCGCATCCCTCTTGCCCGGGCGGCGACCACCTCCAGCACCGTCGACATGCCGACGGCATCCGCACCGAGCCGCTCGAGCATGCGGATCTCCGCGGGCGTCTCGTAGCTCGGTCCCATGACGCCGGCGTAGACGCCATCCTCGAGCGCCACTCCTCGACTCGTGGCCACCTGATGGGCGATGCCGCGCAACGCCCCGTCGTACGGCGCGGACATGTCGGGGAATCTCTCCTCCCCTTCCAGGACCCGGCCGATCAGCGGATTGCGGAAGCTCAGGTTCACCTGGTCCGCGACCAGCATCAGGCTTCCCGGCCGGAACGTCCGTCGAATGCCACCCGCCGCATTGGTGAGCACCAGCGTGTCGATCCCGAGTGCCGCGAAGATGCGCACCGGAAGCGCCACAGTCTCCGCGGGGTGCCCTTCGTAGGCGTGGAACCGGCCGCTCTGACAGAGCACCGCCCGGCCCGAGACCATCCCGGCGACCAGTTCACCCGCGTGGCCCGGGACGCCGGGCTCCGCGAATCCCGGAATCTCCCGATAGGCGAGCCGGATCGGATCATCCAGCCGAGCCGTGAAGTCCCCGAGCCCGGAGCCAAGGACGAGCGCCATGTCCGGACGTCTTGGCCCGAGCCAGCGGCGCAGGACCGCGACGGCATCGTTCACCGGAGCCGTCCCGATGTCGGGGTCATGCCAGCATGCCCGCGAGTGCCGCCGACGTGAAGGCCGCGAGATTGCCGGCCATCATCGCGCGGATGCCATAGCGCGCGATCTCGGCGCGGCGCTCGGGCGCGAGTCCGCCGATGCCGCCGATCTGGATGGCAATCGAGCCGAAATTGGCGAAGCCGAGCAGTGCATAGGTGAGGATGATCGCGCTGCGCGGCGCGAGGACGACGCCCGCACCGAGGTCCTTGGCGAACTGCGCATAGGCGACGAACTCGTTGAGCGCCGTCTTGAGCCCGATCAGCCCACCCACGTAGGCGGTGTCCTGCCACGGGACGCCGAGCAGCCAGGCAATGGGGCGGAGGAGCTGGCCGAGAATCCACGGCAGGCTGAGCGACGGCTGGCCCCAGAACCCGCCGACCCATCCCAGCAGCGCGTTGAGCAGCGCGACCAGCGCGACGAAAGCGATCAGCACCGCGGCGATGTTGATGGCGAGCTGCACGCCCTGCAGCGCCCCGCTGGCCGCAGCCTCGATCACCCCGGATTCCGGCTTCGCGAGCTGCATCCGGGGGGTGTCGCGGGTCACGGGGTTTCCGGTCTCCGGACGGATGATCTTGGCGAGATAGAGACCAGCCGGCGCGTTCATCACGCTCGCGGCGATGAGGTGGCCGGCGATGTTCGGAAACAGCCCCGAGAGCATCGCGATATAGGCCGCCATGATGCCGCCGCCGATCGTGGCGAATCCTCCGACCATGACGGTGAAGAGCTCCGACGGCGTGAAGCCGCCGACGAACGGCTTCACCAGGAGCGGGGCCTCGATCTGCCCCAGGAAGATGTTCCCCGAGGCGCAGAGCGTCTCGGCACCCGAGGTCCGCAGCGTCTTCTGCATCACCCAGGCGATCCCCCGCACCACCACCTGCATCAGCCCGACATGGTACAGCACCGACATCAGGGAGGAAAAGAAGATGACCGCGGGCAGGACGCTGAACGCGAGAAAGGCCGGACGGTCGACCAGGTCCCCGAAGATGAGGCGGGCGCCATCCCGGGCGAACCCGATGATGTGGTTGAACCCCTCGCCGAGCTGGTCGAACGCGGCACGCCCGGCGCCCGTCTTGAGGACGATGAGGCCCACGACGAGCTGCAGCGTCATCCCGCTCGCGACGAGCCGCCAGTCGATCCGTCTGCGATCGTACGAAATGAGCACGGCGAGCCCGATCATTGCAGCGACACCCACCACTCCCATGAGACGCTCCAGCAGCGGCAACTGCAGGCCGGTCTCGATCGCGGCGAGTCGGGTTGCCGCGTCCTGAAGGGCCAGCAGCAGCATCAGAATTCCTCGAGGGCGTGGGCCGCGGCGGCGACCAGGGCGCGCCGCTCCGGCAGGGGGAGAAACGCGGAGCGGAATCCATTCAGCGCGAGGGTGCGGATCTCCTGCTGTGTCAGGCCGAGCTCGCGGGTGGCGAGGCCATACTCGCCCGAGAGGGTGACCCCGCTCATCAGCCAGTTGTCCGAGGACAGGCAGACCGTCAGCCCTTCATCGAGGTAGCGCCGCAGCGGGTGGGCACTCGCGCGGGCGACCACGCGCGTCTGCACGTTGGACGTCAGGTTGATCTCGACGGGGATCTCCCGGTCGCGGACGTAGCGCATCAGCGCCGGATCTTCGAAGAGCCGGGTGCCATGCCCGATCCGGTCGGCCCGGCATTCGAAGATGGCTTCGGCGATCGACTCCGGCCCCGCACCCTCTCCCGCGTGTACCGTGATGCCGAGCCCGCCACGGGCCGCGATCTCGAACGCATGCCGGTGCGGCCGGGCGGGGTGCCCTGCCTCGCCGCCGGCGATGTCGAAGCCGACGACGCCTTCCGACTGCATCCGTACCGACGCCTCCGCAATCTCCTCCGAGCGCGCGGGATCGAAGTGCCGAAGGGCGCAGTTGACGATGCCCGTTCGGACGCCGAAGGCCCGTTCCCCACGGAGGAAGCCGCGTCGCTCGGCCCGGATCGTGTCATCGAGCGAGAGACCCCGATGCCGGCTCAGCGACGGGCAGTAGCGGACCTCGAGGTAGCGGACGCCGTCGCGTGCGGCATCCTCGACCATCTCGTAGGCGACGCGCTCCAGCGCCTCGGCGGTCTGCAGCACCGCGACCGTGAGGTCGAAGCGGGTCAGGTAGTCCTCGAGATTCCGCGCATCGTCCACGCGCATGTAGCGGCGCAGCGCCTCCGGGGCACTCGCCGGAAGCGAGGTCCCCGCCTGCCGGGCGAGGTCGAGCAGCGTCTCGGGCCTGAGTGAGCCATCCAGGTGAACGTGCAGCTCCGCCTTGGGCAGGCGGACGAATCGCTCAGACATCGGCTTCCGCGGCGCCGCGCCGACTGGAGCGCAGCGCCCGCAGAATCGTCCCGCCGCTGACGGGTGCATCGAGCGACACCGGCAGGCCGCGGCCGTCGGTGATCACGGCCTCACCGGCCTCACAGGCCGGAAGCAGCTCCGGCACGGTGGCCGCGAGCGCATCACGGACCACCGCGCCGACGGGCAGGGTACAGCCCTTCTCATTCACATAGACCCGGATCTCGGTGGGCATCAGCGGTTCGGCACCAGGCGCAGGTCCTCGGGCGGGGTGACGGGTTGCGGCAATCGCCTGAGATAATCGGTGAGCACCTGGCTCGGGGTCTGACCGGAGGGCGTCACCGTGAAGCGCGAGAGGAGTCCAGGCTGTCGACAGCCCTTGCCGGCACGACAGTCACCGGCCGCGAGCGGCAGGAAGTCCCCAGGCGCGAGGCGGGTACTGAGGGCGACCAGGTAACTCCGTTTGCGCTCGATTTCCCGGCCCGTTGTCAGGCGAACCCGGCGCATGCGGTTGCCCGGGGCCGCCTTCGCGTCGTACGACACGATCGCGCCCGAAATCTCGCAGCAGGGCCCCGGGGTTGCGAGGAGATTCTCCAGCAAGGCCTGCACTTCCGCTCCGGTCATGCGGATCGAAAGCAGATGCTCGTCACCGGGCGCGGCCGCGGCCAGCTGACTCCGGGTGAGCCCACCCGCGGGGAGACGGCTCCCCACCTCATCGGACGAGACCACCGCGAGATCCGCCCGGGTCGCATTGCGATAGGCGTCGGCAAGGAGCCGGGCCAGGTTTCGCCCGGGACCCGGCTCCGCGGGAAGCCGCAGCGCGGTCACCGGCGCCCTGGCGATGGAATCGGCGCGATCAGCCGCACGAAGCGCGGAATCTCTGGCCTCGAGCTCGGCACGCGTAGGCGTGGTCGGGAGCACGGGCACCTGCGGCCCGGGCTCGGTCGCCGCCACGGGGCGTCCCTCCGTCACGAACAGCGCCCGGGCGCGGCTGGCATAGTCCGCCGGGGCGAGACTCCACCCCGCCACGACGGGATCGGAGACGCCGAGGACGCGGCGCCGCTTGATCTCGGCGACGAGCAGTTCCCGGATATTCTCGCCCTTGTCGTAGACGACTGTTGCCCCGGTCAGCCCCGCGAACGCACCGCCGCCCTGCTGGCGGAAACTGTTCACAGCGAGCGTGAAGCTGTCCGTGGGCTCGACGGCCCTGCCGCGGACCTCAAGGCGCGAGATGCGGGCGCCGGCCGGCCGGCTCAGGTCGATCGTGTAGTTCGCGCCACTGATCAGATCGTAGTTCACGCCGGGGACGTAGCGATTGGTTGCGACACGGCCGGTTGAGTCGACAAAGAAATAGCGCGCACTCTGCTCCAGATAGGCACGGAGTCCCGCGCCGCTGATCCGGACCGCGCGGAGGGTGTGTTCGTAGGGATAGAGGCGGAAGACTTCGCCGAGGGTGATCTCCCCTTCATCGAGGCCGGCCCGCAGGTCGAACGCCGTGGTCGCAGAGAGCTCCGCTCCGCTCGCCCGGCGCTGCACCGACTGGATGAACTGGATGAGCGGCACATCCTCGACCCGCGCGGCCGCAAGGGACAGGCGGCGCGGGGCCTCGCCGATCACCGTCGAGACCCAGCCGAGCACGGTGCGATGCGCATCGATGAGCCGCCGCGCCACCCGGGGCGACGCCCGCACGTCTTCCAGCGGTATACGCTCGGCGCGATAGGAGACGGGCGTGAGTCCGCCACCGCGCCGCACCAGCGCGATGTGGACCACCGCGAGCGAGCGTCCCTCCGCCCGGGGCTGCACGAAGTGCACCCCGTCCAGCACCGAATCACCGATCTCCAGATGCGAGTGCCCCAGGACCACGAGATCGGGATGCACGGCTCTCGCCGCGGCCCGCGCGCCGACGTTCTCGCCGCCGATCCCGGTCGTGTCGTAGGCGGAGGGGCCGTCCAGACCGCTGTGCATCAGGACGATGGTGAGGTCCGCGTCCTTCTTCATCTCGGTCAGGACCGGCCCCACGGCAGGCTCGATGGGGCCGATCCGAAGCTTGCCACGCAACCGGTCCCGGCTCCACACCATGGTCCCCGGCGTGGTGAAGCCGGTGATCGCGACCCGGACGCCATTCCGCTGCAGCACGATGTAGGACCGCAGCGCGAGGGTGTCCTCCGGCATCACCCGGATGTTGCCGCTGACCCAGGCGAAGTTCGAGCCACTGAGCGCGCGGTTGAACGCGTCGAGACCGAAATCGAATTCGTGGTCGCCCGGCGTGGCGGCGTCGTAACCGATGGTGTTCATCGCATCGATCACCGGATGCTGATCCCGCGACGTGGCCCGGCCGAAGTAGGCCGCGAGGGGACTGCCCGAGAGCGCGTCCCCGGCATCGACCAGCACGACCTGGCCCGGGTACTTCTCGCGCAGTGAATCGATGGCGGTCGCGGCGCGGGTCAGCCCGCCGGGCCACGCCGCGTTCTGCAGGTAGTCCCATTCGGTCACGTAGCCGTGCACATCGGTCGTGGCGACGACCACGAGGCGGACCGTGTCGGCGGGAGCCAGGACGAGTCCGGCAAGCAGGGCAAGGAGTGGCATGGCCAGAATATCCGGCCAGCCTCGGCCGCCGCGCAATGCGCCGGATCACGCACCTGCTTGCGTTCGCGGCCCGGGTCGTGTATTCGTTTTGGCGCATATGTCCTCCCTCACCACGCTCGCGCTGCTCGAAGCCCTCGGCGAACCGACTCGGCTGCGGATCGTGAACTGTCTCACGGCCGCACCGCTCTTCGTGTCGGACCTGCAGGCCCTGCTCGACATCCCCCAGCCGACCATTTCGAGGCACCTCAGGGTGCTGCGGGATGCCGGGCTGGTGCGCGACACGCCGATCGCCCAGTTCGTGCTCTATCGGCTGCGGCGGCCAGCCGAACCACTGGGCCGGGTTCTCTCCACCGTGCTCGATGCCGCGCTGCAGGATCCGGGACTCCGGGACGAACGGGCCGGCGCGCTCGATCGCAGTCGACAGAATGCCCGCTACCGGAACGAGGCCGACCTGGAAGGACGCCCCGCATGAGTCACCGCATCCTCGTTGTCGACGATGAACCGGATATCACCGCCCTGGTCGCGTATCATCTGGCCAAGGCCGGCTACCGCGTCTCGACCGCCGCGAATGGGCCCGATGCGCTGAAGGCCGCGCGCGAGGAGCGTCCGGACATCGTGATCCTCGACGTGATGCTGCCGGGAGTCTCGGGGTACGACGTGCTGGCCGAACTGCGCCGGCGCGAAGAGACGAAGGATGTCGGCGTCATCCTGCTCACGGCCCGCAAGGAAGAGCCGGACCGGATTCGCGGGCTCTCGCTCGGCGCCGACGATTATCTGACCAAGCCGTTCTCTCCCGCCGAGCTCGCGCTTCGTGTGAACGCGTTGCTTCGGCGGCTCGCGGCGCCGGCGGTCTCCGGCGGTTCGACGCTCGCCGCGGGCCCCATCGCCATCGACCGGTCGGCGCATCGAGTGGCGGTGGACGGCAAGGAGATTGAACTGACCGCCACCGAGTACAAGCTGCTCCTCACGCTGGTCGAGCGGCGGGGCCGGGTGCAGACCCGGCCGCAGCTGCTCGAGACCGTGTGGGAAGCGCAGCCGGACATCCAGACCCGGACGGTCGACATGCACGTCCAGCGACTCCGGTCCAAGCTGGGTGACGCGGGCGACCTCATCGAAACGGTTCGCGGCTTCGGCTACCGCTTCCGGGGCGCCGAGCGGGGAAGCCGGCGCGGATGAACTTCGCCGGCCGGCTCATCGCGGGAGTCTTCCTCGTCATCCTGGTCACCATCGCGACCCTCGTGTTCACGGGCGAGGTGGCGCTGCGGGCCGATCTCGAACAGGACATCCGGGCGAATCTCGAGCGGGAGGTGCGACTCGCGGCGCAGGCGCTCCCGGCCGATTCCCTCAAGTGGCAGGATGCCGTCGAACGACTCTCCCGCTCGACCGGACTGCGCTTCACCGTCATCGATTCGGCCGGTCGGGTTCGCGCCGAGAGTGATGAGCCACGGGAGATCATCCCCACGATCGAGAATCACGGGGGCCGCCCGGAAGTCGCCGCGGCCCTCGGCGGCGGGGTGGGCAGCGACCGGCGCACCAGCGCGACGATCGGGAAGCCCCTGATGTACGTTGCGGTCCAGGGCGGGCCCGGCGTGATCCGGGTGGCGTCCCCGCTGGTGCAGGCGGATGAAATTGTCAGGCGCACCCAGCGCTCCATCCTGGAGGCCGCGGCCATCGCGCTCCTCCTGGGCGGGCTGCTCGCGCTGCTCGCCGGCAACTCGATTGCGCAACCCCTCACCACCATCACCCAGGCCGCCCGCTCCATTGCCGCAGGCGCGACGCCGAGGTTCCCCCGCTCGGGCATCCCCGACATCGATGGCCTCGTCCGCGCGCTCCGCGACATGCACGATCAGCTCGACCAGCGCTTCGCTGATCTGCGGCGGGAGCGGGCCGAGAGTGGCGCGCTCGTCGAGGCGATGGTGGAGGGAGTGATTGCCGCCGATGCCCGAGGGCAGATCGTCACCGCCAACGGCGCCGCTCGGCGCCTGCTCGGCTATGGCACGGAGGAGACCCTGCCCGCCCTCGATCAGCTCTTTCGCGCCAAGGCGGCGCGGGAAGTCGTGGACGCAGTGCATCGGGGGATGTCGGTCGCGCAGCGCGAGCTCGACCTCGCGGGCCAGTCAGTCCTGCTGTCGGGCCGCGCACTGCCCCAGGGCGGCGCGCTGCTGGTGCTCCACGATGTGACCGAGCTGCGGCGCCTGGAGATGGTCCGGCGGGATTTCGTGGCCAACGTCTCGCATGAGCTGAAGACGCCGCTCACCTCGATCTCCGGGTATGCCGAGACCCTCGCGACCGACCGCCCCGACCCCGAGACGACCCAGCGCTTCCTCACCGTCATCCTCAGCAACGCCCGGCGGATGCAGCGGCTGGTGGACGACCTGCTCGACCTCTCGCGCATCGAGTCCGGCCGCTGGCAGCCCGCGCCGGAGCCGCTCGAGACGGCGCTCGTCGCGAGGGAGGTGTGGGCGCTCCTCGCGGATCGGGCGGCGCAGAAGGGCGTGCAGTTCGACATCCGGACCGGTCCCGATTCGGACGTGGTCTACGCCGACCCCGATGCCCTGCGGCAGGTCCTGAGCAACCTGTTCGACAACGCGCTGCGCTACACGCCGAGCGGCGGACGCATCACCCTCGAAACGTCACGCGAGAACGGCGGGGTCTCCCTCCGGGTGCGCGACACCGGAAGCGGAATCCCGAGCGAGCATCTGCCGCGCATCTTCGAGCGGTTCTACCGGGCCGATCCGCACCGCTCCCGGGAGGAAGGGGGCACCGGGCTCGGCCTGGCCATCGTGCGGCACATGATCGAGGCACACGGCGGGCAGGTGTCGGCCACCAGCGCGCTGGGCGCGGGGACGGTGATCAGCTGCTGGTTTCCCGAGGAGCCCGATACTCGATCGTGACGCGCCAGACATCCTCCGGTGATCGCCGCGGACGATCGTTGTCCGCAGGTACACGAGGAGGATGCGTTGACGAGGATGTTCGATCGGCTGACCCTGCACGATCACCGGCTGCTGGACGCGCTGGCACGTCGCGAAGCCCCACCCTGGGCCGACCGCGCCTTCCGCATCGTCACGCATCTGGGTGGTGCCACCTTCACCGTCGCCGCCGCGCTGCTGCTCATCGCGCTGCCTGATACCCGCCATCTCGGCCTCGTTGCCGGGATGGCGAATCTCTTTTCCCACCTCGTCGTGCAGGTTCTGAAGCGAACGGTCGTGCGCCAGCGCCCGACGGTACGCCGGCCGCACATCGTGGCGCTCGCCGAACTCCCCGATCACTTCTCCTTTCCCTCGGGGCATGCGGCCGCGGCGATGTCGCTCGCGATCCCGGTACTGCTCACATCCCCGCTGCTTGGAATTCCCTGCCTCCTGCTGGCGCTCGCCATCGGGACGTCACGGGTCTACCTCCGCGTCCACTACGCCTCGGATGTCGTGGTTGGCCAGGTGCTCGGCGCCGCGGCGGCGGTGGCGGTATACCTGAGCCTCTGATACGCCACCTCGAGTTCATCGAGTTCTCTGGCCCAGTCCCGGCCGACGGCAAAGGCGCGCGCCGCCTGACTCATCGCCCCTCGCTGTTCCTCATCCTCTGCCAGCGCCACGATCGCGTTCCTGAATCCGTCGCGGTCACCCGCGGGGACGAGGGCTCCCGTCAATCCATCCCGAATGCTCTCGGGAATCCCACCCGCATTCGCGCCAATCACCGGTACGCCGGATGCCAGTGCCTCCAGTGCCACCAGTCCGCAGGTCTCGGTGGGAGACGGGAAGACGAAGAGATCGGCATCGGCGTACAGATCGGCGAGCGTGCCTCGTTCGAGGAATCCGAGGTGCTTCGCAAAGGGGAGTGCAGCACGTACCGCTCCCGCGCATGGACCATCCCCAGCCACGCAGAACACCGCCCGTTCACCAAGGGACTCGCGAGCCGACTGGAACGCCGCGATGAGAGTCGTGACATCCTTCTCAACCGCGAGGCGCCCTACGTGCAGCACCAGCACCCGACCGGTCGCGCCGAGCAGGGTGCGCCGGGCATCCGATCTCCGCTCGGGACGGAACCAGCTCGTGTCCACCCCGCGTCCCCAGACCACGGCATTGGGGAGTCCGAGTGCCAGGAGCTCCGACCGCGTCGTCTCGCTCGGCGTCTGTGTCAGGCGAGCGGCACGATGAAACCAGCGGAGCCATGCCCGCGTGGGGCCCACGGCGGCTTCACCGAGATAGCGGCGGGCGTAGCGGGGAAAGTCGGTGTGAAAGGAAGAGGCGAGCGGGAGTCCGTGGCGCTGCGCGAAACGGCGTCCGAACAACCCCAGTGGTCCCTCGGTGACGACGTGGACCAGGTCGGGCGAGAAGGCGACGAACCGGCAGCTCAGGCCCCGTCCCCACGGCCAGGAGAGCCGCACCTGGCTGTACCCGGGACAGGGAATCGCCGAGAGCCGATGGACCCCCGTTTCGTCTTCCGTCAGGCCGCCGTAACCCGGCGCGGCCACGAGCACTTCGTGCCCGCGCCGGCGGAGACCGTCCCGCATCGTGGCGAGGACCGTCGTGACCCCGTTGATCTCGGGGAGGAAGGTGTCGGTGCAGAAGAGGATACGCATCCACGAAAGCTGCGGTGGAGCAGTCTAGGAGGCGCCACGACCGAGTCACGATCGTGCGACGGGCTCCCACCGCGCATCCCGCGGGCGCGGCATCATGTGTCCCGCCCGGAACCGTGCCATCACCGGACAGTGACAATCGGAGCGCAGCATACGGTCACACTCCCATAAGGAGCTCTTGTGCAGGGTCTGTATCAGAAGGTTGTCCTGGTGGTCATCGATGGGCTGCGGCCCGACGCCGTCACACCCGAGCGGATGCCGGTGCTGTCGGGGCTGATGACGCAGGCCTGGCGAGCGGAGTCGGCGTCCACAGTCCGGCCGAGCATCACGGTCGCCGCCCTGACCTCGTTGGGAACCGGCGTATCGCCGAAGCGCCACGGACTGCAGTCGGCAGGCATCGGTTCGCTGACCAGGCTGCGGGGATTGCGACCGCTTCCGGCCGAGCTGCGCCGGCTCGGGGTCGAGTCCACCATCGTGATGGCGGAGTTGAGTGGCGGGCCCAGGTGGCTGGCCAGCGCGCTGCTCCGGCTCGGAGGGGCCACCCGGCTGCTGATGGCGCCGGCCGCACCGTCGCAGCTGATGGAGACCGTGATGCGACATGTCGAGGGCAATACGGTCCGCGAATTCGTCGTGGCCTATCTGAATGACACGGACATCGCGGGACACGCCTGGGGCTGGATGAGCCAGCCCTATATGCAGGCTGCCACCACGATTGACCGGGCGCTCTCGAACCTGACCCCGCTTGTCGCTGACCCCGAGGCGCTGGTGATCATCACCGCGGACCACGGCGGGGGAGGCGTGCTGGCGCAGGATCACGACCACCCGCATGCCGTCAACGATGCGATCCCCTTGCTCATGCTTGGCGGGCGAGTCGCTCCGGGAATCGGTGGCGGCGCTCCAGCGCGTCTGCTCGACATCCCACCGACGGTGCTGCACGGGTTTGGCGGCACGGCCCCCGCACAGTACGAGGGGCGCGTGATGCACGAGGCGTTCCTCGCGGAGCACGTATGGGCCTGACCCCCACCTCGATCGACATCGGCAACGCGCCGGCGCCGGGCCGCGACGCGGTCCGGACGGCTCCCCCCGCCCCCAGGGCTCTCCCGAATGCCGGGGGCGGGCTCGCCGCAGTGCTTGGCTCTGAAGACAGCCTGTTTCGCGATCCCTTCGCCGATTTCGCGCCAAGCGGGCGATAAAGCCGCCCTTGCGGTGACGATGGGCGGCCTGCGTTACAACTCCGTTACTCCGCACAACACTGAGCGTGACTCGCGAACGGCTTTATTGGCGCGTCGCTCACGACATCTGGTCGTGAGCTTGGCCACCATCACCCGTCGATGAGGACACCACATGTCGTTCACCCGTGCGTTTGGGACTGCGGTTGCCGTCACGCTCGTTTTCGGCACCGCCGCGTCCCTGGCCGCCCAGACCACCTATCCCAGTGTGAAGGTGAAGGGCCGTCTGCAGGGGCAGTTCTACAACTTCAATCACAGCACCTTCGCGGATGACTCCGGGACGAGCAACTTCTTCATCCGTCGGGCGCGCATCCAGGCGGACGTGGCGATCAACGAGTACATCAACGTCGTCATCCAGCCCTCGTTCGAGGGGGGCCGCTCCCCGGCCTCCAGCAGCTGCACCTCGATCCTCGACACGCTGGCCAACACCGTCTCCACCAAGTGCACCAACGGCAACACCGGCATCCGGCTCCGGGACGCCTTCATCGACGTGAGCTTCATGAAGGAAGCGGCCAAGACTCGCTTCACTTTCCGTGTGGGTCAGGAGAAGCGCCCCTTCGGCCGCTATGAACTCACCTCTTCCAACAACCTGCCGTCCATCGAGCGGGGCGCCGGCAAGGGTCTGCCAGGGAAGGCCTCGAACAACACCTTTGACGACAACGGATTCATTTCCCACGACGTCGGTGCAAGCATCATCTTCACCCACATGCTGGGCGATCTTCAGAAGCTCTCGATCCAGGCCGGACTGTACAATGGCCAGGGGGAGAGCGTGGACGATAAGAACAAGAGGAAGTCGTTCGGTTTCCGCGGCACCGTGGACGTCTGGAGCAAGCTCAACATCGGCGGGTCCTACTTCTCGCACGACAACGCGTATATCAATGCTGCGAAGACGGACAGTTCCTACAGCAATACTGCCTGGGGAGTGGATGCCTCCTGGGGTAAGCCGGGCGAGGAGGGGCTGTACGTGGTAGCAGACTACATGATGGGCAAGGACAAGTCGCTCGCGGCCAACAAGATCCGCGGTCTGTCGCTGATCGGCGCCTACAACTATCGCCTCACCAGCCCGACCTCCTGGCTCTACGCCGTGGAGCCGATGTTCCGATTCGACTCGTCGGATCCGAACACCGCCAGCTCGTCCAACAAGGACCGGATCACCACCGTGACCGCCGGCGTTGGATTCTACATGTCGAGCAAGGCACAGTTCCGCGTGGCCTACGAGACCCAGAAGTCCCAGGCGACCGGGGCCAAGACCGTGAGCGGCATCCGCAGCGCGATGACGGTGAACTTCTAGACCTGTGACGAGCTTGTAACCAGCCCGGGGCGGGAATGTGTCCCGCCCCGAGCTGTATGAAGCAAAGCGCCGGGCATCGGGCCCGGCGGGAAATCACCAAAGGAGACGCAACATGTCCTCTGCTACGCTGCGCGGTCGGCTCACCCTGCTGGCGCTCATGGCCGCCGGGATCGCCCCCGCAGCCCAGGCGCAGAAGCTCACGGGCGCGGGAGCCACCTTCCCGAATCCGATTTACAGCAAGTGGTTCGACGCCTACAACAAGAAGACCGGCATCCAGATCAACTACCAGTCGATCGGGTCCGGCGGCGGCATCCGGCAGTTCACGGAAGGGACCGTGGATTTCGGCGCGACGGACGGCCCGATGAACGAGAGCCAGCTGACCGCGGTGAACGGCAACGTCGTGCACCTCCCCACGGTGCTTGGCGCCGTCGTGGTGACCTACAATCTGCCCTCCGTCGGCAGCACCCAGCTCAAGCTCGATGGCAACACACTCGTCGACATCTTCATGGGCCGGATCACCAAGTGGAACGACAAGCGCATCGCCGCGCTCAACCCTGGCGTCACGCTTCCGAACCTCGATCTGATCGTCGTACACCGGTCGGACGGGTCGGGCACCACCTACGTCTTCACGGACTTCCTGAACAAGTATTCGCGCGAATGGAAGGACAAGGTGGGCTACGCAACCTCCGTGAACTGGCCCGTCGGACTCGGCGGCAAGGGCAATGAGGGCGTCACCCAGCAGGTCAAGCAGGTCGAGGGTGCGCTGGGATACGTCGAACTGATCTACGCCGTGTCCAACAACCTGCCCTACATGCTGCTCAAGAACTCGGCCGGCAACTTCGTGGCGCCGAGCCTCGAGAGCGCCTCGGCCGCCGCGGCGAGCGCCAAGCTGGGCAAGGATACCGACTTCCGGGTGTCCATCACCAACGCGCCGGGCAAGGACACTTATCCGATCACGTCCTTCACCTGGCTGCTGGTGCACAAGGACGACAAGAACCCGGCGAAGGCCAAGCTGGTTCGTGATTTCCTGACCTGGATGATCAGCGACGAAGCGCAGGCGATGGCGCAGGAACTCAAGTATGCGCCGCTCCCGGCGGAAGTCCGGTCCCTGATCGCCGAGCGGATCAAGAGCCTGAAGGCCGCTGGCAAGCCGATCGGGTAAGTCGGGTCGCGGTTGGACCTGGCGATGAAGGCGGCGGGAGCCCTGACCTCCCGTCGCCTTTGTCGTTTTGGGGGAGGAGACTTCCGCCTCCCGCTCGAGGTCGACCCGGCCGGTCTGCGTGACAGGTCCGTTACAATGCCGTGACCAATCAGGTGGACGGTGCCGGTACACTCCCGCCCATGGCAACAGGCACCCTTCCCGAACAGGACGCCGCGACCAGCGAGACCCTCGAAGGGTCCAACCTCGGTGACCGCCTGTTCAAGGCGTCACTGACCCTGGCGGCACTCGCGGTTCCCCTCCTGATGGGCTTTCTGGTCTGGGAGCTGTATTCCGGGGCTCACCTCGCGATCGACCGCTACGGTCTCGGCTTCGTGACGGGCAGCACCTGGGACCCGGTGGCAGAAGAGTTCGGTGCGCTTCCCCTGGTATTCGGCACCCTGCTCTCCTCCGTGCTCGCCCTGGTCATCGCCGTTCCGCTCTCGCTGGGCGTGGCGATCTACCTGACCGAGTTCGCGCCGAACGCCATCCGTCAGCCGATCGCCTTCGTCATCGAGCTGCTGGCCGCCATCCCGAGCGTGGTCTACGGGCTCTGGGGCATCTTCGTGCTCATCCCCTTCCTCAAGAGCACGATCTTCCCCTTCCTGCGCGAGACCCTGGGATTCCTCCCCTTCTTCCAGGGACCGATCTACGGCCCGTCGATGCTGTCCGCGAGCATCATCCTCGCGATCATGATCATGCCTTTCATCATGTCGGTGACCCGGGAAGTGCTCAATGCCGTGCCCGGCAGCCAGCGCGAGGCCGCCCTGGCGCTCGGCGCGACACGCTGGGAGGCGGTGATCTCCACGATCGTGCCGTATGCAAAGTCAGGGATCATCGGTGCGATCATCCTCGGCCTCGGCCGCGCGCTGGGAGAGACGATGGCCGTCACGATGCTGATCGGCAACCGCAACGAGATCTCCGCCTCGCTGTTCGCACCCGGCTACACCATGGCGGCCGTGATCGCGAACGAGTTCTCCGAAGCAGCCACCGACCTGCATTTCGCGGCGCTCGCCTACGTCGCGCTGCTGCTCTTCGTGGTGACCTTCCTGGTGAACGCCGCCGCGCGGCTTCTCATCTGGCGGGTCTCGCGCGGTCCTTCGCGGGGCAAGGCCACGTGAACCGTCGAGTCCTGCGCCGGTGGGTCAGCAACTTCATGGTCGGCCTGATGATCGCGGCCGTGATCGTGGCGGTGCTGCCGCTGCTGCTGATTCTGGTGACACTGATCGTCAAGGGTGCGAGCAGTCTCTCCCTCAACTTCTTCACCAAGCCCCCCGTGCCGGCGGGCGAAACCGGGGGCGGCGTCGCCCATGCGATCGTCGGCACGCTCATGGTGGTGGGCACGGCCGGACTGATCGGCGTGCCACTCGGAATCGGCGCCGGGATCTACTGCGCGGAGTATCCCGGGACCCGTCTCGCGAAGATCGCCCGGTTCATCGCCGATGTGATGAATGGGACGCCGTCGATCGTGGTCGGCGTGTTCGCCTGGACCTGGATCGTCGCCCGGCAGAAGCACTTCTCCGGCTACGCGGGCAGCGCCGCGCTGGCGATGCTGATGATCCCGATGGTGATGCGGACTACCGAGGAGCTCATCAAGCTGGTTCCCCACTCGCTGCGTGAGGCGGCGCTGGCGCTCGGCTACCCCCGCTGGCGCACCAGCCTCTCCATCGTCCTGCGCACCGCGTTGCCGGGGATCGTCACCGGCAGCCTGCTTGCGATCGCCCGCACCGCGGGCGAGACGGCTCCGCTTCTCTTCACCGCGCTCGGCAGCCAGTTCATGAGCTTCAACATGAACGAGCCGATGGCGGCGCTGCCGCTCACGGTCTTCCAGTACGCGACCGGCCCCTACGAGGAATGGCACCAGTATGCGTGGGCGTCCGCCCTCGTCCTGATCCTGGTCGTGCTCGTGCTCAGCATCCTGGCGCGTGTCGCCACCCGCCGGAGGTTCGGGCTGAATGGCTGAATCGGCCGTGCGGCTCTCGACGCAGGGCCTGAGCGCGATGTATGGGAGCTTCACGGCGGTGAAGGACGTCTCCCTCGCGTTCCGTGCGAACACCGTCAATGCGCTCATCGGGCCGTCGGGGTGCGGCAAGTCGACCTATCTCCGCACCCTCAACCGGATGCACGAGCTCACCGAAGGCGGCCGGATCACCGGCCAGGTGATGCTGGACGGGGAGGACATCTACGGCGCGCGGGTGAGCCCGATGCAGCTCCGGCGCCGGATCGGCATGGTCTTCCAGAAGCCGACGCCATTCCCGACGATGTCGATCTACGACAACGTGGCCGCGGGCCTCAGCCTCAATGGCCGCCCGAGGAAGTCCGAACTGGACGCCGTGGTCGAGGGTTCGCTCCGTCAGGCCGCCCTGTGGGATGAAGTGAAGGACCGGCTCCGGAGCAGCGCCATCGCGCTCTCGGGCGGGCAGCAGCAGCGGCTCTGCATCGCCCGGACGATCGCGCCACGACCGGAGGTGGTGCTGCTGGACGAACCGACGGCCTCGCTCGACCCGGGAGGGACGCAGCGGATCGAGGAGCTGGTCTTCGAGCTGAAGCGGGAATTCACGATCGTCATCGTGACGCACAACATGCAGCAGGCGGCGCGGGTGAGCGACACCACGACTTTCTTCTATATGGGCACGATGGTCGAGACCGGCGCCACGCGGCAGATGTTCACGACCCCGAAGGAAGAGCGGACGGAAGCCTACATCACGGGACGCTTCGGATGACCACCATGACCCCAGATCGCCCGACCCCGGCACCC
>JBGATI010000007.1:0-182638 GCA_044229245.1 Gemmatimonadales bacterium | reverse complement strand
GCCGATGACCCGGCCGGGGAACTTGCCGGCGATCTCGCAGGCGACCTTCCCCGCGACCGCCCCGTCGAGGTCCGCCACGACCACGTGCGCTCCCTCCTCGGCGAAACGCATCGCCGCCGTCTTGCCGATGCCGCTGCCGCAGGAGCCGGCCAAGCTCATCGGCACGATCTGGGCGCTGCGCCAGCTCGGCCGGGTGTTGTGGGGGGGGGGGGGGGGCCCCCCCCCCCCCCCCCCCCCACGACAGGCTATCGCGGAAACGCCTCCGGCAATCCGCCATCGACCGTCAGGAAGTTGCCCGTGGTGTACTGGAATTTCCGGCTCGCCATGAGGACCGCAAGATCCGCCACCGCCTCGGTGGGGATCAGCGAAGCGCCCATGAGATTTCGCTTCCGGTAGACCTCGAGCTGCTCCTCGATCGTGACGCCGCGGCTCGCCGCCCGCTCCTTCACGAACTGCAGGAAGAGCGGCGTCTCCACCTGGTCGGCATTGATCGAGTTGACCCGGATGTTGTCGGGGCCAAGCTCCACCGCCGCGACGCGGAGCGCCTGGAGCAGCGCCGCCTTGCTGCCGCCGTAGGCCACCGCCTCCTTGCCAGGCACCACGGCCGCCTTCGACACCGAGGCCACGATCGAGCCACCGAGTCCCTGACGGCGCATGATCACCGCGGCGCGCCCGACCGCGGCGACCGCGCCGAGATAGTGCACGTCGAGCTGGCGCTGCAGGTCCTCGCGGCGGATCTCGGTGATCGGCGCGAAGCGGGGCGGCATCCCTGCCGTATAGAAGAGGCAGTCGAGCCCGCCGAACTCGAGCACGGTCCGCTGGAAGAGCGCATCGAGGCTGGCATCGTCCCGCACGTCGCAGGGACCGCCGATGACCCGGCCCGGAAACCTGGCGGCGATCTCGCAGGCGACCTTCCCCGCGACCGCGCCGTCGAGGTCCGCCACCACCACGTGCGCGCCCTCCTCGGCGAAACGCATCGCGGCGGTCTTGCCGATGCCGCTGCCGCCCCCGATCACCACCACCACGTGGCGCGGCAGCAGCTTGGTGGCCCGCTCCTTCGCGAGGGTCTCCTCGATCTTCCGGCGCTCGAGCGGCCAGTGCTCGAACTCGAAGACATCCGGCTCCGGAATGAACTGGAACTTGTCGATCCCCTCGGCGTTCTCGATCGACTCGAGCGTCGCGCGGTAACAGAGATTCGCGGTCACCGCGTTCTTCTTGTCGCTGAAGGCGGTGATCATGCCGAGACCGGGCGCGAGGATCACCTTGGCCCAGTCGTCGAGCGGCGCCTCCCCGGCCGCGGCGTAGCGGCGGTGATAGGCCTCGTACTCCGCATGCTGCACCGCGATCTGGCTCTTCACCTGGGTGACGAGCGCCTCGGGCTTGGCCGCGAGGTCGAGGTCGAGCCAGAGCGGCAGCCGCCCGGCGCGGAGCAGATGCTCCGGGGTGGCCATGCCGCGCTTGACCAGGATGGGGACCCGCTCGTGCCCGATGGTGTCGAGCAGCTTCTCGTCGTCATCGAAGTGCAGGACGACCCGCTCTCCCGCGCCGAGCGCGCCGCGCACGGCGGGGAGCACCGCTTCGGCGACTCGCTTGCGATCTTCGGCAGTGGCCGCAGGCCGGGCCGGCTGGCCGAGCACCTTCCGGCCCCGACGCGACGTCGCGAGATACTCGTCGATCCTGCTCACCACCCGCACCATCCGGGTGTAGCACTGCTTCACGTCGTCGCCGAAGATGACCAGGCCGTGATGCGCGAGCGTCATGCCGATGGCGCTCGACGGAATCGTGTGCACCATGCCGCTCACCGAGCGGGCCAGCGGGAAACCGGGCCGGGTGTACGGCACATACACGATCTCGCCTTCGAACAGCTCCGCGATCAGCCGCTCCGCGACCCCGTCGCTCACGTTGGTGAGACTCATGGTCGCCACGTCGTGGGTATGGGCGATCACCCGGTGCGGGAGCAGCGAATGCAGCGGCGTCTCGACGCTCGGTGCCGGTCCGTCGCCCAGCATGCACCCCGCCATGAAGCGCATCATCTCGGCGTCGGTCATCGCGTCGATCGTGCCGAGCGGCGCGAGTCGTGGCAGCGAAAGCCGGGTGAATCCCGCGCGGCCGATGGTGCGGAGGTCGGTACCGCTCCCCTTCACGAGCAGCGCATCCACCTCGCCGCCGTCAGGCGCCGGGAGCTTCATCTTGATCGAAGTGTTGCCACCGCCCGGCTGCACCAGCCGAGTCTCGAGTCCGAGGAGATTCGAGAGGTGGATCAGGCCATCGAGCGGATCGGAGCCGGCAGGGGCGCCAGCGCCCCAGCGGTCGGTGATGCTGGGAGGTGTGTTCGGTGTCGTCATGGCGGGGAATAATGGGGTGTTCGGTTCTCAGGCGCGAGCCGTGCGGCGGGCTGGCGACGGCGCAGGTGTGGCTCCATCTTCACGAAGACGGGGCCCGCAAAGCGACGCCCCGGAAGCCGCCCTCTCCGTTGCCCCCGCGACGGTTCGGCTTCAGCCGCGGAACCGGGCGCGGATCCCCTCCTCGCCCCATCATGGCCGCCTTCGCCCACCCTCTTCGCACCTCACGCGAAGGCGAAACCGCGTGGCCGCGGACGACCCGACAATCGATCTTCTCTGCCTGGGCAAGGAGCCACCATGAGCCGGATCCGCCTGCTGGTCGGCACCCGCAAGGGTGCATTCATTCTGACATCCGACGGCACCCGGAAGCAGTGGACTGTCGCCGGTCCGCACTTCGGCGGCTGGGAGATTTACCATCTCAAGGGCTCGGCGGTAAATCCGGACCGGCTCTACGCCTCGCAGACGAGCGGCTGGTTCGGGCAGCTCATCCAGCGCTCGGAGGACGGCGGCAAGACCTGGGAGCCGGTGGAGAACAAGTTCGCCTACGACGGGACGCCCGGGACCCATCAGTGGTATGACGGCACCCAGCATCCCTGGGAGTTCAAGCGGGTCTGGCATCTCGAACCGTCGCTTACCGAGGCCGACACCCTGTATGCCGGCGTCGAGGATGCGGCGATCTTCAAGAGCACCGATGGCGGCCGGAGCTGGGCGGAGCTGCCCGGGCTCCGCAGCGCCAAGGGGCACCTCTGGCAGCCGGGCGCCGGCGGGATGGGGCTCCATTCCATCGTGCAGGACCCGACCAATCCGAAGCGGCTCTACATCGCCATCTCCGCCGCGGGCGCCTTCCGCACCGACGATGGCGGCCAGAGCTGGATCCCGATCAACAAGGGACTCGAATCGAAGTATCCGCTCCCCGATCCCACCGCCGAAGTCGGCCACTGCGTCCACCGGATCGCGATGAATCCGGGGCGGCCGGGCGTGCTTTTCATGCAGAAGCACTGGGATGTGCTCCGGAGCGACGACGCCGGCGGATCGTGGCGGGAGATCAGCGGCGACCTGCCTAGCGACTTCGGCTTCCCGATCGCGGTCAACAGCCACGAGCCCGAGACCGTCTACGTCATCCCGATCAAGAGCGACTCGGAGCACTATCCGCCTGACGCGAAACTCCGCGTCTACCGGAGCAAATCCGGCGGCAACGAGTGGGAGCCGCTCACCAGGGGGCTGCCGCAGCAGGACTGCTACGTCAACATCCTGCGCGGGGCGATGAGTGTGGACACGCTCGACAAGTGCGGCATCTACTTCGGCACGACCGGCGGCCAGGTCTACGGCTCCATCGATGGCGGTGACAGCTGGACGGCAATCGTGCGCGACCTGCCCGCGGTGCTCTCCGTCGAGGCACAGACCCTGGCATGATCCGGGTGACCCTGCCGGAGCATCTCCGGCGGCTGGCCGGGGTGGCGGACGAAGTCCTGCTCGAGGTGGCCACCCCGGTGTCGCAGCAGACCGTGCTTGATGCGCTCGAGGCGCGTTATCCCATGCTGCGCGGCACCGTGCGTGACCATGTCACCCTCAAGCGACGGGCGTTCATCCGGTTCTTCGCCGGCGGCGTCGACCTCTCCCATGAGCCGAAGGAGGCGCCGCTGCCGGCGGCGGTCGTTGCCGGAGAGGAACCATTCATGGTGGTCGGCGCCATCGCGGGGGGATAGTCCGGCACGACTCGCGGAAATGCCGGAATTGCGACATCTTCCCTCTGCGTGACAACTCCCCTCGCCGCCCTTACAGCCGCCCTCGCTGACCGATACCGCCTCGAGCGGGAGCTCGGTGCCGGCGGCATGGCCACGGTCTACCTCGCCCAGGACCTCAAGCACGACCGCAAGGTCGCCATCAAAGTCCTCCGCCCCGAGCTCGCCGCCGTCATCGGGGCCGAGCGGTTCCTGCGCGAGATCAAGACCATCGCGACGCTGCAGCACCCCCACATCCTCGGCCTCATCGACAGCGGCGAGGTGAACGGCACGGCGTACTACGTCATGCCCTTCGTCGAGGGGGAAAGTCTGCGCGACCGGCTGACCCGCGAGAAGCAGCTCCCCATCGCCGACGCGGTCCGCCTCGCGACCGAAGTCGCCGGTGCCCTCGACTACGCCCACCGCCACGGCGTCATCCACCGCGACATCAAGCCGGAGAATGTGCTGCTGCACGACGGCAGCGCCCTCGTCGCCGACTTCGGGATCGCGCTGGCGGTGAGCAGCGCCGGCAGCACCCGGATGACCGAGACCGGCATGAGTCTCGGCACGCCGCACTACATGTCGCCGGAACAGGCGATGGGCGAGCGCGAGATCACGGCCCGGAGCGACGTGTACGCCCTCGGCGCGATGACCTACGAGATGCTGCTCGGCGAGCCGCCCTTCACCGGCCCGACGGCGCAGGCCATCATCGCCAAGGTGATGACCGGCGAACCGGCCCCGATGGCCGCGCAGCGGAAGAGCATTCCGGAGGCCGTCGAGGGCGCCGTGCTCACCGCACTCGCGAAGCTCCCGGCCGACCGCTTCGCGAGTGCGGCAGAATTCGCGGCGGCGATTCAAGGTAGGGGCGGAGCTCCTGCTCCGCCCCGCGGGCAGCAGCGCAGAAACGCGAGTCCGGTCGCGCTCCGCGTGGTGAGCGTGATCGCGGTGCTCGCCACGCTCGCGGCGGCCGCACTCGCGGTGAAGCTGCGTACACCGGCCCAGGCACCCGTCACCCGCCTCAGCCTCGACCTGCCCGACCTCCGGGTGAATCACACCGGCTACTACGGCAACGCCTTCACGATCTCGCGGGATGGGGCCCGCGTCGTGTTTGTGAGCCGAGGCGGCAGCGGTGTGGATGGCCGGACCGGGATCACCAGGCTCATGATCCGCGACCGCGGCGATGTCGAGCCGCGCGCCCTGCCCGGGACCGAAGGCGGCGATGGCCCCTTCTTCTCTCCCGACGGGTCGTGGATCGCCTATGTCGCCGAGGGCAAGCTCTTCAAGATTCCCGTGGCGGGGGGCGGAACACCCACGCAGGTGGCCGAAGTGGGCGTCAATCCGATTCTGCCTGGCGGCGCCTGGCTCGACGACGGCCGCATTGTCTTCAACAGCCCGAGTTTCGCGCTGCAGGCCGTCTCCTCCTCGGGAGGCCCGGTCACGACGCTGGTGCAGGCGCCAACCAACGGCGGGATGGTCTATCCCACCCCGCTGCCGCGAAAGGATGTGCTGCTGGTGACCCGCTGCGGCAACAACTGCGCTCAGCAGGTCATCATGGCGGTCCACCTGGAGACGCAGCAGCTCGACACCATCCTCCCGGGCGGGTCACGCGCCTTCTATCTGCCTAACGGTGCACTCATCGTGGTCATGCAGAATGGCACCGTGGTCGGGGCTCCGTTCGACGTCGGCACGCTCAAGTTCAAGCGGCCCCCGACCCTGCTCCTGAGCGGGGTGCAGAGCGAGCTGACCATCGTGCCCGAGTTCACCGTGGCGGACGACGGCACCATGATCTACCTCCAGGCGAACGCCACCGCCGGCAGGGGCACACCGGCCGAGGTCGAGCGGAGCGGCCGAAGCCGGATGCTTGATCCCTCGTGGCTGGGCCGCTTCACGAGCGTCACGCTTTCGCCGGACGGGCGCCAGCTCTCCGCCTCCCTCTCCGAAGGGACGAATGCCGCGATGCTGTGGGTGAAGCAGCTCGATGCCGGCCCGCTCACCCGGCTCACCTTCGACGGCACGATCAACTATCGCGGCGCCTGGATGGCGGATGGCCGCACGCTGAGCTTCAGCTCCGACATGCAGGGGAGCGCGACGCACCTCTTTCGGATCAGGGCGGACGGCAGCGACCGCCCGGAACGGCTGTTCCCGACCGACACCTCGCAGATCGACGAGGCCGACTGGTCCCGCGACGGCCAATGGGTGGCGTATCGCACCGGCACCATCTCCGGCGTGCGTGATCTCTACGCCCGGCGCCTCAGCGGCGACACGACCCGGCTCACGATCGCCAACGGGCAGGCCGACGAGTACATGCCGGCGCTTTCTCCCGACAGCCGCTACATCGCCTACGTATCCCTCGAGTCAGGCCGGGAAGAGGTCTATGTCCGGCCCTTCCCCGACGTGTCCCGGGCGCGCTGGCAGATCTCCGCGGCGGGCGGCACCAGCCCGGTCTGGGCCCACTCCGGCCGCGAGCTTTTCTACATTGCGCCCGGCGACACCCTGGTCGCGGCGAGTCTCGTCACCAGCCCGGACCTGCGGGTCACCGGACACCAGTCGCTCTTCAGCACCGACCCCTTCGTCTTCCAGCCCTGGCACCAGAGCTTCGGCGTCCGGCCGGGCGACAGGACGTTCGTCATGCTGCAGCGCACCACCTCGGCCGGCCCGGAGACTCGCCGCCTCACGGTGGTGCTCAACTGGTTCACCGAGCTGGACGCGAAGATGAAGCAGGCGCCGTGAACGAGCGCCTGACCGCCGCCCTGTCCGACCGCTACCGCCTCGAGCGGGAGCTCGGTGCCGGCGGCATGGCGACGGTGTACCTCGCGCAGGACCTCAAGCACGACCGGCGGGTAGCGATCAAGGTGCTGCGGCCGGAACTCGCGGCCGTCATCGGTGCGGAACGTTTCCTCTCCGAGATCAAAACCACGGCGAACCTGCAGCACCCGCACATCCTGCCGCTGTTCGACTCCGGCGCAGCGGACTCGTTCCTCTTCTACGTCATGCCGTTCATCGAGGGCGAATCGCTCCGCGACCGGCTCAACCGGGAGAAGCAGCTCCCCATCGCGGACGCGGTCCGCATCGCCACCGAGGTCGCCGGGGCGCTCGACTACGCCCACCGCCACAACGTCGTTCACCGCGACATCAAGCCGGAGAACATCCTGCTGCACGATGGTCGCGCGCTGGTCGCCGACTTCGGGATCGCGCTCGCGGCCAGCAAGGCGGGCGGGACCCGGATGACCGAGACCGGCATGTCGCTCGGCACCCCGACGTACATGTCACCCGAGCAGGCGATGGGCGAACGCGAGATCACCGCCCGCTCCGACGTCTACGCCCTCGGCTGCGTGCTGTACGAGATGCTCATCGGCGAGCCGCCCTTCAGCGGCCCGACGGCGCAGGCGGTCGTGGCGAAGGTGATGACGGCCGAGCCGGCATCGCTCATGAGCCAGCGGAAGTCGATCCCGCCGCAGGTGGAGGCGGCGGTGCACACCGCGCTCGAGAAGCTGCCGGCCGACCGATTCGCCAGTGCGGCGGAGTTCGCGGCGGCGCTGGGCAATCCGGCGTTTGTCAGCTCCTCGAGTCCACCCCGAGGAAGCCGGCGCGGGGCGACCGCGGGGCCGTGGAAGCGCCGAACCCTGATCGCGAGCGCCACCGCGCTCCTCCTCCTCGTTGCCGCCATCCGCGGCTGGCTGCAGCCAGCGTCCGCCGAGGCCGACCACCCCTGGCGGGTGCGGATCGTGCTGCCCGACAGCGCGCCGCTGGGCAACGTCCTCTCGCTGTCAGAGAATGGCTCCGTGCTGGTGTACGACGGCGGCGGCCGCCTCTGGATGCGCACCGCCGATGCCACCAGCCCCGTGCCGATTCCTCGGAGCGAAGGAGGGGACAATGCCACGCTCTCGCCCGATGGCAAGCGCGTGACGTTCCTCCGCAACGATTCCGTCGTCATCCAGGCACTTGATGGGGGGTCGCCGCGAACCGTCGCGACGGGCGCGATCGGCTCTCCGCTGGTCTGGACGGACGATGGGCACATCGTGTACAGCGCCCTGGACGGACTGCGGCGCGTATCGGTCGCGGGCGGGGAGACGCAACGCCTGACGATGCCCGATACCGCCGCGCACGACGTGCTGCACGTCGAGGCCGCCGGACTGCCCGGTGGCGGGACGATCTTCACGACCGCCGGCAGGAGCTCCGACAGCACGGCGATTGCGGCCGTCGGCCCCGACGGCGGCCGCGTCTCGAAGCTCATGACCGGCATTCGCGCCGTGTTCGCGCCCCCCGGGTACCTGGTCGTCACCCTCTCCAACGGCTCGATCGTGGCCGTCCCGTTCGACGTCCGGGGACTCCGGACGACCGGTGCCCCGGTGACGATCGCCACGGGCCTCCGCACGGGAAACTTCACCAGCACGGGCCGGGTCACCGTCGCGCGCAACGGACGGATGATCTATGTGGCCGGGGGGTGGGGTCGGGGGGACGACCCGAGCGACCTCGTCTGGGTCACGCAGGGTCGCGTCACGGCGGTCGACGAGCGCTGGATCGGCGAGTTCGACGGTGTCGCCCTGTCACCGGATGGCCAGCGAGCGGCGGTCAGCGTGGGTGTCAACCGCGGCACTGACCTGCTGGTCCGCGACCTGGCAAGCGGATCGGTCGCTCGGGTGTCGGTCAACGGGACGATCCTGGTCGACCCGGTGTTTGCACCCGGCGGCCGGGAACTCTACTTCGCCGGGCTGGGCGCCAGTCATGGCCTGCACCGGGTTGACGCGGGCGGTGCCGCCCCGCCCGAGTTGATCGACCGGATGGAGTTCGTCGGTTTCGGGAATACGGCCATCGATGGCTCGGGCAACCTGCTGTTCACGAAGGTGGCCGCCGGCGTGCCGCGCATCTTCCGCCATGTACTGGCCCGTACGTCACCGGACTCAGCGGTCACACCGCCCGGCGTCATGGCCGTGCGTCCGCAAGTGTCACCAGACGGGCACTGGATGGCCTACCTGTCCGCGTCGGCCGGTTCGTTCGAGGCGCACGTGCGCTCGACGGATCCGGGCCGCACCGAGGACTGGCGGGTCGCGGTGTCGGTCGACCCCGGGTCGTCGCTGCGCTGGTCGCGCGCCGCCAACGCGCTCTACTACGTCGCGGGCGGCAACATGATGGCCGCGCCGGTGAAGACCGCGCCATCCTTCCAGGCGGGAACGCCGGGGGTCCTTTTCGCCATCGCCGGGCTCAAACCGCTGTTCGATGTGGCACCTGACGGACGGTTCCTCATGCTGCGCTGGCGCCCGAAGCTCCGGCCGCCAACCGAACTGGTGATGCTTGAGCGCTGGACGGATCTGCTCCCGCGATGAACGCCACTCATGAGTAATTCCGCAGACCGCCTCGCCAGCGCCCTCGCCGACCGCTACCGCCTCGAGCGCGAGTTAGGCAGCGGCGGGATGGCCACCGTCTACCTCGCGCAGGACCTCAAGCACGACCGGCGGGTAGCGGTGAAGGTGCTCCGCCCCGATCTCGGCGCGACCATGGGCGCCGAGCGATTCGAGCGCGAGATCCAGGTGGCCGCCCGGCTCACCCACCCGCACATCCTCGGCGTGCTCGACTCCGGCGAGTCCGGCGGCTTCTTCTACTACGTGATGCCCTACGTCGAGGGCGAGACGCTGCGCGACCGGCTGGCCCGCTCGGGCGAGATGCCGGTGCACGAGGCCGTCCGGCTGCTCGGCGAGATCGCCGAAGCGCTCGCGGTGGCGCACAAGGGCGGCGTGGTGCATCGCGACATCAAGCCGGAGAACATCCTCCTCTCCGGCCGGCATGCGATGGTGATGGACTTCGGCGTCGCCAAGGCGGTCACCGAGGCCAGCGGGCGACAGCAGCTCACCACCGCCGGGGTTGCGTTAGGCACTCCCGCCTACATGGCGCCGGAGCAGGCCACCGCCGACCCGCAGATCGACGGCCGGGTGGACATCTACGCGCTTGGGATCCTGGCGTACGAGATGCTCACCGGCTATCCGCCCTTTCACGGGCTCAATCCGCAGCAGACCCTCGCGGCCCACGTCACGCGGGTGCCCACCCCGATCGGCGAGCGGCGGCCGGGGCTCTCGCCCATGCTCGAGAGCACCGTGATGCGCTGCCTGGAGAAGCGGCCCGCCGATCGCTTCCAGACGGCCGACGACCTGGTGGCGGTCCTGGAACCGCTGGCGACGCCGAGTGGCGGGATGCCTCCGACCAGCGCGATGCGGGCCACGACCGACTCGGCCCCGATCGCGGAGAAGTCGCCCAGTCGAAGCCGCGCGCTCGGCGCCGGTGCCGTGCTGCTCGTGGCTGCCATCGTGGCTGGCGCAGCGTGGTTCGCGACCCATCGCACGGGCACTCCGCGTCTCGACGCGAATGCCCGTCGCCTCGTGGTGCTGCCGTTCGAGAATCAAGGCGACACCAGCCGGCAGTACTTCGCCAATGGCGTCACCGAGGCGATCACCACCGAACTCACCGGCATCGGCGGGATGAGCGTCATTCCGCGGAGCACTGCGGCCCGCTACCGGGGCACCACCAAGAGCGTGAGTGAGATCGGTCAGGAGCTGGGCGTCGGCTACGTCCTCACCGGCACCGTGCAGTGGGACCTCGCACCGGGGAAGGACCCGAAGGTCCGCGTCAGCCCCGAGCTGATCCGGGTCTCCGATACGAGCAGCGTCTGGGCGCACGGCTACGAGGCGGTGCTCTCGAGCGTCTTCCAGGTCTACGGCGACGTCTCGACCGAGGTGGCCAAGGCGCTGCAGGTCACGCTCAACGCGCCGGAACGGGAGGCGCTCGGCCGCCGGCCGACCGAGAGCCCCGAGGCCTACGATCTCTATCTTCGCGCCATCGACTACCTCAATCGCGGGCTGGCCCGGGCGAACTTCGATGCCGCAATCCCGATGCTCCAGCGCGCGGTCAAGCTCGACCCCGAGTTTGCGCTGGCGTGGGGGCGACTCTCCGAGGCCCTGGGCCTGACCCACTGGCTCTACATCAGCAGGAAGGACGAGACGCTGGCGGCGGCGGAGACGACGGCGAAGCGGGCGCTCGCGCTGCAGCCCGACCTCCCTGAGGCGCATCGCGCCATGGGGTACTACTTCTACCGCAAGCGCGACTACGAGGGGGCGCTCAAGGAGTTCGCCATCGTGCAGCGCGCCCAGCCGAACAGCGCCGACCTGATCTCGGCCATCGGCTTCGTGGAGCGGCGCCAGGGGAAGTGGCGGGAGGCGGCCGAGCACCTCGCGCGTGCGATGGAACTCGACCCCGGTTCCGCCAGCGCGATCGGACAGGTCTGCGAGACCTACGGCATCCTGGGCGAGTACGACAAGGCGGTCGCCGCCTGCAACCGGGGCATCGAGGTCGCTCCCGACCAGCCCGACTCCTACTTCTTCCTCATTCTGACCCGGCTCAGCCAGCACGGTGACCTGCGGGAGGCCGAGGCCGCCTACAGGCTTGCCCTGACGCACATGACGCCGGTGCGGCTCATGATCGGGAATGGCCGGCCTCCGGCCTTCGTCATCGCGCACAACGATTCCCTCAGCCATGCGTTCCTTGATATCCCGCCCAGCGCCTCCAGCCGCGGCGTCGCCGACGGCTACATCTTCCGAGGTGACCTGCTCCGGCTCCGCGGCGAGCCGGCGGCGGCGGCCGTGGCGTACGACTCCGCGGGCGCCATTCTCATCGCGAGTCTCCGCGAACTCCCCGACGACTACGGCTTTTCGACAGATCTGGCCATCGTGCACGCCAGGCAGGGCAAGTTCGACCTCGCGATACGGGAGGGGCGCCGTGCCATCGAACTCCTCCCGCCCGAGCGTGACGCCTACTTCGGCGTGGACAACGTGGTCAACCTCGCCCGGATCTTCGCCCTGGCCGGCCAGGCGGCACCGGCGGTCGAGCAACTGCGCAGCCTGGCCGGCCGTCCCAGCCGCCTGACACCGGCCTTCATCCGGGTCGATCCGGACTGGGACCGGATCCGGAACGATCCCGTCTTTCAGCAGTACCTTGCGGGGCTGAAGCGATAGATGACCGACAGCCCGCTCGAGCGACTGACCGCCGCCCTCGCCGACCGCTACCGCCTCGAGCGGGAGCTCGGTGCCGGCGGCATGGCCACGGTCTACCTCGCCCAGGACCTCAAGCACGACCGCAGGGTCGCCATCAAGGTCCTCCGCCCCGAGCTCGCCGCCGTCATCGGGGCCGAGCGGTTCCTGCGCGAGATCAAGACCATCGCGACGCTGCAGCATCCGCACATTCTCGGTCTCATCGACAGCGGCGAGCTCAACGGCACGGCGTATTACGTGATGCCGTTCGTCGAGGGGGAGAGCCTGCGCGACCGGCTCACGCGCGAGAAGCAGCTCCCCATCGCCGACGCGGTCCGCCTCGCGACCGAAGTCGCCGGTGCCCTCGACTACGCCCACCGCCACGGCGTCATCCACCGCGACATCAAGCCGGAGAATGTGCTGCTGCACGACGGCAGCGCCCTCGTCGCCGACTTCGGCATCGCGCTGGCGGTCAGCACTGCCGGCAGCACCCGGATGACCGAGACCGGCATGAGTCTCGGCACGCCGCACTACATGTCGCCGGAGCAGGCGATGGGGGAACGGGAGATCACCGCCCGCAGCGACGTCTACGCCCTCGGTGCGATGACCTACGAGATGCTGCTCGGCGAGCCGCCCTTCACCGGCCCGACGGCGCAGGCCATCATCGCCAAGGTGATGACCGGCGAGCCGGCCCCGATGGCCGCGCAGCGGAAGAGCATCCCGGACGCCGTCGAGGGCGCCGTGCTCACCGCACTCGCGAAGCTCCCGGCGGACCGCTTCGCGACCGCGGCGGAGTTCGCGGCGGCATTGCATGGCGGCGGCAGCGGGCATCTCACCAGCCGGTCGCACGCGACCCGTTCGGCCCGCCGGTCGGCGGGCGCTCTGCCACTGTACCTGGCACTGGGATGCGCCCTGCTGCTGGCCGCGTGGGGGTGGCTCCGGCCAGGGCCTGCGGCGATCACGAGCCGCCAGCGGGTGATCCTGTGGCAGCGATCCTTCGGCTCGCTGCTCGCGCCCGGCATCACCCGAATCGCGACACAGGCCGCCATCGCGCCGGACGGGTCCAGTATCGTGTTCAGTGATCCCGTCAGCGACAGCGCCTTGCTGATGCGCAAGACCCGGAACGAAGTCGAGGCCCGGCCCATCCCCGGAAGCGAGGGCGGAACGTCGCCGTTCTTCTCGCCCGATGGACGATGGATCGGATTCATTGCCGGCAGCCGGCTCCGCAAGGCACCGGTCGACGGCGGAGCCCCGATCACCATCGCCAGCGACGCGAATCCGAATTTTCCAAGCGCCGCATGGCTCGATGATGGAACGATCGTGTACGTGAGCACGGATAACTACTTTCGCCGGGTTTCGAGCGAGGGCGGCACGGGCACTCCGCTGTGGAAGAAGAACCGCAACTCGATCGACGTCTCCGGCCTCCTGGCTCCGCTGCCAGGAAGTCGGGGCGTGCTGTTCACCAGCTGCCCCGGCAACTGCTCGGTGTCCCGATCGGTCTACGTACTCGACTTCGCCGCCGACAGCGCCCGCGTCCTCATCCCCGACGCCGCGGGCGGCTGGTATGCCCCAACCGGTCACCTGCTCTATACCGACCAGGCTGGGTCGCTCTTCGCGGTTCCTTTCGACCCGAAGAGCTTCACGCTGGGCTCGGACGCGATCCCGGTTCTCGAGGATGTGCTGCCGGGCAGCTTCACCCTCTCGGCCTCCGGCAGCGCGCTCTACGCCATGGCCGGCGGAGGCACCCTGCCCTCCGAGCTGGTCTGGGTTTCCCGGGACGGCCGGGAAGTAATGGTCGATTCCGGCTGGCGCCGGGACTTTCAGTACCCCGCGATCTCACCGGACGGGAAGGCTCTGGCGGTGAGCGTGCGGGAGGAGACTGCAGAGATCTGGATCCGGCGCGCTGATGGCGCCCGGCAAAAGCTGACCGACAACGGTTCGGTCAACTGGCGGCCGGCCTGGACCAGCGATGGCCGCTCCCTTGTGTTCCTCTCCAACCGTTCCTCGGCGGGCCAGGACGACTACAACGCCTGGCAGATGCCGGTCGATGCGAGCGCCGCGCCCGTCCTGCTGGAGGACTACGCCTGGGGAATGTGGGAGGCCGAGCGTTCGCCTGACGGACAGTGGCTGGTGTTCCGGACCGACGAGGAGGGTAACCGCAGCCGGATCCGGGCTCGGCGCCTGGCTGACACCACCGTGGTGCTGCTCGTCGTGGGCAAGACACTCCTGAGCCAGGTTGCGCTGTCGCCCGATGGACGCTGGCTGGCCTACATGTCGGACGTGAGCGGGCGGAGGGAGGTGTACGTCACGCCCTTCCCCTCGGGGAATGCAACCCACCTGGTATCGCGGGATGGCGGCAGTGAGCCACGCTGGAGCCGGAATGGCCGGGAACTGTTCTTCAAGACGAATAACACCCTGATGGCGGCGCCGGTCACCTCCACACCCACCTTTGCGTCCGGCACACCGGTCCCGCTCTTTTCCGTCGCCCCGTATCGCTCCGCGCGCAACCGGCAGCAGTATGACGTGACATCCGACGGCCAGCGCTTTCTCATGATCCGTGAGCCCGGGACCGACGGGGCGGAGAACCTCGTCTACGCCGACAACTGGCTCGCGGAGCTGAAGGCGAAGCTCGAGGACCGGCGATGACCGGGATTCCTGACCGCCTCGCCGCGGCCCTTGCCGACCGCTATCGCCTCGACCTGAAGCACGACCGCAGGGTTGCGCACAAGGTCCTCCGCCCGAAGCTCCCGATCGTGCAGGTGGATCACTGGTTCACCGAACTCCGCGCACGGACCGCGCACTGACGCAGGGAGTCCCGATGCACAACGCCGCACGATGCATGGCGACAGCCGCACTGCTGCTGGCCCCCGTCCTCTCGCGCACGCCGCCGTCGGCAGCAGGCGACAACCTTCCCCGCGTTCAGCCCAACGACAATCGCTCCCCAGCCGGCCGCCTGCATGGTGACACGCTCGAGCTGCACCTCGAGGTCGCCAGGGCCATCTGGTACCCGGAGGCGGACAGCGGCTCGTCCATCAAGGTCTCTGCCTTCAGTGAGGCGGGCCGTGCGCCGCAGATTCCCGGGCCGCTGATCCGCGTGCAGACCGGCACCGTCATCGTCGCCTCGGTGTGGAACCGGCTCACCGACTCGACCATCGCGGTGCACGGGCTCGAGTCTCATCCCGGCACGACGGGTGACAGCCTCGTGCTCCACCCCGGCGACTCGGCCACCGTCACCTTCTCCGCCGGCGCACCGGGGACCTACCTCTACTACGCCCTGCCGGGCAAGCACTCGGTCCACCCCTTCTCCGATCAGGAGCGAGAGACGACCTCCGGGGCATTCATCGTCGATCCGGTCGGGGGCTCGCCGCCAGACCGCATCCTGATGATGAACATCTGGGGCGACCTGCTCGACTCGGTCACCTACCGGAACGCGCTCGCCATCAACGGCCGCTCCTGGCCGTACACCGAGCGATTCGAAGCCACCGTCGGCGACAGCGTCCGCTGGCGGGTGATCAACGGCTCCACCCGGCCGCACCCGATGCACCTGCACGGCTTCTACTTCCGGCTCGACCGCCGCGGGGACGGATTGGCCGATACGGCGCTCACGCCTGGCGCCCGTCCGCTGCTGGTGACCGAGACGCTGATGCCATTCGAGACGATGGACATGACCTGGTCGCCTGACAGACCGGGCGACTGGCTCTTCCACTGCCACATCGGGTTTCACGTCATCCCGGATACCCGGCTCGATCCGCCGCCGGCGGACAGCCACGACCGGATGGCGCACGATCCGCAGGTGCACATGGCGGGGCTCATCGTGGGCATCGTGGTGCATCCCAGGCCGGGGGCACAGGAAGCGGTGCGCGGACCGGCCCGGCGGTTGCATCTCTTCGTGCAGGAGGGGAAGCAACGGGGCCGAGCCCCGCGCGCGCTGAGCTACGTGCTGCAGCGGGGCGCGAAGCCACCAGCGCCCGATTCGATCCCTGTCGGCAGTTCGCTCCTGGTGCTCACCCGCGGACTGCCCACCGACATCGTGGTGGTGAACCGGCTCCGCGAGACGGCGGCGATCCACTGGCACGGCATCGAACTGGAGAGCTATTCCGATGGTGTCCCCGGATGGAGCGGGTTGGGCACCCGGCTCGCACCCTCGATCGAGCCGGGCGACTCCTTCGTCGCGCGTCTCACCCTGCCGCGCGCGGGGACCTTCATCTATCACACCCACATGAACGACATCGAGCAGCTCTCCTCCGGCCTCTACGGCGGAATCGTGGTGCTCGAGCCGGGACAGCGCCTCGATCCCCGCCGCGATCACATCTTCGTGACCGGCTGGGACAGCGCCTCGGAGCCGTCACAGCTCCTCGTGAACGGCGACTCGATGCCCGCGCCACTCGTGCTGACGCCGGGGGTGAAGCATCGGATCCGCCTGGTGAACATCGGCGTCGCCGGCGCGCTGCCCTACGGCATCTACCGGGACTCGACCCTGGTCACCTGGCGCCACCTGGCGCGGGACGGCGCCAATCTTCCCACCGCGCTCGCGATCAGCGGCCCGTCGCAAGTTCTCCTCGATGTCGGCCAGACGAGCGACTTTGAATTCGTGCCAACGCTCGGCGTCTACCGGCTCGTGATCGGCGATCCGGCCAAGCCGCTCTGGTCGCAGGTGCTGCGGGCAGAGTGACCAGCGGGAGGAGGAATCCGCTGGCGAACGAATGCCGATTCCTCCTAGCCAGTCCCTGTGGAATGCCGTACTTTCGCCCAGTGATTCCTGCCCTGATCTCTCCTCTGCCAAGGCCCCAGCGTGACGGACGCCGTTGACCGACTGACGTCCGCCCTTAGCCGTAGTTACCGCCTCGAGCGCGAACTCGGCGCGGGTGGCATGGCCACCGTCTATCTCGCTCAGGACCTGAAGCACGACCGAAAGGTCGCGATCAAGGTGCTCCGGCCGGAACTCGCGGCGGTGATCGGTGCCGAGCGGTTCCTCCAGGAGATCCGGACGACGGCGGCGCTCCAGCACCCCAACATCCTGCCACTCTTCGATTCGGGCAGCGCCGACGGTTTCCTCTACTACGTCATGCCTTTCGTCGAGGGCGAATCGCTGCGCGAGCGGATGGCCCGCGAGCGGCAGATGCCGGTCGCCGAAAGCATCGCGATCACGACGCAGGTGGCTGCCGCCCTGGCCCATGCGCACCAGCGCGGCATCGTTCACCGCGACATCAAGCCCGACAACATCATGTTCTCGAGCGGGCAGGCGGTGGTCGCCGACTTCGGCATCGCCCGTGCCGTCGGGGTCGCGGGCGGGGAGCAACTCACCGTCACCGGCATGGCCATCGGCACGCCGGCATACATGAGCCCGGAGCAGTCGGCGGGAGAATCCGACGTGGATGGTCGCTCCGATCTCTACTCGCTGGCGAGCATGCTGTACGAAATGCTCGCGGGCGAGCCCCCTTTCACCGGGCAGACCGCCGCCGCGATCATCGCCAAGCGCCTCGCGTCGCCAGCACCCGCGGTGCAGATCGTGCGTCAGGCGGTACCGGTCGCTGTGGATCAGGCGCTGCAACGTGCGCTCCAGCGGACACCGGCCGACCGCTTCCGGACGGTGACCGAGTTCGCCGAGGCACTGCACGCCGAGCACGCTCCGCCCCGAACGCGCGCCTCGCGACGCCCCGCCCTCCGCGCCGCCGGCATCGTCGCCGTGTTGGTGCTGATCGCTGCGGGATGGGCGGCGCTGCGGACGGCGCGCGTCCCCGCGGATCGCGATGCCGACGTGATCATGGTGTTGCCGTTTCGCGTCGGGGGAAGTCCCGCGATCGCCTATCTGCGCGAGTCGATGCTCGACCTGCTCGACGCCCGCCTGACCGGCGTCGCCGGTCCGCGCATCCTCGAACCCCGCACCACCCTGAGCGCCTGGCGTCGCGAAGTGGGGAACGAGGCGGGAGACCTCTCGGAAGAGGACTCGCGAAGACTGGCCACCCGCCTGGGGGCGGGCCGTGTTCTGTTAGGCAGCGCCGTCGCGACGCCGACCGAACTGACCTTGAACGCCACGCTGCTCCGGGTCTCGGACGGGGCGGTGCTCGCCAGCGGGTCGGTCGCGGGAATGGCGGACAGCGTGGCGGTGCTGGTAAACCGCCTCACGGCGAGGCTCCTGAGTCTCGACGCCGGCGAGGGTCGCGAGCGGCTCGACGGACTCGCGGCCACCTCCCTCGAGGCCCTGCAGGACTACCTCGCGGGTCAGAAGGCGTACCGGCGAGGGGACTTCTTCGCGGCCATGGACCGCTTCGGCAGCGCCGTCCAGCGGGACAGCGGATTTGCGCAGGCGGCTCTTGGTCTGGTCACGACCAATCCCTGGATCGGCACCGTCCACCGCGTGGAGGGACTCCTCGCGATCCCGACGGTCTGGCGCCTCCACGACCGGCTCAGTGCCCGCGACCTCGCGCTCTTCCGCGGGATGTCATTCGTCGGCCCCAACTACCCCCGCGCGTCGACCTACGCCGAAATCATCGCCCAGGCGGAGGACGCCGCAGCCGGTGCCCCCGACGGCGCGGAGGAGTGGCTGCAGCTCGGTGTGACGCTCAGCATGTATGGAGCGGTCGCCACCGCCCCGGACTGGCATGGCCGGGCTGTCGTGGCGCTGGACCGCGCCATCGCGCTCGACTCGAGCTTCGCGCCCGCACTGCAGGCCCGGCTCTTCCTCGCGACCTGGGACCGGGACCGGGAGGTATGCCGACGCCTGGCGGCGCTGCTGGAGATGCCGGTCCGGCGTGGCTACGCCGATGCGACGATGTCGTGGGCGGTCGCGGTGACCCTCGGCGACAGTGCCGCCGCACTGCGGTGGCGGGGCCGGGGCGACGACTCGGCCGGGATGAACTACTCCCAGAAGCTCGTGAAGATTGCGCTCCACAGCGTGCAGATCGGCCTGCCGCTCGCGGATGCGCGCTGGGCCAATGCGGCGCTTCGCCGCGAGGGCGCGACCGCGCAGGAACGGGGCTCCGCGTGGCTCGGCGAGCAGGCGGTGGCGTTCGCCGAGGGACGCCTCGTGAACATGCGGAGCGCTGGTGCCGCGAGCCCGGCGTGGGGATTCGTCCACCTGATGACCCAGGCGATGGTCGAGCCGCCGTATCGGGGGGAGGCCGCGATGGAGGTGGCGCGGAACGATCCCGCGGTGCACCAATGGACCATGGGAGCGACCAGCATTCCCTGGCCGCCCGTGCAGGACTGCTTCGTGGAGCTCTATCACGCCGGCGCCGGCGACACGGTCGGCACCCGGGCGGCCATCCGACGGCAGCGGACGTTCGCCGCGCTCGCCACACCACCCATTCCGTCACAATTCTGGGAGCCGAGCGAGTTTCGGGTCTGCCCGCTGCTGCTGGAGACACTGCTCGAAGGCGGCCGCGACCGAAGCGACACGTCGCGGCTCGCGGCCCTCGACGCGCTCATGCGGGACGGACCTCGCTGGCTCTCCATGGGGCCGCCGACCGCGCCGACGGTGGCGGCCAACTGGACGATCGCGCGGCTGCGTGAGGCGCAGGGTGACATCCCGGGGGCCCTTGCGGCCATCCGGCGACGGGAAAGCAACTACTATCCGGCTTATCTCTGGACCCTGCCGGCATTTCTCCGTCAGGAGGGGCGTCTCGCCGCACTGGCGGGCGACCGCGCTGGCGCGCGCCGGGCGTACGACCACTATCTGACGCTGCGCACCCATCCCGACCTTCCGTTCCAGGCCCAGCGTGACTCCGTCATTGCCGAGCGCTCGGCGCTCGGATCCCGATGAAAGGGGTGTCATGAGCGGCGTGCCACAGCGTCTCGCCACTGCCCTCGCCGGTCACTACCGCCTCGAGCGCGAACTCGGCGCGGGTGGCATGGCCACGGTCTATCTCGCCCAGGACCTGAAGCACGACCGAAAGGTCGCGATCAAGGTGCTCCGGCCGGAACTCGCGGCAGTGATCGGTGCCGAGCGGTTCCTCTCCGAGATCAAGACCACGGCGAACCTGCAGCATCCGCACATCCTGCCGCTCTTCGACTCCGGCGCCGCAGACAGCTTCCTGTACTACGTGATGCCGTTCATCGAGGGCGAGACGCTGCGCGACCGGCTGAATCGGGAGAAGCAGCTGCCAGTCGCGGACGCGGTGCGCATCGCCAGCGAAGTCGCGAGCGCCCTCGACTATGCCCACCGGCACAGCGTCGTCCATCGCGACATCAAGCCGGAGAACATCCTGCTGCACGACGGCCGAGCGCTCGTGGCCGATTTCGGCATCGCACTCGCCGCGAGCAAGGCGGGGGGCACCCGGATGACCGAGACCGGGATGTCGCTGGGCACCCCGACCTACATGTCGCCCGAGCAGGCGATGGGCGAGCGGGAGATCACCGCGCGGAGCGACGTCTACGCCCTCGGCTGCGTACTCTACGAGATGCTGCTGGGGGAGCCGCCCTTCACCGGCCCGACAGCACAGGCAATCGTCGCCAAGGTGATGACGGCCGAGCCGGCATCGCTGACCAGTCAGCGCAAGTCGATTCCGCCCCACGTGGAAGCCGCGGTCCACACCGCCCTCGAGAAGCTCCCGGCCGACCGGTTCGCCACCGCCGCCGAATTCGCCGCAGCGCTCAGCGATCCGTCGGGAATGCGGACGGTCCACAAGAGCGGTGGGCGAGCCGTGCCCGCGGCCATGCCGACGTCTCGACTCTCCGCCATTGCCGGTATGGTCGTTCTGCTCGCGGCCGCGGGCGCCTTTGTCCTCGGTCGGCGGATCGGTCGCACCGATGCGCCCGAGCTGCCCCCCTCGCGGCTTTCGATCATCGCGCCGTATCTCGGCACCAGCGGGCTCTCGCGCTCCCGCCAGATCGCCATCACCCAGTCCGGAGACGCGATCGTCTACTCCGGAGCGGTAGGAAGCACCACCAACACGCTTTTCCTCCAGCGGCTGGACGCGCCGGACGCGGTCGAGGTCTCCGGTTCCACCAGCCTGGGGGGCGTGAGCATCAGTGCCGACGGACGCACCATTCTTGGCACCTCCCTCAGCGGCGGGTACCGGATTCCGATCGAGGGAGGCACGCCCCGGACCAGTCGCCTGCCGCCAAACAATCTCAGCGGCAACTGGGGCCCGGATGGCTCGTACTGGTTCACCGAGGGCAACGCCAACGGAATCACCCGGCTGACGCCGGACGACTCGCTGATCCCGCTCGCGCTTCCGCGGGAAAAGCTGCATGGGCTTCGGATCCAACAGGTGCTCGACGATGGCCGGACCGCGCTGGTGACCGATGCGCCGAGCGGCACGGCGAGCGGGCCGGGGTTGCTGCTGGATCTCACGACCGGAGAAACCACGAAGCTCATCGATCGCGCCATCGTCGAGTTTCGCAGCGTCGCGGGAGAGCTGGTCTCGGTGCTGCCGGATGGTTCGATCACGGCGGCGCCCTTCGACAGCCGCAGCCACAAGCTCCTCGGCCCGTCGGTGCAGGTGGCGACCGGCGTGGCGCTGACGGGGACCGGCATCGCGCAGTTCGCCGTCGCGATGAACGGTACGCTCGCCTACATCCCCGATTCACCGCGCTCCCTCGTCCTGGTTGACCGGATCGGCAAGGCGCAGACCGTGCTCGCCGAGCAGCCGAACGTGCACGCGCCGCACTTCGCACCGGACGGGCGCCGGATCTCGTTCGACCTCACCTCGACGGACGGGCGCGACGTCTGGCTCTATGCGCTCGATCAGCACACCCTCTCCCGCGCCACCTTTGCGCACGACGGCCACGACGCCACCTGGACCCCGGACGGGCAGTTCCTCACCTTCGCCTCGCTCAAGAGCGGTGTGCTGGGGATCTACCGGACCCGCCCGGGCAGCACCCAGCCCGCGGAGTCGCTGCTCGCCTCCGAGCACCTGACCTACACCGGTACCTGGCTCAAGGATGGCAGCGCGCTGATCACCGATGGAAACGACATGCAGGGCGCGTCGAGTGCGGACATCGTGCGGGTGGCCAACGGCGGCCGCGGACCGATCGAGCCGCTGGTGGCCAGCACCTACCAGGAGGCCTACGCGGCGCCCTCGCCTGACGGGAAGTGGCTCGCGTTCGAGTCGGACCAGTCGGGACGACAGGAGGTCTACCTTCAGCCCCTGGATGGGAAGGGCGACCAGGTTCAGGTATCACAGGAGGGCGGGACCGAGCCCGTCTGGGGGCCGGACGGCCGTGAGCTCTTCTACCGCGCCAACAAGGGCGGCCAGACCGTCCTTGCCGCCGCGGCACTGCGGACGTCACCGAGCCTCGGCATCGTCTCGCAGCAGATGCTCTTCCCGATCGGGGACATGGTGGGGACGGCGCCGCACGCCAACTTCGACATCTCGCCGGACGGACGCACCTTCGCCATGGTGCGGCGGAGTCCCGGAAGCCGGATCGTGGTGATTCAGAATCTCCCGGCGCTGCTCCGCCGCCTCCGCGGCACTCCTGCACCATGAGCATCGAGCGTCTGTCCGCCGCCCTCGCCGGCCACTACCGCATCGAGCGTGAGCTCGGGCAGGGTGGCATGGCCACCGTCTATCTCGCCGAGGACCTCAAGCATCGCCGCAAGGTGGCGATCAAGGTGCTCCGGCCGGAGCTCGCGGCGGTCATCGGTGCCGAGCGCTTCGTGCGCGAGATCCAGACGATCGCCGCGCTGCAGCATCCCCACATCCTGGGGCTGATCGATTCGGGAGAGGCGAACGGCACCGCGTACTACGTGATGCCCTTCATCGAGGGGGAGTCGCTCCGGGACCGTCTCACCCGGGAGAAGCAGCTCCCGGTCGCCGACGCGGTCCGCATTGCCTCCGAAGTGGCCGGTGCGCTCGACTACGCCCACCGCCACGGCGTGGTCCACCGTGACATCAAGCCCGAAAACATCCTGCTGCACGATGGCGCGGCCCTGGTCGCCGATTTCGGCATCGCCCTCGCCGTCAGTCAGGCGGGGGTGACCCGGATGACCGAGACCGGCATGAGTCTCGGCACGCCGCATTACATGTCGCCCGAGCAGGCGATGGGCGAACGGGAGATCACCGCCCGCTCCGACGTCTACGCCCTCGGCTGCGTCTGCTACGAGATGCTGGTGGGGGAACCACCCTTCACCGGTCCAACCGCCCAGGCGATCGTCGCCAAGGTGATGACGGCGGAACCGGCCTCGCTCACCGCGCAGCGGCGCTCGATTCCCCCCGCGGTCGACGATGCCGTGATCACCGCGCTCGAGAAGCTGCCCGCCGATCGCTTCGCGACGGCGGCCGAATTCGCCGATGCGCTGAATGAAAGGAGCGGCTCGCCGACCTCGCGGCGCCGGGCCCCTCAACCGTCCGCTCGTGGCGCGGTGCCGTCGTGGCGACTCGGTGCCTTCGGTGCCGTGCTGCTCGCCGCGGGGGCGCTCGGCGGCTGGCTTCTCGCGCATCGGACCACCCGACCGGAGCTGGGTCTCGCGACCAAGGTCACCTACGAGAACACCCTCGAGATTCATCCAGCGCTCTCGCCGGACGGCCGTTATCTGGCCTATGTCGCGGGCAGCAGTCTGCGAACCCGGCTCTACCTCCGACAGGTGAGCGGCGGCCGAGCCACGCTGCTCACCGAAGACTCCGTCGCCACCGAGGTCGCACCGAGCTGGTCGCCGGATGGCAGCCGCATTCTCTTCGCCAATCAGCGGGGGCTCTTCTCGATTCCCGCGTCAGGCGGCACGTCGCGCCAGGAAGCTCCGGCCACCGCGAGCATCGTGTCGGCGGCCTGGTCCCCCGATGGCAAGACCATCGCCTATGTCGTCGGCGACTCGATCTATCTCAAGCCGAACGGTGCGACGGCGAGAGTGCTGGCCACCAGCTACAGCGTGACGGACTGCCGCTGGTCACCGGACGGCGCCCGGCTCGCGTGCAGCGGAGGGAACGCATACCTGACCATGGTCGGTCCGCTCTTCGGCAATCTCGCACCGAGCTGGGTGGAACTGGTGGACGTCCGCACCGGGGCGCTCACCACGGTGACCGACAGTACGGCGCGCAACAGCTCGCCCGCCTGGTCGCCCGATGGGAAGTGGCTCTACTTCGTCTCGAACCGCGATGGCCCGAGCGACATCTACCGCATCCCCGCCGGCGCTCGCGGACCGATCGAGCGGCTCACCGTCGGGCTCGGGGCCCAGAGCATCTCGCTCTCAGCCGATGGAAAGCGGCTGGCCTACAACGTCTATCAGCGGGTCGCGAACATCTGGTCGGTTCCGATGGGCCGACGACCGATGGGGCTGGCCGGCGCGGTCCAGGTGACACGGGGCAATCAGTCGGTGGAGAATCCCCTCCTCGCCCGGGACGAACGGTGGCTCTACTACGCCAGCGACCTGAGCGGCAATGCCCAGGCCTACCGCATTCCGTCGACGGGCGGCGAGGCGGAGCGGCTGGTGACCGACGAATTCCAGGACTTCTCGCCGACGCCCTCGCCCGATGGGCACACGATCGTGTTCCACTCGTCACGCACCGGGAGCCGGGATATCTACGAGCTCCCGCTCGATGGCGGTCCGCTCACCCAGCTCACCTCGAGCACCGACCAGGAGCTGCTTCCTGCCTGGTCACCCGATGGCAATGCCATCGCCTATGGACTGCTCAACGGCCGGGGCGGGATCCGGATGCTGCGGCGCGGACCCGACGGGAGTTTCGGCGCGCCGATCCAGCGGGTGGATTTCGGCATCGCCCCCAAGTTCTCGCCCGATGGACGTTCGATCGTCTTCGGTTCGAGGCCGGTCGGCGGCTGGGTCTTTGTCGTCCCCACCGATTCGGGGCCGCCACGCGCGCTGGTGGATACGCTCGATCCGGCGGCCCCGTCCTCCGCCTTTCCCGATTTCTCCAGTGACGGGCGGGAGGTGCTCTTCGCCGGCTACGACGCCAGCCGCACGCCCGGCATCTGGGCGGTTCCCTTTCCCGCTGGCGGCAAGCCGCAATTGGTGCTCCGGTTCGACGATCCGGCGCACCCGCCGATCGGTCCGTACTGGACCCGGGGCAGGAACCGGCTGTTCGTCGCGCTGCAGGAGGCGCAGAGCGACATCTGGGTGCTGGAGGCCAAGGGATTGTGACGGCCTCCAGAGAGCGTTTCACCGCCGCCCTCGCCGATCGTTACCGCATCGAGCGCGAACTTGGCCAGGGTGGGATGGCCACCGTCTACCTCGCCCAGGACCTCAAGCACGACCGTCACGTCGCGATCAAGGTCCTGCGCCCCGAACTCGCCGCCGCGATCGGCGCCGAGCGATTCCTCGCCGAAATCAGGACCACCGCGAATCTGCAGCACCCCAACCTTCTGCCGCTGTTCGACTCCGGCAGCGCGGATGGTCTGCTCTACTACGTGATGCCCTACATCGAGGGCGAAACCCTGCGGGCCCGGATCGAGCGTGAGCGACAGCTCCCTGTCGAGGAAACCCTGCGGCTCCTGGGCCTCCTCGCGGCCGCGCTCGATTACGCCCATGGACGCGGCGTGATCCATCGCGACCTCAAGCCGGAGAACATTCTCCTGCAGTCGGGGCAGCCGGTGATCGCCGATTTCGGGATCGCGCTCGCCGTAGCGCAGGCGGGCGGGACCCGCATCACGGAGTCCGGACTCTCGCTCGGCACGCCGCACTACATGAGCCCCGAGCAGGCGGCCGGCGACCGCGCCCTCGACGCCCGCTCCGACCAGTACGCGCTCGGTGCGGTCGCCTACGAAATGCTGACGGGCGAACCGCCACATACGGGGGCGACGGCGCAGGCGATCATCGCCCGGCTCATGACCGAATCCCCGCGGTCGATTCGTTCCATCAGGCCCGCTGTTCCTCCGGCGATGGACGCCGCGATCCTCCGCGCGCTCGCCAAGGCACCCGCCGATCGGTTCCCGGGCTGCGGGGCTTTCGTGGCGGCGGCATCGGCGACCGCGAAGGCGTCGGACACATCTCCCGACGCGCGCCGCTTCGGGCAGCGGGCGCTCGCGATCGCGGGTGGCCTCCTCCTCGTCGCGCTCATCGGAGGATATTTCTACCGGCGGCGCGGGAGCGACGCGAGCGCGATCCGCTCGATCGCGGTCCTCCCGCTCGACAACTACTCCGCCGACTCCACCCAGGAGTACTTCGCCGAGGGAATGACGGATGAGCTGACCAGCGATCTCGCGATGATCAGTCAGCTCCGGGTCACCTCCCGCGGTTCGGCGATGCAGTTCAAGGGGAAGAACCGTCCGCCTACACCGGAGATCGCGAAGGCCCTCAACGTCGACGCGATCGTGGAAGGGTCCGTCACCCGTTCCGGCAACCGGGTGCGCATCAATGCGCAGCTGATCGACGCCCGGTCGGACAAGCACCTCTGGGCCGAGACCTTCGAGCGCACCTCGAGCGATGTGCTGGCGCTGCAGGCCGAGCTGGCCTCCGCCATCGCCAGCGCCATCAACGTGCGGGTGACTCCGGGGGAGCAGTCACGCCTGTCCAGCGCGCCGACGATCGACCCCGAGGCGCACGATGCCTATCTCAAGGGCAGGTTCTTCTTCAATCGTCCCAGCGACGAGAATCTCCAGAAGGCCATCACCTACTTCGAGGAGGCGGTCCGGCTGAGTCCGACCTTTGCTCCGGCCTGGTCGGGGCTGTCGGACGCGTACACCTGGGCCGCCTTCAACGAGGGATTCATCCGCGCGAGCGATGCCCGGCCGAAGGCGAAGGAAGCTGCGGAGCGAGCGGTGCGGCTGGACAGCCTGGCCGCCGAGGGGCACACCTCGCTGGCGGTGTTCAAGGCCTGGTTCGAGTATGACTGGGAGGGAAGCGAGCGGGAGTTCCGCCGCGCGATCGCACTCAATCCCAACTACGCCTTTGCGCACGACCAGTTCGGCCTGATGCTCTCGCTCGTCGGCAGGTTCGACGAGGCGATCGCGGAGGGTGACCGGGCGCTCACCCTCGATCCGCTCTCGCCGGCCATCCTGGCCGACAACACCGTCCCATACGTCTACCAGCGGAACGCGGCGCGCGTGCACGAGCTCACCGCCAAGGCGGCGGAACTGGACCCGAGCTTCTTCTTCCCGGGCGAAGAGGAGGGGCTCCTGGCGCTGCAGAACGGCGATCTCAACGCCGCGATCGCGGCCTTCGAGCGCGCTCGCAAGCTCGGCGCGCCGCCGTTCACGACCGGCTATCTGGCGTACAGCTACGCCCGGTCCGGCAATCGTGCGCAGGCGATGGCGTTGCTGGAGGAGTTGAAGAAGATGTCGCCCGGCGGGGAGGTGGCGCCGGCGAACCTGGCGCTGCTTCACCTCGGCCTCGGCGACAGCCGACGTGCGATCGACGAGCTGGAGCGCGCCTACGCCGCCAGTTCGCAAGCGCTGGTCTGGCTCAAGATCGACCGGATCTACGACCCGCTCCGTTCGGAGCCGAGGTTCATCGCCCTGATGCGACGGCTAAACTTCCTGCGGTGAGGCGCGCGCGTGCGCATCGCTTCGATGCCCACGTCCGCAGAGCCGGTCTGGCGCCTTACCCCTGAATCGTCATTCAATGATCGCCGAGAGGAGACTCCTGATGGGCTACCGACGCTTCTCCGATCCGGAGGGACATGAGTGGGAGGTGCGCGACATCACCCGCTCGGCCTGGGAGCTGGTACCGGTCCGGGACAATCCGGGCAAGATCCTGCGCATCGACCCGCCGAGCTACGAGGCCGACCCCTTCGAGCTGAGCGAAGAGGAGCTGCAGCGGCTGCTGGGCAAGCCGGGCGGACCGGTCCGCGCGAAACCCTCCAAGTCACCCTTCAAGGATTGAACCCAGGCCGCCGACGGTGACCATTCCCTCTGCATTAGGCTCCGCCCTCGCCGACCGCTACCGCCTCGAGCGCGAACTCGGCGCAGGCGGCATGGCCACGGTCTATCTCGCGCAAGACCTCAAGCACGACCGCAAGGTCGCGATCAAGGTGCTGCGTCCCGAACTCGCCGCCGTCATCGGCGCCGACCGGTTCCTCTCCGAGATCAAGACCACCGCGAACCTGCAGCACCCGCACATCCTGCCGCTCTTCGACTCGGGCGCTGCGGGGAGCTTCCTCTATTACGTCATGCCGTTCATCGAGGGGGAATCGCTGCGCGACCGGCTCAACCGGGACAAGCAGCTCCCCATCGCCGATGCGGTCCGCATCGCGACCGAGATCGCCGGTGCGCTCGACTACGCCCACCGGCACAACGTCATCCACCGCGACATCAAGCCGGAGAACATCCTGCTGCACGACGGGCGTGCGCTCGTCGCCGACTTCGGCATCGCACTCGCTGCGAGCAAGGCGGGCGGCACCCGGATGACCGAGACCGGGATGTCGCTGGGCACCCCGACCTACATGTCGCCCGAGCAGGCGATGGGCGAGCGGGAGATCACCGCCCGCTCCGATGTCTACGCCCTCGGCTGCATCACCTACGAGATGCTGGTCGGCGACCCGCCCTTCCTCGGCGGCACCGCGCAGGCCATCGTCGCCAAGGTGATGACCGAGAAGCCCGCCCCGCCCTCGCGGATGCGCGATACGGTGCCACTGGCGGTGGAGGACGCGGTGCTCACCGCCCTCGAGAAGCTGCCGGCCGACCGCTTTGCGAGCGCGGCGGAGTTCTCCGCGGCGCTGCATGGTGGCACCACCACGCGCGCCACCACCCGCACCACTCAGGCCGCTCGGGCCACGACAGGTCCCTGGCGAACAATCAGCCTTGGCCTCTGTGTCGCCTGCGCGGGGTTGCTCGCGCTGCTCTTCTGGTCCCGGAAGGGCGGTGTCGCCGCCGGACCAACGATCTATGATGCGGTATTGCCTGACAGCGCCGCCATGAGCTTCGCGGTCACCTCCTCGAACGTCGCCTATGGAGAGCCGCTCCGGAATGTCTCGATCTCCCCGGCCGGAGACTTTGCCGTCTACGCCGCCCGTCAGGGGGATTCGACCGAACTCTGGTACCGGAGCCTCAGGACCAGTGAGGCCCGCCGGCTCCCGGGGACGCGCGGGGCCACCGCCCCGCGGATCTCGCCCGATGGCACCCGCATCGCCTACCTGCGGGGCGATCGGGGCATGCTGCTCCCTCTGGCCGGCGGCGAGTCGCGACTGCTGCTGGAAGGCAAGAGCATGGACGCCATCTCCTGGATCTCGAACACCCAGTTAGGTGTCGGCACGGACGACGGCAATCGCTTCAGCTGGATCGAGGCGGCGGGCGGGAACCCCCGCACGAAAGTGATTCCCCGCTGCCCCTTCGGTCGCTGGATCCCGGAACTCCGGCAGCTCCTCTGCTCCTACAATCGCAGCGCCACGGTGCTCGACCCCGAATCGGGTACGATCGCGAACATCCGGGTCGCACGCGCCGATGGCACTCCGGGCGAACTGCTCGCGGGCACCGCGTTCGTGCTGATCGAGAAGCGCTACCTGATCTATCTGACCAGCAACGGCACCCTGCTCGGCGCGCGCTACGACGCGGAGAAGCATCTCGCCTACCGCCCGGTGACGCTGCTCGGCGGCATCCGCCGTGAGGCACTCGGCGAGGGACAGTTCGACGTCGCCCAGGATGGGAGCCTGATTTACGCGCCGGGACTCGATGCCACGATCGGACGGCTGGTGACGCTGCATGCGGGGGGCACGCCGCAGCCGCTTCCGCTCGAAGCGGGGGACTTCCAGCGCTTCGACCTGAGCCGTGACCGGCGCTGGATCGCCGCCTCGGTGCAGGGAAGCGAAATGAACGAGCTCAGGATCTACGACCTCCAGAACGGCCAGCACTTCACCTGGCTCCGTGGCGGCATGATCCGCCATCCGCTCTGGAGTCCGGCCGGAGACCGGCTCATCTTCGCGATACGAGATTCGACACGGTGGTCTGTCCTGCGTGGTGCCCCCAGTTCCGGGGGTACACCTGACGTCCTGAGTCAGAACGAGTACGATCCGTTCAGCCTCGACCCGAGCGACTGGTTCAGTGACCGTGGTGCCCTGGCGCAGGGCTGGGGCGGATCGGTCATCACCCGGTTTGATCCCGGGGCAGCACATCCCACGTTCGACACCCTCGTCACCGGCGCCCGCTTCGGCTCGGTCTCACCGAACCAGAAGCTGCTGCTCTATCAGACCCTCGAGGGGAATCAGGTCATCGCGACCACCTTCCCCACGCCGGGGCGACGCTGGCAGCTCGCCTCGGAAGGAGTCGAGCCGCTCTGGCTCTCCGCCACCGAGGTCCTCTACCGCCTGGGTATCTCCTGGTATCTCGTGAGGATCAATCCCGAGACCGGCGAGCCACTCGGCCCGCCAACCTTCTGGGGACGCGACCCGCGCTTTTCCGACACCTCCGGCTGGTCCAACCGTCCCTCGCGCGACGGGGGCATCATCTATGTCCAGGGCCCGGCCGAGAACGAGAGCAGCTATTTTCGCGTGGTCCCCGATTGGGTACGGCAGATGAAGGCGGCCGTGGACTCGGTCAACAACTGATGGCAGACGTCGTCACATCCGTGGAGTGTACCGCTCGATGAGAACTCCCCTCCTGATCGCCATCGCCGCCACCTTCGCCTGCAGCACGAGCGGGCGCGAGAACCCCGACGCCGCGCGGCTTCGCGAGCGTGCGCAGGCCGTCACCATTACCCGCGACGACTGGGGCATTGCCCACGTCCGCGGGAAGACCGATGCCGACGCCGTCTTCGGGATGATCTACGCCCAGGCCGAGGACGACTTCAACCGGGTCGAAACGAACTACCTCGTCTCGCTCGGTCGCCTCGCCCAGGCCGAGGGCGAATCCGCGATCATGCAGGACCTTCGGCAGAAGCTCTTCATGAACGAGGACACGCTGAAGGCGCAGTATGCCACGAGTCCCGACTGGCTCAAGAAGCTGATGGATGCCTGGGCCGACGGTCTCAACTACTACCTGCTCACCCATCCCGGCGTGCACCCGCGCGCGATCACCCATTTCGAGCCGTGGATGCCGCTCAGCTACAGCGAGGGGAGCATCGGTGGCGACATCGAGAGCATCTCGCTCGAGCAGCTCGGCGCCTTCTACGGGCACGGGCCGAAGACCATCGCGCTCACGGCGCCGGCCTTCCCCGCCGAGCCGGGCGGTTCGAACGGCTTCGCCATCGCACCGGCAAACACGGCGAATCACCACGCGCTGCTGCTCATCAATCCGCACACCTCGTTCTTCTTCCGCTCCGAGCTGCAGATGTCGAGCGACGAGGGCCTCGACGCCTACGGCGCGGTGACCTGGGGTCAGTTCTTCATCTATCAGGGATTCAATCAGCGGGCAGGATGGATGCACACCTCGAGCGGCGTGGATGCCGTCGATGAGTGGGCCGAGACCGTCGTGAAGCAGGGGGACAGCCTCTTCTACAGGGAGGGGAACGAGCTGAAGCCGGTCGCGACCGAGAAGATCACGGTGCCCTTCAAGAGCGACAGCGGCGCGCGCCAGAAGGAGTTCACCATCTACCGCACCGGACATGGGCCGATCGTGCGGGAGGCCGAGGGCAAGTGGATCAGCGTGCGCCTGATGCAGGAGCCGGTCACCGCACTCACCGAGTCGTACAGCCGGACCAAGGCGATCAGCTACCCCGAATTCCGGAAGACGGTGCGGCTCCAGTCCAACTCGTCCAACAATACGATCTACTCCGACGCCGACGGCAACATCGCCTACTTCCACGCCAGCTTTGTCCCGAAGCGCGATCCGCACTTCGACTGGAGCAAGCCGGTCGATGGCAGTAACCCGGCGACGGAGTGGCAGGGCCTCATCCCCGCGGACGAGACCCCGACGGTCCTCAATCCGCCGAACGGCTGGATCCAGAACACCAACAATTCCCCCTGGACCGCCGCCGGTCCCTACAGCCCGAAGCAGAAGGACTTCCCGCCGTACATGGATGTGTACGAGGAGAACCCTCGCGGCGTGCATGCCATCCAGGTGCTGAGCGCACGCAAGGACTTCACGCTGCAGGGACTGATCGATGCGGCCTTCGACAGCTATCAGCCCGCCTTTGCGCTGCTCCTTCCGCCGCTCCTCCGGGACTTCGACAAGCTCCCGGCCGGTGATCCGCTCAAGGGGAAGCTCGCCGAGCCGATCGCGGCGCTCCGGAAGTGGGACTACCGCTGGTCCGCGGCCTCGACCGAGACCTCGCTCGCAGTCTACTGGGGCAACCTGCTCTGGATGAACATCTCGAAGAACGCGGATGACGAGAATCTCTCCGCGTACGACTACATGACGACGCGCGCGACCTCCAGCGAGCGGCTCACCGCACTCAGCCAGGCGGTCGACAAGCTCACCGCCGATTTCGGCCGGTGGCAGACGCCATGGGGCGAGATCAACCGCTTCCAGCGCCTGACCGACGACATCGAGCACCCCTTCGCCGATTCGGGGAAGAGCATCCCCGTCCCCTTCACGTCGGCACGGTGGGGCTCGCTCGCTTCCTTCGGCGCCAGCTCGTACAAGGGAAGCAAGAAGATCTACGGCAGCTACGGGAACAGCTTCGTCGCGGTGGTGGAGTTCGGCGACTCGGTGCATGCCCGCGCGGTCACCGCCGGCGGAGAAAGCGGCGACCCCACGTCACCGCACTTCAACGACCAGGCCGAGCGGTATGCGAGCGGGGATCTCCGCGAGGTCTACTTCTACCCCAGCCAGCTCAAGGCCCACACCGAACGGGTCTACCATCCGGGCGAGTAGCCACCACGGTGCCCGCGAAAACACGAAGGCCCGCCGATCGCCCGGCGGGCCTTCATGTCTCAGTGCTTGCCGTAGGCTCGCATCAGCGGGTCGACATCGGCCGTCACCACCCCGATCCCGTTCAGCGATCCCCCGTCGTCGAAGAAGTACTTTGTGCCGTCGGCGGTGAGCAGCAGCTTCCCGTCCGCGCGGAACACGATATCGGCGAGCTTCGCCTCGACGGCCGGGTACTGATCGCCGACGCGGATGCCCCGGTCAGTCGCACCCTGATAGGAACGGTTGACCCTGACCCCTGCCACGCGCCCGCCCTCCCCTGAGGGGAAGACGTCGACGACCAGCTCGATGCCGTTCTCGCCGTAGCGGTATTTGTCGGCGGTTCCCCGGGTCACCAGGTTGGTCTCGCCAAGTTTCTGCCGGAGCTCGGCGACTCCGATGCCGAGCTCGACACCGCCAATGCCTCGCCCCGTCACGAACGGGGCGGCGAACACCACACTGAAGGGATCGTCGCCGGGGGGAGGGGCCACCGCGGTCGCGCATTCCAGCCGAACACTGTCGGCGGCCTGAGCCGTCTTCACCAGGTCCATCGGGAGCAATTTGTCAGGCACCGTCGAATACGCCACCGTCCGTTCGGTGCCGACGGCGCGCTGGAGCCGCCGCAGATAGCAGCTGCAGTAGCGGTCGAGGTTCATCCGGCGGACGCCCGCAAGCGCCGGGTGATGCCGCGCGGCGAGCAGCGCCTGGAGCCCGATCACGGTGCCAGTCGTCGAAGTGCGGCACCGGTCGTGGAGCGCGGCAAGCTCGGCCGGCAGCGGACCGGACTCGGCTGGCTCCGCGCCAGGCGCCGGCGCGGGGCTGTCCTTCCTGTCGCACGCGAGGAGGGTGACGATCGCGATGGCGGTGAACCCTGCCACCCACGGAGATCTATCGGTCGGCATCATGGCGGCCCTGGGAGTCTGCATGGCGATTGGCGGGGAAGGCCAACGATAGAGCTTCCTTCGCGGCATTGCAATCCGGACCCGGCGGTCCGATGGTGTAGATTGCCGCATGCCCACCACGACGAATCGCCCCGAAAAGCCCGCGACCTTCGCCACACTCGGCATCGCCCCCGCCCTCGTGGAGGCGCTCACCGCGCTCGGCTACGAGGAGCCGACTCCGATCCAGCGCGAAGCCATCCCGCCGCTCCTCGCGGGCCGGGACCTGCTGGGTCAGGCCGCGACCGGCACCGGGAAGACGGCCGCGTTCGCGCTGCCACTGCTGCAGCGGCTGCCGAAGGGACCGCCACCCTCCTCGAAGCCCGCGGTGCTGGTGCTCGTCCCGACGCGTGAGCTCGCGATGCAGGTCGCCGAGGCGTTTCATCGCTACGGCCGTGCGGTGGACGCGCGGACCGTCCCGATCTACGGTGGCGCGTCGTTCAGCCAGCAGATCGCCGTGCTCAAGCGCGGGGTCCACGTGGTCGTGGCGACACCGGGCCGCGCCCTCGATCACCTGCGGCGGGGCACGCTGGACCTGAGTGGCATCTCCGCGATCGTGCTGGACGAGGCCGACGAGATGCTGGACATGGGCTTCGCCGACGAGCTCGAAGGGATCCTGGAAGCCGCGCCGGTGAAGCGACAGACCACGCTGTTCTCCGCGACGCTCCCGCCCCGCATCGCGAAGATCGCCGACAAGCACCTGCAGGATCCGGTGCGGGTCCTCATCGTCAAGGAGCCGGCCGCCGCCGGCGCGCTCCCCAAGGTTCGGCAGACCGCCTACATGCTCGCCCGGGCGCAGAAGGTGCCCGCACTCGGCCTGGTGCTCGACATCGAGGACCCCACCCTCGCGCTGGTCTTCTGCCGCACCCGGCATGAGGTCGACAGCCTCGCGGAGAGTCTCGCCGGTCGCGGCTACCGGGTCGAGGCGCTGCACGGCGGCATGACCCAGGACCAGCGCGACCGCGTCATGAAGCGGACCCGCGGCGGCACGGTCGACGTGCTCGTCGCCACCGATGTCGCTGCCCGAGGCCTCGACATCGAGCAGATCACCCACGTCGTCAACTTCGATGTGCCGGAGTCGCCGCAGACCTACATCCACCGGATCGGCCGCACCGGGCGCGCGGGCCGTGAGGGGGTGGCCATCACCTTCGCCGAGCCGCGCGAGCACCGGCTGCTGCGGAGCATCGAGTCGCTCACCAAGCAGCGGATCACGGTGGCGCAGCTCCCGACCGTGCTCGACGTGCGCGCCAAGAAGCTGGAGCTCACCCGCGGCGCGATCCGCGAGGCGATCATCGAAGGGGACCTCGACCGCTACCGCGTGGTGGTGGAGGCGCTCTCGACCGAGTTCGACGTGATGGACATCGCCGCCGCCGCGGTGCAGCTCGCGCATCTGGCGGGCGCGGGTGCCGGCGGAGACGAGATCGAGGTACCGGTCGTCGTCGAGCCACCGGCGCGGGAGCGCACCCGGCCAGAGGGACGCCCCGGGGCAAAGGGATCGAAGCGGCCCGCGGGACCGAAGATGGTGAAAATCTTCGTCGGTTCCGGCAAGAGCTCCAACATGCGGGCCGGCGACCTCGTCGGTGCCATCACCAACGAGGCCAAGATCGAGGGGAAGAGCATCGGCTCGATCGAGATCCTCGACCGGCATTCCCTGGTCGAACTCCCCGAGGAGCTGGCCGACCGCGTGATCCTCGCGCTCCGCGCGACCACCATCAAGGGGAAGAAGCAGACGGTGCGGCGCGATCTCTCGAGCGCGAAAGCCCGGCGCAGCTAGCCTATTCGGCGGGCCGCAGCAGGCCGTACTCGGCCGCGGCGCGGATCAGCGGCAGCCGCTCGACGCTCGCCCCGAGTCCCCACAGCTGGACGTAGCCGGCGCCGGGCCGGGCCGCGTGATACCGCTTGATCCACGCCGTCGCTCCGCCATGGAGATCGGTCGCGAGGACCGTGCTCACCGCGCCCGGATCGATCGGATAGTCCCCTCTCAGCCGCCGGTCGATCCCCCAGCGCCGGCCCGCGGCGGTTGGCGTCGCGAGTTCCTGGTCGTAGTCGAGCGCCGTCCCCGGCACGCCGAGCAGCTTCTCCATCCCGCCCGGATCGTCACCCAGCACCCGTCCCGTGGAATCCCGAATCGCCGAGCCGAGGGGCGTGCTGAAGGCGACGATCTTGCCACCGGCTTCGAGATAGCGGCGCAGCAAGCCCGGATTCTCGGCCGTTGCTGCGAGACTCGCCGGCACCAGGTCGAGCGCGATCACCACCACGCTCGGCACGGTGTCGGCGATGCGTGCCGTGAGGAAGCGCGTCAGCGCGGGCGCATCCAGCGGCTCATAGCCCTGGTCGCGGAAGTAGTCGAAGGCGAGCCGGGTTCCCGCGGAGAAGGGATCGGCGACCAGCGTCGAGTCGTAGTAGACGGCGAAGCGAGGCACGACGCGGCTGACCTCATGAATCGCTACGACCGAGCCGGCATCGGTGCCGAAGTACAGTTCGCCGTCGTATGCGACCGGCGAGGAATTGGAAGACTCATCCAGCCGGAGCCGCCAGCGCACCGCACCCGTCGCAGGATCAATCGCGAGCAGGTCTCCCCACGGCGCATCGGTGCGATGCGTGGTGACGAGCAGCAGCCCGCCGGCGAGCAGCGGCGACGCGATCACGTTCGCCGCGGTGGCCAGTCGCCAGAGCTCCTTGCCGGTGCCGGCCTCCACCGCCTGGAAGAAGTGCCCGTCGGAGCTGCCGACGTAGACTCTGCCGTCCTGCACCGCGGGCGAGCCCACGACCCACGACCCCCGATGGCTCACCCGCCAGCGCCGATCCCCGGTGGCCAGATCGAGTCCGTACAGACCGCCATCGCGTGAGCCGATGAAGACCATGCCACCGGCGATCGCGGGCGAACTCTGCAGCGCCCGCCGGTCGAATCCCGCCGCCTTGGAATCGAGTGTGTCGCCGATCGTGTGATGCACCCAGCGCGTGGCACCGGTGCCGAGATCCAGCGCATAGACCCGCCCATCCCACGAGCCGACGACCACCGTCTGCTCCTGCACCGCGGGCGTCGCGCGGACCCGCCCGCCGGTCTGCACCTTCCAGCGGAGCCGCCCGGTGCGCAGCTCGAGGGCGCGTACTGCCCCGTCAGGCGCTCCGATGACGACCGTCCCTCCCGCCACGACCGGTGATGAGGCATAGAGATCCCATCCGCCGGCGGGTGACGTGTTCGGCGGGAGCGCGGCGCCGGTGCGGATCGACCAGCGAAGCGCGCCCGTCTTCGCATCGAGGGCGAAGATCCGCCCCGGCAGCGTGGCCGCGACGACCAGTCCCTCGGCGACCGCCGGAGAGGACGCAACCGCACCGCCAGCCGCGAAGCGCCACACGGTCCGGCCACTTCGCCGGTCGATCGCGTAGAGCGCGCCATCATCGCTGCCGATGTAGACCCGGTCCGCGGTCACCGCCGGGGAGGACCGGACCGATGCCCCGGTGCGGACGGTCCACCGAATCCCACCCTGGCCGGTGAAGAGTGTGGCGTCGGATGTCCCGGTGTGGGCAGGGTCGCCGCGGAACATCGCCGGTGCCACGGCCTGCTGGGCATGGGCAGCGGACCCGAGCCCGAGGAGGAGGATCAGCACGGCGACCGGCGCCGGTCGGGTGACAGAATGCATCGTGCGGGCCTCAGCAAGGGGAATGCGGGAGACTTCGGAAGCGGGACTCCCTACGATCCGGTGTGGCACCGGGTGCCAACCAGGGGACGCGGCACCCTGGCTCCTCATGAATGGCGACTGAACAGGGCCCGAACGCGCAAACGTTCCCTCTTGGGCCTTGCGGTACAATGCCGTAGATTCTGGCATCACCTTTTCACCGTGCCGAGGAATCCTGATGGCGCCAAACCCGCCCTCCGTCGTGTCGTCCCCGGAAGCACCGGTCGCGCCCGACTGGCAGAAGATGCTTGCGCCGTACCGGACCCCTTCCCGCTGGAAGAGTCTCTGGCAGCTGGCCAGCACCTCGGCGCTGCTGGTGATCTTCTGGGTCGCGGCCCTCTGGAGCCTGGAGATCAGCTACTGGCTCACCCTGGTCGTGGCGATCCCCGCCGCGACGATGGTGGTCCGGCTCTTCATGCTGCAGCACGACTGCGGGCACGGCTCGTTCTTCCGCTCGCAGCGGCTCAACGATCTCATCGGGTCGGTGATCGGGGTCGTCACGCTCGTCCCCTACACCTACTGGCGGAAGACCCACGCGCTCCATCACGCCACCTCGGGCAACCTGGACAGCCGCGATCTCGGTGACATCGACACCCTCACCGTGCGCGAATATCTGAGCCGGCCTCGCTACAAGCGAATCATGTACCGGCTGTATCGCAATCCGATCGTCCTGCTGGGCATCGGGCCGGCGTGGCAGTTCATCCTGAAGCACCGGCTGCCGCTCGACATCCCGCGGAGCTGGAAGCGGGAATGGACCAGCGTTCACCTGACCAATCTGGGCCTGGCGATCGCGATCGTGATCTTCGGCCTCACCGTCGGGCTCGACCGCTTCCTCATGGTGCAGCTCCCCATCACCCTGATCGCCGGCGCCATCGGCGTCTACCTCTTCTACGTGCAGCACCAGTACGAGGACACCTACTGGCGCTACCGGGAGAAGTGGAACTACTTCGCCGCCGGCCTCGAGGGTGCCAGCCACCTGACCATGCCCAAGCTGTTCCAGTGGGCGACCGCCAACATCGGGCTGCACCACATCCATCACGTCTCGGCCCGGATTCCGAACTATCGCCTGCAGCAGGCGTTCGACGAGAACCCCGAGCTGCACAAGGTGACCCAGCTCTCGCTCCCGGCGAGTGTCCGCACCCTGTGGCTCACGCTCTGGGACGAGGATGAGCACCGCCTCGTCGGCTTCCGCGACCTCAAGGCGATCCGCGAGCGGATCAGCCGCGAGATCGGTGCCGGCGCCGCGATCCTCGCCACGAAGCCCAACGCGGTGCCCCGCAACTGGCGCTAGCAATTCCCGGGGCGTCCGCCCCGACCCGCTGCCCCCGTCGCGGCACCCCCACGAGCCGCCGAGTCGCCCAGCGCATCCTGGCACTCGGCGGCTGGCGCATCGAAGGGGAGCTGCCTGACGAGCCCCGCTTCGTCCTCATCGCCGCTCCCCACACATCGAACTGGGACTTCCCGATCGCGATCCTGTCGATGTTCGGGTTCGGTCTCCAGATGAACTGGCTGGGCAAGCATACCCTCTTCCGCTTTCCCGTGGCCGGGTTGCTCAAGTGGATGGGGGGCGAGCCGATCAACCGGAGCGCGACCAAGGGCTTCGTCGAGGAAGCCATCGAGCGTTTCCGCCAGCGGCCCCACTGGGTGCTGGGGATCTCTCCCGAGGGAACACGCAGGCGGGCCGGTACCTGGAAGACCGGCTTCCACCGGATCGCCCTCGGCGCCGGGGTGCCGATCGTACCGGTGACGATCGACTACTCCCGCAAGGTGCTTGGCATCCATCCGCCGTTCACGCCCACCGCCGATTTCCGCGCCGACGAACGCATCCTGCGCCAGACCTTCCGCAAGGAGATGGCGCGGTTCCCCGAGCACTACGCCGAGAATTCCGAGGACTCGTGAACCACCGCCTGACATCTGCCGTCCTGCTCGCGCTGGCCCTGGCCGGCTGCGGCCGCCGCGACGCCGCGCCGGCCGACCTCCTCATCGTCAATGCGAAGGTCTTTCCCGCCGATGGCTCCGCCGGCTTCGCGGAGGCGCTGGCGATCCGCGGCAATCAGATCGTGGCGATCGGCCGCCAGGACAGCCTGGACGGCTACCGCGGCCCGGCAACCCGGGTGATCGACGCGAAGGGCGGCACGGTGATGCCGGGCTTCAACGATGCGCACGTGCACTTCCTCGAGGGCAGCCTGTCGCTCGCCAACGTGAATCTTCTCGAGGCGGAGAAGCTTGACCAGATCCAGAAGGCGATCCGCGACTTCGCCGCCGCCAACCCCACGGCCCCCTGGGTGCTCGGCCGAGGCTGGCTCTACGGTGCCTTTCCCGGCGGCATGCCGACACGGCAGCAGCTCGATGCGCTGGTGCCGGACCGTCCCGCGGCGATGTCCTGCTACGACGGCCACACCCTCTGGGTCAACTCGAAGGCACTCGCCCTGGCCGGCATCACGAAGGACACGCCCAATCCGCCCAATGGCAGCATCGTGCGCGACCCGAAGACCGGTGAGCCCACCGGCGCACTCAAGGAGGCGGCGCAGTCGCTGGTGGACGGCGTCATCCCGAAGCCGACCCGCGAAGAGAAGCTGGCGGCGATGAAGCGGGGCATCACGGAGGCCCATCGCTTCGGCGTCACCAGCATCCAGGAAGCGGGAGTCAGCACCGAGGACTTTGGCCTCTTCGATTCGCTGCGCAAGGCGGGCGAACTGCCGCTTCGCGCCTATGTGGCCATGTACGTCGATTCGGGGTGGACCGCCCGGGACGCCGACCGGCTGGACTCGCTCCGCGTCGCGCATCCCGACACGCCGACCCTCCGCATGGGGATGATCAAGCTGTACGCCGACGGGGTCATCGAGGCGCGCACCGCCTACATGCTCGAGCCCTACGCGAACGCACCGTCCACCGGAAATCCGGAGATGACGGCGGGGGAGATGGCGCGGATCGTCACGATGATGGATGCGCGCGGCTGGCAGATCGAGATCCACGCGATCGGGGATGCCGGCATCCGGATGGCGCTGGATGCCTTCGAGCAGGCCGCCGCTGCGAACCCTGCACCGGCGCGTGGACGGCGCCATCGGCTCGAGCACATCGAGGATGTGAGCGCCGCCGACATTCCCCGCTTCGGCTCGCTCGGGGTGATCGCCTCGATGCAGCCGTATCATGCCAGCCCCAACCAGAATGTGCTGGAGGTCTGGGCGGTGAACGTCGGCCCGGAGCGCGCCACCCGCGCCTGGGCCTGGAAGAGCATCCACGACGCGGGCGGCCATCTCGCGTTCGGGACCGACTGGCCGGTCGTGGGTATCGATCCGCGCCCCGGGCTTCACACCGCCCTGACCCGCCAGACCATGCAGGGCCTGCCCGCCGGCGGCTTCAACCCCGCCCAGCGCCTGCCACTGGCCACCACCCTCGAGAGCTATACCACGGCCTCGGCCTATGCGGGCTTCGATGAGGGACGGGTCGGAATGCTGAAGGTGGGGATGCTGGCCGACGTCGTCGTCTGGTCCAGCGACCTCTTCGCTCTGCCCGTCGACCGGGTGAAAGACGCCGAGGTCGTCACGACCATCTTCGATGGCCGCATCGTCTACGAGAAGCAGTAAGGGCGACCGGCCGGTCGCCCCCGAGTCTAGAAATCAGGGTAGAGCAGCTTTGCGCACTGGGGACAGAGCGAGTGCGAGAAGTCGGCCTCGGAGCGGTTCCGGATGAAGGTCTCAATCTGCAGCCAGTCGCCGTTCTCATCCCGGATGTTCTTGCAGCTGGCACAAATCGGCAGCAGCCCGCGGAGCACCTTGTTGTGCTCGAGCGCATGGGTGAGCTCCGCGATCAGCCGCTCCCGTTCCTCCTGCTCCGCCTTCCGCTCCGAGATGTCCCGCGCCACCGCGACGATCTGAACCACCTCCCCGGACACCGGATCCCGCTCCGCCAGGAGTCGGCACTCGCACCAGACATAGTTCCCGTTCTTGCTGCGCAACCGGTGAGTGAAGGTGACCGGCGCGGGGTCCTGGTGGATGCGCTCGTGTGTCCGCCGTGCGTGCTCCATCTCGTCTGGATGGAACAACTCGAAGACCGGTTTCCCGATCAGCTCCTCCGGTTCGTATCCGATCAGGGTGCGTGACGCGGGCGATGCGTACTGGTACCGTCCATCCGGCGAATGCCGTGAGAGCATGTCGGTGACATGCTCGGAGAGGATGCGGAAGTTGACGGTATCCTCGGGGGGCGTGGTGCTCGGACCATTCTCAATCATGGGACGCTCGGCTCCAGGGGCGGGAAGAGGCCGTGTTCCATCTCACCAGCTCCAACCTGCGACGCCTGACACGCCTGCGCAAGCCGAGATTTCGACAAATGTCGTGAGACCAAGTTCATGCTCACCGCGGGGACCCGCTCACACTTTCGATTCCGGATCCGGGCTCCCGTCCCATGCGTGCCGGGACGGTGTTCGTCCGGTCCCGGCGCTCGTTCATGACCGTGCAGGGGGATCGCCCATCTGGATCGATGAATGCAGTGGGCCGGTCTCCCGGTTCGGCGGACTGTGCGCGCTGGCGACCGGCTTCCCTGCCGATATACTTCCGCGGATCGCCCTCCGCGACCGCCACGTCCCTTCGGAGTCCCTCATGACCCGCACGCCAGCGCACGCCCTCTCTGTCGCGCTCCTTCTCGCCTCGCTCGCCGCACCGCTGACGGCCCAGTCCGCCTCGGGTGTCACGGGCGCGCGGGTCAGCGTGACCTTTCCTGCGAGCCGAAGCACCGTCCCCCTCGACGGTCGCCTGCTGGTGATGCTCTCCACCGATTCCGCGGCCGAACCGCGCTTCCAGGTCGGGGAGGGTGAAGAGACCCAGCTCATGTTCGGTGTCGACGTCGATGGCTGGAAGCCGGGGCGCCCCGCGACGGTGGATGCGCGGGCCGACGCCTATCCCCTCGCCTCGCTCGCGCAGGTGCCGGCGGGGCGCTATCGGATCCAGGCGCTGCTGAATCGCTACCAGACCTACCACCGCGCCGATGGCAAAGTGGTCAAGCTTCCGCCAGACATGGGCGAGGGGCAGTCCTGGTCGAGCAAGCCGGGCAATCTCTACAGCACCCCGCGCTGGATCACCTGGAATCCCCGCTCCCCGGTCCCGATCCGTATCGAGCTGGACACGATCATTCCTCCCATCGCGCCGCCAGCCGACACGAGGTACGTGAAGCACGAGCGCATCCAGTCGAAGCTCCTGTCCGATTTCTGGGGAACTCCGGTGTACCTCGCCGCCAACATTCTCATCCCCGAGGGCTTCGACAGCCACCCCGACGCCCGCTATCCGCTGGTCATCGACCACGGCCACTTCCCCTACGACTTCGACCCCTGGCGCGAGACGCCTCCCGATTCGACGCTCGTGCCGGACTACAGCGCGCGCTTCGACCTGCACGGCTACAACCGGATCCAGCAGGAGTACGCGTACAAGTTCTATCAGGAATGGACCGGGAAGGACTTCCCGCGGGTGCTGCTCATCCAGATCCAGCACCCGACGCCCTACTACGACGACTCCTACTCGGTGAACTCCGAGAACAACGGCCCCTACGGCGACGCGATCATGCGCGAACTCGTGCCGTACCTCGAGCGGAAGTACCGGGGCCTCGGGAAGGGCTACGCCCGCTTCACCTACGGCGGATCGACCGGCGGCTGGGAGGCGATGGCGGTGCAGATGTTCTATCCCGACGACTTCAACGGCGCCTGGGCCGCCTGCCCCGACCCGATCGACTTCCGCCAGTACACGGTGATCAACCTCTACGCCGACACCAACGCCTACCGGAGCGGCGGGCCGTGGAAGTTCACGCCCCGGCCGATGCACCGCGACTATCTCGGCCACGTCCAGGTGACGGCGGAACAGTCCAACCAGCTCGAGCGGACCATCGCCAGCCACGGCCGCTCCGGCGGGCAGTGGGACATCTGGCAGGCGGTCTACTCGCCGGTCGGTGCCGATGGGTACCCGGCGCCGATCTGGGACAAGCGCACCGGTGTCATCGACCGCGCCGTCGCCACCTACTGGCGCGATCACTTCGACCTCGGCCACATCCTCGAGCGCGACTGGCCCACCCTCGGCCCCAAGATCAACGGCAAGCTGCACATCTACGTCGGCGAGGCCGACAACTACTTCCTCAACAACGCCGTCTACCTCGTGGAGGCCCGGCTCAAGACCCTGACCAATCCGGTGCCGGACATCGAGGTTGACTACCAGCCGCGCGCGGAACACTGCTGGAACGGCGATCACACCCGGCCGAACGCCTACAGCAGGCTGCGCTACGCCCAGATGTTCATCCCCCGGATCATGGATCAGATCCGGAAGAACCACCCCGCGGATGTGGACACCCTGAGCTGGCGCTACTGACCGGCGCGGGCCGCCGCCAGTCATTGCGGAATTGAACCCGGGCGCGTATTCCCATTGGGGACGATCCTCCCCGATGAGTCACTGATCGCGCACCCGGGTCTCCTCCCACGCCGACCAACTCCGTGCACGCACTGCTGCTCCTCCTCGCCCTGCAGCCGGGGCAGGATTCGTCCTATGCGTCCCCGGCGCTGCGCGACCTCGTGAGCCGGGCGGCCGCGCGCGCCGAGGAAGCCACAGTGCATGCGGATGGCTTCCGCTCCCGCTTCGAGTCCTCGATCGCCGTCGTCCGGACCGCACCCGAGCGGGTCGAGGGTGCCTCGAGCATCGAACAGATCGCCGGGACCTACCGCGCCCGCGCCGGAGGGTTCTTCGAGCAGCACCGTGAGGGGTACCGGGTGATCACGACCGGTGTACCGCTTCCCGGTGGTTCTCTCCTCGCCAAAGGGTGGATCGCGCCGCCACTGAATGGCGACTGGGTCAAGCTCTTCGTGGCCAGCCGGCCGCTCGACCTGATGTTTGCCCTCCCCGACAGCACCCCGCTCCCGCCGGATTCCGCGGCCCAGCCCCTCGCCGCCGATCGCGAGCGCTTCTACCGCTTCACGGGGGGCGATACCGTGTGGACCGAGACACCCGACGGTGAGCGACGGCACCTGGTACGGATCCAGGTGTGGCCGCTGCCGGGATTCGCGTCACGGACGCGGGTCTTTCGCGGCGATCTCTATCTCGATCCCGAGACGGCTCAGTTGCGCCGGGTCCGCGGCCAGCTCCTTTCGCTCGGGGGCGCACCGCCGGGACTGCGCGGACGCGTCACCGAACTCGCGGTACCCAGCGCCCGGCTGGTGGACTTCGTCTTCACCGAAGTGCCCGGAGCGGGCATGGTGCCGAGCTGGCAGTGGATCGAGCTCCGGATCCAGCTCCCGCTCGAGACCGATGGCTTCACCGCCATCCGGGTCACCACCCGGCTGATCGATCCTTCGGTCACCGCCGGCGACTCCACCCCCGCCGAGCTCCCCTCCCGAGCCGGGGTCACCTCGACGCCTAACGATTCCCTGCGCCACTTCCGCGACTGGCACCATCCTCCGACCCTGGACCCTTCGCGGGTCCGCGAGCGGATGCTTGCCGACGTCGGTCCGCTGCGCGCCCGGCCGTCGGGGCCTCCCCTCGTGGCATTCCGGAGCCTGAGCAGCGCCGACTTCCTCCGCTACAATCGGGTCGAAGGCCTCTTCACCGGCCTCCACGGGCTGCTCCGCTTCCGCGACCTGGCACCCGGGCTGTCGCTGCGCGCCGGGGTCGGGTACGCCTGGTCGTCGAAAGTGACCCGCCCCGCGGCGACCATCCGCTGGGAAAGTCCCGCCTGGTTCGCGGAGGGGCTTGCTGCCCGCACTCTGGAGCTGGCCACCAAGTTCCCCGGACCGCTCGAACAGGGCTTCGGCCTCCGGGCGCTGCTCGCGGAGGACAACTTTGACTACGTCGATCGCCGGCTGGCGAGCCTGACTGTCGGGCGCTTCTTCCATCCCAACCACGCCGGCCTCCTCGCCGCGGAGGTCGGCTGGGTGGAGGATCGCCTGACGCCCGCCGTGCTCGCGCATGGCGCTGTCGGCCAGGACCTCGATCCCAATCCCGGCATCGATCCCGGCCGCTATCGTCGCACCCGGGTGCGGCTCGAGATCAACCCGGAGATCACGCCCGCCTTCGCCACCCCCGGCGTCGGATTCCGGCTGGGTTACGAGCGAGGCGACGGCCACCTTCGCTACGATCGCTACCAGGCGGAGTTCACCGCGCGCGCCAACTGGCACGGACTGCTCTTCACCTTCGTCGGCAACGGCGGCGTGGTCCGTGGCGACTCCGTCCCGCCACAGCAGCTCTTCCTGCTGGGTGGCCAGGGAACGCTGCCCGGTTACGCCTACGATCGCTTTGCCGGCGATCGCGCCGCGCTCGCCCGCGGGCTGATCAACCTGCCGCTGCCGTTCGGTGCCACTCCGATCCGGGTGAGTGGCCACTTCTCGCTCCCCCCGCTCGCGCCGACGATTTCACTGCGGGTATACGCCGGCTGGAGCGATGCCTCCACGGCTGGTGCACGGGCGTCGATTGCCCGGCTCGGATCGCGTCCCGTGAGCGGCGGAGGCACGATCCCCTTCGCCGCGCCGACCGGAAAGATCCGCGCCACCACCGAAGCCCGGCTCCTCCTCCTCGGCGGCCTCCTCGGTTTCGGCGTGGCACGCCCCATCGAGGCGGGCCGCTCCTGGAAATTCCAGTTCTCCTTCGGGCAGACCTTCTGAGCCGATTCGCCGCGGCCGCGCTATTTTCCCCGGCGGCATTCCGACTTCCCCCTCTCCGTAGAGCCCTCAGATGCCAGAGATCGGTGCCTTCCATCCGCAGCTCGTTCACTTCGTCGTCGCCCTCGGAATCATCGGTGTCGCGTTCCGCCTGGTCTCGCTTTCAGGCAGGCTGACCTGGACCGGGCCCGCGGCCGCTGCCCTGCTCCTCATGGCCGCGGTCGCCTCCGTGATCGCCGCGGAAGCCGGCGACCAGGCCCACGAACTCGCCGAGCAGATTCCCGGCGTTCGCCCCGCGATGCACGACCACGAGGAGGCCGGCGAGTGGGCCCGGAACATCCTGGTGCTGGTCGGCCTGCTCGAGGTCGGAGCGTTCGTGCTGCAGAAGAAGGAGAAGGTCGCGAAGGGACTGCTGGTCGGATCGGCCGTCGTCGGCCTCGCGGGCGTCGGGGCGCTGTACCGGGCGGGAGATTTCGGCGGCAAGCTGGTCTACTCCTACGCCGGCGGCGTGGGCACCCGCACCAACGACGTTGGCGACGTGCGCCGCCTGCTCATCGCCGGCCTCTATCATCAGGCACGGGTCGCGCGGGATTCCAGCCGCTTCGAGGAAGCGGCCCGGCTCACCGACGAGCTCGCTCGTCAGGCACCCGACGACCCGAATGTGAAGCTGCTCGGCGCGGAGTCCCTCCTCAAGGACAGGAAGGACCCCGCCGCCGCGATCGCGGCGCTCCAGGCGATGCCCGCCCCGGCAAACAGCCGCTTCTTCGAGGTGCAGAAAGGGATGCTGCTGAGCGATGCCTACGTTGCCGCCGGGCAGAAGGACTCCGCCCGCGCCGTGCTCACCGCGCTCCAGGCGAAGTATCCGATGTTCTCCTGGCTCAAGGACGCACTAGCGAAGGTGCAGTGAGCATGCGCCTCCCTCTCGCGCTGTCGCTGCTCTGTCTCTCTGCCGCCCCCGCCGCGGCCCAGGGACTCGGCACGGTCGACTTCCCGACGTCCGCCTCGCCGGCAGCACAGGCCCCGTTCATTCGCGGGCTGCTCCTGCTCCACAGCTTCGAATACGAGGACGCGGCCAAGGCGTTCCGTGAGGCGGAGGCGGCCGATTCCGGATTCGCGCTCGCCTACTGGGGCGAGGCGATGAGCTACACCCACCCGCTGTGGAACGAGCAGGACTCCGCTGCGGCACGCGCCGCGCTGGTTCGGCTCGGCGCAACGCCGGCCGAGCGACTGGCGAAGGCACCCACGGCCCGCGAAAAGGGCTATCTCGAGACCACCGAGGCGCTCTACTTCTCCGGCGCGAGCAAGCCGAAGCGCGACACGCTCACCGCGCGCGCCTTCGAGCGGCTGATGACGGCGAACCCCGACGACCAGGATGCCAGGGCCTTCTACGCGCTCTGGCTCATGGGATTGAGCCAGGGGGTGCGCAACACGCCGACCTACATGCGTGCCGGCGCGCTCGCGGAAGAGGTCTATCTCAAGAACCCGCAGCATCCCGGCGCGCTGCACTACATCATCCACGCCTTCGACGATCCGATCCACGCCCCGCTCGGGCTCCGCGCCGCGCGCGAGTATTCCGTGATCGTCCCCGACGCCGATCACGCGCAGCACATGACGACGCACATCTTCCTCGCGCTCGGCATGTGGCCGGAGACCGTGCGGCAGAATGCCATCGCCTCGGGTGCCGATTCGACGCTCTGGCGGCCGGGTCACTACACCGCGTGGATGAACTACGGCCTCCTGCAGCAGGGGAAGTACGCCGACGCCCGCCGGCAGCTCGACGTCATGCGCGCCAACATGCTCAAGGCACCGACGCCGGGGCGCCGCTCCGCGATGCTCTTCATGCGGGCGCATTACCTCGTGACCACGGCCGCGTGGAATGATCCCATCGCCGACTGGGTGGTGGACACCGCGAAGACCGGCAGCAACGCTCGCGCGATCGCAACCTATTCGGCCGGCCTCGTGCAGCTCGGCCGCGGGAACCTGCCCCTCGCCGAGGCGGCGGCCGCGGAGGCCGAGCGCCTGGACGGCGCCGCGCTCGCGGAGTACATCCGCGGACAGAGTGCGGCGCTCCCGAAGATCCTCGCGACGCAGCTGCGCGCGCGGATTCTCTGGGCCCGGAAGAAGCCGGAGGCGGCGGTCGCGCTGCTGCAGCACTCCGGCTCGCTCGAGGACACCCTCCCGGCCGAATTCGGGCCGCCGGACGTGGTGAAGCCCACTCACGAGCTGCTCGGTGAATACCTGCTTGCGATGAAGCGACCGGCGGAGGCGCAGCGGGAGTTCCAGCATGCGCTCGATCTGGCGCCAGGGCGCTCCGCGTCGCTGCTGGGCCTGGCCCGGGCCTCACTCGCGATCGGGGACCGCGATGAGGCGGCCCGCGCGCTCGACCGGCTCGCGACAAACTGGCGCACCGCCGATGCCGCGCTCCCCGAGGTGGCGGAACTGAGGCGGATGCAGGCTGCCGACTGACCGGCGCGGCGGTGGTCCCGTTGTTAGAATCCAAATTCCGTCGATTCCGTAGGCTACCCGCACTCCACCTCAGCGACCACGCCATGCGCCTCCGTTCTACCGGTATTGCCGCCGCGCTCGTCCTCGTCCCCGGCCTGCTCGCGGGCCAGGGCGCGGCACCCAAGCCCTATCAGTTCACGATCGAAGACTATGCCCGCGCCGAGCGGATGCTCGCGCCGACCATCTTCCCGCTTGTGAGCGGGACGGCCAGCGCGCCAACCTGGCTCCCGGATGGCCGCCTCTGGTACCGGGCCTCCGGCAAGGATGCCGCCGGTTACTACCTCGTCGACCCCGCGAAGAAGACCAGGGTGCCCGCCTTCGACGCCGCCAGGGTGGCGGGCGCGGCATCCAAGTCGAGCGGCGCGATGCTGACCGCGGCCCGCCTCCCGGTCGCCGGCTTCAACGGTTCCACCGTCCTCCTCAGCGCGGCGGGCAAGCGCTGGAGCTGCGATGCGGCCGGCACGAGCTGCACCGCGGCCGCGAGCCCGGCGGAGGCGCCGCCGAACTCGAGCCTCTCCCCGGACAGCTCGACGGCAGTCTTCATCCGCGACTACAACCTCTGGGCCCGGGACCTCAAGAGCGGCACCGAGACTCAGCTCACCACCGACGGCATCAAGGATTTCGGTTACGCGACCAACAACGCCGGCTGGGTCCACAACGACAACCCGGTGGTGACCTGGTCGGATGACAGCCGCCGCATCGCGACCTTCCAGCACGACTCGCGCGGCGTGCGCGACATGGTCCTCGCCGGCACCAATCCGGGTGCACCCACGCTGCAGACCTGGAAGTATCCCCTTCCCGGCGACACCGCCGTCTTCCACATCTCCCGGGTGAGCATCGATCTTCCGTCGTCCGGCGGTCCAAAGATCGTGCGCTTCCAGATGCCGCCAGACGCGCATCGCAGCACCGTCTCCGACCACATCGCCTGCGACGGCGGGAACATCTGCGACGTGCAGTGGTACCCGGACGGCTCGCACCTCGCCTTCATCTCCAGCTCGCGCGACCACAAGGATGCCTGGCTCCGCGTGGCGGATGCCACGACCGGTGCGGTGCGCGAAGTCCTGCACGAGACCAGCAAGACCCAGATCGGCGACGCCTCGATGCCCGAGCACCTCTGGCACGTGCTGCCCGCCTCGAACGAGGTCATCTGGTGGTCCGAGCGCGACAACTGGACCCAGCTCTACCTGTACGATCTCCAGACCGGCGCGCTCAAGAACCGGATCACCACCGGCGAGGGGAACGTCACCGAGCTGGTCCGCATCGACGAGAAGGCGCGGCAGATCTGGTTCACGATGAACGGCCGGGAGCCGGGGCGCGACCCGTACTTCAACCACCTCTACCGGATCGGCTTCGACGGGAAGGGGCTGGTGCTGCTCACGCCCGAAGTGGCCAACCATACCGTCTCGGTGTCCCCCGACGGCAAGTACTTCACCGACACCTATTCGACGCCTGACACACCGCCGGTCACCGTGCTGCGCGACAAGGCGGGCAAGCTGGTGCAGGAGCTCGAGCGGGCCGACATCTCCCGACTGCTCGCCTCGGGGTGGAAGGCCCCGACGCCGGTTCGCGTCAAGGCGCGCGACGGCCAGACCGACATCTACGGCCTGCTCTACACGCCAAGCAATCTCGACTCGACGAAGAAGTACCCGATCATCAATCACATCTATCCGGGTCCGCAGGCCGGCAGCGTGGGGCCGCGCTCCTTCTTCCCCGCACGCGGCGACGACCAGGCGCTCGCCGAGCTGGGCTTCATCGTGGTGGAGCTCGACGGCATGGGAACGCCGGGGCGGTCCAAGGCCTTCCACGACTACTACTACGGCCACATGGACGACAACACGATTCCCGACCAGGTGGCGGGGATGAAGGAGCTGGCGAAGAAGTACGCCTTCATCGACATCGACAAGGTCGGCATCTGGGGTCACTCCGGCGGCGGCTTCGCCACCGCCTCGGCGATGTTCAACGCGCCCGACTTCTTCAAGGTCGGCATCGCCGAGAGCGGCAACCACGACAACCGGGTCTACGAGGACGACTGGGGTGAGCGCTACCAGGGACTGCAGCGGACCGCCGCCGACAGCGCCGGCTACGCCGCGGAAGCCAACCAGACTCACGCCGCCAACCTCAAGGGCAAGCTCTTCCTCATCCACGGCCAGATGGATGACAACGTGCCGCCCTATAACACCCAGCTGGTGGTGAACGCCCTGATGCGGGCCGGGAAGGACTTCGACCTCATCATGCTGCCCGATGCGCGGCACGGCTACGGCAAGGACGCCGCCTACATCATGCGCCGGCGCTGGGACTACTTCGTCCAGAACCTTCAGGGCAACATCCCGCCGAAGGAGTACCAGATCGGCAAGCCTCGGCCGGCCGCGGTGCCATGAGGCCGTAGCCCCGCGCCACGCTGGAACCGGGGGAGTCGAGCGACCGTACGGTGAGGTCGCTGGACTCCCCTCTTCCGTTTCAGATCGAACGCTCATGCGCATCTCTCCGATCGTGGTCACGCTGACCTGGTGCTGCCTCATCGCTGCGCATTCACTCGGGGCGCAGCAGACCCGCGGCCCCGCTGGCGCGCTGCCGGTGCTGCCTGACTCGACCCTGCTGATCGAGGATGTGGCGTGGGATCCCCGCTCGGGCACCTGGTACCTCTCCAGCGTCCATCAGCGGCGGGTGCTCGCGATCGGCCCCGATGGCCAGATCCGCGACTTCGTGCCCGCGGGGGGCGACGGGCTCTGGGCCGCCTTCGCGATGGCGCTCGACACCACCCGCAACCGCCTCTGGGTCACGAGCGCGGCGACGCCCGAAGGCCTGCACACGCCGCGCAGCGACCTCGGCCGCACCGCCGTGCTCGGCTTCGACCTGACCACCGGCAGACTCGCCGAGCGGCACGAACTCGAGCGCGACAGCACCACCCGGGCCCTCGCCGACATCGCCCTTATGGAAGACGGAACGCTCGTCGTCTCCGACTCGCGGGGCGGCGGACTGTATCTGCTCCGCCCGGGCACGCCCGGCCTCGAACCGATCGTGCCTCAAGGAACCTTCCGCTCTCCGCAGGGACCCGCCGCCATCCCCGGCACCGATGATGTGCTGGTGGCGGACTATTCCAGAGGACTGGCGCGCGTGACCCGTGCCACCGGCGCGGTGCGCTGGCTCGAAGGACCGGAGGGGTTCGTGCTGAAGGGCATCGACGGCATCCAGCTCCGCGGCCATGCGCTGATCGTGGTGCAGAATGGGGTTCGGCCCAATCGCGTCGCGCGGCTCGACCTCGATGCCGACTATTCCCGCATCGTGCGCGCGGAGATCCTGGAGACGGGGCGCCCACCGCTCTCGGAGCCGACTCACGGGACCTGGGTCGGCGGCGACTTCGTGTTCATCGCCAACAGCGGCTGGGCCGCGATGCGCGAAGACGGCAGCTTCGCGAGCGATGCGGTACTCGAGCGCCCCGAGCTGCGGCGACTTCAACTGAATGACTGAACGATTCCAATACCTCAGGATTCGCTCGCATGAGAAGCGCTCCACCTCTGCTCGCTGCGGCACTCGCGCTGGCGGTCGCCGGCGCACTTCGCGCGCAGTCGGCCGCTGACATCGTCGCGCACAACCTTGCCGCGCGGGGCGGAGTGGAGCGGCTCCGCGCCGAGCAGACTCAGCGGATGACCGGGATGATCGCCTTCGGCACCGACCCGGCGGGCCCCTTCGTCGTCGAGCTGAAACGACCAGGCAGGATGCGCAACGAACTCACCTTGAATGGTCAGACGGTCATCCGGGTCACCGACGGCACCAGTGGCTGGGCGCTGAATTCGCTCGATGACGGCGGCGGCCCGAGGCCGCTCGGCCCCGAAGAGCTGAGGAACCTCGCCGGCGGCGCCGACTTCGAGGGCCCGCTGGTGGATTTCGTCGAGAAAGGGAATGCCGTGGAGCTGGTGGGGCGGGATTCCGTCGAGGGGCACGCCGCCTGGAAGCTTCGAGTGACGCTCAAGCACGGGGACGTGCGCTACGACTACATCGACGCGGAGACCTGGCTGGAGCGGAAGTGGGAGGGCACCATCCGCAACAACGGGCAGACGATCGCCGTGGAGTCGTTCTTTCACGACTGGCGGCCCGTCAACGGCGTGATGGTCGCCTGGCAGATCGACTCCGACACGCCGGGCACTCCCTACACCCAGAAGATCGTCTTCGACTCCGTCCAGGTGGACATCCCGATCGACGATTCGCGCTTCGGGAAGCCCGGACCGAACTGACCTCGGCGCCCTACCCCAGCACCTGCTGCAGCATGCCGCGCGCCTCCGCAACGATCCGCTGCAGATGCGCCTCATCCACGAAGCTCTCCGCATACAGCTTGTAGATGTTTTCCGTCCCGCTCGGCCGCGCGGCGAACCATCCCCGCTGCGTCGTCACCTTGAGTCCGCCGATCGCCGCTCCGTTGCCTGACGCCTTGGTGAGCTTGGCGCCGATCGGATCGCCGGCGAGTTCGCTCGCCGTCACGGCGTCCGGGGTCAGCTTCTTGAACCCGGCCTTCTCCGCCGGCGTGCACGGAGTGTCGATGCGGGTGTATACCGGCGCGCCGAGCTGGGCGGTGATCTCGCGATAGTGCTCGCCGGGATCCTTGCCGGTGACGGCGGTGATCTCCGCCGCGAGGAGGCCGAGCAGCATCCCGTCCTTGTCGGTGGTCCAGACGGTGCCGTCCCGCCGCAGGAAGCTCGCGCCCGCGCTCTCCTCCCCGCCGAAGCAGCAGCTCCCGTCGAACAGTCCCGGCGTGAACCACTTGAAGCCGACCGGAACCTCCATCACCGTGCGGCCGAGCTGGGCGACGACCCGATCGATGATGGCGCTCGAGACCAGCGTCTTCCCGACCACCGCTGAAGGGGACCACCGCGGCCTGGAGGTGAGGAGGTAGCGGATCGCGACCGCGAGATAGTGATTCGGATTGAGCAGCCCGCTCGAGCGGGTCACGATGCCGTGGCGATCGGCGTCGGGATCGCAGCCGAAGGCGATGTCGAACCGGTCCTTGAGCCCGACGAGCCCCGCCATCGCCGACGGACTGGAGCAGTCCATCCGGATCTTCCCGTCGTGATCCAGCGTCATGAAGCCGAACCGGGGATCGAGCGACGAGTTCACCACCGTCAGGTCGAGACCGTACCGTTCGGCGATCGGTCCCCAGTAGGCGAGCGAGGCGCCGCCGAGTGGATCAACCCCGATCTTGAGCCGGGCGAGGCGGATCGCGTCGAAGTCGATGACGCTCGCCAGGTCGCTGATGTAGTCCGCCGCCAGGTCGAGCGAGCGGACCGTCGGCGCCTTGAGCCCGTCGCCGGCGATCCGCTTCACGCCCCGATTGTCCTCCCGGAGCAGCGCATTCGCCCGGTCCTGGATCCAGTTGGTCGCGTCGGTATCCGCCGGGCCGCCATTGGGCGGGTTGTACTTGAACCCGCCGTCCTGCGGAGGATTGTGGCTCGGCGTGATCACGATGCCATCGGCGCGGCGGCCGGTCGCCGCGGCATGATCGCGGTTCCAGACCAGGATCGCGCGCGAGATCACCGGCGTCGGGGTGAAACCGTCCCCGAGCTGGACGACGACCTCGACGTCATTCGCGGCGAGGACCGCAAGCGCGGTCCGCTCCGCCGCGCGCGAGGCGGCGTGGGTGTCCTTGCCGATGAAGAGCGGGCCGGTGATCCCCTGGCCCGCGCGGTACTCGCAGATGGCCTGGGTGATCGCGAGAATGTGCGATTCGGTGAAACTGCCGTCGAACGGCGTCCCCCGATGACCGCTCGTGCCGAAACTCACCAGCTTGGTGGGATCCTTGAGATCGACGGCCCGCTCGAAGTAATCGCGCTCGAGATCCGCGACGTCGATGAGGAGCGAGGCGGGAGCGGGCTGGCCGGCGAGTGGATGCATGAGGGACGTCCCGGAAGAGTCCGTGCTGAGCCATATAGTGGAAGGGATGTTACGCGCTGCACCGGCCCCCCAACAAGTCCGGAGCCGCCTGCAACCTGACTCATTTCCTTGCCTTTCCCCGTTCCAGCGGGTATGCTGGATGAGCTAAAGCGCTCCAAAAATAGAGGGGCCTTGTCGGGCGGGTACCCAGACCCGCAAGTCGAAGGCACGAACGTCGCGCAAGGGAGCGTGGCGTTTGTGCCTTTCTCGTTTCCTACGTGTTGGTGCCATGACCATCCCGGCGTCACCGTCTCTCAAGCCCCCTTCAGGGCCGACGACCGCACGCATCCTCGCTCGTTTCGTCGCGGGGATCGTGCTGCTGCTCGGTATCCTTGGCTTGATCGGTCACATTCCCGGCTTCGAGCGTCTGGCCCGACCCTCTGATGTCTGGCCCAGGATTCCGATCCTCTCGGCCACGGCGCTGACGACGATCGCCTTCGCTTATGCCGGCTTCCTCCAGCGGCTCCGCCGGCTCGCGGTCTGGGCCGCGGGCACCACCATCCTGATCGGCCTGCTCTCGATCACCGCCCTCTCGGGCGTCCTGCCATTCCCTGACAATACGATGGCCCTCCCCTCCGCGGTCATGATCACCGCGGCGGCCATGGGGATTCTGGCGTCGGTCCTTCTTGGCGAGACGAAGGTGGAGTTCTGTCTCGGTATCGCGGGCTTCGTGGTGCTCACCCTCGCCGCCTCGTACATCATGGCGCGAGTCGCCCACGTGGTCGATCCACTCGGCGACCCCAACGTCGCCGGCTCCTCGATCCAGATCGTCACCGCATCGATCCTGATCGGCGCGAGCTTCCTGCGCCTGGTCTGGTCCCGCGGCCTGACGGAGTCGGCCCGCTGGCTCGCGCTGGCCGTGGGCGTCGCCAGCAGCATCACGGTGCTGGTGCTCTGGCGGGCGCTGGCGGCACGCGAGCGGGATCAGGTGCTCTCCCAGACCTATCAGGCGGCGGCCGCCAGGCGCATCGCGCTGGTCCGCGAGCTGGATGTGGCGGCGCGGTCGCTGGTCCGGGCGGCGAACTGGAAGGTTGCCGGCTCGACGGCCGATCAGCAGGTGCGTGACCTGCGCGCGCTCGCGCGCGATGTCCCCGGCCTGAAGGGCGGGGTCTGGCTCAGTGCCATTCCCGGTAGTCCGGACACCGGCGGCAGGACCGTCTCCGATCCCGCGCTGGATTCGGCATGGGCGACGTACCTCCGGCGCACGACCCATCTCCCCGACTCCATCGCCTATATCCCGCTCGACCCTGCCTCCCATCGCTTCGCGATCGTGGCGCCGGGCTGCTCGGGGTCGCCGACCTGCGATGGCGCGATGCTCGGCATCGTGGAGTCCGCCGACTTCTTCGCCAACGCCTTGGCAGACACCTCCTCGGGCTTTCGCGTCGCGATCACCGGGGGAGGGAAAGCAGTGGACGGGTCGCCTGCCATCCCGCTGGGCGACGTACGCTGGAGCCGGAGCCTGCCGCTCGAAATGGGCGATCTCCGCCTGGTGATGGTTACGTGGCCGACCACCTCGACCATCGAGCGGCTGCAATCCAACCTTCCCAATCTGGTCCTGCTGATGGGATTGTTGGGCAGCGGCATTCTGCCCGTCACGATCCGGCTGAGCCAGAACGCACGGCGCGCCGCGCGCGAGACCGAGCGGATCCGGCTCGCGACGGCACTCGAGCGGGCCACCGACGGGATCTGGGAATGGGATCTTCTCACCGACAACGCGCAGCGGAGCTCGGGCCTCTGGCGCCACCTTGGGTACGACCCGGCCTCGGTGCCCGTCGGCCGGTCCGGGTGGATGGACCTGATCCATCCCGAGGACCGTCTCAGCGTGGACGAGGCCCTCCGGCGCCACCTCGATGATGAAACGACCAGCTTCGAGACCGAGTACCGCATCCGGAGCCAGAACGGCGAGTGGCATACCATCCTCGACCGCGGCCGGGTGGTGGAGCGGACGCCCACCGGCGACGCGCGCCGGATGTTAGGCATCAGCGCCGACGTCACCGAGACCCGCTCCGCCGAGGCGGCACGCGAGGCCGCCGAGCGCCGGTTCCGCGCCATCTTCAACAGCGGCTTCCAGCTTCAGCTCCTGCTCGACCAGGACGGCCAGGTCATCGAGGCCAACCAGGTCGTCCTCGACCAGCGGGGTGTGACGCTCGATGCAGTCCGCCACAAGCCGGTCTGGGAGACCCTCTGGTGGATCATCGACCCCGCGGCCGCCCAGCGGATCCGGGAGGCGACGCTCGCCGCGCGTGCCGGCGCGACCTCCCACTACGAGGAAGAACTCCGCGACTCCGCCGGAGCACTGACGATCCTCGAGATCGCCGTCAAGCCGATCTTCGATGCCACGGGTGCACCGAATCAGTTCCTGCTCGAGGCCCGCGACATCACCGCCCGCCGTCGCGCCGAGGCCGCGCTGCAGGAGGTGGACACGCTCACCACGATGGGCCGTGTGGCGGCGCGCGTGGCGCACGAAATCAACAATCCCCTCGCCGGGATCCAGAACGCCTTCCTGCTCATCAAGGGCGCGGTGCCGCCGACGCACCCCCACTACTCCTATGTCGGGGCCATTGAACGGGAGATCGCGCGCATCGCCGCCGTCACCCGCCAGCTCTACGAGACCTATCGTCCCGAGCAGGATCTCAGCGGCGAGACCGCGCTCCGCACGGTGCTCGGCGATGCCATCGCCTTCCTGGAGCAGGTCAACCGGAGCGCCAACGTCAAGGTGGCCACCGAGTACGTCAACATCCCGACCGCCATCCCGCTGCCAGCGTCGATGCTGCGCCAGATCGCCTACAACCTCATCCAGAACGGCATCGAAGTCTGTCCCCCGGGCAGCACCGTGCATCTCCGCGCCGAGTCGACCGATGGCTCGCTCGAGATCAAGGTGACCGACTGCGGCCCGGGTGTTCCGGTCCACCTGCGGGAGCGGATCTTCGAGCCCTTCTTCAGCACCAAGGACCGCCGCATCAAGACCGGTGGCATGGGGATCGGGCTCGCGCTGGTGCGGCGCACGGTCACGGCCGCCGGCGGCACCATCACCGTGGGAGACGCCGAAGGTGGGGGCAGTGCCTTCGTCGTGAAGCTCCCTCTCAAACCGATGCAAGAAAATGGAGTCCGATGATGTCTGAGTCCGGACGAATCCTGCTGGCCGATGACGAGGCCACCTTCCTGAACGCGACCGCCGACCTGCTGCGCCAGGAGGGCTATGAGTGCGTGACGGTCGCCGACGGCGACAGCGCGCTCAAGGCCGTGGCCAGCGAAACCTTCGACCTGCTGATCACCGACCTCGAGATGCCCGGGAATGCCGATCTCCGGCTGGTGCGCGAAATCTCGGAAAAGAGTGGCGGCCTGCCGGTGATCATCCTGACCGGTTTCCCGTCGGTCCGCTCCGCCGTGGCCTGTATCGAGCTCCCGGTGGCGGCCTACCTCACCAAACCGGTCTCCTTCCCGGAGCTGCTCGAGCGGGTGCGTCGCGCGGTGGGCCGGTTCCGCTCCTACCAGGCGATGCAGGCGACCGAACAGCGGCTCCGGACCTGGCGCGACGACTTCGAGCATCTCGCGAGCTCCGAGGCGGCGGGAAACCGCATCCCGGTGGACATGTTCCTCTCCCTCACGCTCCGGAACGTGATGGGGTCGCTCACCGATCTGGAGCAGCTCGGCCGGGCCCTCAACAACCAGCCCAAGACCAGCCAGCACGCCTGCCAGCTCATCAACTGTCCCCGCGGGATGCAGCTCCAGGAGGCGGTGTCCGAGACGATCCGGGTGCTCGAGGAGACCAAGGGGTCGTTCAAGTCCAAGGCGCTGGGCGAACTGCGCAGCAAGCTCGAGCTGCTGCTCGAGCATGTGTGAGGCACCGGTGACCCGTTCGGCGCTGGAGGAAATCGGGCCTCGCTCCAGCGGATGAGTCCCTCGCACCAAGGAGCTCGCTCCAGCTAGGCACTCGAACTCGTCACTTGTGCGGTCGGCCGGGATGCGGTAGGGTTGTGGCGCAGGACGCGGGTCACAAGGCTGCAGTCAGGCCACCCTTGTCGGACGGGCAGGCGACCCGCCAGTCGAAGGCGCGAAGGATCGGAAGTCACGATCCTCGCGCCTTTCGTCGTTTCCGGGCCTCGACTCGAACAGGAGGCATGTCCGAATGACCGTTGAATCCATGGCACTGCCGGAGCGGGAACTGCTCCGCGGCAGCTTCAGCATCGATCAGATCCGTCGCTGGGCGCTCGCGGGACTCCGCGACTCGGCGACCAGCCCGCAGCTCATCGCCCTGCTCCAGCATCACCGGGCGCTGACCCGCGAGGGGCCGCGCTCATGACCGGGCCATTCACCCTGACCTCGCCGGGTCCCGCGCTGCCCGGTGATGCACTCATAGAACTCATCGCAAGGACCACCATGCCCTGGCTCCGACTCACGCGGGAAGACAGCGAGGCCCAGCGGGCACTCACCCGGGGACTCGCCGCGCGGATCCCCTTCCTCCTCGCCCCGGAGCTCTGCGAGGCGGACTGGGCCTTCCACCGGCTCTGGGACGTGCGCCCGTCGACCGACTTCGCCATCGCGATGACCGGCCCCGAACTCGTGGAGCTCGCCCGGCGCCTCGGCCGCGTGCTGGTGACCCAGGATTTGACGCTGCTGGACGACACCCACACTCCGCCGGACCGGACTGCGGGGATCATCGTCGTCGGCCCGAGCTGGCAGCGCAGTCTGGACGAGTTCCTCGTCACGATCGTCGGCCTGCTCGGTCCGGTGCCGGCGCTGTACCGCCATGTGAAGGTGCATGGCGAGGACAACGGCGACCTGACGATCACGACGCCGGCCGGTCGGGGTCGGCGGGTCAGCCGGCACTTCGTGGTCGACGCCCTTGGACTGCCGCTGCTCAGCGACCTGTCGGAATCGGGACAGGTCACCGGCATGGCGCACTGAAGCGACCAGGCTCGACCGCGGCAGCAGCAACCGAATTGTGTAGTGGCACCTTTACCTGAACCGAAACGAGTGCAGTCATGCAGACACGAACCAAGATCGCAGTGACCGGCCTGGCCCTGGCCGTGACGATGGCCTGCGCCGGCGCCAAGACCGACCGCCCCGTCGTGACCAACGGCGATGGCACGCCAGCCGCGTCGCCCTCGGGCACCGAAATGGCGAAGGAAGGCAAGTCCCTCGTCCGCCTCGTCAACGCCATCCCCGCGAAGCGGGGGATCGACGTCACCGGCGGCGACCGGACCGTCTTCACCGACATCGGCTACAAGGGCGTTACGCCCTATGCCGAGATTCGCAACAACATGGTGAACTTCCGGCTGCACACGACCGGAATGGACAGCACCCTCGCGAACAACAGCGAGGCCATGACGGACGGATATCGCTACACCATCGTGGCGCTGCCCGGCAAGAAGGGCGAGCCGCAGATGACCGTGCTGCGCGATGAGATCGTCGCCGATTCCGGAAAAGCCCGGATCCGCGTCATCAACGCCGCCCCCGACATCGGCAGCATCGATGTCGCCATGCAGGGACAGAAGGACCCGATTTTCAGCGGCGTGAACTACGGCAGTGAGGCCGGCAACAAGGACATCACGCCGGTCAGCGGCACCCTCGAGATCCGCAGCGATCTCAAGACCCGCAAGCCGCTCCTCCTCAAGAACATGCACTTCGAGGCCGGCAAGGCGTACACGATCGTGCTCGCGGGCTGGGGCACCGGCGGCATCGATGCCATCACCTTCGATGACGCGCAGGCCAGCAACAACCTGACCCTGGGGAAGTAAACCATGACACGCCATCCAGCCCGGAGCATCCTGGTCTCCGCGCTGGCGCTGTTCGGGCTCGCAGCGGGAGCCCGGAGCGCCAGTGCCCAGGGATCCGTCAGCATCACGCCGTACGGCGGCATCTTCGTTCCCACGAAGAACAGCTTCTCCTCGCTCGGAAATAGCATCAAGCGCAACAACAGCTTCATCGGCGGCGGGCGCCTGACCTTCTGGGGCAGGGGTCCCGTCGGGGCGGAGTTCGTGGCGGGCTATGCCCCGGCCCGGATCAAGGTGGCGGGTGCCACCATCAACGCCAACCGGAACAGCAAGGTGGTGGTCGCCAGCCTCAAGCTGATGCTCGGCGTCTCGCCCGCCGTCTCGGGACTCGGCTTCTTCGTCGGGGCCGGCCCGGCCTTCATCCGCCGCGGTGAGGACATCCTGGACAGCAACAAGAGCAAGTCCGACTTCGGCGCCAATATCGGCGCCGGCATCCGCATTCCGCTGGGCTCGATGATTGGGCTGCGGTTCGACGCCGAGGACTACATGTACGGCGGGAACTTCAGCGGCTCGAAGACCTATCAGAACGATCTCGCACTGACGGCCGGCCTGTCGGTCCGGTTCTAGGAGTCACCGTTCCCCTGACCTGACTCCGGGGGGACGATGCAGAAGAGGCCGGGGTGGCAGTTGCCACCCCGGCCTCCTTTGCATCCGTCCCGGCCCAGCCGGAGTTACGGTTTCGCGGTGGTGTCGCTCGACATCATCGAGGTGGTGCTGTCCTTCGCGGTTCCGCCATCGTACTTGAGCGCCCCGCAGGCGATCGGCGTCATGTTGCTGGCCGAGGCGTGGACGTTGACCGAGTACTCGCCACTCACCGGTGTCGTGACGGCCAGCGTGACCACGGCCTTGGCGCTGCCGTTCTTGTCGACCTGGAGCGCCGGATAGGCCGCCGCCGAGCCGATGACCGCCCCCGCGGCGCCGCAGGCGCCATTGTGCAGGTGCCACGGCAGGGCGCTGCCCGGCTTGGCCCCGCTGACCTCAATCGTCGCCCGGCTCGAGTCGGTGCCCACCGCTTCCACCGTCACCGTTCCACTGACCTTCGATCCATCCTTCGGCTCCAGCGTTGCGCGCCACATCGGGGCGGCAAACGTGAGCGCGGCGAGACCCAGGGTGATTGCACGAACAGCCATGAGACACACTCCTTGCACCAGGTTGAGAGGACCCGCAACGACACAAGGCGCGGGGCACGCTCGAGGAGCGTACTCCGCGCCTGCTACTGAAGGACCTCATCGTCCTTCCGCACAGCGGCTCGGCCCGGGGCCGAGTCATGCGCTGGTGCAGTGTACCCGCGCGCGCGCGGGAGGGCAGTGACTGCCCTCACTCACTCCGGCGAGCCCGTCCCATTGATCGATGGCGGCGTTCTACCGGTCACCCTAACTTGGGACTCGCAATCAGACGGCGAGCAATCGCTCCGGTATCCTTGTCGCGCGGCGGCGCTGGCGGCCCCCGAGATGAAGGCGTGTCACGAGTCTCCCTCGCGGGAGACCCGGCACGCCTTTTCAGTCGGCGGCCCGGGAACCGGACCTTCCGAAAGGAGCAGGGTATGGATCTGCGAAGCATGAAGTCATTCGAACGCCGCTGGGAGCGACTGAAGAAGCTCGCGGCCGCGCAGCTCAAGGACTTCGAGCGGGACCAGAAGATGGTCGCCAGGGCGATCCGTCAGCACAAGCTGAAGAGCGACGTCGTCCGCCTGCGTGAAAGCCTGGCGCATTCGCGACGGGTCGAGCAGGCGGTGAAGGGCACCCGGGCGCTGGTCGCGCGGAAGGACAAGCTGGTCAAGAACGTGAAGAAGCGCGGGCGGCTGCTGAAGCGCGCCCTGACCTGACAGGACACTTGAAGCTCTGATTACTCACTCGTAAGGAACACCATGTCGTTCAACTCGATGAAGCCCTCCCTGATGTTCGCCGCCCTGTCGCTCTGCGGCATCGCGGCCTGTACCAAGACGCCGGCCGTGGCGATCTCGCCCAAGACCGACGTGACCACGGCCCGCTGGAATGGCCGGTTAGGCACGCCGGCGGAGATGGCCGGGGCGGTGCAGGTGCAGGGCTCCGCGTCGCTGACGCAGGGCAACAGCGCCAGCGAAACCGTCGTTGCGGTGAATCTGTCCAATGCCGCGCCCGGTGGCCGTCACCCCTGGACCCTGAGCGCCGGCCAGTGCGGCGCCGTCGGCGCCGAGCTGCTGCGCGTGACCGACAAGCACATCCTCACCGTGGGCAAGGACGGCACCGCTTCGTCCGCCGCCACGACGGGTATGGCCTTCCCGACGGCCGGAGACTATGCCGTCCAGGTGCTGGCCTCGGTCGACAACTCGGCGACCGTCATTGCCTGCGGCAATCTCGCTCCGCCGACCACGCCGCCCGCACGGTGATCCGTGTCACCGCAGCGACATTCGTTGCTGCGTAGGATGGGCCCGCGCGCTGCGGCTGCAGTGCGCGGGATCAGTACACAATACGTGGCCCGGTCGATGGACCGGGACGCCTTGACGGACGGCAGCAGGTGTGCCGGCAGTCGGAGGCGCGGACCCCCGCGGGCACACTCGCGGCGGTTCGCGCCTCCTGTCGTTTTCACCAATCGAACCTGAACGGGAGTTCCCGATGAACGAAGATCAGCTGAAGGGCGAGTGGACGCAGCTCAAGGGTCGGATCCGCGAGCGCTGGGGCAAGCTCACCGATGACGATCTCGACGTGATCGCCGGCAAGCGCGACCAGCTCGCCGGGGTCCTGCAGAAGCGCTATGGCATGGCGAAGGAAGAGCTCGAGACGCAGATCGAGGAGTTCAACAAGCAGCACCCGGTCGCGCGCTAGCGCACCGGACCAGGAGCGAGGGTCTTCGAACCCGTGGCAGTCCTTCTTGAACGGTTCACATCCTCGCTCGCCGTACCTCGCACCATCCCACCACCTCGAAGGAGCCGGCGTCACAGTGGCGCCGGCCTCCTCCCGCCTCCTTCGACCTCCGCCGCGCGGCGCCAGGACCCTCAGCCATCATCCCCGGTCGCCGGGGCCCGACTCGTCCTGCTGACCCTCCGCCGCCATCGCCGGCACTCCCCACTCGCCATCCGGCGCGGGCAGCGGCCGGAAGACCCGCCAGGCCCGCTCGATCGACTGTCCACTGAACCGGCTGAGCAGCGCGGCGAACCGGAACCGCCGCTCCATCACCGCAATGCGCAGCCCGACCGTCGGCTCGGCGGGCGGACTCGTGTGCGTTGGCGTGGAATCGCGCATGCGTCCTCCAGTGGGAGAAACAAGCGCAGGCGCGAGCAACGCCCGAAAGCGTGGTTCGCGCCTGCGACTGAAGGGGCCGTACCCCTCCCGTTAGGCAATCCGGCCCGAGCCGGATCCGAGACTGACGGCCCAAACTATGGAACCGGACGGCACTGCGCAACGAGACTTTTTTCGCTCCACCACGAACGCCGGGAGAGCGCACGGATTTCGCGCCACGACGACCGGCTTCCGGGCCAGGCGCGACGGGCGCTCAGCACCAGGGACTACATCGAACGATGGTATCGGTACTCCATCCCGACTCATTACTATTTGTGATCTTCGTCGCTTGCGCCCTGCAGGGAGACATCCTACCTTTTCACCCGCAGGATGGATACAGGCTGCTTCGGCAGCTCCTTGGCGGACGAGCTCCAGGCTCGTGAGTCGAAGGCGCGGATGGGATCGGCACCAGCGATCCCACGCGCCTTTTGTGTTTTCCGGGCCGCCGGCCCGGCACGAAAAGGCGCCATTCTTGACCTCGCTGCGGAGCGATCCGCAGTCATCGAATGGGAGAGCAAAGACCATGAACGCAGACACTCAGACCCAGGGCACGACCCGCATGACCAGTCAGTCGCCGAGCGACATCACCATGAACGCGCGCGCTGTCTCCACTCTGGGCATACCGGAGGGACATGTCCTCGTCCTCGGCCTCCTGCCGCTGCACAAGGGGGTCGTCGAAGGCCTGAGCAATGGCAATATCGATCTCGTGATGCAGGGCGTGCCGTTCGATGAATTCCTCCGGACCATCCGGGTGCTGGTCGCCGAGAGCGGACCGCAGGCGCAGGGCACCAACCCGCCCATGCGGAGCTTCCTGCCGCAGGGCGCAGAAGCCGGCGACCGTGAGGCGCTGCGCAGTGCAACCCTCACCAGCCGTGAGCGCCAGGTCATGGGCCTGATCGGCGAGGGGATGAGCAACAAGGAGATCGCGATCCGGCTCAACGTCGCCATCCACACCGTGAAGACCCACGTGCACAAGGTGCTCCAGAAGCTCGCCGTCCGCACCCGCCTCGAGGTGGCGGCATTGCTGCACACCTCCGGGATGGCCCAGGAGCGTACCCCACTGTCCCGCGTCGCCTGACCAGGAGGTTGTGATGTTGAAATGGGCCCTGGTGTTCTTCGTCGCTGCCTTGCTGGCATCGCTGCTCGGATTCGGTGGCATCGCCACGACGGCAGCCGGCATCGCGCGGACCCTGCTGTTCGTGTTCATGCTGGTCGCTCTGGTTACGACGGCGCTCGGGGTGATCGCAGGCCGGAAGCTGCTCTGATCGGCGGAAACCCGGGACCCTGAAGGATAGAGCTGGAGAACGAGAAGGCCGGCGCCCGGTGCGCCGGCCTTCGTCGTGCCGCGATCCACTCACCACAGTCAATGCGAACGGCGATCGACCTCGTCCAGAAACTCCCGGACCACCCGCACATTCTCCTCCGGCGCATCCCACGGCGTCAGGTGCGCCGCGTCCTTGAACACGACCACCTTCGCACCCGGCGTGAGACTCGCGAAGCGGCGCACCAGCTCGGGATCGGCCTCGTCGTATTCGCCGGTCGTGTAGAAGACCGGGATCCGGATCGTCGGCAGGAACGGGGTCGCGTCGTAGTCGCGAAGCGTGCCGGTGATCGTGAACTCATTCGGACCCTGCATGTAATTGTAGACGACCTCATTGGCCTGGCGCATCGTGCTGTCCAGGTCCGCCTCTCGCGGCCGCCGCCAGACATACCGATCGTAAAACTCCGATTCCGCGGCCTGGTACTCCTTCGAGTGGAAGTCGCCCGACTTCGCTCCGGCCGCGAGCGTTCGCTGGGTGGAATCGGGGAGTGTCGCGAGGAGCCTCCCCGAGTTCCGGGTCCACGCCGGGATGTCGAGGAACGCCCCGCCGAGCACCAGCGCCTGCACCCGGTCGGGATGGGCCCGGTAGTACTCCACCGCGACGATGGTGCCCCAGGAGAGTCCGTAGAGGCTGATCTTCCGGTACCCCAGCGCCCGGCGGATCTGTTCGACTTCATCCACGAATCGCGGGATCACGAACAGCGTCGTATCCGTCACCCGATCCGACTTGCCGCCGCCGAGCTGATCGTAGCGCACCACCGGCCGATCGGCGCCGAGCGCTTCGAGCGGCTTCATGTAGTAGCTCGGAAAACCGGGACCGCCATGAATGAGAATGACCGGTGTCCCCGTGCCCCCGCCTGACACCTTGTACCAAACCTTCCCAGCGGGCGTGAGCAGATAGTGCTCCCCGGCGGGCAGCGGCGGCACGGCTCCGGGCGAAGCGACCGGCGCGGGAGTCCGGCAGCCGCCGATCGCCAGCACGAGCACCAGCCTGCCGATACGATGCCGACTCAAAGCGTCCACCCCTTCCGGTAGGTCGGACGAATCCACTCCTCCGGAACCCTGGCGCCGAGGACGGCGCCAGTGACCGGATCGATGTCGAGCGGCTGGCCCATCCGCACCGCCAGGCACCCGGACAGGACCATCTCCGTCAGCGGGCCGGCATGCCCGTCAAAGGTCGACCAGTTCGGAGCGCCGCCTTTCATGGCGCGGATCCACTCCGCGTACACCCCGGGGGAGCGCTCGTACTTCTGGGCCGGCGGATTCGCCTTGAGGGCGGCGTCCTTCGCTGGATCGAGCAGCCGCGGCTCCTCGCCGTACATCCCGGCGAGAATGGCGCCGGTCTCGCCGACCCACATCTGCCCACCGATCTCCTCCGGTGGCCACTCCATCGTCTCCGGCAATCCCGCAGGACGCGGCGGCCAGAGACCACCGTCACGCCACACCACCGTGACCGGCCCGCGCGAGGCATTGGCCGGAAAGTGGTATTCGATGCGTGAGGACTTGGGCGCGGTTTCGTCGTAGAGCTTGGTCGTCTCGGGAACGATCCGCGTCGGATACTTGAGATTGAGCGCCCAGAACGCCGCATCCATCCCGTGGCACGCCATGTCGCCCAGCGCGCCGGTCCCGAAGTCCCACCAGCCGCGCCAGTTGAACGGCGCGTATGCCGGATTGTAGGGCCGCTCCGGCGCGGGGCCGAGCCAGAGGTTCCAGTCGAGCGTCGGCGGGGGATTGTGGAGCGCGGTGGGACGGTCGATGCCCTGCGGCCAGATGGGCCGGTTGGTCCAGTAATGCACCTCCTTCACCGCACCGATCACGCCGGCCTCGACCCACTCCCGCATCTGCCGCATCCCCTCGCCGGTATGACCCTGGTTGCCCATCTGGGTCATCTGCTTCGGGCGCCGCGCCGCCTCGGCCCGCACCGCGCGCACCTCACCGAGCGAGCGGGCGAGCGGCTTCTGGCAATAGACGTGCTTTCCCGCCTTGAGGGCGAGCATCGTGGCGGCGGCGTGGTTGTGGTCGGGCGTGGAGACGGTCACGGCATCGATGTTCTTCGCCTCCCGGTCGATCATCTCGCGATAGTCCTTGTACCGCCGCGCCTTCGGATAGCTGCGAAAGGCGTCCTCGGCGCTGTTCCAGTCCACGTCGGCAAAGGCGACGAGGTTCTCGCCTTCCATCCCGCGGACATCGTTGCGGCCCATCCCGCCGACGCCGATGCAGGCGACGTTCAGCGTGTCGCTCGGCGCGCGGTGGCCGCGGCCGAGCACATGACGCGGCACGATATGGAAGAGGCCGGCAGCGGCACCAGCGGTCTGGACGAACTCACGGCGGGTGGGTTTGTGACGACCCATGAGAGGCTCCCGGGATTCTCCCGCCGGTCGATACCCGGGGGAGTCTGTTGAGGGGGAATCAGCACATCGAGGGGAAGATGCAGGGGAATCGCCGGAGCGGAAGGTGCAGGGTGCCCGGCCTTGGGACGGCCGATGAGGGACTCGATAACGTTCATTCATCTTCCTCTGTAACTGGTTTCAGCACGGACGGGGTAGGTTGGCGACAACTCGAGGGAAACCGAACCGATCGTACCGCCAATCGCATTGGAGGAAAGCCCATGCTGCTACGGAACATCCTTGTCGCTGGTCTGGCTGGAGCCGCGATCGCCCTGGCTCCGTCCCCAGCGATGAGCCAGTCGAAGGGCGAGCCGATCCAGCCCATTGTGAGGCCGAAGGTCACCAACCCGGCCAAGGTGGAACTCGGCAAGAAGCTCTTCTTTGATCCCCGGCTGTCCCTGTCGGGTTTCATCTCCTGCAATTCCTGCCACAACCTGAGCATGGGAGGTACCGATAATCTCGAGACCTCGATCGGGCACAACTGGCATCGCGGCCCGATCAACGCGCCGACGGTGCTCAACTCCAGCCTGAGCCTCGCCCAGTTCTGGGACGGCCGCGCCAAGGACCTCGCCGATCAGGCCGGCGGCCCGATCGCGAATCCGGGCGAGATGGCCTTCACCCACGACCTCACCACCGACGTCCTGCTGTCGATCCCGCAGTATGTCGACGCCTTCAAGGGCGCGTATGGTACCGACAAGGTCACGATCGACGAGGTCAAGGATGCGATCGCGGCCTTCGAGGCGACCCTGGTGACGCCGGATTCCCGGTTCGATCTCTGGCTCAGGGGCAACCGGCGTGCGATCAACGCCGAGGAGCTCGCGGGCTACAAGCTGTTCAAGACCAGCGGCTGCGTGGCCTGTCACTACGGGCCGGCGGTGGGCGGGGCGTCGTTCCAGAAGATGGGTCTCTTCGGTACTTACGAGACGAAGAGCACCGCGATCGGCCGCGCCGACGTCACCGGGCAGGATGCGGACCGGATGAAGTTCAAGGTGCCGACGCTCCGGAATGTCGAACTCACCTATCCGTACTTCCATGATGGCGCGGCGCACACGCTCGAGCAGGCCGTCAGCGTGATGGGCAAGCTGCAGCTCGGCCGCGAATTCACCCCGGGCGAAGTGGCCGAGATCGTCGCCTTCCTCAAGACGCTGACCGGGAAGCAGCCGAGTTTCCTGCTGCCGATCCTGCCGCCGTCGACCTCGATCACGCCGCCGCCGAAGCCGTTCGGCGACTGAACGCTCCACGGATCTGCAGCAATGACGAAGGGGCGGCCACCTGGTCGCCCCTTCGGTCGTCTCAAGGCGGTGAACGTCTCTATTCGGCGTCCGAAGGCGACGCTTCGCGGCCCGATCGCGACTTTTCGGAGCCCGAAGGCGACGCTTCGCGGTCCGACGACGAGGTTTCGCGGTCCGACGACGAGGTTTCGAGGTCCGACGACGAGGTTTCGAGGTTCGAAGGCGAGGTTTCGAGGTCCGAAGGCGAGGTTTCGAGGTTCGAAGACGAGGTTTCGAGGTTCGAAGGCGAGATTTCGGCACCCGAAGGCGACGTTTCGCGACCCGCACGCGATCATTCGCGATCCGAACAGGACGATTCGGCATCCGCACGCGACGGTTCGACAGTCGATCGCGACAAATATTCATTGGTCGCGACGTCTATTCATTTTTCGCCGGGTAGGGGCGACCGGCTGGTCGCCCCTACGATGGTCGGGAACCACGGCGGGCCGCGGCGATCAACCGGGTGGGGTTGATCGATCACACCACCACGGACGACCCGGATGCCGGCGGCGCCCCTACGATGGTCGGGAACCACGGCGGGCCGCGGCGATCAACCGGGTCGGGTTGTTTTCGATGTACCTGCGGATGCGTTCGAATTCCGCCGCGTCACGTATCACATGCTCGTAATAATTCCGTTGCCACACAGCGGCACCAGGACTGTGGCGTAACTGGTTGATGCGCACGGTAGCCGCAGCCTTGAACCCGGCGATGAAAGCCCCTATCGACCGAGAAAGGGGGCCACGGATCTGCGAAGGCCAGCCGACATTGAGAGGTTCACGATTCAGGTGACCGTTCGCGTCCGCGAGGAGCACGATGCCGTGCAGGTGGTCGGGCATCACCACGAACGCTTCGAGTACAAGTTCACTGCGAATGGCCCTGGACCTGAGCCACTCCTCTGACACCACCTTTCCTGCATCGCTCAGACGTAGCGCGCCCTTGGAGATATGCGCGAGTATCGGCGCCCGGCGATGGGTGCAGATCGTGATGAAATAGGCGCCGGGCGCCGAGTAGTTGAACCGGCGCAGCCGGATTGATCGTCGACCGCAGGCGATGGGAGACATGCCGCGCGAATCATGCACGGCGAACAATGCGGACCCGCATCCTTCCGCGACATCCGTGCATCGCGTGAACGCGTGGGTGGCCGCGCAGCACAAAAAAAACGGGGCGACCGCCCGGTCGCCCCTGAGATGTCCATCTGCCGCCGCCTGCGTCGCCCTCCCCGCTACGCCTCCAGCTTCTTCTGCACACCCGGCCGGAACACCAGCGCGAAGATGATCAGGATCACGGCGGCCCCGATCGCGGGCCGGATCCAGATCGCGTGCCAGTCGTGTCCCGACGGCGCGAGCACGAACTGCTGCACCACCACCCCGGATGCCACGCTGCCGATCAGGTTCCCCAGACCCTGCGTAATGAAGGTGAGGAAGCCCTGCGCCGCCGCGCGGATCTTGAGCCCGGCGCGCTGGTCCACATAGATCTGCCCGGTGACGAAGAAGAAGTCGTAGCAGACGCCATGCAGCAGGATGCCCAGATAGAGCATCCACGCGCCACCCTCGACGTTCCCGTTGGCGAACAGGAGATAGCGTGCGGCCCATGCGGCCATGCCGAGCAGCATGATGTTCTTGGTCCCCCAGCGGACCAGGAAGACCGGCAGCAGCACCATGAAGAGGATCTCGGACATCTGGCCCAGCGTCATCTTGCTCGCCGGGGCCACCATTCCGATCTCATTGAGGAAGAGATTGGTGAAGCTGTAGTAGAACTGCAGCGGGATGCAGAGCAGGAAGCTGCCGATCACGAACACCGCAAACGACCGGTCCTTCATCAGCTGGAGCGAGTCGAGTCCCAGCATGTCGCGAACACTGAGCGGCTTGCCGGCGGCGTGCGGCGGGGTGTGCGGCAGCATGAGGCAGAAGCCGGCAAGGACCACCGACGCGCCGGCCGCGATCTGCATCGGGACCGCCGTCGCCTCGAGGCCAAGCTGTCCGATCGCCTGGCCCGCCACGATCCATCCGATGGTGCCGAGCACCCGCACCAGCGGGAACTCCTTCGCCGGGTCCTTCATGTTGTCGAAGGCGAGCGAGTTGGTGAGCGCGAGCGTCGGTGCGTAGCAGAGCGCGTAACCGATCAGCACCGGATAGAAGGTGCCGAAGCCCGACTCGTTCGAGGCCCAGTACAGCAGTACCGCGCCGATGAGGTGCAGCAGCGCCAGGATCTTCTGGGTCGGGAAGAACCGGTCGGCGATCATCCCGACGAAGAACGGGGCGATGATCGCGCCGATCGCCATGCTGCCGTACGCGGCGCCGATCTGCGGGCCATCGAAGTGCAGCGTCGTCCCGAGGTAGGTTCCCATCGTGACGAACCACGCCCCCCAGATGAAGTACTGGAGGAACATCATCGCCGACAGCTTGAAGCGGATCATCGAATTTCCCTGAGCTTGATGGACCGGTAGCTCACCCGATCGCCGTGGTCCTGCAGCGCGATGTACCCCTTGGGCGCCCGGCCGTAGCCCGGCCACTGCTTGAACTTGCTCGCCGCCACCTTCGCTTCCCAGTCGGGACTCTGCAGCTCGTACTCGACGACTTTCGTGCCGTTGAGCCACTGCTCCACATGCTTCCCGTGCACCAGGAGCCGCACATGGTTCCACTCCCCCGCCGGCTTCACGACGCCCGCCGGCGCCGCGTACAGCCCGTACGCCGATCCGGCCGAGGTGAGCCGGTTGTGCCCGTCGGCGTGGCGCGCGTCATCGAGGATCTGCATCTCCGGGCCGGTCTCGTAGGTATCCTCGCTGCCCTCGGTCACGCGGAACATGACCCCGCTGTTGCCGCCCTCGGAGATGTTCCAGTCGAGCGCCAGTTCGAAGTCCTGGTACTGCTTCTCGGTGATGAGGTCACCCGCCGGGGCGACCCGAGTCAGCGCGCCATCCACCGCCGCCCAGCCCTCGGGCGCTTTCTTCTTCTGGAAGCCGCGCCATCCCTTGAGCGAGCTCCCGTCGAAGAGGAGCTTCCATCCCTGGCTCTTCTCGGCCGGGGTGAGGGTGTTGATGGCCGACGCGTCCTGGGCCCTGAGCATCCGGGGACCGAGGGCGAGCGCGCCGAGCAGCAGCAGAGGGTATCGCATGGAGGATCTCGGAGTCGGGAGGGAATCAGCTTCAACGATACGGCGGGCGGCCACGTGACGCTAGACGCACTCATGGGCATGCCATACCTTCCGGAAGCTCCCCTCACCCCATGAGGTTCTCGATGCATCGGCGCGACCTGCTGCAGATGCTTGGCGCCTGTGCCGTGCTGCCGTTCGTGCCGCGCGAAGCCGGGGCCGCCATCGCCTTCGGCCGCCGGCTCCACCAGTCGGCGCACGCCGACGGACTCGAGGCGCTGAGCGCCGTCCAGGCGCGCCTCGTCACGACCATCGCCGACCAGATCATCCCGCGCACCGACACCCCCGGCGCCTCGGATGTCGGGGTGACGCCGTTCATCGACCACCTGCTGGCCCACTGGTACGAGGACGACGCCAGGGCGCAGTTCCTGGCGGGCCTCGGCGATATCGACCGCCGCGCCGGCGGCAGCTACCTCGAACTCTCCACGGAACGGCAGCTCGCCTTGCTCACCCGGATCGATGGGGAGAAGGGCGCGCCCGGTACGGCGGAAGCCGCCTTTGCGATGCTCAAATCACTCACCATCTACGGCTACTTCACCGCAGAGCGGGTGGTGAAGGAAGTCACGAAGGAACCCGTCATTCCCGGCCGGTTCGACGGATGCGTGAGGGTCTGATGCGCACCCGCTATGACGCGATCGTGGTCGGCTCCGGCATCTCCGGCGGCTGGGCGGCGAAAGAGCTCACCGAGCGCGGCCTCGAGGTACTGCTGCTCGAGGCCGGTGGTCCGGTCGATCCCGCCACCGACTACGTGGAGCATCTGCAGGCGTGGGAGATGCCGTTCCGCGGCTGGGGCGACCGCGCGAAGCTCGCGCGCGAACAGCCAGTCCAGAAGGACTGCTACGCCTGCGACGAGTGGTCGGGGAAGTTCTTCGTCAATGACCTCGAGAACCCCTACACCACGCCGGACGACAAGCCCTTCTCCTGGATTCGCGGCCGCCAGGTCGGCGGCCGCTCGATCACCTGGGGTCGCCAGGTCTATCGCTGGAGCGATCTCGACTTCGGCGCGAACGCGAAGGACGGCCACGGCGTCGACTGGCCGATCCGTTACGCCGACATCGCGCCCTGGTACGATCACGTCGAACGCTTCGTCGGCGTGAGCGGCCTCGCCGAGGGGCTCGACCAGCTTCCCGACGGCCAGTTCCTGCCGCCGATGCAGTTCCGCTGCGCCGAGACCCATGTGCGGGACCGGCTCGCGAAAGCGTTCGGCCGGGAGCGGGTGCTCACCATCGGCCGCTGCGCGATCCTCACCGCCAACCATCTCGGCCGAAAGGCCTGTCACTACTGCGGCCCCTGCGAGCGCGGCTGCATCACCCGCAGCTACTTCTCGAGTCTCAACGCGACCCTCCCCGCCGCCGCCGCGACGGGCCGGCTCACGCTCCGCCCCTGGAGCGTGGTCGAAAGCATCCAGTACGACGGCAAGCGGCGCCGCGCCACGGGGGTCCGGGTGATCGACGCAAACACCTTCGAGTCGATCGAGTTCACCGCCCGCATCATCTTCCTGAATGCGAGCAGCCTCGAGTCCACCCGCATCCTGCTCAACTCCAAGAGCCGCGAATTTCCCGACGGGCTCGGCAACACCAACGGCGTGCTGGGGCATTACCTGATGGACCACTCGATGGGCCACGGTGCGCGCGGCACGATCCCCGGCTACGAGGATCACCGTTCCTACGGCGACCGGCCCAACGGCATCTATCTCGTCCGCTTCCGCAACGTGACCGAGCAGCACCCCGACTTCGTCCGCGGCTACGCCTTCCAGGGCGGCGCGTGGCGGAGCGGCTGGGGGCGCGGCTCCGGCATGAAGGGGTTCGGCGCCGACTTCAAGCAGTCGCTCATCAGCGACCAGGGCCCGTGGGGGATGAGTCTCTACGGCTTCGGCGAATGCCTGCCGCGGCACGACAACTTCGTCGCGCTCGACGCGGAGCGCACCGACAAGTGGGGCATCCCCGCGCTGCGGATCAGCTGCAGCTACGGTGAGAACGAGCATGCCCAGTGGAAGGACATGATCCGCACCGCGACCGAGATGCTGGAGGCCGCAGGGGCCACCGACATCACGGAAACCAACGAGCAGGTGAGCCCGGGCCTCGTCATCCACGAGATGGGCACCGCGCGCATGGGGCGCGACCCGAAGACCAGCATCCTCAACGGGCACAACCAGGTCTGGGACGCCCCGAATCTCTTCCTGACCGACGGTGCCTGCATGGCCTCGTCGGCGAACCAGAATCCGTCCATCACGTACATGGCCCTCACCGCCCGGGCGGCGAGCCACGCGGTGGATCTCATGAAGCGGAGGGAGTTGTGATCCGTCGCGAGTTCGTGCAGTCCCTTTCGGCCGGCGCACTGGCCGCTCTTGCTCTCCCCCGGCTCCCGCTCATGGAAGAGAAGATCCGCGCGATCGGCATCCAGCTCTGGACCGTTCGCGACATTCTCGACAAGGATTTCGAGGGCACGCTGTCCGCGCTCGGCCGCATCGGCATCCGGGAGGTCGAACTCTACTCCGGCCTCTACTCGCGGAAAGCGAAGGACATCCGCGCCATCCTCGACCGCGCCGGCCTCACCGCACCCAGCGGGCATGTCGGACTCCCGGAGATCACCGACACCCTCGAGCAGACGATCGAGAACGCCCACATCATCGGGCAGCAGTATGTCGTCGTCGCCTCCTTCCCGGCGGAGCTGCACACCGTGGCGGGCTACACCGAGGCGGCCGCGGCCCTCAACAAGGCGGGAGAGAAGCTCAAGGCTGCCGGTCTCACCCTCGGCTTCCACAATCACGCCGACGAGTTCAAGCCGCTCCACGGCGCCGGCGGCGACCAGGCCGACATCGGCTATGACATCCTCCTCGCCCAGACCGACCCGAAACTCGTCGTGATGGAGATGGACCTCTTCTGGATCCGCGCCGGAAAGCGCGACCCGCTCGCCTATTTTGCGAAGTATCCCGGCCGCTTCCACATGGTGCACGTGAAGGACATGGCCGCCGACGACAGCATGGTCGACGTCGGGGCCGGCGTCATCGACTGGAAGCAGCTCTTCCGGCAGTCGCACGCCGCCGGCATCCGGCACTACTTCCTCGAGCATGACGAGCCAAAGGACCCGCTCGCCTTTGCGCGGAGCGGCTACGACTACCTGAAGCGGCTGCGCTTCTAGTCGCCATGCCCCGGTTCAGCCCCACCCGGTTCCCGCCGGGCTTCTTCGATCTCCCCGCCGACGCCGGGCAGCAGCTCCCCCTCGGCGTCGTCTCCGCCTGGACGCGCAGCAGCCAGACCCGCGACGCCGCGCGCGAGCTGCTCGCGCCCTACACGCTGCGCGGGATCGTGGTCTGCACCGACTCCGCCGGACTCACCCGACTCACTCAGGAACGCTCCCTCATCGAGATCCTCGCGATGGTGAGCCGCCCGAAGGAGCTCGCGCACGCCTACGGCAAGGCCCTCGGCGGCATCCCGATCGGCGTCTGGGCCGCGGACAACACGGCGATGTTCTACCCCGAGGGCGTCTCGCCCGACCACCTGGTGAGCATGCTGCTCGCCCTGCAGGACCGGATCCGCGCCGAGTGCGAGGTGCAGATCGGGATCTGCGTGCATCGGGGCGAGTTCTACGAGCTTGGCCAGGGGATCTACGGCCCCGACGCCGACCGGGTTGAAGGGGTTGCGGAGGACTTCACCGCGGGCGGGGAGCTGGTGGTGACCGATGCGGTCCTGGAGAAGATGGGGGAGACCGCCGCATTCGAACTCGCGCCGCGGCCTGACCTGCTCGAGCGATTCGGCGTCATCCACCGGGTGACCGACGGCCCGCGACTCGGTGGCATCGAGGCCTCCGACTTCCACTATCCGCTCCCGTTCACCGACGAGTTCTATGGCGGACTGGCGCAGTTCCACCGGACCCGGCGCACCTCGATCGTGCCCCGTCCCGCCTATCAGGAGGTGACGGTCCTCATCATCGCGCCGGAGCGCGAGGACCGCGACATCCCCGAGGTCGCCGCGCTCAACGACCTCGCGCTGGCGGCCGCGATCAAGCGCATCGGGATCGGGCTGGTCGAGGACCTCGCGGGCACGGAAGTGAAGACGTCGAGCGGGGTCAGCATCTATCTGTTCGAGGAGGCGCGGCACGCGGTGGACTTTGCGCGGAAGCTGCGGGACATGCTCTCCGCCCAGGGCGTCGCCCTCCGGATCGGGATGGACGCGGGCCGGATCCTGCTCTTCGAACTTGGCGGCGACCGCCGCGACATCGCGGGCTCACCGGTGAATGTCGCCTCCAAGCTGGCCCAGGATGCCGGCCGTCTCGGGCAGATCATGCTCTCCGCGAAAGTCGCTGCGCAGGCTGGCCTCGGCGGCGCAAGCATCGCCACGTCGATCCACGTCAGCGGCGTCACCATCGAGGCGATCGCGCTCTAACGCCGTTCCTCAGGCCCGCCCGCGCTCGGCGCCCCCGATCCACGCGCCCACCAGCGGCATCGCCACGACCAGCAGCAGGTTGGTGGCCCAGAACCAGGAGGGATGGGGGATCGCCCGCAGATTCATGATCGACCCGCCGAGCAGCACCGCCGCCACCGCGATGGCCGGGCGGAGGAGGGCGGTGCCCGACAGACGCGTGGCGAGCCACCCGCCGGCGAATCCCGCGATGCCGTAGCCGGCCAGCACGAGCAGCAGTGCCGAGACGGGGAGGCTCCGCACGTACTGGCGCAGTGCCTCGGCGTTGCCGACATCGAGGTTCGCGGGCGGAGGGTAGAGGCGGCCACTCAACGCTTCCACCAGCGTGATGATCACCATCGCCACGCCCACCGCCGCGACGACCGACGCGGCTCGGCGAATCACCGGCGCCATGCAGCCTCCTGGTTCGAGTCGCATCAATGTATCGCGCGGCGCGGAGCGGGACGAATCCCGTGTGGAGTCCACCCCGTCGTCCCCCTCCCGCCTACCCCCTCGCGACCACAACTTTCCGCCTCGCGATCTTCCACCCGCCTGGAGGCCCCATGTCCCGACCGATTCATTTCGAAATTCATGCGGACGACCCCGAGCGTGCCGCAACATTCTACCAGCAGATCTTCGGCTGGAACATCACCAAGTGGAGCGGGCCGATCGAATACTGGATCATCGTCACCGGCCCGGACGGCACTCCCGGGATCAACGGCGGGATGCTGCGGCGCAATGGCGCCGCACCGGCCGAGATGGCGGCGGTGAATGCCTACGTCTGCACCATCGGGGTTGCGAACGTGGACGACGTGGTGAACCGGATCCCCTCGGCCGGCGGCCAGATCGCCGTGCCGAAGATGCCGGTGCCCGGTATCGGCTGGCTCGCCTATGGCAAGGATACCGAGGGCAATATCTTCGGCATCCTGCAGCCGGAACCGGCCGCAGGCTAAGAGTGGGTGTGGCACCATGCACTAAGTACTAAGTACTAAGTACTAAGTACTAAGCACTCGGAACTCAGAACTCGGAACTCGGAACTCGGAACTTCAATGACGACGATCGCAGTAGTCGGCGCCACCGGAAACATCGGGCATCAACTCGCCGCCCTTCTTCTCGAGCGGGGCATGAAGGTTCGCGCCATCGGACGTTCGGCGGACCGGCTCGCGGCGCTGGCGGCGGCGGGCGCGGAGCGGTGGATCGGCTCCGCCGACGATTCGAAATTTCTGTCGGAGGCGTTCCGCGGCGTCGACGGCGTCTTCGCGATGATCCCGCCGGACTACGGCAATCACGATCCACGTGGTCAGCAGCGGCGCTTCGCCGAGGCGGAGGCGGCGGCGGCGCAGATCGCCCGGGTGAGGCATGTGGTCACGCTGAGCAGCATCGGCGCCGACCAGATCGGCGGGACCGGCCCGATCGATGGGCTCCGCGGGCTCGAAGAGCGCTTCGACCAGATCCCTGGGCTCAACCTCGTCCATCTCCGCCCCGGGTATTTCTACGAGAACTTCCTGAGCAACATCGGACTCATCAAGGGCGCGGGGATCAACGGGGGTCTCATCACTCCCGACGAGCCGAAGGGGATGGTCGCGAGCCGCGATATCGCGGCGGTCGCCGCCGAGCTGCTCGGTGAACTCCGCTTCCGCGGCCGGCAGATCCGCGAGCTCCAGGGCCCGCGGGACTATTCCTTCGGTGAGGCGACGAGGATCCTCGGCGCCGCGGTCGGCCGTCCCGATCTGCCGTACCTCACCTTCGGGGAGCAGGATGTCTTCAACGCGCTCACCGGCGCCGGCTTCTCCCCGGCAATGGCGCATGAATTCATCGAGATGCTGCAGGCCTTCAACGCCGGGCGGGTGAAGTTTCGGGAGCCCCGTTCCCCGTCCACCAGCACTCCCACCACCTTCGAGTCATTCGCCGAGTCCGTCTTCGCACCGGCGTTTCATCGCTGAGGAGGGTCAACATGCGTGTCATCGTCATCGGTGCCTCCGGCACCATCGGCAGGGCCATCGTCGCCAGCCTGGGCACGAAGCACGACGTGGTCTCCGTCGGCAGCCACCAGGGCACCTATCGAGTGGATCTCGGGGATCAGGCCTCGATTGACGCGCTCTTTCGGGCTATCGGTCGCGCCGATGCGGTCATCAGCGCAGCGGGACTGGGAAAATTCGGGGCGCTGGCCGATCTCACCGATACCGATTTCGCCTTCAGCATAGGCAACAAGCTCATGGGCCAGGTGAACCTGGTCCGGCTCGGCGCCCGGTTCCTCGCCGATGGCGGCTCGTTCACCCTGACGAGCGGAATTCTCTCGCAGCATCCCATCCCGGGCAGTGCGGCCATCAGCGTCGTGAATGCCGGGGTCGAGGCCTTCGCGCGCGCGGCCGCGCTGGAGCTGCCTCGCGGAATCCGGGTCAATGTCGTGAGCCCGCCCTGGGTGGCGGAGACGCTGACCGCGATGGGGCGGGATCCCGCCGGCGGCCTGCCCGCATCGGTCGTGGCCAAGGCGTACCTGCGCAGTCTGGAGGGAAGCATGAGCGGCGAGGTGCTGAGTCCCTGAGTCAGGCCGGGCCAGATGGTCCGCGCTGGCGCCCCGTGAGGCGGCGTCACCGCTGTTGCTAGGCCAAAGGGTGGATGCGCGCCAACCGATGGATGCGCATATTGAGGGTCATGCGCCTTGGCCTCTCCCTCTTCCTGCTGTGCACCCTCACCGCGCCCGCGGCCGCACAGCAGGATGCGGCGTTCGACTGGCCCGCCCTCGAGCAGGAGGGCACCCGGCTCCTGTCGCAGTATCTGCAGGCCAACAGCACCAACCCGACCGGCCATGAACTGCTGACGGCGCGCTGGCTCCAGTCCGTCCTCGCACGCGAGGGGATCGAGGGCCAGATCCTCGACAGCGCGGAGCTCGGGCCCGAGCGCGCCAATTTCTATGCGCGGCTCCGCGGGACCGGGAAGAAGCGGGCGATCGCGCTCGTGCACCACATGGACGTGGTGCCCGCTGTGCGCGAGCAGTGGACCGTCGACCCTTTCGCGGGGGAGATCCGGGACGGCTACGTCTGGGGCCGGGGGGCGCTGGACATGAAGGGGCACGGCATCGTGCAGCTCATGGCGCTCATCGCCATCAAGCGCGCCGGCATCGTGCTCGACCGAGACATCGTGTTCATCGGCAATGCCGACGAGGAATCGGATGGGCTCGGCGCGATCACCTTCGTTGCGCGGCACCGCGACCTGATCGCCGACGTGGAATACCTCCTCACCGAGGGGGCCGATACCCGTGTCGAAGGAGGGAAGGTCCGCTGGTTCGGCATCGACGTCGGCGAGAAGCGGCCCTACTGGACCCGGCTCGTCGCGTTGGGCCGGACCAGTCACGGCTCGGTGCCGATCGGCGACCAGAATCCCGTGCCTCGCCTCGCGCGGGCCATCGCGCGCATCGCCGCCTGGCAGACGCCGGTGCACCTCACCCCCGCCGTCGAACGCTTCTTCCGGGCCCAGGCGAAGGGCCAGACCGGACCGGGCCAACGCTGGCTCGCCGATCCGCGTAGCGCTCTCAGGACCCGGGCAGGACGGGCCTGGCTGCTGAGCGAGCCGGAGCGGAATGCGCTGCTCCGCAATACCATCAGCCCCACGGTCCTGACCGGCTCCAACAAGACCAACACGATTCCCGAGCGGGCATCTACGGAACTCGACATCCGGTTACTTCCGGATCAGGATCCGGTCGCCTTTCGCGACTCGCTCATCCGCGTGATTGGCGATACGCTGATCCGCCTCGAGGAGATCGCGCCGATCACCCCGCGCTACGATGCGCCGCTCGCTACCGAGCTCTTCCGGGTGATCGAACACGTCGCCGGGGAGTTGCTGCCCGGCGTTCCCGTGGCGACACCCGTCAGTCCGGGCGCCTCGGACCGTCCGACGTACGCCCAGGCGGGGATCATCTGCTACGGCCTCGATCCCTATCTGGTCCCCATCGAGGAGAACCGGTACGAAGTGCACGGCAACGACGAGCGGCTGTCAATTGCCAATGTCGGGTGGGGCGTCAAGTTCTACACACGAGTCCTGCTGGAGGCGGGGCGCTGAGTGGCCCGCCACACGCGGTCAGCGAACATGAACGTGCCTAGCACTTCCGTTCGAGTACGCAGATCGCGTATCTTGTGGTCCCGCCACGTAGCCCCTCACACGTAATCCCACGGCGGTCAGAGGAGAATTGAACATGGCACCCAAGAAGAAGGCCGCGGCCCGCAAGCCCGCCGCCAAGAAGGTCGCCCTGCCGGCGCCGCGCGTCCGCAGCGTGAACCGCAACCTTCCTCCCGGCATCTGCCGCGTCGACCAGCCTAGCACGAGGACCTTCGGCTACGTCGTGCGCGTCGGGCACCGGCAGTCCGCCAAGGGATGGCGCCCCAAGTTCAAGGCGTACTTCGGCGACTTCAGCAACGGCGGCAAGAAGAATGCGCTCGCCGCGGCGGTGAAGTGGCTCAAGACCCTCGAGAAGACCGGCAAGCCGCCCGAGAAGAAGTAAGGCGCTTGCCGGAGGACGCGGAGGCGTGGCCTGCCAGGGCCACCCTCCGTGCAGCACGCGGCCTGCGTGATCACCCACCGGCCGCACCCCAGAGTCAGGACATGGATGTCCACGCACACTCCTTGGCTACTCGCAGCGGCGTTCGCGCTCAGCGCACCCCTTGCCGCCCAGGAGCGTAGCGGGACCGTGGTCTATCCCGGCGCCCGGGTCCTCGCCCAGGCGCCGGTGCTGGGCACCGCCTGGCTCCCCGGCCAGCTGGCATCCGCACGGGTACGCGGTCTCACCTGTCTCGGCGTCGCGCTCGACGCGCGGGATCAGGCGACGGGGCCGATGTTCGTGCTGCTGAAAGGCATCACGGCGCTGAAAGTGGATCGGCGTACCAACACCGACGTCCGCTCCACCATCGCCCTCCCGCCGGCGGCCGACAGCGACTGGTCGGTCGTCGATCTCGCCGAGCTCCGTCGGCAGGACGCGGCGTGTTCGGCGCCGCCGCCTTCGGCGCACTAGCGACGCCGTTCCAGCCGCGACGTGATCCACCGGCGTCCCGGCCGGAATTCTCCGCGTTGCGCGCTCTTGCTTCAATCAGCGTCTGGTCGCATCATGTGGCGCTGCCGGTTCGACTCGCCCTTCCTCTCGGAGGCCCCATGCCGATGACCCTGCGCCCGTTCCTCGCCCTCGGCATTGGGCTCGCGATGGCGTGCAACGGCACGGCCAAGGCGCCGGCGACACCGGTGGATACCTCCGCCGACGAAGCCGCGATCCGGGCGATCGACACCAACTGGAACAGCTATCTCGCCGCGCAGAACGATTCGGCCATCGGGGCCATCTACGCCGACGACGCGGTGCTCCTGCCACCGAATCTGCCGCGGGTCAGCAATCCCGCCGCGATCCGGAGCTTCTGGGCCGGGCTGTGGCCGCTCAAGGCCTCGCTGGTCCTGGCGCCGGGCAGCATCCGCGTCTCGGGCAACATGGCGGTCGAAGAGGGGAGCTGGACCTTCGAGGTTCCTTCCGCGAATGGCGGACAGAAGGACAACGGCAAGTACGTCGTCGTGTGGCGCAAGGATGCCGGCACTTGGCGTGCCGTGCAGGACATCTGGAACAGCGACAACCCGCCACCGGCTCCGGCCGCGGCAGCAAAGAAGTAGGGAGGTTCGTCGCGCACCCGCGGCCACCCTGCGGGACCGCGTACTCAGGACAGGAAGTCCGAGGGCAAGGCGATGACGCTGCCGGGAATTCTCCGGAGTGAACCGGACATATCGGGCTCGCTGGATCCCTTCCGCGAACGGCTCGCGGAAACGGTCTCCTGGTGTCAACGGCGCGCCGCTCAGACACCACTCGGCGATGTCCTGCGCAGCCCGCAGCTCGCACCGCCCGCCGCCGCACCCTGGCCCGAGACGGTGCGCGCCGTGGCGAATGGCCGGATTCATGCGCTGGGCCGCAGCTGGCGCAGGGCGCTCGACCCCTTCGGGGGTGGTCTGCTGATGGTGTACTTCCCCACGCCTCCACACTCGCGCGGGGCGGCGCGGGCCGCGAGCCAGGGCTTCTTCGATGCGCATGACGCGCCACCGTGGGACACCTGGACCGCATACATCGAAGAGACGGACCGGAGCTATCTGGTGAGCTGGGTCCCGCCGCAGGCGCTGGCGCTGGCCAACGCGGCACTCGAGGTCGCGCCGGGCTCGCTGGCCTGGCTCGAGAACGCGGGCGTCGGACTCAGCGGCTTCGGGCACTGACGCCACTCTCCCTCTGCGCCACGGGGCCGTTCCGCACGCAATGATCGCGACCATCCGACCGGCCCTGCCCGCGGACGAAGCCGCGCTCGTCGCGCTCAGTCCCCGGCTCGCCGCCTTTCCGCTGCCGAGCTGGCGGAGTGCCGAGGAGATCGCCGCGGCGGATCACCGGATTCTCCTCGACGCTCTCCACCGGCCCGAGGGCGAGACGATGATCCTGGTCGCCGTCGATGAGGCCGGCGAGGTGCTGGGCTACGTCTTCACTTCCTCGCGCACCGACTACTTCACCGGCGAGCGGCACGGCCACGTGGAAGTGCTCGCCCTCGCCCCCCGTGCCGAAGGCCACGGACTGGCGCGCCGCCTGATGACCGCGGCGGAATCGTGGGCGATCGGTCTCGGCTATCGCCTGATGAGCCTCAACGTCTTCGCCACCAACACCCGTGCGCGCGGACTGTACCACCGGCTGGGCTACGGTGAGGAGACCATGCATTACGTGAAGGACCTGCGCGCCGGGAAGCACCCCTGATGGCGGTCAGCGACAGCTATCGGACCTGGGTCCTGGAGCAGCTCGGACGGATCGCGACCGGCATCCGCGGCCGCAGCATGTTCGGCGGCCTCGGCATCTACTCTGGCGCGCTCTTCTTCGCCCTCGCCGATGACGACATACTCTATTTCAAGGTCGACGACACCAACCGCCCCGACTTCGAGGCGCGCGGCATGGGCCCCTTCAAGCCGTTCGGCGAAGGCGGCGAGGTCATGCAGTACTACCGCGTCCCCGACGACCTGCTCGACGACCCGGAGAGCCTGCGCCCCTGGGCCGAGAAGGCAATCGATGTCGCCCGGCGCAAGAACCGCAAGCGGCCCAAGCGCTGAGGCGTTTCAGCCCGCGCCCGGAGGAATTTCGGGCAGGCGATGACTCTTCCCAAGCATCACGATTTCGCGCATAGTTGGTAGCGCCGGTCGCCCCGCGAGGCGCCGAGCGCTGTCATCTCAGAGAGGACACCATGCGTCGCCCCCTGTTGCTCATCGCCGCGGCCGCGATTGCCGCCTGCGGCGGCTCCACCAGTGAATCCCAGCCGGCCTCCCCTTACGACATTACCGTGGCGACCAGCAGCCATTCGGGGGGCAGCGGTGTGACACCCTACGTCGCAAGCATCTCGCTCCTGGTGACCGACACCGGCACCGGCACGCCGCACCAGGGCGTCGGCGTCACCCTCCAGGTCGACGGGGGCGACATCACCTCGCCCGTCCCCAACATCACCGACCAGAACGGCCTGACAAGCGTGACCTGGAGCATCGACACCAGCTTCCAGCACCCGGGATCGACCTACACCCTCGCCTATTGCGCCGTCCCGCCCGGCAAGACCCACTGCAAGACGAGCCTCGGCGGGGTCGACGTCGTCCAGGCGCAGTTCTGATGGCGGTGGCTCCGATCACCGCCGACACCGCGACCGCCTGGCTGAAATCACTCCCCGAGGGAGAGCTGGTCCTGCTGTACAAGCACAGTCCCCGCTGCGGCGTGTCGCTCGTCGCGGCGGAAGAGGTCGAGAGCTTCGCCCGGGAGCAGCCCGGGCTGCCGGTCTTCCAGCTCGACGTCGTCCGGCAGCGCCCGCTCTCGCAGGAGCTCGCCCGCCTGCTCCGGATCGACCACGCCTCCCCGCAGGTGATCCTGATCCGCGGCGGCGAGCCGGTCTGGCACACCTCGCATCAGCGCATCCGTGTGCAGAATCTCACCGAACACCTGGAAGCGGCCCGGCGCGACGCGCAGCCGGCGGCCTGAACCGGCAGTCCGTGGCCTCCCTGCTCCGCTATCTCTGGGTGGCGCCGGTGTCGCTGCCGGCGGCGGGAATCGCGCTGCTCGCCCGGCTGAGCGGCGGTCACACGGTGCTGCGGGACGGTGTGCTGGAGGCGAGCGACGGATTCCTGACCGTCGTGCTGGCGCGGATCTATCCGCCGATGGTGATCTCGGCCATCACCCTCGGCCACGTGGTGCTGGCCCGGAGCCGCGCCGAGCTCGACGCGACCCGGAGCCATGAGCGGGTGCATGTCCGGCAGTACGAGCGCTGGGGTGCGCTCTTCCCGCTGCTCTATCTCGGCGCGAGCCTCGCCGCACTCCTGAGCGGCCGGCACGCCTATTACGACAATCGCTTCGAGCGCGAGGCCTGCCGGCTCGCCTGAGCGCTAGCGCACCTCGCTCATCAGCCCGAGCGTGTTCCCCTCGCTGTCCTCCAGAAACACCATCCACAACTCGTGGTCCGGCAGCTTGGCGATCAGGTGCGGCTCGCTCTGCAGGATCGCCCCTCTGGCCCTGAGTCGCGCGGCGGCGGCGTGGATGTCCACGACGCGATAGTAGATGATCGAGGCCGGATGATCGAACTTCGGATCCTCCGGCACTCCGAGCATCAGCCGCACGCCGCCGGCATCGAAGAAGGCGAGGGTCGGCACCTCGAAGAGAAATCGCAGGCCGAGCACATCGCGATAGAAGCGCACGGCGCGCGGAAGATCGTGCACCGTGATGGCGATCTGGCCGATCGCGCCGAGGGTCGCGGGGCCGTCAGGACTCATGAGGGGGTCTCCTGGGGGGAGCGGGGATCGCCAGGGTCCGGCTCAGCCTCGCTTCGAGCGGAAGCCGTTGCGCGCATGACTTCCGTCGCAGAAGGGTGTCTCTCTGGTGCCGCCGCAGCGACAGATTGCGAACGACGTCTTCGGCTGCGCATCACCCGAGGGCAGCTCGAGCACGACCGCGCCGCGGATGAGCGCGGGCCCGTTGTCGAGGATGCGCACCGTGACGTCGTCCGCCAGCAGGTGCTTCGCCGGCGCGATGCCGAGCCGGATCGCCTGCAGCGCACCGCTCGGACAGCGCGCCACGATCGCCGCCACGTCGGCCGCGGGCGCCGCGTCGGGATGGATCCAGTCCGCGCGCGAGGTATCGAAGACCGCCGGCGCGCCCCGCACGCACTCCGCCGCGTGAACGCAGAGATTGGGGTCGTAGGTGACCGTGATCTCCGGGGACTGGTAGACCTGCAGGTGCTTCGTCACGGCGGCCTCCTGTATTTCCCGCGGCTCGGGCCGCGTGATCCGGGCGGGGTCGCCAGCCCCCGCACCTCAGTTCCTGATGAACGTCGTGTCGCGCCAGACCGCCTGCCCGTCGAGCATGGTGAGCAGAACGCGGACCTTGTGGATCTCGGTCGGCGGGAGGGCAAAGAGATTGTGGTCGAGGACGACGAGGTCGGCCGCCTTGCCCGCCTCCAGCGAACCGGTCTCCCGCTCGAGCCGCGTGGTGTAGGCACCGTTGATCGTGTAGGCCTCGAGCATCCGGGGCAGGTCGACCCGCTCCTCGGCATTCAATACCGTGCCGTGTACCGAATCCACCAGCTGCCGGGTGATCGCCACCTGGATCGCATCGAGCGGATTGAGGCTGGAGACCGTCCAGTCGCTGCCGCCGGCGACGATTGCGCCACTCGTCATCAGGCTCGCGATCGGGTAGATCCAGCGCGAGCGCGCCGGGCCGAGCGCCGGAAGCGTGAGCTCGGTGATGTACTCATCCGGCAGCGCCCAGTACGGCTGGAAGCTGGCCACCACGCCGAGTTCGCGGAACCGGGGGATGTCCGCCGGATCGAAGAGCTCGAGGTGCGCCATGACCGGGCGCGCATCACGCGGGCCGTTCACCGCACGCGCGTGCGCCAGCGCATCGAGCGTGACCCGGATGGCGCGGTCGCCGATGGCATGCACATGGATCTGGAAGCCATCGCGGTCGAAGGCGGTGATCCGGGCGGTGAGATCGTCCGGCTGGTAATTGAGCGGGCCGCTGTCGCCGGGCCGGTCGAGATACGGCGCGAGCAGCGCGGCCGTCCGCGCCTCGATGACGCCGTCGGCGTAGATCTTCACCGTGCCGACCGCGAGCCGGTTGCCGGTGCGGTACCGCTTCCGGATGTCGCGGACCCGCGCCGCCTCCTCCTCGACCGGCTTGCCGCTCTCGGTATGAATCGCCGCGGTCACCCGCGCCGTCAGCTCACCTTTGCGGTCGAGCGTGGCATACGCCTCGAGATACTCGGGCCCGGCATCCGCGTCGGTGATCGAGGTGATGCCGAAACGGTTCGCTTCCGCGAGCGCACGGCGCACCGCACCGATCCGCTCCTCCGGGGTGTATTCCGGCAGCTTCGAGGCAACCAGGTCGATGGCCGACTCGCGCAGCGTCCCGCTCGGCTCGCCCGTCCTGGGGTCACGCTCGATCCGGCCGTTGGCCGGGTCCGGGGTCTCGCGGGTGATGCCGGCGAGCGCGAGGGCCTTCGAGTTCACCCACGCCGAGTGCCCGTCGGCCGCATACAGCAGGGCCGGCCGGTCGGGCACGAGCTGATCGAGCATCGCCTTCTGCGGATTGGCATTCGGGAAGACCGGGAGCTGCCAGCCATTCCCCTTCACCCAGGGCTGCGCCGCGTGCGCCTTGGCATACGCGCGCACGATCCCTTCCACCTCGGCCACACTCTCCGCGTCGTAGAGGTTGCACTCTCCCAGCTCGAGCCCCCCGCTGAGCGGATGGGCGTGGGTGTCGTGAAATCCCGGCAGCATCATCCGGCCGGCCAGATCGACCACCTTCGTCTCGCTGCCGACGTACCGCGTCGCGCCCCCGTCGTCCCCCACATACACGATGTGCCCCTCGCGCACCGCGAGTGCCTCGGCCCAGGGCCGCTCGGGTGAGGCGGTCCAGATCGCGCCGTGGGTGAAGACCAGGTCGGCGGGCACCGCCGGAGCCAGGCGCTGGACGGTGCAGGCCGCCAGCAGGGGAAGGACAACGACACTCGTTCGCCGCATGCGGAGTTCCAGAGGAGAGGGTGATTCCGGCGGCGCCGAATCCATGTCAGGGACGGCGGAGGGACCAGCCCGGCAAACCACTCAACCATGAGTATGGATCGACCTCGAAGCCCTCGATCCGGCGGGTCACCGCCGCAGCATTCACCGGCGCATACAGAAAAAGCGCTGGCGCATCGGCATTGAGCGTATCGAACGCCGTCCGCCACGCCGCCCGGGCCGTCGGCACATCGGTCGCCGCGACGGCCCTGGCGAAGAGCTGATCGAAGACCGGGCTCCGGTAGCCACCGTAGTTGAGTACCCCGATCCCCGCCGAGGTCCACTGATCCCCGAGTCCACGCGGGCTGGGCTCATCGAGCCACGCTCCGATGTAGCTGTCGAACTTCCCCGCCCCCAGCCGCTGCTGAAAGACCGGGAAATCGACCGCGGTCACCGTCACCGTCACACCAGCAAGGCGCCACTGCTCCTGTAGTGTCTCCGCGATGCGCTTGCGGGCCGCACTCGTCGCGGGAACCAGGATGTCGAATTCCAGCTTCCGGCCCCCGTGATGCCGGAGCCCATCCGCCCCGCGAGGCCATCCGGCAGCGTCGAAAGCCTGGGCGGAAGCCGCAGAATCATACGGCAGCGTGGCGACACCATCATCCCAGACCCACAACAGTTGCGACATCGGACCGGGCGGCGCCTTGGCGCCGGCTCCGAAGACCCCCTGTGCAAGGCTCTGCCGATCGATCGCCATCCCCAGCGCCCGGCGGACGGCGCGGTCGGCGAGCACCGTCGCCGATCCGCGGCTCACAGCATAGCCCAGGAATCCGTAGGCGGCCGAAGGATACCGCACGACGCGGAGTGCGGAATCGGCCTCCACCCGGGCCACCCGTTCCGGAGCGCCGATCGATTCCATCAGGTCCGCTTCGTGGGACAGCACCAGATTGAGCGCGGCGTCCGGATCGGAGGCGAAGCGCCAGACCACCGTCCCGATCTTCGTCCGCCGTCCATTCGTGGTGTCGGCAACCAGGGTGAGTGACTGGCCCCGGACCCAGCTCTGCACCCGGTAGGGACCGCTGCCCACCATGTGGGCGACGGCCGAATCGGGCCCCCAGTTCTCGTGCACCTGCCAGCGCCACACATGGGCCGGGATCACCCGCACATGCCAGGTGGCGTCGTAGAGCTGCTCGGCGTACGGATGCGAGAACTTCACCAGCACCGTCGAGGAGTCCTCGGCGCTCGCCGACAGATTGCCGGCGAGATACGACCGGGCCGGAGCATCGAGGATCGAATCGGCAAAGGCCTCGAACGAGAACACCACGTCGCCCGCTGTCACCGGCTGCCCGTCCTGCCAGCGCGCCCCCTGACGCAGATGGAACCGGAGCGTCACGCTGTCCACCCGCTCCCAGCGTTCCGCGAGCGCTGGGCGAAAGGCGGCGGGATCGATCGGCGCGCCGCCGGGGACCAGGTTCGCCAGGTGCTCGTAGACCAGGTCGCTGATGTCCCGTCCGACCGTCTCGACGACGAGAGGCGGGAGCACCGACTGCGGTTCACCAGTCGCGGCGATGACCAGCGTGTCACACCGGGCACAGGGCGCCTCGCGGGCACAGCCCAGGAACGGAACCACGAGGGCCAGCACCAGTCCCGCACTGCGGAATCGCGTGATTGCCATGAGCCCGGACCAGGTGAAGGAGGAAGAGTGGTGGTTCACCCGATGTACCGCTCCCCAAGGACCCGAATGTGATGCGCCTCGTGCCCGGCGATGATCCAGGCCAGGGCGCGGACACTGACCTCCTTGCCGTTGGCCGGACCACGCCGGAGCAGCGCCTCGGCCGAGAGCCCCTGCAGCAGCGCGAGCGTCGAATCCCGCACCGCAGCGAACTCGGCGGCAACATCGGCGAGGCTCCGGCGCTCGAACTCCCCCGCGGGCACGTAGTGATTCTCGTCGAACCCGGAGAGCGGCGTCGCATCGTTGCGCGCGAAGCGCAGCAATCGATAGGCGAAGATCCGCTCGGCGTCACTCAGGTGCCCGATGACCTCGCGGAACGACCACTTCCCTTCGGCGTACCGGAACCCCGCCCGGCTCTCCGGCACCGCGGCGAGGAAGCGACTCGTCGACTCACGCTGGGCCACGAGCACCGGCATGGCGTCGGGACCGCTCACCGCATTGATGTAAGTGGAATAGTACGGCGCGAACTCGCCTGCTTCGGGACGGGGGATCACCATGATACCTCACGGGCGTGCGCGTGTCGGAGGGATGAACGACAGAAATGTACGGGACCCGATGGCGCCTCGGGAGAGACCACCGGGACGGTGAACAATTAATGCGACTGCAACGCTTCGTGACAACTGGATCGCGGTGAATGGTTCCGTGACAGCGTAGCCGGTGTCACACAGACCGCTCAACAGCCATGCCCGCAAGGCCTTACGTCGCTGGCCGGAAAGCGGCACCGTCGTTGCCTTACCGGGACACGGAAGCAGTGAGTTCCCCAACCCGTTCAGGAGATGACGATGTCCGCGACAAAGTACACCTGCACCGCCCTCGCCGCGGCCGCTTTCCTGGCGGCATGCAGCGGCAGCAGCAGCGGTCCCAGCGGCACCGGACGCCAGGTCGCCTTTCAGCTCGCCACCAAGCCGGGTGGTGCCGCCATCCGCGGCGCCGCACTCGCCGGCCAGGAGACGATCGCGGTCGGCAACGACACGATCGTGGTGACCGGCGTTCAGCTGGTGCTCCGCAAGATCGAACTCGAGCGCTCCGTGCCCTCCGCGGCCTGCGACAGCCTCGCGCCGTCGGGCGACGACTGCGAGGAACTCAAGGCCGGCCCCGTGCTGCTCGACCTCCCCCTCGGCGCAGGCGCCGCACGCTCCTTCAATGTGGCGATCGACACCGGCTCGTACGGCAAGATCAAGTTCGAGATTCACAAGCCGAGCAGCAGCGACGACGCCTCCTTCATCGCGGCGAACCCGGCGTTCGATGGCGTCAGCGTGCGGATGACCGGGACCTACGACGGCGTGGCCTTCACCTATACCAGTGATCTGGACGTGGAGCAGGAGCACGACTTCGTGCCGCCGATCACGGTCACCGATTCCACCGGGGCCAACCTGACGCTGTTCGTCGACCTGAACGGCTGGTTCCTCAATGGCGGCGGCACCGGACTGATCGATCCGGCCACGGCCAACAACGGTCAGCCCAACGAGGGCGAGGTCAAGAGCAACATCGAGGCGTCGCTCAACGCCTTCGAGGACGACAACCACGACGGCCACGACGACCACAGCGGGAGCTGATCCGGCCCCTCTCCCCTCCGCCGCCGCATGATCCAGGGCCCTCCCGGCACCGCCGGGGGGGCCCTGCTTGCGTGCGCAGGTGCCGCGTGGACCGTATCTTACGGCCCATGAATTCTCCGGCGCGCCGCGGGATACAGTCAGCGCAGGTTGGCCTGCTGGTCAACACGCTGCTGGCGATCATCAAACTCTTCGCGGGCGTGCTGGGGAACGCGTACGCGCTGATCGCCGACGCCGTCGAGTCCTCCGCCGACATCTTCTCCTCGCTCATCGTGTGGGGCGGACTCCGCATCGCCTCCAAGCAGGCCGATGACGAATACCCCTTCGGCTATGGCAAGGCGGAGCCGCTCGCCGCCGCCGTCGTCTCCCTCATGCTCATCGGCGCCGCGGCCGGTATCGCGGTCGAGGCCATCCGCGAGATCCGGCTCCCGCACCACGCCCCCGCCCCGTTCACCCTCGCTGTGCTCGTCGGGGTCATCCTCGTCAAGGAAGTGCTCTTCCGCCGGGTGCGCGCCGTGGGCCATGAAGTCGCGAGCACCGCCGTGAAGGCCGATGCCTGGCATCATCGCAGCGACGCCATCACCTCCACTGCCGCCTTCATCGGCATCAGCATCGCCCTCATCGGAGGGCCCGGCTGGGAATCGGCCGACGACTGGGCCGCGCTGGTCGCGTCAGGCGTCATCGTCGTCAACGCCGTCATGCTGATCCGTCCCGCCATCGACGACCTCATGGACCGGAGCCCCGGCGGCCATCTCATCGAAGTGATCAGCGCCGCCGCGACCGCAACACCCGGCGTGCGGTACATCGAAAAGCTCAAGGTCCGCAAAGTCGGATTCGGCTATTACGTGGATCTCCATGTCCAGGCCGAGCCGATGATGACCCTGCGCGAAGCCCACAACCTCAGCGGCCGGGTGAAGTCGGAGATCCGGGCCGCGGTGCCGGAGGTGGCCGGGGTCCTGATTCACATGGAGCCCCATGAGGTGTAACATTCCGATGCAAGCCGATCGTTTCGATGGAGGCAAATCGCTTCCGTAGGAACCCCAAGTCATTGAGGTAAAACAGCTTAGTACTCCGGAACGGCGGGCACCTCGATTGCTCTCTATCGGGCCAGAGCAGGTGACTTCCCGACCCCTCCGGAGGATGAAATGATCTCGAAGACCCTGCGCCGTCTGGCGCTCACGTCGCTGGCCGGCCTGCTGGCGGCCTGCAGTGGAAGCGGGACGGCGCCCAGCGCCCGGTCCCAGGTGACGTTCAGCCTGTCGAGCAAGGCCGTTGGCGCTGCCGGTTCCCGCGCCGCGTTCCTCTCCGACACCATCAGCGGCAACGGCGCCACCGTGGTGCTCGATTCGGTGCAGCTGGTGCTCCGCGATCTCCGCTTCAAGCGCGTGGAAGACTCCGGCTGTCCCGATGACGACGGCGCCGGTTCGGTCCACGTGAATGGCGGTGGTGACGACAGCACGGGCACGGACGGCTCGGGCCACGAGGGCGATGACAACGGCGCCGATGGCCAGCACGATGCCTGCGAGTCGTTCAACGCCGGACCGTTCCTGCTCGATGTGCCGCTCGGCGCCGGCGTCGATCGCGCCTTCGCGGTCTCGGTGGATACCGGCACCTACGACCAGCTGCGCATCAAGATCCACAAGCCGCGCAGTGACAGTGCGGACGCCAAGGATGCCGCGTTCCTCGCCGCGCACCCGGAGTTTGACGGGGTCAGCATCCGCGCGGTCGGCAGCTACAACGGCACGCCGTTCGTCTTCACCACGGCCCTGAACGTCGAGCAGCACATCCGTCTGATCCCGCCGATCACCGTGGCGGACTCGATGCAGAACGTGGACGTGACGATCAAGGTGGACGTCTCCAACTGGTTCGCGGATGGCGCGGGCGGCCTGGTGGACCCGGCGACCGGCATCAAGGGCGGCGCGAACGACAACCTCGTCCGCAACAACATCGAGGCCTCGTTCCACGCCTTCCACGACGGGAACCACGACGGGCACGACGACGACGGCAGCGACGACGACTAGCGGGTAGCCGCAGGGGCCGGTGGGTGTGGGCGGCTCTCGTGTGGCCGCCCATGCGCACTGGCCCAAGGAGCAGAGACCTGAGCGAAACGACCTGGAAGATCGCCCTCGTGCGACTCTCGGACAGCTTCCGGACGACGATCGCGGAACTCGCGAGCGATCTCGGCGCCAGCCTCCAGGAATGGAAGCCCGGCGACGGCGAAGCGCCGGCCACCGGAACCACCTGCACGCTGCTGCTCGCGGGAGGCGCCGAGGGCCAGGCGCTCGATCTGCTGGCCACGATGCCTCCCGCGATGACGCGCTATGTCATCGGGGGGTCGCCCGATCACCGGATCGCGGCGGCGGTCATTCAGCGGGGGGCGCGCGACTACTTCGCGCTGCCGGAGGATCTGGACCTGCTGCGCCGCTCGCTCCGGCGCGAGCGGGATGAGGCAGCCGGCAAGGCCAATGCGGTCGTCTTCGCCGCCGACGAGCGCCGGCTGTCAGGCTTCGAGGCGATCATCGGCAGGAGCGCGACCCTCAAGCGCTCGCTCGATCAGGCCCGCCGGGTTGCGCAGCACCGCGACGTGACCGTGCTGATCGGGGGCGAGACCGGCACCGGCAAGGAACTGCTCGCACGGGCGCTGCACTACGACAGCCCCAGGGCCGCGGCACCGTTCGTCGAGATCAACTGCGCCGCGATCCCGGCCAACCTGCTCGAGAGCGAGTTGTTCGGGCACGAGAAGGGTTCGTTCACCGGTGCGACCGGAGCCAAGCCGGGTCTCATGGAGCTGGCGCATGGCGGCACGATCTTCCTCGACGAGATCGGCAGCCTGCCGCTCGACCTGCAGCCGAAGCTGCTCAGGGCACTCGAGAGCCGGGAGATTCGCCGGGTCGGCGGGCAGACGACGCGGAAGGTGGATGTCCGGGTGATCGGCGCCACCCACATGGATCTGGGTGCGGCAGTGAGTCGCGGAGAGTTCCGCGAAGATCTGTACTACCGGCTCAACGTCGTGGCGCTGGTGCTGCCGCCGCTCCGCGACCGGGGCGAGGACATCGAGATCCTGGCGGAGAACTTCGCCAACCGGCTGGCGGCACAGTATGGCCTGCCGATGCCGGAACTCAGTCCCGAAGTCCGCGCGGCACTCCGGGCCCACAGCTGGCCCGGCAACGTGCGTGAGCTGAGAAATGCGATTGAGCGGGCACTGGTGCTGAGCGCGCCGGGCACGCTCGAGCTGGCGGAGCTGCCCACCGGGCGCCTCACCGCCGAGCCGGCGCAGCCAGGCGTGCTGCCGTTCCCGGCGACGCTCAGAGCGATCACCCAGTCGGCATCCCAGGCGATGCTCGACCTGGTCGACGGAAACAAGAGTGAGGCAGCCCGCAGGCTCGGCATCTCCCGGCCCCGGCTGCAGCGGATTCTGGACGGACAGAGCGACGACGAGTAGCGCGGGCCTCCGTGCCCGCGCGAGCAACGGCAAGGAGCGCGGGCCTCCGTGCCCGCGCGAGCAACGGCAAGTAGCGCGGGCCTCCGTGCCCGCGCGAGCAACGGCAAGGAGCGTGGGCCTCCGTGCCCGCGCGAGCAACGACGAGTAGCGCGGGCCTCCGTGCCCGCGCGAGCAACGGCAAGTAGCGCGGGCCTCTGTGCCCGCGCCAGCAGTGAAATTCGGGGCGACCAGTGTGGTCGCTCGGCTATGCGGGCGGACCCCCTCGGTCGCCCCCTGAAAAGGAATGGAACCATGAAGCGCTTCTCCCCCTCGCTCCTCCTCGCCGCGGCGATCATCGCGGGGGCGGCCGCCTGCTCGGATTCGACCGGCGGCGGCCAGATCACCAAGCCGCCCGCCGCACTCAACTACGTGCACCTGGCGGTGACGTTCTCCCAGCCATGCGCCGACAGTGTTGGAGCCTGGTTCCACAAGAGCACAAACGGCAGCGATCAGGAGCTGGCGCTCGAATTCCCGACCTCGGGCAATCTGGCGGACTGCACCAACGGGGGAGAGACCGAGGACTTCATCCGGCTCAAGCTGGACCGTCAGGCACTCGCGGCGCTGCCGAACGGGACGCCGATCGCCAATGGCGATTCGGTGTTCATCAGCATCGTCTGGGCGCAGGGGGACAGCGTGCTGTTCCACCTGCAGCCGACCGGGCTGACCTTCGACCCGTCGCACAAGGCGGAACTCAAGATCAGCTTCGGCGAGACCGACGAAGCGAGCGACACGACGATCGTCAACCAGCTCTCCGTCTGGCGCCAGGCGCTCCCGACGGACGACTTCGTGAAGCTCTCGTCCACCAGGCTGGATGCCGAGCAGGAACTGGAAGTGAAGCTGAACGGCTTCAGCCGGTACGCGATCGCCTACTAGGCCAGAGCGAGTCCATGACCGAGCAGACCCACGACTCCGACGATCCCGCCCGCGAGCTGCGCCAGCTCGTGGACGCGGGACGCTTCCGTGAGGCCCTCGACGCGCACCAGCGCGTCGAGCCGGCCCGGCGGCGGCCGGAGGGTGAGCTGCTCGCGGCCACCGCCGCCACGCGGCTCGGCGACTTCAGCACCAGCGTCACCCTCGCCGAGTCGGCGCTGCAGCACTTCCGCGCCCGCGCCGATTCCGATGGCCGCATGCGGGCGATGAACCTGCTCGGAGCCGTCGCGTTCGAGCAGGGGCGGCTCGAGGATGCCGAGCGCTGCTTCGGCGAGGCGCTGGAGCTCGCGCGCGTGGTGGACGACACCCGCATGGCGGCCAATGCGTCGAACAACCTGGCGTCGGTCGCGCACCTGCGGAACCGCCCCGACCTGGCGCTGAGCCTGTACCGCACCGCGCTCCTGGCCTATCAGCGCCTGGGCGATCGCCGGGGCACGGCCCAGACCTATCACAACCTCGGACTCACCTTCCGGCAGCAGCGCGACTGGATGGACGCCGAGGCCGCGGCACTGCAGGCGGTCCGCCATGCGGAGGAGGTGGGCGAAGGCTCTCTCATGGCGCTGGCCGTCATGGGGCGGGCGGAGATCCACCTCGATCGCGGCGAACTCGACCTCGCCCGCCAGGAGCTCAGCCGCGCCGAACGACTCTGCCGCGAGACCGACGACGAAGTCGGCCTCGCCGAGGTCGCGCGACTGCGTGCGCTGCTCGCGCTGAGGGAAGGGAAATACGCCGTGGCCGTCGACCTCGCCGTCGCGGGACGGGATGTGGCGGCCAAGTATGGAGTCCTGCAGCTGCAGGCGGAGTGCGCCAGCGTCGCCGCCGTCGCGCTGCTCCGCCTCGGCCGGACTGAGGAGGCCGCCACCCGTCGCCAGGAAGCAACGCGCCTCTTCGAACGCCTGGGCGCGGAACAGCTGCAAGCGAACTTCGAGGAACTGCTGGGAGACACTAGGCACTAAGTACTAAGTACTTAGTACTAAGGACTTAGTGCTCGGAACTTCTACTCCTTCCAAACGAACATCATGAGATACCCCACCGTCGCCAGGCTCATCGAGGCGACGGTGAAGGACTTGTGAGGCGTCCACCCGCCCCGCTTCCCCGCCGCGATCCGGTCGTCAATGGCACTCAGGCTTGGCGCCTTGGCCACGCCGTAGATCATCGCCGCGTCGGAGGCAAGCATCAGCGCCGCGTGCACCCAGCGCCTCGTCTTGCCGCGCTGCACCTTGCTCGCCTCGGAGAGGTTGAGGATGCCCGTCACCGTGTTGACCGTGAAGACCCCCGCGAGCAGGTAGGCGGAGGGCCTGTGCACCTTGTCCGCCCAGAGCGGCGCGGCGCTGCCTTTCTGGAGTTCCTGCTGGCCCGAGAAGTAGGAGATCGCGAAGAGGGGCAGCACGGCATAGCCCGCCGCGCGATGGATATCGAGCCGGGTGTAGTAGCCGTCGGAGAGGGTGATGGCCCGCTTCCGTCGAACCGTATCTGGAACGACGTTGACAGTACCGAGTACCGAGTACCGAGTTCCGAGTGCTTGGTACTCGGTACTCGGAACTCGGAACTCGGAACTCGTTGGAAGCGTTCGCACATTCTCGAGTGTAGGCGCAAGGCTGACCAGCGCCTGCGCCAGGAACAAAGCGGGAAGGCCCATCGTGACTCCGGTTCGGCGTTGGGATGACCGATCCAGAGTAGCGCGATGGGCCTGTTTGCCGGGGTGACGGTCGTCACCCTCGCTGCGGGACCGCTACACCGCCAGCCGGGCCTCGTCCCAGAGCACCTGCTGCTTGTCGCTCTCGTACAGCCTGGCGAGGTTCACGACGACATTCTTCCCGTCCTTCCGGAGCGCGAAGCGATCCATGTTCCGGGTTGCCCGGCCGCTCAGGAAGGTCCCGTCCGGCTGATATTTCGACTTGTGCTTCGGGCACTGGAACCGCTGGTCGCTGTCGAGCCACTTGAGCGCCGTGTTCTGGTGCGGGCACGAAAGTGCGAAGGCGTAGACCGCGTTCTTCCAGCGGACCAGGATGACCTCGTTGTCCCGGTCGATGGTCGCGCCATCGGCGGCGGGGAGCGGATAGGTCACCTCGTCGCCCAGCACCCGGAGCGCCTGCCCGAGACTGATCGGCATCGCCGCCGCTTCGCGAGGCGTCGCGGAGAGCGCCGCCATCACGGCACCGAGGGCCAGCGTGGCTTCCTTCAGGAACTGGCGCCGGCCGGGGAGGCCGCAGCCGTCGGTGCAATCACTCACGAGAGATCCCTGTCAGCTGACGTTCGGAAGGATGGAGCCGGCGAGGACGACGGCGAACCAGAGCACCAGGCTCACCAGCGAGGCGGTCCGGAGCCGGCCCCAGGCCCGGGCGTCCGACGGGTCGCCGCGGTGAAGTCGCCGCTCGGCCTGCATCATGACCCACCCGTTGAACATGAGCAGTCCGAACAGCCCCATCTTGATCCAGAAGGCCGGGGTGACGATCAGTGACTCGAGATCGGCCGCGAACATGAGGAGACCGCTGATCGTCGTGACCGCCAGCGCGCTGACGACGATCGGGTGGATCGTCGCTAGCTCCTTGAGGTGCCGGGGGTGCTCAGTCGCGGGCGCGGCTGCGGCCTTGAGCGTGGCGCGATCCCCGGCCAGGGCGAACCCGCCGGCGGTCATCATGCCGCCGAAGTGCCCGAAGGTGACCGCGGACTGCGCGACCCGGCTGCCGTTGTAGAAGTCGGCCCAGGGGGCGACGACTGACGCCAGTTGGTGTACGAGTGACATATCAGTCCTTCCAGAGAAGCATCATGACGTAACTGCCCAGCGCCACGCCCATCGAGGCGATGGCGACGTTCCGGTGCGTCGTCGAACCCGAGGAGCGGCCCGTGCCCCGGAAATCGTCATCGGGTGCGGTCGCGCCGACCACCACGAACCCGGCGTCGGCCGCAATCATCGCGAGGCCGTGCACCCACCGCCGGGTCCGTCCCTTCGGCTCCTTGCGCTCGGTCCAGAGATTGTAGACCCCGGTCACCGTGTTCACGGCGAACAGGCCGGCGACACCCGCCGCCAGCGGCCCGTGGGCATCCTTGGCCAGCCCGTGGGAGTCGGGGTGATTCCAGAGGTAACTGCCGCTAAGGTACTGACCTACGAAGAGCGGCAATGTGAGGTAGCTCGCAAGCCGGTGGATCTTGAGGCTGGTGTAATACACATCACCATATTCCACCGCCTTGCGCCGCTTCCGGACCGAGTCATCCGCCACCGTCGCGGAATCGCCCAGCACAACCGGGCCGATCGAGGCCAGGACCGAGGTATTCGCGAGCGTCGGGGCGTAGCTCTGCAGCGTGGTGTCCGTCGCGAGGCTGAGGCGGATGGTGTCCTGGGGGGTCAGCAGCAGCGAGAGGGCGAGCAGCGCAGCGTTCATGGCATGGTCCTGTCCGGTGGGCGTGGATACCCCCGGTAGCTTATTCGAACGAGATGAATCGCCGATGAAATGCGACGGCAATTGCCTGTCAAGATGAACAGCAAGCCTCAGGCCTGCTGCGTTTGATGCAGAACCGACGTTGTCGCGGCCGCTTACGACGTTAATGCGCACTTAATGTGCAACGCGCCGAGCCAGTCTGGCTCGGCGCGTTGCAATTCAAAGGGACAACTGGTCCTGCGGGACAGTTACGCGCTCTCGATGACCACCGCCGTGCCGTAGCAGAGGACTTCCGTCACCCCGGGCATCAGTTCACCCGCGTCATACCGGACCCCCATGACCGCGTTTGCCCCGAGTTCCTCGGCGTGCACCATCATGATGTTGAACGCCTCCTCGCGCGCCGCCTCACAGAGCCGGGTCAGCATCGTGATGTTGCCGCCGAAGATGGTCTGGAACTTCGCGCCGACCATGCCGATCACCGACCGCGACCGCACCGTGATGCCGCGGACGACACCGAGCGACTGGGTGACCTGATAACCGTCGAACTGAAAAGCCGTCGTCGTGAAACGAGGGTCGATTGCCATGTGTGGATCCTCGAGGGGGAGTCGGATGGGGCGAATCTAACGGGGGTGGAGCCTGGCTCCACCCCCGTCAGTTGCTACTCCTCCTCTTTCTCGTCCTTCTTGTGCTCCGCGGCGATCTTCGCCGTCACCTCGGGCGGCGCCTCCGCATAGCCGTGCGGTTCCTGATGGAACGTGCCACGGCCGTGAGTGATCGAGTGGAGCGTGGTCGCGTATTTGTACATCTCGGCCTCGGGCACCACCGCCTTGATCCGGGTGAGCCGGCCATCCTGGTCGGTGCCGAGGATCTGGCCGCGGCGGGCGGAGAGATCGCCCATCACGTCACCCATGATGTCGCCAGGCGCCCAGACGGTCACGTCGAGCAGCGGCTCCAGCAGCACCGGCCGCGCCTTCGTGGCCACGTTCCGGAAGGCGAGGATGCCCGCCATCTTGAACGACATTTCGTTCGAGTCGACGTCGTGGTACGACCCGTCGAAGCACTCGGCCTGGAAGTCCACGAGCGGGTAGCCGGCGATCACCCCGCGCACCGCCGCTTCCTGGATCCCGCGATCCACGGCCGGAATGAACTTGTTGGGAATGACCCCCCCGACGATGGCATCCACGAACTCGTACCCGCCACCGCGCGGACGGGGCGCGAGCCGGATCCAGCAATCGCCGTACTGGCCGCGGCCGCCGCTCTGCTTCTTGTGCTTCCCCTGGCCTTCCGCCTTGCCCTTGAGCGTCTCGCGATAGGCGACCTTCGGCCGCACCAGTTCGGCGTGCACCCCGAACTTCTTCTCCAGCCGCCCCAGCACGATCTCGAAGTGCCGCTCGCCCATGCCGTGGATCAGCGTCTGGCCGAGTTCCGAGCTGTACTCGAAGTGGAAGGTCGGATCTTCCTCGTGCAGCCGGTGGAGTCCGGCGGCGAGCTTGTCCTCCTCGCCCCGGTTCTTCACCACCACGCCCGCCGTCGCCACCGCTTCCGGGTAGGGAATCGGGTCGAGGTGGATCGGGTGCTCCTTCCGGCAGAAGGTGTCGTTGGTATGGGTATTCCGCAGCTTGGCGACCGAGCCGATGTCACCCGCGCTGAGCTCGGTGACCTCGATCCGTTCCTTCCCCTGCTGCAGCGAGAGGTGGTTGAGCTTCTCCGCCACTCCATGCTCCTGATTCCAGACCTCCTCGCCCGTCTTCACGGTGCCGCGATAGAGGCGGAAGAGCGTCACGTCGCCGACGTGCGGCTCGGAGACCGTCTTGAAGACGTGCCCGAGCAGCGGCAGGCCATCGCCATCGCCATCACCCGCAGGCACCGGGGCCTCGGCGGGTGACGGGAGCAGGTCGACGATCTCGGTCAGCAGCTGACGCATGCCGTAGGTGAGGGTCGCACTGCCGACGAGCATCGGGACGATCTCTCCCGCCAGTACACCCTTCCGGAGCCCGGCGACGATCTCCGCCCGCGACAGCTCCTCGCCCCCGAGATACTTCTCGAGGAGGGCGTCGTCGGTCGCGGCGATCGCTTCCACCAGCTGCTCGTGGTACTTGGCGTAGGTCTCCTTCACGTCGTCAGGCAGCGGAACGGTGTCGTACTCGCCCGTCTTGGTGCCCTTGCGGTAGGTCAGCGCCTCGTCGGTCAGCAGATTGACGATCCCGTGGAAATCGGCGCCATTGCCGATCGGGATTTCGACGGGGACCACCTTGGGCGACAGGTGCGTCTTCACGTCGTCGAAGACGCGCTCGAAGTTGGCGCGCTCGCGGTCCATCTGCCCCACGAAGAGCAGCCGCGGCAGGTGCAGCCGGTCGCAGATCTCCCATACCTTCTCGGTGCCGACCTCGACGCCGCCGGTGGCGTTGAGCACCACGACGGCCGCGTCCGCGGAATAGAGCGCGGCGGTGGCTTCCCCGAGGAAGTCGAGGAATCCGGGTGCATCGAGAAGGTTGATCTTGGTGTCGGCCCACTCGGCGAAGCCCAGCCCGAGGGAAATGGAGTGCTTGCGTTCGACTTCGTCTGCGGAGTAATCGGTGAGGGTGGTGCCTTCCAGGATGCTGCCATGCCGCTTGGAGGAGCCTGCGACGAAGGCGAGCGCGTCAACGAGGGTTGTCTTGCCAGCCGCTCCGTGGCCTACGATTGCCACGTTGCGGATGGCGGTTGAGCCATAGACCCGCATAGGGCCAACCTCCTTGTAGGGGTTGGGCTATCATGCGGGCCGGGTAACGATGTGTCAAATGTTTGGGCGTGAGAACAGGGTGAAAATCGGTTCAGACCTTGACCCTAGCTGTCCGAAAGGGGATTTTGCAGGGCGAATAAGGGCTGTCCCGCCTTCACCGGACGCCCTCCGAACGGCCGTGAGGTTCATAACGGCACCCCCACCCCCAACAGGTCTTTCATCCCGGGAGGGCGATTGCGCCGCCTCCGTATCGGCATTCTGGATCTCGTCACAAAAAGTCCCAATCCCTCCCTGTACGGGCGGGTCATGAATCCGAACCTGGCCAGCATCATGCCCCAGGCGATCGGTGTGTGGTGCCAGCAGGCCGGGCATGATGTCCGCTTCGTCTGCTACACCGGTCTGGAAGACCTCCTCGAGGAGCTGCCCAGCGACCTCGACCTCCTCTTCATCGGCGCGTTCACCCAGTCGGCCCAGCTCTCCTACGCCCTGAGCGCGCTCTTCCGGAGCCGGGGTGCGGTGACGGTGCTCGGCGGTCCGCACGCCCGCTGCTACCCCGAGGACGCGGTCAAGTACTTCGACTACGTCGTCGGCTTCACCGACAAGAAGATCGTCGATGAGATCCTGACCGACTGCTCGCAGCACCGGCCCGTCGGCCAGTTCCTCAGCGCGGCCAACCAGCCGAACGAGATCCCCTCGCTCGAGGAGCGCTGGACCTTCATCCAGCCGACCCTCGCGAAGGCCCCGACCATCAAGATCGTCCCGATGCTCGGCAGCCTCGGCTGTCCCTACACCTGCAGCTTCTGCATCGACTCCACCGTCGACTACCAGCCCTTCAGTTTCCAGGGCCTGCGCGACGACCTGGCGTTCGTGCTCACCAAGTTCAAGAACCCGATCATCGGCTGGCACGACCCCAACTTCGGCATCCGCTTCGACGATTACATGGAAGCGATCGAGGCGGTGGTCCCCCAGGGCCGGATGCGGCACATCGCGGAGAGCAGCCTCTCGCTCCTCTCCGAGCCGCACCTGCAGCGGCTCCGCAAGAACGGCTTCCAGGCGATCCTGCCCGGCATCGAGTCGTGGTACGACCTTGGCAACAAGTCGAAGACCACCCGCACCGGCATGGACAAGGTGCGTCAGGTCTCCGATCACGTGAACATGATTCTCCGCTACATCCCCTACATCCAGACCAACTTCGTGGTCGGCATGGACGGGGACGCCGGGGACGAGCCGTTCGAGCTCACCAAGAAGTTCATCGACCTCTCGCCAGGCGCCTTCCCGGCCTACTCGCTGCTCTCGGCGTTCGGCCGCGCGGCCCCGATGAACCTGGACTACCAGCGGGCGGGCCGGCTGCTGCCGTTCCCGTTCCACTTCCTGAACAACAATCACGCGATGAACGTGAAGCCGCTCAACTACTCGTGGAAGGAGTTCTACGACCACGTGGTGGATGTGACGCGCTACTCGTTCTCGTGGAAGGCCATCGCCCGCCGCATCCCGGCGACCCCGACCGCCATCCCGAAGTGGATGAACGTCATGCGCGCCGTCTCGTCGGAGGGCTTCGGCCGGATCAAGTACCACACCACGATCCGCAAGCTCCTCGACACCGACAAGAGCGTCCGCGACTACATGGAAGGCGAGACGACGGTGCTGCCGGAGTTCTATCTCAACCGGATCAAGAAGGAACTCGGCTCGCTGTACGAGTGGCTGCCGGAGGGCGGGCTCCAGCACGATCCGAATGCCTATCTGAAGAGCACCACCGAGGCGAACCCGCTGGTCAAGCTCGCCACCAAGACCACCGCCGGCACCCGGCAGCCGAAGGCCGAGCCGGCGCTGCAGATGGAGACCACGCCGCCCCAGATCGGCTGACCCAGGGCGACTCCGGTCGCACGCGAATGGGGGGAGGGGCTGACGCCCCTCCCCCCATGTCGTTTCCGGCCGCGTGTTGCCGGGATCCCTCCGGCGGAATTCCGGTACGCTGCCTGCCCGCCGCGCCCGCTACCCTCGGCACATGCGCTTCGTCGCCGAACGGATCCGCCCTCTCTATTTCGCCGACCTGGCGGAGACCCTGCGCCGCCTGATCCTGATCGGCGAAGGCGCCGGATGGCTCACGCCCGATGAGGCGCGGTTGCTTCGTCAGGTCGCCTTCCGCGCCGGCGCCGAGACGAGAGGTACGACCGCGCACTAAGTACTAAGCACTAAGTACTAAGCACTCATCACTCGGAACTCGGAACTCGGAACTCTTTACTGTCTCCCGTAGACTCGCACCGTCGCCCGCCCGCGCTTCACTTCGCTCCGGTACCAGAACTCGATCTTCCGGATCACCCGCGCCTTGCCGGGCAGGTCGATTGTCCGGCTCCAGCTCCCCTCGCGGAAGACGAAGCGGGTGTCGGGCGAGAAGGTCTCGCCGTCGCCGAAGGTGATCCGCACGTTGTACATCTCGAGATTGCCGCCTTCGACCTCGAGCTTCACCGCGGTGAAGAGCCCCTCGCGGGCCGTCACCGGGATCACGTCCTTCTCGGCCCGGAAGCTCACCCGGCGCGAGCCGAGCAGCTCCCAGTCGGCGCGGAGCGTGGCGGGGGCGAGGTGCGGCTGTGCTGGGGCGCAGGCGGTGAGCAGCAGAGCGGTGAGCAGCGCGTACATGGAGGCGTCCTCGTTGGGGTTCAGCGGGGAGACGCGGGCACAGCGGAGATGTTAGGTGTGTGACGGTGCTCACAGGGGAGGGGTCGGGGGAGGGGGCAGCGCACGGCTCCTCCCCCTCGGCCCTTGAACCCGGAACCCGGAACCCGGAACCCAGTACTCGGAACTCGGAACTCGGAACTAATTACCGCTCCGCCGCCGCGAGCAGCACGCAGAGCGCGGTGCCTTCTGCCGCCTGCGCCACTTCGGCGAGATCCGGGAAGGTCGGCGCGATGCGGATGGTGCGGTCCTCCGGATCGTTACCAAGCGGGTGAGTGGCGCCGGCCGGCGTGAGCGCGATCCCCGCTTCCTTGGCGAGTGCCACGACCCGCTTGGCGCACCCCTTCGGGACCTCGAGCGAGATGAAGTAGCCACCCTTCGGCTTCGTCCAGGCGACGTCCGGAACCCCGGTGAGCCGCGCGGCGAAGATCTCGAGCACCTTCTCGAATTTGGGGGCGATCAGCGCCCGGTGCTTTTCCATCAGCGCAGTGATTCCCTCGGCGTTCTTGAGGAACCGCACGTGCCGGAGCTGGTTGATCTTGTCAGGGCCGATCGTGCGCGGCGTCATCCGCGCGAGCAGCCAGGCCACGTTCTCCTTGGAGCCGGCGAAGAGCGCGAGGCCGGAACCGGCGAGCGTGATCTTGCTGGTGGACGCGAAGACGAAGGCTCGGTTGGCGTGCCCGTGGCTGGCGCATAGCTCCAGGATGTTCGCGATCTGGACCTGCTCGGCGCCGAGGTGATGCACGCCGTAGGCGTTGTCCCAGAAGATCCGGAAATCGGCGGCAGCGGTCTTCATCGCCGCGAGGCGGAGGACGGTCGCGTCGGAGTAGACCGAGCCGGTCGGATTGCTGTACTTGGGGACGCACCACATTCCCTTGATCGACGCGTCGGCCGCCACCAGCCGCTCCACCTCGTTCATGTCCGGCCCGTCGGGACCGAGGCGGACGGGGATCATCCTGATCCCGTAGTCCTTGCAGATCGTGAAGTGCCGGTCGTAACCGGGAACGGGGCAGAGGAAGGCGATCTCGCCCTGCTTCGACCAGGGAGCGGCGCCGTCGCCGGTGCCCTTGAGCAGCGCGTAGGCGACGCAGTCGTGCATCAGCGCGAGACTCGAGCTGTTGCCGACCACCACCTGGTCCGCCGGGGCCCCGACGAGACCCGCGAAGAGCCGCCGCGCCTCGGGCAATCCCTGCAGCCCGCCGTAGTTGCGGCAGTCGGTCCCGTCCTCCGCCTTGAAGTTGCCGGCACCGGGGAGGCCGAGCAGCTCGCTGCTCAGCTCGAGCTGGGCCGCTGAGGGCTTGCCGCGGGTGAGGTCGAGCTTGAGGCCCTTCGCCTTGAAGGCCTCGTAACTGGCGCGGAGCTGGGTGAGGTCGGTCATCGTGTGTGTTGTCGTTCGCCGATATGGGGAGATGTTAGTTCCGAGTTCGGAGTACTAAGTACTAAGTACTTAGTACTTAGTACTCGGTACGTCCGGCTCTCGCACCGAGCTGTCGGCGGAGAATCTAACCCCCGACCCGCTAGCGGGCGTGAAGATTCCCGATGCCGATGCTCACCCTCAGTGGGCGGTGGCGCGCTCGATCAGGATGCTGGACACGATCTGGGCGACCGGGACCGCGAGGAGCGGCGAGCCGTCGTCGGTGGCACCGACCGCCGCGATCCCCACCACGGCGATCCCCGCCGAGGCGAGCAGCGACAGGCCGTAGTTCCCCCGATTGTGGTTGGCGAGGTGGATGGCGAGCGGGAGCAGCGTCGACTCACCGGCGATGGCGCCGTACGCCGCCTCCTCGAGTCCGCAGGCGTCGTCGCCGCAGATCCGGTTGCCGCCACCCAGTGCGTGACCGAGGAAGCCGCCGGCGAAGAACCCGATCGCGCCGCCGGTGAGGCCGGCGAGCACCAGCCCGCCGGTGCCCGCCTCGCGCGGCACCGCAGGGCGCATGGCCCGGGCCAGCGAGGGGGCATGCCAGGACTGCCATGGGTTGGCGCGTGCCTGCGCAGCGAGCGGGGCAGCGGTGGAACTCAGGAGAAGGAGCAGCGCGGTGGTGCGGAGCATCGGTCGACCTCTCTGATTCGTGTCACGGGGCAGTCCCGACGACGTGCGAGGCGCGGGAGATCCACTGCCGGCGGGGATGATGTCAGGCGCCGAGTCGTCCGGAACGACTGACGGATCGTTGATATCCTACTGCGTGCGTGTCGTTCCATTGCGCCAGTCGACTCCGACCGTACTGCGGGCGTGTCGTTCCGCTGCGCCGGTCGATCCGGATCGTATTGCGGATCGTTCCGACCTCATCGCCGGTCGACTCCGACCATGCTGCGGATCGGTCCGACCTCATCGTCAACCGACTCCGACCCGATTGCGGATCGCTCCGACCCTATCGTCAACCCAGTCCGACCCCAGCGCGGATCGTTCCGACCCCATCGCAGCCCCCTCCGACCACCCCGCCGCCTACCGATACCCCGCCGCCTGGAGCTGGAACAGCTCCGAGTACAGTCCCCCCAGCGCGAGCAGCTCGTTGTGGGTGCCCTGCTGCAGCAGTTCGCCGTCCTTGAGCACCAGGATCCGGTCCGCCATCCGGACCGTGCTGAACCGGTGGCTGATCAGCACCGCCATCCGCCCTCCCGTGAGCTCGGCGAAGCGCTGGAAGACCTCGTATTCGGCGCGCGCGTCGAGGGCGGCGGTCGGTTCGTCCAGGATCAGGATCTCGGAGTCCCTGAGGTAGGCGCGGGCGAGCGCCACCTTCTGCCATTCGCCGCCGCTCAGATCCACCCCGCCCTCGAACCGGCGGCCGAGGAGCTGGTCGAAGCCGCCCTTGAGCCGGGCCGCGACGCTGTCGGCGAGACTCCGCTCGGCGGCCTCGTGGATCGCGGCGGAGTCGTCGAGCTTTTCGATGTCGCCCACGGCGATGTTCTCGCGCAGGCTGAAGTCGTACCGGAAGAAGTCCTGGAAGATGACGCCGACATGACGACGGAGACTGTCGACGTCGTACTCCCGGAGGTCGCGCCCCTCGAGGAGGATGCGCCCCTCGGTAGGATCGTAGAGCCGCGCGAGCAGCTTGGCGAGGGTCGTCTTCCCCGCCCCGTTCTCGCCGACGAGCGCGATCCGCTCCCCCGCCGCGAGCCGGAAGGAGAGATGCCGCACCGCCCAGCGCTCCGATCCCGGATAGCGGAAGCCGACGTCCTCGAACACGAACCCCTCGCGGAACGGGCTCGGCACCAGCGGTGCGCCCGGTTCGGAGCGGATCTTCGGCACCACCTCGAGGAAGGAGAAGAGATCCTCCAGGTAGAGACTCTGCTCCACCAGCTGCGACACCGAGAGCAGGGTGCGCTGGATGAGGTCGCGGCTCTGGCGGAACGAGGCGGCGAGGAAAGTGAGGACGCCGATGGTGAACGGGCCGCCGGGGGACTGATGCCCGGTGACGGTGAGATAGATGATGGCGCCGTAGGCGCCGTAGTAGCCCAGCGTCCCGATCAGCGCGAGCACGGAGGCGACGATGGTGCGCCGCGTGGCGAGCGACTTGTTGGCCTCGTAGAACTCGGTGGAGAGCGCCGCGTACCGCCCCACCAGGAAGCGGGCGAGGCCGAAGAGCTTGATCTCCTTGGCGGAGACGTCGCTCGCGCCGACGTAGCGGAGATAGTCGAGCTGGCGCCGCTCCTCGGTCCAGGAGAAGAGGAGCGAATAGGCGAGCGCGGCGAAGCGAGTCTCGCCGAGGAACGAGGGGAGTACCGCGAGCGCCAGCAGCACGAGCAGCCACGGCACATACACGGTGAGCGCCACCGCGAGGGTGATCAGGGTGACGAGATCCTGCACCGAGGCGAGCAGCCCCGTCACCAGGCCGATGCGGCCGACGGTCTGGCGCCGGGCGCGCTCGAGCTTGTCGTAGATCTCGGAGTTCTCGAGCTGCTCGAGATCGAGGCTGGCGGCGTGCTCCATCAGCTCGACGCTGGTGCGGTTGGCGACGAGATCGCCGAGCAGCGATTCGACCAGCGCCGAGGCGCGGGCGAGCAACTCGCCGAGCACCGCGAGGCCGAACTCCACGCCGACCAGCAGAGCGAGCCGTTCGTAGGGATGCGCCTCGGGCGCGCCGGTCGCGTTGCCCGGATGGGTCACCGCGGCGACGACGGCGTCGATGATCAGCTTGCCGATCCAGAGCACGCCGACGGGGAGGATGGCGCGCAGCGCGCGCAGCAGCACCATCGCGGCCGAGTAGCCGCGGTCGGTCTCCCAGACCAGCCGGAGGAGCCGCGGCAGATGCCGGGTCGCGCGCAGCCGCTCCCGCCAGGAGGGCGGGGTCTCGATCTGCTTGGGACTCCGGCGCGGCGGGCGCCCGGGCGGGAAGGGGAGGGCCATCTCTCAAAGTAAGGCTGTTCGGGGGAGTTCCGGGTTCCGGGTTCCGAGTGTGTAGTACTTAGTACCTAGTACTTAGTACCTAGTGCTTAGCGAGTAGACGCCGTGGCAGTGCCTTTACGGCGGCGTTCCCGCGCCTTACTCCTTCCACTCGGAACTCGGAACTCGGAACTTTCTCCCACCGCCCCCACCTATGTCCCCATTCTGGCACGACCTCCTCATTCCCGGCGTCTCGATCGCCGAGAAGATCGTTCGTCCGATCCTGGTCTACGCCTTCCTCGTGACGGGGCTCCGGCTCGCCGGCAAGCGCGAACTGGCGCAGCTCAATCCCTTCGACCTGATCGTGCTGCTCACGCTGTCGAACGCGGTGCAGAACGCCATCATCGGGGATGACAACTCGGTGCTCGGCGGTATCATCGGCGCCACGACGCTGCTCGTCGTCAACTACGTCGTCGTGCTCGTCGCCTATCGCAACCGGCGCCTCGGTGAGGCGATCGAGGGCGGCCCCGACACGCTGATCTCCCGGGGCAGGGTGGACGAGGACCGGCTCCGCGCGGAGACGATCACGGTCGAGGAGCTCGAGGCCGCGGCCCGCAAGCAGGGATTCGCCTCACTCAAGGATGTGGACCAGGCGATCCTCTATCCCGGCGGCACCTTCTGCTTCATCGGCAAGGTGCCGACGGCGGAGGCGGCGCACCACCACCAGATCATGAAGGAGCTCCATCTGATGCGGCAGGAACTGGCCGCCCTCAAGGCTCGATGAGCTAGATTGGAACCCATGCCTACCGCACTGATCACCGGGGCCACCGAAGGAATCGGCCGGGCCACCGCGTTCGCCCTGGGCCGTGCCGGATATTCCGTCGGCGTGTGCGCCCGTACTCCCTCCAGGCTCCGCACCCTCCTCGACGATCTCGCGCAGGCGAAGATCACCGCCGCGGGCCATCCCGCCGACGTCGGGGTCGAGAGCGACGTGAAGGCGATGCTCGCCACCATCACCGCGCAGCTCGGCCCGATCGACACCCTGATCAACAACGCCGGTGTCGCCATCCTCAAGCCGTTCGATCAGCTCACGCTGGATGAATGGGACACCACGATGGCGACCAACCTCCGCAGCATGTATCTCGTGACGCGCGAGGTGCTCCCCGCGATGCGGGCCGCGAAACAGGGGACGATCGTCAACGTCTCCAGTCTGGCGGGGCGGAACGGCTTCGCCGGCGGGACCGCCTACTGTGCCTCGAAGCACGCGGTGCTCGGCTTCAGCCGGGCGCTGATGATGGAGGTGCGGAAGGACGGCGTCCGGGTCATCACCATCTGTCCCGGCTCGGTGGACACGCCGCTCATCCGCAATCAGTCGACGCTCACGCCCAACCTCGAAAAGATCCTGCACGCCGACGACATCGCGGAAACGATCCTCGGCACCATCCGGCTGCCGCATCGGGCCACCGTAAGCGAGCTGGACATCCGGCCGAGCAATCCTTGAGCGGGGGGCCCTCCCCCGCTCCAGTCGGCGGCCCCTGATGCCGAGAATAAGTGTCACTCAATGTGTCTGCCGGCGGTTTCCGTTCGAACGGCTGCTGCCGCTCGCGCGGGAACGCGGCTGGACCCTGGCCGACGTGATGCGGGAGACGGGGTGCGGGGACAACTGCGGCCTCTGCCGCCCGTACCTGCGCCGGATGCTCGCGACGGGTGAGACCTCCTTCTCCGAGCTGATCACGGAGTAGGCGCGCACGGCCGTGCGCGCGTGCGCGCGCGCGGCCGTGTGCGCCAGAGAGTGCGGGCCAACGCCGTGTGTGCCAGAGAGGATCTCGACTTGAGCCCAGCCCCACCCACCGATCGCACCCTGCCTGTCGGCCTGATGGCCGCCGGGGCGCTGGGCGCTGCGCTGGGATGCTGGCTCGCCGGTCACGGCACAGCGCTGGGCTGGGGACTGGTGGTCGTCGGCGGTGCTGGAATCGGGGCGGGAGTCCGCCTCCTCCGCGCCCTGCCCGACCCGCGGGAGGCGGCGCTCGTCGAGGCGCGCGGCCACGCGGCGCTCCGCGACCGGGAACTCACCTGGCTCCAGCGGGTCGCGGGGACGATGGTGTCAGGCGACACCTTCGACACCGTCCTCCAGACCGTGGCCGATGCGGCCGCGGACCTGCTCGCCTGCGAGAGTGCCGCGATCGGCTTCGTGGTGGAGGAGGGGCGCTTCGTCCGGATCGTGGCGGGCACCGGCCCGATCACCGTGACGAAGGACCAGCTCCTCCCCGTCGATCACTCGCTGCTGGGTACGGTGGTCACGGAGGAAACGGCGCTCACCTCGCCTGACATGGACGCCGACCCCCGCAACTTCCCCATCGCCAATCTCCCGCTCTCCACCCTGGCATGCGTGCCGCTCCGCACCTCTGGGATGGTGATCGGTGTGCTTGCCGCGTTCAACCGCCGCGACCGCCGCCCCTTCAGCGACGCCGATGTCCACCTGCTGCAGACCCTCGGCGACCAGGTCGTGGTGGGACTCGATCGTTCCCACGTCCTCGCGGAGAGCCGCCGCAAGGAGGAGGTCCTCGCCGCGAAAAACCGGGAGCTGATCCGCGCCACCGAACTCAAGAGCCAGTTCCTCGCCAACATGTCGCACGAGCTCCGGACGCCGCTGAATGCGATCAACGGCTTCTCCGACCTCCTGCTCACCGAGGAGCTCGGTGCCCTCAACGAGTCGCAGCGGGAGTTCCTCGACTCGATCCTCCGCAACGGGAACCACCTGCTCGGCCTGATCAACAGCGTGCTCGACCTCGCCAAGATCGAGGCGGGCCGGATGACGCTCACCCTGCAGAGCACCGATCTCCGCGAGATGATTCTCGGCGCCGTCACCGACACCGCCTCGGTGCGGACCGCCAAGCAGCAGCAGATGAAGCTCGAGATCGGCGATGAGGCGCTGCCGGTGCTCGCGGACGGGGTCCGCATCCGGCAGATCCTCTACAACCTGCTCTCCAACGCCTCGAAGTTCACGCCGGAGAACGGGCTCGTCACCGTCTCCGCGGTCACCACCCGTGCCCCTGTTCCGGTCCCGGCCGAGCGGGCGACCGACGTGCAGCGCTTCGTGTCGCGGGATGTGATCTGGGTGTCGGTGCGCGATACCGGGATGGGCATCAAGCAGGAGGACATGCCCAAGCTCTTCCACGAATTCAGCCAGGTGGACCCCTCCGCGAGCCGGCAGCAGCAGGGGACGGGTCTCGGGCTGGCGCTGTCGCGCCGGTTCGTGGAGATGCACGGCGGCACGATCGGGTGCGAGTCGGTCTACGGAATGGGGGCCACCTTCTGGTTCATCCTCCCGGTCGAGGGGCCGCTCCGGAAACCGACGGCGAGCATGGAGATCATCCGGCCTTCGACGGCGATGGAGGGCCAGATCGCTTAATCCCTGCAGCCTGACCCCCTTTTCCCCTCGCCCACCTCCTCCTCCGCACGACCGTCCTCCGCTCATCCATCGCCTGCGCAAAGCCGATAATTGCATACGGAGAGTGGCGCAGAATCCGGCAATCGTCATGGCGAGAGGTAATTTCTTAAGATGTTGCAATGTTTGATGTTACGTGGGGCACTGCTCTTGCAAAAACACTAGACATGCGCCAGTCCACGAGCCGACGAACGGGCGATACCCGCACGGGCTTCACCCTCATCGAGATGCTCGCCGTCATGGCGATCATCGGGCTCCTTGCCGCGTTCGGTATTCCCAAACTCCACCAGGTGCTGGAACAGGCGCGGACCGCTCGTGCGATCGGCGATCTCCGGGCGGTCCAGGCCGACCTCATGGCGATCGAGACCCAGGGGCAGCCGCTACCGGCCAGTCTCGCCGGCATCGGCCGCGCGGGGATGCTGGATCCCTGGGGCAACGCATACGTCTACAATCCGTTTCCCACGACCGGCCATGGCGTCCCCGCCGGTGCACGCCGCGATCGCTTCCTGGTTCCGGTCAACTCCACCTTCGATCTGTTCAGCATGGGGCCCGATGGCGCCTCGACACCGCCATTCAGCGGTCCTGGCGGCGATGACATCGTCCGCGCCAACGACGGCGGGTTCCTCGGCGTGGCCGCGAAATTCTGAGCATGGCCACTCCCTGGTCGGCTTCGTTCCTCCGCACCCGTGTCGCCCGGAGGATCCTCGCGCTCTTCCTGCTCTGTGCCGTGGTGCCAGTCGCCGGCCTCTCCATCCTCGGCTATCGCTTCGTGGCCGACCAGCTCGAGACCGACGCCACGCTCGAACTCCGTTCCCAGAGCAAGACCGCCGGGATGCTGCTGCTCGATCGCTTCGCGTCGCTTGCGGCGAGTCTCGAGAGAACAGCCACCCTGCTGAGCGCCGGTCATTACTACGCCGAGTCGCCCACGCTCTCCTCCGCCGCGATCTATGCCTCCCGCTTCCAGGCGCTGGTGCTGCAGCACGCGGATGGATCCGCCACTCCGCTCACTGGCGACATCGCCTCGTTCCCGCCGCTGTCGGCGACGGGGGAACGTCAGCTCCGCGAAGGGGGAATGGCGCTCGTGGTCGCGCGGGATTCGCAGGGGCCTCGCATCTACATGGTGCATGCGCTGGACGGGAAGCCGGACGAACGGCTCTGGGGTGAACTCAATGCGAGCTCGGTCTGGGGCAGTGACCAGGGCCGCAGTCCGGCCCCGCCCGGAACGCTGATGTGCCTGGTCACCGCGGAGGGTGTTTCGATTTCCTGTGGCGATGATGCCGGCCTCGCGGTGCTGGGGTGGCCGGATGACGGCAGCACCGTCTCCTGGACGCGCAACGGCGAGGGCTACCTTGCGGGCCGGTGGATGATCTTCCTGGGACGGATGTACGGGGCGCCGTCCTGGACGGTCATGCTGAGCCGCCCGGTCGAGCAGGTGTTCGCCCCGCTCCATACCCTGCTTCGCACGTTCGTGCTCGGGCTCCTGCTCTCGCTCGCGCTGGTCTTCACGCTGAGCCACATCCTGCTTCGCCGCACCATGACGCCACTCGAGGCGCTCGGGGCCGGCACCCGGCGTCTGGCCGAGGGAAACTTCGCCGAGCCGGTGCAGGTGACGAGCGGCGACGAGTTCGAGTCGCTGGCGACCTCGTTCAATACGATGGCGAGTGAACTGCAGCGGCAGTTCGGCACCAGGCAGGCGCTGCAGGAGGTGGGGCGGGCCGCACTCGAGGCGGAAGGCCCCGAGACCGTCCTCACCACGCTCTTCGCGCGGAGCGGCACCCTGCTTGGCCCCGGGAATCTCTCGGCCGCGCTCGCCGTGTCAGGCGATCCCTCGATCTGGCGGACCATCGACGCCCGTGGTCACGCGGCCGGCGAGGCCCCGACCGAGGTGCGGCCGGAGCAGTGGGAACTTGACGAGCTGCTTGCGAATACCGCGGGGTTCGTGGTGCGCCGGGGCACAACGGGGCGAAGCTACTTCATCCGCGGGAGCCAGGAACTCTCCGGTGACCTGATCGTGCTGCCCATCCTGCGGAAGGGGGTGCTGGGCGGGGCGCTGGTGCTGGAGAGTGCGCCGGGAGGGGCGGGAAGCCAGGCCACCCTGGAGCGGGCGCGCCGGTACGCCGATCCGATCGGCGTCGCGCTCGTGAACACCCAGCTCGTCGACCAGCTGGAGGCGCTCAACTGGGGCGCGCTCACCGCGCTCGCCCGCGCCATCGACGCGGTCTCCCCGTGGACGGCGGGGCATTCGGAGCGGGTCACGCTTGGCGCGCTGGAGATCGGTCGCCAGCTCGCGCTGCCGGAGAGCGACCTCCACCTGCTCCACCGCGGCGGTCTGCTGCACGACGTCGGCAAGGTCGGCGTTCCGGGAGCGCTGCTGGACAAGCCCGGGAAGCTCGAGCCGGAGGAATACGAGATCATCAAACGGCATCCCGAGATCGGGGCCACGATTCTCGCGCCGATCGCGGCGTTCCACGACGTGCTCCCCCTCGTCCTGTACCACCATGAACTGCTGGACGGGTCCGGATATCCTCACGGGCTCGCCGGCGACCAGATCCCGCTCCTCGTCCGCATCATGACCGTGGCGGACGTGTACGACGCGCTGACCTCCGAGCGCCCCTACCGCGCGGCTTGGCATCCGGCGCGGGCGATCGCCTATCTCCGCGAATCCGCCGGCGTGCGTTTTGACCCGCGGGTGGTCGAGGCGCTCGCGACCGCGGTCGACGCAGGCTGGCAGCCGGAGCGAGACGGACACCCGCTCGCGCTGCCCGCCCAGCGGGTTTCGCACCGGTATAGCCTCTGGCCCGAGACGGAGCGACCCCGCAGCTCCCAGCCCGTGGACGCCGGCACCGTCGAGGTCGCGAGCCCCGCCTGACGACCGCTCGCAAGCAGAAAGGGCGGGCCACCCGGCCCGCCCCGCTCGCAGCTCACCACTCCGCCCTACTGTCTATCGCTTCCGGGCCTGCCACTGACCGGTGAAGGTGTAGGCCACGTTGTTCCGGGTGTAGTGGCAGGTCGCCGTGCCGAAGATCTCGTCGCTGCGACCGTCAACGAAGTGCCCCTGGTAGTCGCAGATGTCGCGGTGGAAGCTCACCTCGCGCCCGACCAGCTGACCGCCCATCACGTCGAACGGCGCCGGGTCAGAGAGCGGCCCGGTATAGGTGCCGGCGGCGGCGGTGCTGCAGAAGCCGGTCTGCTCACCGGTGCCCCCGAAGCTCTCGCCCGACTGGACCAGCGTGAAGGAGCCGACGTGGATGTGGGAGTCTCCGCTCACCGAATCCTTGAGGTCGCCGCTCTGGAACCAGTTGCCGTTCATGGAGAGCCGGTCGGGGCCGGTATTGTCGCCGCCGGAGCAGGCGGCCACCGCAACGAGGGCGAGGAGAGCGAGTCGAGTCGACATGAGCACGGACGTGAGGGGCGCCGGTTGACTGGTGAATGGGAGAAGGTGCCTCTGGATCGGTGGGGCGTCAAGCTGGGCCGGGGCCCCAGGGCTTCCGGCCCGGCGGCCCGGGGCAGTAGCTTGAGCCCTATGCGTCGTTCCGGCGGTCACCGGCTCCAGGCCCTGCTGCTGCTCCTCGCCCTCATGGGCGCAGGGCTCGGACTGCCGTTGTTCGACGCGGTCGTCTTCCACGCACGGCCGCTGACCCCGACCGAGAGCACCGCGGCGCCGGAAGGGGCGCAGGGCCCTCACACCCAGCTCTGCATCCTCGATCATGCCGGCCTGCTCGAGGGCGGCATGACCTCCTCGGGGCACCCGGCGCTCGCAGCCCAGCCGGACGTCGCGCCCCGGATCGCGCACCCCGCCTCGCCGGCGCCCACCCGGGACGCCTCGCTCCTCCCGCCATCCCGAGCTCCACCCGTCGTCTGACCTGAAGCGTCGGCCAGCTCTCTTGTCAGGCAGGGCCCCCTCCTCGCGCGGGGGTTACACGGACATCAGGAGTCTCATGCGATACCTCACCGTACCCGGTGTGCTGCTCGCCTGTGGCGCGCTGCTCACCGCCACGCCGGCCCGGGCCCAGCAGCCCGTCCCGGGTGACAGCCTTCGCAGCACCCTCGCGCGCTTCGCCGCGCGGCTCGACAGTCTGGAACAGGGCGGCTGCCCCGGCGGCCCCGCGATCGCGATCCCGGCGGGCACCGACTCGGTCTCCGCGGCACTCGCCCGGCTCAACCACCGGCTGGAGCAGCTCATCGCCGCACGCTGCGGCGGCGCCCAGGCGAACGCCGCCCCCGCGGACAGCGCCACCGATGACCTCGCCGCCCTCCGCGCCGCGGCGGCCGCCGCCACCGGGGAGACCACCCCCACCGGCGCCCCGAAGGACACCCTGCCGACCGGGCCGACGCAGTTCATCGGCAAGCAGCGGAACGGCTCCGCCATGAATCCGGAAATCAGCGCGACCGGCGACATCCGCCTCGTCGGCTCACGCCATGGCGATCATCTCTCCGGCGACGCGCACGAATTCGAGGTCGCGCTGCAGTCCACGCTCGACCCGTACTCGAACGCAAAGGTCATCATGACCTTCTCGAACGAGGGCGTCGGCATCGAGGAGGGCTACCTCTACTATACCGGTCTCCCGGGCCGCATCCGCGCTGATCTCGGCCTCATCCGCCAGCAGGTCGGCGACCTCAACCGCTGGCACCTGCACGCCCTGCCGGAGTCGGAGTATCCGCTCGTCTACCAGCGGTACCTGGCCTCCGACGGCCTGGCCGGCGCCGGTCTCTCCCTCTACACCACGCTCCCCATCTCGGTCCTGCACGGCACCCACGAGGTGTGGCTCCAGGGCACGACGACCGAAAGCGACCCGCTCTACGGCGGGGGCAGTCACGGCACCCTGCTCGGCCGGGTGCAGAACTTCTGGCAGCTCTCTCGGAGTACCTACGGGCAGATCGGCTTCACGGCGCTCGGCGGCAATGCCGATACCCTCCGGGGCCGAGTCCTCGGCGCGGACCTGCGGCTCACCTGGCGGCCGTCGAACTCGGGCACGCGGCAGAACCTGACGTTGCGTGCGGAGGGCTACCGTTTCCGCGGTCATGAGCCGGGTGGTGTGACGACCCGGTACGGCATGTTCGCGGACCTCACCTGGCAGGTCAGCCAGCGGTGGGGCTTCGGGACCCGCTACGACTACGTCGAGAGCCCGCGCGGCACCCGGACGGCCGAGTGGCAGGTCTCGCCGACGATCAGCTGGTGGCAGAGCGAGTTCGTCTATCTGCGCCTCGAGGGGCAGCACCACCACCAGGACTTCACGCGGGACGAGAACCGGCTGCTGCTGCAGGTGGTGTTCGCGATGGGACCGCACAAGCACGAGACGTACTGACGACAGCGCTTGGTGCCTGGGGCTTTGTTCCGAGTTTTCGAGAGGGTACACCAGTCCGCTCGCGGACACCCATTGAGGATATGAAGATGTTTCTGCAAACATTGCTGCTCACAGCATTCGCGGCGACCGCACCACAGCCTGCCGCCGCGCCGGTGAAGGTCGTTACCAGCCTGACGACCTACGGCGCGATCGCGCGGGAGATCGTGGGCGATCACGGCACCGTCACCTCGATTGCGCAGGGCGACGAGGATCCGCACTTCGTGCAGCCGAAGCCGAGCTTCGTCGCGGTGCTCCGCGATGCCGATCTCTTCGTGACCACCGGGCTCGACCTCGAGCTCTGGGTGCCGGCGCTGCTCGACCGGGCGAACAACCGGAAGGTCTCGGAGGGCGGCCCCGGGTATGTGACCGCCTACACCGGCATCACGCTGCTCGAGGTGCCGACCTCGCTCAACCGCTCCGAGGGCGACATCCACGCCGACGGCAACCCGCACATCCACACCGATCCGCTCAACGCGATCATCATCGCGCGCAACATTCTCACCGGCCTCACCCGGGTGGACGCCGCCGATGCGGCCTACTTCACCCAGCGCGAGGCCGATTTCGAGAAGCGGATCCTCGAGGCCACGATGGGCGCGGACCTCGTCGCCGCGCTCACGCCGGCGACCGCCTTCAACCTCCTCAAGACCGACAAGCTCGCCGGTTTCCTCGCGACCACGAAGTACCAGGGCAAGCCGCTGGCCGACAGGCTGGGCGGCTGGCTCAAGACGGCGGAGGCGTTCAAGGGCAAGGAGATGGCCTGCTACCACAAGGAGTGGGCCTACTTCACGCATCGCTACGGCATCTCCTGCGCCGACTACATCGAGGCGAAGCCGGGCATCCCGCCCACGCCGCGGCATGTGGAGGACATCATCGCCCTGATGAGGCAGCGGAAGATCCCGGTGCTGTTCGCGTCCAACTACTTCGACCACTCGCAGATCCAGCAGGTGGCCGAGAAGACCGGTGCCAAGGCGGTCGTGGTGCCGGAGAACACCCATGGCGCACCCGGCGTCGAGACCTATTTCGACCTGATGAATGCCTGGGTCAATGGCCTCGCCGCCGGGTTCTCGGGAGGCGCACACTAGATGCTCGACACCCTCATCCACAGTCTCTGGTTCGCCCCCGTGGTGGCCTGCATGGTCATCGTGGCGGTGCACTCGTATCTCGGCCTCCACGTCCTCGCGCGGGAGGTGATCTTCGTCGATCTCTCGCTCGCGCAGGTGGCGGCGTTCGGTTCGACCGTCGCGATCTTCATGGGGGCCGAGCCGGATTCGGCGATGTCCTTCGTCTACGCGCTGGGGTTCACCACCATCGGCGCGGCGATGTTCGCGGCGACGCGGTCGTCCCACGGCAAGGGGAAGGTGCCGCAGGAAGCAATCATCGGCATCGTGTACGTCGTCGCCTCCGCGGCGGGCCTGCTGGTCGCGGACAAGTCGCCGCGCGGTGGCGAGGCGATCAAGGACATCCTGGTCGGGAGCCTGCTGTGGGTGGGGTGGCCGGCGATCGGCCGGCTGGCGGCGGTCTACACCGGAGTCGGGCTCTTCCACTGGATCCTGCGCCGCAAGTTCCTCACGATCTCGTTCGAGCCGGAGGAGGCCGAGAAGCAGGGGTGGAGTCTCAAGTGGTGGGACTTCTGGTTCTATCTCTCGTTCGGCATCGTCATCACCTTCTCCGTGCCGATCGTGGGCGTGCTGCTGGTCTTCTCGTTCCTCGTCGTGCCGGCCGCGATCGCCTTTCAGTTCACCCGGCGGCTCAACGGACTTGCCGTCATCTCCTGGTTCGCCGGAGTGCTCGCCTCGGCGGGCGGGATTGCGATCTCCTTCCACTACGACCTGCCGACCGGGCCGGTGGTCGTCTGCGTCTTCGGGCTGCTGCTCCTCCTCGCGTTCCTTCTGCGGCGGATGGTGCCAGCGACTGTGGCGGTGTGAGCGCCTGACGGACGGCGGCGCGCGACTAGTACTCCACGCCGCCGTTCTGCCAGCGCGCCTTGAAGTTCCGAACTGCGCGCTCCACGATCACCCGGTCCTCCGGCTCCAGCAGATCGGCCATCTCTCCCGCATCCTCCGCCAGCGCATAGGCTCGCGCGCGGAGGTCGGGGGCCGCGATCCACACCGCCGATCGCTGGCCGAGCACCTCCACCAGCAGATCGCCGGGGTGAAAGTCTCCGCCCTGAAAGGGATCACGCTCGAGCCGATCGAGTGCGACCCGCAGCACCACCGCGGCGGACTCCCCTTCGTGCAGCAGGAAGCGCAGCGCCTCGGTCCCGAGGCGTTCAAGCGGTGTGCGCCGATGCACCCGGAGCGTGGTATCGAGGATCGAGCCCGTCTTCCCCTCGGTCTCGACGCCGCCGTGGAGATCGTGGAGCGAGCTTCCTCGAGAAATCTTCATCATCGCGGTGGGTCGTCCGTGCGCATCCCGAGAGGAGCGAAGCGTCCGAATCCTTCGGTCGCTGTCGAGGGGAAGGATTCCCCCTCGGCGGGCCTTCCCTGAGCAGGGATCAGACCATCGGGATCGGGCGGAATTGCGCCGAAATAGCCCCTGGATGAGGCCGATCTGCGGGGATGGTGCGGCGGGGCTGTGGCCCTGGAACCACGGTCCGGGAATCCGGCAGGAGCCGAACCCTTGGGTGATCGAGGCGAGGGTCGGCGGGGCGGTTGTCGAACCGACGCCCTACTCCGGGATTTCCCCGTACGGCAGCACCGGCGCGGCGACCTTGAGATCGCCGGCCCGCGCAAAGTGGAGTGTCAGTCGCAGGGTATCGCCAATCAGGTACTCGTGCGTCAGTCCGCTGAACATCACATGCATCGCGCCGGGAATCATGGCGACGGTCTCGCCCGGCTTGATCGGCATGGCGGCGGCCATCGTCATCCGGCCCCCGGTCGTCGCCATCAGCATGGCGCTGGAAGAGTCCGGACCGGTCGCCGAGACCAGCGTGTCCGCGAGCGACCCGGAGTTCCGGAGCGTGAAATACGCCGCCCCTGCATCGCCGGCGGAGGGATGCGCGTAGGCGGTGAGCAGGGCGATGTCCCCCACCTGCGCGATCGGCGGTTTATGGGTGCAGGCGGCGGCGAGCAGCAGGAGCGGAAGCAGGCAATGGGAGCCACGAACGCGGGCCATGGGACCTCGAAGGCGTGCGGTAACCAGCGAACGCCAATCATGGAGGGGCGCACGACCCGCTGGCAAGCCCGCACGGGGCATCCGCCGCCCTGACATGTTAGAATTCCCCTCCCAAGATCGGTCAGTCAGCGCGCCCCGCGGCGCGATACAAACGCCTGGAGAGATTGTCATGCGAAACCCGAAGTTCATCCTCGGCGCCTGCGCCGTGCTCGCTTTCGCACCGCTCACCGCCATGGTGCATACCCATCTCGTGAAGGCCGAGCCCGGCGTGGATGCAACCGTCAAGGACGCACCGAAGACGGTGCGCCTCTGGTTCAACGAGAAGCCCGAGGTCGCGCTCTCCGGCGCCTCGATCATGAAGGCGGATCACTCCCCCGTTGCCGTGGTGAAGCTCGCCGCCACCGATGACACGCTTTCGGTTTCCGGAACGGTCCCCGTCGCCCTCGAGCCCGGCAAGTACATGGTGATGTGGCGCACGGCGTCCGGTGATGGCCACGCGGTGCGCGGCATGTACTACTTCACCTACGACCCGACCGCCGCTCCCAAACCCTGACGTGCGGCTTTTCACCGCGTCCATTCTGACACTGGCCCTGGTGTCGCCGCTCAGCGCCCAGGCTCGACTCGCAGTCCACATCGACACCGCCGTCACCATTCCCATGCGTGACGGCGTTCTGCTTCGTGCCGATGTCTGGCGCCCCGAGCAGCGTGGCCGCTTCCCGACCCTCGTCTATCGCACCCCGTACGGCCGGCGGACGGCCGCCGATGATTCCGGCATCGCGGCGGAGGCCGTCGCACGCGGCTATGCGGTCGTGCTCGAAGACGTGCGCGGCCGTTACGGTTCGGAGGGGGAGTTCGACGCCTATCGCCACGAGGGCGATGACGGCTACGACACGATCGAGTGGGCCGCGGTCCAGCCCTGGTCGAACGGGATGATTGGCACTGTCGGGCTGTCTTACCCCGCGGCAGTGCAGTGGCTCGCCGCACTCGAGCAGCCGCCGCACCTGCGCGCGATGGTGCCCGCGATGACCTACGCGACGCCCGAGACCTTCTGGTATGGTGGTGGCGTGTGGGACGGCTCGTGGCTCGACTGGACCTGGTACAACATCGCGCCGGACGTGAGCACTCGCCTTGGTCACGCGCCGCCGAGCAGGGAGGACAGCGCCTTCGCCCGCGCGAAGGCCCATCGACCGCTCGCGACACTCCCCGACCTGCAGGGGATCGCGCCCTGGTACTTCGAGTGGATGCGCCACCCGCCGCGCGATCCCTGGTGGAGCTGGGCCGCACTCGCCGGCCACTATCAGGACGTGTCCGCGGCGGTGGTCAATCTGTCGGGATGGTTCGACGAGCCGTACGGGCCGCTCGGCGCAGCGACCAACTACAACCGCCTGGTCGAGACCGGCGGCCAGGATCGCACCCGCCTCATCCTCGGTCCATGGACCCACGGCGTCGAGGAGATCCAGCGTACCCAGGCCGGCGATCGCGATTTCGGCGGCGATGCCCCCATCGCGTACGCGAACATGGTGCTCGACTGGATGGATCGGTTTCTCGCCGGCATCGAATCCAGCACCGACTTCGACCTGCCGGTGCGCGTGTTCCTGATGGGCGAGAACCAGTGGCACTGGTTCGCCACCTGGCCGCCCGCGGAGATCCGGCCCGACACCCTCTATTTCCACCACGCCGGTCCCGCCACCGCTCCCGGCTCGCTCGACCACCAGGCACGCGGGGCGGGCGAAGCGCGCACGGGCTTCCACTCCGATCCGGCCCACCCGCTCACCGATCCCTTCCAGGGCATCGCAGGAGCGCATGACTATCGCACCCTCGTCGGCCGGAGTGATGCGCTGGTCTTCGAGACGGCACCACTCGACTCGAGCGTCGATATTGTCGGCCCGGTGATCGCGGAGCTGGCCGTCAGCGCGGACGTCCCGGACTTCGACGTCTGGATGCAACTCTACGACGTCGCGCCGGACAGCACGGCCTGGAACCTCGCCGGCCCCGGCAACGGCCTGCTCCGCGCGAGCTATCGGGATGGGGGACCGGCGCGCCATCTTCCGCCGAGGGGGAAGGTGGTACGGCTGAAGCTGGACCGGACCCTGACCGCGAATCGGTTCCTGCCCGGGCACCGCATCCGTATCGTCGTCTCCTCGAGCTTCGTCCCCTATTTTTCGGTGAACCCGCAGACCGGCGATCAGGAGTTCGACACCCGAGCCACCCGGGCGGGCACGATCACGATCCATCATTCGGCTGGGCAGCCTTCTCGACTGATTCTGCCGCTGCTCCCGGCCACGGCCACCCATTGACGCCGCCATCCGCTCCGTGAATCACGACACCGGACCACTGCCGATCGACCTCTACGCGCTCGGTCGCGGACTCGCCTACGCCGCGACGCTCGCGTTGATCGGCGCGTGCGTCTTCGCCGCATTGCTCCCGCGCTGGCGCGGCGACGAGGACGACGACGCCGCACTCGCCGCGCGGGCGCTCGATCGCGTCTGGCGCGTCGCCATCGGCGCCGCCCTCCTGCTCCTCGCTGCCGACCTGCTTCGCGCCTACGGCCAGATCCGCTCCTTCCTCGATCCCATCGAGGCGACCACCTGGGACTTCACCAGGTCGGTGCTGTTCCAGACGAAGTGGGGCACCGGCTGGCTGGCGCAGTCCGTCACCGCGGTGCTCGGGATCTGCATCACCCTCCTCGCGCCGCGGCGATCGGCTTCCGGGGTTCAGCTGCTGGGCACGGCGGCGCTCGCCGTCGCCTGTACCTCCCCGCTCACGGGACACGCGGTCGAGCATCCCTGGGGAGTGCCGCTGGGTGTCGGACTCCACGCCCTGCACCTCATCGGCGGTGGGGTGTGGCTCGGCACGCTCCTGTCAATCTTCGTCGCCGGGTTGAGTGCGGTACGGAGACCCGGGTCGAGCCACGATCACGCCGCGGTCGCACGACTCATCACGGCGTTCTCGCCAATCGCACTGACGGGCGCCGCCCTGGCGGTGGGGGCAGGCGTCCTGATGGGTTACGCCTACGTGGGGGAGTTCGCGAACCTCTGGGGTACCACCTACGGTCGCACCCTGCTGGTGAAGCTCCTCCTGCTGGGTGGCACCATGGCCCTCGGCGCCTGGAACTGGCGCCGGGTCACGCCGCGGCTCGGCACCGAGTCGGGAAGCGTGGAGATCACTCGCTCCGCGGCGGTGGAGTTGTGCATCGGTGCCCTGCTGATCGCCGCCACCGCGGTGCTGGTCGCCCTGCCAGCGCCGAAGCTCTGAGCCGATGCCGCACCCCGCCCGGCAAATCCGCTGGGTGATCGCTGCTGCGATTGCCCTGCTGGCATGCGGACCAGCGCGACCGAAGCAGTTCAGTGCGGAGGGACTCGCGGCACCGCAGATCGTGCCGCCGCTCGCCAAGCCGGACCTCGTACTCCGGACGACCGAGGGCGTGCCGTTTGATCTCAAGCGCGAGACCGACGGATACCTCACCCTGCTGTTCTTCGGGTACACCACCTGCCCCGATCTCTGTCCGGTGCAGCTGGCCAACATCGCGAGCGCGATGCACCGGATGGATCCGGCGCTCACCGATCGTATCCGGGTCGTCTTCGTCACGGTGGATCCCCGGCGCGATAGGCCGACGGTGCTGAGGAAGTGGCTCGATCACTTCGACTCGCGGTTCATCGGGCTCACCGGGGACAGCGCGTCGGTCGCCTATGCCTTTACCCAGCTCCGGATCGGCCAGCCCATGGCCCCGGTGCCGGTCAGTGACGATGGGGCGCAGTACACGATCAACCACACCGTGGTCGTGCTCGCGTTCACGACGGACAACCTGGCTCATGTCGCGTATCCATCCGGGATTCGCGCCGATGACTGGGCGAAGGACCTCGCCATCCTGGCGCAGCGCTACTGAGAAGTTGAGACCCCTCATGCGTCATTTGCCTGCCCTCGTCGTCGTCCTGGCCCTCGTCGCGGGTTGCTCGCCTGGCGCACCGAGAGTGTTCAATCCGGCAGGGCTGAGCGGCGCCCAGATCGAGCCCCCGCTCGACAAGCCCGATTTCGTGCTCACCACCACCGATGGGAAGCCGTTCGACCTGCGGAAGGACACCGAGGGCTACGTCACCCTGCTCTTCTTCGGCTATACTCACTGCCCCGATGTCTGTCCGGTGCATCTCGCCAACATCGCGGCCGCACTCGGCAAGCTCTCACCGGAAGTGAACGGTGCCGTGAAGGTGGTCTTCGTGACGACCGATCCGGCCCGGGACACGCCGGCCGTGATGCGCGCCTGGCTCGACAAGTTCGACACCCGCTTCATCGGGCTCACCGGCGATTCGCTCGCGCTCGCGCACGCCGCAAAAGTCTCTCATGTGGGGCAGGCCGTGCGCGAGACCGGTCCGACCGACAGCACTTACACCGTGGGACACGCCGCGATGGTCTTCGCATTCACCCGCGACAACCTCGCCCACGTCGCCTACCCCTTCGGCGTGCGCCAGGCCGACTGGGCGAAGGATCTCGTCATCCTGACCAGAGGTTCCTGATCATGCGTTCACTCGTGCCCGGCGTACGCCTCGCCGCCGTTGCGCTGCTGACCTTGCTCGTCCCGTCCGGCTGCAAGCCGGCCCCGACGAAGGCCGTGAGCCTCACGGGATTGATGGGACCGAAGGTCACGCCACCCATCGTGAAGCCAGCATTCGTGCTGAACAGCACCGACGGCACGCCATTCGATTTCAAGAAGGAGACCGAGGGCGAGGCCACGCTGCTCTTCTTCGGATACACCCACTGCCCGGACGTCTGCCCGGTCCACCTCGCCAACATTTCGGCGGCGCTCAAGACGCTCGACCCGTCCGTCGGCGAACACCTCAAGGTCGTCTTCGTCACGACCGACCCCGCCCGGGATACGCCCGAGGTCGTGCGCACCTGGCTCGACAAGTTCGACAAGCGCTTCATCGGCCTGGTCGGCAAACGGGAGGAAGTCACCTCGATCCTGCAGCAGATGCGGCTGCCCCCCTTCGCGATCGACTCGACGCCGGGTGACAGCACGTACTACGTCGATCACGTCGCGATGGTCCTGGCGTTTACCCGCGACGACTCGGCCCACGTCGTCTATCCCTTCGGCATCAAGCAGAGCGACTGGGCGCACGACCTGGTGATCCTGACGAAGGGCAGCTGACGATGCAGTGGTGGTGCTCCGCGACCGGTCAGCCCTGGACCTGGGCCTGGAAGGCCTACCCTGGCGTCTGGCTGTTCGTCGGGCTGCTCGGATACGGGTACTGGCGGGGCGTGATCCGGCGCGCCGCTCCCGCACCTGCGAGCGCGATCGCCTGGTTTGCGGGAGGACTGCTCTGCATCTGGATCGCGCTCGACTGGCCCGTCGGCGCGCTCGGGGCGGGGTACCTCGCCACCTTCCACACCATCACCTACATCCTGCTTTCCATGGTGGCGCCGCCCTGCCTGTTGCTGGGCATCCCCGAGTCGGCGGTCAGGCGGGGCCTCGCCGACCGGGTGGGCGGGCCGCTCATCCGCGGCGCGGCGCGACCGCTGGTCGCGCTCACGGTGTTCAACGCGATCCTGCTCGTCACCCACGTCCCCGCCGTGGTGGACGGCGCGATGGACAGCCAGTTAGGCGCACTGGCGATCGACCTGGGCTGGTTCGTCGCCGGCATGGTGCTCTGGTGGCCGGTGCTGGCGCCAGGCCCGGACATCGGCCACATGGGTCGGCCGATGAAGATGGCCTATCTGTTCGCCGCGACGCTGGTGCCGATCATCCCCTCCGCGTTCCTGACCTTCGCCGAGTATCCGCTGTATTCCACGTACGAGCTGGCGCCGCGGATCTTCGACAAGCTGACGGCACAGCAGGATCAGCAGGTGGCGGGGTTGATCATGAAGCTGGTGGGGGACCTGCCCGTCTGGTTCGCCTTCGGTGTGCTCTTCTTCCGGTGGGCCAGGGCCTCCGAGGTCACTCCGCCGCCGGACCACCCCGGTTCCCGGAGCCCGATTCCTTCTCGGGTCTGAGCGTCGGTCGCTTCCAGCCCGGAATGAATGGCGGGGGCTGACCGCCCGCGCGCCGCGCAAGGTCGAGATGCGGCGACACCAGGTCCGCCAGCTGCTGGGCCAGTGCCATGTCGGTGCGCGAGAAGCCGCCGAGCCCCTTGGCCGTCATCGCCATCGCACCGAAGATGCGGCCCGCCGTCCGGAGCGGCACCACCAGCACGGCCATCGGGTCCGGACCCTCTCCCTGCGAGGTCAGCAGGAACGGAACCTCGCCCCGCACGACCTGCGCAACACCGGTGCCTTCAATCGGCTCCTGCGGCAGATCCGCGAGCGGCATCGTCACGCCCGGCTTCACCACGGCCACGCGGTGCTCGTCCGTCAGGCGGACCGCGAATTCCAGCGCCGTCACCGGAAGCAGCGCCGCCGCCTGTTCGACGAACAGTTTCGTGCCCTCACCGAGAAACGGCGTGGTCGCCAGCAGTTCCGCGACCTTCGAGAGGCGCATCGGGATATGGCGCAGTACGTCGAGCTGACCCTTCAGGATGCCGTGTTGCCACGCGAGCACGATCCCGTCAATGCGCGGCGCGAGCAGGGCGCCGACGCGATCGAGGAGGGCCAGATCTTCGGCGCGATACATCGCCGGACCGGCGCTGCCCAGCAGCAGGTATCCCGTCAGACGCTCGACCACCTTCAGGCGGACGCCGATCAGGGAGCGCGGCGGCTGCTCGGGGCCCCGCACGGTCACCAGCTCCGGGACCGGAAGCCCGTCCGCGATCGACGCATCGCTCACGATGACGCCTTCCCTGGAGCCGAGCAATCGGGCCGGATCGAGCACCGACGTCGGAATCGAGAGTGCGGGATCACCCCACAGACCGCCGTGCCCGTGGAGCGCCAGCCGATAATGGTGCTCGCCGGCGGCGTCGGGAATGAGGATCTCGTAGGCATCGTGAGGCAGAATCGGTTGCAGCGCGAAGGACAGTGCGAGCATCAGGTCGCGAGGTGTTCCCGCGCCACCGATGGCATCGGCCACCCCTTCGAACAGCTCCCCTTCCCGCTCCTGATCCCGCGCCTCGCCCCGGCTCGCACCATCCAGGGCCGGGACCTCCGGCACAGGAGCGTGCGTCAGCTGGTGCGCGTCCTCGGGAGGGGGGCCCGCACGGGTGACTCGCGCCAGCATCGGTCCCATGACATCCGCCGCCGCTTCGATCAGCGCGCGCGCACGCATGCCATAAGCGTGCGGCGTGAAGGATGCCTGCAGCAGCAGCGCGACGTCCTGCCCGCCATAGCGCACGGGACAGACGAGCACTGAGCCGTATCCCGCTCGGCGGATCCGGTCCTCGAGTTCATCAAGCAACAGCTGATTGGCGATCGGATGCGCAGGCGGCACCTGGAGGTTGTCTTCCACCAGTGCCTCCGGCTCGATGAGGATCGGCTCCCCCTCGCTCCCGTAGATCCACAGCGCGAAGAGCTCCGCCGGAATCTCCGGCCGGAGCGCATCGTTCACCGCCTCATACCACGCCTTCAGCTCATCCATGTCCTGGATGCGCGTCCGCGGGTGAAGCAATGGGATCAGTTGTCGGAAGTCCGCATCGCCCATTGGCATAGCCCTACTCTAGGCAGGGTCCGTGCCCTCGGGCAGTCACCCGTTCCACGAGGTACCCCCTCCCCCTACTTGCATACCCCACCACCCTATAGTAGATTCTGGACTACGATATCACGCCACTGCTCGGGAGATTGGAGCCAAACCATGACAGACATAACACTTACGATCACTGGAATGAGCTGCCACCATTGCCTGAACGCCGTGAATCAGGCGCTCGCCGGGGTTCCAGGCATCGAGGTGCGTTCGGTTCGGATCGGGCGCGCCGAGCTGCGCGTGCCTGAGCCGGGCTCGGGTGACGAGGCCAAGGCCGCCATTGAAAAGGCGGGATACAAGGTCGAGGCGGTCCTACCCGGATGAGGTGGCAGCAATGACTCTCGCCCAGACAGTGGTAACCGCGTCCGGTGCGGCCGGCATCGCCTGGATCTACTGGTACTTCTTCGTGGCCTCTCGGCGGGCGGCCGTTCAGGCGGTGTCGCTGGCGGGCGCCCAGGAAGTCACGGTGACCGTGAATGGGGGTTATGACCCTTCGGTCGTGGACGTCCGCGCCGGCCAGCCGGTTCGCCTGCATTTCGACCGGAAGGATCGCGGGAGCTGCACCGATGAGGTCGTCCTCTCCGCGTTCGGCATCAGGCGCTTTCTTCCGAGTGGAAGTACCACGACCGTCCAGTTCACTCCCTCGGCGCCGGGCACCTACGACTTCGCGTGCGGCATGGGGATGGTACATGGCCAGTTGCGGGTCCGCGCATAGGGGGACGTGATGACACACGGGACAGAGGTGATCGGCGAGGGAACCGAGCGGATCGAGCTCACGGTCAGCGGAATGACCTGTGCCGCGTGCAGCGGCCGCGTCCAGCGGGTGCTCGAGCAGACCCCCGGAGTGGCCACAGCGAACGTCAACCTGATGACCGCGTCGGCCACGGTGGAATTCGATCCCGCGCGCATCAACCCCGGACAGCTCGTCGAGACGGTTCGTGCCACCGGGTACGGGGCGGAAATCCCGGCGCCGGATCGCAGCGTCGAGGAAGAGCTGGACGCCCAGGATGCCGCGAGAGACGCCGAAGTGGCGGAGCTCCGAAGGAAGTTCGCCATAACGGCTGTCGCCGGGGCGGTCGCCATGGCACTGCCGATGGTGCTTTCTGGCGCGGCCCTCCGCTGGACCCTCCTCGCGCTCACGCTGCCGGTGGTGTTCTGGGCAGGACGGCACTTCTACACTCGCGCATGGGCCGCCTTCCGGCATCACTCCGCCGACATGAACACCCTCATCGCCGTCGGCACGGGTGCGGCCTTCCTCAGCAGCACGACCGTGACGTTCGCGAGCGGGTGGTTCCTCTCCCGCGGAGTGCCGGCCGACGTGTACTTCGAAGCGGTGATCTGGATCGTCGGCTTCATCCTGCTGGGCAACATGCTGGAGGCGCGTGCCAAGGGCCGCACCTCGGGCGCCATCCGCAAGCTCATGGGTCTGCGTCCGGCGCGCGCCTGGGTCCGTCGGGGTGATCAGGACGTCGAAGTCCCCATTGCCGAGGTCGTCGTGGGAGACGAAGTGCTGGTGCGCCCCGGTGAGCGCATTCCGATCGACGGTGAGGTGCTCGAGGGCAGCAGCGCCGTGGACGAATCGATGCTGACCGGCGAACCGCTGCCCGTTACGAAGGGTCACGGTGCCCGTGTCGTGGGCGCCACCGTGAATGGGGCCGGGACCCTGCGGATCCGGGCCACCGGAGTCGGACGCGACACGGTGCTGGCGCGCATCATCCGCATGGTACGCGAGGCGCAGGCGACGCGCGCCCCGGTGCAGCAGCTCGCCGATCGGGTCTCCAGCATTTTCGTCCCGGTCGTGCTCTCGCTCGCGATCGTGACCTTCGTGCTCTGGTTCGATTTCGGGCCGGAACCGGCCGGACTGAACGCCCTGATGTACGCCGTGACCGTGCTCGTGATCGCCTGCCCCTGCGCGATGGGCCTCGCCGTCCCCACCGCCGTCATGGTCGCCACCGGTCGTGGCGCGGAGCTCGGCGTCCTGATCAAAGGCGGGGCCGCACTGCAGCGCGCCGGCGATGTCGGGGTCGTGGTGCTGGACAAGACCGGGACCATTACCGAGGGCAAGCCGGTGGTTGTCGACGTCGTGTCCGCGGAATTCCAGGAAGCTTCGCCGGACCGCAGGACCATCCTTCGCTTCGCGGCGGCGCTCGAGCACCTCAGCGAGCATCCGCTCGCGAGCGCGATCATGAGCGCCGCCAGGGCGGATGACCTGAAGATTCCCGCTGCGGTGGATTTCGCCGTGCGCCCGGGCGAAGGAATCACCGGCATGGTCGAAGGGCAGCGGGTGGCGGTGGGCAATCGCCGGCTGCTCGATCAGTTGGGGATTGGCCTGGGCTCGCTCGCGGCCCACGGCGACCGTCTCGCCGACGGCGGCGCCACCGTCGCCTTCGTGGCCCTGGATGGCCGCGCGGTGGGTCTCATCGCGGTGGCGGACCGCATCAAGCCGGGAAGCGGGGCTGCGGTCGGACGCCTCCGGTCCATGGGCCTGGAGGTCGTCATGCTCACCGGCGACCAGCGCCGCTCCGCCGAGTCCGTCGGCCGTGCGGTGGGAGTCGACCGCGTGGTCGCCGAGGTTCTTCCAGAGCAGAAGCTGGAGGAGATCAGTCGTCTCCAGCAGTCCGGACAGATCGTGCTCATGGCGGGGGACGGCATCAACGACGCCCCAGCGCTCGCCCGCGCCGATCTCGGCATCGCGATGGGGACCGGCACCGATGTCGCGATGGAGGCAGGCCAGATCACCCTCATGCACGGCGATCTCGGTGGCATCGCCACGGCCATCGAGCTGAGCCGGACCACCATGCGGATCATCCGTCAGAATCTCTTCTGGGCCTTCGCCTACAATGTCGTCGGCATCCCCGTGGCGGCCGGGCTGCTGTACCCGCTCCTCGGCCTCCGCCTCTCGCCCGGCCTCGCGGCCGCCGCCATGGCCTTCAGCAGTGTCAGTGTCGTCAGCAACAGTCTCCGCCTGCGCTTCGCATCCCCTGTCCCGGCGCCGCGTGCGGTCGCCGGAGGAGCCGCCCTTCATGTCTGAGACGCTTCACGCCCAGTGCGCCTGCGCGCATGCCGATGGCGACCGCCATGCGGTGGCGGTCGATCCCGAGATCAAGGCGGGAGTGCAGACCCGGCTGCGCCGCATCGAGGGGCAGATCCGCGGACTGCAGAAGATGGTCGAGGAAGAGCGCTACTGTACCGACGTGATCACCCAGATCACGTCGGTCCAGGAGGCGCTGCGTGGCGTCGGTCGCGAACTGCTGCGCAATCACCTGAAGCACTGCGCCTCCGCGGCGATCCGGGCGGACGACCCGGCAGCGGCGGAGGCGATGTACGACGAGTTGATCGATCTGATGTACCGGGGGGCCCGCTAGCCTCCTGGCGCAGCCCTAGGCCTTGGCTTCTTCCGCGCGGCGGTCACGGAAGGCCAGCGCCGATCGGTACTCGGAGATGAGCCGCTCCATCATCGCCTCGCGCCGGGCGAAGAGGCGACGGAGCGGCCGCGGTGGATGCTTCGCCAGGGCATAGGCGGTCAGCAGCGGCAGCGCCACCGAGTTGTCCATGTAGACCACGACGGTCCCGGGCAGCTGGTCGGGGTCGATCTTGCCCCAGCTCACCGCTTCGTTCGGCGTGGCACCGGAGAGACCACCCGTGTCGGGGCGCGCATCGGTCATCTGCAGGAAGTAGTCGTGTCCCCGCTCATCGATGCCCAGGACCTCCTGGATCTGCGGCTCGGTCTGCAGCAGGAAATTCTTCGGGCTCCCGCCGCCGACAATGAACGCCGCGCTCTTGCCGCCGCTCCGCTTGGCGTCGAGCACGATCGCGGCGGTCTCATTGACGTCCGCACTCACGTCGAAGCGCAGCTTGCTCCCGGAGAGCGCCTGCTCGGCGACGTTCATCCCGATCGAGCTGTCGCCGGGCGAGCTGGTGTAGATCGGGACCTCGAGCTCGTGCGCCATCGAAAGCACCGAGCGCTTGGAGAGCCCCAGCGCCTTCTCACGCTCCTTGAGGTATCCCCCGAGCAGGTAGTGATATTCCGCGCTGCTCATCGCCCGCTGGAACTCCGGCCGCGCCGAGACTTCCCGGACGAAGGCGTCGGTCGAGAGCAGGACGGTGTAGTCGAAGAAGATGTCATAGATGCGGACGACGCCCTGTTCACGAAGCTCGACATCGTCGGCCGCGTGCGTGCCCTGGTGCAGCGCCAGCCCCAGCGCGAAGTGGGCGTCGTGGTAGAGGTTGGCGCCCGTCGAGATGATCCAGTCGACGAATCCCGCTTCCATCAGCGGAATCAGGCTGCTCATCCCCAGTCCGGCCGGCGTCATTGCGCCGGTCAGGCTCATCCCGACCGTCGCATCCGGCGCGAGCATCCGCTCGGTGAAGAGCTTGCACCCTTCGCGAAGCCGCCCCGCGTTATAGGCCAGAAACGCATTGTCGATGAGGTCGGCAGCCGTCTCCTTGCCGGTAATGGCAGACGGATTGATGCGCTTGCCGCGAAGGAAGTTTGCGCTGGGTCGGGTCATCGCGAATACCGGTTGTGGGTCCGTGCGGACTACAGACTGGTCCTGCCGCCGCCATTGGTCCTTCCGTCATCCTTGGCCTGCTGTATGATGCGCAGCACCTCGCCCGGATCGTCCGTCACATGGAAGAGATTCAGGTCCTTCCGGTCGATTTTCCCCTGCGCGGCCAGGGTGTCGGTGAGCCAGTCCACCAGCCCCTTCCAGTACGCCACACCAACCAGCACGACCGGAAAGCTGCTGACCTTTCCCGTCTGGATCAGTGTCAGCGCCTCGAAGAGTTCATCGAGGGTGCCGAAGCCCCCGGGAAAGACCACGAACGCCATCGAGTACTTCGCGAACATCGTCTTCCGGACGAAGAAGAACCGGAAGAACATGCTGCGCCGAACGTAGATGTTGGTGCCCTGCTCGTGGGGCAGCTCGATGTTGCATCCGATGGAGATCCCGTCGGCCTCCACCGCCCCCTTGTTCGCGGCCTCCATGATGCCCGGTCCGCCACCAGTGATGATCGGGAACCCCGCTTCGGCGAGGCGTCGCGCCGTCTCCACCGCCGTGGCATAGTGCTGGTCAGCGCTCGCCGTGCGCGCCGACCCGAAGATCGCCACCGCATCCTGGACATCTCCGAGTTTTTCAAACCCTTCGACGAATTCGCCCATGATCCGCAGCACCCGCCACGGATCGGTCTTGCGCAGGGCGTCGGGCCGCTCGTGGAGGACCGCGTTCTCGAGAAGCTCTTCGTCTGCCGTGACTTTGGTGGAACGGTTGCTGTGCCGAAGTTCGCGGTTAGTCACGGGCCAGTTGCTCCAGACAGGCCCGATGATCCTCGGGCACGTTGTAGAAGTAGGGGGAGACCCGGACGTGTCCGGGTCGGGCATCGACGATGAATCCGGAGTCGGCCAGCCGACGCACGTCGGCATGCGGATCCTCCCGCGGCAGCATCACGATCGCGCTCCGATCGGCTGCGCTGGCCGCCACCTTCGGGCGGAGACCGCGCTCACGCGCCAGCATGATCAGCTCTTCCGCGAGCGCGCGGGTCGCCTGGTGGATCGCCGGCCAGCCGATCTCCTCGAGCAGTTCCAGCCCGGCCAGTTGGGCGTACACCGCGGCCACCGCGGGCGTGCCCAGATCGAACCGATGCGCATCCGCCGCACGCTCGAGTGTGCGCGGATCGAAACGGAACGGAGTCGCATGCGCGAACCACCCCGTGATCGAGGGCGAGAGCTGGGGGATCAGGCTCCGCCGCACGTGGAGGAAAGCCGTGCCGGAGCCGCCAAGCAGCCACTTCAGGCCACCGCTGCAATAGAAGTCCACACCGAGAGCCTCGACATCCACCGGCACCTGACCCGCTGCCTGGTAGCCGTCGGCCAGAAGCAGGGCACCGTTGGCGTGCGCCATCGCCGACAGCGCCGCAAGATCCTGGATCGCCCCGCTGGTGAAGAAGACGTGGCTCGTGGCCACCAGCGCAGTCCGCTCGTCGATGACCCGCGCGAGGAGTTCGATCGGCACGGTCGTCTGGTCGGGACTCTCGACCACCACGACCTCCACGCCCTGCGCCCGCTTCGCGAGCCATTGATAGGCGACGGTGGGAAAGTCGAGGCTGGTCGTGACGATCTTCGGTCGCGCCGAGTAGTCGAGCGACTCGGCCACCACCGAGAGCGCCGACGAGATCGAGGGGTGCAGGGAGATCGTGTCCGCCTCCGCATTCACCACCCGTCCATAGCCCGCACGCAGCCGCTCCAGCGCCGGCAGCCAGGTGTCATACCACGCCGATGCACCCCGGCGCTCCCAGGCATCGAGGTACTCGACCGTCGCCGCACGCCCGCGCGTGGACAGTGCTCCGAGGGAGCAGCTGTTCAGGTACGTCGTATGACGAAAGATCGGGAACTCGTCCCGGTAGCGGGCCAGTGAGTGCAGTTCGGTCATGGAGGGGAGAATATAGTGCTGTTATCTTCATCCGTATGGCCGAACCGACCACAATGCCAGGACTGATGACCCGCCTGACCGGGCGTGCGCTCGTCAATCCAGCGGTGGCCTTCGATCTGCTCGCGCTTGCCTGGGCATTCCGGCGCCGCCATTGGTGGCGCCGGTTCCCCTTCCTTCCGCTCCCGGACTCCGACTATCTCGTGTGGCGGCTGCACACCGCCTACGGAGAGGATCACGCGGTCCCGCCGGTCGAGGATGTGATCCGGTTTGCGCACTGGCGTCGGAGGATCCTCGGTGAATAGCCCCCGCGTTCTCATCGTCGGAGGTGGTTTCGCGGGCCTCTACACCGCCCAGGGTCTCGGTGACGCTCCCGTGCGGATCACCGTGATCGACCGGCAGAATCACCACCTGTTTCAGCCAATGCTGTACCAGGTGGCGACCGCAGCGCTCTCGCCCGCCGATATCGCTTCCCCCATTCGGTCCATCCTCCGCGATCAGAAGAACACCGAGGTGGTCCTGGGCGAGGTCGCATCGATCCGCCTGGCTGAGCGAACGCTCTCACTGAGCGATGGAAGTATTTTCAACTACGACTACCTGATTCTCGCCACCGGCGCCCGCCACTCCTACTTCGGGCGCGATGACTGGGAGCCGTTCGCTCCCGGCCTGAAGAGCCTGGAAGACGCGGAAGAAATTCGGCGGCGAGTCCTCCTCTCCTTCGAGCGCGCGGAGCGGGAAGCCGACCCGGTCAAACGCCACGCCCATCTGACCTTCGTGGTGGTGGGGGGTGGACCGACCGGGGTGGAAGTGGCGGGTGCCCTCGCGGAGATCCGTCGGTTCGCGCTGCGCCGTGACTTCCGTCAGATCGATCCGGGCGAAGCGACAGTGATGCTGCTCGAGGGCGGTCCACGGCTGCTCAACAGCTATCCCACCGTACTCTCCGAGCGGGCGAAGGCCGAGCTCCGCCGGCTCGGTGTCGAGGTGCGGCTCGAAACGATGGTAAGCGACATCCGCCCCGGCCATGTCGTGGCTGGCGGCTGGACCATCCCGACGCAGACGGTCGTCTGGGCGGCGGGAAATGTGGCGAGTCCGCTGACGCGTACCCTCGGGACGCCGCTCGACCGGGCCGGACGCGTGATCGTGGAGCCGGACTGCACCGTCCCGGGACATCCGGAGGTCTTTGTCCTCGGCGATGCTGCCGCCTTCAAGGACGAACGCTTCGGCACCCTTCCCGGCATCTGTCCCGTGGCCATCCAGATGGGACAGTATACCTCCCGGGTGATCGCCGGCGACCTCGCCGGCAAGGCACGGCGTCCCTTCCAGTATTGGGACAAGGGTCAGCTCGCGGTGATCGGAAGGGGGCACGCCGTCGCCGACGTCTGGCGGCTGCACTTCGGCGGGTTCATGGCGTGGCTCGTCTGGATTTTCGTCCACATTTTCTTCCTCATCGGTTTCCGGAATCGGGTGCTCGTGCTCATCGAGTGGGCATACGCCTACTTCACCTACCACCGCGGCGCAAGGCTCATTACCTGGCCATGGAGTGGTGGTGGGCGCCGCAGGACCGGCATGACCGGGGAGCATCCGATCCCCGTCCCGGTTGCCCCGCCTGAATGAGCACGCTTTCGGTTGCCAGCACGAAAGCCGAGGCGAATCGCCTCGGCTTCATTGCTTGTGGCGTGACCACGCTCGAGCCGACACCCCACGCCGACGCCCTCGACCGCTGGCTGAGGATGGGATACGGCGGAAACATGCGGTACATCCACCGACAGGCGAAGAAGCGCAAGAATCCGCAGCTCGCGGATCGCGACGCTCGGCGAGCCGTTGTTGTTCTCGATAACTACTACTACGCAGATCAAGCATCAGAGGGACCGCGGATAGCCAGATATGCCCGCGGAGAGGACTATCATCGAGTCACTCTTGCTCGACTCGAACAGTTGGCGGCATTTCTTCGAGCGAACGGCGCTGCGGTCGCGCGCCCCTATGCCGATACCGGCCCCGTTCCGGAGCGGGAACTGGCCCAGCGAGCGGGACTCGGCTGGATCGGGAAGAACACCATGCTCATCCGCCCGGGAGTCGGATCGTGGTTTTTCATCGGGGTGGTGCTGACGGACCTTGAGCTCGCGGCAGACGCCCCGTTTGCCACCGATCACTGCGGTTCGTGCAGCCGCTGTCTGGAGGCGTGCCCGACGGATGCGTTCGTCGAGCCGAGAGTCCTCGACGCGACCCGCTGCATCTCCTATCTCACGATCGAACGGAAGGGTGCGATCGAGGACGAGTTCGTCGCCAAGCTCGGCGGCTGGGCATTCGGGTGCGACCTGTGCAACGAGGCCTGTCCCTGGAACGAGCGGTTCGCACAGAACAGCGCAGTCCCCGAGTTCCGTCCCCGTTCAGAGATGCACGGAGCGCCGCGAGCGTTCTTCGAGCAGATGGACGAAGCGGAATTCGATCGGCGCTTCCGCGACACCGCGCTGGCTCGCACGGGTCTGGCCCGGATGCGTCGCAACTGGAAGGCTGCCTGGGACAGCCTGGCCTGACACCCCCGTGGCGCCAGACCCAGCCTAGGCGCTACCGTTCTGCCCTATGCCACCAGTCCTTCATTCGATCGCCATCTTCGTCACCGATATCGAGCGGGCGAAGCGCTTCTATCGCGACGATCTCGGACTCGACCTGACCCGCGAAGGGTCGTTCGGGGCCGAGTTCATCGAGGGTCCGACCCATCTCGGCGTGCACCCCGCCGTTCACCCCGACGCCAGGGCGCTCGTCGGCCGGCACACCGGCATCACCTTCCACATCGAGGGGATCCTGCCATACTGCGAGCGGCTGCACGAGCGCGGGGTACGATTTCTCGCCGAACCGACGCGGCAGTCCTTCGGCGTGATGGCGATGATCGCTGATCCGGACGGGAACGTCTTTGCGCTCTGGGACGATCAGATCCCGGAGGAGCCCGCCGAAGGCGCGCACCAGCACTGATCCATGGAACGCCTCTACGTTACCGTCGCCTCGGTCTGGACCTGGCTGGTGCTCGCCCTTTGTGTGCTGCTCTGGCTGCCCATGCTGGCCGTCGTTCGCCTCGTGACATGGCCGTTCGATCCGGAGGCGTACTGGGCGGGGTTGCTGTTCAGGAAGATCGGTCCCGTCACTGCGACGCTCAACCCGCTCTGGCGCTTTCGGGTCTCGGGCACGATGCCCCGCGATCCCCGGCGTCCCTATGTCGTGGTGTCGAATCACGAGTCCTTCGTGGACATCCTGCTCATCAGCCACCTGCCCTGGGAGATGAAGTGGCTTTCGAAGGTCGAGATTCTCCGCATCCCCGTCCTTGGCTGGAACATGGTGCTCGCAGGGGATGTACCGGTCGAGCGCGGCACTCGGAAGAGCGCAGTGAAGGCGATGCGGCGCTGCGCCGAGATCCTGAAGCAGAAGGTCTCGGTCATCATCTTTCCGGAGGGCACGCGCTCGACCACCAGTGAAATGCTGCCGTTCAAGGACGGGGCATTCCGCCTCGCGATCGACGCCGGAGTGCCCATTCTCCCGCTGGTAGTTCGGGGTACCGGTTCCGCCCTCCCCAAGCATGGTTGGCGATTTGGTCGCTCCGATGCCGAAGTCCGGGTCCTGGAGCCGGTGGAGACTGCCGGCATGACCACCAAGGACGTCGAGCAACTCAGGGCGAAGGTGCGCGACATCATTCAGCATGCTCGGGACGAGATGAGGGCCACAACGACACGCTGAGTCGATCGATCCCCCACCCAACGGGGAGGACCTCTCCCTCCGACGCCCCCCACCTCGACGCTCGGGTTACGACCCAGCCCGCTCTTGCTCCCCATGCTCGGCAATTCGCCGTAACCCGCTGTGGGTCATTGGCATAACCTCGGCCTTCCAGCACCAGTCGACGCCATGAGCATGAACCGCAACTACTCTTGGAATCGTGATGGGAAGGCCGCTGCGGTGGGTTGCGGCCTACTCTTCCAGCGTGCGTCCGAGCTCGGCGGGAGCGCGGGTGCGGCCGACCACTCCAGCCAGCACGAACATGGTGAGTAGATAGGGCAGGACGAGAAACAACTGGTACGGGACGCCGACGACGAGGGACTGGAACAGGAACTGGAGTGCCATGGCCGCTCCGAAGAAGAGCGCGGCGCCGAAGACCCTGGCTGGATTCCAGGCCCCGAGAACCACGATCGCGATCGCGATGAAGCCGCGTCCGGCCGTCATCTTCTCGGCGAAGGTACCGACCTGAGCCAGGACGAGACTCGCACCTGCGACCCCGGCGAATGCACCGCCGATGACGGTCGCGAGAATTCGGGTCCGCTGGACGTTGACCCCCGCCGCCCGTGAGTCGCGTGCCGATTCACCCGCGGCCCGCAGGCGTAGACCCCACCTCGTTCGAAAGATGAGCCACCAGAGGACCGGGACGGCGAGGTATCCGAAGTACGTGACGATGCTCTGCTGGAAGAGTGCCGTGCCGACCACGGGTATCGATGCCAGGCCTGGAATCCGGATCTCGGGAAAGGTCGGGAGACTCAGCCCGACACCTGAGGGGCCATAGGCCCGCCGGTAGATCGCTCCAGTCAGCCCGACACAACCGAGGGTGATCGCGGTGCCGGTGATGATCTGATCGGCGCCCGCCCGGACCGCGATCCAGGCGAAGATCGCCGCGACGACCATGCCGGTGAGAAGAGCCGCGAAGAGTCCTGCCCACGGACCGGCAGCGGTCGCTCCCAGCGCGGCGGCGAGAGCACCGGACAGCATCGCCCCTTCGATGCCGAGATTGATCACACCACCGCGTTCCGTGACGGTCTCCCCGAGGGCGGCGAGCAGCAGCGGTGTAGCGACGCGCACCGCCGCGGCCAGGAACGGGACCACCAGTGCCTCCGTCATGACTCCATGACCCCGGCGCGCGCCAGCAGCCTGCGTCGCCTCACGTCGGTCAGGAGTACCACGATGATGATCACGGCCTCGACAATGAATACGGAGACGGCGGGGACACCCGCTTCTCGCTGCATCGCGCTCGCACCGGCTTCAAGGGCGGCGAACAGCAGCCCGGTGAGTATGGTGGCCAGCGGATCCAGCCTTGCGAGGAGTGCGACGGCGATCCCCGTGAACCCGTAGCCGGGCGAGAGATTCTGAAACAGCGCGTAGGTCGTCCCCGAAATCTCCGTCGCACCCGCGAGCCCCGCACAGGCTCCGGAGAACAGGAGTGCCCCGGCGAAGACGCGGTCGGTGTTCACGCCGCCGATGACGCGGGCTGCGAGCGGATTCGCACCCGTCGCGCGAACCTGAAAGCCCGCCAGGGTTCTCCGTCCGAAGACGAAGAGCGCCACGGCCAGGCCGAGCGCCAGGACACCTCCCAGATGCAGGCGGGTGCCGGCGAGCTGAGGCAGTCGCGCGGCGATCGGCAGCGGATCGCTCTGCGGATAGACGTGCTTCGCCTCCTGCAACGGGCCGACGACCATCCAGCTGACGGTGGCCTCGGCCACAAAGTTGAGCAACAGGGTGCTGATGACTTCCAGCACCCCGAAGCGCAAGCGCAACATCACCGGGAGCCCGACCCAAGCCGCTCCTGCGGACAGCCCCGCAAACAGAACGACCGGAACCGCGACCGCTCTCGGCCAGGCGGCAACGCCGAGTCCGACCCAGGTGGCGGCGATCGCGCCCGCATAGAATTGGCCTTCGGCTCCGATGTTCAATGCGCCAGCGCGGAAGGCGAAACCAACCCCCAGCCCGATCACGATCAGGGGAATGGCTCTCGGCAGAAGTGCGGAGAGGATGGCGTCCTCGGATCCGAATGCGCCACCCCACATCGCTGCAAGGGCGCTCGTGGCGTCGTAGCCGGCGAGTGCCAGGCCGGAGGCCAGGATCGCGAGGCCGACCGCGAACGCGGTCAGGGCGGGAACGAGCGCCCGAATCCAATCGTCGCGAGTCCGCACCGGACTCACGTGTCGGCACCCAGCAGTCGTTGGCCGATTTCGGTTCGGTTCATGTCCGGCGAGGGTTCCGTGACCACGCCATTCGCCACCACAAGCATGCGATCCGCTACCTCGAGGAGTTCGTCAAGATCCGCGAGGTGCAGGAGCACGCATGCGCCGGCTTCCGCCGCTTCACGGAGCTTCGCGAGGACTACGGCCGTCGCACTGAAGTCCAGTCCGCGGGTGAGGTTCTCGGCAATGATGACCGATGGACGCCGTTCCAGCGCACCAGCGATGACCATGCGCTGCTGGTTTCCCCCGCTGAGGGTTCGCGCGAGCGTTCCCGGTCCCGGTGTGCGGACGCCGTACTGTTTGATCAGGCTGGCGCAGCGCTCAGCAGCGAGCGCCCAGTCCAGCCAGCCACGTTTCGACCAGGGCGCCGAGGGACCCTGGCTGAGCACCAGATTCTCCGTGAGCGTGAATTCGGCGACCAGCGCCTCGGTGGTGCGGTCTTCCGGAATGAACGACACCGGACCCGTCATGCGGATGTTCCCGGCTACTGGCCTGACGAGGCCTGCCAGACAGCGAAGGAGCTCTCGCTCGCCATTGCCTTCCACCGCCGCAATCCCAACGACCTCACCGGCGTTGGCTTCGAAGGATGCGCTCTTCAATCCCGGGCCGGAGAAGCCCAGTCGCTTCACCACGAGTCCCTCGACCGTGACGCTGGCACCCCCAGTGGTGAGCGGGCGCCGGCCGCGACGCGGCGGCGGTGCGGCGCCCAGCATGTGCGTGGCGAGAGCCTGCTGGTCGGCCTCCCGCATCGAGCCCGTGTGGACGACATGGCCGCGCCGGAGGACCGTCACCCGGTCGGCGACGCGCATCGCTTCGGTGAGCTTGTGAGTGATGAGGACGGAGGACACTCCACTCGCCGTAAGCCGTCGAATCAGATCGAGAAGCGCTTCGGCATCCGGCGGTGACAGGACCGAGGATGGTTCGTCGAGCAGCAGGATTCTCGCGTTTGCGGCGAGGGCTTTGACCACCTCGAGACGCTGCTTCAACCCCGCGGACAGTTCATCCACCGGAGCACTGGGATCGAGGTCCCACCCGACCTCCAGCGCCGCCTGACGGACCCGCCGGTGGAGTTCACCCTTCTGCAGCGGCCATCCGGTTGCGAGCGCAACATTCTCAGCGACGGTCAGAGCGGGGACCGAGGTGAAGTGCTGGTGCACCATGCCGATCCCCAGCCGCCTCGCGTCGAGAGGGCTGCGCAGCGTCCGGACCTGCCCTTCCACGGCGATGCTTCCGGAATCCGGGCGCAGAAGTCCGACTGCGATGTTCATCAGCGTGGACTTGCCGGCGCCATTCTCGCCGAGCAGGGCGTGCACCTCGCCCCCTCCGAGCGTGAAGTCCACGTCCCGGAGCGCCTCGAGTGCCCCAAAGTGTTTGGTGATCCGGGATAGTTGAAGCAGCGGGGGGGGCGTCACGGGTCAGGCACCGGGTACGGCGTCCGGTGTCCCGAGGGAGCGATTGTGCCGTTCACATCCCGGTAGGGTGATCGTGAAACTCCCATGGCAGTCCGAAGCGGTCTCCGAGGTGCGCGGCCAGGGCCTGGACACCCACGGTTTCGGTCGCGTAGTGACCCGCGTAGAGTACGTTCACGCCCGCTTCCATCGCATCGAAGTAGGTGTGCGCCGCGCCTTCGCCCGTGATGAATGCGTCGCACCCGGCCGCCCGTGCCTGACCGATCGCGGTTCCGGCCCCACCCGTGATCACCCCGATCCGGGCAATCGGTTCGGGCCCTCCGGGAATCACCCGGATCTGGTCGCTGCGGATCTTCAGCAGGACAGCCAGCCGATCCACCAGTGCCGCTCGCGTGGCGAGCGACGCAGGTGCTTGGCCCGTCAGGCCGATCTCGATGCCCTTGTGCGAGCCGAATGGCTTCAGATCGGTAAGCCCCAGGCCCCGAGCCAGGAGGGCATTGTTCCCGACCTCGGGATGGAGGTCGAGGGGGATATGAGCCGAGTAGAGCGCCACGTCCAGGTCCATGAGGGTGCGGAGCCGGCGGAATCGGCGGCCGGTCACGGGCTGATTGCCATCCCAGAACATGCCGTGATGGACGAGAAGGAGCGCGGGCTCGGACTGTGAGGCGGCCTGCTCCCGTCGCCGGAGTCCGTCGAACGTTCCCTGTGATGCATCCACGGCAGCAACGATGCGCGAAACCAGCCCTCCATTCTCCACCTGGAGTCCGTTGACTGCGTTGGGATCATCGGGTACATCGCGGACGCGGAGGTAGGCGTCCAGGTAAGAGACGATGTCCTGGAGCTTCACGCGCGGGTGCGTCACGGTGAGGGCGGGACCTCGGATGTCGCCGTGATGATCGAGTCTCTCGTCGCGTTGAGTCGTGCCTGGAGACTGGGAGGGAGAAGCTTCTCGAGATTCGGGTTCGGTTCGTATCGGATGACGCCGCTCCTGAGGCCGAACGACTCGACCTTGGGATGGAAGCTGCCGCCCTGCACCTCTCGCGCGACGGCAAGAAAGGCCCTGGGCAGATCGATCACCGCAGAACCGACAACCCGGTCCGGGGCCAGCGCGCTCTGATCCAGATTCGCTCCGAAAATGAAGGCGTTCGGTGATTCCTTCACCGCCTGAAAGGCGCCGAGTGCCGCCTGATCCGCGTTGTGGTGAATCATGTCAACGCCGGACCGGAGCAACGCGAGGGTCGCTTCGCGGCCGGCGGCGACATCATCGAATGTGTTCAGGTAGGTCGAGCGTTCGACGATTCGTGCATTCACGCTCCTTGCACCCGCGACCCAGGCGGATTCTGCCTCCTTGATGGGCGGCAGCTCGATCCCACCCACGAAGCCGATGGTGTTCGTCTTCGTCAGTCCCCCCGCGACGACGCCCGCCAGAAAGCTCGCTTCCGAGAGCCTGAAGATCAGGGGCGAGACATTGCCAGCGACTTTCTCGCCGGAAGTGACGATGAACGTGGTGGCCGGGTACTGAGCGGAAACCCGCTCGGCTGCCCCCTGGAATTCGAATCCATGCCCGAAGACCAGGTTGTAACCCTGCGCCGCATAGGTGCGCAGCGCCTCCTCCTGATCGGCGGGGGTTCGTGCTTCGACGTTGCTGACAGCGACCCCGAGCGAATCCCGGATCTGCTGGAGACCCAGGTACGCCCCCGAGTTCCAGGCGGCGTCGGCGATGGATCCAGGAGTGACCAGACCGACGCGGAAGCCAGCCGGTGCAGGGTTCTTGGTGCAACTACTAATCGCGGCAGCGACGAGTATGAGCGCCAGCAACTGTCGCTTCACTGTGACACCGATAGCGCAGTGAGACGGCAATCGAGCAATTGTAACGACTGAAATTGCATGTCTATCCACAAGTTCGAGTGACTTATCAACTATTGTGGGAAGTCGGCGAACTAGTGCGGTGAGACCCGGGACACTTCACTTCCATGTTCAGTTGCGCTGACTGCTGAACCCCGCTCCACCTCGCTTGGTTCCATGCAGATCTGCCCGTTCACGCGACCCCCGTCGGCAATGTGGATGCGCTGGGTTCTGATGTCCCCGTGAATCGTGGCACCGGCCTGAATTTCCACCCGCTGCTCGGCATTCACTCCACCCTGGATTTCCCCACCTGCCACCACCTCGGTGGCGAAGACATCTCCCCGGATCATCGCCCCGGGAGCCACGAGGAGCTGCGTGCCGGCCCGGACGGTCCCTTGCACCGTGCCCTCGATCTTGACGACCCCTTCGCTGGCGATGTCCCCAATGATCGTGGCACCAACGGCGATGATGGTCAGGCTGTTCGGGTCACCGCGGCGGACTGCGCTTTCGGTTCGGCCGCTCTGGCTGGGTCGAGAAAACATCGCCATCAGGATTGCTCCTTCACCAGGGTTCGTGGATCGATTGGTTTGCCGTCACGCCTGATCTCGAAATGCAGGTGGGGCGCGCTGGAGCGTCCCGTGTTGCCTGACAGTCCGATCACTTCGCCTGCATCCACCGCCTGTCCCGAGGCAACCGTGGATCGGGACAGGTGCCCGTACATGCTCTGCAGTCCCCCGGGGTGCTCCAGCAGCACGAAGATGCCGTACTCTGCATCGACACCGGACTGCAGCACGGTTCCCCCGCCGGAGGCGCGGACCGCGGTACCGATCGGCACGGCGATATCCACCCCCGGGTGGGCTTCACCCCCAGTATTGGGAGCCGGGCTCTCGGCCGCTTGGCCGCGCGTCACATATCCAGCCTCTTCGAGCGGCCAGTGGGTGGGTGTCGAGAGCCCCTGTTCGTAGGTCGACACGGTCCCGATGGGACGTGCGCGCAGTGGCGGGGCGACGGGCAGGGTGGCGGTGAGCTGCACCGGGTCGGGGACGATGTCCGCACCCAGCATCGCCCGGATCCGGTCGTAGCGGCGTTCCGCGCTATCGAGCGCGGCGACCAGTTCGCCAATCTTGTGGTTGTCGTTTTCCAGCCGGTCCACTTCCCGTACCAGTCCAGGCACGCGGGCGGCGGCCGCGGCTATCGGGAGATACAGCGCCATTCCGAGCAGGATAACGACGCCCAGACCGACCGCTCCGCCCAGCGCCGCCCGGACCGCCCACCGCGGGACTCGATAGGTTCGTGACGCAATCGCGCCATCGGTATGCACTACGATGGTGACATGCGGTGCCGCGTCACTCATGCGCCCTCCTAGCCCTGGAAGGGTTCGCCCAGGAGCAGTTCGAGGACCCGTGACAGATCTTCGTCGGAGTAATAGCTCACCGCGATCAACCCGCGGCCGCGCCGCTTGGCGGTGACCTTCACGTCGGTCCCCAGCCGTTTGCGGAGTGCATCCTCGACCCGTCGGTGTGCGGGGGAGAGCTGGCGCACCGGCTCCTTCCGCGCAGTCGCGGGGCGGGCGCCCCGCACTTTCGACTCGATGTCCCGGACCGACCACCCCTGCTCCGCTGCGAGCTGGGCCAGCCTGGTCATTTGTGCCCGGTCGGACAGTCCCAGAAGCGCGCGCGCATGCCCTTCCGAGAGCCGGCCATCGTCCACCATGTCGGCGACCTCGAGGGGGAGCTTGAGGAGCCGGAGCGCGTTCGCGACCGTGGAACGGTCGCGCCCCACCAGTCGGGCGATATCGGCCTGCGAAAGCTGGAACTCATCGATCAGGCGCTGATAGCTGGTGGCCTCTTCGACAGCCGAGAGGTTGTCCCGCTGGAGATTCTCCACCAGCGCGAGCGTCAGGAGCGTCCGGTCGTCGGCCTCCTTGATCACCGCCGGGATCTTCTGCCATCCGAGCTTCTGCGCCGCCCGCCAGCGACGTTCGCCTGCGATGAGCTGATACCCGTCGAGATGCTTGCGCACCACCACTGGCTGCAGCAACCCGGAGGTCTCGATCGACTGTACCAGCTCGGTGAACTGGGGCTCGTCGAGCTTGACGCGCGGCTGGTACGGATTCGGGCGAATGCTCTGGACCGGCAACTCCATCAGGGAGCCGCTGGTTTCCGCATCCTTGCGCGACACCGGACCCAGGAGCGCTTCGAGTCCGCGGCCCAGCCGCTTGGTTTCACTCACGGCTGCACCTCCGGGACGGGACGCTCAGGAGCCGACTGAAGTGCCTGCACGCGGCGCATGAGTTCCTGCGCCACCGCCAGGTAACTCTTCGCGCCGACCGACTGGATGTCGTAGAGGAGGATCGGCTTCCCGAAGCTTGGCGCTTCGGCGAGTCGCACGTTCCTGGGAATGACGGTGGGGAACATCCGGGCGCCGAAGTACTCCTTGGCGTCGGTGGCAACCTGGCGACAGAGGTTCACGCGGGAGTCGTACATCGTCAGCAGGACTCCGTCGATCGCCAGGCGAGGATTGAAGTTCTGCTGGACCAGCTTGATCGTATTCAGCAGCTGCGAGATCCCCTCGAGCGCGTAGTACTCGCACTGGATCGGAATGATCACGCCGTCAGCCGCCGCGAGCACGTTCAGCGTGATCAGGCCCAGCGATGGCGGACAGTCGATCAGGACGAACTCGTAGGCGTCGGCGGCAGATTCCAGCGCCCGACGCATCACGCCTTCGCGCTGGGCGCGCTCGACCAGCTCAAGCTCGGCACCCACCAGATCCTGCGTGGCAGGCAGGATGTCGAGGAACGGCAGCGCGGGGTCGTGAACGATCACGTCGTCCACCGGTCTCCCATCGATGAGCACGTCATACAGGGCGTAGCGGAGCTGTTCCCGCCTGACCCCAACGCCACTGGTCGCGTTGCCCTGGGGATCGGCATCGACGAGCAACGTCTTCCGCTCCGAGATGGCCAGCGAGGCGGCGAGGTTCACCGCAGTGGTCGTCTTGCCGACGCCACCTTTCTGATTCGCGATCGCGATGATTCTGGCCATTTGTAAGTTCTTTATTTACAATGATATAGAGTCTAACATTGCGCCTATGGCGGGCCGAATCCGCGCGCCCTCAATGCCTAAGCCAATATACAGCGCAGGGATCGGCAGCGAAATGCCGAGAACTCGATGTGACTGCTTCGGAAGGCGCCGCAAGGAAGAGACTTGGACTGAGGTCGCCCGCACCGGAAGCTTCGCGAGGTGGGGGAGGGGGAGAGGAGGGCAGGAATCCGTGTTTCACGTGAAACAGCGGATCTCCGCCGAAGGAGGTCATCGGCTCCCTAGTGCAGTTTCACGTGAAACAGGGCACCACCGGTTCAGCCGCCTGGTATGTCAGGGGCGCAGAAATCCCGATTCCTCCGCCATTTGATCACCTCCACAACCAGGTTCTGAAGATCGCTGGCACTCACACCGGGGACCCGTCGCGCCCTCCCAAGCGTCTGGGGCTGCACGGAGGCGAGCTTCTCCCTGCCCTCAAAAGAGAGCGCGGCCAACGTGCGGAATGGGAGTTCAGGAGGGATTGCGAAATCTTCCATCTGACTCAGGCGCCGTACTCCCTCGCGCTCGCGAGCAAGATATCCGGCATACTTCAGCTCAATGTCGGCCCATTCCACGGACGCCGGATCGCCGCCCCAGCAGGATGAAGCCAGGATAGCGACGAGAGGAACGTCGGGGCGCTTCGCGAGCTCGACAATTCTCGCTGGCTCCCGGATCGTGGAGGTGCCCAAGTCCACCAGGATGCTGTTGATGGCACCTGGCTCGACCGCGGTGTCCTCCGCGAAACGAAGCACCGCCTCTTCAGCGGCCATTCGACTCCAAGCCGCCTCGAGGTCGGCCGATGGTAGCAGTCCGAGGCGTTCGGCGATGGGCAAGAGTCTCCGCAGGGCATTGTCTTGCCTGAGCAGCAGCCGATACTCGGCACGGGAGGTGAAGAGGCGATACGGCTCATCCACTCCACGTGTCACGATGTCATCAACCAGCACACCGAGCATGGCCTCGTTCCGGCGGAAGATCAGCGGGTCGTCTCCCCGAACCGCCAGCGCCGCGTTGATGCCTGCAACAATTCCCTGCCCTGCGGCCTCCTCATATCCAGTCGTGCCGTTGACCTGTCCCGCGAAGTACAGCCTGGGAACCGCCTTGGACTCGAGCGTCGGATGGAGCTGGGTCGGAGGGATATAGTCGTACTCGATCGCATAGCCAGGACGGGTCATCCGAACATTCTCAAGGCCCGGCACCGCCCGGAGCATCTCCAACTGCACAGCAACAGGAAGGGATGTCGAAAGCCCGTTCACATAGAGCTCGGAGGTCTCAAGCCCTTCCGGCTCGAGGAAGATCTGATGCCGCTCGGCATCGGGGAACTTCAAGATCTTGTCCTCGATACTGGGGCAATACCGCGGCCCGCGACCACTGATGGCACCACCATAAAGCGCCGACTTCCGGAGGTTCGATGCAATGATCTCCTTCACCTCGGACCCGGCCCATCCCAGGTAGCAGGGCAGTTGGGGCAGCCGGCTTGCGCGGTGCAGGAATGCGAACCAATAGGGCGCAGGGTCACCATCCTGTCGCTGGAACTTCGACAGATCGATGCTCCGGCCATCGATCCTCGGGGGGGTTCCAGTCTTGAATCTTTCAATCGTAATTCCTTGTACATCAAGGACTTGTGCAAGTTCGAGCGATGGCTGGTCGCCCGCCCGGCCCGCACCGATTGTCGCGTTCAGCCCCAGGTGGATGCGCCCACGAAGGAACGTCCCGGCGGTGATAACCACAGCCTGCGCCGAAAAGCGCGAGCCCTCCCGGGTGCCCATAGCCCACTGCCTGTCGCCCAGCGCGTGGAGGTCGCTGACGGTGCCCTGACAGAAATCGAGGTTGTGGTGCTGCTCCAGCAGTCCGCGTACCGCTCTGCGGTAGAGCCCGCGATCGCATTGAGCTCGGGGCGACCAGACGGCCGGCCCTTTCGACTTGTTCAGCATGCGGAACTGAATGGTGGCCATGTCGGTCGCCCGCCCCATGATACCGCCCAGGGCATCGATCTCCCGGACGACTGTTCCCTTCGCAATCCCTCCAATCGCCGGATTGCATGACATCTGACCGATGGTCTCGAGGTTCTGGGTCAGCAACAGTGTACTTGCTCCCAGACGCGCCGCCGCGCCTGCCGCCTCGGAACCGGCATGCCCGCCTCCAACGACGATCACATCATAGTGTCGCATGACGTGAAGCTACTCCAGCGTGCGCGTGGCCGGAAAGGCTGTGACCGCGGACGCGAAAAGGGCGAGCCGCCTTCGCTCGCCCTCGCCGCACGCCGCCCCGCTGATGGGGAACTTCAGGCCGTCCGAATCCAGCGCCACAATTCGGCCAGGCTGGGCTTCTTGCCGTACGACAGGATGCCGACTCGATAAATACGTCCGGCGATCAGCACCACCACTCCGATTCCGGCGAGCATGGCGGCTACCGAGGCCAGGACCTCTCCGAGTGGCAAGGGAGAGAGGGCATACCGTACAGGCATCACGATCGGAGCGAACAGCGGAATGAAGCTGAACACTTTCGCCATGCCGCTCGACGGGTCGTTCATCAGGGCGAAGACCGAGATCATCCCGATGCCGATGCACAGGGTGACCGGGGTGTTGGCCTGCTGCGCCTCCTGCTGGGTGTTGCACATGGCGCCGATCGCCGCGTAGAGCGCCGAGTATAGGAAGTAACCGAGGAGGAAGAAGACCAGGACTACCATGACGAGGTCTCCCGAAACGGCGGGAAAGCTGACTGATACCGCCGCCCCATCTACGGCGGTCGCCTCGGGCGTCACCGTCCGTCCCATGACGCTGGTCATGAAGAAGGCGGCCCCACCCCAGATGCTGAGCTGGACGAGCCCCACCGAACCGACCCCGATGACCTTGCCGAGCAGCATCTGGAACGGAGTCATGCTGGAGACCAGTACTTCGACGATCCGGTTGGTCTTCTCCTCGATCACCGAGCTCATGACCTGAATGCCGTAGAGGAGCAGGACCATGTACATGAGCAGATTGATTGCATAGGCAAGCAGGAACGTCTGCTCGCCACTCTCTCCCGTGATGCGTCCATCGGTGACCTTGGTACTCACCAGGTCGAGCTTGATGCTGGCTGCGGCAATGATGGCGGAATCTGCGTGCTGATTGAGCAGTCGCTGCTCCCGAAGCACGGGCCCGACCAGCCGCTCGATGGCGTTCATGTCCCGGAAGCTGCTGACGTTCGAACCGAAATACGTCAGACGTCCCGTGGCCACTGCCGAGTCGGTCAGGGTCAGCACGCCACTCGGGGCCCCCGGAGGCGCCTCCTGCAGGCCGATCAGCGAGACCACCGAGTCACGCAGTTGCTGCGCGCGGTCTCCGGCGATGATTCGGGTGACGTGGAAGCGCGCCCGCCGGGTTTCCCCGGCCCCCATGCTGTCGCTCGCCAGCACGTCCGCGAGCGTGGTGCCGATCGAACCGTTTGCGGCGTCGAGCAGCACGATCTGCTTGCTGCCGGTATCCCGCTTGGCCAGGGCCTGCGGCAGGTACCCGAAGACCCCCATCAGGACCGGGAAGAGAAAGGTCCCGATCAGGAATGAACGGGTGCGAACCCGCTCGATAAACTCACGCCGGATGACCGCGAGGACCTTGTTCATGCGACGACCCCGCTCGCAACAGGGTGGGCTGCCTCGGCGCCGACCTTGGCGATGAAGATGGATTGCAGCGAGGGCTCGACGACCTCGAACCGGGACAACCCGACATCCTCCGCCAGCAGCGCTTTCAGGAGCCGCTCGGGATCGGCACCGGCAACCATCTGCACTTCCGCCGTTGCGCCGGCGTCATCGACCCGCTCGACCAGGGAACGATCGGAGAGCACGGACCGGGCACGCGGCGCGTTCCGTGTGAAGCTGAGGGCGACGTGGCTCTTCCCCCCTGCCCGCTTGATCTCCGCCATGGAGCCATCCACCACCTTTTCACCCCGCGCGATAATGACGATGTGATCGCACATCTTCTCCGCATGCTCCATGATATGCGTGGAGAAGAGGACGGTGCGCCCGCTGCGGGCCGTCTCCACGACCACGTCACGCATGACCTGACTGTTCACCGGATCGAGACCACTGAAGGGCTCATCGAGAATCACCAGCTCTGGATCGTGCTGAAGGGCGCCAGCGAACTGCACCTTCTGCTGCATCCCCTTTGACAGATCTGAAACCTTCTTCATGCTCCAGTCTTCGAGGCCCAGACGAAGCAGCCACGCCTTGGCCCGCTTCCGGGCATCCCACCTGGAGATCCCTTTGGCTTCCGCCAGGAAGGCAAGCTGATCGAGGACCCGCATCTTCGGGTAAAGGCCGCGCTCCTCCGGGAGGTACCCGATTCTGCCCGACAGCTCCCGTCCGGTGCCGCTGCCGCCGAACAGCACCACACTCCCTTCATCGGGGGTGATGATGTTCAGCAACATCCGGATCGTCGTGGTCTTCCCGGCGCCGTTCGGACCGAGTAGCCCGAAGATTCCGCCCTTGGCTACCGTAAGCGAGAGGTCCCGGACGGCAGTGTGCCCGGCGTAGCGTTTGCTGACGCGGTCAACCGCGATGACTGTGCTGGTCATGTATTCCCTGGGCTGGATTTGAGCGGGGGCATGTACGCGGGACGGCCGGCCGATGTTTCGGCCCGGCACGGACCCTGAGGGAACATGGCACGAAACCCCTCCGGCGGCAGGGGGGGCCGGACTCTGGCCCGCTGGCGCACCGACTCCTATAATTGCGCCATGCCCTACCGAATCAGTGTCAACCGAGAGCTCTGCGAGAGCAACGCCGAGTGCGTCTCCCTGGCCCCCGATGTCTTCGAACTGGACGACGAGGAGCTCTGTGTTGTGGTCGATCCGGAGGGCGCCAAGGATAAGCGAATCCTCCTGGCGGCTCGCGCCTGTCCCGTCGACGCCATCACCCTGATCGACCTCGAGGGCGAGCAGGTCTGGCCCTGAAGCGGCAAGGGCAGGGAGGTCGGAAGCGACGGCTTCCACGACCCCCCTGCCCCATTCCTCACCCGACCCCTCTCCCGGTCAGCCCTGCGGCCAGTCGACCAGTCGGGTGATCCGCCTGACCTCGGGGCCCGGCACCAGGAGGTTTCGGTGCTGCGCCCGCACTCCGAACTTCATCGTCTTGGCGAAGAACTCCTCGCGACTCGTTCCGTCGGCCGCGGTCCGATGTTCCGCGACGTCGTGCAACAGCACCCCGCCGGGGGTCTCCTCGTGGTACCGGCCGACATACAGGGTGTCGCCCGTGGTTTCGAGCACCACGGTGATCCCGTGCAGATCGGAGTGTCCCGGATGAAAGACGTGTCCAGACATCAGACGGCGGAGGTCGCGCAGTAGCGGTCGAAGGCGGCCGTCAGATCCCGGGCCACATCCTGCGGCGAATGACCCTCGATCATGTGCCGATGGACGAAGTGGACCACTTCCCCGTCCCGGAGCAGGGCCATGGACGGGCTGCTGGGGGCGTAGTCCGCGAAGTACTGGCGGGCGCGGCCCGTGGCATCGGTGTCCTGTCCCGCGAAGACGGTCACGACCTGCTGCGGGCGGTTGGCGTGCTGGAGCGCGAGACCGAGCGCCGGCCGAGCGCCGCCTGCGGCACAGCCGCAGACCGAGTTGATGAAGACCAGCATCGTTCCCTTCGGGTCGCCGAGCGTGGCATCCACCTCGGCGACGGTGAGCAGCTCCCTGGCGCCCATGCGAACCATCTCGTCGCGCATCGGCTGCACCATGCGAGGATCGTAAGGCATTCGAGACTCCTTCAGAGTGTCCGTAGTCGCGCAGCTGGTGCGCGGCCCAAGCTATCCATCAGTGGAGACCTGCACGTCGTTCTGACCATCGAGCGCGGACTTGAGCGCATGCCACGAGAGGCTGGCGCACTTCACGCGCGCGGGGAATTCCCGGACGCCGGCGAAGACGGCCAACTTGCGAGGCACTTCGTCCCCCGCGGCACCCTGGCCCGTGACCATGTGGTGGAAACTCTCGAAGATCTTCTGCGCCTCGGCAATGGTCTTGTCCTTGACCACCGTCGTCATGAGGGACGCGGAGGCCTTCGAGATGGCGCAGCCCGAGCCCTGAAACGCGACATCGACGATGCGGTCGCCGTCCAGCTTGACCCAGACCTTGAGCTGGTCGCCGCAGAGCGGGTTGTACCCTTCGGCCGAACGATCGGCGTGCTCGATTTCCCGGAAGTTGCGGGGCGCCCGGTTGTGGTCCAGGATGATGCTCTGGTAGAGCTCCCGCGCGTCCGTCATCAGCCGAAAACCTTTCGCACCTCGTGCAGCCCCGCCACCAGCGCGTCCACGTCCTCGCGGGTGTTGTACAGTGCGAACGAGGCGCGCACCGTCCCCGGAACGCCGAAGCGGCGCATGAGCGGCTGGGCGCAATGGTGACTGGCCCGTACCGCCACTCCCTGCAGATCCAGCACCGTGCCCACGTCATGGGGGTGCACGCCATCGATGACGAAGGAGAGCACGCTCACCTTGTCGCGGGCGGTGCCGATCAGCCGGACGCCGGGGACCGCCGCAACCTGACTGCTGGCGTACTCGAGCAGGTCCGCCTCGAACGCCGCAAGCGCGGTCCAGTCGAGGCCCTCAAGGTAGCGTACCGCGGCCCCCAGCCCGATGGTCTGGGTGATCGGTGGGGTCCCGGCCTCGAAGCGCGCCGGCACGGGCGCGTAGGTCGTCGCCTCGAAGCTGACGCTCTGGATCATGCCGCCGCCGCCCTGCCAGGGGGGCATCGCATCCAGGAGGGCCGCTCGACCGTACACGAAGCCCACTCCCGTCGGCCCATACATCTTGTGCGCTGAAGCGACGTAGAAATCGCACCCGAGCGCCGCAACGTCGACGGACAGGTGTGCAACCGCCTGGGCGCCGTCCACCACCACGACTGCCCCGGCACGATGGGCGAGCTCAGCAACCGCCCGGATGTCGTTGACGGTGCCCAGCACGTTGGAGACGTGGGCCAGTGCGACGATACGGGTCCGCGGCGAGAGGAGTGCGGCTGCGGCGTTGAGGTCGAGCTCGCCCGAGTCGGTCACCGGAATCACCCGGATGACCGCGCCCGTGGCCTGCGCCACGAGCTGCCACGGAACGATGTTCGAGTGGTGCTCCATCGCGGTCAGCACGATCTCGTCACCGGTCCGGAGCACCGGTCGGCCATAGCTCTGGGCGATCAGGTTGAGACCGGCCGTGGTGCCCGCGGTGATGATGATCTCCGCGGGATCCGCCGCGCCGAGGAAGCGGGCGAGGTCGGCGCGCACCTGATCATAGGCCTGAGTGGCGCGCTGACTCAGGGTATGAACGCCGCGATGCACGTTGGCGTTGTGCAGCAGGGCAAAGTCGCTCTCGGCCTCGACGACCGCCCGTGGCTTCTGGCTGGTGGCGGCGTTGTCGAGGTAGACGAGGGGCTTGTCCTGCACCTGGGTGCGGAGAATCGGAAAGTCGCGCCGCAGGCGAGCGACGTCCAGTGCACGGGTCTCGGCCGGTGCCGTCATCGTGCCCTCAGACCGTCGCCCTGGTCTCGAGCCGCTCCATGACCACGGCCTCGAGGGCGGCGCGGATCGGCTCGTAGGGCAGTTCCTCGAGCACATCCGCGGCGAACGCGTAGATCAGGATCTTCCGGCCAAGCTCGCCGCCGATGCCACGACTCTTCAGGTAGAAGGCGGAGGCCTGATCGAGGTTGCCGATCGTGGCGCCATGGGTGCACTTCACGTCGTCCGCGAAGATCTCCAGCTGCGGCTTGGTATCGATGCGGGCGGTGTCGGACAGCAGCAGAGCCCGATTGGTCTGCTTGGCATCGGTCTTCTGCGCGTCCGGGGTCACGTAGATCTTGCCGTTGAACACGCCGTGCGAGCGGTCGTCCAGAATCCCCTTGTAGACCTCACGCGTCGAACAGTTGGGATGGGCGTGCAGCAGGGAGGTGTGGTTGTCCACCTCCTGCCGACCCCGGCCCATGTACAGACCCAGCATCTGGGATTCGATGCCCGGCCCGTCGAGGTTGACGTCGAGATTATTGCGGCAGAGTGCTGCACCGAAGCTCACCGAATGCGAGAAACCGCGGCTGTCCCTGCCCTGCCGGATGTGCGTCGTGCCGACATGGAAGGCCTGCTCGCTTTCGCGCTGGATCTTGGTGTGCTCGAAATGCGCCCCGTCGCCGACCACCGCCTCCGTCACCGCATTGGTGAAGTAGGTCCCCTGGGCCAGTCCGACATAGCTCTCGATGACCGCCGCCCGGCCACCGGCTTCCACCATGACGAAATTCCGGGGATAGGTCGCCGCACCCTCGGCGCGTCCGTCGGCGACGAACACCGCGTGAATCGGCGCGCCGGCGTCGGCGCCCCGCGTTACGTGGACGAAGAGACCGTCCCGGACGAACGCCGTGTTCAGCGCGGTGAAGCCATCCTGCTCCACCTTCGCGTACTTGCCGAGGTGCTGATCGAGCAGGCTGGCGTCGGAGACCAGCGCGCTGGCCAGATTGCGGACCGTGACGCCGGCTGGAAGGGTGGCAATGCTCGAAAGTGAGGGATCGTAGCGCCCGTTCACGAAGACGAGCGTGCTCACGCCGGGAATGTCATAGAGGTATGGCGCGAGCGATTCCGGGCGGAGGCCGGTGCCTTCCGCAGGAGCCGGGTGAAACCGGCCACCGACGAGCGGCGCGAGATCCACGAAGCGCCAGTCCTCATCCCGATTCGAGGGGAAGCCGGCAGCGGCGAAGCGGTCGGCGGCCGACTGCCTGAGGCCCTGGAGCCAGGGCGCCTTGGAGCCGCCGTTCCGGCTGAAGGCCTCGAAGTCCTGCAGGTAGGCGGTGCTCACGCCGAACCCACCGCTTCCGTCAGCCACTCGTATCCCTTGGCCTCCAGCTCGAGCGCCAGCTCCTTGCCACCCGACTTCACGATGCGGCCACCGGCCAGCACGTGGACGAAATCGGGAACGATGTAGTTGAGAAGGCGCTGGTAGTGCGTCACGACGATCGTGGCGTTGTCGGGGCGGCGCAGCTTGTTGACGCCTCCGGCGACGATCCGCAGCGCGTCGATATCGAGACCGGAATCGGTCTCATCGAGGATCGCGAGCTTCGGCTCGAGCACGGCCATCTGGAGAATCTCGTTGCGCTTCTTCTCGCCGCCCGAGAAGCCGTGGTTGACGGCGCGGGACATGATCTCCGGCCCCCACTCCACGAGTTTGAGCTTCTCCTCGACCAGGTCCATGAAGTCGATCGGGTCGATCTCTTCCTCGCCGCGCGCCTTCCGGACTTCGTTCAGGGCTGCGCGAAGGAAATAGGCGTTGGAGACGCCGGGGATCTCGACCGGGTACTGGAAGGCGAGAAATACACCCGCCTGCGCACGCACCTCCGGCTCCATATCGAGCAGGTCCTGGCCCTGGTAGATCACCTGGCCCGCCGTGACTTCATACGCGGGGTGACCGGACAGCACCTGGGCGAGGGTGCTCTTGCCGGAGCCATTGGGCCCCATGATGGCGTGGACTTCCCCCGCCTTCACGGACAGCGTGATGCCATTGAGAATCTGCTTGTCGCCAGCCCTGGCGTGCAGGTCGATGATTTCGAGCATTGGTCGGGTCCCTTAGCCCACGCTGCCTTCGAGGCTCACGCCGAGGAGCTTCTGCGCCTCGACCGCGAACTCCATGGGCAGCTCCTTGAAGACTTCCTTGCAGAAGCCGTTGACGATCATGCTGATGGCGTTCTCGGTGTTGAGACCGCGCTGCTTCAGGTAGAAGATCTGATCTTCGCCGATTTTCGAGGTCGACGCCTCATGCTCGACCGCGGCCGTCGGATTCTGGACGTCGATATAGGGGAAGGTGTGGGCCCCGCAGCGATTGCCGATGAGCATGGAGTCGCACTGCGTGTAGTTGCGTGCTCCGGTCGCCTTCGCCAGCACCTTCACCTGACCGCGGTAGCTGTTGTTGCCATGGCCGGCCGAGATGCCCTTGGAAACGATGGTACTCCGGGTGTCGCGGCCCACGTGGATCATCTTGGTCCCCGTGTCGGCCTGCTGCCGGCCGTTGACGACGGCGACGGAGTAGAACTCGCCGACCGAACGGTCGCCCTGCAGGATGACGCTCGGGTACTTCCAGGTGATCGCGGAGCCGGTCTCCACCTGGGTCCAGGAGATCTTGCTGTCGTCGCCGGCACACTTGCCGCGCTTGGTGACGAAGTTGTAGATGCCGCCCTTGCCATCGGCATCGCCGGCGTACCAGTTCTGGACCGTGGAGTACTTGATGGACGCCCCCTTGAGAGCGACCAGCTCGACGACCGCCGCGTGCAGCTGGTTGGTATCACGCTTCGGCGCGGTGCAACCCTCGAGGTAGCTGACGGACGCACCCTCGTCCGCCACAATGAGGGTGCGCTCGAACTGCCCGGTGTCCGCACTGTTGATGCGGAAGTAGGTGCTCAATTCCATGGGACAGCGGACCCCCTTCGGGACGTACACGAAGGAACCGTCGCTGAAGACCGCGGTGTTGAGGGCGGCGAAGAAATTGTCGTTGTAGGGCACGACGGAACCCAGATACTTCTGCACCAGCTCGGGATGCTCCCGAACCGCTTCGCTCATCGAGCAGAAAATGACGCCAGACTTGGCGAGCGTGGCCTTGAAGGTGGTCGCGACGGACACGCTGTCGAAGATGGCGTCGACCGCCACCCCAGCGAGCAGCTTCTGCTCCGAGAGGGGAATCCCCAGCTTCTCGTAGGTGCGCAGGAGCTCGGGGTCCACCTCCTCGAGGCTGCCCAAGGGCTTCTTGGTCTTCGGCGCCGAGTAGTAGATGACGTTCTGGTAGTCGATCGGCGGATAGGTGATGTTCGCCCAGTGATGCGGCTCCTTCATCTCCAGCCACCGGCGATAGCCCTTGAGCCGCCACTCCAGCATCCAGGCCGGCTCCTGCTTCTTGGCGGAGATGACCCGGATCACATCCTCACTGAGACCGCGCGGAATGGAATCCGCCTCGATGTCGGTGACGAACCCGTACTGGTACTCACGGTTGACCAGGGATTCGACCGAGGATTCCGTCGAAGAACTCATTGCCGCTCCTCACGGGCCGGACCCGCCGACCCCTGCAACACCGTAAGCGTCGGGTCCACCGTCGTGGCGAACCGCACGTGGTATTCACAGGCCGTGCACCCGTCCAGCATGTGCGTTTCCCGCTGAACGGCCGCCGAAAGCACTTCCTCCAGGAACCGGATCTCGGCGGCGCAGATCTCGGGAAATCGCTCCGCCACGGCCCGGATGGCGCAGTGGTGCTCGGTCAGCCGGAAGCCCCCTGCACCTTCGCCCGCCTGCCACTCCGCCATGAAGCCACCGTCGACGAGCGCCCGGATGACTACCTCCATCCGGCGTTCGGGGGAGGCGTTGGCGAGTTCTCCCTGCAGCTTGCGGGCGAGACCATCGAACCGCGTCTCCAGCGCCGCCACCACGGCTTCCCGTCCCGCCTGCTCCATCACCCGATCAAGCAGTTCGGTCAGCACTTCCTTGTAGCGCTGCGGAAAGAGCGCCTCCCCCGCCGGCGTCAGGTGCCAGGCGTAGGTTGGCGCTCCAACTCCGCGCTGCTCCCGCCGATAACCGATGACAGCCTCCGCCTCGAGTTCCTTGAGGTGGTGGCGGATCGCGTTCGACGACAGACCCAGATGCTCCGCGAGCTCACGTGCCGTCAGCGAGCCCGACCGCTTGAGCGCGACGAGCAGCATGCCCCGAGGTCCCTTGTAGGCAGGGGGCAGCGGGTGTTCCGCGAGCTGGTCGGCGATTGAGGTTCCCATATCGGCCGGTAATCCTATGGCGGGGCTGGGCATTTGTCAACTAATTACCATATCATTGGTTTTAAAGCCATATCGTGTTAAATACGAATGACTTCAGCCACTGGAATTCGCCATTTGGGTAGGCTCGGAGCAAGCGATCGCGCGGCGAGAAGCGGTGGCGCATTGCGTAGTATCTGCTAGTACGACTGATTGGATCGATTGAATGGCCGATCGAGTTATCTCGAATCGCGCTATTGTGATCCCATCCCGAAAACACAAGATTGGGACGCTTCACGCGCCCCTAGACCGGATGAAACCATGACGATCCACCGTATCCGCATGCTGGGCGACCCGGTGCTTCGCACCCGGTGTGAGCCGATCGCCAAGCCGGGTTCAACCGCGGTCCGCGTGATCATCGATGACATGCGCGAGACGCTCCGGGACTTTCAGTCCCGGTTTGGGCATGGGCGGGGCATCGCCGCGCCCCAGATCGGGGCGCCGGTCCGCATCGTGTTCACCGAGATGGACAAGCCGTGGCCGCTCATCAACCCGGAGATCATCGACGTCGGAAACGAAGACTTCACGGTATGGGATGATTGCTTCTCCTTCCCGGCCCTTCTGGTCCGGGTGTCCCGGGCGCATCGAATCAAGGTGCGGTACCAGGATCTGAAGTCGGAGTGGCATGTCGTGGAGCTGGAGGGGGATCGGGCCGAACTGCTCCAGCACGAGATCGATCACCTGGACGGCGTGCTGGCCGTCGACCGACCGCATGGACTCGATCCGTATTGCCTTCGGGAGGAGTGGAACCGTCAGCATGCCCACGAAGGGCGCTACGGCGAACCCGAGCCGAGATCTGCCAGCTACGCCACCCCGCTCAGCGGACTCCTGTGAAGGGCAAGCCGCGCTACGCGGTCCATCCCTCCATCGCGCGCGGGATGGGCCGTGAGGACACATCGCCCGAGGAGTACCTTGCCGCGGCCCCGAAGTATGTCGATGCGATGTATGCCGGGCCCCGGGCGACCCTCCGTCCGCTGCATGATCTCCTTGAATCCCTCGCCCTCTCGCTCGGACCAGACATCCGCCTCTCCCCCGGCAAGACCATCGTGCCGATCTATCGCCATCATGTGATTGCGCAGATCAAGCCGGCGACTCGGACCCGGATCGATTTCGGCCTGGCCCTGGGGAGCCTCAAGGGGAACGGCCGGCTGGTGGAGACGGGAGGCTACCTGAAGAAGGACCGCATCACCCATCGCATCGCGGTCGGTTCCGAGCAGGATATCGATGACTTCCTGAAGCGTTGGCTGCTCAGGGCGTACGAACTGGACCGGTAACCCGGCCTCGAGCGTCGAGTCGTTCCAGATTCTCCCGGATTCGCCGCACGTAGCTCAGCGTCTCCGCCTGCCGCCACCCGCGCACCTCCGGCGCCACGAGTTCGATGCTGGCCCAGTACCGGGGATCGAGCTGCTTCTGTCGCGCGAGCCCCTGGGCCCGGAGAATCGGAATTCGACCCGCGTTGTAGCTGCCGAACATGAAGTAGCGGTGGTCTTCGGTGTCGACGGAGTCCGCCCAGAGCCGCCACAACCGGCGATTGTGAAAGATGCCGGCAGCGATGTTCCACTCGACGTCGTCGATCGAGGTCCAGTCGGGGTTCCTGGTCTGAATCTCCATGAAGGTGGAGGGCATCAGCTGCATGATGCCTCTGGCGCCAACCCAGCTGGTCGCCGCGGGATTCAGGTTGCTCTCGGTCATCCCCTGAGCCTTGAAGATGCGCCAGTCGAATCCCACGCCGAAGTAGCGTTTGGTGTACTTGCGGAACGTCGGGTCGTAGCGCTCGCTCGGCCGCTGCGCGCGTGCCTGACTCACCGTGAGGACGGTGAGCAGAAGCGCCAAGAGCGCACGGCGGAGCAGGCTCAATTGAGCGAACCTCCAACGATGATCGCGATCGCCAGGAAGATGGCCGCGATGAAGATGGCCACCGCGACATTCCCCTTGCGCAGCTCGTCAGCGAAGTTCACCTCCGGCGTGAGCCTGTCGATCACGCGGTAGGAAACGAACATGAGGACGACGCCCAGCGCCGCGTAGAGAAAGTTCATCGCGATGATATTCAATTCCATGAAGCCTCCCACGAAATTCGATCGGTGCGGCGGTGATGGTGGACGGTCGTCAACAATATGCGGCGCAACCGGGGTTCCCGATATGCTCTCACGCTCGGCCTGCCTGACCGTCGTTGGCCTGCTCCTCGTCATGGGAGCGGCTTCCGCGCAGACCGACAGCGTGGCGGGCCCACGCCGGATTGCGGCCGAGGGAGTGCTGCGCGCGTCGGCCCAGGTCGATTCGGTCTTCATCGATCGCCTGCTGCCGACCACCACGGTGGATGGCGGCGATTTCGCCGCCTACCTGATGGCCAGGCTGGGCGCTCGCAATCTGCCACCGGACTTCGCGTTCACGGTGGAGATCGACACCTCACTTATCCGGATCGGCGGCCGAATCGCGGACCTGCCGCCGGAGGGACGTCAGGCGTTGTCACAACTGATACTACTACTGCCCCCGGAGACGCGACTGGAGGCACAGGTCGAGCTCGCTCGGGCTGGCACTGAGGCGGTACGCTTTCATCTGGCGGCGGTCACCGTGGAGGGAGTTGCGATCCCGGAACCGTTCCTGGCGGCGCTCATGGCAAACGTCGGATCCCAGTTCCCCGCCCTGACGGCCACCGGCCGTGATCTGTACGTTCGCGTGCCGGCGGGGGCAACGATTGCCCTGAAACCCGGTGCCGTCACTCTCAATGGCCCGTGACTCGGAGTTGCGTGAGACCCCACCGGGGCGCAACTTGACCCTCGGACGCGCCAGTCTCCCACCCGTTCGCTGAGGTTTTCCATGCTGCTGCTGCTCGCCAGTCTGCTCACGACCGCCATCCAGCCTGCCACCGCCGACACGGGGCGCACGCTCAACGGAGTGACGATGCCCGCGACGATCGACGTCGACGGCAATACCCTCCATCTGAACGGCATGGCACTGCGCAAGAAGTTCATCATCAAGGTGTACGTAGGAGGGCTCTACCTCTCCAGCATCTCGTCCAATCCCGAGGAGATTCTCGCCGCCGATGCCCCGAGACAGATGGTGATGCACTTCATCTCCGGACACGGGACGAAGGGCAAGATGTGCGGGGCGTGGGACGACGGCCTGAAGGACAACACGCCAGGTGCTTCGCCGGAGCTCACCCAGCAGTTCGCCGATCTCTGCGGCATGATGGTCGACATCAAGGATGGGGAGAGTCTGGTGCTGACCTACGTCCCCGCAACGGGGACGAAGGTCGAAATCGCGGGGACCGAACGAGGCGTCGTGCCGGGGAAGGCCTTCGCCGATGCCGTCCTCCGCTGCTGGATCGGACCGAAGCCCGGCCCCGGCGGTGGTTTCAAGAAGGGTGTACTGGGCGCCTAGAACCACTCACCGAGTCGGACGAACATGCCGTCGCGCCCACCACGGGCGCGACCGTATTCGACGCGGATCGATCCGATCGGAGTTTCCGCGGCAAAGCCAGCACGAACCCCCAACTGCCAGCTTCCATGCGGTACGGCCGGACCGCCCAGCGCGGTCTGGCCCGCGGCACCCTCGACCCGAAATGCCAGAGGGCCTGTCAGGGAGTAGCTGGCCGAAAGCGCCGTATAGATCTCCCTGTCGCCACGGAACTCGCCGATCTGCAATCCGGGGAAGCCCTCATACCCTCCCAGCATGAACGTCTGTGCCAAGGGGAGGGTACGGCCCCATCCGTAGCGGATGGTGGGCGCGAGCACGACCTTCGGCGAAAGATGGAATCGCGTCGATCCGACCAGGCTGAAGCGGCGGTATCGATTCAGGACCTCCGCTTCGGCCTGAAGCGCGGGGGATGGGAGCACCGTTCCGGAGGAGAGCCGCAGCATCCCTCCGATGCCTGACGTCGTACCGTCCCGCGCATCGTGCCAGGTCTGCCCCTGTACTCCGGCGGAAATCCGCCAGCGCCCTCCCAGCCCCTGCTCGATCCCCGCGAATGCGGAGCCCTGGCGCACCCGCACTGGCTTCAGCTGAACCCCGTCGGGATCGAACCGGCGGATCTGTTCGCGCAGCAACTGCCCGGTGAGGACGGGCCGAAGGCGGCGGTTGCCGATCGTGCCGGATCGGAAACCGAAGTCCAGATCCTGACGCAGTTCCCCGAGACCCACCGAGATCGATCCCTCGAGGCGCCGGCTGAACAGGGCGCGATCCACCACCCCGATCCACATCCGGCCGCCGAGATCATTGTCATAGGCCAGACCCATGGCCGCGAGACGTTGCGGCCCAGGATTGACCTGGATGTCGAGAGAAAGGGTGTCATGGGTACCACCCGGATGGAGCCACACACTGCGGAACTCATCGTAGCCGCCAAGCACCCGAAAGCCGGACCGGAGCCCGATGATATCGAGGGAATCGCGACCATCCAGACCGAGCAGCCGAAGGACGAATTGCTGCTCGGCGTGCCGGCCACCGCTGATGCGGACAACACCCAGTCGGCGACCGGCAGAAGCCACGACGGGCGACGAAGCACTCGAGCACGGGTAGTCGGCGAGCGCATTGCGCCCGGCCTGATAGCCCGCCTCGATGAGCTTGACGACCCGCTCGCGGGTGAAATTCAGGCTCTTGTAGCCATCGACTTTCGGGCGAACGTAGCGATCGACGACGCCAAGCGACTCCGCCGGCTGACTGACGAGGTACCCGATGAGCTGGTCGGCCAGCACGATCGGGTTCTGCAGATTCAGTGTATCCACAAGATGCTCGGTAGCATCGGAGACGATCACGCGGCGGGCGCCGGCCGCTCGTGCAGTACGGACGGGGATGTTGTCGACCAGCGAGCCGTCGCCGAGGAAGCGACCATCGACACGCTCGGGGGTGAAGACCAGGGGAATCGACATGCTGGCCCGCACCGCCTGCGCGAGATCCCCGCGGTCGAGCACGATCGTCTGCCGGGTGGCGAGATCGGTCGCCACGACGCGGAGCGGGATAGGCAGTGAATCGAAGAACCCCCGGGCCAGCAGGTTGCCACGAAGCATCGCGGCGTTCAGGATCGCGTCGACCTCGGACTCGCGAACGGCCGCGCGCTGGATGGCGAGGCCGCCTTCGCCGGCTTCCCACACCACCAGTGGCTGCCGGTCTCCGAGCGAACTCGGCGCGCGCGGTTCGTAGCGGCGGAAGAGGTCGGAGAGGGTGAGCGACCGTGTCAGGGAGTCGATCTGGTGTCCGGTGTAGCCGGTGGCGTACATCGCACCGACGATCGAACCCATGCTGGCGCCGACAATGAGATCGGGCTTGATGCCGAGGCTGTCGAGCACCCGGAGTACCCCGATGTGGGCCAGGCCCTTCGCGCCACCGCCGGAGAGCACCAGGGCGAGCGGGCCGCTGGGACAGGACTGGGCGCGGAGGGGCCGGGCCGGGGCAGCCGCCACCCCGGTGATTATTGAAAGCGTGAAAAGAATACCTCGCATCTTCACAACATAATCGTCCCCCTTGCGCCGGGCCCCGGCGTCTCGTAATACTTGGCTCCCCGATTCGTCCATCTGTCGTCACGTCCGGCGCGCGCCGGTGCATTCCTGGAGGAGCTGCGGTATGACCTATGTGATCGTTGAAGCCTGCATCGGCGTCAAAGATCGCGCCTGCGTGGATGTCTGCCCCGTCGATTGCATCTACGAGGGCGAAGATCAGCTCTACATCCACCCGGACGAGTGCATTGACTGCGGCGCGTGTGAACCCGAATGCCCGGTCAACGCCATCTATCCGGAAGAGGACGTGCCGGCGAATCAGCAGACCTTCATCGAGAAGAACAAGGAAGTCTTCAACAGCGACACCCCGCCCGGCCGACCGAAGAAGTAACAGGCCGCGCGCCGTCGCTCGAAACCTTGGACGACGACCCTCCTGGCAGGTGCCGGGAGGGTCGTCGTCCGTTTCCGCCATCGGCGGTGGCGATCTTCTGATAGGCAGCCCCTCGGCAGACCGTGGAGGGGTGGGCCTGGGGGATGTTCGGGGTATCAGAAAGGGGAGACGCCCCGGAACCGTACTGCCTGGCCGCGGTTCCGGGGCGTTGTGAGGAGGGTGTGTCGCGAACGGTGATGCCACCGAAGTGGGCGGTGCACCGCTCACAGAGATAGACGCCTGGAGCCCCGAAAAAGTTGCAGGGCTAGTCGCTTCTCCCGAGACCCGATAGAAATTCGGCCACTGCGGCGGTGGCGGCCTCCGGCCGCTCCATCGGTGTCAGGTGCCCCGCGCCAGGCACGACAATCAGGCGGGAGCCGGGGAGCCGGTCCGCCATGGCCTGCGACAGCGCGGGTGGCGTCAGGCGATCCTCCTGCCCAACGACGACCAGGGCGGGGAGATCCGCGAGTGCGGGAAGCATCGGCGTGCTGTCCGGCCGGTCGCGCAGCGCGGAGATCGCGCCGAGGATCCCCGCGACCGGCGTCGCCTCCATCATGCCACGCACGCGCTCGACGAGTGCCGGATGTTCCGCGGGCGCTGATTCGGCGAGCATGCGCGGCAGCATCGCGGCGGCAATCGCGACGGAGCCACCCTCACGCGCCTGTGCCGAGGAGGCATCCCGTGCCTTGCGGACATCGGGGGAATCAGCCTCTGCCCGGGTGTCCATCAGAATCACCCCGCGCACCCGGGCGCGGGCGCGGCGCAGGATCTCGAAGATGACGTACCCGCCCATCGACAGACCGCACAGGACGACCCGCTCGACACCCAGCGAGCTGAGCAGCGCCAGCAGGTCCTCGGCGTAGGTGGCCATGCTGTAGCCGAGATCGGGGGCATCGGACTGCCCCATGCCGCGCAGATCCGGGGCGATGCGCGTCCATCCATCCAGGTGGGCAAGCTGGTGCTCCCAGATGGTGTGGTCGAGCGGAAAGCCGTGGACGAAGAGAATCGCGGGCCCCTGGCCACGGACATCGACCACGAGGTTGACGCCGTTGACGGCGATACGGCGGAGATTGCCGGCGAGCGGACGATCCGACAGCACACGGGGAAGCGCCTCGGGAACCGGAACGGGCTGGCCCTGCTGATCGACGCATACGAAGACCAGTTCAGCCGTCGCTACGAGGACGTCGTCCCGGAGGCGGCGGGCAGTCTGGCGCAGGGTGAAGCTGGTGCGACCGAGGTGGACGAGGACCTGGCTGAACCGCAGGACATCCCCCGGGAAGGCGGGGGCGTGGTAGTCGACCAGCGACTTCCGGACCGCGGGCCAGGCGCCGTGGCGGGTGAAGAAGTCCATTCCGGGCCCGCGGGCGAGGGTCTCCCATCGTGCGCGCTCGAAGAGCGCGATGAACGACGCCTGGTTCAGATGACCGTAGGCGTCGCACTCGTCCGGATAGACTGTCAGGTCGACTTCTGGTGGGGCCACAGCGACTCCGCGTGCCCGCGCGCTACGCGCAGGAGGGGGTGCTCATGCTCAGAACCCGAGACGAGCCTCTGGTCAAAGGTATGCCAGAAGCAGATGTGCCGGAAGGAAGCGGAGAGCGGGGCGAGGGCGGCAAAGGCCTTGGCGCCATAGGTGAGCTCGAGGGTGATGCCGGCCTGGCCGGCGGCGGCCTGCGCGTGCACGGCCGCGGCGGTCGGGTGGCCGTAGCCGTCGCCGACCTGATCGCCAATGACCCGCAGCCGTGCTGCACCTGGGCGCAGCTCAAGACCGCATCGCCGCAGGAGATCGAGGGTGCGACCCGCGAGGGCCAGGACCCGCCGGCGATTCGCAAACCAGGGGTCGGTGACGCGCACCGCGCAGATTTCGACCTCCCAGCCCGCGAGCCACGCTCCGACGAGGAGCCCGGCGCTCGTCCCGCCCGATCCGAGCGGGACGACGATCGCCTCCGGCCGGGCTCCCAGCCTATCCATCTGCCCCGCACACTCGAGGGCCGCGTTGACGCTGCCGAGCACGGCGAGGGGCGTGGCGCCCCCGGCTGGCAGCCAGCTCACCGGACCAGCGCGACGCAGGGAATTCCAGGCACGTGCCAGCGCCGACGGGAACGTCCACCGCGATGTGGCGAGCTGCACCTGGCTGGAGGCGAGTGTTCGCGAGAGCGCACCCGCCACGGCCGGCGACCAGGGCTGCGGAAAGAGCGCCGCTCCCACCCGCTTGCCGCGGCCGGCGGCCAGCGTGGCAAGCGCGGCACACCAGGTCGAGCCGTAACCTCCCATCGAGAGAATGGCGGGGCCGGTGGCGGGCAGCAGCCACTCGAGGGCGCGCAGCTTGTTGCCCCCAAAGGGCGTGCCGTTCAGGTCGTCGCGCTTGATGACCAGGCGCTCGAGGCCGAACGTGTCGGCCAGCGAGGGGTGACTCTCCACCGGCGATGGAAAATCGCCGAGGGAGGTGCGGGCTGGCGGGGACGGCAAACTCTCGAGAAGAGGCAGCATCGGTGGAGGAGCGTATCGCGATGACAGAAGGATGAAAAGGGCTGGTGAGGATGAGGCACGTCGACCCGACTAGATTGAAGCTGCACCTGCCGATCCTGAGCGCGCCCGTTCAACCCCGATGACTGCTCGCGACCCATGAAACCCGCCACCAACTACTTCTGCCACGCCGCCTGTTCCGCGCGCGCGGCGCAGATGAACGCCGCGACGGAAGGCAAGCCGGACGCAGGGGCCGAATCCGAGAGGGCGCTCACCAGGGCCTTCGACACGATTACGGCCGGCCTCGAGTTGGTGAGCGCGCGTGCATAGCGCTGCCGGGGCGGGGAAGGAGATTCAGTACCTCGAATCTCAGGCGAGCTTCGACCGGTTCATGGCGACCCTGGCCGGGGTCCCGCTGCTCGCCGTGGACACGGAGGCGGCCAGCTTCCACCGGTATCGTGACCGGATCTACCTGATCCAGCTTTCGACGCGCGAGGCCACCGCCGTCGTGGATCCGCTGGCGGTCGCCAACCTCAATGCCCTGGGGCACCTGCTGCAGGATCGTTCGGTGGAGGTGATCTTCCACGACGCCGATTACGATCTCCGCATCCTGAGCCGGGATTACGGATTCACGGCGACCTCGCTGTTCGACACCCGCATCGCCGCGCAGCTGCTGAACGAACCCGGCATCGGACTCGCTGCGCTCCTCGAGAAGTACCTCGGGATCACGCTGGACAAGAAATTCCAGCGGGCCGACTGGTCGATGCGTCCGCTCGCTCCCGGCATGCTGGAGTATGCGGCGGGCGATACCCGGGACCTCGCCACCCTCCGCGACATCCTCAAGGAACAGCTGGTCGCACTGGGCCGATGGCACTGGGCGGAGGAGGAGTTCACGCTCCTCGAGGAGACCCGCTGGAATCAGTCCGGCCCGCCCGAAGAGGCCTATCTCCGGATCAAGGGGGCGAAGACACTTCGCGGGCATCAGCTGGCGGTGTTGCGCGAGCTGTTCGCCTGGCGTGAGTCGGTGGCCAGTCAGCTTGACCGGGCACCGTTCCGGGTGCTGATGAATGAGGCCATGGTCACCATCGCGAAGGGGATGCCAGCGACCGAGGAGGCGCTGCGGGAGCTCAAGGCGCTGTCGCCCGACCAGCTCCGGCGCCGCGGGGCCGAACTGCTCGAGACGGTTGGACGCGGGCTGCGGGCGCCCGCCGACAGCATTCCGGTCTTCGAGCGTACCCGGCGCCCGCCGCCCGACCTCGCCTTCGAGGCCCGGCTCGAGCGCCTGAAGGCGGTGCGCAACGCCGCCGCGGAACGGATCCCGCTCGCCCCGGGGGTCCTCTGCGCCAACGGGATTCTCGAAGCGATCGCGCGGATGGAACCGAAGTCGGAAGCGGAGCTCGAGGGGATCGAAGGAATGCGGAAGTGGCAGCGCGAGGTGCTGGCGAAGGATCTGCTGACTGCGGTGCAGGGGTAGGCTCGCACCGCGGTGCGAGGCTGCCCCTCTCCCCTACGAATCACCCGCCGAGAAACGCCCGGATCCGAGGGTCCATCCGTTCCGGGGTCCAGTACGGCTCCCAGACGATCTCCACCTCGACCGAGGTCACGCCCTCGAGATCCTCGATGGTGCGCTTGACGTCGCCGACAATCTCGGCGCCTGCGGGGCAGCCGGGAGAGGTCAGGGTCATGTTCACCTTCACGTCGCCCTTCTCCCCCACGAAGATATCGTAGACCAGCCCGATATCGACGATGTTGAGATTGAGCTCCGGGTCCTTCACCCCGCGCAGCGCCTTGCGGACGGATTCGGGGGTTTGCATCGCGGTCTCCATAGTGGGAACGTAGCACCGAAACCCCGCAAAGGGGAACGGCGGCGTCCGGTTTTAGATTCGGGCCCGAGCCAGGGACGGAACCGGCCTCGGCGACTGGTCAGTCCGCACCCATCGCTCGCACGACTGCATCCGCGAGCGCGGAGCGGATGGTGCGCAGGGCGCGTATCGAGTGACCGATCCGTGGCGCATAGCTCCGATTCGTCAGCAGAATCAGAAAGAGGTCGCGTTCGGGATCGATCCAGATCAGGGTGCCGGTCCAGCCGGTGTGCCCGTAGGCGGTGCTCGAGAGCAGGCTGCCATAGGCCGAATCCTCCGGCTTCGATGCGCAGTCGGATCGGCGGGGCGCGGTACCGAGACGGGCGCAGCTCGCGGTTCTCAGCGCCGATGGTGGGCGCTCCCAACCGAGGAGGCGAGTCGCATCGGCGCTGTCCGGGGTGAGGAAGGTGCGCAGGGTCGCAGCCTCGAAGACCTGGCGGCCATCGAGCGTTCCCTCGTTCAGCCAGAGGCGGGCGTATCGGGCGAGATCGGTCGCGGTGCCGAACAGACCGGCGTGGCCGGCCGCTCCACCGAAGCGGGCGGCATTCTGATCGTTGACGACGCAGCAGACCGGCCGGCCGCGCCACTGGCCGGTCGGCGCCGTCACTGACGCCGTGGCCGCTGTCGGCCGATACCGAGTGTGTGACATGCCGGCGGGGCCGAGGACGGTACGCTCGATGAAGCGATCCAGCGGCTCATCCGACACCCGCTCGATGAGCAGCCCGAGCAGCAGGAAGTTCAGATCGCTGTACTCGGGGGTGGTTCCCGGTCGGTGGCGGAGCGGCGTGGCGTAGAGGAGAGAGATCGCGCTGTCGCGGGTGGGGGCCAGCTTGAAGAACTCGCGGTAGCTCGGAAGACCGCTGGTGTGGTCGAGCAGCATGCGCACGGCGACCGCGGCCCGGTCCGCGCCACCGAAACGCGGCAGGTAGCGGACCAGCGGCTGGTCCAGTTCGATCCGGTGATCCTCCACGAGGCGCATGATCCCGCCGGTGGTGCCGACGACCTTGGTGAGCGAGGCGAGATCCCAGAGCGTCGAGTCGGGCGACGGGAGCGGGGCGTCCGATCGCCAGGTGAGGCGCCCGTAGCCGTGCTGGTAGCGTACGCCGGCCGTGCGCCCGATGACGAGCACCGCACCGGGATAGATGCCCTTCCGGATTCCCGAGGTGACGATCGAGTCCGCCGCGCGGAAGTCCTGGGCGGAGGCGCCTGACGAGAGCGCCGCCAGAAGGGGGAGGGCCGCGAGCAGTCGGTTCACGGTGCCGTGGCGGCGCGCATCGTGCCGATCCATCCGGTGGGAAATTCGTAGAGCAGTCTGAGCGAGAACCGGTCGCGATCCGACAGCGTCGTCTCGGTGGCGACGGGGAACATCACGTCGCCCGGGCGGCTCGAGTGCGGCAGACCGAGGGCGTGACCGATTTCGTGAAGCACGACCGCGCGACGCGCTTCGACCGTGAACGGCCTGCCTGAACTCGGAGACCGGGTCGCGAGATAGACCTCGGCGCGGTGGATGCGGCCGGCCCGGTCCCAGGTGACATCGGTGACCCCGGCCCGATCGGCTTCAAGCGTATCGGCCCAGCGGACGATGAGGGTGGCGCCGGTCGTATCGGTGGCTTCACTGAAGCGGAGCCCGACGGAGGCCGGGCGCCAGGTGTCCAGCGCCCAGCGCACCTCCGGCACCATTTCGGGACGGAAGCCGTCGGGTCCACCGGGAACAATCGCGTAGAGAATCACGTTGCTCCCCGCGGGCCAGTGGCGCACGATCGAATCGGTCTCGGTGAACAGGGAATCGAGGTATTGGCGCTCGGGTTCGGCCGCGAGCCGGACCCGGACACCGGCACGGGTGAAGGAATCGAGCTTCGGGACCAGATCGGCGGGCATGTCGAGCGGACCCCGCGGCCCGTGGGGCGGCAGCACCTTGTCGGGTTTCGGGAGGGCGGCGACCGGGCTCGCGGGAGCGCGAAGGGCGGACCGGGCCTTCGCGACGAACACGAGACCCAGCAGCACCAGCAGGACGGCGACGAGAACCCGGCGGAGCATGATGGGCCGGAATATCGCTGAGCCGCGGAGGGGCTGCCACCGCTGGCGCGGGTGCAGTGCCCCCTCTAGAATTTCGCAGCCGCAGCGCACCTCCTGCCGCTATTCCCTTTCGTGGAGCCTCACTGCACGTGCCTTCTGCCTTGTCGCGGACCCTGATCCGCTGGCGCTGGGCCATCATCGCCTTCTGGGCGGTGATCGGCTACCTCGCCGCGGCCAAGTCTCCGCAGGTGGTACAGGCGCTCAACGTGCGCGGCGGCAGCCGGGTGCCCACCGAGGCCTCACGCACCGACCAGATCCTCCGCGACCGGTTTTCCAAGCCGCTCAACGATTTCTTCGCCGTCACGCTGGAGGCGCCGGTGCCGATCGACAGCGCGCCGACGAGCGTGCTGCTCGACAGTCTCATCGCCGGGTTCAGTCGCGCCCCCTACATCAGCACGGTCGCCTCGTTCCGGTCAACCAGGGACTCGACACTGGTCAGCGCCGACGGGCGCCGGACCTTCCTGATCCTCGCGATGGACGCGGGCAAGGGCGACAGCGCGAGCAAGCTGGTGGCGCCGGTCCGGGCCCTGGTGCATGAGGCGATCCGCACCACCGGCGTCGATACGTCGAAATACCGGCTGCGCGTCACCGGCCGCTCCCCGCTCGACCTGGACGTCCGCTACGTCGTCGCCGCCGACAGCAAGCGGGGCGAGATCCGGCTGCTCCCGCTGACGGCCGGCATCCTGCTGCTCGCCTTCGGTGCACTGGTCGCCGCGATCCTGCCGCTCATCGTGGGCTTCATGGCGATCTGGGTGACCCTCGCCATCGTCGTCATCCTGTCCGCCTACACACCGATGTCGGTCTTCGTCCTCAACATGACGACGATGCTCGGGCTCGGCGTGGGCATCGACTATTCGCTGCTGATCGTCACTCGCTTCCGCGAGGAGCTCAACCGAGGCCTCCGCCGGCAGGAGGCCGCCGCGCGGGCCCTGAGCACCGCAGGGGCGGCGGTGCTCACGTCAGGCATGACGGTCGTGGTGGGATTCGCGGCGCTGCTGCTCACGCCGCTGGTGGAAACCCAGAGCGTCGGGATCGGGGGCCTCGTGGTGGTCGCGGTCGCAGTCGCGCTCTCGACCACGCTCCTGCCGGCCCTGCTCGCGGTCCTGGGCCGGAACATCGACCGCCCGCGCTGGCTCGCCCGCCGGCTCACCTGGTACCACGCCCCCACGGCGTGGGAGAAATGGGCGCGGAGCCTCTCGCGCAACCCGCTCCGCGCCCTCGCCGTGGGAGGCGCCATCATCGCCATCCTCACCGCCCCGGTGTTCTGGATCAAGATCGGCCTGCCCTCGAGGAACTGGTGGCCGACCGCGACCGAAGCGGGGCAGGGGGTGCAGACGCTCGAGCAGATGGGCGTCGCCAACATCATCCTGCCGGTCCGCGTCGTGGTCGAGGCGCCGCCAGGCCAGACCATGGTCTCCGCGGCGAGCCTCCGCGGCCTCAAGGCGCTCACCGATTCGCTGCGGACCGATCCCCGCGTCGGCCAGGTCCGCAGCATCGTGAATCTCGACTCGACCACGTCGATCCTGCAGTACTCGCTCCTCTACAGCGACCTCACCGAGGCGAGGAAGCAGTACGGCGGATTCCTGAACGCCTATCTGAGTGATGATGCGAAGGTCGCGCTGATCGACGTCGTGCTGCGCGACACCACCTCGCTTACCTCGGGCATGGACGTCTCGCGGAAGGCGCGCCGCCTCGGCGCCACACCGCCGAAGCAGCTGAAGGGCGCCACCATCCAGGTCGGCGGGTACACCGCCGCCTCCCTCGATCTCCAGAACGTGCTCCTTGGCCGGTTCCCGATGCTGGTGGTGCTGATCCTCACCTGCACGGGACTGATGCTGGCGGTGGTCTTCCGCTCGGTGCTGGTGCCGATCAAGGCCATCATCATGAACACCCTCTCGGTCAGCGCCACGTTCGGCCTGATCGTGCTGGTCTTCCAGCACGGCATCGGCGCGTCGGTGCTCGGACTCGACGGGCCGACATCGGCCATCTTCGTGGTGGTGCCGGTGCTGGTGTTCGCCGTGGTCTTCGGACTCAGCATGGACTACGAGGTGTTCCTGCTGGCGCGCGTGAAAGAGGCCTTCGACAAGCACGGGGACAACGAGCGGGCGACGGAGGAGGGTCTTGCGGCCACCGCGTCGGTGATCACCTCCGCGGCGCTCATCATGATCATGGTCTTCGGGGTGTTTGCCTTCGCGCGGGTTCTCGCCATGCAGTTCCTGGGCTTCGGGCTCGCCGTCGCCGTCCTGCTCGACGCGACGATCATCCGGATGGTGCTGGTACCGGCGATCATGCACCTCGCGGGCGAGTGGAACTGGTGGCCGGGTGTCCGGCGCGGCACGCGGGCGGGCGCCGGCGGCGGGACCCAGCCGCCGGCCTGAGGGTCAGGAGCAGTCGATCACACCGTCCTTGGTTGCCGAACCGATCGGCGCTGCCGCCCCGACGAAGATGAAGCACTGCTTGGCCACCTTCGGATTGCTGATGCTGCCCGACCAGCCGGCCGAGTTGCCCGTCACGATGACCGGAACGTTGCCGGGCGACGGATTCGAGTTGAGCGTCGCCAGCGTCGTGCTGTAGGTGCGGTTCTGGAAGTAGAAGGCCTCCTGCTCCTGCGCGACCGCGTGCAGATCGGAGACCATGCTGGCGACCGTCGCCTTGTCCTTCGAGGTCTGCAGCCGCGCGTAGGCGATCATGGCGAGCACGCCGATGACGACCATGACGGCCAGCATCTCGATGATGGTGAATCCGCTTCGCTTGCTCCGCATCCCGCGCTCCTAGTGTTTGGCGTCGAGCCAGTTGTCGCCGATCCCCACGTCCACCACGAGCGGCACCTTCAGCGAGGCCGCCCCCTCCATGTGCTCCTTCACCAGTGCGGCGACCGCATCCACCTCGGCGTGCGGCGCCTCCAGCACCAGTTCGTCGTGCACCTGAAGCAGCAGCCGGGCCTTCGGGTGCCTGGCCTGCAGCGCCGCATGGATCCGGATCATCGCGATCTTGATGAGGTCCGCGGCTGACCCCTGGAGCGGCGTGTTGGCTGCGGTGCGCTCGGCGAAGGACCGGAGATTGAAGTTCTTGTCGTTGATCTCCGGGATATAGCGGCGGCGCCCGAACAGGGTTTCCACATAGCCATTGTCCCGCGCCAGCTTCACCTGCAGATCGAGATAGGCCCGCACGCCGGCGAAGCGCTCGAAATACTGGGTGATGAAGGCCTTCGCCTCCTCCTGCGTGATGCCCAGCTGGCGCGACAGGGCGAACGGCCCCTGACCATAGATGGTGCCGAAGTTGATCGTCTTGGCGCGGGCCCGCATCTCCGAGGTCACCTTCTCGACCGGCACCCCGAAGATGAGCGACGCCGTCTGGCGGTGGATATCGCCTCCCGACCGGAACGCCTGAATGAAGGCGGGATCCTCGGAGAGGTGGGCCATCAGCCGGAGCTCGATCTGCGAATAGTCCGCGACGATGAACCGACACCCTTCGCCCGGCACGAATCCGGTGCGGATCTCCTCGCCGCGCGGCGAACGCACGGGGATGTTCTGCAGATTGGGGTCCGAGGAACTGAGCCGCCCGGTGGCGGCGCCAGTCTGGTTGAAGCTGGTGTGGATGCGCCCGGTGACACGGTTGATCCGCGCGGGCAGCACGTCGACATAGGTCGACTTGAGCTTCTGCACCTCCCGATACTCGAGGATCAGCGCCGGAATCTCGTGTCCCATCGCGGCGAGCTGGTCGAGCACATCGGCATCCGTCGAGGGGCCGGTCTTGGTCTTCTTGAGCACCGGGAGCTGCAGCTTCTCGAAGAGGACCGTGGCGAGCTGCTTGGGCGAGTTGAGGTTGATCGAGACGCCGGCCACCTCGGCGATCTTGACCTCGAGCTGCGCCATGTCGCGGGTGAGCTCGTCGGCCAGGCGGGTGAAGATGGCCCGGTTGATCGCGATACCATCCCACTCCATGTCCACTAGGACCGGCACCAGCGGCATCTCGATCTTCCCGAGCAGGCGCTCGAGCCCCATGTCGCGGAGCGAGGGCGCGAAGAACTCGTGCAGCGCCAGCACCGTCGCGCTGTCCGCGCCGCAGTAGGCGGCCGCCTCGGCCACCGGCACCTCGGCGAAGGGGATCTGCGCCTTGCCCTTGCCGGTGAGGTCGGTGTACTGCCGCATTCCCCGTCCCAGGTGCTCGAGGCTCAGGGTATCGATCGCGTGCGACCGGCGGCCCGGATCGAGCACGAAGCTCGCCAGCATCGAGTCGTAGGTGACCCCCTGCAGCTCGACCCCCGCCCGGCGGAGCACCTGCCAGTCGTACTTGATGTTGTGCCCGGCCTTGGGGACCGCCGGATCGCGCAGCAGCGCCGCGATCGGCGCGCAGGCCGGGTCGGTGATCGGTGGCAGCGACGTGACCGGCGCCGGGGCGGCCAGCTCGCCCGCGGGCGGCCGATGACCGAACGGGAGATACCACACCTCGTCAGGCGACACCGCGAAGGAGAGGCCGATCAGGTCGGCGTCGTGCGGCTCGAGGGAGGAAGTCTCGGTGTCGAGCGCGACCAGGGGCGCGGCCCGCAGCCTGGCGACCAGCGCGGGGAACTGGGCCGGATCATCGATGACGGCGACCGCCGCGGCCGAGTCCGGCGCCGCGGCCTCGGGGCGCACCGGCGCCTCCGCGGTGTCCTGCTCCAGCCGTTTGACGAGGGAGTAGAACTCGAGTTCGCCGCAGAGCTTGAGCAGCGCCGCCCGATCCGGCTCGCGCTCGGTCAGGGCCGCCTCTTCCAGCGTGACCGGGATGTCGCACTTGATCGTGACCAGCGTCTTGGACAGCCGGGCGTCGTCGGCGTACTGCTGCAGCGCCTCGCGGGCGCGCTTGCCCTTCACCTCGCCCGCGCGCGCGAGCATCGCCTCCAGCGTGCCGTATTCCTGCAGCAGCTCGATCGCACCCTTGGAGCCGATCCCCTTCACCCCGGGCACGTTGTCGGAGCTGTCGCCCACCAGGGCCAGGTAATCGACCACCTGGGCCGGCGGGACCCCGAGCCGCTCGGCGGCGTTCGACTCGTCCACCCAGAGCTCGTCGACCGCCGCGGGGCCGCCACGCCCCGGATTGAGCAGCGCCACGCCCGGTCCGATGAGCTGGTAGAAGTCCTTGTCGCCTGACACGAGCACCACCTGCCAGCCCTTCTCGCGGCCCCGGCTCGCGAGCGAACCGATCACGTCGTCCGCCTCGTAGCCCGGCACGCTGATGACCGGAACGTGGAAGGCGGTCAGGAGCTGCTCGATCCGCTCCACGGAGCGGTCGAAGTCGGCCTGCAGCTCCTGATCAAGCTTCTCGCGCGTGGACTTGTATTCGGGGTAGAGCTCGGTCCGGAAGGAATCGCCGGCGTCGTGCACCCAGGCGAGGTACTCCGGCCGGTACTTCTCCCGCAGCCGGAGCAGGAAGTTGACGACGCCCCACGCGGCGGAGGTGTTCTCGCCCTTGGAGGTCCGGAGCGGCCGGGAGATCAGCGCGAAGAACGCGCGGTAGATCAGGGCATAGCCGTCGATCAGGAACAGCTGGGGCGGTTGGTGGCGATTCATGCGGGAGAAGATAAAGGCGGGGCGGCGTTCCGGCCCACGGACGACCCGAAGGCCGCCCGTGGGTCGCGGGAACTCAGCCGTCCCGCCGGCTCAGTCGCGCCACGATCCGTTCCAGCTCGGAGCGGGAGGCGGGGGTGAGCCGGAACCGGCCGAAGCCGGTCTCATCGACGAAGTAGAGCACCAGCTGGAACTGGGTGTATCCCCAGCGGATGAGCCGGCCCTCACTCGCCGGGCTCGCATCGAAGACCTCATCCGGTTCACCCAGGCGGACCAGGGTCTCGCCACGGTCGGTGCGCCAGCCGGGCATGCCCTCTTCCCGGAAGCGCTGGTTCGCCAGCGCGATCCGGGAGAAGTAGACGTCGAGGTCCTCGTGGTTCGGCGTCGCGCTGTTCGGATCGGTGGCGCGCCAGAACACCTTCCAGAGGCGGCCCCGCTCCACAGGCGGTGCCTTCCGGAGCGAGTCGAGCTGCTCCGAGGGCGGGAAGTAGCGCAACAGCGCCACCATGTCCTCGAAGTTGGTGACGACCCAGTCCGGGGAGAACGAGATGATCGCCATCGTGCTGTCGGCATGCCCGGGAGCTCCAACGACAATGTGCAGCTCGCCGAGCGGAGCGGAGTCCGGCGCGAAGCGGATGACCGAGGTCTCGATCTCGCTCCCGCCGACGAAGCGGAGGGAATCCCGCTGGATGACGCTGTCGCGGGCATCGGTCAGCGTCACCGGGATCACGGTTGGCCCGGGCATGGCGTAGCCCTCGACGAAGGCCATCGCGGAGTCGCCGCCGTATGCCAGCGTGCCCCGGGGATTGAGGATGACGGACACCGGCGCGCTGCGCACCGCCCGCGCCTTCGCCTGGTAGACCAGGCGGGGAGCGGAGACGCTGCCCGCCTTCAACGCCGGGACGACGTAGGTCCCCTCGGCGCGACTGGTCCGGGCCCCGGTGCGGTCGGTGACCTGGAGGCTCAGCCGCCAGCTCCCGGGCGACAGTGTGAGCCCGTCCTGATACAGGATGCTCTCGTCGCTGCGCTGGGTCTCCGCAAAACTCCCCACCCGCACCACCTGCTCCTTGCCCGACCGGACGGCCTGGCCACCGCCGACCGGCTGGGCGGAGAGATCCACCCGGTACCGGGCCACGAACGCATCGCCTTCGCGCTGGAAGGCGAAATTGCGATTCTCGAGTGAGACGCCGACGACCGCGATGGCCGAGTCCCCCGGACCGCCGAAGAAGCCGACGTCGGCAATGAAGGGGAGCGGATCCCCGGCGGTCAGTCGGCCGAGCCGCTTGTAGACCGAGTTGAGATCGAGGATCTGGGTCAGGGTCTCGCTCTGATGCGGCGAGGGCTGACTGCCGGCCCGGCCCCAGGAGCCGCAACCAGCGAGGAGCACCACAGCGGCGAGCACGCCGGACGGCAGGGATCGGGGCATCATGACCTAGCTTAGTGGCCGAGAAGGAACAGCGTCAAGCACGACTGCTTGCTCGCGCTTCGGGCGCGGGCTAGCTTCATTACATCCCATGAGCCAAGACAGCCTCCTCGGCCGGACGGTGGCCGGCTACCACCTGGAACAGCACGTCGGCGAGGGCGGCACGGCCACTGTCTACAAGGCCACGCATCCCCAGCGCGGCATGGTCGCCCTCAAGGTCCTTCGCGCCCGTCTGGCGCAGGATCCGGTGGCGATCAAGCGATTCCTGCGTGAAGCCGAATTCGGCGAACGCGTCAGCCATCCCAACATCGTCAAGACCTACGAGTACGGGCAGACCGACGACCTGTACTATCTCGCCATGGAGTGGGTGGATGGCGAGGCCCTCGAGAAGTTTGCCATCCGGTCGGGGCGGCTCGCCCCCACACTGGTCGCGACGATCATCGAGCAGATCGGCGCGGCCCTCACGGCGGCGCATGCCGGCGGCATCATCCACCGCGATCTCAAGCCCGCGAACATCCAGTACAACCCCGAGACGCAGCGTGCGGTGCTCCTGGACTTCGGGATCGCCCGGGACGCCGATCTCAAGCCGGAGGAACGGCTGACCCGAACGGGGTTCTTCGTCGGCACACTGCAATATGTCGCCCCCGAGGCCCTCTCCGGCGAACTGGTGAACGAGCAGGCCGACGTCTACAGCCTCGCGACGATCGCCTACTACCTGCTGACCGGCGCGCTGCCCTACAGCGGGCGCTCACCCCGCGAACTCTTCCAGCAGCTGCTGACCCAGTCCCCGATTCCGCTCAACCAGGCGGTGAAGGGACTCAAATTCTCCACCGCGGTCGAAGACGCGATCAGCGCGGGACTGGAACGGGACCTGGGCAAGCGCAGCAAGACGGTGGACGAGTTCACCGCCCGACTTTGCACCGCTCTCCGTGATGGCGGAGAGAAAAAGGGATTCCTCAAGAGCCTGTTCGGGAAATGAACCAGCCGGACCACGCCGCCCTGGACCGCCTCCTGCTCGAGCGGTCCGTGAAGCGCGGCCACTTCGTCCTCGCCTCCGGCCGCACCTCGACCTACTACATCGACTGCCGGCTGACCACGATGTCGGCCCAGGGACTCTCGCTGATCGGCCGCCTGGGACTCGCGGCCATCCGCGAGCAGGGCTGGGGTCCCCGTTCCGTCGGTGGCCTGACGATGGGTGCGGACCCGGTGGCGTACGCCATCGCGGCGGCGAGCGTGACCGCGGCGCCGATCGTGGATGCCTTCAGCGTGCGGAAGGAAGCGAAGGCCCACGGCACCGGTCGGCGGGTCGAGGGCAACTTCACCGGCGGCGACAAGGTCGTCGTGGTGGAGGACGTCATCACGACCGGCGGATCGGCCCTGCAGGCGATCGAGGCGATCCGCGCCGAAGGGGGGGACGTGCTCGGCATCCTCGCGGTGGTCGATCGCGAGGAGGGGGGACGCAGCACGCTCGAGGCGGCGGGATGGAAGGTCGTCGCGCTCACGACCGCGACCCGACTCGGACTCAAGAGCTGAGCGTTCCGCGCCGCGGCGCGGGTGACTGGTCCGACGTACCAGGGCGGCCCCCACGGCCGCCCTTTCGCGTGCCGGCTACATCTCCCTCCGCGCGAGGGGGCGGAACGCCGCCCATGTTTCGCGATACGGTTCCACCATCAGGGTGACGAAGCGTTCCACGGCGACAGCGAAGGTGAACCGGCGGCGGAGTTCCGAGCTGGTGATGCCCAGCAGCGCCCGCACATGCCGGCCAAAGCTCTGTGGCGAGGAGTAGTCGAGCCGGTAGGCGACATCCGCGACGGTGTAACCGGGTCGCTCGAAGAGCAGCGTCGCGTGCACCAGCCGCACCGCGGCGAGGTAGCTCTTGGGGGAGGGGAGTCCCGCGCGCGCAAAGCGGGACATGAGGGTCGTGCCGCGAATGCCGAGCCGCTCCGCAAGCTGTCGGGCCGTGGGGACCTCGGGAGCGAGGCGAATGAGGGCCTCGAAGAAGAGCCGGGTGTCCGGGGGGACCTCCCCGAGTGCCGCGAGCACCGGCCCCTGAAGCCGAGCCACGTCCCGGCTGGCGGGCTGACCCAGTACCTTGCGCAGTCGGTGCCATCCCTCGGGGCCGGTGACATCGATGACCTGCCGGACCCCGCTCGCGCCGAGATGCAGCAGCGCCTCCGAGCCCTGGGGATCGTGGCGGCTCACGAGCGCCACGGTCGGTATCCCGGGAAAGCCGCGCAGCAGGTTGCCGAGCAGGTCGATCTGCGGCTCCGGACACTGATGGACGGACAGCAGGATGGCATCGACCGGGCGCTCGCGGACGGCGCGAATCGCCTCCGGAATGCTGTCGCGATGGACCACGGAGAACCACCCGGTGCCGGCGGCGTCGACCCGGATACGCTCGTCCGGGCGAAGGACGGCGGCGATGACCGGCGGAGCAGGGGACGCAGGCTGCAGGGGGGACCTCGGTGGAGGAGTTGCGGTCACGGTAACCCGCCTGGCTCAACCTCCGGTCAAGCGAGGCAGGGCGCAGGTTGCAACCCCGCCGGGTCCCCGTGCGTCTCAAGAGGATGCGCGGCGTCCCTGTCAGCACCCGGTTGGCCGACTCTCGACTCCGGACCTAGCTTGCATCTTGTGACCGCCCCCTCCGATCTCATGGCCCGCCTGCAGGCGGCATTGGGAAGCCATTACCGTCTCGAGCGCGAACTCGGGCACGGGGGCATGGGCGTGGTCTTCCTGGCCCGCGACACCACACTCGACCGGCCGGTGGCGGTGAAGGTCGTCCACCCCGATCTCGCCGTGCACAGCGCGATCACCCAGCGTTTCCTCGCCGAAGCCCGGATGATCGCGCGGCTCAGGCATCCCGGCATCGTGGCGGTCCACACGGCGGGGGAAGCCACCGGTCTCGTCTACTACGTGATGGACTACGTGGCGGGCGAGAGCCTGCGCCAACGGCTGCAGCGTGAGGGCAAGCTCCCGGTGGAGGCCGTCACGGCGATCGTCGCGGATCTCGCGGATGCCCTCCACGCCGCCGGGCAGGCGGGGCTGGTGCACCGCGACGTCAAGCCGGAGAACATCCTGCTCGATTCCACGAGCGGCCGGGCGATGCTGGCCGACTTCGGCATCGCGCGGGTCATGGCGGGCGAGAGCGACAGCGCGCGTACCGCGGCGGGAGTCGCCGTCGGCACGCCGACTTACATGAGCCCCGAGCAGGCGGCGGGGGATGCGGTGGACGCGCGGAGCGACCTGTACGCCCTCGGCGTCGTCGCGTACGAGATGCTCACCGGCGTGCCCCCCTTCCGGGCCCAGAGCGCGGCCGCCGTGGCGTCGAAGCACCTCTCCGAACAGGCGGCCCCGGTCGAGGCCCAGCGCGCGGACACACCGCCCGCGCTGGCACATGCGATCGCGCGCGCGCTGGAGAAGGATCCCGCGAGGCGCTGGCAGACCGGCGCCCAACTGCGGAGCGCCCTCCTCGGCGAGTCCCCGATCCCCGCCTCGGCCAGCGCCCGGCGGCGGAGCCGGTTCGGCCTCGCGGCGATGCTGGTGGTGCTCGCCGCGGCCGGACTCTTCTTCACCCTGCGTCCCTCGGGCCCGCCCTCGGGGATCAACCCGCGGCACTCGATCCTCGTCCTGCCGTTCGACAACCTGCGCCAGGATCCGGCGGTCGACTGGCTGCGCGACGGGAGCGTGAGCATGCTCGCGCTCAACCTGTCGCAGTGGACTGACCTCTCGGTGGTCGACCACGAGCGCCTGCACGACCTGCTCGAGCGGCGCAGCCTCGACGTCCGGCAGCCGATCGGACTCGCGATGGCCCGGCAGCTGGCGCGGGACGCGGGGGTGTGGACGGTTGTGTTAGGTGACTACACCAGGGCGGGCGATTCGCTGCAGCTCGTCGCCCGGCTCTACGACGTCGCCAGCGGCACCCGGCTCGATGTGGCGCAGGTGGCGGGGAAACCGGGCGAGGACGTCCGGCCGCTGTTCGACCAGCTGGCCGCGAAGCTGCTCAACCTCTCCGGCGCCCCGACCGGACTGACGACCGATCTCGCCCACGCGACGACGGCGTCGCTCGAGGGGTACCGGGCCTATCTCCAGGGGATCGACGACCTCAACGGCTGGAACCTTGCGGCGGCGGAACGCTCGCTGCGCCGCGCGGTCGCACTGGACTCGACCTTCGGCCTCGCCTACTACAAGCTGTCGCTGACCCGGGGCTGGATCGCCGGTCAGTTCGATTCCGCCGGCCTCGGCGCGATCCATCGCGCCACCCAGTTCGCCGCACGGCTGCCCGAGCACGACCGCGCGATGATCGACGCCTACCGCAACTTCCTCGAGGGCGACTTCATCAAGGCGCGCGCGAGCTATCAGGCGCTCCTCGCGAAGGATTCCACCGACGCCGACGCCTGGTACGGCCTCGGGGACGTGGACTTCCACGACCCGCGGGCCCGCACCGACGCCGGGCTGATGACCGCCTCGCTCCGCGCCTTCAAGCGGGCCATCGCCCTCGACGCCGACTACTACCTCGCCTTCGAGCACCTGGCCTTCATCTACCGTCAGGCAGCGTCCGACCACCCGGGCATGATGCTGCTCCCGGGCGACTCCCTGCTCGCGGTGCGTTATGGCGACTCACGCCCCGAGGTGGATTCGGCCCAGCTCGCCCAGGCCACGGCCCGGGCCCGCGACGAAGGGATCGCGAGCGCGCGGGCGTGGGTGGCGAATCAGCCGGACAACGTCCATGCCCAGAACGCGCTGATCTTCGCGCTGGCCACCGCCAAGCAGTACGAGGCGTCGCTCCGCGAGGTCGACCGCCTGACACAGTCCCCGCAGGGGCGGTGGCGCGCCGACCTGCCCTTCGTCCGGGCCCAGGTACTGACCGACCAGCGCGAACTGAAGGAAGCGGCGCGGACGGTGGCGCGGACGCTCGATTCCACCAGGGCGGGTGCCTTCGACGGCGGGCGGCTCTCCGCGGTCGACGCCCTGGCCGCGGTCGGCAACGGCGCGAACGCCGCGGGGTATCTCGGCAAGGTGGATGTCGCCAGCCGGAGCCTCGATCTGTACGCCGAGATCAGCGCGGCCTGGAACCCCGAGGCCCCGGGGTCGCAGCGCATCGGCCAGCGGTCGCTGCTCGGGCACTTGTGGCAGAGCCATCTCTACACCGTGCTGGGTGCGCCGGCCTCCAGGCTACGCCCGATCTGGAATCTGGTCGCCGACAGCGCGCGCCGGGCCCCGAAGGGTTCCCGCGGCAGCGTGGCGAACTTCGGCTGGGTGGCGGCCGTCGGCCTCTACCTGCAGAACCGGGCGGACCCGACGCCGCTCAACGAGCTCCAGGCCCTCGACGGCGGCCCGATCCCGCCGGAGCTGCTCGCCCTCGAGGCCCTCGAACGAGGCGACTCCGGCGAGGCGCGACGCCAGCTCCTGCTGCCCGATTCCGCCACGGGCGACAAGTACATGGGCCGGCCCCAATGGCGGGGCTACAAGTACATGATTGCCGCCAACGCCTGGCGGGAGCTGGGCGACGACCGCCGCGCGCTCCAGGCCCTCGAGGTGTTCCAGACCGACCAGCTCTTCTCGAGCGGCGTCGACATCCGCTGGCTGCTGGCCGGCCAGGCCCGGCTGCTCCGGGGCGAGATCTACGAACACCAGGGGAAGCCGGACCTCGCGCGGGCCGAATACCGCCAGGCCCTGGC
>JBGATI010000034.1:0-37910 GCA_044229245.1 Gemmatimonadales bacterium | reverse complement strand
CCGTGAGTCTCCCCGCAGCGAGCGATAGCACCCAGCTACCCGTTCCACTCAAAACCGACAATCCAATGACCGCCACCATTCCGTCACGGGAACCGGCGGGGCTTGACCGTCTACTCACCCGGGCCCGGCAGCTCGGGGACGTGGAGACGACAAAGCTTCTCGCCAGCACCCCAGCCTCCGCCCGGCTGTATCAGCGGGCCGTCCGTACCCTGCCGTACGGCGTCGTTTCCTCGTTCCAGAAGGGGTCGCCCTATCCCATTTATGTCTCCCACGGGAAGGGGAGTCACGTCTGGGACCAGGACGGGACGGAATACGTCGACTTTCATGGCGGCTTCGGCGCCATGGTCGTCGGGCACGCCCATCCCCGGATTGTCGAGGCCTGCCACGAGGCGGCGAGTCGTGGCACCCACTTCGCGGTGACGACCGAGGAAGCGGTCGAGTACGGCGAGGAGATCTGCAAGCGCTTCAATCTCGAGATGCTCCGCTTCGCCAACTCGGGGACCGAGGCGACGATGGATGCGATCCGGGTGGCGCGGGCCGCAACCGGGCGCGACGTCATCTGCAAGATCGAGGGCTCGTATCACGGCCACCACGACGCGGTGATGTTCTCGGTGGTGCCCGGGGCGGACACCATGGGCGGCCGGGAGCGGCCGGCCAAGGCGCCGGTCTCCAAAGGGCTCGTCAAGGACGCCCACAAGTACATCGAGGTCGTGCCGTTCAATGATGCGGCGGCCCTGGAGCAGCTCCTGACCGAGAAGGGGAAGGAGATCGCCTGTCTCATCATGGAGCCCTCCATGATGAACATCGGGATCGTCCAGCCGCAGCCCGGCTACCTCCAGAAGGTGCGCGAGCTCTGCACCAGGTTTGGCGTCGTGTTCATCTTCGACGAGATCAAGACCGGCGTCACGATCGCCGCGGGCGGCGCGACCGAGCGCTTCGGCGTCCAGCCCGACCTCGTCTGCCTCGCGAAGGCGATCGCCGGCGGCCTCCCCGCCGCGGCCTTCGGCGGGCGCGAGGACCTGATGCGGCTGATCGAGAAGGGGGTCTCGCAGATGGGGACCTACAACGGCAACCCGCTGGTGTCCCACGTAGGCCTGGTGACGCTGCGCGAAATTCTCACGCCCGCGGCCTACGAGCACTTCACCCGGCTCGGCGCCCGGCTCGCTACCGGCTGCAACCGTGTCATCCAGCAGTACGGCCTGCCGGCGCACACCGTCGACCTCGGCGCGAAGGGCTGCGTCTCCTACCGTCCGACGCCGATGACCAACTACCGGGACTTCCTCGAGACCCGTCCCGAACTCTTCGCCGCCTCGTATCCCTGGCTGCTCAATCGGGGCGTGTTCATGACACCCGGCGACGAGGAGCAGTGGACGCTGTCGGTCCAGCACAGCGATGCGGACGTCGATCTGTACATCTCGGTGTTCGAGGCGTTCGCGAAGGCGGTGACGGGGTAGGGTAGTACGCACTTAGTACTAAGTACTAAGTACTTAGTACTAAGTACTTAGTACTTAGTACTAAGTGCTTCGTGCTTCGTGCCTAGCCGTGCCCTGGCACCGGCCGATCGCGATACGGATACCACCAGCTCTTCCGCTCCATCTGATAGTCGAGATGCACGTGCTTGGGCTCGCGGAAGGCGTCGAGGCCCTCCTCGCCGAGTTCGCGGCCCATCCCGCTCCAGCGCATGCCGCCGAAGGGTGCCGCATCGTTGTCGCTGAGCGGGTCGTTGATCCAGAAGGTTCCCGCCTTGATCCCCTGCATCGCCCCCATCGCCAGGGAGAGGTCGTTGGTGTAGATGCAGGCGCCAAGCCCGTACTTCGAGTCGTTGGCCATGGCGATCGCCTCGTCCGGCGTCGCGGCCACGGTCAGCGAAATCACCGGGCCGAAGATCTCCTCCCGGGTCGGCAGGGTGCCGTGCTTCACGTTGGTGAGAATCGTGGGCTGATAGAAGTGCCCCGGCAGTCCGGCGGGCGAGGTGCGCTGTCCCCCCGCGAGAATCCGTGCCCCCTGCCGCATGGCCTCGGAGACCTGGCGCTCGACCGTCTCCAGCGCCTCGCGCGAGATCAGCGGCCCGATGTCGGTCTCCGGCCGCATCGGGTCGCCGAGCTTCAGCGTCGCGACGTAGTCGCGGAGCCGGCGGGTGAATTCCTCCGCGATCGATTCCAGCAGATAGATCCGCTTCGAGGAGGTGCAGACCTGGCCGGCGTTGAGAAACCGGGCCCAGGCCACACCGGGCACCGCGATGTCGAGATCGGCATCGCCGAAGACGATGAATGGGTCGACACTGCCCAGCTCGAGGTTCACCTTCTTGAGGTCGGCACCGGCCTGGGCCGCGATCTTCCGGCCCGCGGCGATCGAGCCGGTGAAGGCGATCAGGTCGATCTTCGGATGCCGCACCAGCGCCTCGCCGGTCTCGGGTCCGCCGGTGAGCATGTTGACGACGCCACGCGGCAGACAATCGAAGCAGCGGGCCATCAGCAGGTTCGACAGCGGATTCTGGTGCGGCGGCTTGCAGACGACGGCATTCCCCGCCACGAGCGCCGGGGCCAGCTTCCACGCCATCAGCAGGAGCGGGAAGTTGAACGGCACGATCGCGGCCACCACACCGAACGGCTCCTTGATGGTGAAGTTGAGCTGGTGCGGCGCGACCGGCGGGACCGAATTGCCGTAGCTTTGCCGGCCGACCTCGGCGTAGTAGTCGAAGGCCGCCGCGACCCAGTCGATGCAGTCCACCGACTCGATGAGCGGCTTGCCGGTCTCCCGGGTGAGCAGGGTAGAGAGCTCGTGCTCGGCGGCGCGGATCCGCGCCGCGACCTGGCGCAGGAGCTTCGCCTTCTCGACGCCGGGGATCCGCCACCATTCCGGCTGGGCCCGCGCGGCCGCCTCGACGGCGGCCTGCACATCGTCGGGACCGCAATCCGCGGTGAGGCCGACCAGCTCCAGCGTGGCCGGATTCCGGATTTCGCGGGTGACCGCGCTCCGGGAAGGGACCCAGCTCCCATCGACCAGAATCGGAGAAACGTTCGTCATGACGACCAACCTCGCCTTGAGCCGCATCCGTTGAAGCGGAACCGAAGCGGGATAACTTGCATCCCGTCGTCGAGACGCGGAAGAAGTCCCCGAGCCATGCGAAGGGTGCCATGCCCGACTTTCTGAATCTGCTCGAACTCGAGGGCATGGCCCGCGCTCGGCTGGAGCCCAGTGCCGCGGACTACTTCTCCGGCGGCGCCTGCGACGAGATCACCCTTCATGAGAATCGCGCGCTGCTCGAGGCGCTCCGCATCCACTACCGGGTGCTGGTCGATGTCAGCGCCGTCGACCCATCGGTCACACTGCTCGGTCGCCGGCTCCCGCTGCCCATCCTGATCGCGCCGATGGCGTTTCATCGCCTGGCGCACCCCGACGGTGAACTCGCGACGGCACGCGCCGCCGCCACACTCGGCGTCCCGCTTGTGCTCAGCACCTTCTCGACCGTCAGCATGGAGGAGGTGCGCGGCGCGGCCACGGCTCCGCTCTGGTTCCAGCTCTACGTCCACAAGGATCGCGAGCTCACCCGCGAACTGGTCCTGCGCGCCGAGGCCGCCGGCTACGAAGCCCTCATGCTCACCGTCGACGTTCCGGTACTCGGTCGGCGCGAACGCGATCTCCGGAACGCCTTTCAGCTGCCTCCCGAGCTCCGCCTGGCCAACCTGGGGCGCGATGGCCTCGCCGCGCTGCCGGCGGTGCAGGACGACTCGGCACTCGCGGCGTACTTCGCCGGGCTTCACGACGCCGCGCTCACCTGGCGGGACATCGAGTGGCTGCGTTCGACCTCCCGCCTCCCGCTGCTGCTCAAGGGCGTCGTGCGCGCGGACGATGCGATCCGGGCCGTGGACCACGGGGCGGCGGGGATCGTGGTCTCGAATCACGGGGGCCGGCAGCTGGATACCGCCGTCGCCTCGATCGCCGCGCTGCCGCGCATCGCGGAGGCGGTGGGCGACCGGACCACGCTGCTGGTCGATGGCGGAATCCGCCGGGGCACCGACGTCCTCAAGGCTCTCGCACTCGGCGCGCATGCCGTCCTGCTCGGTCGTCCCATCCTCTATGGACTCGCACTGGGTGGCGAGGCCGGCGCCCGCCGAGTGCTCGAGGTGCTGCGGGACGAATTCCTGCAGGCGATGCAGCTCGCCGGCACGCCATCGGTTCCGGCCATCACCCGCGATCTGCTCACTGGCGGTTAGCGCGTCCGGGCGACCGGCATTCCCGACCGTTCGTCTCCGCCCCGACCCTCACTCAAGCTTCAGCCGTTCTTCAGCTTTCGCTGGCGATATTTCCGACCGTATTTACAGCAGAATTCTGCTGCATCGCGAGTCAATCACGCCGTCGCCTGCACGCTCGACGGCTGCATTTTTTTGGGCATGAGCGGACCTCGAGCACTCCGGCGTCAGCGCGGCCTGACACCGGTGTCCGCGGGGCGAGGAGGTAGGATGGCGGCGCTCCGTCTGCTGGCGCGGCGGACCAGCACCCCCGTGACGGCGGGCAAGCGACGCGCGCTGTCACCCGCAGAAGTGCATGGTGCCCTGAGCGAGATCGGCTGGGGGCTCCTGGCCACCGAAGCGGCGGGACAGCCCTATGCGGTGCCGATCGCCTACGGATTCGATGGGCGGCGGATCTATGTCGGGATGGCCCCGGGCCGGAAGCTGCGCACGCTCGAGGGGAATCCGCGGATCTGCCTGACGGTGGCCAACGTGGTGAGCCTCAGCGACTGGGTCTCGATCGTGATCACCGGCCAGGTCCGGTGGCTCGAACGGCTTCCCGACCGGGCTCGTGCGATCCGGGCGCTGGTGCAGCAACGGCGTGGCGGGAAACGGCTCGGGGCGGAGCAGGCCCCCAGGCTGGCCCGGGCGCGGCTGGCGTACATCGAAATCGAGTCCATGACAGGGCGATGTTCCCGCTCTTCTTCCGAGGGTAGTGTCTGATGACAACTGCGCGCGCGCTTCCGGAGATCATCCAGGGCGGCATGGGAATCGGCGTCTCCAACTGGCGCCTGGCCCGGGAGGTCTCCCGTCGCGGTCAGCTTGGTGTGGTCTCCGCGACCGCGCTCGATTCGCTGATGGTGCGGCGACTGCAGGACGGCGATCCGGGCGGCCACGCCCGGCGGGCGATGGAGCACTTCCCGATCCCCGGCGTCGCACAGGCGGTGCTGCAGCGCTACTTCCTGCCCGAGGGCCGGCCGAAGGGGACGCCCTACAAGCTGCTCCCGATGTACCGCCAGGTCGTGCTCAAGGCCCGCCAGCAGCTCACGATGCTGGCGAGCTTCGTCGAGGTGTACCTCGCCAAGGAGGGGCACACCGGTCTCGTCGGCGTCAATCTGCTGATCAAGATCCAGCTGCCGAACCTCGCCATGATCTACGGGGCGATGCTGGCGGGGGTGGACGTGGTCCTGATGGGAGCCGGTATTCCGCGCGAGATTCCGGGCGTGCTCGATGCCTTCGCCGAGCACCGGCCCGCGACGCTGCGCATGGAGGTCGAGGGGCTGCCACCGGGCGCGACGGAGGTCGTCGCCTTCGATCCACGGGCCCACTGGCCCGATGTGGCCGCCGCGCCCGCGCTGAAGCGCCCCGACTTCCTGGCCATCATCGCCAGCAATTCCCTCGCGACGATGCTCGCCCGCAAGGCGAACGGCAAGGTGAACGGCTTCGTCGTCGAGGGACCGACCGCGGGAGGCCACAACGCGCCGCCGCGGGGCGAGACCCAGTTCAACGACCGCGGGGAACCGATCTACGGTGAGCGCGACGTCGTCGATCTCGAGAAGCTGCGCGAACTCGGCATCCCCTTCTGGCTCGCCGGCGGCACGGGCTCGCCCGAGGCGCTCAAGGCGGCGCGCGCGGCCGGAGCCGCCGGCATCCAGGTCGGCACCCTCTTCGCCTTCTGCGACGAATCGGGGTTCACCCCGGAGGTGAAGCGCTCGGTGCTGCACGCTGCCGCCACTGGCAGCGTCGAGGTGTTCACCGATCCGCGGGCCTCGCCCACGGGCTATCCGTTCAAGGTGGTGCGCTGGCCCGAGGATCCGACGGCCGGCAGTCCCGAGCCGCGCGAGCGGATCTGCGATCTGGGGTATCTCCGGACCGCCTACCACCTGCCGGATGGCCGGATCGGCTTCCGCTGCGCGTCGGAGCCCGTCGCCGACTACGTCGCCAAGGGTGGCCTCGAGGAGGATACCGAGGGGCGCCGCTGCCTGTGCAACGCGCTGCTGGCGAACGTCGGGCATCCGCAGGAGCGTGCCGACGAGGTCGAGGAGCCGGTGCTCATCACCAGCGGGGATGATCTTGCCGGGATCACGCGCTTCCTTGGCGGGCGCGATCACTATTCCGCCGCCGATGTGCTCGCCTATCTGGCGCCGGAACAGCGCGTGGAGGCGCCGCCGTCGACCGCCTGAACCTCAGCGCCGTTCGCAGTGGTGGATGCAGCACCGGGGATGAGGACATTGGGCACCGCACGCCCGGCTGTGGTCGAAGCCGGGCGTCGCTGTAATGTGGGCTGCAGGGTGGCGAATACCGGCCATTCGAACAGGGGAGCGCGCGCGCATGGATGACCAGGACGGGAGCCACCGGGCAGGCGTCGGCAGCCACGAGAGTGTGGCGCCGCTGCTGGCCACGCTGGTCGACGCCTCCGATGACGCGCTGCTGACGCTCAGCCCGCACGGTACGATCCTCACCTGGAACCGGGCCGCGGAAGCGCTCTTCGGTCACCGCTCCACCGAGGTGATCGGACAGCACATCGACATTATCTGGCCGCTGACCCGCCGCGAGGAACTTTCGGAGATCCTCGCCCGGCTGGTGCGCGGAGGAATCGTCAACACGCTGCCGGCGGAGTGGAGGCACCGCGACGGTGTTGCGCTCCCGATCACGCTCACCCTCTGGGGCGTCCCGGACGCCCCGGACCTGCTGCGCGGCGTGGCGGCCCGGGTCCGGCCGGACCCGCGCCGGGCGGGTCCCCGGCGTGAGCTGGCCTGGGGACAGGCCGAACTCCGCACGCTCACCCTCGCCATCGAGCAAAGCCCTGCCGCGGTCCTCATCACCGACACCGCCGGCCGCATCGAGTACGTGAATCGCCGCTTCACCGAGATGACCGGCTACTCGGCGGCGGAGGTCCTCGGCCAGACCCCGCGCCTGCTCCGTTCGGGCCTGAATCCTCCGGAAGAGTACACCCGGCTCTGGTCCACCATCCTCCGCGGCGAGGTCTGGCGGGGCGCGTTCTGCAATCGCCGCAAGGACGGTGGCCTCTACTGGCACTCGGCCTCGATCTCGCCGGTCCGGGACGAACATGGAGTGGTCACCCGGTTCGTTGCGATCCAGGAGGACATCACCGAGCAGAAGCGCATGCTCGAGGCGCTCCGCGCCTCGGAGGCGGGCTATCGCCGCATCGTGGAGACGGCCACCGAAGGGATCTGGCAGGTGGACGCGGAGCATCGTACGGTCTTCGTGAACGCCCGGATGACCGAGATGCTCGGCTGCACCGAGGCGGAGATGCTCGGGCGCTCGGTGCTCGATTTCACCGATGACGAAGGCCGGGCCATCGCGGTGGCGAGCATGGAGCGGCGCCGCGCCGGACTCCGCGAACAGCTCGACTTCAAGCTGCGGCGCCCCGATGGCTCGACCTTCTGGGTACTGATGTCCACCGGCCCGATCCTCGATGCCGAGGGGCGCTACGCCGGCGCGCTGGCGATGGTGTCGGACATGACCAGCCGGCGGGAGGCCGAAGTCGCGCTGCGGGAGAGTGAAGTGAAGCTGCGCGAGGCGCAGAAGCTGGAGGCAGTGGGCCGTCTTGCCGGCGGGGTCGTGCACGACTTCAACAACATCCTCAGCGCGATCCTTGGGTTCAGCGCCGTGATCCGCGGCGACCTCCCGCACGACCACCCGAGTCAGAACGAGGTCGAGGAGATCCGGAAGGCGGTGCAGCGGGCCTCGGGGCTGACCCGCCGCCTGCTCGCGTTCAGCCGCCGCCAGGTGCTGGCGCCCCGCATCGTCGATCTGAATCAGGTGATCAGCGGGATGACCGGGATGCTCACGCAATTGAGTGGCGAGCAGGTGACGCTGATGACGGCGCTCTGCGAACAGCCGGCGACCGTGCTCGCCGATCCGGTCCAGCTGGAGCAGATCCTCCTCAACCTGGTCGTGAACAGCCGGGACGCGATGCCGGAGGGCGGCCGCCTGGTGATCGATACCACCGTGGTTGCTGTCGAGGGAACGGTGGCGGAAGCGCCCACGCTTCCGGCCGGGAGCTGGCTCCGGCTGTCGGTCGCCGACAGCGGGATCGGCATGAACGAAGAGACCCGCCGACGCGCCTTCGAGCCGTTCTTCACCACCAAGGACGAGTCGCGGGGGACCGGTCTCGGCCTCGCGACCGTGGAGGCCATTGTCAGGCAGAACAGGGGTTTCATCTTCCTCGACAGCGCCCCGGGGCAGGGCACGACGGTGCGGATCTACCTGCCCCTGGTCTCACCGCGGGCCGCGGGTCCGGCGACCGGCGTCGCTGCACCGGTTTCCGGGAGCCGGCCGACCGTCCTGCTGGCCGACGACGACGACTCGATCCGGGGACTCGCCCGGCGGGCGCTCGAGGCCCATGGCTTCGATGTCCTCGTCGGGACCGGCAGGGACGCGCTGCAACTCGCCCAGCGTTTCCCGGGCGAGATCGACCTGCTCGTGTCCGATGTCCTGATGCCGGGGATGAAGGGACCGGAACTCGCGCGGCGGCTGCTCGAGGCGCGGCCGCGGATGCGCGTGCTGTACATCTCGGGATACACCGACGGGTCTTCACTGGGCACCGGACCCGATGGCGCCCCGCCCGAAATGCTCCAGAAGCCGTTCGCGCCGACGGCGCTGGTGGAGAAGGTGAAGGAGATGCTGGGCTGACCGTGGATTCTCTACAGAGGTGACGTGAAGGAGTGACGTCATCGTGACCCTGGCCGGCTTCCGTCCATGCTGATCTTCCCGGCTGGACCGGACCCTTTCAGGCCCTACGGTGCGACCATGGACACGCTCCTCGCTTCCCAGCCCGCCGCGGCGGGTGTCAGCCCGATGCTCATACTCGCCGTCTGGACCGCCGCGATCGTCGCGGCCGTCGTCGCCACCATTCGCCGAACCACGGCAGCAGGGGAACTGCGCGATCAGCTCCGGGAACTCGAGCGCAAGCTGGCCGCGCCGGTAGGTGCGAATCCCACGCGTGCCACGCCCTCATTCGGGGCCGCATTCTACGAGGCGACGCCGAGTCCGCTGGCCGGGCTGCTCGCCTGGCCCGGGGCGGTGCCGACGGTCCTCGCGGCGGTGCTGGCAGTGGGCGGGGCCGGACTGATGCTCACGGGATCGAATCGCCACGCTGACGACCGAGCGGGTGACCGTCGGCAACTGCTCGGGTTGCAGGCCTCGCACGATTCTCTGATGGTGATGGTGCAGGATCTGCGGGACTCGCTGCGGGTGCTGGCCGCAGCCCCAGTACCGCGCAGGCAGACGGCCAGCTCGGCCGAGCCGACCAAGCCGCTCGCCAGCGCGCTTCGCACCAACTCCCCCCGTGCCAGGACGATTCCCCGCGCGACTGCTGCCCCCGCGCTCGAGGCCGGCGCCGGCGGCGAGATTCCGAAGGCTCCCCCGTTGCCGTAAAAGCAGCGCGGCGCGCGCGCCGCGATCGAGAGCATGGTCGCTCCGATCGCCGCGCGCTGACCCAGGCCGGCGCTAGAGGCTCTCCCCCTGCTGATGGGCCTCGACGAACCAGAGCCACTTGTCCGTCCCGCGGGCGATCTCGGTCATGATGTCGGCGCCGACCGCGTCCTCGAGGTCGGTCATCTCCTCGATGCACATCCGGGCCGTCCGGCCGAACTGCGAGAGCGCGTCGGAGAGCGCCGCCACGTGCTGTCCGCCCGTGGTGAGCGCCAGCGGATAGTCGAGCAGCTTGGAGCGCACCGCGACGATACGCACCGTCCCCTCGGCCACGCCGCCGAGCTGGACGATGCGCTCGGCAATCAGGTCGATGTACCCCTCGACATCCTCGTTGATTTCGTCGAACAGCTTGTGCAGCGCGATGAAGGTGGGGCCCTTCACGTTCCAGTGCGCCTGCTTGCACTGGGTCTGCAGGTCGATGCAGTCGGCAAGCCGCTGGTTGAGCAGACCGATGATCTCCGCGCGCTGCTCCTCCGGGAGGTCGTTCTTCGTCGGATAGTGCTTCGTGACTGGCTCCGCGTTCCGTGAGTCGGCCTGGGACGCGCGCGCAGCGCGCGGGGTGATCGTGTTCGTGGGCATGGAGTACTCCACTGTGATGAGGTCCTCGGACGACGGTGCAGGAGGGGCGGATCCGGGCGGCGGGTCTCCGCGACAACTCGCCCAGGCGTCACCGCGACGCCGAGAGGCCGCCGGTGTCCGCCACCAACGCAGCATAGCCGCTGAGCCAGCCGCTTGCGATACACCGTTGGATGGAGTTGCCCTCCCCCGCGCGGGCGAGCCGCAGGCGCTCGTGGCCAGGGAATCGGTTATTCTTGGCCGTCCCCCTGACCCCCTGCTCGAGCGAACCCCCGGAGGCGCTGTCTGCAGACCCGGATCAGTGGCGAAAATCCGTCCACCGGCAGAGCGGCCTCGGTGGCCGCGGCGGCCCTCCTCCTCCTGCATGCGGGGCTTGCCTGGGTGCTGCGGGTGCCCGCGCTCACCACGGCACAGGATGATGCCGTGTATCTGCTGCTGGCCAGGGCGCTCCGGCACTTCTCCTATGTCGATCTCTGGCTGGTCGGCACGCCGTTCGAATCCCTGTATCCCCCGCTTTACCCTGCGCTGCTCGCCTCCGCCACCGCGATCTTCGGTGACCGAATCGCCGTCGCCATCGCCGCAAGCGTGGTGCTCTCCACGGCGACGCTCGGCCTCTTCTATCTCATCGTCCGCCGCTGGTCACCCGGGCTCGCGCTCCTGACGCTCGCGGTCGCGGCGGTGAACCCCTCGCTGCTCAACGCCGCGGGGCACGTGCAGAGCGAACCGCTGTTCATGTGCTTCGCCGCGCTCACGCTCTGGTGCCTCACGGCGCCGGCACCGGCCCCGCGTACCCGTCTCGCCGCGGGGGCGTTTGCGATCGCGGCCGCACTGACCCGAAGCGTCGGGATCGCGCTGCTGCTCGCGGTCCTGGGGCAGTGGCTGCTGGATCGGCGCTTTCGGGCTGCCGGGTGGTTTGTCCTGGCGAGTCTGCTGACCGTCGGGGCCTGGATGACCTGGACCGCCGTTGCGCCGAGGCAACTCGCCGGACAGTCCTACATCACCGACGCCGCATATGTCCGGACCGATACGGTGACCGCGGCACCGGCCCCGCCCGCCGTGAGTCACGATTCAGCGCCCGCAGTCCCGTCGCATCTCCCGCTGGCGCCCTCGCAGCAGCGGGCGCGCGGTGTCGAACTGCTCCGGACGGTCGCCAGCCGCCTGACGAACAATGTGCCGACATACCTCGCGCGACGGATCCCGATGAGCCTCGCGATGCCGACGGTTGGCGGGACGCGGATCGATAACTGGGGCTGGCTGCTCATCGTGCTGGGCGCGGGAACGGTGGGATTCATCCTGCTGGCGCGGCGGCTGCCCGGGGTGGCGCTCTACTTCTTCTGCTACATCGGAATCCTCGCGGTCTGGCCCTATATCCTGCCCCGCTTCCTCGTGCCGGTGATCGGGCTCCTGGTTCTGATCGTCCTGGCGGGGGGACACTGGCTCGGGGCGCGGTGGAGCCCGCGTGCGGGATGGGGAATCGCCGCCGTGCTCTCGGGCGTGCTCTCGGTGTCGGGCCTGCTCCGGGATCGGGTCGAATGGCGGGCATTGAGCGCCTGCGACCGGAGTGCACCCTACATCTCCGCTGGCTGCTTCCCCGCGGAGCAGCTCGCCTTCTTCTCGGCGGTGCACGACGCCGGTCGAAGAACGCCTGCGGACGCGGTGCTCCTGACGCCGAAGGCGGCGACCACCTACCTGCTGATCGGCAGGCGCACGGTGAATGAGCTCGAGGCTGCGAGCCTCCCTCCGGCGGAGATGCAGGAGTATCTGCGCCGGCACGGTGTCCAGTACATCCTGCTGAGCCACGTTCACCGCGATCAGTGGGTCATTGCCGGAAGGCTGATCCCCTACTGCGTCTCGATGGAACTGGTGGAGCGGTACGGCGGAGATGCGCTGTTACTGCGCCGGCACGAGGCTGCATTCGCCGGAGCGAATGCCTGCGAGGAGCTGAAGCAGTTCGCCGGAGCGCCGTGGCGGGTCGGTCGCAGCGACTCGCCGGGCGGCGGAACCGGCCCGCGGGAGTTCAGCGTCGTGTGGTGAGCACCGAGACAATTATCTTGGCTGCGGGGTTTCACTCTCTGGAGGAGTATCATGTCGATCCGACCCGTGAAGCGTGTGGTCGAAGCCACGCCCACGATGGAGGGCGCCGGTGTCCATCTCCGGCGCGCCTTCGGTTTTGGTGATACAGAAGAGACCGATCCGTTCCTGCTGTTCGATGACTTCCGCAACGACCGTCCGGCGGATTATCTCGCCGGCTTTCCCTGGCATCCGCACCGCGGCATCGAGACCATCACCTACGTGCTCGCCGGCACGGTGGAGCATGGCGACAGTCTCGGCAATCAGGGCTCGCTCGGGGCGGGGGACATCCAGTGGATGACCGCCGGCTCCGGCATCCTGCATCAGGAGATGCCGAAGGGCGATCCGGCGGGCCGGATGCACGGCTTCCAGCTCTGGGCCAATCTCCCCGCCTCGCTCAAGATGACGAAGCCGCGGTACCAGGACATCGGCGCGAAGGAGATCCCGACGGTGACCGATGACGATGGCACCGCCGTCCGGGTCATCTGCGGTTCGTTCTGGGGGAAGTCGGGCCCGGTCGAGGGGGTCGCCGCCGATCCCGTCTATCTCGATGTCACGGTGCCACCGGGGCGCCGCAAGGTGCTCCCGGTGGAGATCGCCCGCCACGCCTTTGCCTACGTCTTCGAAGGCTCGGGGAAGTTCCGCGATTCGAGCGAGCCGTTCGGGGTGCTCACCGAGAAGGACGGCCGGGAAGAAGTCGTGGTGAGGGAACAGACGGGGAACCGGTCGCTGGTGCTCTTCGATCGCGGCGATGAGGTTGTGGTGCACGCCGGCGAGGAGGGGATCCGCTTCCTGCTCGTGTCAGGCAAGCCGATCGAGGAACCGGTGGCCTGGTACGGGCCGATCGTGATGAACACCGCGGCCGAGCTGCAGCAGGCGGTGTCGGAGCTCCGGAACGGCACCTTCCTCAAGTCGCGCTGAACCGGCGCGGCCACTCAGTCCGACTGGGTGGTGTCCAGCACCATGCCCACGGCATGGGAGAGCGCCTCGAAGGCGGCGCTCCGGTCGAAGGAGCTGTTATGGTAGCCGAGCTTGAGGAGCATCGCCTCGAACTCGGGTGCGTGGGGCGGCGCGGAGGTGCCACGCAGCTTCAGCAGCAGCTCCGCGCAGGCGGGGGCGCAGTCGGTCGCGTTGTAGCTCGCCCAGAGGAGCGCCTGCTGGACGACCGGGCTCGGATGCTCCGCCGCGAGGCGAAGCGCCCGCGCGAGCCCCTCCGCCGGCCGGTGGAGCGCCCGGAGCTGTCGCGCGAGCACCGTCTCCAGGTCGAACGTCGAGTCGGCACGATGGAGCGCCTCCGCCGCGGCGAGCCGGGTATCAATCGAGAGGTGGTGGGTGACCGCCGCGCGCAGCGCCTGCTGCGCCTGCGGGAGCGGGATGACCGCCAGCGCCTCGACTTCTCTCCACGTGGTGTCCCGCGCGGAGAGCATCGCCACCACCTCGGCCAGCTCCTCCGGCGCGAGTCCGGGGAGCGCCTCCACGTCATAGTGCTGGCCCGGCTGCCACGACTGCCACACCGGGACCACGCTGGCCTGGAAGCGGGCGTATGCCGGGCTCGGCTCCGGCGGTGCGCCTGACGCCGTCGGCGGCCGGAGCGGCTTCTTCCCTTCGATCAGATCCATCGTGCCGGCCTCGAGATCGTAAGCGAACCAGGCGTCGTTCGCCTTCTGCCGCACCACCTCGCTCCCGACGAATTCGTACACCTCCCGCTGCCGGCCCGCCGCCCACGGAAAAGCGGCGTCCCATCCGGCGGCCTTCGGTCCCCAGATGAGCGCGAGCGTCGGCGACATCGCGAACTCCCAGTCGAACGGGATGCGCAGCGTCCCCTCGCGGTAGGTGATCCCGCCCCCGCGCCCTCCCTGCGTGATCTCCACCTCAGCGTGCGGCATCAGTGGGCGAAGAGCGAGTCATACTTGCCGGTCGCGAGCACCGAGTCGAACCGCTCCGCGATCCGGGTGACGAGCGTCGTGTCGCCGGTGCCGCGCTCCATCGAGACGGAGACGTAGCCGAAGTCGGAGCTCGCCGCGACGTTGACGGTCCGGCCGTCGATCTTCACCGGCATCTCGTAGGCGTCGGAATCCGCAGGCACCCGCTCCGCCCTGAACTCGGCGACCAGGAAATCGAGGAGTGCGACCCGGAGCGCGCTCCCCGCCTTCTCGATGCGGTAGTACTGGTAACCGCCGTCCTCGGTGGTCACCGCACCGCGGAAGGGTATGGGGACGAAGTGCTTTCGCTCCACCAGCCGGTCGATCCCGTCCTGGCCCCGCTCCCAGGTGAAGTGGTGGTCCACCCACGCCGGGTCCAGCGCTTCGAAGTTCGGGAAGCGCATCCGGGCCGGATCGATCGCGAGCAGGTAGCTCTGGTTGCTCACGACATCGGTGACGCCGAGGCGGGGGAGGCTCTCGCTTCCGATGCCGTTCTCGTCCTGGCCCCAGCCGAAGCGGATGAGACTCCGCCCATCGGGCGAGAGTCCGAGCGGCGCCACCGCGGGAACGAGGACGAGCGCCGAGTCAGGGGTGAAGCGGCGGAAGGAGAGACTCCTCGTGTCGAAGGTGGCGTTGCCGAGGAGATAGACCCCGTGCTCCGCGAACGTTTCCCGATTGATGCGTCCCGGGACCAGGGCGACCTTCTGGGCCTCGTGGAAGCGGGCGTTGTCGGAGGTCAGGACCTGTGCCTGACTCACGCCGCCACAGTCGGGCAGCGAGTCCACCCGCGGGCGCACGCCGTCGGCGACGACGAGGAAGCACTGGCTCGGCGTGTCGGAGGGGTCGGTGTGTGCCAGCAACGCGCCGGCAGGTCCGGGAAGCACCGCCACCTCATCCAGCGGCGTCTCCGCTGCGGCGCTGTCGGAGGAGGCGCCGAACGAGACCGGATTGCCGGCGAGTCGGAGCCGGAAGCGGGCGCTCGCCGCGATCACGCTCTTTCCCTGCACCTGGGTCTCGTAGAACTGGCTCGCGACCGTCAGCACCTCGAACCGCCCGACCGACTCCGAGCGGATCGGCTCGCTGGCGCGCTGCACCCGGTAGCGGTAGGTGAGCCCCTTGGCGCGGGGCGGGCCGCCGCGGCCGTCCCGAGGGAGCCAGTCGGTCCACACCGTGTCCCGCTTCGTCGGATAGGCCGGCAACCGCAGCAGGAAGCCCTCGTGGTGCTTCGAGCCCAGCTCCACGTCGAGCGCCTTGCTGCCACGACTGGTGAACACCTCCACCGCGCCGGGTGCCACCCACCGTCCATCAACCTGGTGCGCGTCCTCCAGCCAGAGCGCCCCGCGCGCCGAGGCGCGGACCGTGTGGGAGAAGGCCGGGATCGAATGCAGGGTGAGCGCGGCCAGGCCGGTGTCTGCGGCTGGTGGCGTGACCTGCTCCGCCGGCCAGCGGATCTCGACCTGGAGGAAGAGAGTCTCCCCGTCGATCGTCGGCGGTACATCGGCGAGGAGGCGCGCCGCACCAGCGATCACCCCGGCGACGCCGGCGATCACGCCAAGCCCATAGCCCAGCGCCTTGAAGAAGGAAGGATCGGCGTGGGCCGCGACGTACCGCGCCGCGATCAGTCCGATGACGCCCCCCGCGATCAGCCCGAAGAGACCGAGGAAGAGGACGAAGTACCCCGCACCTCCTTCCCGGCTCGAGACGTGGTACCAGTCCACGCAGAGCGCGGCGACGGCTCCGCTGGCCACGGCACCTGCGGCAGCTGTGAGGAGCGCGACGAAGATCGAGGCGAGCCAGCTCATAATCGGGATCGGTGAGGGGGTGGACGCTGTGGCCACGGGAAGGAGACTTAGGATCCGCAGGCGTCCGGCGGCGCTGTTGGCATCAACCAACGCCAATTATGAAGGAAAGGGAAGGGTGTCGGGATTCAAGAGACTTGAAGCGGGCCGTACCGTTTGCTTAATTTGCGCGCCTTTCGCACGCATCTGATGGAGTCACCGTTGACTACTTCCGGCTCTCCGTTGCCCGCGGACTCGACGATGGGACTGGCCCTGCAGGCGCACCTGGACCCCGGGTTCGCACCACTCCTCAAAGAGCACTTCCAGCTCGAGGAACTCGATCGCCATCCGGGCGCCATCTTCGGCGTGTGGCGGGACGCCCGGATCGCCTACGTCAATCCGGCCTGGCACCAGTTCGCGGCCGAGAATGGCGGCGGTGCGGCGATCGCAACGTCGTGGGGATTGGGCAGCCAGTATCTCGATGCCATCCCCGCCGTGATCCGTCCCGTCTACGAGCACCTGCTTGCGACTGCGCTGAGCCACGGTCTCGAGACGATGCATCCGGTGACGCACGAGTACGAGTGCTCGGATGCCACCACTTACCGTGCCTTCCGCATGCAGTTCTACGGTCTCCGTGGCCGCGGGGTCCTGATCGTCAACACCCTGATCCACGAGGCACCGCACGATCACGCCCATCGCGCACCCGCGTTTCCGGACGAGCGGCAATACCGTGACCGTCGCGGTCTGATCGTGATGTGCAGCTACTGCCGCCGGATTCAGGACCCCGCGCGCCCGGCCAGGTGGGACTGGATTCCCGTCTGGGTCGAGGCGATGCCGATCGATCTCAGTCACGGCGCCTGCCCCATCTGCCGGGATTTCCACCTGACGTCAGCGCACTAGCACGCGTCCCCGTCAGGCAGTCCCGGCAGTGCCCGTCGTGCCAGTAGGGCCCTCCCCGTCATCCCGCTCGCCAGCTTCCAACTGTCGTCCCCCGCTGAAGGCCAGGCAGTTCTCGGCCACGAGCATGGACGTCTCATGAATCCACTCTGAAGCCCGCCGAAAGGCGGGGTGAAAGTCTCTTCGGACGGCTTCAGATCGCGCCATCGTCGCCGACAACGGAGGGGAACGCCAACGACCTCCGGCCCACCCCAGGGCCCTCACAGGAAGCGCCGCATGCTGAAGCGTCTGTCGATCGGCCCCAAGCTCCTGCTGATGCTCGTCCTCCCGCTCCTCGGTCTCACCCTCTTCGCCGCCGATTTCATCTACCAGCAGAGCGTCGCCGCGCACAACGCCGGCGACGTCAAGGCGCTGACCGAGTTCGCCGCGGATCTGAGCCGGCTGCTGCAGCGGACCCAGGCCGAACGCCGTGGTACCGAGATCTTCCTCAACGGATCGGGAGCGGCCGGTCAGGCCGAGCTGGGCGCGGCGCGGGCGGCGACCGACTCGGAGGTCGTCGTGCTCGACTCGGAGATCGTGAAGATGCCCGCCCTCGGGCTCGGCAAGGAGTTCAGCGTCAGTCTCGATACTGCCGTGACGCGCTACTACCGCCGACTCGCGGCGGTACGAGCCCAGGTCGACGGGCGCCAGCTGGGTGAGGCCGCAGCGACAGACTTCTACTCGGCGCTTGATGAAGCGTTTCTCCAGGTCGTCGCGCGCATGGCCGGCGAGAGCAAGGATCCGGAGCTCGCCCGGCTCTTCGGCACCTTCACCAGCCTGATGCACGCCGTGGAGCGCGCCGGCCTGGAACGGGTGCTGCTCACCGCTGCTTTCGAGCGGGGGCGATTCGCCGATCCCGCCGAGTTCGCCGAGTTCCTCTCGGCGGCGGAGGAGCAGGGGAGCTACCAGCAGCTCTATCTCGCGACCGCGTCCGACAGTGAGCGGGAGGTCTTCGAATCGACCGTGAAGGGGGCGCCGGTGGAACAGACCGCGCGGCTCCGGCAGCTGGCGCGCGAGAGCGCCGGCCAGCGCGGGCTGGCCGGGGTGAGCGCGGCGGAATGGGACGAGGCGGCGGGAGCACGGATTGCGATGCTGTCGCAGATCAACGATCAGCTCGTCGCGGAGATCGCGGCGCGCTCCGATCGGCTGAGCAGCAGCAGCCGACGCTGGCTGGTGGGGACGCTGCTCGGTTCGCTGTGCCTTCTGGTCCTCGCCGTCGTGCTGGCGCTTCGGATCGGCCGTGGCCTCGCGGGGGGCGTGGGCCGGACGGTGACGGTGCTGGAAGCCGTGGCCGCGGGCGATCTCGAACAGGCGCTGCCGGTGGAGGGGACCGATGAACTGGCCCGGATCGCCGCCGCGCTCAACAAGGCGGTGACCGCCCAGCGGCACTCCCTCGAGGAGGCGCGGATCCAGACGGCCCGGGCCTCGGAGGCCGCGGAGGCCGCGCGGCTGGCGGGCGAGCAGGTGCAGGCGGCCGCCGAGCGCCAGCGCCAGCTCGAGCGCGAAACAGCGGAGAACGAGCGTCGTCAGGCGGAACGGGAGCAGAAGGAGGCGGAGGCGCGCCGGCAGCAGGAGCAGGCCCGGGCGGAGGTGGAGCGGCGCCGGGAGGCGGAGCAGGCGGAGCGGGAGCGCGCAGAAGCGGAGAAGCTGCGCACCAGCGTCGCGGCGATTCTCGAAGTGGTGAACGCTGCGGCGCAGGGCGATCTCACCCGCGAGGTTCCGGTGAAGGGGACCGACGCGATCGGGCAGATCGGCAGCGGACTGGAGATGCTCTTCTCCGACCTGCGGCTGAGCGTCGGCGGGATCGCCCAGACCGCGACGACGCTCGCCGGTGCGGCCGAGGAACTCACCGCAAGCAGCGACAGCATGAGTACCAGCGCACGCGAGACTTCGACGCAGGCCGGTGTCGTTTCGGCGGCAAGCACCCAGGTCACCAGCAACATCGCGACGGTGGCGGCCGCGGCGGAGGAGATGAACAGTTCCATCGCCGAGATCGCGCGCAATGTCACCGAGGTGGCGCGGGTCGCGGCGCAGGCGGTGAACGTCGTCAGTCAGACCAATGTCACCGTCGCCAAGCTCGGTGCTTCGAGCGCCGAGATCGGCTCGGTCACCAAGGTCATCGCCTCGATCGCGCAGCAGACCAACCTGCTCGCGCTCAACGCCACCATCGAAGCGGCGCGGGCCGGTGAGATGGGGAAGGGGTTCGCGGTCGTGGCGGGCGAGGTGAAGGAACTCGCCAAGGGCACCGCGCGGGCCACCGAGGACATCACCGGGCGGATCACCGCCATTCAGGAGGATGCGGAGCGCGCCGTCTCGGCGATCCAGCAGATCGGCCAGATCATCGCGCAGATCAGCGACATGCAGGGTGCAATCGCCTCGGCGGTCGAGGAGCAGACGGTCACGACCAGGGAGATTGGCCGCAACGTGGTGGAGGCGTCGAAGGGCTCGGACGAGATCACCCGCAACATCACCGGCGTCGCCGACGCCGCGCGCAGCACGAGCGATGGCGCGCGCGACACCCTGAGTGCGTCAGGGGAGCTGGCGCGGATGGCGGCAGAGCTGCAGCAGCTGGTGGCGAAGTTCCGGATCGAGGCGGGAGGGATGGCTGGGCGCGGTGCTCCGCGCAGGGCCTCGAGTCCTCGTTCCGCCTGACGCCGCTCCCCGAGCCCCTCCACTGCGTGGGTGGACGGCTATGCGGGAGGGGGTGGGGAAGCGGCGTCGTTGATCCGCATGACCGTGATCGCGCGGACCACCTCGGCCGAGGCCAGCGCGAATTCGCTCCCGAAGCCGAGCATCCGGGCGGCCCGCTCGGTTTCGCCGGCGTTGATCACCCGCACGACGTCGGCCGCGGCCAGGTGGAACCGCCTGTGGGCCTGGGCGAGTTCGAGAAAGTCGCTCCGCGACCCCAGCGTCGGGCGCACCGCCGCGATCCACTGTCCCAGCTCGCAGCGATCGTCCCGGGCGGTCTCGGCCGGGTCGAGCGCCTCTCCACTGCTCAGGCTGGCGTGCAGCCGCCGCTTCCACCGGGTGTGGGAGAGGATGGCGCCTTCGAAGTCCATACCCATGCTGAACGCCTCATCGTAAGGCCGGGTCACCACGCCCTCGTGGCGCGGGCAGTAAGATAGCGTCCCCAGTGCCGGGAGAGGATACCCGCCGTCGGCGGAACGGGGTTGTTCCGTTAGGTGCGGCCGGAGGCGGGCGATGGGGGCCGAACGATCCTGTCGCACCAATGCTCCCCGGCTCCCCGCACGGAGGAGGAAGTCCGAAGGATTCTGTCGGTCGCACTCATCAGTTCTTCAGATTCGGTGCTGGAGGCCGATAATAGGGCGGTTGGCACCCGGCTGCACTGGGCGTCGCCCCGGCAGCCCTTCCTTCACCTGTGCGGCATATGTTCCGGTTTCGCGACTGGCCGGTCAAGACGAAGCTGGCCCTCATGGTCGGCGTCGGGTCGCTGGGGCTCATCGCCCTGACGATCCTCGCCTTTCTCACCATCAACAGGGTGCGGGTTCACGGCCCGCTCTACCAGTCGATCGTACTGGAGAAGGACCTGCTCGCCGACATCCTGCCACCGCCCGCCTATCTCATCGAGTCGTACCTGGCCGCGGACCGGGTGCTCAACACCACCCACCCCGAGGAGCGCGTCAGCTACCTCGCCAAGCTCGATTCGCTCAAGAACGACTTTCGGACCAGGCTGGCGTACTGGAGGGCGGAACTCCCTGACGGGAAGGCGCGCGAGGCGTTCGAGCAGCAGCTCGTCCCGCCGGCACTCGCGTTCCTGGCGCTCGAGGATAGCAGCTTCGTACCCGCGGTGCGCCGGGGCGACCTCGTCCGGGCCAGGGCCGTCTATGAGGGACCGATGGACGAGGCCTACCTTGCCCATCGCAAGGGCGTCGATGCGCTCGTCGCGATCGGCAACGCCGACTTCGCCGCGCTCGATGCCCAGGCGGAGACGGTCGATGTCGCCCCGAAGCGGATCCTGATGCTCCTCGCCGCGGCAATCGTGGTGCTCACCGTGCTGCTCGGCTTGCTCGTCGTCCGGCAGATCCTCGACAGCCTGGGCCGCACGGTCGGGGCGCTCGAGCGGGCCGCCACGGGCGATCTCACCGTCACGACCGGCGTCGAGTCGGCGGATGAGTTCGGGACGATCGCGAAGGCGCTCGACGGATTCCTCTCCGGCCTCCGCGGCAGCATCTCGGCCATCGCCGACAACGCCAGCCAGCTCGCGGCGACCGCCGAGGAGCTCAGCAGTGTCAGCCAGACGATGAGCGCCGGCGCGGAGGAGACCTCGGTGCAGGCCAACGTCGTCGCCCGCGCGACCGACGGAGTCAATCGCAACGTGCAGACGGTCGCCTCGGCCTCCGAGCAGATGAGTGCATCCATCGTGGAGATCTCGAAGAACGCCTCCGATGCGGCGCGGGTCGCCTCCGAAGCGGTCTCGGCCGCCGACGTGGCGAGCGAGACGATGGCCCGGCTCGGCAGCTCGAGCGCGGAGATCGGTCAGGTGATCCGGGACATCACCGCGATCGCGGCGCAGACCAACCTGCTCGCCCTCAACGCCACCATCGAGGCGGCCCGCGCGGGCGAGGCGGGGAAGGGGTTCGCCGTCGTCGCCCACGAAGTGAAAGAGCTCGCGACCCAGACGGGGCGCGCGACCGAGGACATCAGCCGGAAGATCCACGCCATCCAGGGGGACACCGCCTCGGCGGTGGGCGCCATCCGCGGTATCGCGGAAGTGGTCGCCCAGATCAGTGCGGCGCAGAACACCATCGCGAGTGCGGTCGAGGAGCAGACGGCGACCACCAACGAGATCAACCGCAACCTGACGGAAGCGGCGAGCGGGGCGGCTGAGATCGTGCAGAACGTCGGCGGTGTCGCGACCGCTGCGGGTGAGACCACGCGCGGCGCCAACGACACCCAGCAGGCCGCCTCGGAACTGGCCCGGATGGCCAGCGGACTGCAGGACCTGGTGCACCGGTTCAAGTACGAGGAGGGAGGAGCGGTCGGTCCTCGCGCGGGCCGCAGGCCGGCGGCGACGCCGAGAGCCGCAGTGAAAGAAGCGGTGCCCTCCGACTGACGCCCCTCCCCCGGCCCCTCCCCACTGCGTGGGGAGGGGTGACGGCGTGACCTAGTGCCGGTGCGCGGTCGACAGCGCGTACACGGCCGAGCGGAGTGGGATCAGGGGATCGTCGGCGAGTTCGATCCCGCTGGTCAGGAAGATCGGGTTGTAGGTGAGCTCGCGCTGCAGCTCGTCGTTCTTCGGGGCGACCGTCGTGAGCGTGATGGTGCCCAGCTCCACAAGCTTGCGGTCGTTCGGCCAGACGATCGACCCGTCATTGGTCGGGTCGCCGGGATTGGCGAGCTGGACCACCAGCCGGAACTTCACCGGTCCCTTCCCCAGCCGCTTCGGCAGGTCCTCGAACAGATAATTCGGCGTCGCCTTTGCTGCGGCGGCGGAATCCAGGGTCGCGATCCCGGCGGCCGGCAGGATCTGGTAGCGACCGGCGCGCTTCTTCCCGGCGCTGTCGACGAAGAGCAGGGCGTTGTTCCCGAAGTAGGCCAGCGTCGCGAAGCTCACCGGCAGCGGCTGCACATCCTGGATGAACTTGAGCGCACGCGGGTGGGCGCCGAGGAACTGCTCCACCGGGTTCGGGTGCGGGCTCGTAGGAGTCGTCTTTGATACCGCCGTCAGGAAGGCGAGGAACTCCTCGCCGGTGCCCACCACGAATCCGTTATGCGAGATCGCGACGATGTCGGTGAATCCCCCGCCGGGCAGCGTGAACCGGATGGCCATGCCGCGCGGGGCGCCCCGGGTGTCGGGGTCGGGGATCATCGGGTTGCCGGTGCCATCCGAGAAGCGCACCGTCACCGGCACGCTCCCGCCGGCGAGGTGGGCCGCCTTGCTGATCGAGCGCGCGCCCGGCGCGGCGGTGAAGGTGCCGGTGACCACGAGGCCCTTCGCGTGCATGAAGCGGAAGCCGGTGTGGACGCCTCCGTTGAGCTGGGTGATCACATCGGCGATCTGCTGCGGGAGGCTCTTGGTCTGGGCGGAGAGCTGAAGCGGTACCACGGCGCAGAGTGCCAGGATGGCCAGACGGCGGGTGACGGCGAACGGCATGAACCCCTCCATGGGTTATTTCCGGCAAAGTGAGTCGGGATTCCGTACACTCACCAGCCAATGGCCGTTCTGTCAAGCATCGAGGCTCAAGGGCACGCCCGTCAGGCGGGCCGACCGGCGGGAATGGTCCACGCCGATCGGTTCGGCTGGTCGCTGCCTCCGCTAGCTCCCGTACAGCGCTCGGTACAGCACAAGGTTGCGCTGAATGATCCGGACGTAGTCCCGGGTCTCCGAGATCGAGATCCGCTCCACGAAGAGATCGGGATCGGTCGCGGCCATGCCGCTGGCCCACGGACCGATGCGCGATGCGCCCGCATTGTAGGCGGCCAGCGCGCGACCGAGGTTTCCCTCGAAGCGCCGCAGCCCCTCGGCCAGGTAGCGGGTACCGATGCGCAGGTTGGTCGCCGGATCCATGAGCTGATCGGTGTGCCATCGCGTGACGCCCAGGCCGTGAGCGACCTGCCGGCCCGTGGTCGGCATCACCTGCATCAGCCCCATCGCCCCGGCCCTCGACCTGGCCTTCGGTTCCCACATCGATTCCTGCCGGATGAGCGCGGCGACGAGGATTGGGTCGAGCCCGTTGCTGGTGGCCTGCTGCCGGAGGTCCGTCTCGTGCAGGATCGGGAAGATGAGTCGATAGGTCCGGGCATCCGCCGCCGCACCGGCACGCAGCGCGCGCCGACCGAGCGCCACGGCCGCCGAGGGCTGCCCGTCCCGGCGGAGCAGGTCGGCTGAAGCGAGCAACCGCTCCACGCTGTTCGTCGACTCCGCCAGGAGGCGGTCGCGCTCCCAGCCGAGTTCATCGGTCATGTCCAGCGCCCGGAGGAGGGCCAGCCGCGTCGCCGTGCTGTCGAGGTCGGGAAACACCGAGAATCGGTCCGGAGCCGCCGGTGGTAGCCACGGCGCGACACCGAGTCGCTGCGCGCTCACGACGGCGTAGTAGGACAGGGAGTCGCGCGCCATCACGGAGTGCCATTGCAGCTGTGCCCGCCGCGCGTCCCCCAGCCGATCGAAGGCCCGGCCCGCCCAATAGCCAGCCGCCTGGCCCTCCGGGCCCCCGTCGATCAGATGGATCCGCTCCCATTCCGCTGCGGCGTCCCGGAGTCGTCCCCCCTCCCAGAGTGTGAGTGCGGCGAGGAACCCGGCCCGGCCGGCGAGCTCGTGGCGCGGGTAGCGGTGGACCAGATCGAGCCAGAGCGCCCGCGCTCCTGCGGTATCCCGGGCGCGCCAGCGAAGGTCGCCTGCCAGGTAGAGCCCCTTCGGAATCACCGGCGACGCCCCATCAGGGGTTGCTGTCAGGCGCTTGAGCACGGCCCGCGCACTATCGTCCAGGCCGAGGCGTGAGAGCGCGAGGGCGCGCTGGTATGCCGCTTCCGGGGCGGCGGTGCTCGTTGGCGGGACTCGCGAATAGGCCACCAGCGCCTCGCGGTAGCGGCCGAGTTGTCCCAGCGCCATTCCGTGAGCAAGCCGGTCCTCTGCGGTGGCGAGTCCGGCGCTGATCGCGCGGGGGAACAGGGCGATCGTCCGGCTCGGGAGGCGATTCCGACTCGCCGCACGGGCCACCACGAGGGCTTCGTCGGCCGAGAGGTCGAGCCGGGCGGTGAAGACCAGCTCGATGGCGGCCTGCACGCCCGCGCTTCCGTTTCCTTTCCCGATGAATGCCACCAGCTGCTGGCGAAGTGTGCGGCGCTCCTCGGTGGTACTGGCGGCGGTGAGGCGGACCCTCGTCGCATCGGCAACGCGGCCGAGGGAGTCGTAGCGCAGCGCGGCACCGCGCAGATCCCCGCTGCGCTCACGCGCAACGGCCTCGGTTTCCAGCAACCGCTCCCGCACAACCGGGAGCACGATTCGGGAATAGATCGCCATCCGGCCCGCGCTGTCCGCCGTCAGCAGCGCGGCCCGGCGGAGCAGCCAGTCTGCGATGTCCGGCATCCCCTCGGCCGCATCGAGGTAGCGGCGCCTCGCCTCGGCTCGGTTCCCTGCCTTCAGCGCCGCATGCCCGGCGCGGACGTGCCGCTCCGGGTCGGAAGGCGTGTCCGTCGGGCGCGCCTCCGCGACACGTGGTGCAGTGAAAAGCGCGAGGAGGGTGAGCGCCGCCGGGATCCGGGTGCGGCGCACCGATCGGCCGATCAATCGAGGCCAGCCGTGACGGTGAACTCGGCTCGACGGTTCTGGGACCAGGCCGACTCGTCGTGCCCGTTCACGGCCGGCTGTTCCTCGCCGTAGCTTGTCGTCTGCATCCGTCCGTTCAGCACGCCCTGCAGCTCGAGGAACTGCTTGACGGCATTCGCGCGGCGATTCCCCAGCGCCAGGTTGTATTCGTCGGAGCCGCGCTCGTCCGCATGGCCCGAGACCGTCAGGTTCACCGCCGGAAAGCTCTTCAGGACTTCGAGCTTCGCCATCAGGGTCTCGCGCGCGGCGGGGGAGAGTTCCGCCTGGTCGAAGCCGAAGAACACCCGCTGCTCGAGGATGGCCCGTGCGCGACTGGCCGCCTCACGGCGGCGCGCCTCGGCGGCAGCGGTCGCGTCACCCGCGGTGGGGCCGCTCGTGCCGCTCGTGGGTGCGGAGGGCTCCGGTGTGCCGGCCGACGTGGAAGTGGAAGCCTGCGGAGCCGGACCTTCCGGCTTCGGCTTGCCGCCGCAGGCCACGAGGAGGACGAGGGTAGCAACGATGCCGACGCGCGCGAGGGGCTGATGCTTCATCGTCTGCTCACTGATCCTGGAGTTGGGATTGAGCGGGACGGGGCATGGAGCCTCCGTACCAGAACTTCGTCTGCGACCGCCCCGGCGTGCGCTCCGCGACGAGCAGAACGGGGCAGGGAGCGGCGAGGCCGACGTGCGCCGCGGTGGAGCCAAGCTCAATCGGCTGATACCCGGAGCGACCGTGTCGACCTACCACCACCACGGATGCGTCCCGGCTCCTCGCCTCGCGGGTGAGCTCGAGCCACGGCGTCCCATCGAGGATCAGGATACTGCGGTGGCTGACGTCGCAATCATGCAGCCAGCGCCGGGCATCGTCATCCAGCCCCCGCAGCTTGCCGGTCGCGGGGTCCATCACATGGACGACGAGGAGCTCCGCCCTGAGGTGCGAGGCCAGGATTCTCGCGCTCACGAGGGCGGCTCGCGCTCCCTCGGAGAAGTCCGTTCCGACCAGCACCAGCACAGATTCCATCGCGAACCTCGTTCGGTTGAAGCTCGCGACTGGAAGAGCAAGGGTCGGGCCTCATGATGATGTGCCCGAGTCCGAGGCGACCAGGGGCATTCCGGCGGCGTGTCGTCTGGTCGAATGGGGAGTTCTGCCTCAGCGCTGTCCCATTGCTCCCTGTCCGCACGCTGCTGACACCCGCCGTCTGGGGCGTCCGGGCGACGCTGGCTGCGGTTCCCGAGCTACAGGAGCTGGAAGACGAGCACCGCCGATAGCGTCGGGAGGAGTGCCGCGAGAAAGAGCCCCATCGGATGAATCGCTTCGTCCGGGAATTGGCCGCGGAGAATCGAGAAGCCGGCGGGATTCGGGGCGTTGGCGATCACGGTGAGGCCGCCCCCGGTCACGGCGCCGGCCACGAGGGCGTACTGGAAATCGGGTCCGACCCCGTCGACGAGCGACCCCAGGTAGGTGAGCGCGGCGTTGTCGGTGATCGCGGTAAGCAGCGTGGCGCCGAAAAAGAGCACCGTGTGGTCGAGACCGATCAGGACCTGCTCCAGCCACCACTTCTGCTGTCCGCCGAGGACGATCAGCCCCGCGAGGAAGAAGGCCACCATGAGTCCCTCGCGCAGGATCAGCCGGTCCTGATACCGCTCGTAGGCATGCGCGAAGCCGAGAAAGAACAGCAGCAGGCCCATGAACACCGCCGGGTGGTGGGCGAACACCACCACACCGGCCAGGAATGCCAGGTGGATGCCGATGACCGAGGCCGGCACCCTCACCTGCTGCTCCCCGGCTGGCGCGGGGACCTGCGCGAGTTCCCGCGCGAAGGCGACCGTCAGCGTCGCGGCGTTGACGGCGACCGCGATGGCCGCCTTCCATCCGAAGGTGCTGAGCATGAACCAGGTGTCCCACCCCCACTTCCCCGCGACCATGAGCACGGGGGGAGCCGCGAAGGGAGTGAGGGTGCCACCGATCGAGACGTTCACGAAGAGTACGCCGAGCGTGGCGTACTTGAGCCGGGTCGAGATCGGCTGGGCGAAGAACCGGTCGCGCAGGATCAGCGCCGCGAGGGTCATCGCGGCCGGTTCGGTAATGAAGGATCCGAGGAGCGGGACGGCGAGCAGCGTCACCAGGAAGAAGGCGGTTGATGCGGGGAGGGGAAGCAGTCGCGCAGTGACCTGGACTCCCGTCCGTGCTGCCTGGAGGATCGGACGGCTTCCGGCGACCACCATGATGGCGAAGACGAACAGCGGCTCGGTGAAGTTCTGATGATCGACATAGTGGGTCGCCGCCTCCCGACCGTCGATGACCGCCATCGCGACCACCAGGACCATCGCCCAGAACCCGAATACCGCCTCGACTTCGCCGAGCAGATGCCACAGCCCGGCGTGTGCGGGACGAGTGTGGGCAAGCCGCTCGAAGAACTTGGTGGAGAAGGTGTGGAGGACCGCGATGGCGAAGAGCGCGGTGCCCGTGATCTGGATCAGTGATGGGGACATGTCGTCCTTGGCGCTGGGGCGGTGGGGCGAAATGCCGCGCCGCTGTGGCGTGGTGCTACACGGTGCCCTCGGGTTCCGCCGCCTCGTTACGGTACTCCTCGAGCTTGCGATAGAGCGTCTTGCGGTCGAGGCCCAGCACCTCCGCGGCTTTCGACTTGTTCCCGCTCGTCTCCCTGAGGATCTGCAGGATATAAAGGCGCTCCAGCTCGGCAAGGGTGAGCTGGTGGTGGGTGGCGCGCGCGACCAGCGAAGAGGTCTCGCCGCCCTGATGGATCCGGGCCGGGAGGTGCCCTGGCCGAATCTCGGGACCGTCGGCCAGCGTTGCCGCACGAAACACGGCGTTCCGCAGCTCGCGCACGTTCCCCGGCCAGGCGTAGCTGCCGAGCTGGGCCAGTGCTTCCGACGAAAAGTCGAGGGGCGCGACGGGGCGGGGGGCGTCTGGCGCCGCCTTCGGCAGGAAGCTCCGCGCGAGCGCCGGGATGTCTTCGACCCGCTCACGGAGGGGGGGCACATCGACCGTCAGCACGTTGAGCCGCCAGAAGAGATCGTCGCGGAATCGGCCGGCACGGACTTCGGTTTCGAGGTCCCGGTTGGTCGCGGCGATCACGCGGACGTCCACGGTGCGCGCGCTGGTTCCGCCGACGCGCCGGACCTCGGACTGTTCCAGGGCGCGCAGCAGCTTGGGCTGGAGCGCCACCGGCAGCTCGGCGATCTCGTCGAGAAAGAGCGTGCCGCGGTCGGCGACCTGAAAGAGGCCATCTTTCATCCGGTCGGCACCGGTGAAGGCGCCCTTCTCGTGCCCGAAGAGCTCCGATTCCAGCAGCTGCTCGGGCAGCGCGCCGCAGTTGACCGTGACGAAGGCATCGCGCCCGGAGAGCTGATGCAGCGCATGGGCGACGAGTTCCTTGCCCGTCCCGCTCTCCCCGGTGATCAGCACGGCGTGTGGAGAGGTCGCCGCGCGCTCGATCAGATCGTACAGCTTCAGCATGCACGGGGCGGACCCGATGAATCCGGAGAGCTCCCGGCGGGTGGATGGGGCGCGCCGCCGCGTACGAGTGACGGCGAGGGCGCGAGCCACGGCGTGGAGCAGGTGCTCCGTGCCGAGGGGCTTCGTCAGGTAATCGAAGGCGCCCGCCTTCGTGAGCTCGATGGCGGAGGCGATCGACCCGAAGGCCGTCATGATCACCACGCTGACGCCGGGCAGCTGCGTCTGGATCTCCCGGAGGAGGTCGTGCCCGGAGAGCCCGGGCAGCATGAGGTCGGTCAGGACAAGATCGGGGCTCGGGGGTGTGGCGAGCGCGCGGAGCGCCGCTTCCGCGGAGCCGTAGGTGCTCACCGCGTATCCCGCTTGACCCAGGACTTCGGCGAGAAGTTCGCGCAGCTCCCGATCGTCTTCGACCACGAGGATCCGGTCAGTCATCGGAGGTATCCGGAGCAGGGGGGAGCGCCACGCGGAATACCGCCCCGCCATGCGCGCCGTTCCTGGCGTCGAGCCATCCGCCATGGGCCTGGACGATACTGCTGGCCACCACGAGTCCGAGCCCCGTCCCGCGCGCCTTGGTGGTGAAGTACGGTTCGAAGAGCATCGGGAGAGCATCCGGTGCAATCCCCGGACCGTTGTCCTCAACCTCGAGCACGGTCCAGCAGCTCTCCATCGTGATCGCGGGCATGCGTGACGCCGCCGGAGGCAGGGCCGACGCGGCGACACGTGCCTCGAGGCGCAGGGTCAGTTCACGAGCGCCTTCGACCGGCTCCATCGCCTGGATCGCGTTGAGCACGAGGTTGACCAGCACGTCATGGAGCAGATCGGGATCGCCCGTGACGGGTGCCCGACCGTTGCCCAGCCGACGCACGCGGACGGATGCGCGAGTGAACTCGGCATCCAGGAACTCGAGCACGCCTTCGAGCACGGCGCCGAGCTCGATGACGCGCGGGGCGACCTCGCGCCGCTTCGCGAAGCTGAGCAGGTTCTGCACGGTGGTCGTGATCCGGCCGATCTGCCGGATGATGATCTGCAGTTGACGGGCTTCGTCGGTCTCGGGGGAGACGCGGCGAAGCATCAGCTCCGCGCGCCCGGAGATGACGTTGAGTGGTGCCGCGATCTCGTGCGCGAGTCCTGCCGCGAGATTGCCGATCGCGGCCATCTTCTCCGTCTCGCGCAGCCGCCGCTCGAGCCCCACGCGTTCCTCCGCTTCCCGCACCAGCGTGCCCCGCGCGGTTTCGAGATTCCCCGCCATGCCGTTGAGCTCCCGGGCCAGGGCGGCGAGTTCGGTGCTGCTGCCCGCCTCGGGGATTCGATAGCTCAGGTTCCCGCCGCCCAGCTCACGCGCACCGAGGACCAGGCGGTCCATCGGCTGGGCGACGACGCGCCGAACCACCCAGAGCGTGATGATGCCCAGCGCCGCAAGGAGGGCGAGGGTGTTGAACAGAAACCGCCGGCGGATCTGGGCCTGCTGGGACTCGACGAAGTCCATCGGCTGCGCGACTTCCAGCGCGCCGTTCACGCGGCCCCGCGCGCCATGCAGCGCACGCAGCACGGAAAACACCCGCTGCTCACCGATCTCCCGCTCGAGGGTGATCGTCTGACCCTTCCGCAGCACATCCCCCAGCACGCCCGCCGGTGGCGGGCCGGGGGCGTTCAGCGGATCGGAGGCGAGCACCCGTGTGCCGGTCGAGTCGTAGAGGATGATGCCGTAGACGGTCGGCTCCCTGCTGACCTGGTTGATGATGTCCTGGACCTGGGTGCTGTGGAGGTCCCTGAGGGCGTTGTCCAGCGCGAGGCCGAGCGCGGTGGCATAGGCTCGCGCCTCCTGCTGGGCCGCGGGCACGACCGTCTCCTCCCGCTCGACCAGCGACCATACGGCAAAGACCATCATGATGATCGCGGCGGTCGGGAGCAGGGTGAGAAGTAGTCGACTACCGAGTTTCACGCGTGGGTTCCTGAAAGGAGGGGGACGCCTGGCCCATTGGATGAGTAAGGACGGACGAGTGGCACGCAAAGGGCCGCGCCAGACGGTTGCATCGAGGATCGGGCGATGAGGCAGGCAAGCCCGGTACCACGGCGCTGTGGTACCACGATCCTCTCGGCCGCCCACGAGCGCGATCTCGCCCGCTTCTTGCCAACCAGGCCGTGCACAGGGACTGCGCACAGGTGAGCTGTTCGACCTCCAGGCGTTGGAGCCACCAGCATGAACTTAGAGGAGTGTCGGAGCTTCTTCACCCCGAGTCTCTGGGCAACGTTCATCGCTGGCCTCATGTGCGCTGAACTCGCCCACCATGCTTTCCGGGGGGTGGGGGCGCTGAAGGTACGCCGACGCGTGATCGAGAGTTCAGCTCCAACCGACGAGATCCCGGTGGTTCAACTGGGGCAGAATGCCCCAATGCCCACGGAAGAACGGATCACGGGGAGCCATGGCGGTGGATCTCCGGGCTAACTGTGGCGCCGAGCAGTTCCGTATGGACAGAATCGCGATTTCTCTCGCCGCACCCCTCCGCAACGACCGCACTGCCCGCCCCGCCTCACGTCCTGCACGCTCCCCCCGGGAACTCTTTCCCTGCCACCCGGCGTTGTCACCCGCGAGGCAGTACCCGATCGCAGGTATCCACAGCGCGCGTGACACACCCGGGGAGGCGGCATGGCACAGCAATCGACGTTCGATCCGCGCGATCCATCCGAGTCCCGCTCCGCACGCCTCGGTGTCCGGCGTCCCGTCACCGCGATTCCCGCCCGCTTCGTCGGCGAACGGGAGCGGGTCCTCCGGATCCTCGAGCGGTGGACCGAGACGCTGCAGGCCGGCCGGTCCATTCCGTCGGCCGCGCGGTGAGCGTCGCTTCCGGCATGCGCGTCCTCATGTTCGGCTGGGAGTTCCCTCCCTTTCAGGCCGGTGGGCTCGCGACCGCGACGGTCGGTCTGGTGAAGGGGCTCCTCCGGAACGGCACCGACGTGACGCTCGTCGTGCCATTCCCCGCCGAGAGCTCGCCGATGCCGGAACTCCGGCTGGTGAGCGCTGATGGCGCGGCACCGGATCAGCTGGTGGTGCACCGGATTCCCTCGCCGATGACGCCCTACGGCGGCGCCGAGGAGTATCAGGAGATCTATTCGACGATCAAGGGGCAGGCGCGGCATGGGACGACGGTGTACGGCGCCGACCTCTTCCAGGAGGTGGCCCGCTATGCGGCGCTCGCCGGCGGCATCGCCGCGCGCGAGCCGCACGACGTGATCGATACCCATGACTGGATTACCTTCGCGGCCGGCATCGAAGCCCGGAAAGTGTCAGGCAAGCCGCTCATCGCCCACATCCACGCCACCGAGTTCGACCGCGCAGGCGAGGGCGCCAATCCGGAGATCTGCCGGCTGGAGTACGAGGGGATGATGGCCGCCGACCGGATCGTGGCGAACAGTCACGCCCTCAAGCGGGTCTGCGTGGAGCGCTACGCGATCCCGGCGGAGAAGATCGATGTCGTCCACTGGGGAATCGACCGCGACGGCTTCGACGGCGAGACGCCGCGGGAGAATCTCTTCCGTCCCCGAGCACGCCCCGCAGCGGCGCCCAGGGTGCCGATCGTCCTCTTCCTGGGCCGAGTCACCTGGCAGAAGGGGCCGGACTACTTCATCGAGATGGCGGCGCGCGTCGCCCGCTACGTGCCGAACGCCAAGTTCATCGTCGCGGGGCAGGGTGACATGCTGCCTCGGCTCATCCGCCGCACCGCCGAGCTGGGGATCGCCGACCGGGTGCACTTCGCCGGCGGGGTGCACGGACCGCAGGTGAACCGGCTGTACCGGATGGCAGATGTCTGCGTGATGCCGTCGGTGAGCGAACCTTTCGGCCTCGTGGCGCTCGAGAGTCTGCGGAACGGAACCCCCTGCGTCATTCCCAAGACCGCGGGTGTCGCCGAGGTCGTGGTCAACGCCTTCAAGGTGGACTTCTGGGATGTCGACGCGATGACCAATCAGATCGTCGCGCTGATCCAGTACCCCGTCCTCCGGGACGTGATGTCCCGCAACGCGAAGCAGGAACTGGAAACCCGGCGCTTCTCGCTCGAGGAGCCGGCCCGGCTCACCGCGGATGCGTACGCGCGCGCCGCCTCGTCCCCCGCATGGAGTCTCCGATGACCGATATCTGCATCTACGCCCAGGTGCACCAGCCCTTCCGGCTCCGGCAGTATCGTCTGTTCGACATCGGCACCGACGGGGAGTACTTCGACACCGAGACGAACCGGCGGCTGCTGCGCCGCGTCGCCGACAAGTGCTACCTCCCGGCGAACCGGCTGCTCGCCGAGCAGATCCGCCGCTCGCACGGCGCCTTCAAGGTGGCGCTCAGTCTGAGCGGGGCGCTCATCGATCAGATGGCGGAGTGGGCGCCGGATGTGCTCGAGAGTTTTCAGGATCTGGTCGCGACCGGCGGGGTCGAGCTGCTCGGCGAGACCTACTATCACAGTCTCGCGTCGCTCGCCTCCGAGGAGGAGTTCATCGAGCAGGTGGTGCGCCACTCCCGGACGATCGAGCGCTACTTCGGGCAGCGGCCGCGGGTGTTCCGCAACACCGAACTGATCTACTGGGACGACCTCGCCCCGACGATCGCCCGGCTCGGCTTCAAGGGCGTCATGGTGGAGGGCGCCGACCATGTGATGGGGTGGCGCTCGTCCAACCACGTCTATTCGGCCACGACCGCACCCGCGCTCAGGCTCATTCCGCGCAACTACCGGTTGAGCGACGATGTCGGCTTCCGATTCTCGAATCGCGGCTGGGACGGCTGGCCGCTTACGTCGGAGAAGTATGGCGAGTGGCTCTCGCGCAGCACCGGCGACAGCATCCATCTTTTCGTGGACTACGAGACCTTCGGCGAGCACCAGTGGGCGGAGACGGGGATCTTCGACTTCCTCGCCCACCTGCCGGGGGAGTGCCTTGGCCGCGGCCTGAACTTCGTGCATCCTTCAGACCTCGCGGCCCGCCCCCCGATCGCGCCGCTCTCCTTCGAGCGGCCGACCTCCTGGGCCGATCTCGAACGGGACACCACCGCCTGGCTCGGCAACGAGCTGCAGCACTCGGCCCAGGAGCGGCTCTACGGCCTCCGGGCTTCGGTTCTGGCGAGCGGGGATCCCCGGCTGGTAGAATCGTGGCGTCGGCTGACGACCAGCGACCATCTGTACTATATGTGTACCAAGTGGTTCGCCGACGGCGACGTGCACAAGTACTTCAGTCCGTACGAGTCGCCCTACGATGCGTTCATCGCCTTTATGAACGTGGCGCAGGACCTCGAGCAGGCGCTCGAGGCCCCTTCGGGTGGCGAGGAATGGGTGCACGCGGCCGGGCTGGCCTGCGTGGCCTAGCCCTCCCGGGCACGCCGCCGGGAACCAATCCCGGACTGGCGGCGTTGGTCTGGACGAGAAGGTCTCCGCGGTTGTCCCAGGACACGGTCAAGGGAAACGGACGGATGAGTCGAGACGCGGCTGACGGGCAGAACACGGTGACCGCGGCACCAGCCGCGGAAGACACGACGGAGTTCGAGGCACTGCTGTCCCCGCTGCTCGATTCGGCGTATGGGACGGCGTTGCGATTCACCCGCAACCGGTCGGACGCCGAGGATCTCGTCCAGGAAGCGGCGCTGCTCGCCTTCCGGGGATTCAAGTCCTTCGAACGGGGCAGCAACTTCCGGGGCTGGTTCTTCCGGATCCTGACCAACTGCTTCTACAGCAAGTACCGGAAGCGGAAGCGGCAGGGGACCGAGGTCGAGCTGGACGACACGCCGGAGTTGTACATGTATTGCCAGACCGCCGCTCAGGGGCTTCACGCGCAGACCGAAGACCCTGCGAGTTTGCTCATGTCCCGGATGGCCACCGAGCAGGTGACCGCCGCGATCGATTCGCTGCCGGAGGAGTACCGTATCGTGGCGACGCTCTATTTTGTGCAGGACTTTGCCTACCAGGAAATCGCCGAAGTGGTCGGAGTCCCGGTGGGGACGATCCGGTCGCGGCTGCATCGCGGCCGGCGACTGCTCCAGAAGGCGTTATGGACCATCGCGGAAGAGCGGGGCATCGTCAGCACGCTGACCGATGCCGCGCCGGAGGAGGACTGACATGCATCCTCCGGATCGCTTTACCTGCGAAGAGGTGTTCGAACGTCTCGACGACTATCTCGACCGGGAGCTGACCCCCGACGAGATGCGCATGATTCGGGAACACCTGGAGACCTGCGCGGCCTGCGCCAGCGAGCACCGCTTCGAGCGTGGAGTGCTGGACGGCGTGCGGGAGAAGCTCCACCGGCTGGCGGTCCCCCAGGACCTCATGGCACGGATCGCCGCGCGGATCCGCGCCGACGGCGCGGGCGATCCGGGGACGTCCTAGCCCAGCCCGTCGTTCGCGCCCTCGAGACCGTCGAGGAACGCCGCCGGCACGGCGCCTCGGACCTGCGCCAGGGTCTTCACGTCGATCGATGTGGGAGAGGCGTGCGAGACCTCGCCCAGCCCGTGCGCGAGCGCGAGAGTCGGGCAGGCGGCGATGACGGTCCGCCCGAAACAGGCCTCGCTCAGCTCCGCACCGGTGAGATCCGCCCGGTGGAGGACGGCGTTGATGAGTTCGGCGTGCTGCAGGCTGGCGCCGCTCAGGTTGGTCCCTGCGAGCATCGCCCCGTTGAATGCCGCGCCCCGCAGGTTCGCCCCCGCGAAGTTCGCCCCCCGCAGACTCCCCTCCGAGAGATCCGCCCCCGAGAAATCCGAGCCGGGAAAGCTGGTGTGATCGAGCGAGGCGCGCGCGAGGCGCGCATTGCGGAAGTCGGCGCCCGGCGCCTCCGCGTGCGCGAGCTTGAAGCTGGCCCGGCTCAGCTCGGCGTCGCGGAGGGACGCCCCGGTGAAGTCGGCGCCGAGCAGCCGGCCGTCGGTGAGGCGCGCCCCGACCAGGGAGGCGTTCCGGAGACTGGAGCCGCTCAGGTCTGCGCCCCGGAGATCCGCCCCGTCGAGACGGGCCCCGGCCAGGTTGGCGGAACAGAGATCGGCGCCCCGAAGGTCGGCGCCGGAGAGGTCGACGCCGGGCAGGTCGGCGTAGAGCAGGATGGCGAGGGCCAGTCGCGCGCCGATGAGCGAGGGTGCGTCGACTTCTCTCAGCAGAACGCCGGTGTCGCGTCGGAGAATGCGGATCATTGCGTGATACGCTCCCAGATGGTCAGCGGTTCTGCGCAAAGCTACTCCCCGGGAGAGCGGGCGGAAGATGGAACCCCGAACCGGTGGGCCGCGTTGTCCGGAAAGGGAAACATCACGTCCAGCACCACCGAGGGAGAAGGCCGTCAGGTTTCGATGAAAGGAGATCCGGGACCACCGCGATTCGCCCGCCCGCATGACACGCCCGAGGAACCGTGGCTCGCCGCCGTCCGCCAGAAGGTTCGTCGGGTGCAGGCTCCGGAGAGCCTCCGGGCACGCATCGAGGCGATGCTGGCCGTGGAACGCCGCCTCGGTCCCTGACGGGGAACCGAATCGCCGCTCGGCACGTTGTCCGGCTGCGCTCCCATCTTCGGGAAGCAGACACCAATGGAGACCGTCATGCGCCAGCGGACCGCGGAGAGTGCCAGGCTCGAGCAGCAACACAAGGAACAGGCCAACTGGCGCCGCTGGGGACCCTATCTCGCCGAACGGCAGTGGGGCACGGTGCGCGAAGACTACAGTCGCGATGGCGCCGCCTGGGACTACCTGCCGCACGACCACGCCCGCAGCCGTGCCTACCGCTGGGGCGAGGACGGCCTCGGCGGCTTCTCCGACGATCAGCAGCGGCTCTGCCTCTCGGTGGCCCTCTGGAACGGCCGGGACCCGATTCTCAAAGAGCGGCTCTTCGGGCTGACCAACCGCGAGGGCAATCATGGCGAGGACGTGAAGGAGCTGTACTACTTCCTCGACGCCACGCCGACGCACTCCTATCTCAAGATGCTGTACAAGTACCCGCAGCGCGCCTTTCCCTACGAAGACCTCGTGCGGGAGAACGCCGGCCGCGGGGTGACCCGGCCGGAGTACGAGCTGATCGATACCGGGATCTTCGACGACGATCGCTACTTCGACGTCGTGATCGAGTACGCCAAGGCCTCGACGGACGACATCCTGCTGCGGATCACCGCGCACAACCGCGGTCCCGAGGCGGCGCCGCTGCATCTCCTCCCCCAGCTCTGGTTCCGCAACAGCTGGGCGTGGAAGGAGGGGAGCGCCCGCCCCTCGCTCCAGGCGCGCGACGGGGCGGTGATGGCGAGCCACGCCGAACTCGGCGACTATCGCTGGTCCGTCGAGGGTGTACCCGAGCTGCTCTTCACCGAGAACGAGACCAACACGGAGCGGCTGTTCGGCCATGCCGGTCCCGCATCGTACGTGAAGGACGCCTTCCACGAGCGGATCGTCGGCGGGCGAACGGAGGCGGTCAATTCTGAACGCCAGGGCACCAAGGCCGGGGCATGGTACCGGACGACGGTCGAAGCGGGCGGGTCCGTGGTGATCCGCACCAGACTGACGGCCGGTAGCGCTCGACCGGCGTTTACCGACTTCGACCGGATGCTGGAGCTGCGTGCCCGCGAAGCGGATGAGTTCTACGGCCAGCTGCAGGAGGGGCTGACCGCCCCCGATGCACGGATGGTGCAGCGCCAGGCCTTTGCCGGGATGATCTGGAGCAAACAGTTCTTCTACTACGACGTGCCGGAATGGCTCGCCGGCGATCCGGCACAGCCGGCACCGCCGTCGGACCGCAAGCGCGGCCGGAACGCGGAGTGGAAGCATCTCAACAACGCCGATATCATCTCGATGCCGGACAGCTGGGAGTATCCCTGGTACGCGGCGTGGGATCTCGCCTTTCACTGCATTCCCTTCGCGCTCATCGATCCGGAGTTCGCCAAGCACCAGCTCGTGCTGCTCACGCGTGAGTGGTTCATGCACCCGAACGGCCAGCTCCCCGCCTACGAGTGGGCCTTCGGCGACGTGAACCCGCCGGTGCATGCCTGGGCGGCGTGGCGGGTGTTCCAGATCGACCGCAAGCGCCGCGGCGATCAGGGCGACCTCGCCTTCCTGGAGCGGGTCTTCCACAAGCTGATGCTCAACTTCACCTGGTGGGTCAACCGCAAGGACGCGCAGGGGAGGAACGTCTTCCAGGGCGGCTTCCTCGGCCTCGACAACATCGGGGTGTTCGACCGGAGCGCGCCGCTCCCGACCGGGGGG
>JBGATI010000046.1:0-4729 GCA_044229245.1 Gemmatimonadales bacterium | reverse complement strand
CCTGGTGGGTCAACCGCAAGGATGCGCAGGGGAGGAACGTCTTCCAGGGCGGCTTCCTCGGCCTCGACAACATCGGGGTGTTCGACCGGAGCGCGCCGCTCCCGACCGGGGGGTATATCAACCAGGCCGACGGCACGGCCTGGATGGGGATGTACAGCCTCAACCTCATGCGGATCGCACTCGAGCTGGCGCGGCACAACCCGGTGTACGAAGACATCGCGACCAAGTTCTTCGAACACTTCCTCCACATCGCCGAGGCGATGACCAACCTCGGCGACGACGGCGTCGGGCTGTGGGATGAGGAGGATCAGTTTTACTACGATGTGCTGAACACCCCGGACAACCGGCTGGTGCCGCTCAAGGTGCGCTCGATGGTCGGGCTGATTCCGCTCTTCGCGGTCGAGACGATCGACGAGGCGCTGCTCCAGGAGCTGCCCGGCTTCGCCGGCCGGCTCCGGTGGTTCCTGGATTCGCGGCCCGATCTCGCGGCGCTGGTGTCGCGCTGGCAGGAGCCGGGGATGGGGGAACGGCGGCTACTGTCGCTACTGCGCGGGCACCGCATGAAGCAGCTCCTGCGGCGCATGCTCGACGAGACCGAGTTCCTCTCGGACTACGGGATCCGCGCCCTTTCCAGGGTGCATGAGGCCCAGCCGTACGTCTTCGACGTCATGGGGATGCCGCTCTCAGTGAAGTATCAGCCGGCGGAATCCGACTCCGGTCTGTTCGGCGGCAACTCCAACTGGCGGGGGCCGATCTGGTTCCCGGTCAACTTTCTGCTGATCGAGTCGCTGCAGAAGTTCCATCACTACTACAGCGACGACTTCCGGGTCGAGTGCCCGGTGGGGTCGGGGCGATATCTCACTCTGGCCGAGGTCGCCGACGAGCTGTCGAACCGGCTCTCCCGGATTTTCCTCCGCGATGCCGACGGACGGCGTCCGGTCTTCGGTGATAACGAGAAGCTCCAGCGCGATCCGCATTTCCGGGATCATGTGCTGTTCCACGAGTACTTCCATGGCGACACGGGCCGCGGCGTCGGTGCGTCGCATCAGACCGGATGGACCGGGCTGATTGCGAAGCTGCTGCAGCCCCGCATCATGCAGCCGACCAGCCGCACGGCGTCCGCCACCGAGGCGCCCGCCGCCAGAATGTCACGTCCCCGATTGGAAACGCACCATGCCGACCTCTGAGATGCCCCGGCGCCCGATTCCCCCTCTGCTCCCTGGACAGCGCGCCATCGTCACCGGCGCCAGTTCCGGCATCGGCAAGGCGATCGCCCTCGCCCTCGGCGAGGCCGGTGCCGATGTCGCCGTGAACTACTCCTCCGCGGAAGCGCCCGCGCTCGAGGTCGTCGCCACGCTGCAGGGCATGGGCCGCCGTGCCTTTGCGTTCAAGGCCGACGTCGCTGACGAGGTGCAGGTCGCCGCGATGTTCCAGCGGGCGAGGGAGGAGTTCGGCAGCGTCGACATCCTGATCAACAACGCCGGCCTGCAGAAGGACGCGCGGCTCCACGAGATGACCGTCGCCCAGTGGCAGCGGGTGATCGACGTGAACCTCACGGGGCAGTTCCTCTGCGCCCGCGAGGCGGTGCGGGAGTTCAGGCGGCGCGGGATGGTGCCAGAGCTCTCGCGCGCGCTCGGCAAGATCCTGTGCGTGAGCTCGGTGCATGAGGTGATTCCCTGGGCCGGGCATGTGAACTACGCCGCCTCGAAGGGCGGCATCATGATGCTGATGAAGAGCATCGCGCAGGAATACGCCTCCGAGCACATCCGGGTGAACAGCGTGGCACCCGGCGCGATTCGCACGCCGATCAACCGCGACGCCTGGGAGACGCCCGAGGCCTATGCGGCGCTGATGAAGCTGGTGCCGTACAAGCGCATCGGTGAGCCGGAGGACCTGGCGCGCGCCGCCGTCTGGCTGGTTTCCGATGAGGCGGACTACGTCACCGGCACGACCCTCTTCGTCGATGGCGGGATGACGCTCTACCCCGGCTTCGAGGCTGGGGGCTGACATGCAACTCGATGCGGAGTGGCTGGAGGCCGACGGACTCGGCGGCTTCGCCTCCGGGACCGTCGCCGGCTGGCGCACCCGGCGCTACCACGGCCTGCTGACCCCGGCGATCGAGGCCCCTTCGCGGCGCGCGGTGCTGGTGGATGGCTTCGAGGCGTGGGTCGAGCGGGATGGCCGCCGTATCGCGCTCTCCACCCAGCAGTACGTCCCGGATGTGATCCATCCCGACGGGCAGCTCCGGCTGGCGGCGTTCCGCGCCTCACCGTGGCCGATGTGGACCTGGCGCTTCGAGGATGGGCTCGAGGTCACGCAGGAGATCGTCGTACCGCATGAGCGTCCGTCGGTGGCGGTGCGATGGCGGCTCTTCTCCCCGGCACCGGATGTCCGGCTGATCGTGCGCCCGCTGCTTTCCGGCCGGGACACTCATGCGCTGCATTACGAGAACCCGAGTCTCGATCCTGGCGCCGAGGTGAAGGGCGACCGGGTGCGCTGGCGCCCGTACGCCTCGATGCCGACGGTACTGAGTCAGGCGAATGCGAGTTACAGCCACGACCCCCAGTGGTACCGCAACTTCCTGCTGGCGGAGGAGCGGAACCGCGGCTTCGAGCATCGCCTGGACCTCTGGTCGCCGGGCGAGCTCTCCTGGGATCTGTCGTCAGCAGACGCGAACTGGCTCCTCTCCGCGGAAGACGTGGCGGAGTATGAATCGCTCGGGCGCGGCTCGGCGCGGACCGTTGCCGCGCGCCTGTTCGAGGAAGAGGAAGCGCGGCGCGCCGCCTTTGTCTCACCGCTGGAGCTGGCCGGCGACGCCTACCTGGTGCGCCGCGGCGAGGGGAAGACGATCATCGCGGGGTATCCCTGGTTCACCGACTGGGGGCGGGACACCTTCATCGCGATGCGCGGCCTCTGTCTCGCGACGGGGCGGCTCGGTGACGCCCGGGCGATTCTGCTCGAGTGGGCCGGTCTCGTCTCACAGGGCATGTTGCCCAACCGTTTCATCGAGGGCGGCGACGCCCCCGAGTTCAACTCGGTCGACGCCTCGCTCTGGTATGTCATCGCGGTGCACGAATTTCTCGAAGCGATGCAGGCCGGCCGGAAGCGGCTGCCTTCGGCGGAGCGCACGCGGCTCGAGGAGGCGGTGCAGGCGATTCTCACCGGCTACGCCGAGGGGACGCGCTACGGCATTCATGCGGAGTCGGGGGGGCTGCTCGCGGCCGGAGTTCCGGGCGTGCAGCTCACCTGGATGGATGCCAAGGTGGGCGACTGGGTGGTGACGCCGCGGACGGGGAAGCCGGTGGAGATTCAGGCGCTCTGGATCAACGCGCTGCGGATCGGCGCCCCGTTCGATGATCGCTGGGCGCGGATGGCGGGGCGCGCGACGGCGGAGTTCCGCGAACGGTTCTGGCATCCGGACGGATTCCTGTACGACGTGGTGGATGACGGCGGCATCGCGGGCGCGATGGATGCCAGGTTCCGGCCCAATCAGCTCTTCGCGATCGGCGGACTGCCATTCCCCATTCTGGATCTCGAACGGGGCAGGGCGGTGGTCGCGGCCTGCGAAGCGCGGCTCTGGACTCCGATGGGGCCGAGGAGTCTGGCGCCGGGGGAGCCGGGGTACATCGGGGTGTATGCCGGCGGGCCGGTCGAGCGGGACGGCGCCTATCACATGGGCACCGTCTGGCCCTGGCTGGCCGGCCCGTTCATCGAGGCCTGGGTGCGGGTGCATGGCGACAACGAGGTCGCCCGGAGGGAGGCACGCTCCCGGTTCTTCGTGCCGCTCCTCGACGGGCTTAAGCGTGCGGGGCTTGGTCATCTGGCCGAGATCGCGGATGGCGACTCGCCCCACACCCCGCGCGGCTGTCCCTTTCAGGCCTGGTCGATGGGGGAGCTGCTCCGGCTCGAGTATGTGGTGCTGGGCGGTCGCCAGGGGCGCGGGGCATGACCGCGCGGCTCCGCGATCACCACCCCGAGTATCTCGCGGAGGCATTCGGGCTCGGGCTCTTCATGGTGTCCGCCTGCGGGTTCGCGGTGCTGCTCTTCCATCCCGCGTCGCCGGTCTCGCACTGGGTACCCGGGATGCTCAGCCGGAATCTGCTGATGGGCCTCGCGATGGGGCTCACCCTGCTGCTCAACTTCTATGGGCCGTGGGGTCAGCGCTCCGGCGCGCATCTCAATCCGGCGGTGACGCTGACCTTCTATCGGCTCGGAAAGGTCCACCCCGGCGATGTCGCGCCCTACATCGTCGCACAATTCCTCGGGGGGGTAACGGGGGTCGCGGTCGCGCGCCTGATCTTCGGGCCGCTCCTTGCCGACGCGAGCGTCAACTATGTGGCGACGCTTCCCGGCGCCCCAGGCGTGGCGGTGGCCTTTGCGGCGGAGCTGGGCATCACCTTCGTGCTGATGCTGGTCGTCCTGCACGCGGCCTCGAGTGAAGTGCTGGGGCGCTACACCGGCGTGCTCGCCGCGAGCCTCGTGGCGTTCTACATCGCCTTCGAGTCGCCCTACTCGGGGATGAGCATGAATCCGGCGCGCACCGTAGGGTCGGCGGTGTTCGCGGGGCGCTGGACCGCCATCTGGATCTACTTTGTGGCGCCGCTCCTCGGCATGCTCGCCGCGGCGCAGCTCTACCTGGTGTTGCGGAGCCCGCGTCAGCGGCTCTGCGCCAAGATCACCCACCTGCCGAACGTGCGCTGCATCTTCTGCGAGTACCACGCCCGCTAGG
>JBGATI010000006.1:0-194032 GCA_044229245.1 Gemmatimonadales bacterium | reverse complement strand
TCCGACGGGGCGCCGTCTGGTCCTCAACACGGCCGGGCGGGGGGGCGGGAACCGGCTGTTCGTCATCAACTTCGATCCGGCGACGGGTCTGCTTGCGATCGACCCGAACTTCCGCGATGCCGGCAGCGACCGGCCCGGCATCCGCCTCTCGGCGAAGCGCTGGCCGCACGGCTTCCGCGGCACCGCGGTGCCGCACGGGACGGTGTTCTCGCGATGAGGGGCTGCCGGGCGAACGGGTTTCGCGCGGCGGCTGACCCTGGTGATCACGCATAAAATCTCACCCGAAACCGATTCGGTCCGAGAGCGTGAACAGAGGCTGGCACCGCCCGTGGCCGACGGGTAGGTTGTCCTCTCCGGCGCCGTGACGCCCGGAGCGTTCGAACCACAGGGACAGGAGGAGTGCCGGTGACCGTCGAGATCCGCATCCTTGGACCAGGAGAAGGCGCGCTGCTGCGCCACGTCGCGGCGGGCGTATTCGATCAGGAGATCGATTCCGCCCTGACCGAGGAGTTTCTCCGCGATCCGCGCCATCATCTCGCGGTCGCCATCGACGCCGGAACCGTCGTCGGCTTCGCCTCCGGCGTGCACTACATCCACCCCGACAAGCCGGCCGAGCTCTGGATCAACGAGGTCGGCGTCTCGCCGACTCACCGGCGCCAGGGGCTCGCGCAGAAGCTGCTGAACTGTCTCTTCGCGCTCGGCCACCGGCTCGGCTGCCGGGAAGGATGGGTCCTCACCAGCCCCGCGAATCTCGGTGCGATGCATCTCTACGAGGCCGTGGGCGGCCGGCGCCTCTCCGATCCGCCGGCGATGTTCACCTTCAAGCTCTCCGGCAGCAGCGGCCAGTAGCGGCGCCCTGCGGGGCCAGGATGGTTCAATGACCCCGGCCGAGTCTTTCGGCCGGGGTCGTTGCTAGCCGGAGGGCGGACGGCGCTGCAGCTTAGGAGAGCGACTGGTGCCACTGCCGCACGGCGGGCTCACGCCGCGGTTCGGCTCGCGTGTCCTTCGACCCTTCGCCGATCGCCATCATGACCGCAACTTCTCCGTCCAGTCAGGCGCCTCCTCCGGGGTCCGCCTATGTCGCGGCCCTGTGGGAACACCCCAGCCTCTGCGTCGCCATCTTCGGGGTCCAGCTGATCTCCGACGAGGGTCAGCGGCTCTACGACACGTCCGGGATCAGCGAGGAGCTGCAGGAGTCGCTCCGCGCCGCTCCCGGGCACCTTGCCACGGTTCCCTGTCAGACGCCGACCGCCCGGCTGCTGTTGCAGTACTGGGAGAGCGAAGCAGCGCTGCACGCCTGGTCGCGGGTGGCGCCACACACCCGGTGGTGGAAGTGGCTGATCGACAACCGTGCGAAGGGGGTGGGGTTCCACCACGAGATCTATACCGTCTCGGGGGCGGAGGCGATCTACGAGGTGGGCACGCGCCCGATCGGACCGGCCACCTTCTGCCGGCTCGAGCCGGTGCGGAGCGGCGAGGGCCGCTCGCGGGAACGGCTCAAGCGGTTCGGGGACGCCGCGGGGGGCGCGGGATCGTAGCGACTTCCGCCCCGCATGTGATGGCTCTTTATTCCGCACCCATGACAGTGCGTCGCCACGGCTTTGTGCTCTTTCTCGCCGCTTCGCTCGGCTGCACCGGGCGCGCTACTCCGGCAGCGCAGGGATGGGACCGGAGCCTCAAGCCTGAGCTGATGGCGCGCCTTGCGCGGGAGCAGTCGGTCCGCGATTCGCTGCTCGCCTCGATGCAGACCCCCGCTGGCATCTCCGTCGCGATCATCCGCTCCATGAACTCCGTGGACTCCGGCAATCAGGCCTGGCTCAAGCCGCTGCTCCTTGCCCATGGATGGCCTTCCCGCGCCACGCTGGACAGCGATGGAGTGGCGGCGGTCTTCCTCATGGTGCAGCATGCCGATCTCGACACGGCGTTCCAGGCCGCAATGCTCCCGCTGGTGCAGGCGGCCTATCGCGCCTGCGATCTGGATGGGCAGAGCGTGGCGCTGCTGACCGACCGGGTGGCCAAGGCGCGGGGTCGTCCTCAGGTCTACGGGACCCAGACGACCTTCCGCGGCCGGGAGCCGGTGTTCGATCCGATCGAGGACTCGGCGGGCGTCGATGCCCGGAGGTCCGCGCTCGGGCTGCCGCCGCTCGCCGTGTACAAGCAGAAGCTGGATTCGATGGTCGCCGCGGCGGGCAATCCGTGAGCCCCGGCCACTTCCATAACCCGAGGTCTTCGTGCTGCTCACGCTCTCGACGCTGATCGCGCTGCCGGCGCTGCTCCTCAACACGCCGTCCTCGCGCGGCCCAGCGGGCCCACCTGTCGACCTCAAGGCGGCCGGCGCCCTCGTGGCCCGCGTCGTGCCCGGCCGCGCCGCCGACTTCCTGCTCGAAGTGCTCCCGCCCGCCGAGGGGCGCGAGGTCTTCGAGGTGGAAAGCCGCGGCCGCCGGGTAGTGCTGCGCGGATCGAGCGGGATCGCGCTCGCCTCGGCGCTCGACTGGTACCTCGAGCATGTCGCCCGCACGACGGTGGGTATCCCGCTTCAGCCGATCCGGCTCCCCTCGCCGCTCCCCGCCGTCCCGGCGAAGTATCACGCCGAGACGCCGTACCGGCTCCGCTACTTTTTCAACTACTGCACCTTCTCCTACAGCATGGCGTGGTGGGACTGGGACGACTGGGAGAAGATGATCGACTGGATGGCGCTCAAGGGGATCAACATGCCCCTTGCCGCCACCGGGCAGGAAGGAACCTGGCGCGCGGTGCTTCGCGAGCTCGGCTTCAGTGAGGCACAGATCGGTGAGTTCCTGGTGGGACCGGCCTACCTCCCCTGGGGCTGGATGGGGAACATCGACGGGCTCGGCGGTCCGCTGCCGAACAGCTGGATCGACAGTCATATCGCGCTCGAGCGGCGTATCCTCGCCCGGGAACGTTCCCTCGGCATGACGCCGGTGCTGCAGGGCTTCACCGGTCACGTCCCCGCCTCGATCACCAGCGTCTTCCCGGGCGCGAAGATCCATCAGACCGGTGACTGGTCGGCGGGATTCTCCGGCACCTGGTTCCTCGACCCGCTCGATCCGCTCTTCCAGCGGATCGGCCGGAGCTTCATCACGCACCAGGCCGAGCTGTTCGGGACGGACCACTACTATGCGGCGGACAGCTTCAACGAGATCGATCCCCCGTCGAACGACTCCACCTTCCTCGCGGGCATGGGGCGGGCGGTCTACGAGTCGATGCAGTCCGCGGACAGTGCCTCGGTCTGGGTGCTGCAGGGCTGGTTCCTCTATTACCAGGCGAAGTTCTGGCAGGAGCCGCAGGCGCGTGCGCTGCTCGGCGCCGTGCCTGACGACCGGATGGTCGTGCTGGATCTCTGGGGCGACCGGCATCCGGTCTGGAACCAGCGGAAGGCCTTCTACGGCAAGCCGTGGATCTGGAACGTGCTCTACAATTTCGGGGGCAAGGTCACGCTGAACGGCGATCTCCCGAAGATTGCCGCCAACCTCAACGACGTGCTCCAGAGTCCCGACAAGGGGCGCCTGACGGGGCTCGGGATGATGATGGAGGGGCTGGGCAACAATCCGATCGTCCCCGACTTCGTGATGGACATGACCTGGCGGAGCGCGGTGCCCGACCTGGGGCAGTGGACCGAGGACTGGGTGGTGCGCCGCTACGGCGTGGCCGACCCGTCGGCCGAGGCTGCCTGGCGCATCCTCCTTGCGACCGCGTACCGCTCGCCGGCGCAGACCGGCACCTTCCTGGCTGAGCGCCCGGGGTTCTACCGCCCCAAGACCGCGTATCGGAGCGAGCCGAATCCGCCGTACGACAACCGGCAGCTCGCCGTCGCACTCGACTCGCTGCTCGCCGCGGCCCCCCGCCTCGGCCGGAGCGACGCCTACCGCTACGACGTGGTCAACCTCGCCCGGCAGCTCCTGGGACAGCTCGGGCTGCCGAGGGTGAACGCGGTGGAGGCCGCCTTCACGGCCCGGGACACCGTCGCGCTCCGCGAGGCGGAGTCGGGGGTCCTCGGCCTCCTCGCCGACCTGGACGAACTGGTGGGCACCCGGGAGGAGTTCCTGCTCGGGCGCTGGGTGGAGTCGGCGAAGCGCTGGGGCACGAACGGGCAGGAACGGGCGCTGTACGAATGGAACGCGCGGAACCTCATCACGCTCTGGGGTCGGAAGTGTACCGAGGGGGAGAACGACGACCTCAATCTCTACGCCTACAAGGAATGGCAGGGGATGTTCAGCGGCTACTTCGCCCCTCGCTGGAGTGCCTTCTTCGAGCGGCTCAACCGCTCGCTCGCGACCGGGACGCCGTTCGAGCGGGCGCCGTTTGCCGCCGAATCGTGCCGGTGGGAGCAGGGGTGGTCGGAACGGCACGACGGGTTCCGCACGGTGGCGCAGGGGGACCCGATCGGGGTGTCGCGGCGGCTGCTGGGCAAGTACCGGGGGGAGATTACGGCGAACCTGACCCCGAATCCCGGCCCCTAAGCACCAGGCACCAGGCACTACGCACCCGGAACCCGGAACCCGGAACCCGGAACTCGGGACTCGGGACTCCCGAGGGGCATGGAGGAATCGCCATTTGGGGGTAGATTCCCTCGCTTCGTCGGCCGATCCCGTTCCCCGTAACCACCCGCTTTCCATGCATCACGAAACCGTTTCGTGGCACAGTCCTTTGCTCGGGCGCACCATGGCCATTCAGGTCGTGGGCCATGCCGGCGCCCGGGTCCTCGTCTTTCCGACCAGCATGGGCACCCAGGCGGAGTGGCCGGACCGCCGGATGCACCTGGTCCTGCAGGATCACATCGACAACGGCTGGATCCAGCTCTTCTGCGTCGACCAGCCGCATCACGAGAACTGGGGCAACGACGCGGTGAGCCCCGGCCACCGGGCCTGGAGTCACATCCAGTACTACCGCTACATCCAGGAGGAGGCGCTCCCCTTCACGGCCTGGAAGAACCCGAACCCCTTCGTGATCGCCACCGGCGCCAGTCTCGGCGCCAGTCATGCGATGAACTTCGGGCTCAAGTATCCGGAGTCGGTCGGCCGCATCCTCGCGATGAGCGGCCTCTACGACATGAGCCGGATGCTCGGCGGCTATTCCGACCAGAACGTCTACGCCGTCAACCCGATGGCGTTCATGCGTCATGAGCACGACCCGGGGCGCCTCGAGGCCTTCCGCCGCCAGGACATCATCATGGCGATCGGCCGCGAGGACCCGATGTACCAGAACAACATCGAGTTCTCGAGCCTGCTGTGGAACAAGGGCATCGGAAACGCGCTGCGGGTGTGGGACGGGAATGCCCACGACTGGCCCTACTGGGAAGTGATGATCCGGATCTACCTCCGAGGACACGACTGATGACGAAGCGCGTGGGCCTGCTGGTCGGGCGCGAGTGGTCCTTTCCGCCGGCGTTCATCGACGAAGTGAACCGCCGCAACGAAGGGGTGGTGGCGGAGTTCGTGTCGATCGGTGCCGTGGCGATGGACCAGCCCTGTCCCTACGACGTAATCGTCGACCGGATCTCCCACGAGGTGCCGTTCTACCGCACCTACCTCAAGCAGGCCGTCCTCGAAGGGTGTGCGGTGGTGAACAACCCCTTCATGTGGACCGCCGACGACAAGCTCTTCGGCGCCGCGCTGATCACCAAGCTGGGCCTCGCGAGCCCGAAGACGCTGGTGCTGCCCAACAAGGAGTACATCCCCGGGATCGTGCCGCGGGAGAGCCTCCGCAACATGCAGCTGGTGGACTGGGAAGGGATCGCCCGGGACATCGGCATGCCCTGCATCCTCAAGGATGCGCACGGCGGCGGCTGGCGCGACGTCTATGTGTGCCACTCGCTCGACGAGCTGATCCGCAACTACGATCAGTCGGGACTCCTCACCATGATCGTGCAGGAGTTCATCCAGTTCGAGCAGTTCGTGCGCTGCATGTGCCTGGGCCAGGAGGAGATCCTGGTGATGCAGTACGACCCGAAGCAGCGCCGCTACATCGTGGACAAGGACTACCTCGCTCCCGAGCTCCGGGAGCGGGTGGTGCGCGACTGCCGGACCATCGTGAAGGCGCTCGGGTATGACATGAATTCGATCGAGTTCGCGATCCGGGGCGGAGTCCCCTACGCGATCGACTTCATGAATCCCGCCCCGGACATGGACATCTACTCGCTCACGCCGCCCTACTTCGAGTGGGTCGTGACCCACATGGCCGACATGGTCATCCGCCTCGCCAAGGGGGGCCGGCGCCAGGTGGTGGAGTCGGGGTGGGCGGGGATGTTCGCTTCCAGCCGCAAGCAGTAAGAAGTTCCGAGTTCCGAGTTCCGAGTACGGCCACTCGGAACGCGCACTCGGAACTCGGTACTCGGAACTCGGAACTTGACGATGAATCGCGCAATCGAGACGTACCACGACCTGCTGGCGCAGGGCGACGTCGCCCAGGCCTCGCACGAGATGCTGGAGGAGCAGCTCCGCCGCCGCCACATGGTCTTTGGCGACCGGCCGCTCTGCACCGTCCTTCGTCCGCGCTTCTTCACCCCCGAGCAGTACCGTCTGCTCGGGAGCCGCATCGGCCGCCTGATGAGCGCCTTCATCCGGGCGCACGAGGCGGCGATGGCGGACCCCGCGCTCCGGGCCCAGTTCCGGCTGGCCGAGTGGGAGGAGCCGCTGGTGCTCGCCGATCCGGGCTTCCGCCATCCGAGTCCGCATGGCCGGCTCGACTGCTTCCAGGTGGACGAGACCGGGGTCCTGGCGCTGACCGAGTACAACGCCGAGACGCCGGCGGGGGCGGGGTACAACGATCTGCTGGCCGATTCGTTCGCCGCGATTCCGGTGATGCGCGCCTTCCGGCAGCGCTACGACGTGCGTCCCATTCCCTCGCGGCCAGGCGTCGCGACGGTCGTGCTGGATGCGTGGAAGGAGTTCTCGGGGCGGTGGCAGGGACCGCGGATCGCGATCGTGGACTGGAACGACGTCCCGACCCTGAGCGAATTCGAGATCTTCAAGGCCTACTTCGAGTCGCTCGGCCTCGAGACCGTCATCGTCGATCCGCGGACGATGGAGTACCGCGGTGGCAGGCTCTACGGCGGTGGCGCGCCGGTCGACCTGATCTACAAGCGGGTCCTGATCAACGAGCTCATCGAGCGGGAAGGGGTGAATCATCCCATCGTGCGGGCGGTACGGGACCGCGCGGTCTGCATGGTGAATCCGTTCCGCTGCAAGCTGCTGCACAAGAAGGCGAGCCTCGCCGTGCTCTCCGACGAACGGAACGCCGGGCTCTTCTCGGCCGAGCAGCGGGCGGCGATCACGGAGTTCATCCCCTGGACCCGGCTGGTCGAGGCCCGGCATACCATGCTGCGCGGGGAGCGGGTGGACCTGCTGCCGTACATCGAGTCGCACCGGGAGCGGCTGGTGCTCAAGCCCAACGACGACTACGGCGGGGCCGGCGTCGTGCTGGGCTGGACGGTGACGCCGGACGAGTGGCGGATCGCGCTGGCACGGGCACTGGCGGAGCCGTACATCGTGCAGGAGCGGGTCGTCATCCCCTCCGAGCCGTACCCGAGCGTGGTGGACGGCACCCTCCACGTGGTGGACCGGATGCTCGACACCGCCCCCTTCGTGCTGGGCGGCACCGCCGTGGATGGGTGCCTGACGCGGCTCTCCACCGCCGCGCTGCTCAACGTGACCGCCGGCGGCGGGAGCACGGTGCCCTGCTTCGTCGTGGAGCCGAGATCCTAGCAGCACAGCCCGGGGGCGATGCCCCGGCACGCCAGACCTGACGTTGCGCCCTGTCCCAAACATTCAGGATCCCTGATGAAGCCGCCCAGCCTGACGATCGGTGTCGAGGAAGAGTACCAGATCATCGACCCCGAGACCCGCGAGCTCCGCTCCTACATCACCGAAATCCTCAAGGAGGACTCGCTGGTGCTCGGCGAGGTGAAGCCGGAGCTGCACCAGTCGATGGTCGAGGTCGGCACCAAGGTCTGCCACCATCCCTCGGAGGTCCGGAGCGAGCTCGTCCGGCTCCGCCGGCTGGTCATGGATCTTGCCGCGAAGCAGGGGCTCAAGGTGCTGGCGGCCGGCAGTCATCCCTTCTCCTCGTGGCTCGAGCAGAAAATCACGCCGCTCGACCGCTACATCGGGGTGAAGGAGGATCTGCAGGAGCTGGCTCAGCGGCTGCTCATCTTCGGGACCCACGTGCACATCGGGATCGAGGACCGGGAGTTCCTGATCGACGCGATGAACGTGTCGCGCTACCTCCTGCCGCACGTGTTGCTGCTCTCCACCAGTTCGCCCTTCTGGATGGGACGGCAGACCGGGCTCAAGAGCTACCGGAGCATCGTCTTCCGCGACTTCCCCCGGACCGGCATTCCGCGGACGCTGCACTCCTGGTCGGAGTTCGAGCAGCTCGTCGGGACCATGGTCGACACCAAGTGCATTCCGAACGCCTCGAAGATCTGGTGGGATGTGCGGCCGAGCTGGAGCTATCCGACCCTCGAGTTCCGGATCTGCGATGTCTGCACCCGGGTGGACGAGGCGGTCTGCATCGCGGCAATCTTCCAGGCGATCATCTTCAAGCTGTGGAAGCTCCGCCGGGACAACCTCACGTTCCGGGTGTATCCGGCGGCGCTGATCGACGAGAACAAATGGCGCGCAATCCGCTATGGCCTCGACGGGAAGCTGATCGACTTCGGCAAGAACGAGGAGCGCCCGGCCCGCGAACTGATCCGCGAGATGATCGAGTGGTTCCTGGGCGACGTGCTCGACGAGCTGGGGACCCGGAAGGAGGTCGAGTATGCCTACAAGATCTTCGACGAGGGGACCAGCGCCGACCGGCAGATCGCGAAGTTCAAGGAGACGGGGGACATGCGGGCGGTGGTCGACCAGCTCGTTCGGGAGACTGCGGAAGGGGTGGTTTAGTTCCGGGTTACGGGTTCCGGGTTCTTAGTGCCTAGTGCTTAGGGCGTAAACCCTATGAAGTCCTCTTGAAGGAACCTTATTTCCGGGTTGGCGTTAGCCACTAGGTGGCAGGATTGCCGACACGCTACCTTTGTAGCACGAGTATTGCTAGGATCTCGACCGGAATTGGTTCGCTTCGCACTCGGAACTCGGAACTCGGAACTCAACACTGATGTCCTACCGCCCGGTCATCGGGGTTACGACCCAGACCCTCCATGCCATCGACGGGATCCCGGCTGCCCTGCCGGAGTCCTGGGTGATGAATCAGCGGTACTTCCTCGCGGCCACCATCGTGGGCGGGGTACCGTGGATGATTCCCTTGCTCGATGACGACGAGGACACGCTGCGGGAGATCTACGACCGGCTGGACGGGATCCTGATCCCCGGCGGCGTGGACATGGACCCGGCGACCTTCGGGGAGCCGCGCCATCCGAAGCTCGGCGCGCTGGACCCGGCCCGCGACCGGGTGGAACTCCAGCTCACCCGCTGGGCGATCGAAGACCGCAAGCCGATCCTCGGCCTCTGCCGCGGCATCCAGGTGATGAACGTCGCCTTCGGCGGGACTCTCTATCAGGATCTCGCGGCCCAGGTCCCGGAGTCGATCAAGCACGACTATTTCCCGACCGCGGGCTTCGAGCGGGATCACCTCGCGCACGAGGTATCGCTGGCCAAGGGGAGTCGGCTGCTGGCGCTGATGGAGAAGCCCAAGCTGCTGGTCAACAGCATGCACCATCAGGGGATCAAGACCCTGGCGCCGCAGTTGATGCCGGCGGCGATCGCGCCGGACGGGCTGGTCGAGGCGATCGAGCGGGACGGCGACCACTTCATGGTCGGGGTGCAGTGGCATCCCGAGATGTTCGAGATGACCGATCCCCACACCCGGCACCTCTTCCGCGCCTTCATCGCCGCCGCCCGGAAGTACCACGACGCGCACTGACGCCGGCCCGGCCTCAGCCCGGGCTGCTATGCTCCGTCACGAAGCCCATTCGTCCCGCCAGTTCCGCCATCCCAGCATCATCGACGTCACCGGCCCGCCAGATCCGGTAGAAGGTCGTCTGCGCGTCGAAGGGCACCGCCTGACCGAGCTGCTCCAGCAGGTGGAGCAGCTCGAGCACGTCCCGCCGGGTCTGCTCCCCGCGATCCGCCGCCAGCTCCGCCACGTGGCGCTGCAGCGCGCGGCGCACCACCGGCCGGAGTTCGTCGCCGCGATCGAGTGCGGCCCGCTCCGAGGCGGAGAGGAGCCGCGCCAGGGTCTCGCCGCGCAGCACGTCGGCGATCGCGTCGCGCTGGCGCTCGGGAAGCTCGGCCAGCGGGAAGGCGACGGGCGAGTCGAGCAGCGCTGACCGTACTGTCGCGAGGATCGAGAGGTCATTGCGCTCGAGTGCCACGGACATGTTGTAGGAGCGTCCGGTGCGCCGGTTGGTGAGATGCAGCTCCCCATTCTGCCCCTGCAGCGACCAGGCCAGGCTGGTCGCCGCCTCCGGGGCGAAGTGAAGTGCCGCCGTGAGCCCGGCCGCGATGCGCGCCGGCGGCGGCTGATGGGGCCGCGCGCGCGACAGATAGATGTCACGCCCGGTGCCGAGGGAGCGCACGTTGCTTTCGGCGGGGGCCAGCCGCCGGGTGAAGCCCTCCTCGAGCATGTGCGCCTCGGCGCCGCCCAGCGCGATCACCCAGGCGGCGTAGCGGAGTACCTGCAGCGGCTCGAGCCCGCCGATGTCATCGAAGAACCAGGCGCAGCTGGTCAGGGTCCTGAGCGCACCCCGTTCCATCTCCAGCAGTTCCCCGGCGCGGGTCAGCGCCTCAGGGGCCAGGTCCGGCTTCGCTGCCCCGTGCACATAGGCGCGGACCGCTTCCGGCCCGGCGCCGATGACGCTGCCATAGCCTGCGAGCGCTGCATCGGCATCCTGCAGCAGCGCGGGGGCATCGCGGTCGTACAGGGCGTGGCACGACTCCGTCAGCCAGCTCACGGCCTCGCGGAGCGGCGCGCGCCAGCGCTGGTTGGTGGGCTGATCGTACGCCATGCGGCAGCCGCAGTCGCTCCGCCACCGCTCCACCCCATGGGTGCAGCTCCAGGCGCTCGGCGCGACCAGCCTCACTTCGTGTTCCGCACCGTGCCGGTTGAGAAATGAGGCGAAGTTCTCGATGACGATCCCCGGTTCCTCCTTCATCCGCTCGATGGTCATCGCCAGCGCCATCTCACCGAAGTGATGATGGTGGCCGTAGGTCTCACCGTCGGTGGCGACGGATACCAGGGCCGGGGGAAGGCTGTCCTCCGGTGTGGCGAGGAGCCGCATCGACCAGCTCATCGCGTCCCGCACCAGCGGCCCGAAGGCGACGTCGTGGCTGATGCCGCCGTCGTAGACGAAGACCGCGATGTAGCGGCCGGAGAGCGTCCGCACCAGGCCGGGCAGTCCCCGGGCGGGGACGGGATCCACCTGGTGCGGCGCGAGAATGGTGAACTGGATCCCCTCGAGCGCGAGCACATCGAGGGTCTCCTCGTCCACCGCCGTCTCGGGCAGCCACATCCCCTCGGGGTCGCGCCCGAAGCGGCGGCGGAAGTCGGCGATGCCCCAGCGGACCTCGGTGACCTTCTCCCGCCGGGTAGACAGCGGAAGGATCGCATGGTGATAGGGCATCGCGACGGCATTGCCGTAGCCGAGACGCGCGCGGCTCAGTCGGTCGGCGTCGAGGACCGCCTGATAGGTGTCGGGCGCGGCGCGCTCCATCCACTCGAGCAGCGTGGGCCCGAAGTTGAAGCTGACCCACTCGTACAGGTTGACCATTCGCGCGATCCGGCCGCCGAGCCCCGGCAGCCGCGCCGAGGCGACTGCCCGGTAGCACTCCTGCTCGATCCGGTCGTTCCAGTCGTGCGCCGGGGCCGCGGTCGGCTCCGACTCGACCTCATCGAGCCACGGGTCCTCCCGGGGCGGCTGATAGAAATGGCCGTGAATGACGATCGAGCGTGGCAGGGTCATCGGGGAGAGATCCGGGCTATTCGCCGGTCGAGCCGAGCAGGTCGTGGGGGGTGGCCCGCATGGCGGACCAGGCGGGCTCCGTGGCGCCGGCGACGGTCACTGCCAGCAGCATGAGGGCATAGGGAAGCACTGCGGCACCGTCGAACGGGGCGAGCCCGGTGATGAGATCGGGCAGGGCGCCCCAGAGCGCCGGACCGAACCAGAGTCCGAGCAGGAGGCCACCGGCCCCGACGCCGGCCGCGCGGAACAGGATGATCGTGCCGAGCTGCCACCGCCGCGCCCCGACGGCGCGCCGGAGGCCGAACTCGGGCCAGGTCGAGCGGACCCAGATCCGCATGAGCGAGAAGAGTCCTGTCGCCGCGATGAGCAGCATGGCCCAGCCCTGAACCCGGAGCGCATTCCCGAACCACTGGAGCGGCGCCCGTTCGGCGGCGAGGAGCGAGGCCTCGGTCTCAGTGCCGACTTCCCGGACGCGCCCAGCGACGACATCGGAGACCAGTCGGCGTAGACCACTCGGCTGCGCGCCGGAGGTGGGTTGCCGGAGCAGCAGGTCAACGTTCCCCGCGGGATGCTGCAGGATGCTCAGGTAGATGGCGTACTTCGGCAGGCTCCCGCCACCGAATCCGGCGGGGGCGACGTCGTCCACCACCCCGACGACGGTGTACCAGTCGCGGGGGTCATCGGCGACCTGTAGCGTGCGGCCCAGCGCCTCGCCTGACTGGAAGTGGTCATGCGCGAGGGAGCGGCTCACCACGGCGACCTTGGCGCTCCCCCACCGATCGGTGCTGCTGAGTCGGCGTCCCTCGAGCAGGGGAATGCCCAGCGCGAGGAAGCTGTCGGCGCTGACGAACTGGTGCACCACGATCGGCTTCCGCCACCGGATGGGGAGGCCTCCCTCGGAGCATTCGCCGCAGTCGGTGGTCGCGTGCGCGACGGTGCCGAGACCGGTGATCGCGCCGGCGCTGGTGAGGCTCACGGTGCCGAGTTCGGGATGCCGGCCGAGCCGGGTCAGGATCTCCTCGTAGCCGCGGGCCCGGGTGGCGAGATCGCTCTCGCTCGTGTCGAGCTGGAAGACCGGATCGTGGCGCCCGGTCACGGCGGGGGAGTGAGCGCTGTAGCGGATCAGCATGGCGCCGGCTGCGAGCACGATGAGGCAGAGGCCAAGCTGCAGCAGGGTCGGCACGAAGAGGGCGAGCGGCTTCGAGGCCGATTCCTCGATCCGTTCCCGGCGCGCGAAGATCACCGGCAGCAGGATGCCTCCGACCACGAGCAGCGCGACGGCGGCAGCCAGTGCCAGCCCCGGAGCGATGCTGCCAGGCGCGAGGGCGCCGGGCCAGGTCCGCCCCGCCGTCCAGGTCACGATCAGGCCGAAGATCCCGCCGATCAGGAGAACGGTCACGCCGAGGGTGATGCCCTCGACCAGCGCCGCCGCGGTGAGCGCATGGCGAGACGCGCCGACGGCACGGCGGACGGCGACCTCGCCCTCACGCGCGAGGGCTCGCGCTCCCGAGAGGGTGAGCAGCGAAACCGCCGCGATGACGAGCGTCGCGACGGTGGAGACGAGCAGCAGGTTGAAGAAGAAGCCGACGGCGGCGGTCCGGATGTCGGCCGGGCTCTGTGCGGCGGTGCTCCAGGGAAGGCCCAGGTCGCCGCCGCGGGCAAGGGCGAGGCCGAGCCGGGTGGAGAGCGTACCATCGTGAAAGCGGGAGAGTGCCGCGACGGGCAGCGTGGCGGCCAGCGCCATCGCGGCGGTGACACTGAGCAGGATGGCGGTCCCGCGGTACATCCGGAATCCGTCGCGCGCCGTTGTCCCAGCGATGGCGAGCGCGTGCTGCCACCGCCGCCCTCGGTCCTGATCCCGCATAGCCCGAGCCGTCACCAGGCGCCCGTCCGGTACCCGCTAGACCGACAGCGCGCGGCTGCCTGACAGCGCGGCGCGGACGGCATCGAGCACATTCGGGAACACATGATCCTGCACCCAGAGCTCCTCCGCCCGGGTCTGGGCGGCGGCGAGGTTCGCCGCACCCGGGGCGAGGGCGGAGAGGAGGAACTCGGCCTCCTCGCAATGCTCGGTGAAGCGCTTGATCGCGTAATCGGTCACGGCGCCGGTGGAGATGATGAACTGCCAGTCGGAGCCCATCGCGAGCAGCATCTCGCGCGCAGCCTGGGCCAGCACGGGCTGCAGTGCGGGGGTGTCGAGCGCCGCGCCGGCGTGCTCCCAGAAGCTCTCCTCGATGGCCCAGAGGCGCGGCCAGGTCCACTTGGTCTCGTCGTTGAGCCACATGCTGAAGTCACCGTTGGCGCCCCACGAACCCTGCGCGAGGTGGATCCCGCGGCCCGACGGCGTGTGGGCGAGGTGATCGCGTGCGGTGGTGCCGTGCACGACCGGATTCACGCTCAGCGCACGATAGACCTGCTCGAGGAAGTCCACCCCCTCGTGCCACCAGTGGCCGAAGAGTTCGGTGTCAAACGGGACGGCGATCAGGTCCTCAGCCGGCTTCTTCCCGCCGGGGTTCGCCGCGGCGCGTTCCGCCGCGATCCGGCCGAGCAGGCTGACAAAGTGCCGCGCATGCACGCCGGCGCGCTCGACCGCGCGGCTCGGATCATACGGCTGCTTGTCGCCGAGGTCGGAGCCGGGTGCGCTCACCCGCCAGTACTTGAGGCCGCCGGGCCAGCGGATCTTGTGGAACTCGAGATACCACTCGTCGCCGGGGTAGCCTTCCTGGCGGCTCCAGACCTGGCGCGACGCGAGCGGATCGCGGATGAAGGCCGAGACCGGTGTGGCGCCCCGTGCGCCCGCGACGCGATAGGCGCGGTAGGGGGAGTTCCGGACCTCCGCGTCATCGGCGGGGCCGCCCTCGGCGCCGTAGAGCTTGAAGGCGTGTCCCGCCGCCGCGAGGTGGCTATCGACGAAGAAGTACTTGAAGCCGGCGTCGGCGACGTGCTCCTCGATGCCGCGCCGCATCGGGCGGCGAGGGGCCTCGGGCAGCGGCGCCCAGGGGCCGCGCGGGCGATAGGCGCACTCCGGCAGCCAGAGTCCGTCCGGATCGCGGCCGAAGATGCGGCGATGCTCCGCGCGCCCGAGGCCGAGCTGCAGCCGGATGCTCTCGTCGCGGGCGAGGAGCGGCAGGAAGCCGTGGGTGGCGCCGCTCGAGATCAGCTCGATCTGTCCGGCCTCCTCGAGCTGGCGGAAGGCGCTCGCGAGGTTGCCGCCGGTGCTGCGGAACAGGGTGCGGAGCCCGAGGAGGTGGCTCTTCCAGAAGCGGGCGAGCGGAATCAGATGCTCGTCGCCGGTGGAGGGGAGGGACTCCTCGGATTCGTCGCAGGTCTTTAGGCGCTGGGTGAAGTAGGCTTCGAGTTCGGCCGCGAAGACCGGGCTTTCGAGCTGATTGGCGAGGATCGGCGTGATGCCGATCGTCAGCGGGGTCGCGACCGCTTCCACCTTCAGGCGGCGGAGCGCCGAGAGCAGCGGAAGATAGGTGTCGATCGCGGCCTCGGAGATCCAGTCGCTGCCGTGGGGCCAGCGCCCATGATTGAGGACGTAGGGCAGGTGGCTGTGGAGCGCGAGCACGAAGTCCATGGGGCGCTCCTTCACGAGACGGCCGGATTCGCGAGGATTCGGCGGTAGACGTCCATGTACTTCTCGGCCGAGCGGGCCCAGCTGAAGTCCTTTGCCATCGCATTCCCCATCAGGTGCTCCCAGGCGCTGGTGTCGTGATAGCGGTCCATCACGTGCCGCGAGACGCGCAGGAGATCCTCGGAAGAGTATTCGTCGAAGAGGAAGCCGGTGGTGCCATCCTCGATCGTGTCGGCGAGTCCGCCGACCCGGCGTGCCAGCGGGATCGCGCCATAGCGCTCGGCGCGGAGCTGGGCGAGGCCGCACGGCTCGTAGAGCGAGGGCATGAGGTAGATGTCGGCACCCGCCATCAGCCGGTGTTCCAGCCGCTCGGAGAAGCCGAGGTGGACGCTGATCCGGTCGGGCCAGCGGGCCTCGTACATCTTGAGCATCGCCTCGTACTTCGGCTCGCCGGTGCCGAGGAAGATGAACTGCGCCTCGAGCATGAAGAGGGTGTACTCGCCGGTGATCAGCTCGAGCCCCTTCTGGTGCGTCATCCGCGCCGTCATCGCGAAGAGCGGGATGCGGCGCCGCTGCGGCAGGCCGAAGCTCCGCTGCAGCGCCGCCTTGCAGCGCCACTTGCCGGCGAGGTCGTCGGCGGTATAGGTCGAGGTGATATGCGGGTCGGTGGCGGGATTCCACTCGTTCATGTCGATCCCGTTGACGATGCCCGTAAACCGGTCGCCTAACGAGACGAATACGTCGTGCAGTCCGAAGCCGCCGACCGGCGTGCGCAGCTCATGCGCATGGGTCGGGCTGACGGTCGTCGCGGCGTCGGCGAACTTGAGCCCGCCCTTGAGCAGGTTGAGCTTGTCGTGCCACTCGAGGTACTCGTAGGTGAAGTACTCCCACGGCAGCCCGATCTCCGGCATCCCGCCGGGCGCGAAGTGCCCCTGGAAGCCGGCGTTGTGCACCGTGATCACGCTGCGGATGCCGCGGGCGAAGGGCTGGTCGCGGTGATAGGTGCGCAGGTACACCGGCGCGAGCGCCGTGTGCCAGTCGTGGCAGTGGAGGATGCAGGGCGTGCGGGTGATCCGCGGCAGCAGCTCGAGGGCGGCGCGGCAGAAGAACGCCCAGCGCTGCAGGTTGTCGGGGTAGTCCATCCCCGACTCTCCGTAGAGGCCGGCCCGGTCGAAATAGGAGTGCTCGATGCAGTAGATCTTCGGCTTCCCCGGTTCCGTGGGGATGCGGAAGAGCCGCGCCTCCTCGTACCGGGGACCGACCTGCACGTGGAACGGGCCGGCGACGCGCTCGAGCGCGGGTGCAGCACTCCGCACCGAGCGGTGCAGGGGGATGACCACGGCGACCGGAATGCCGGCGGCGGCCTGGTTCGCGGAGAGGCCGGCGACCGCCTCGGCGAGTCCGCCGGTGCGGGCGAGCCAGCCGTACTCGGCCGCGAGGTGCACGATGCCGATCGGCCCGCCTTCGGTCAGGCCGAGGCCCGGGTCGGCTACCCGGTGATCGCCAGTCTGGCGGTTCTCAGAGCGGTGGGACACTCGAAGGTGCCTCCCCTCGCATCGCCGGGGCGTAATACCCGTTGACGTAATCCTGCACCATGCGGCGTCCGCTGAAATGCGCGCCCGCCTGCATGATCGCGTACTTCATCCGCCGGATCCACTCGATCGGCAGGCCGCGGGCATCGCGCTTGTAATACATCGGCACGATTTCCTGCTCCAGCAGATCGTACAGGCGGTCGCGATCGACATGATCGGCGTCCTCCCCCGGCTGCGCGGTGGGGACCGCCCAGCCGTTCTCGCCCATGTAGCCCTCGGCCCACCAGCCGTCGAGGGTCGAGAGCTGCGGCACGCCGTTGAGACCGGCCTTCATCCCGCTCGTTCCGCATGCCTCCAGCGGCACCCGCGGCACGTTGAGCCAGAGATCCACGCCCTGCACCAGCCGGTGGGCCAGGTGCATCTCGTAGTCCTCGATGAACGCCACCCGGCCCTCGAGCCGCGGATCGCGGGTAAAGGCATACACCTGCTGCAGCACTTCCTTGCCGGGGGCGTCCTCGGGGTGCGCCTTGCCCGCGAAGATGAGTTGCACCGGCCGCCAGGTGTTCACCAGCAGGTCGTGCAGCCGGTCGAAATCGCTGAACAGGAGTGCGGCGCGCTTGTAGGTCGCGAACCGCCGCGCGAAGCCGATGACCAGCGCGTCGGGGCTGAGCAGGGTGCCGGCTCCGACCACGTGCGCGGCTTCCTTCCAGCGATCGGCCCAGCGGCGCCGCGCCTCCTCGCGGATGTAGGCGAGGAGACCGTGCTTCATGTCGTTGTGCGCGTTCCACAGCTCCATGTCGTCGATCGCCAGCACCGAGTTCCAGAGCGACTGCTCGTCGCTCAGCTCGAGCCAGCCCTCGCCGAGATGGTGATCGAGGACCTTGAGCATCTTGCTCGCCATCCACGTCGGCAGGTGGACGCCGTTGGTCACCGACCCGATCGGCACCTGGTCCGGCGGCAACGACGGCCAGAGCGAGTTCCAGATCTCGCGGGAGACCTCGCCGTGCTTCTTGGCGACGCCGTTCACCCGTCCCGAGAGACGGATGGCGGTCGCCGTCATGTGGAAGAGCGGGTAACTGTCCTCGGGGTGCCGCCCGATCCGCAGGAAGTCCTCCGCGGAAATCCCCAGCTCCTCCCAGACCGGCCCGGCGCACGCCTTCACCTGCTCGGTGTCGAAGCGATCGTGACCCGCGGGCACGGGGGTGTGGGTCGTGAAGATGCTCCGGTTTCGCACCTGGGTGACCGCCTCGGCGTAGGGCACGCCGTTGGTGGTCATCTCGCGGAGCCGCTCGATGAGCATGAACGCCGCGTGGCCCTCGTTGGCGTGCCAGGCGGCGGGCTCGACGCCGACCGCGCGGAGCACCCGCACGCCACCGACGCCCAGAATCCACTCCTGCCGGAGGCGCATGTCCGGTCCGCCGGCATACAACTTGGCGGAGAGGTCGCGCTCGTCGGGGTCGTTCTGCTCGAGGTTGGTATCGAGGAGGTACACCGGCACCCGGCCCACCAGCATGCGCCAGGCGCCCACATAGACCGGGCGGCCGAAGGTGCGCACGATCGTCAGGTAGGGTTCGCCGGCGGGACCGAGCATTCGCTCGAGCGGAGTGGACTCGATGTCGAACTTCACATCGCTGTCCTCCTGCCAGCCGTCGATGCGCAGCCGCTGGTCGAAGTACCCCTTCATGTAGAACAGCCCGACGCCCACCAGGGGCAGCCCGAGGTCGGACGCCGACTTCAGGTGGTCGCCCGCGAGGATGCCGAGGCCGCCGGAGTAGATCGGCACCGAGTTGTGCAGCCCGAACTCGGCGCAGAAGTAGGCCACCGGCCGTGTCAGGGTCGGGTGGTGCCGCTGATACCAGGTATTCGGGCTGTTGAGCGCCCGGCTCGCGGCATCCATCACCCGGTCATACAGCACCAGGAAGCCGGGATCGCTCGCGCAGACGGCGAGGCGGGCCGGATCCGCCCGGCGCAGCAACTCCAGCGGATTGTGCTTGGTGAGATGCCAGAGCGGCTCGTCGACTCGGCGGAAGACCGCCCTCGCGTCGGTGGACCAGCTCCACCAGAGGTTGGAGGCAAGGGCGGCGAGGCCCTCGATTCGGGGCGGCAGATACGGGATGCGGACGCGGGGTTGGCTCATTGCACTCGCAGGTGGACCGGGGCGCGGACTGGCAGGGGGGAAGCTACTCAGAATCGGGAGGGGGCGAAACCCGCCCAAGGTGATAAAGCCCTCATCAATTGCGACCACCCGGACGAGGCGGTAAGCCCTTGCCGGGCCAAGTGAAAGGCCCTGCCAACGGAACCGCCGGCAGGGCCGATCAGTGGGGTGAGCCGGGTCGTGATTAGTGCTTCAGGGGCTTGAATTTCACCCGGTGCGGCTGGTTGGCATCCTGGCCCTTCCGCTTCTTGAAATCGGCGGCGTAGTCCTGGTAGTTGCCCTCGTACCAGACCACCTCGCTGTCGCCCTCGAAGGCGAGAATGTGGGTGGCGACGCGGTCCAGGAACCAGCGGTCGTGGCTGATCACCACCGCGCAGCCGGCGAACCCCAGCAGGGCGTCCTCGAGGGCCCGGAGCACGTCGACGTCGAGGTCGTTGGTCGGCTCGTCGAGCAGCAGCAGGTTGCCGCCGCTCTTCAGCAGCTTGGCCATGTGCACCCGGTTGCGTTCGCCGCCGGAGAGATCCTTGACCTTCTTCTGCTGGTCGGAGCCGCGGAAGTTGAAGCCGGCGCAGTAGGCCCGGGCGTTCACCTTGCGGGTGCCGAACAGCATCTCGTCCTGGCCGCCGGAGATCTCCTCGTAGACGCTCTTGGTCCCGTCGAGGGAATCGCGGCTCTGGTCCACCCACGCGATCTTGACCGTCTTGCCGATGGTGAGCTCGCCGCCGTCCGGCGTCTCCTTGCCGGCGATCATCTTGAACAGCGTCGTCTTGCCGGCGCCGTTGGGGCCGATGATCCCGACGATGCCGCCGCGCGGCAGCGAGAAGCTGAGGTTCTCGAACAGCAGCCGGTCGCCGTAGCCCTTGCTGAGATTCTTCGCGACGACCACCTCGTCGCCGAGGCGCTCGGGGACGGGGATCAGGATTTCGACCGAGCCTTCGCTCTGCTTCTCCGACTCCGCCCGCATCTCCTCGTAGCGTGCGATACGCGCCTTGCTCTTCGCCTGACGCGCCTTGGGGCTCAGCCGCACCCACTCGAGCTCGCGGGCGAGGGTCTTCTGCCGCGCCGAGGCCTGCTTCTCCTCGGTGGCGAGGCGCTTCTGCTTCTGGTCGAGCCAGCTCGAGTAATTGCCCTCCCACGGGATGCCGGCCCCGCGGTCGAGCTCGAGGATCCACTTGGCGACGTTGTCGAGGAAGTAGCGGTCGTGGGTGATCGCGACGACGGTGCCGGGGAAGTTCTCGAGATACTTCTCGAGCCACGCCACCGACTCGGCGTCGAGGTGGTTCGTCGGCTCGTCGAGCAGCAGCATGTCCGGCTGCTCGAGCAGGAGCCGGCAGAGCGCCACCCGGCGCCGCTCGCCGCCGGAGAGCTTGGTCACGTCGGCGTCGCCGGGCGGAAGCCGCAGCGCGTCCATCGCGATGTCGAGCTTGTGGTCGAGCTCCCAGGCGCCCAGATGGTCGATCTGGTCCTGCAGCCGGCCCTGCTTCTCGAGGAGCTTGTTCATCTCCTCGTCGCTCATCGGCTCGGCGAACTTGTTGGAGATCTCGTTGAAATCATCGAGCAGCTTGCGCACCGCGCGGACGCCGTCCTCGACATTGCCGCGCACATCCTTCGCGGGGTCGAGCTGCGGCTCTTGAGGCAGATAGCCGATGCGGGTGCCCGCAAGCGGCTTCGCCTCGCCGATGAAATCGGTGTCGACTCCCGCCATGATGCGCAGGAGGGTGGACTTGCCCGCGCCGTTCGAGCCGAGGACGCCGATCTTGGCGCCCGGGTAGAACGAGAGATAGATCCCCTTGAGGATCTCGCGGGAGGGGGGCACGACCTTTCGCAGGTCGCGCATCGTGAAGATGTATTCGCCGGCCATAGGGCGGGGAATATGGGTGGAGACGGGTCGGGTGTGTAGGGGCGACCCCCGAAACGCGAAGAGCGCCCCGACGGGGGCGCCCTTGGTACCGCGTGAGACCTCGAGCCACGCCGGGCCGGGCCAGTACGCTGCTACTTCAGGTGCTTGCTCACCAGCTTGGTCATCTCGAACATCGAGACGGTCTTCTTGCCGCCGAACACGGTCTTCAGCGCGTCGTCCGCGTTGATGTTCCGCTTGTTCTTCTTGTCCTGCAGGCCGTTCTTCTTGATGTAGGCCCAGAGCTTCTTGGTGATCTCGGTGCGCGGCACGGCCTTGGAGCCGACCACTTCCGCGAGCGCCGCGCTCGGCGTCACCGGCTTCATAAACGCCGCATTCGGCTTCCGCTTGGTCTTCGCCTTCGTCGCCTTCTTCTTCGTCGCCTTCTTCTTGGTGGCCATCGAGTGCCTCCGCTAGAGGGAAAACGTGCTATCGGCGCGTCTCGAAAGCGGCGCCGTGTCCAGCCAAAGTAAGGGGTTGCCTCCCCTTTGCAAGAGGGAAAACGGCGATTTTCCCTCTGGGAAGTGTCGTCCGAAGGGGCTATGTTCCCTCGGAAATCACTCCGAGATCCCCTCTATGCGCACGCGCTTCGCTCCGATTTTCCTCGCTGTCGCGCTGCTCGCGCCCCTCGGTGGCGGCCCCTCCCGCCCCCCGGCGACCTGCACCCGCAGCAATGGACTCCTTCTCCCCGACGGGTTCTGCGCCACCGTCGTGGCCACCCATCTCGCGGGACTGCGACAGATCGCCGTTGCCCCGAATGGCGATCTCTACGCCGCGCTGCAGGACGGCGGCGTCGTGGCGCTCCGGGATGCCAACGGCGACGGTCAGGCCGATCTCACGAAATCCGTCCATGACGGCGGCGGCACCGGCATCGCCCTGCACGCGGGCCAGCTCTGGTTCGCCCAGAACGACAAGATCCTCCGCTGGGCGCTCACCCCGGGCGAGCTGGTGCCAGGCGGCGCACCAGAGGTCGTCGTCGAGGGGCTGCCCACCGGCGGGCATACCGCGAAGACCTTCGCCTTTCTGGGCGGCGATACGCTGATCGTCAACATCGGCTCCGCGACCAACAGCTGTCAGTTCGCCGACCGCGCCCGCCGCTCTCCGGGCAAGGATCCCTGCACCGAGCTCGAGGGACGCGCCGGGCTCTGGCGCTTCAGTACCGCGCGGCTGCACCAGCGGCAACGCGACGGCGTCCGCTATGCGACGGGACTCCGGAACGCGATGGCGCTCGCGGTGGAACCGGGCACGGGCCGGCTCTACGCGGCGCCCCACGGTCGCGATCAGCTCGGCCAGAACTGGGGCTTCACCGACGAGCAGAGCGCCGAACTGCCGTCGGAGGAGTTCATGCAGGTGGAGGCCGGGGATGACTTCGGCTGGCCCTACTGCTACTACGACTGGCAGCAGAAGCTTCGGCTTCCCCGGGCACTGGGCGCCGATGGCGATCGCGTTCTATCGCGGAACGCAGTTCCCGGCGAAGTACCGCGGCGGCGCGTTCATCGCGTTCCACGGTTCGTGGAACCGTGCCCCGCTTCCGCAGCAGGGATTCCGCGTGGTGTTCATTCCCTTCGCCGCGCCGGGGCGTCCCACGGGGGAGTACGAGACCTTCGCCACGAGCGAGAAGGGCCCTACCAGCCTCCGTCCCGCCGGGCTCGCGGTTGGCCCGGACGGTTCGCTATACATTGCAGACCAGTCGAGCGGTACGATCTGGCGGATAATGGTGCAGTAGCGGCGGGTCATCCCCCGTCGTCCCGAATGCCCTGGCTCCCTCTCCCCCTCGGAGGAACCGTGCTGAAACCGCTTCTCGCCGCCGCGTTCGCAGCCAGCCTGCTGACTGCGGCACCGACCCCAGTCGCGGCGCAGCAGAAGCCGACGCCCCTCGCCATCGGCGACACGGCGCCCGACTTCACGCTGCCCACGGCAACCCGGGACGGCATCCTGCCGCTCCCCGCGAAGCTGCGGGACTTCCGGGGACATACTGTCGTCCTCGCGTTTTTCTACAAAGCCAGGACCGGTGGCTGAACCATCCAAATGGACGCGTACCGTGATCAGTACGCGACGGTGTTCAAGGGCGGGAAGCACGTGGTGCTCCTCGCCATCAGCGTGGATCCCGCGGCGGAGCTCGCCTCGTGGGCCACGGAGCGCAGCTATCCCTTCCGCTTCCTGAGCGACTCCGGCGGGGTCGTGGGGAAACGCTACGGGGTGTTCGATTCCGGATACAAGATGGACAACCGCACCCTGTACGTTGTGGCCCCGGACGGGCGGATCAGCTACGTGGCCGCGCCGTTCAGGGAGATCGACCCGAAGGCCTACGACGACCTGCGGGCCGCCATCGAGACGGCGTCAGGCAGCTGATCGCCCGGGGCCGGTTAACACCGGTCCCCCGGTGACGTCTCCCTCGGCACCCACTCACTCAGGACAGTACATATGCGGATCACGATGCTGATGGGCTCGGCGCTGTGTCTCCTGCTCGCGGCGGCTCCGCTCGCCGCGCAGCAGCCGGACAGCGGCCGGGCGAATGTGAGGCAGGACAAGCGGGAGCTCCGGCACGACCGCCGCGACACCCGCAAGGATCGCCGCGATCTCAAGGGCGATCGCCAGGAGACCCGGGCGGACCGGCGCGACCTGCGTGAGGAGCGGCGTGAGGGAGACAGCACCGGCGTGAGGCGCGAGCGGAAGGAACTGCGCAAGGACAAGCGGGACCGCCGCCACGACCGCCGGGACATCCGCGAGGATCGGGGCGAGAAGCGCGGCGACCGCAAGGATCTGCGCAACGATCGCCGCGACGGCGAGAAGCGGGACAGCACACGGTAGCCTCGATCGGGTGACCGCCCGATGCCCGACGACCCTCCAGGCCAGTGGCCCGGAGGGTCGTTTGTCTGCCCCCGGTCCCGGGCGGCCTGCTCAGCGCGGCTTTCCCAGCACCCGTGCGACGGCGTTCAGGTCGGCCGGGATCGACACCGGCCGGTTGGCGAAGCGCGGCGCCGGCTCGGTCTCCTGGTGATAGGTGATCAGGGCCCCGGGGTCCTTGAGCACGTGCCCCGTGAGGATCGCCACGACCCGCTCTCCGATTCCGATCACGCCCCGTTCCCGGAGCTGCCGGGCCCCGGCGACGCTGGCGGCGCTCGCCGGTTCGCAGCCGACGCCGGCTGCGTCGATCACGGCCTTGGCCTCGAGGATCTCCGCGTCGCTCACCGAGGTCACGACCCCGTTGGTCTCCCGGATGGTGTGCACGGCGCGATCCCACGAGGCCGGATCGCCAATCTTGATCGCGGTCGCGACGGTTTCCGCCTTCACGGTGTGCCGGATGGCGAAGCGATCGGCGAACCCCTTCGCGAACGGGGCCGCGCCTGCCGCCTGCACCGAGGCGATCCGCGGCAGGCGGTCGATCAGCCCCAGCGCCTTGGCCTCCGTCAGCGCCTTGCCGAACGCCGCGGTGTTTCCGAGGTTCCCCGCCGGCAGCACGATCCAGTCAGGCACATCCCAGCAGAGCTGGTGCAGCAGTTCGAGCACGATCGTCTTCTGCCCCTCGAGCCGCCAGGGGTTGATCGAGTTGAGCAGGTAGACGCCGAGCTCGTCGGAGGCCGCCTGCACCAGCCGGAGGCAGTCGTCGAAGTCCCCCTCGACCAGCAGCGTCTTCGCGCCGTAGGCGAGCGACTGAGAGAGTTTCCCCAGCGCCACCTGCCCGGCGGGCACGAAGACCAGCACCGGCAATCCGGCGTGCGCCCCGTAGCTGGCGAGGGCGGCCGAGGTATTGCCCGTCGAGGCGCAGGCGACGGCGGTCGCGCCAATCCGTTTCGCCTGGGTGACGCCGACCGTCATCCCCCGGTCCTTGAAGGAGCCGGTCGGGTTGTGCCCCTCGTGCTTGACCCGGAGGCCCGGAAGGCCGGCCCACTCGGCGATCCGGGTCCGCGCGATGAGCGGCGTGTTGCCCTCCGGATGCGTGACCGCATGGTCGCCCACCGACGGCATGACCAGCTCGCGATAACGCCACACGCCGGAGAGGTTCACGTCATTTCGCTGGCCCCAGCGCTCCTCGAAGAGCCGGCGAAGCGAGGCGCCGTCCTCGGCCGGTGGATCGTGGCGGATTTCGAGCAGCCCGCCGCAGTCACAGCGGGTGCGCGGATCGAGTTCGGTCAGCCGGTCGCCGCACGCGGCGCACACCTGCATCGACGCCATCAGCTTGCCTCCAGGACGACGGCCCCGGTGTGACTGACCTCGGTGACCCGCGCGGTCGCGGCCACGCCTTCGCCCAGATAGGCGGCCACCATCGCGTCGGCGATGCGCTTGCCGGCCACGTCGTCGGCCGCGAAGGCGAAGGCGGTGGGTCCGCTGCCGCTGATCGAACAGCCGAGCGCCCCGGCCGCGAGCGCCGCCTGCTTGGCCGCGAGAAATCCCGGGAGGAGCGGCGCGCGCGCCGGCTCGGCGATGCGGTCGTCGAGCGAACGGCGGAGCAGATCGAGATCGCCAGTCGCCAGCGCCAGCACCATCCCCGCCACCTGCGCCGCCTGGAAGACCGCGAGATCGCGCGGCAGTTCGCGCGGCAGGACCGCACGCCCCTCCGCCGTGCGGAGCCGCTGCCCCGGATGCGACACCACCACCCGAAGCTCCTTCGGATAGGGCAGCCGCACGTAGTCATAGGCGGTGGCGTCGCGGATGAGCACGATGCCGCCGATCAGCGAGGGCAGGATGTTGTCCAGGTGCCAGCCCGCCACGCACGCCTCGGCCGCGAGGGCCGATTCGAGCAATTGCTGTTCGGTGAGGTTGAGCTCGAGCAGGGCGTTGGTCGCCACCGCACCGGCGACCGCGGAGGCGGCGCTCCCGCCCTGCCCACCGGAGAGGGGAAGTCCCTTCTCGATCGTGAGCGCGAGTCCTGCGTCCTTCACCCCCGCGAGCCGGAGGGCCGCCTGGGCGGCGAGGGCGGCGGTGTTGGCCCCCGCCTCACGCGGGAGATCGGGATGCCCCGCATCGAGCACCGTGACGCCGGGCTGCTTCGTCCGCTCCGCGATCACCACATCGCCGGGGCCGGCGAGCGCCATCCCCATGATGTCGAGCCCGGGGCCGACGTTGCCCACCGATCCTGGCGCGAATGCGCGCACCCGTCGGCCGCTCATCGCCGGGCCAGCGCAAGAACGTCGTTGAGCACGCCCGCCGCCGTGACGACCGGGCCGGCACCCGGCCCGCGAATCACGAGCGGATGCTCGCGATACCGGGTCGTCGTGAACACGATCTGGTTGTCCGTACCCTTGAGCCCCGCGAAGGGGCTGTCGGCGCTCACGGCCTGGAGGCCGACCCGGAGCCGCTTGGGCGTCACGGTCGCGATGTAGCGCAGCACCTGCCCCTTCTGCTGCGCCACGCGCACCTTCTGCGCGAAGTGATCGTCCCAGCTCGCGAGCCGGGCGAGGAACTGCTTGAGCGGCAGGCCGCGCGCGGTGTCCGGCACGAGCGATTCGGTCACGACCGACGCCGGTTCGCCCTTGAACCCCATGAGGCGGCCCAGGATCAGCGCCTTGCGGGCCACGTCGGTGCCGGAGAGATCGTCCCGCGGGTCCGGTTCGGTATACCCCGCCTCGATCGCGGCGCCGAGGACCTGGGAGAACTTCTTCCACTTCTCGAGCTCGGAGAGCAGGAAGCCGAGGGTGCCGGAGAGGCAGCCCTCGATGGACACCACTTCGTCGCCGGTCTCCACCAGCTTGGCAAAGGTGTCCATCACGGGGAGGCCCGCCCCGACGGTGGCCTCGTGCCGCAGGCGGCGGCCGTGCTGAGCCGCGAGCGTGAACAGCTCCTCCGACTCCTTGCTGCCGGCCGCGAGCGGCTTCTTGTTTGCCAGCACGACATCCATGCCGTGGGTGAGCGCGCCCCGGATCACCGGGGTCGTCTCATCGGCGGTGAGGTCGATCAGTACCGGATGCGACAGCGCGTGCCGCGCCGCGGACTTGACCGCGAATTCGGCGTTCCAGGGTGTGCCGCCCTCCATGGATCGCAGGGCGTGCCCCTTGGCCTTGTCCCGCGCGATCGTGAGCGTGCGATGCGGAGAGAGGCCCGCCGGATCGAACACGACACCGCTGCGGTCCGCCACGCCGACGATGCGCACCTTCGGGCCGTTGGCGGGGAGCTCTCCGACCAGCTCCGCGAAGCTGCGTCCGATCCGCCCGAAGCCGAGCAGGAAGACGTCGAGCCGGTCGCGCGGGGCGGCCGAGCCGCCGCCGACCTTGCCGAGCTGGAAGGCGGCGTGGATGGCGCGCTGCGCCTCCTTGAGCTGGGCCTCGTCGACCACGGCGGAGATGTTGAGCTCGCTCGAGCCCTGCGCGATCGCGATCACGTTGATGCCGGCATCGGCCAGCGCCGAGAAGACCCGCCGCGCGACGCCCGGGGTGCCCGCCATGCCGAGTCCCACGACGGCGATGGTGGCGACGCCGCTCCTGACGCTCACCCCGTCGATCTCGTGGTGGGTGATCTCGTCGCGGAAGGCGTCGCTGAGGCAGAGCCGGGCCCGCTCCGCGCTCGGCGCGGGGACGCAGAAGCAGATCGAGTGCTCGGAGGAGGCCTGCGTGATCAGCGAGACGGAGATGTTCTCCCGCATGAGCGCGGCGAAGGTGCGCGCCGCCACGCCGGGCACACCCAGCATGCCGTTCCCCTCGACGGTGACCAGCGCCTGACCCGGCGCGCCTGACAACGCCTTGACCGGCACTTCGAGGCCGGTCTCCCGCTCGGAGACTTCGGTCCCCTCGGACGCGGGGTCCCCGAAGGGGCGGACCAGGAGCGGCACCTTGCGGCCGATGATCGGGATCAGCGCGCGGGGATGCAGCACCTTGGCGCCGTAGTAGGCGAGTTCGGCCGCTTCCCGCACGTTGAGCTGGGTCAGCACCCGCGCGTCCGGCACGATCCGCGGGTCGGAGGTGAGCAGGCCTGGCACGTCCTTCCAGAGATTCACCCGCACCGCGGCCATCGCCCGGCCCACCAACGCCGCGGTGAGATCCGAACCGCCCCGGCCCAGCGTCGTGACTTCGCCATCGGGAGCAGAGCCGATGAACCCGGTGACGATCGGCGTCACCCCCTGCGCGAGCAGCGGCTTGAGCGCCTTGCGGAGGGCCGCGTCGGTGCGGTCGAGGTCGGGGGAGGCGTTGCCGAAATTGGCGTCGGTCTTCACCACCTCCGCCGCATCCACGTAGCGCGTCTTCACGCCGGCGGCTGTCAGTGCGGCGGTCACCAGCCGGGCCGAGAGCCGCTCGCCCCGGGCCACCAGGAAATCGCTCGTGCGCGGGGTGAGTTCACGCAGGATGCTGAGCCCCTTCGCGAGCGTCTCCAGCTCATCGATCTGCGCGTCGACGAACTCCAGCAGCTCCGCCCGTGCCGCGGCCTGCGGGACCAGCGCCTTCGCGGCGGCGTGGTGCTGCTCCCGCAGGGTCGCGGCCGCCTGGTGTGCCGCCTTGACGTCCCCGGCGCGCGCCCGCTCCGCACTCGCCAGCAGCAGGTCGGTCACTCCGGCCATCGCCGAGACCACGACCACGCGTGGTCCAGGCCTTCCCTGGAGAATGGCGACGGCATGGCGCACCGCCGCGGGATCCGCGAGCGAGGCACCGCCGAACTTGTGAACCTCGAGTTGCGCGCTGAGACGGGGCATAGGGCGGGAAGGATATCATGCGATGGGCGGGTCCGGTATGGCCCGTGCGAGGCCGATCCCTCGCGCTGCAGGGGAGGGAGACCCGCTCCTGTTGTCGAATGGTGCGGTCATCTAATTTCCGACCATGCTCACCGTGATCAAGCTGCTGCAGTCGCTCTTCAAGGCGCTCCATTCCGAGGGGAGCCCCCGCCAGGTGGCGGCCGGCATCATGCTCGGCGCCGGGATCGGCCTCACGCCGCTGCTGAGCGCCCACAATCTCGTGCTGTTCGCGGCCATCGTGCTGCTGAACGTCTCGTTCGGCGGGGGCATGCTGGGCATGGCGCTCTTCACCCCCGTCGGATTCCTGCTCGATCCGCTCTTCGACCGGATCGGGCTGGCCCTCCTCGAGACGCCGGGATTGCGGGGCCTGTGGACCGCCTGGTACAACATTCCGCTGCTGCCGTACACCAACTTCAACAACAGCGTCACGCTCGGGAGCTTCGTCTTCTGGGTGGTTGCCGCGGTGCCGATCTACCTGCTCGCGACGCGCGGGATCGCGCAGTATCGCGTGCGCTACGGCGAGCGGGTGCTCAACTCGAAGTTCATGAAGGGGCTCAAGGCGTCGAAGGCCTACAACGTCTACTCCTGGTTCGTGCCCCAATGAAGCGCGCGAAGCAGGCCTTCAAGATCTTCCGCTGGCGCGCCGTCGGGCCGCTGTTCTGCTTCGGCGTGCTGCTCATCATCCTCTACGTGCTCTTCATCGACCGGATCGCGCGCCGCGAGACCGAGTCGACCCTGTCGGAGACGCTCGGTACCGAGGTGGATCTGGCCAGCTTCCGGATCCGGACCGCGGATGCCGCCGTCGATCTCGGCGGCCTGCAGATCGCCGACCCGCGGAACCCGGCCCGCAACCTCCTCGAGGCGGGCACGATCACCGTCGACCTGGATCCGGTCCCGCTCGCCGAGAAGAAGATCGTGATCGACGAGCTGCGCCTTTCGGGGCTCCGGTTCCTCACGGCGCGGAAGACGCCGGCCCGTCCCGCCGATCCCAACAGCCCCGCGGGAAAGCTGCTGAGCGAGACGGAGCGGTGGGCCAGGGAGAAGTTCGACTTTCCCAGGCTTGCCCTCGGGCGGATCGATTCAGCCAAGAGCCTGGTGCTCAACCCCGAGCAACTTGCGACGGTGAAGGCCGCGAAATCGCTGATCGGCACGGCGGACTCGACGCGCGCCGCCTTCGAGCAGGCGCTGGGCGACCTGCAGCTCAAGGCGCTGGTCGACTCCTCGACGGCGCTCGCTGCCCGCCTCGCCCAGAGCGACCCGAAGCAGCTCGGCGTGGCCGGCGTGAAGCGTTCGCTGGACGATGTCCGCCACGCCATCGACCGGGTGAAACAGGCCAGAGGGAAGCTGGCGGTGCTCGACACGACGGCACGGAAGTCCTTCGGCGTCCTGCAGCAGGGCCTGCAGGAGGTCGATGCCGCGCGCCAGCGCGACTACGCCTTCGCCAGGGGACTGCTCCAGCTGCCGAGCTTCGATGCGCCCAACATCGGGGCCGCCCTCTTCGGCACGCAGAGTACCGACTACTTCCAGCAGGCGCTCTACTACGCCCGCATCCTGCAGCGCTACGTGCCGCCGGGACTGCAGCCGTGGAACCGTCCGGGGCCGGCGCGGGTGCGGATGGCCGGGACGAGTGTCGAGTTCCCGAAGGAGAAGAGCTACCCGCGCTTTCTGCTCCGCCACGGGGACATCGATCTCGCGACCGGTGCCACGGCCCAGAATCAGTTCAAGGCCTCCTTCGGTGGGCTCACTTCGCAGCCGGAGCTCTACGGCCGGCCGGCGACGCTCGAGGCCAATGGCCGCCTCGCCGGCGAGCATCCCGTCGCGGTGGAACTCGCCCTCATGTCGCGGCACTTCGGCAAGGCGCCGAAGGACTCGCTCGTCGCGGCGGTGCAGGGAGTGAGCCTGCCGGCGATACCGTTCCCCGGACTTCCCTTCGCCGTGGACCCGGGCCGCAGCAATGTCGGCTTCGCCTTCACCCTCGACGGGGAGCGGATCGCTGGCTTGTGGGAGGTCACGAGCGATCAGGTCACGTGGGCGGCGGACTCGGGCGTGCTGCGGTCGGCCTCGCTGGTGGAGGGCACCGTCTGGAAGGTGGTCAGCGGGCTCACCCAGCTCCGGGTGCGTGCCGAGCTGGGCGGGACGGTGTCGAGCCCCACGCTGCACGTCAGTTCCAATCTTGATGACGCCATCGCCGCGCGGCTCCGTGGCCTGGTGGGAGAAGAACTGGCGAAGGGGGAGAAGCGCGCGCGCGCCGCCGTGGACAGCCTCGTGAGTCAGCAGGTCGCCGCAGTGCAGGGCAAGGTCGCCGAGTTGCAGGCGCAGGCGCTGCAGCGTCTGCCGCTGGAGAAGGGCCAGCTCGACGAGGTACAGAAGAAGCTCGAATCGGAACTCAAGCGTCTCGCCGGCTCGGCGGCGGGCGGACTGAAGCTGCCCAAGCTCTGAGTCGCCGCCTCGCATTCATGCTGCCTTCATCTGATGCATAAGTTGTCGTTTACCCATTCCCGGTCCCGGGGTATTGCGGTAGATTGGCGGCTCTTGCCCAGTAACCGAGAGGCCCGATGCGCATCGCAGTCCCGAGAGAGACCGCTCCCCGTGAGCGGCGAGTAGCGCTTGTACCGGAGTCCTGCAAGAAACTGATTCAGTCCGGATTCGAGATCGCCATCGAAGCCGGCGCCGGTGAGGCGGCCGGGTTCGCGGACCAGGTGTATCGCGACGCCGGTGCCAAGATCGAGACCGACGCGAAGACCCTCGTCAGCTCCGCCGACATCCTCGCGAAGGTCAACGCCCCGACGCTCGGCGCCCGGGACGAGGTCGGCTGGCTCAAGCCGGACGCGATCTACCTCGGCTCGCTCATGCCGCTCAGGAATCTCGACGCGGTGCGGGCGCTCGCGGAGCGGAAGGTGACGGCGTTCGCGACCGACGCGATCCCGCGCACGACCCGCGCCCAGGCGATGGACACCCTCTCCTCCATGGCGAACATCGCCGGCTACAAGGGCGTGCTGCTCGCCTCCGTGGAACTCAACCGCTACTTCCCGATGCTCATGACCGCCGCCGGCATGGTCTTTCCGGCGAAGGTCTTCGTGATCGGCGCCGGCGTCGCCGGCCTGCAGGCGATCGCGACGGCGAAGCGGCTCGGCGCCAACGTGCTCGCGACCGACGTGCGGCCGGAAGTGAAGGAGCAGATCGAGAGCGTCGGCGCCAAGTACGTCGGCATCGAACTGAAGGAGGGCGCGGCGGCGGGCGGCGGCTATGCGAAGGAGCTCTCTGCGGAGGACCAGCAGCGCCAGCGTCAGATGCTGGTGGAACAGTGCGCCCAGTCGGATGTCGTGATCACCACCGCCCTGATCGGCGGAGTGTTCGCGCCGAAACTGCTCTCCGCCGACACGGTCCGCGGAATGAAGCCGGGCTCCGTGATCGTGGACCTCGGCGCCGATGGCGGCGGGAACTGCGAGCTCTCGGTCCTCGGCGAGACGACCAGTGTCGGGGGCGTCACCATCGTGGCGCCGCTCAACCTGCCGGCGACCATGCCGTTCCATGCGAGTCTCCTCTTCTCGCGGAACCTGACCGCCTTCCTGCAGGCCTTCACCAAGGACAAGGCGTTCCAGCTCGACTTCAAGGACGACATCCAGCAGGGCGCCGTGATCACCCACGCGGGCGAAGTGAAGCACGCGCGGACCACTCGACAAGGCGGGCGCACGATGACCTCACTCTCCCTGGTGCAGGCCACGGCGGACTCCGCCGCCGCCGGCGCCCACACCCTGCCCACCGTCGACTTCTGGGGCCTGCTGTTCGTCTTCGTGCTGGCCTCGTTCATCGGCATGGGCGTCATCCGCCGGGTGTCACGGCTGCTGCACACGCCGCTGATGTCGATCACCAATGCCATCTCCGCCATCGCGGTGGTCGGCTCGATCCTGGTGGCCGGCGGCGACTATCCGGTGGTGATCAAGGTGCTCGGCGCGATCGCACTCTTCGCCTCGATGACCAACATCGTCAGCGGCTTCATGATCACTGATCGCATGCTCAAGATGTTCAAGACCGACGAGAAGCGGCCCGAGGGAGGCAAGTCATGATGCACGCCCTCACGCAGATCGCGTATATCCTCGCGACCGCGCTCTTCATCTTCGCGCTGCACTGGATGAACACGCCGGCGACGGCCCGCAAGGGCGTCTACGCCGGCGTCGCCGGCATGAGCATCGCCGTGCTGGTCACCTGGGTGCAGCCGTCAGTCGTCACCCATCTCTGGATCATCCTGCCGATCATCGCGGGCTTCGCGGTGGGTGTACCGCTGGCCAAGGTGCCGCTGACCGCGGTGCCCCAGCGGACGGCGCTCTCCCATGCCTTCGGCGGTCTCGCCGCGGGCCTGGTCGGCACGGCCAAGTACTACCTCTGGTTCTCGGAGGGCCCCGAGAATCTCACCGCGTTCCGGATGGTCGCGATCATCGTCGAGATCATCCTCGGCTTCCTGACCTTCACCGGCAGTCTCATGGCCGCGGGCAAGCTCCAGGAGGTGAAGTGGATTCCGCAGCGGCCGGTCACCTACCCCGGGCAGAACCTGATGAACCTGCTGCTGCTCGCCGTGGCGGCGGGGCTCGGCGGGGCGCTGGTGCTGCATCCGACTGCAACGTGGGCGCCGCAGCTCTTCCCGGCGATCATCGTGCTGGCGCTCATCTTCGGCGTGCTGCTGATCATCCCGATCGGCGGCGCGGACATGCCGACGGTCATCGCGATCCTCAACGCCTACGCCGGCCTCGCCGCCGTCGCCATGGGCTTCGTGCTGGACAACAAGCTGCTCATCACCGCCGGCGCGCTGGATGGTTCCAGCGGCCTGATCCTCGCAATCATTATGTGCAAGGCGATGAACCGCTCGTTCAGCAACGTGCTCTTTGGCGCCTTCGGCCAGGTGCAGGCGGCCAAGGGTGCGGGGGAGCAGAAGAGCTACAAGGGGGAGACTCCGGAGGGTGCCGCGCAGATCCTCGAGCAGGCCAGCCTGGTCGTGATCGTGCCGGGATACGGCATGGCGGTCGCGCAGGCCCAGCACAAGGTCCGGGAACTGTACGACCAGCTCAAGAAGCGCGGCGTCACCGTCAAGTTCGCGATCCATCCGGTGGCGGGCCGCATGCCGGGCCATATGAACGTGCTGCTCGCCGAGGCGGACATTCCGTATACCGACCTGGTCGAGATGGACGAGATCAATCCCGACATGCCGCAATGCGACGTCTGTCTCGTCGTCGGCGCCAACGACGTCGTGAACCCGGCGGCCCGCTTCGACAAGGCCTCGCCCATCTACGGCATGCCGATCATCGATGCCGACAAGGCACGCTCGGTCTTCGCCATCAAACGGAGCAAGAATCCCGGTTTCGCCGGCATCGACAACGAGCTGTATTTCGCCGACAAGACCTGGATGCTCTTCGGCGATGCCAAGGCCGTCATCGGCGAACTGGTCAAGCAGCTCGCCGGCGAGGGCGGAATGCACTGAGCGGTTCGCGCCGCCTCACGCAAAGCAACGACCCCCGGGCGATCGGCCCGGGGGTCGTTGGCGTTCAGAGCGGCCCGGACTCAGGGACGGCCCATGCCCGGCATCTTCATTTCGCTGTAGCCGGCCGGAATCTGGAAGAGGGCGGCGTCAAGCGACTTCGCCTCGACCCGGGTCGCCTCCATCACCACCTTCTTGGTGCTGCCCTCGTAGTTGCTGAGCCGGAGCGGGAAGAAGCCATCCTTGAAATAGGTCCGATAGGCTTCGTTCTCGAGATCGCTCAGTGGCGAGGCGCCGCCCCGGCCCATCGGCGACTGGGCCGACATGAAGTTGCCGAGCCCCTTCGAGTTGCAGACCTCGATCTTGGACTTCTCGGTCTCGACCAGATAGTTGTCACAGGAGCGGCCGGCGATGGTCTCGCTGGTGCCCAGCGGGGTGATCTTGGGCGGGGCGTGTTCCGCGGGCTTCATGCCCTGCGCGCGGGCGCGTGCGGCCTTCATGTCCATCGTCATGTACATCTTCTGCTCCGCCATGAGCATCGTCATGGTCATCGCCTGGCCGTCAAGCAGCATCGCCATGGCGCGCCCCTCGGCGTTCATGTCGGTCCGCACCATGGTCCCCTTGATCGACATCGCCATGTCGACGGACTTGCCGCCGTTCCCCATCATCTTGTACGCCACCACACCCTCGAATCCCTGGGCGGCGAGCGGGCTCGCGAGCAGGGCACCGCCGAGCGCGAAACCGGCGAACCGGATGGATGTCCGCATGCTGGTACTCCTCATGGTGAGATGGTTCAGGACTGGGAAGGCCCGGTCCAGCGGCGATCTTCGATCGCCGCGTGCTGTTCGATGACGTCCTGCGCCTTTCTGTAGTTCCCCAGCCATTCCTCCTGCCAGGCCGACGGCATGTGCGCGCGGAACCATGGCGGCGTCAGGATCTCCGCCTCCTTGCCCGGGTGCACTGCGTCGATGTGTCCCAGGAAGTGCGTTGCATAGCCGGCGTCCATCGTGTTGATGACCCGCATCTCGAACGCTGCTACCCGGTCCTCGAGAATCGGCAATCCGAGCATGCCGAACCGGTGGGGGACACTGGCGAGCTTGTCACGTTCCCGGCCGCTCGAGAATCCTAGCTGATGGACCAGATCCAGCTGATCGCGGTGCAGCAGGTGAATGCAGAGTTTGCCGCTGTTCCAGATCAGGTCATGGCTCAGGTGCCACTTGTGGATGTAGACGGAGAGCCGAGGGACGCTGGGGGCGATCGACGCGCGGACGGCGCTGTCGGAAATCATGCCGTTCGTGCGGCCCTGCCAGGCGGACGTGATCGCAACAATCGGAGAGGCAAACTGGCGGAGCAGTTCGTACGCGGCGTCGGTTTTCATGGGTCGAATTGTAACGCGACCCGGGCCCGGTGCGTATACCGTGGGCTGGTGCAATAGTGCCGAGTCGGCGCGTCCCCAGCCCCGAACGAGTGGAATGAGCGTTTCTTGTCCGTTATCGACCGGATCCAATCGGGAACCCTGAGGTCGCCGAGGGGTTTGGAGGGGGGCAGAAGGCGTCGAAATTCTCTGCCGGTGTGTGTTCGGTGTATTGAAATGTAACTGCTTTTATGGTAACAACTTACTGTTTCGGTTTGGTTTCCGGTGTGTCTTGCCTTATATTGGGCGGTTGTCTGACCGACCCTCTGGTGTGTGGACGTCCCTAAGCCCAAGGAGGGGCGAGCGTGACCATGCAGCAACGCCGTAAGCGGCGCACTGTACGGCCGGCCCAGATCGCCAAGGCGATCGACGAAGGCCGCGAAAGCCTCGACCTGTATCTCGACGAGATCAGCAAGGTACCGCTGCTCTCCCGTGAGGAAGAGATGGAGCTGGCCCGGAAAGCGTTCCGGGGCAACGTGTTGGCCCAGGAAAAACTGGCCCGCCATAACGTCCGCTTCGTCGTATCTGTCGCCAAGAAGTTCCAGAACCGCGGGGTGCCGCTCGTCGATCTGATCGGCGAGGGGAATCTCGGCTTGATGACCGCGGCCCGGAAGTTCGACCCGGATCGCGGCGTGAAGTTCATCTCGTACGCGGTGTGGTGGATTCGCCAGGCGGTCCAGGCGGCGATTGCCCGCCACGGCCGCCCGGTCCGGGTGCCGCTCAACCGGACCGCCGATCTGTCCCGTCTGGGTCGGACCACGACCCTGCTCAAGGACAAGCTCGGTCGGATGCCCACGACCGAGGAGCTCGCCCGCGCCACCGGCCTCACGGTCGAGGCCGTGCGGAGTCTCGGCGCCCTGAACACCGAAGCTGTCCGGCTGGATCATCCGACGCGCGATGGTGACAACAGCGAGCGCATCGAACGGTTTGCCGCGCTCGACCAGGAAGGCACGGACGCGCCGGCGATCGCCAACAGCCAGACGGCGGACATCGAGGCGGCGCTCGCCACCCTGCCTCCCCGCGATGCGAAGGTGCTCCGGCTGTACTTCGGACTCGATGACGGCAACAGCCGGACGCTCGAGGAGATTGGCCGGATGATGGGCGTGACCCGCGAGCGGATTCGTCAACTGCGCGACCGGGCGCTGACCCGGCTGCGTGAGGGCGAACAGGGACAGAAGCTCAAGGACCTGGTGGCCTGACCGTCCGGGTTCAGCCGAAAGCAGAGCGACCCTCCACTCACCCGAGTGGAGGGTCGCTTTCATTTCCGGCCTGGACGCTACCGGCCTTTGATGGCGTACGACCGCAGGACCTTCATGTAGTTCGCGCGCTCGAACGCGGCGGGTTCGGCACACGCGCGCTGACTCATGCTGCCCTGCATCAGCCCGATCGAATCGTATTCATGTGCCACCATCCAGGCCGCGAGGTCTGCCAAGACGGTGCGCACGTGCTCCGGGCCATGGCGCAGCACCGCGGAGGCCACCATGGCGACCCGCGCACCGGCCATCATGCACTTGAGGACGTCGTGGGCGCTGTGTACCCCGCCCGTGATGGCGATGTCGGCGCTGGTGTGCCCCGAGATGATGGCGGCCCAGCGGAGCCGCAGCCGCAGCGTGACCGGCCCGCTCAGGTTGAGGGCGGGCACGACCTCGAGTTTCTCGAGGTCGATATCGGGCTGATAGAAGCGGTTGAACAGCACGAGGCCACGCGCGCCCGCCTCGCCGAGCTTCCGCGCGACGTGGGCCGGTGCGCTGAGGAAGGGGGTGAGCTTCACGGCGACCGGGATCTTCACGCTGGTGACCACCTCGCTGACCAGATCGAGGTACATCTGTTCGACCTGCGCCCCGCTCATCGAGGGGTCCGTCGCCACGAAGTAGACGTTCAGCTCGAGGGCATCGGCTCCCGCCTCCTCCATGCGCCGGGCGTAGCTCGTCCAGCCGCCCGTCGACACGCCGTTGAGGCTCGCGATGACCGGGATCTTCAGCGCCTTCTTCGCCTCGGCGAGGCGGGTGAGGTATCCCTCGGGGCCGAAGTTGTAGGCGAACATGTCCGGGAAGTAGGAGGTCGCCTCCGCGTAACTCTCCGCCCCGTGCGAGAGATAGGTGTCCAGGTCGTGACTTTCGATGCTGATCTGCTCCTCGAACAGCGAGGGCATGACCACCGCCGATATCCCTGACGCCTCGAGGCGCTGCAGGTCTTCCACCCGCTCCGTGAGGGGGGAGGAGGATGCCACGATCGGGTTCGCGAGCGAGAGCCCCAGGTACCGGGTGCTGAGATCAGGCATGCGGAACCTCCTGTACTGCGGCCGCGCCCCAGTTCGCGGGAGCCTTGGCCAGGTATTCGTAGCGGTGCCAGCGTTCGAGCAGCTCCCGCTCCGCCTGCTCCAGCAGGGCGCGAGCGGCATCGGGATGGCTCTGGGCCAGCATCGTGTAGCGGGTCTCGTTGTAGGCGTACTTCCGGAGCGGCACCGTCGGCGGCTTGGAGTCGAGCTGGAACGGGTTCTTTCCCGCCTCGATGAGGCCGGGGTCGTAGCGGAAGAGCGGCCAGTGGGCCGACTGGACCGCCAGCTTCTGCTGCTCCAGGCCATGCACCAGGTCGTAGCCGTGGGCGATGCAATGGCTGTAGGCGATGATGAGGGAGGGACCGTCGAAAGCCTCCGCCTCACGGAAAGCGCGCAGGGTGTGGCCATCGTCGCCGCCCAGGGCCACCTGGGCGACGTAGACGTGCCCGTAGGACATGGCGAAGAGGCCGAGGTCCTTCTTGGGGGTCCGCTTGCCGCCAGCGGCAAACTTGGCGACGGCCGCACGGGGGGTCGACTTGGACATCTGTCCCCCGGTATTCGAGTACACCTCGGTGTCGAGCACCAGGATGTTCACGTTGCGGCCGGAGGCGAGCACATGGTCGAGGCCGCCAAAGCCGATGTCGTAAGCCCAGCCGTCCCCGCCGACGATCCATACACTGCGCAGGACCAGGGCATCCGCCAGCGCGAGGAGTTCCTTCGCCTCCGGTTCCTCGCGGTGCTGGAGCCGCTCGCGGAGCAGGCGCACCCGCTCACGCTGCGCCGCGATCTGCGCGTCGGTGCGCTGGTCAGCCGCAAGGATCTCCACCGCGAGTTCCTCCCCCACCGACAGCGCCAGCTTGCCGAGGAGTTCCTCGGCATGGAGCCGCTGCTGATCGGCAGCCACGCGCATGCCCAGCCCGAACTCGGCGTTGTCCTCGAACAGGGAATTGGCCCATGCGGGGCCACGGCCGGCGGCGTTGGTGGTCCACGGCGTCGTGGGAAGATTGGCGCCGTAGATCGATGAGCACCCGGTCGCGTTGGCGATGAGGGCCCGGTCGCCGAAGAGCTGGCTCAGCAGCTTGAGGTAGGGTGTCTCGCCGCAGCCGGCGCAGGCGCCGGAGAATTCGAAGAGCGGCTCGAGCAGCTGCACGTCCTTCACATGATCCAGCGACAGCGCGGCGCGCGAGACCTCCGGCAGCGTGCGGAAGAACTCCCAGTTGGCCTGCTCCCGTTCCCTGATCGGCTCGTGCGGCACCATGTTGATCGCCTTGAGCCGCACTTCGCGCTTGTTCTTGACCGGGCAGGCCTCGACGCAGAGACGGCAGCCGGTGCAGTCGTCGGTGGAGATCTGCAGGGTGTACTTCTGGTCCCCGAACTGCCGCCAGCGCGCATTGGCCGACCGGAAGCCCTCGGGAGCGCTGGCGAGCGCGGCCGGATCGTAGACCGCGGCGCGGATCACCGCGTGCGGACAGACGAGGACGCACTTGCCGCACTGAATGCAGATCTCCGAATCCCAGGCGGGTACCTCGCTCGCCAGGTCCCGCTTCTCCCATTGCGTGGTGCCGGTCGGCCAGCCGCCGTCGGCGGGAATCGCGGAGACGGGGAGCTGGTCTCCCTCCCCCGCGATCAGCCGGGCGCTCACCAGCTGCACGAACTCCGGTGCTCCCACCGGCACGGGGCGCCGCATGCTGATCCGACTGGTGGCCGTGGCGGGCACCGGCAGCTCGCGCAGGCTCGCCAGGGCGGCATCCACCGCGGCGAAATTCTTGGCGACGATGACTTCACCCCGTTTGCCGTAGCTCTTCTCGATGCCCTGCTTGATGGCCGTGATCGCCTGGTCGAGCGGCATCAGCCCGGTGAGGGCGAAGAAGCAGACCTGCATGACGGTGTTGATGCGCCCGCCGAGCCCCGCCTGACGGGCCACCGACACCGCGTCGATCACATGCAGATGAAGCCCCTGATCGATGATCCGCTGCTGCACCGGCAGGGGCAGCCGGTCCCAGGTCTCCTCGGCCGGGTAGGGGCTGTTGAGGAGCACCGTCGCGCCTGGCTCCGCGAGCCCCAGCACGTCCATGCGTTCCAGCAGGTGGAACTGATGGCAGGCGATGAAATTGGCGCGGGTGATCAGGTAGCTGGAGTGGATCGGGTGCGGGCCGAAGCGGAGGTGCGAGACCGTGACCGAACCCGACTTCTTCGAGTCGTAGACGAAGTATCCCTGCGCGTGCAGGCCGGCATCCTCGCCGATGATCTTGATCGAGTTCTTGTTGCCGCCGACCGTGCCATCCGCGCCGAGCCCATAGAAGACGGCCCGCACGGTCTCCGGGTGCTCCGTCGAGAACGACGGATCGTACTCGAGACTCGTGTGGGTCAGGTCGTCCTGGATGCCGATGGTGAAGTGGTTGCGCGGGGTCTTGCTTGCGAGCTGGTCAAAGATCGCCTTGACCATCGCGGGCGTGAACTCCTTCGACGCCAGTCCGTAGCGGCCACCCACGATCACCGGCGCCCGCTCACGTCCTTCGGCGAACGCGGTGACGACGTCCTGATAGAGCGGTTCCCCGGCGCTGCCCGGTTCCTTGGTGCGGTCCAGCACCGCGATGGCCTTCACGCTCTTAGGAATGGCGGCGCGCACTGCCTCGCTCGGGAAGGGTCGGAACAGCCGGACCTTGAGCAGGCCCACCCGCTCCCCCCTGGCACGAAGCGCCGCCACGGTCTCCTCAACCACCTCGGCGCCCGATCCCATCACCACGATCACCCGTTCGGCGTCAGGATCTCCCACGTAGTCGACGAGGTGATAGGGGCGGCCGGTCTGGATGGCGAGCCGATCCATGATCCCCTGGACGATGCTGGGGCAGGCGAGGTAATAGGGGTTGCCCGCCTCACGCGCCTGGAAGAAGACGTCCGGATTCTGGGCGGTGCCGCGGAGCATCGGGTGATCGGGCGAGAGGGCCCGCTCGCGGTGGGCGCGGCGATGCGCTTCCGGGAGGAAGCCCGCGACCAGGTCGGCCTCGATCGGGATGACGCGTCCGATCTCATGCGAAGTCCGGAAGCCGTCGAAGAAGTGCAGGAAGGGAATGCGCGCCTCGAGCGTCGCGGCATGCGCGACGAGGGCCATGTCGAGCGCTTCCTGGGGGGAGTTCGATACGAGCATCGCGAAGCCGGTGGCGCGTGCCGCCATCACGTCGCTGTGATCGCCGAAAATCGAGAGCCCCTGCGTGGCCAGGGCGCGCGCCGCCACATGGATCACCAGCGGCGTCAGTTCGCCGGCGATCTTGTACATGTTGGGGATCATCAGCAGGAGGCCCTGCGACGCGGTGAAGGTCGTCGTGAGCGCGCCCACCATCAGCGACCCGTGCACCGCGCCGGCCGCTCCGCCCTCGCTCTGCATCTCGACCACGCTGGGGATGACGCCCCAGGCGTTCGGGCGGGAGTCGGCGGCCCACTGGTCGGCCAGTTCGCCCATCGTTGACGCCGGCGTGATCGGATAGATCGCGATCACTTCGCTCGCGAGGTAGGCGATCCGCGCCGCTGCCTCGTTCCCGTCCATCATCTTCTGTCTGGTCATGACAAAGCCTCCGACGAATGGTCGCCGGAGACCGAGGAGGGGAGGGTGAACGCCCGGTGAAGGGCCCTTCAAGATCGGGCGGGCATGCGGCCCGCCGCGGGCTCAGGCCTCGCCGCGGGCGAACATGCGAAGGACCCGCTGCAGGATGCCGCCGTTGCGATAGTAGTCGAGTTCCACCGCGGAGTTGAGGCGGACGATCGCCTGGAAGGTGGTGACCTTGCCGTCGGCGCCGGTCGCGGTCACCGTGACCCGTCCGCCGGGGGCGAGCCCGCTCGCGATTCCGGTGATGGTAATGGTCTCGCGTCCCGTGAGGCCCAGGGTCTGCCGTGTGGTACCCGCCTCGTACTGCAGCGGCAGCACCCCCATGCCGACCAGGTTGCTGCGGTGGATGCGCTCGTAGCTCTCGGCGACCACCGCCTTCACGCCCTGCAGGGCCGGACCCTTGGCGGCCCAGTCCCGGCTCGAGCCGGTGCCGTATTCCTTGCCGGTCAGCACGATGAGGGGTGTCCCCGCCGCCTGGTACTTCATGGCGGCGTCGAAGATGGACATCGTCTCGCCACTGGGGATGTGCAGCGTCCAGTTTCCTTCCTTGTCAGGCGTCAGCGCATTCTTGATCCGCACGTTGCCGAAGGTGCCGCGCATCATCACCTCGTGGTGGCCGCGCCGGGCGCCGAAAGTGTTCCAGTCCACCTGCTGCACCCCGTGCTCCAGCAGGTACTTCGCCGCCGGGCCGTTCTTCGGGATCGAGCCGGCCGGCGAAATGTGGTCGGTGGTCACCGAGTCGCCGAGGACGGCGAGGACCCGTCCATCGATGATGTCCTTGAGCGGCCCCGGCTCGGCCGAAAGGTTCTGGAAGAACGGCGGTTCGGCCACGTAGGTGCTCTTCGGATCCCAGGCGTAGCGGCTGCCTTCGGGCACGGGCAGGGCCTGCCAGACTTCGTCGCCATCGAAGACGGAGGCATACCGCTCGCGGAACAGTTCCGGCTTGAGCGAGGCCGCCATGGCGTCGGCGATTTCCTTCGGCGAGGGCCAGATGTCCTTCAGGTAGACCGGCGTGCCGTCCTTGCCGGTGCCGATCGGTTCGGTGCTGAGGTCGAGGTCCACCCGGCCCGCGATGGCGTACGCCACCACGAGCAGCGGCGAGGCGAGGTAGTTGGCACGCACCAGCGGATGAACGCGCGCCTCGAAGTTCCGGTTGCCGGAAAGCACCGAGGCGGCCACGAGCTGATGCTCCTCGATCGCCTTGCCGATGGCGTCGGGGAGCGGGCCCGAGTTCCCGATGCAGGTGGTGCAGCCGTAGCCCACCACGTTGAACCGAAGCCGCTCGAGGTAGGGAAGGACACCCGCGGCCTTGAGGTACTCGGTCACCACGCGGGAACCGGGCGCGAGGCTGGTCTTCACCCAGGGCTTCGTGGTGAGACCCTTCTCCACCGCCTTCTTGGCGAGGAGCCCGGCGCCCATCATCACCGAGGGGTTGGAGGTATTGGTGCAGCTGGTGATGGCGGCGATGACGACCGAGCCGTCGCGCAGTTCGCAGGCCTGGCCGTCGAGCGTGGTGCTGACGGGCGGATGCTCGACCATCACGCCGGTGCCACCGCCCTCGTTCGTCCAGCGCGCGAGATTGGCCTGCGCCGCCTCGCGCCGCGCGGCAGGCACCGCGGGTGTCATCAGCTCGGGGAGCGACACCTGAAAGTTGCGCTTGAGGCTCTTGAGCGGGACGAGGTCCTGCGGCCGCTTCGGCCCGGCGAGGCTCGGCACCACGCTGGAGAGGTCCAGGGTCAGGGTGCTGGTGAACTCCGGGTCGGGCGTGGCATCGGTGCGGAAGAGGCCCTGCTCCTTGCAATAGCGTTCCACCCGGTCCACGACGGCCTTGTCGCGTCCGGTCCGCTCGAGATAGCGCACCGTCTCCGCGTCGACGGGGAAGAATCCCATCGTGGCGCCGTACTCAGGCGCCATGTTCGCGATGGTGGCCCGGTCGGCGAGCCCCAGACTGGAAAGACCGGGCCCGTAGAACTCGACAAACTTGTCCACTACCCCTTTCTTCCGTAACATCTGGGTGGCGGTCAGGACCAGGTCGGTCGCGGTGGTGCCGAGCGGCAGTTCGCCGACGAGCTTCATACCGATGACCTCGGGGATCAGCATGAAGTACGGCTGCCCGAGCATGACGGCCTCGGCCTCGATGCCCCCTACGCCCCAGCCCAGTACTCCCAGGCCGTTGATCATCGTGGTGTGCGAATCGGTCCCGACGCAGGTATCGGGGTACGCCGTCAGCGCACCGTGGAGCTCGCGCAGCTGCACGACCGGCGCGAGGTTCTCCAGATTCACCTGGTGCACGATGCCGGTGCCCGGCGGGACCGCGCGGAAGTTGCGGAAGGCACGCTGCGCGAACTTGAGCAGCTGGTAGCGTTCCCGGTTCCGTTCGTATTCGAGGTCCACGTTCCTCTGATAGGCGTCCGCGGTCCCGGCGTAGTCGACCTGCACCGAATGGTCGATCACGAGATCGCAGGGCACGATGGGATTGATCCGGTCGGGATCACCCTTCATCCGGGCCATCGCATCGCGCATCGCCGCCAGATCGACGACGCAGGGAACACCGGTGAAATCCTGGAGGACGACGCGGGCCGGCATGAAGGGGATTTCACCCTGGCCGGTGCCGGTGCCTGACCAGCGGCCGAGGGCTGCGACGTGATCCTCGGTCACCACGCCGCGGCCGGTGAATCGCAGTGCGTTTTCGAGCAGCACGCGGATCGAGAACGGCAGGCGGTCGAGGGGCGCGATCCCCTTGCGCTCAAGCTCCGGAAGGCGGAAGATCGTTGCGGTTTCGGACCCCAGGGCCAGGGTGCCGCGGGCGCCAAACGGATTGAGCGGGGTGGTCGTCATAGGTCGGGTCGGGATAGAGATGACGGGGCAGTTGCCCAAGTATAAAACGCGAGAGGCATTCCCGGCATGGCCAAGACTCCGCTGGTGCCGTATGCGGTGACCCGTGAGGACGCGGGGGTCCGGATCGAGTGGACGGCCGGAACTCACGAAGGGTTCTTTCCGGCGCGCGCGCTCCGGCTCGCCTGTCCCTGCGCGGGTTGTGTCGAGGAGATGACGGGGCGGCCGATGCTCGATCCTGCCACCGTCCCGGCGGACGTGCGGCCGCTGCGCGTCTCGCTGGTGGGCGTCTACGGTCTCCGGATCGCGTGGAGCGACGGCCACGGGACCGGCATCTTCACGTTTGAACGGCTGCTCGCGTCCTGTCCCTGTCCGGCCTGCCAGGCCGGGCGCGCTTCGGTGATGGCATGATGCGTCCGCGTTTCTGGCTCCCGCTGGCGGGTGGCGACGTCTGGATCTGGATCTGGGCCGGGCTGCTCCTGCTCGGCGTGCTCGGACTCTCCGGCGCAGTCCAGTGGGGCAAGGAGACGCATTGGCGGAATCTCGACGAAGTGCTGCGGGGCGCCGGCACGGTGGCGGTCTCGCTCGGAATGATCTTCTTCCTCTCCGGTTTCGTCCAGCTGCTGGGCCTCGCGCTGATCTTCCTCTCCCTGGCCTGCTTCGTGGGTGCGTTCATCGTCGGCAAGCGCTCCGATGAGGGGCGCGATCACCACTAGGGCCGTACGCCTTTCTCAGTTCCGTGCCGGGGATTACCTTGCCCCCGTGCGCCATCCCATCCGTCTCGGCCTCGCCCTCCTCATGCTCCTGCCGGTTGCGCTCGTGGCGCAACTGGAACCGCCATCCACCGGTGGTTACGCCGCGCTCGACCAGCGTCTCCGGATGCTGGCTCATGACAAGCGCGTGCTGATGATCGCGGCCCATCCGGATGACGAGGACACCGAGCTCCTGACCCTGCTGGTCCGCGGGATGGGCGCCGAGGCGGCGTATCTCTCGCTCAACCGGGGGGAGGGGGGGCAGAACCTGATCGGGAGTGAACTCGGCGAGGCGCTTGGCCTGCTCCGTTCCGAGGAGCTGCTCGCCGCCCGGCGACTCGATGGTGCGCAGCAGTTCTTCACGCGGGCCTACGACTTCGGCTTCTCCAAGAATCTCGACGACACCTGGGCGCACTGGCCGAAGGATTCGGTGCTGAAGGATGTCGTGCGGACGATCCGCCGCGTGCGGCCGCAGATCGTGGTTTCGATCTTCAGCGGCACCCCGCGCGACGGTCACGGCCAGCACCAGGCGGCTGGCTGGGCGGCACAGGAGGCGTTCCGTCTGGCAGGGGATCCGGCCGTCTTTCCCGAACTGGAACGGGAGGAGGGACTCGCGCCCTTCGCGCCGCTCAAGCTCTACCGCAGCGCGCGGTTCGACACCGCGGCTACCACGCTCACACTGGATGGCGGGGCACTCGATCCTGCCGTGGGACAGTCGTTCCATCAGATCGCGATGCGGGGCCGGAGCCTGCATCGTTCGCAGGACATGGGGCAGCTGCAGACCCTGGGGCCATCCGCGGTGCGGCTCGCGCTGCTCCAGGACCGGACCGGTGAAGGGAGTGGGGGGCTCTGGAGCGGCGTCGACACCTCGCTCACCGGCATCCCGCTGGTCCGTTCGCTTCGCACCCCGTGGCTGACCAAGACGCAGGAGCTGCTCGCGCGCTACGTTGCGCGGGTCGACTCCGCCCGGCTGCTGGTGGCGACGCCGATGCGGGCGCGGCTGCGCGACCTGCTTGCCCGGGCCGGGGATGACCTCGTCCAGGCGCGCCGCCAGGTGGCCGATGGCGCGAATGGCAGTGGCCGGGCACAGCTCGGAGCGCTCCCTGACGGTGATCCCTTCGACGGGGAGGCGCGGCGCTTCCGGGCGGCGCAGCTCGCCGGTCTCGATCTCATCACGGATGCCATCAGCGAGGATGCGCGGGTCGTGCCAGGGCAGCGCGTCGGCGTGACGCTTTCGGCATGGAATTCCGGTCTCTCGGCCGCGCCGGTCACGCTCTGCCTCGATGGGGTGGAGCTGGGATGGAAGGTGGTCGGCGAGTCGGCCGGCCGCGGTGTGCTTTCCGGTTCTTCGCGGAAGGGGACCTGCCTGGGCTACCGCGCCGCGGGCGGCGCGCTCGGGGCGTTCGACGAGTATCACGTTTCACTGCCTCCCGCGCGGCTGGTCGCGGCCCGCCTCGAGGCGACCGTCCCCGAGTCGGAAGACTACTCGACGCCGTACTTCCTCCGGCTGCCGCGGCAGGGCGATCTCTATCAATGGGATCCGGAGGATCGCTCCGCCTGGGGCTTCCCGTTCGAGCCGGCACGGTTCCGCCTGACAACTGGCGGCGCCGACACCCGCGAGGTCTCCTTTCGCGGCAACGATCAGGGCTCCGGCGAGTTCCGCAAGCCGGTCGTGGTCGTGCCGCGCGTGGACGTCCGTCTCGACCCCGATCTCGAAGTCTGGCCTGCCTCCAGCCGGGCGCCACGCACCTTCGTCGTCACCCTGACGCATGGCGCGCGGGACACCACGTCCGGCGTGGTCACGCTGCATGTGCCTCATGGCTGGACCGAACCGCCCGCGCAGCGCTTCCGCCTCACGCACGAGGATGAGCGGGCGGAGTTCCGCTTCAGCGTGCGCCCCCCCGGGCATCCGGCTGCAGGCGCCTTCGAGGTGTCCGCCGTGGCGCTCACCCCTGGGGGGCACGCCTACGACGTCGGCCTCCGCACGGTGGATCATCCCCACATCCGGGCTCGCACGCGGGCGGTCCGTGCCGCGGCGGTCGTGCGGGTCACCGACCTGTCCCTGCCGCACACGCCGCACATCGCCTACCTCCGCGGGGCGGCGGACCGGCTGCCGGAGGCGCTGCGGAGCGTCGGGCTGCCAGTCGAGCTCATTACCGGCGCCGATCTCGCCGGCCGGCCGCTCCGCCGGTATGGCGTGATCGTGATCGGCCCCCGCGCCTGGGAGACCGATGCGGACCTCCCCGCGAACAACGAGCAGCTGCTTGCCTACGCCCGCGCCGGCGGCACGGTGATCGTCCAGTATCAGCAGTACGGCTATTTCCTCGGCGGGTTCGCCCCGTACCCCATGACCGTCGGCAGCAGGGCACCCGGAGCGCCTAACTCGGCGACCACGGTGGCCCGTCCGGGCGGACCGGCCGCGGCGGCGGCCCCGGCGCTGCTCGGCGGCCATGACCGGGTCACTGATGAGAACGCCCCGGTCACGGTGCTCAATGCCGCGAGTCCGATTCTGCGCGTCCCCAACCGGATCGGCCCGTCCGACTGGCAGGGCTGGGTGCAGGAGCGCGGATTGTACTTCGCCCATTCCTGGGACCCGCAGTGGAAGCCGCTCCTCGAAATGCACGACCCCGGTGAGGTCCCGCTCGAAGGGGGGCTCCTGGTCGCCCGCGTTGGACGCGGGACCTACGTCTACACCGGCGTCAGCTTCTTCCGGCAGCTCCCCGCGGGCGTTCCCGGAGCCTGGCGGCTCTTTGCCAACCTGCTGGCGCTCGGCCAGGCGGTGCCGGCCAGGCCGGCGCGTGGCGGCTCGCCCGCCGCCGACACGCTCAAGGTCGAGCGGGAGTGACGCTGCGCGGTTCGGGGGCATCCGCGACAGCCGGGACGAGCCGAGTGTTCGCGGCGGCCGCGCTGATGCTGCTGGCGGGTTGCGGGGATGGACGGATACCACTCACGCTCTACTCTCCGCATGGCCGGGATCATCTGACGCTCCTCGAGCATGAGTTCGAGCGCCTGCATCCCGAGATCGATGTACGGTTCCTCGATCTCGGCAGCCAGGAGGTGCTGGACCGGCTGCGCCTGGAGCGCGTGAATCCACAGGCCGATGTGTGGTTCGGCGGACCGACGACGCTGTTCGAGCGCGGGGTCGAGGACTCGCTGCTGGCGCCCTACCGTCCCCGCTGGGCCGAGGTGGTGGACAGCTCGGGAATCGGCCCACGCGACCTGTACTATCCCGCCTACCGGACGCCCGCCGTCATCGTCTACAACAACGCCGCGGTCCCCGACTCACTGGTGCCGCGCGACTGGGAGGATGTGCTCGCGCCCCGATGGCGGGACAAGGTGCTGATCCGCGATCCGGTCGCGAGCGGCACCATGCGCGCGATCTGGGGGCTCGTGCTCCAGCGCAGTCTCCGGCAGACGGGCGATACCGCGCAGGGGATGGCATGGCTGCGGCGCCTCGACGGCCAGACCCGCACGTATGCCCTCTCCCCGGCGCTGCTCGATGCGAAGCTGGCCCGGCAGGAAGGGCTCGTCACGCTGTGGGATCTGCCGGACGTGCTGATCTCGCGGAGCAAGGGGATGCCATTCGGGTACGTCTTCCCCTCGAGCGGAACGGTGGTGATCGACGATGCGATCGCGCTGGTGGCCGGCGCGCCGCATCCGGAGGCGGCGAAGCTGTTCATCGACTATGTCGGCAGCGTGGATGGCCAGATTCTCACCGCCGAGAAGGTCTTCCGGCTGCCGGCGCGCCACGACCTCCCCGCCGATCGCATTCCGGCGTGGGTCGCGGGCGTGGAGCGGGAGATGAAGGTGGAGCCGATGGACTGGGACCTGCTCACCCGGGAGGGCGCGGGATGGATGGGCTACTGGGACCAGCACGTGCGCAACACGGGAAGGGCACGATGAGGACGTCATGGCCGGGCACCAGCCACCGCGGCGATTCGGCGTGAGCTACCTCCGCCTTGAATCGCTCACCCGGCGCTTCGCGCCGACGGCGGGAGTGTTCGACCTGTCGCTCACGCTCGAGCGGGGACGGACGCTCGCCCTGCTCGGGCCGAGCGGCAGCGGCAAGACCACGACGCTACGGCTGCTCGGCGGATTCGAGTCGCTCGACGCCGGGCGAATCCTCGTCGATGGCGAGGATGTGGCGCCGCTCCGTCCCGAGCGGCGCCGGTTCGGGATGGTCTTCCAGCACTATGCGCTGTTTCCGCATCTCGATGTCGGCGAGAACGTCGCGTTCGGGCTGGAGTCGCTCGGCATCCGCGGGGCGGAATCGGCGCGGCGGGTCGCGGAGTCGCTGGCGCTCGTGGACCTCGCGGGCTTCGAGCGGCGGACGGTGGGGGCATTGTCAGGCGGCCAGCAGCAGCGGGTGGCGCTGGCGCGGGCACTCGCGCCGGAGCCCCGGGTCCTGCTGCTCGACGAGCCGCTCTCCAATCTCGATCCCGCCCTCCGGGAACGCACCCGGCGCGAGCTGCGGGCGCTCATCCACCGGATCGGCATCACCACCGTGATCGTCACCCACGAGCAGGAGGATGCCTTCGACCTCGGGGACGTGGTGGCGGTGCTGCGTCAGGGACGGCTCGAACAGGTGGGCACTCCCGAAACACTCTACCAGGCGCCGGCGACCAGCTTCGTCGGCTCCTTCATCGGACGTTCGAGCTGGCTCCGTGGCGTGCGGAGCGGCGACCGGCTCCGGGTCGAGGGGACGGAGTGGCGTCTCGGCGCCAGCGGACCGTCGGGCGAGGTGCGGGTCATGATCCGTCCCGAGGCGCTCCGGCTCGTGTCCGTCGACCCGTCGGGGCTCTCCGGCACCGTCACCGACCGCCGCTTCGCGGGGGCGAGCGCATTCTTCCTCGTCGCCACGGCCGGCGGCCAGATCATCGAGGTGAGCGCGCCCCCGTCGTCGGCCGCGGTCGGGGACCGGGTGTCGCTCGTGCCGGTCGGGGAGCCCGCCGATGCCGGCGCGCTGCTGCACTGCTTCCCGGCAGAGGGCGCGTGAGTCCGGCCGTCCGCCGCGGGGTCGCGATCGCGCTGGTGGTGGCCCTCGCCTGGGCCGTCGCCTATCCGCTGATCCTGGTCGCCATGGAAAGCGTGCGGGGTCCCACGGGATTCACCACCGACTTCTTCGCGCGGCTCTTCTCCGAGCCGCGGGAGTGGCAGGCACTCTGGGGGAGCCTGTGGACGTCGGTGGCGAGTGTCCTGCTCGCCGGATTGTTAGGCATTCCCCTGGCCTTCCTTTTCGAGTGGTGCGACTTTCCCGGTCGCCGCCTGCTCGGCGCGATGGTGGCGCTGCCGGTGGTGCTGCCGCCGCTCGTGGGCGTGATCGCCTTTCTCTTCCTGTACGGGGAGACCGGCTTCGCGGCGCGGCTGGTGCAGATGGTCCTCCGCCTGGAGAATCCGCCATGGCGACTCGAGGGCGCCTGGGCCATCCTGCTCGTGCATGCCTATTCGATGTACGTCTACTTCTACCTGCTGACCCGCGCCGGTCTCGCGCGGCTCGACTACGCCGCACTCGAGGCGGCCGCCTCACTCGGCGCCGGTCGCTGGCGCACCCTGCGGCGGGTCACGCTGCCGCTGCTCGGCCCGTCGCTCCGGGGCGCGGCCCTGCTCACCTTCATGACCGCGCTCGCCTCCTTCAGCGCGCCATACATCTTCGGCGGCGGGTTCCGGGTGATGACGACGCAGATCGTGTCGACCCGGCTGAACGGGGACTACGGGATGGCGATGGCGCAGACCGTGGTGCTGAGTCTCCTCGCCCTCACCGGGCTCTGGCTGGTTCGGGAGAGTGACGTGAGCGGGGCCCAATCGGCGGGGAAGGGGGTGGCGCCCGGCCCGCGGACCATCCAGAGCCCGGGGCTCCGCCGAGCCGCGACGATCGGCGGCTGGGCACTCGGCATCCTGCTGCTGCTGCCGCACGCCACCCTGCTGCTCCTCTCCTTCGTGCCCGTCGGCACCTGGACCGTGGAGACGCTGCCGCCCGCGTATACGCTGCAGAACTATGTCGCCCTCGTGAGCCAGCCGGAGCGGCTCCGCCCGCTCGGCAACAGCCTCTGGATGGCGACCCTCGCGACCGTGGTCGCGCTGGTGATCGCGGTCGTTGCCGGGATGCTGGTGGTGCGCCGCCAGGATGGCTGGACCCGCGCGGCGGAGCGCCTGCTCTCGCTTCCGTGGCTGGTCCCCGGGACGGTCTTCGCGGTCGCGCTGGCGACCGCGTTCAGCATCCACGCGCCGTGGGTCGGGCGGGTGATTCTGGTCGGCACGATCTGGATCCTGCCGCTCGCCTACGTAATCCGGAATCTTCCCATCGCGAGCCGGGCGGTGCTGGCCGGCTTTCGCGGACTCGATCCGGCGCTCAACGAGGCCGCCGCCTCGCTCGGGGCGGAGCGGTGGCGCACCCTCCGCGCGATCACGCTCCCGCTGCTCCGGCCCGCCCTGGCCGCCGGCGCGACGCTGGCCTTCGTGACGGCGCTGGGTGACTTTGTCACCTCGATCATCCTCTATACGTACGACACCCGACCGCTCTCGCTCGAGATCCTGGCCAGCCTGCGCCAGGGTGATGTCGGCATCGCATCGGCCTATGGTGTCCTCCTGATGGCGCTCTCCGCTCTGGTGTTCGCGCTGGGCAGCGAGCGAAAGGTCGTGATCCGGTGAACGCACCCCGCCGCGTCCCCACGGAGCTGCAGCAGCTCTCGATCCTCATCGCGACATGTTGCATCGACATGATCGGCTTCGCGATGATCCTGCCGCTGCTGCCGTATTACGCCCTCAAGCTCAATGCGACACCGGAACTGATCGGCCTGATGACGGCGACCTTCTCGGTCGCCCAGCTCTTCGCCGCCCCGTACTGGGGCCGGCTCTCCGACCGCTACGGGCGGCGGCCCATCCTGCTGATCGGGCTGTCCGCCTCCGCGGTGGCCTACGTCATCTTCGGGCTCGCGACCTCCGTCTGGCTGCTCTTCCTTTCCCGGCTGGTCCAGGGCGCCGGCGGCGGAACGACCGGTGTGGCGCAGGCGTACGTCGCCGATACGATCAGGCCCGCCGGGCGGGCCAAGGCACTGGGCTGGCTCTCGGCCGCCACGAGCGCAGGCGTGGCGGTGGGGCCGGCGATCGGCTCTTTCAGCCACGCCTACTTCGGCCCGTCGGCGCCGGGCTTCGTGGCGGCCGCGCTCTGCCTGATCAACGTCGCGTTCGCCTGGCGCTGGCTGCCGGAGTCGCGGGTGCCGACGGGACATGCTCCCGTGCGCCGTCCGGTCTGGGCCGCGGCCGCGGAGGTCTTCGAGCATCCCGCGCGTCCGGTGTCGCGCCTGATCTGGATCTACGGCACCGGCATGTTCGCCTTCAGCTGTCTCACCTCGGTGCTGGCGCTCTTCCTCGACGTCCGCTTCGGAGTGACCGAGGAGACGATCGGCTATTTCTACAGCTACGTGGGGGCGCTGTCGTTTCTCATGCGGTCGCTCTTCCTCGGGCCCGTCGTCTCGCGCTTCGGGGAGACCCGCACCATGCGGGCGGGGACGGCCATTCTCGTGGCCGGCCTGTTGCTCTATACCGTCGTGCCCAATGTCTGGGCGCTCGCGTTCATCATCCCGCTAGTCCCGATCGGCACGGCGCTGCTCTTCCCGTCGACCACGGCGATGATGTCGCGGCTCTCCCCCAAGGAGCAGCTCGGCACCACGATGGGCGTCGCGCAGACCTTCGCCGGGGTGGCCCGTGTGGCGGCCCCCCTCATCGCGACCGGTGCCTTCCAGCGGATCGGGCATGCGTCGCCGTTCTATCTCTCCGCCGTCGCGGTCGCGCTGGTGGGACTGATGGCGCTCCGGATTGAACCGGTGCCGATGCACACCGCAGAGACGCCGATTCCGAAGACCGAAGGCTCCGCGTGAGCGAATCCGACCGGATCGCCGCGCTCGAGCATCGGCTGGCGACGCTCGAGACTCTGGTGCGGCAGCTCGTGTCTGCGCGCGCTCCGGAGGCGCCGGCGGCCGCTCGCACGGCGCCTGACGAACCGGTCCGGCCCACGGCGGCGCCCAGTCCTGCGCCCCCGCGTCCCGTGCCGCCGCCACCGGTCCGGCCGCCTCCACCGCCGGCTCCCATCGCCGCCGACGCGGGTCCGCCCGGTCCCAGAGGTGCGACACCCGCGGGTGCTGCCCCGATCTTCAGTGAGCAGTGGTTCGGCCAGCGCGGACTGCTCGCGGTCGGCGTCACCTTCGTGATCCTCGCCGCCGGCTATCTCCTCAAGCTCTCCTTCGACCGGGGCTGGGTCTCGCCCCTGACCCGCTGTGTCACCGGTGCCCTTTCCGGTGGAGGCATTGCCGCGCTCGGCTGGCGGCTCCATGGACGCGGGATTCGCACCTACGGCGCCTCGCTCATCGGCTGTGGCGCAGCGGTGATGTATCTCGCGGTCTGGGCCGCCACCCGGCTGTACCAGTTCCTGCCTCCCACGCCGGCGATCGTCGCGCTCGCGCTGGTCTCTCTCGGGCTCACCGCGATCGCGCTGGCGATCGACGTGCAGGCGCTCGGCGCCACCGCCGCCCTCGGTGCTCTCCTCGCACCGATCGTCATCGGGAAGGAAGCGGGGGACGTCAACCTGCTGCTGCTCTATCTCGCTGCCATGGGCGCCGGCCTCGGGTGGGTGTCGGCCCAGCGACACTGGCGCCTCGCGACCCTGGTCGTCGCGCTCGGCTACTTCGGCATTGCGGGCTCCGGCGTGCTCTCCGAAGCGCACTCCATGCTGCTTTATCTCTATGCCACCGCGGGTGGTGCGGCCGGCCTCTACGTCGGACTCCGGGAGGGGTGGTTCGAGACTCGCTTCCTGGCGTTCGGCGGCGGGTGGGGGGTGCTGGGCATCGCCAATGGTGCCACGACGGAGCACTGGCCAACGGTGGCCGGCGGGATCGTCCTGACCGCTCCCGTCTGGTGGCGCGCACTCCAGGCGCGGACGGTGTGGCCCGAAGGCCGAGGCTTCGGCGACAGCCTCTATTTCTATCTCTCGCCGCTGCTGCTTGCGGCGGCGCTCCATGAAGTGGCCCCACTCGAATTCGACCACTATCCCGGCCTCGTGCCCGCGCTGGTAGCCATTCCGTATCTCGCCGCGGGAATCAGCGCGGTGCGGCGGCCCTTCGCCTGCGTCGCCGCGCTGGCGCTTGCCAGCGCCGCCCTGCTCGAGTGGCATGGCCTCGAGGCCGTGTGGGCGCTCCTCGGACTCACCGTGTCGTGGGCCGGCATGGATCATCTCCTCAAGCGGAGCGACGGTCGCTGGCTGGCGCTGCTCTCGCTGCTCATCGGGCTGGGCCACCTGGTACTCAGCGACCTGCCGCATCAGCCGACCGGGGAGCGGGCCTTCGTCGGGCCCTGGGCGCTCACCCTCTGGCTTGCGATCGCCGTCACCGTCACGCTTGCGGTCCGCCTCATCCGCGACGACGCGAGCGACTACTTCCCGCTCGGCCTCCGCCCGCTCCTCTGGGGGCTGGCCGGTGCGCTGCTCTTCTTCGGGGTGACCGGCGAACTGCTCCAGTACTTCGACCAGTACCGCACGGCGACCGACGACCGGTCACTCGCGGCGGGACTCTCGGTGAGCGCCTGGTGGATCTGCTTCGCGGGAGGCTGCTTCTTCGCCGGTTTCCGGCGTCGGGTTCGCCCGCTCCGGCTGGCCGGGTTCGCCGTCGCGGGGCTGGCGCTCCTCAAGGTCGTGTTCGTCGACCTTTCCCAGCTCGACGCGCTCTACCGGGTGGGCTCGGCCTTCATCCTCGGGGTCGTCTCGCTCGCGGTGGCCTATGCCTATCACCGCAGCGGGGCGGGAGAGAGCGGCGCCGCCTGATTTGCAGATTCGCCGCGCCCTGAGTAGCCTCCCAATCCCATGACAATGCCTCCAATTGCTTCCCTGACGCCGGCCGCGCTCGCCGACGTGACCTGGGAAGAACTGCGTCCGCTGTATCAGGAGCTGATCGATCGGCCAGTCGACCCGGCGTCCGTCGAGGCCTGGCTGGCCGACTGGTCGCGTCTCGAGGAGGTCGTCAGCGAAGCAGCCGGCGTCGCGATGATCGCCTACACCTGCGACACGACCGATCCCGGAAAGGAAGCGGCCCATCTCCGCTTCTCGGCGGAGATTCTCCCGAAGATGGAGGAGCTCGAGGTCGAACTCGCCAGGCGGCTGCTCGCCATGGGATACACCCGCCCCGGCCTCGAGGTGACCATCGCCCGCTTCCGTCGCGGCGCCGAGCTGTTCCGCGAGGAGAACGTGCCGCTCAGCACCGAGATCGAGGAGCTGAGCACCACTTATCAGAAGATCACCGGTGGGCTGACGGTCGTCTGGGAGGGGGAGGAGAAGACGCTCCCCGAGCTGCAGCCGATCCTGCAGGGGACCGACCGGGCCGCGCGCGAGCGTGCCTTCCGGCTCGGTTGCGATGCCTACGCCGCCCGCCAGGGGGAATTGGCGGAGATCTTCGATTCGCTGTTCCACCTGCGGGCCCGGGTCGCCCGGAACGCGGGCTTCGCCGACTACGAGCAGTACGCCTTCGCAGCCAAGTGCCGCTTCGACTATACCCCCGCCGACTGTCGCCGTTTCCACGAGGCGGTCGAGCAGGTGGTCGCGCCCGCCGTCGAACGGATCATGCTCCGGCGCAAGCAGCGGCTCGGGGTCGACCAGCTGCGTCCCTGGGACGTCGGCCCCGATCCGGAGGGCCGGGAGCCGATCCGCCCGTTCAAGGGCGCCGACCAACTGATCCGCATGAGCCGCAATGTGCTCGGCCATGTGGCGCCGGCCTTCGGCTCGCAGTTCCAGACGATGATGGACGAGCGCATGCTCGATCTCGACGTGCGGAAGGGCAAGGCGCCTGGCGGCTACTGCGAGACGCTCCAGTATCGCGGCCGGCCCTTCATCTTCATGAACTCGGTCGGCGTGCTGGACGATGTGTCGACCCTCCTGCATGAGGCCGGTCACGCCTTCCACGCCTTCGAGTCGCACCACCAGCCCCTCATCTGGCAGCGCCATCCCGGTCTCGAGATGTGTGAGCTGGCCTCGATGTCGATGGAACTGCTGGCGACGCCGTATCTCGGCCGGGATCAGGGAGGCTTCTTCTCGCCGGAGGAACTTGCCCGCGCCAGGGCCGACCATCTGGAGGATGTGCTCGTCACCCTCTCCCATGTCGCCTCCGTGGATGCCTTCCAGAGCTGGATCTACTCCAGCGGCCAGGGGCACGATGCCGCGGCGCGCGACCAGGCCTGGCTCAGGCTCCGGAGCCGGTTCGAGCGGGGGATCGACTGGAGCGGGCTCGAGCGGGAGCGGATGACCCGCTGGTACCGGCAGCTCCACATCTTCCTGTATCCGTTCTATTACATCGAGTACGGCATTGCCCAGATCGGCGCGCTGCAGGTGTGGCGGAACAGCCTGAAGGATCAGGGTGAGGCGGTGCGCCGGTACCGGGAGGCGCTCGCCCTCGGGAACACCGCCTCGCTGCCGGCGCTGTACCGCGCGGCGGGGGTGGAGTTCACCTTCGATGCCGACCGGATCGGCGAGCTGGTCACCCTGGTGGAGTCCGAACTGGCTCGGTGGCAGTCCCCGGGGTAGATTGCTGTCCTGCCGAGACCGGGGTTCCCGTCGGTCGCGGCCGCTTCAAATAACCTTGTCGGAGAGGGTGAATGGCGAAGGAAGAAGGCATTGAAATGGAGGGCGTGGTCAGCGAGGTGCTCCCCGATCGCAACTACCGGGTCCTCCTCGAGAACGGGCACTCCATCCTCGCCTACGCGGCTGGCAAGATGAGCAAGTTCAAGATCCGCGTCCTGGAAGGGGACCGGGTTACCGTGGTCCTCTCCCCCTACGATCTGACCCGCGGCCGAGTGATCTACCGGCACAAATAGGGCGCGCACGTTGGCCCGCACGGCTGTGCGGGCGAGATCGAGGCGTAGCGAAACGGGGGCCGGTCTTTCGACCGGCCCCCGTTCGTGCAGGTCTCGGCGCCGTGCGGCGCGAGGACCTTACTTGACCTTCGTGACGTTCTCCGCCGCGGGGCCCTTGGCGCCCTCAACGATGTCGAACTCGACGCGCTCACCCTCGGCGAGGCTGCGGAACCCATCGGACTTGATGGCGGTGTGGTGGACGAAGCAATCCTTGGAGCCGTTCTCGGGCGTGATGAAACCGAAGCCCTTGGCGTCGTTGAACCACTTCACCGTGCCGGTTACGCGAGGCATGCTGCTGTACTCCGTGCGAGGGGAAAACGATGTCGGGTCCGGCGATCTCCGGTGCCACGACGGGACAGCTAAGAAAAGACCCGGGCTCAGTGTTGCCCGGGTCGCGCAGTCTTCCTGGTGAGGAATAACCCTGCTCGGATGCCACCCGGCCAAGCCTTCTGGCCATTTCCAGCCGCCACTAAAATGGGGCCTCCCGCCGTGGCGTCAAGGGGGATTTTCTGACTAGGGCTTCCACCACCGGAGGGCGGCCTTGGCCCACTCCCCGCTCCGCCGCCGGAGGCCCTTCCCAGTGGCGCGATTCAGGGCCTGAAGGAATTCGGTCGCCGAGGGGTACCGCTGATCCACTTCGGCATGCATCGCCCGCTCGAGGACGAGGGCCACGTCCTCGCTCAGATCGGAGCGCCGCTCGCGCAGCTCGGGGTACTGGTTGTTGGTCTGCCGGGTCAGCACCTGCTCGACCGTCTTGCCGCTGAACGGCGGCTCGCCCAGCAGGGCGAAGTAGGCGACAGCCGCGAGGCTGTAGAGGTCGGAGCGCTGGTCCACCCGCTCGCCGAGAAGCTGCTCGGGGCTGGCGAACATGGGGGTGCCGCTCTGGCTGGTCGCGCCGCCGAACCGGCCCTGCCCCCGGAGCGCGAGCGCGAGGCCGAAGTCGGTGATCTGCACGCTCATCGTCTGGTCGATGAGCATGTTCTCCGGCTTGAGGTCGCGGTGGACCAGGCCGGCGGTGTGGGCTTGCGACAGCGCACTCAGCGATTCGCGCAGCAGGCGCACCACCCGCTCGAGCGGGAGCGGGCCTTCCTTCTCGACCAGTTGCGCCAGGTTCGGCCCCTTCACCAGCTCCATCGTGTACCAGAGCATCCCTGCCCGGCCACCGATGTCGTAGATCGCCACGATGTTCGGATGGTTGAGGCGGGCCGCGAGCTGGGCCTCTCGGCGGAAGCGTTCGACGACCGCCGGGTCCGCCGTCAGGTGCGGGTGCAGGACCTTCAGTGCGACCTCGCGCTCGAGGTGCAGGTCCCGCACCCGGTAGACGCGACCATACCCGCCGCGGCCGAGCGGCGAGAGCAGCTCGTAGTCGTCACCGAGGGCGCGGCGGAGCCGCTTCTCCCAGTGGCGGCCATCCTCGCTCTCGGTCCCGATGAGCCGCGAATTGACCTGCACCATCACCGCCGGGTTCTCGAAGGTCCCTGCATCCGAGGCGAAGTCGTCCAGCATCTCCGCCGCGGTGAGGTAGCGCTCGTCGGCGTTTGGACGCAGCGAGCGGAGCAGGATCCGCTCGATCGCCTGGGGGCAGTTGGGCCGGAGGGCGGAGGGTGGCTTGAGTTCGTTCGAGTCGAGCGGCGGCTCCTGCCCCGTGACCGCGAAGTACAGGATCGCGCCGGCGGTGTAGATGTCGCTGGTCGGGTCGCCTGCCGCCCCGTCCCGGATCTCCGGGGCCAGGAACGACTGCGCGCCGGTCACCTCACCAGGCGGAATCGTCGGCAGGGTCCAGTTGCAGAAGCGGAGATCGGTGACGGTGCCGCGGCCGGCCAGATTCACCATGAGCGAGGTCGGCGCGATCCGCCGCACGATGATGCCATGCGCGTGGGCGTGCTCCAGCCCGCTCAGCACGTCGCGTGCGAGGATGTGGACGGCGGGGAAGGGACGGGGGCCGCGCTGCGCCGCCTCCTTGAGACTCTCCCCCTCGATCCAGTTGCCGACCCGGAAGGCCAGGTCGCCGATGACCCCCGCGTCATACACATGGCGGATCGCCGGATGATCGAGTTGTCCCAGCGCCTCCGCCTCACGGAGGAACCAGGCCCGGGTCCGGTCGTCGGGATAAAGGTTGACGCGCAGGGAGACGCGGCGGGACAGCAGGACGTCGAGCGCCGTGAACAGCACCCGTTCGCGCGAGGCCGCGACCATCGTCTCGAGCCGGAAGCGGTGGCCCAGCGCAGCCTCCACGCGCTCGAAGATCGTGAGCGGCGGCGGGGTGGTCATCGCGAGCGCCTCAACCCTCGGTGATCATCGGGGTGGGACGCGGCGTATTGCGCCGGCGCTCGATGCGACCGGTGTTGCCGCAGCGGCTTCGGCTGCACCAGCGCCGGGACTGGGTCGGCGACTCATCGGAGAAATAGAGCCCGCAGCCCGGGTTGGCGCAGCGCCGGATGACCGCGATCGGACTCGCGAGCGTCTGCGCGGCCGACTGGGCGACCGCCTCCAGCGCGCTCGGCGGGCGCACCGGCTGGAACCGGAGCTGCCAGTTCCCGCCGACCCGTACCAGTTGCTCCCGCCCATCCATGCCGACGAGCAGGCGGTTGATCGCTTCGATCGCCGACGGAGGCGGGCTCCGTCCCATGTCGAGGGCGCGGGCGAGCGAGAGCAGTTTGCCGCGAAGCGCGAGCGCATCCTCGAATGCCGCCGCCCCCTGGGGCGGCTCGATCCGCACCGCCTTGGTCCAGCGGAGATACTCGCCGGGATCGCTGAGGGAGTCACGGCCCACCGGCGGGGACTCCGCCGTGTTGACGAACTCCAGCCAGAGGGCTTCGCCCAGCAGCAGGAATTCTTCGTCCGGCACGATCAGGCGCCCTCGGCGGTTTCGACCGCGTTCCGCCCGCCCCGCTTCGCGCGGTAGAGCGCCGCGTCCGCCGCGCCGATCACGGCGTCGGGAGTGACGCCGTGCTGCGGCGCCTCGGCGATCCCCATGCTCAGCGACGGTCGGCCGAACTCCGGGTGGGAATGTTCCAGCCGGCCAACCGCGACGCGTACCCGGTCCACGAAGACCAGCGCCTCCGCGGTCGTGGTCATGGGGAGGATGACGAGAAACTCGTCGCCGCCCATTCGCCCGACGGCATCCAGGGTCCGGCACTGCTGCTTGAGAATCCGGGAGAGTTCGGCGAGCAGCCGGTCGCCTGCCCCGTGGCCGAGCGTGTCGTTGACCAGCTTGAAGCGGTCGACGTCGATCATGATCACGCTGGTCTTGATCTGATGCCGCTTGGTGCGGGAGAGCTCGGCACTGAGTCGCTGCTCCATCGCCCGCCGGTTGGAGAGACCGGTCAGCGGATCGGTGCTGGCCGCACTCTGGAGCTGCTCGACCAGCTGCGCGTTCTTGAGGGCGATCGCCGCCGCAAACGCCAGGGTGCCTGCGAGGTCGCACTCCGCAGGGCCGAAGGCCTGATCGTGCAGCCGGGGGCCCAGGGCCAGGACCGCGAGGCGCTCCGCCCCGGCATCGAGCGAGACCACGACCTGCGCGGTGGCCGGAAAGAGCTTGCCGATCCCGGCATCCTTCGTGGTGGTGACCGGAAGATCGGAGGGCATCACGCTGTCGAGCGCCACCCGGTCGATCGGGTTCAGCGACATCGAGCCCTTGAGCGAGCGCACCACCTTGGGCACGTAGATGTCGCCCAGCGGCCGGTAGAGACAGGCCCACCAGCAGAAGAACACCTCGGCCATGAAGTCGAGGATCAGGTTCTCGGTTTCGTCGGCGGAGTGCACCGAGGAGAGCAGCCGCGCCACCTGACGGAGCGCCCGCAGCTGGAAGACGGCATCATCGAGCTGCCCCTGCCGCTCGCGCAGCACCTCGTGCAGCTCGAGCATGACCGAGAGGCCCAGCGCGATCGGGGTGGCGTGCGCCCGGAGTTCGGTGGCGACCGCCGGCTCGGCGTAGATGGTGATTTCGGTCTTGCCGCTGGACAGTCGCACCACCTCGACCGCGCTGGACAGCCAGTCGGGCGAGGGGAGGACCGGCATCATTGTTCCGGGCGAATCGATCCCGAACCAGATCTTCTCGCTGCCGTAGCGCTGCACCAGGGCCTCACGACAGCGCTCGAACAGTTCACTGTCCGAGCGCGCATGACGGCAGGCGGCAGCAAAGGCACCCGGGATCGAGGCCAATGCGGAGAGAGCGGAGGAAGATTCCATCCTGTTGACCAATATAGCGATAGGTCGATGGTCCGGCGAGCGCGAGCGGACCCTCAACTCGGCCCGGTCCGGTACCGATACTGTCTGAATACCGGCATTCACCAGAGGAATTCGGGAGAGGGTATGAGCAAGTTGACGCTGGCGCTCGGTGGAGTGGGCGCATTCCTGGGAGCGGCGACCATCGGGATGGTGGTGATGCTCGCGAAGGAAGCCCGGGCCTCAGGCCAGGAGATCACGGCGCTCCAGGCCGAACTGGCGACGCTCAAGACGGAGCTGGCGGCGGGAAACGAGGCAGCCACGCAGGGGCATGGTCGGCCGAACGTCCTGACCAGTTTCAACGCCGACGTGAATCTGCCCAGGTTCAAGGAGACGGCGTTCATCGATCCGCTGGCGAGCGTGATCGGCGACGTCCAGCTCGGGGCCTCAGTCTACGTCGCCCCCTTCGCCTCGCTGCGTGGCGATGAAGGGCAGCCCATCGCGATCGGTGATGAGGCCAATGTGCAGGACGGCGTCGTGGTGCATGCACTCGAGACGACCGAGGGGGGCAAACCGGTCGCCAACCGCACCTACGAGGTGAATGGGGTGGCCTACGCGGTGTACGTCGGCAAGCGCGTCTCGCTGGCGCACCAGTCCCAGATTCATGGACCGGCCCGCATCGACGACGACGTCTTCGTCGGCATGCAGGCGCTGATCTTCAAGTCCTGGATCGGCCGCGGCTCGGTGGTGGAGCCGGGGGCAAAGGTCATCGGTGTCACCGTCGCACCCGGGCGCTACGTGCCGGCGGGGACGGTGCTGACCGATCAGAAGGTCGCCGACAAGCTGCCGGAAATCACCGAGGCGTACCCGTTCCGCGGGCTGAACGAAGCGGTGGTGCATGTGAATACCAGCTTCGCGGAACGCTACGGGGAGGCCGCGCGGCCGAAGCAGGCCGAGGAGAAGGGACCCGTCGCGCCCGGTGAAGTCGCGGCCCACACCGGCGCGAAGGCGAAGGAGTAGCCCGGAGGCCGGGTCCCGTCAGGCGATCTCGCCGAGCCGGCTCGACAGCCCGCGCAGCTCTGCCAGCATTCCGGGTCGCGGCCCGATCGGATGCCGCTCGAGCGCGTCCACGACCCCCTGGAACCAGCGCAGCAGTGCGGGCGCCCCGCCGGGGGCGTAGCCGGAAAGGTATTCTGGGCCGAGCCGCCGGGCATCGGTGACCACGGCGCCGCACTGGAAGATCTCGTTCGCGGCGCAGACCTCGAGGGCGCGCTGATCGGCGCCGGCGAGTTCCGCCAGGAAGTCCATCTTGCAGGCCTCCCAGCTCCGTTCCTTGCCGCGCGAGTCGTAGCGCGGCTCGACCACCTGCCGCAGGACCTCCAGTACCCGCTCCCCGAACTTGACGCCGACCTTCTGCAGGATCTCCGGGCGGAGCGTCGGCTCGGTCTCATTGATCAGGGAGGTCAGCACGCCGGCCACGATCGTGACCTCATCCGCGCCGTAGCGCGCGAGAATCACCGCCACGTTGGCCGGCTGGGTGAGCCAGGTGCCGCCACTGCCGCGGCGGGCGCGGGCCGCGCCGTGCTTGGCGGCGAAGGCGAGGGCGTGCGCGATCCGGTCGGAATAGCCAGGGTTCATGGAATGCCCAGCATCTTGTGAGTCTGCAGGCTCAGCCGCCACTCGGGGTGAGCGAGGCAATAGTCGACGGCGAGCGAGGTGTTTCGCGCCCGGTCCGCGCCATCCATCGGCTGCAGGAAGAAATGCTCGAATGCCATTTGGCGAAAGCGCTCCGGCTCGGCGCCGCGCTGCGGGAAGACCAGCTTCAGCTCCTGCCCCGCCGTCAGCACCAGCGGCGCTCCCGCCTTCGGGCTGACACAGATCCAGTCGAGTCCCGGCGGCGCCGGCTGGGTGCCGTTGGTCTCCACCGCGATTTCGAAGCCTGCCGCATGCAGCGCCGCGATCGCGGCCGGATCGAGCTGGAGGAGCGGCTCGCCCCCGGTGCAGACGACGAGCGGCTTCGCCGAAGGAGCTGCCGTGGCTGGCCACGCCGCACGCACCGCACGCGCCAGCTCGGCCGCGGTCCGGAAGCTTCCACCACCCGGACCGTCGGTCCCCACGAAATCGGTATCGCAGAACTGGCAGACGGCCCGATCCCGGTCCGCCTCACGACCCGTCCAGAGATTGCACCCCGCGAAGCGGCAGAACACGGCGGGCCTGCCGGCGTTCGCGCCCTCCCCCTGGAGCGTGTAGAAGATTTCCTTGACGGAGTAGGTCATCCCCAAAAGTAGCGCGGCGCCGCATCAGGCGAGCGGGCCCCCTCCACCATTCAGCCGCCGCTCCGCTCCTGCTGGTACGGTGCCGGGTCCGTGAGGCCATTCTCCCGGAACCCCTTGAGCCGGAGCTGGCAGGAGTCGCACTCGCCGCAGGCGGCGCCGGAGGGTGACGGATCGTAGCAGCTCCGGGTGATGCTGTAGTCGACGCCCAGGGCGAGGCCGGTGGCGATGATCTCGCGCTTGGTCAGGCTGATCAGCGGCGTGTGTACCCTCAGGCGCGTGCGTCCCTCGACGCCGGCTCGCGTGGCGAGGTTCGCCATCCGCTCGTAGGCCTCGATGTACTCCGGGCGGCAGTCGGGATAGCCGCTATAGTCGAGGGCGTTCACCCCGAGGAAGATGTCGGCCGCGCCGAGCACCTCGGCCCAGGCGAGCGCATAGGAGAGAAAGATCGTGTTGCGCGCCGGCACGTAGGTGACCGGGATGTCGTGACTCATCGCCTCGGCCGAACGCCCCTTCGGGACCGGGAGGTCGCTGGTGAGCGCGGAGCCGCCGAAGCTCCTGAGATCGATCGTCACGACGGTATGCCCGGCGACGCCGGCCCGCCGGCCCACCAGTTCCGCCGCGGCCAGCTCGGCCACATGCCGCTGGCCATAGTCGAAGCTGAGCGCGTAGGGCAGATAGCCGTCACGGAGCGCGATCGCGAGCACGGTCGCGGAGTCGAGCCCCCCCGACACCAGGACGACGGCCTTCGGTGTGGATGCCATGGCGGAAAGCTATGAACTCCAGCCCTGACGAGTAAGGGCGCCCCGCCTCACCGGCCGAGCACGTGACGGAGCGCGCCTTCGAGGGTGGGATGGCGGAAGGGATACCCGCTTTGCTGCAGCCTGGTCGGGAGCACGCGCACACCACTCAGGAGCAGCTCGTCCGCCATCTCGCCGACGATCATTCGGAGTGCGGCGGCCGGCACGGGGAAGAGCGTCGGGCGGCCGAGGACCCTGCCGAGCATGTTCGAAAAATCCTCGTTGGTCGCCGGCGCCGGCGCGGTGACGTTCACCGGACCGTGGAGGCTCTCCGTGACGAGGATGTGGTGCAGGGCACCCACGACGTCATCGATGCCCACCCAGCTCAGGTACTGGCGACCGCTGCCCATGCGGCCGCCGACTCCCATCCGGAACGGGGGGAGCATCTGCTCCAGCGCACCGCCGGCCGGAGTGAGCACGATGCCGATCCTCGCCCGCGCGACCCGGATCCCCGCGCGCTCCGCCGGGGAAGTGGCTGCCTCCCACGCGTGCCCCACCTTCTCGACGAACATGCTGTCCGCCCCGGCGTGCAGATGGGTTTCCTCGGTGACCACCTCGTCCCCGCGATTCCCGTAGATGCCGATGGCCGAAGCCGAGATCAGCACCCGTGGTGGCCGTGTCAGGCGGGCGAGCGTCTCGGTGAGCAGGGTCGTCCCCTGGATGCGGCTGTCGAGGATGCGCCGCTTCTGGTCGGCCGTCCACCGGCCGCCGGCGATCGACTCGCCCGCCAGGTGGATGACGGCATCGACCCCTTCGAGCGCAGCGCCGTCGAGGCGGCCCGCGGCGGGATCCCAGGCGATGTCCTCGGGGCCGGCGCGTCCACGCACGAGGCGCCGCACCCGGTGGCCGCCCGTCGTGAGGAACGGAATGAGGTTCCGGCCGAGCAGCCCCGTCGCCCCGGTGATGGCGATGGTCATCGGGCCGTGCGCGGCATGGAGCAGGTGGGCCGCCAGGTCGGCGCGTACGGTGTCGTGCCGGTAGCGGAAGGTGCGCTCAAGCTTGGCCGTGACGAGGCCGCTGCCCAGCTCGCCCAGCGGACCGAAGGGGAGCTCGTAGTCGATCCGGTCGGTGTAGTTGGTGCGACCGGGACCGATCGGCGTGAAGAGATGCGTGTGCACCCAGCGCGCGAAGGGTCCCTCGATCTGTTCGTCGACGAACTGCCGGTCGGGCACCGCGTCGCGGTGGCGCGCGACCCAGCGCTGCCGGGTCGGCCCGACCGGCACCTCGAGGACGACGGTCCCGTCCTCGAGTCCGCCCTGCTGGGCCAGGACCATCACTGACTCCCACGGCGGCGTCAGGCGTTCGAAGGCGCCCGGGCGCGCATGCCAGGCGTAAGCCTGCTCGGCGGAACAGGCCAGTTCGGTCGTACGCTCGAATCGTGTCATGCTCGTGGCACTCCCATGGGGGATTATAGGCCGGGGGCCGCGCTCCCGCTGCAATACGCTCCTTCGGGCGCCCGGCTCCCGAGGGCGCGCCCGCGCCCGCCCCTACCGGGTCGTGCCGCGGCAGGTATCTTCTCCCCGTTCCGCCCGATCTGGCCCGATCCCCCCCGGCACGGTTCCCCTGCGACCCATGCGTCCTGTCCTCCTCGCCGCCCTCGCGCTCTCCTCCGCTCCGCTCGCCGCCCAGGTAGCCGACAGCTCCCACTTCCGTCCGCTCGACCTGCCCGCGCCCACGGCGGTCCGGAACGGTGCGGGGAAGCCGGGTGCCGGCTACTGGCAGCAGCGGGTGGATTACCGGATCCGGGCCACGCTGGATACCGCCACCGGAACCCTGATAGGCCGGGAGACGATTCACTACCTGAACCGTTCTCCGGACGCGCTGCCGTACCTCTGGATGCATGTGGAGCAGAACATCTGCGCGCCGGGCAACCTGACCAGCATGCTGGATCAGCCGCCGCTCGTCTTCCTGGGCTCCTCCTTCGACTTCTCCTGCACCGTGGCCGGCGGCGGTGTCCAGCTCGAGTCGCTCACCTCGCTCGGCAGGCCGCTTGCCCACACCGTGTACGGCACCACGATGCGGGTCGATCTCGCGCGCCCGCTCGCGCCGCACACGGCGATGGACATCGACGTCGCCTGGCGCTTCAAGGTGCCCGCCTTCGGCAGCGGACGCATGGGACACGACGGGTCGCTGTACGAGTTTGGCCAGTGGTATCCGCGCATGGCGGTCTACGACGACGTGAAGGGCTGGAACCACGAGCCGTACATCGGGGCCGGCGAGTTCTATCTCGAGTATGGCGCGTTCGACGTCGCCGTCACCGTCCCGGCGAGTTTCATCGTGGCCGCCACGGGCGTGCTGCGCAATCCGCTCGAGGTGCTGACGGCGACCGAGCGCGCCCGCCTCATCCGCGCGCGCACCTCCGACTCCGCGGTCGCGATCATCACGAAGGAGGAAGCGGGCAACGCCGCCCGCACCCGCCCCGCGGGCGGGACCACCTTCACCTGGCGCTTCACCGCGGACAGCGTGCGGGATTTCGCCTTCGCCGCCGCCCCCAATTTCCAGTGGGATGCCAGCGGGTGGCAGGGGATCTACATCCACACCTTCTACCGGCCCACCGCCACGCTCTGGCACGAGGCGAACGCCATCGTGCACGATGCCGTGCGGTACTACAGCCAGCAGTGGTATCACTACCCCTACCCGCACATCTCGAGCATCGAGGGACCGGTGGAGGGGATGGAGTATCCGATGATGACCTTCGATCCGGCGGGCCCGACCCGGATCGATCTCCAGTGGGTGCTGGCCCACGAGCTCGGCCACCAGTGGACGCCGATGGTGGTCGGGTCGAATGAGCGCCTCTACCCCTGGATGGATGAGGGCTTCAACACCTTCATCGACCTGGCCAACGCCTCGCGCTACTTCACCGGCACGCCCTACGGCGATTCGATCGAGGTGCACCCGCTCCACCTCTATCCGGATCACGCCATCGCCGGCCTCGAGCAGCCGATGATCACCCGGCCGGTCGAATCGCGCGACCTCTTCTGGACCGGCTACCAGAAGCCGGCGCTGATGATGCAGCAGCTTCGCTACGAAGTGCTCGGCCAGGCGCGCTTCGACCCCGCCTTCCGCGAGTATCTCCGGGCCTGGGCGTTCAAGCACCCGACCCCCGCCGACTTCATCCGCGTGATGCGCGACCAGTCCGGCGTGGACCTCGACTGGTTCTTCCGCGACTGGATCTTCACCACCGCGCGGCTCGATCAGGCCGTCGATTCGGTGCGCTCCCCGAACGACAGCCTCACGGAGATCTTTCTCTCGAATCGTGGCACGATGGTGATGCCGCTCGTCATCAAGCTGGAGCTGTCCGATCCCGATGGCACCCCCATGGGCCAGTACACCAGGCTCCCCGTCGACATGTGGAACCTCGGCCCGAAGTTCACCTTCCGGCATCGCGGCCGCGAGAAGGTGCTGAAGGTGACCGTCGATCCGAATGAGTCGATGCCCGACATCGACCGCAGGAACAACGTCTGGGTGCGATGAATACCCGACGGCTGGTGCGCCTCGCCCTGATCATCATTGCGGCAGGCGCCAGCTGGCTGTTCCAGCGGCGTCGCGACCTGCCGGTTGCGCCGCCGCCTGCGGCCGTGACCCCGGCCGCGGCACCCGCCACGCCGGCGCCGGCTGGGGTGACTCGCCCCGACATCGGGTTCCGTGACCGGAGCCATCTGGAGGAGCACTTCCAGAAGCACGGGGCGGAGTTCGGCCGGATCAGCATCGAGGAGTACCTGCGGGCCGCCCAGACGTTGCGCGACCGGCCCGCGGGTGGAGACATTCTCGAGTCGCTGCGCGCCGACGGCGTGGTGACCCGCTACGACCGGGGCACCGGGGCCTTCCTGGCCTGTGACCGGAGCGGAGTCATCCGCACGTTCTTCCGGCCCAACGAATGAATTCGCGCAGCTCAGGCCCGAACGATCCGGTCCGCGATTACCTGCGGCGCAGCGGTGCGCCGTATTCCGTGGTGGCGCAGGGGCTGCGCGGGCTGGTCGAGAACTGGGAGCGGGTGGTGGCGCAGGTGCTGCAGGGCTACAACCTCACCCTCGACGACTACCTGAACGACATGGATGGGCGGCAGTTGCTGGAGAACGCGCTGGAGCTCGCGCCCGAAGAGGTCCGGAACGCCTTCCTCCCGCGGGTCCACGATGCGGACATGCAGATCCGGCTCAACCTCGTTCCGGCGGGTCGTTGCCTCTGGGGAGGCATCGTCGCCGACGATGAAGGCTGGACCGAGGAACGCAACTGGTGGTACTTCGAGCGCCCGCGCCAGCCCGGACCCCGCCTCCTGGAAGAGCTGGGCGGCATCTGACGTTCCCCGCGCGGCCTCCTGCGCTGCCGCGCAGCCCCAACCGAGAATCGCGATGACCCCGTCCTATGGTGCCCAGTCGATGGTCGCTCCGCTCCGGCGGGTGGTGGTGCGCGCCCCCGACGCGGCGTTCGGCGACGCCGATCCGGTCGCCTGGCACTACACCGCCCGTCCCGATCTCGCCGCCGCGCTCCGCGAGCACCAGGCGTTCGTGCGGCTGCTCGCCGAGTCAGGCGCCGAAGTGATCGTGCACGACGAGGCGCTCACCGGGCTCTCCGATGCGATCTACGTGCATGACCCGGTGCTCATCACCCGGCGCGGTGCGATCCTCATGCGGATGGGGAAGCCGCTGCGCCGCGGGGAGGAGGAGGCGGTCGGCCGCTGCCTCGAGCGCGCCGGCATCCCGATTCACTACCGCCTCCACGGCGACGCGCTGGGGGAGGGCGGGGACTGTCTCTGGCTCGACGAGCGGACGCTCGCGGTCGGACTCGGCTACCGGACCAACGCGGCGGGCGTGGCCCAGCTGCGCGAGGCGCTCGGGCCGGGGGTGGAGATCGTGACGGTTGAGCTGCCCTACTACACCGGCCCCGACGCCTGCCTGCACCTGATGTCGCTGATCAGCATGGTCGCCGATGATCTGGCGGTGGTGTTTCCGCCGCTGATGGCGGTGCCGTTCTACCAGCTGCTGGAGCGGCGCGGGATCCGGATGGTCGAGGTGCCCGAGGCGGAGTTTCTGACCATGGGCTCGAACGTGCTCGCGCTCGCGCCGCGGAAGTGCCTCATGCTGGAAGGAAACCCGGTGACGAAGGCCCGCCTCGAAGCCGCGGGCTGCACGGTACAGACCTACCAGGGCCGGGACATCTCCCTCAAGGCCGAGGGCGGCCCGACCTGCCTGACTCGGCCGGTGCTGCGCGGGTAGGGGCGGAGCTCAGCTCCTCCCTGCCTGGAACTCACCCCCGGCCCGCCGCGTCCAGCCCCACCGTGAGATCCTCCAGCAGATCCTCGATCGCCTCACAGCCCACACTCATCCTGATGTAGCCCTCCGGGACCGGGTCGCCCCCCCAGCGTGCCCGGCGCTCGGCGGTCGTATGGAGTCCGCCGAAGCTCGTCGCCTCGAAGACCAGCGTCGTCGCCGCGAAGAACCGCTCGGCTGCGCTCCTGCTGCCGAGGGTGAAGTTGAGCACCGAGCCGAAGCGCGACATCTGGCGGCGCGCGACGGCGTAGCCGGGATCGCCGGAGAGTCCGGGATACCGCACCGCGTGCACCGCCGGATGCCGCACCAGCAGCTGCGCCACCGCGAGCGCGTTGGTGCTCTGCCGCTCCAGCCGCATCTCGAGCGTGCCAAGCGAGCGGTGAGCGAGCCACACCTCCATCGGGCCCGCGATCGCCCCGAAGCGGGTGCGCCAGGTCCGAATCTGCTCGAGCAGCGCCGGGTCGTTCGCGGCGACATGACCCAGGATCAGGTCGGAGTGACCGGTCAGCGCCTTGGTGTCCGAGGCGACCGACAGGTCCGCGCCGAGCGCAAGCGGCTGCTGCGACAGCGCGGTCGCGGTCGTGTTGTCGACTGCCACCAGCGCCCCCTCTGCGTGCGCCGCCGCGGCCAGCTCCCGGATGTCGCACACCTCGACGCCGGGATTCGACGGCGACTCGATCCACAGGAGCTTCACCCCCGCGAGGGTGGCGAGCTGGCCATTCCCCGGCGTCGGGGCCATCCGCACCTCGATCCCCTGTTCCGCGAAATAGTTCTGCGCGACCAGCCGGCAGGTGTAGTAGGAGTCGGAGGGCAGGGCGAGGACGTCGCCCCGCTTGAGCACCGTCGCGAAGACGGCCGTCGCCGCGGCCATGCCCGAGGCGAACACCAGCGCCGGCCCTCCCTCCAGCTCAGCCAGCGCCGCTTCGAACGCCGACCAGGTCGGGTTGTGGAACCGGCCGTAGGTGAACGGCGAGTCGGCGGGATCCCCCGGCGCATGATACGCGCCCGCGAAGGTGGGACCGGGGAGGAACGGCTCGCCGGGGGCGGGAGCGGGCAGGCCAGCCTTGAGCACACGGGTCGCGTCGCGCATGACCGTTGGATGTCCGGGTGAAGGAACCGGGAGGCGAGGGAGCTACTTCGCGACCGCCTGACGCACCATGATCAGGTCGGTGATGTTGTCGAGCGTGAGCAGTCCCGCCAGCCGGCCGGTCTGGTCCACCACCGGGAGGGCAGGGAGACCGCTCGCGCGGAGCCGGGCGAGCGCCTCGTCGAACCCGATGCCGAGGGCCAGCGTGGGAACGGCCCGGACCATCGCCTGACTGACGGGCGCGTCGGGGCCGTGATCGGTGAGGCTCCGGATGAGGAGATCCCGGGTCAGGAGTCCTTCGAGCGCGCCGGCGTTGTCGACGACCGGGAACTCGCTCTGCTCCCCCTCGAGCAGGAGATCCACCGCCTGACGGAGCGTGCCGTAGACCGGGATGGTGACGAACCGGGTGATCATCATCTGGTCGACGATAATGCCGCGTCCGGCCGCCCGGGTCTCGACCAGGGCCGCCTCCTGGCCGGCGGCAAAGAAGATGAAGATCGCGATCAGCACCAGCATCGGTTGCGGTTCCGGCGCGAACAGCGCCCAGGCGCCGCCGGCGATCGCGATAGTGCGCCCCACCCGCGCCGCGATGCGCGTCGCCTTCACCATGCCCAGGCGCGAGGCGAGCAGCGCCCGGAAGACCCGGCCGCCGTCCATCGGGTACGCCGGGATCAGGTTGAAGGCGAGCAGAAAGCCGTTGATCACCATCAGCAGCATCAGGAACTGCCGTCCGCCACTGCCTTCCTCCAGCGGCCAGGGGAGCGGGCCGCTGTAGTAGAGGCCGGCGAACAGCCCCAGCGCGATCACGAGGGTCACCAGCGGCCCGGCGAGCGCAATCCAGAACTCCTGCCAGGGCTTCTCGGGCAGGCGCTCCAGCCGTGCCAGCCCGCCGATCGGCAGCAGGATCACATCCGGCGTGCGGATCCCGAAGCGCCGCGCCATCAGGATGTGCCCGAACTCGTGCAGCAGGACGCACGTGAAGACCGAGCCCGTGAGCGCGAGCTCGAAGAGCGCCCCGGCTTGCCCACCGGTACGGAAGCCGTCGAAGGCGTAGAAGGCGAGGAGGAGGACGAAGGTGACGTGCACCTTCACATCGGTGCCCATGATGCGGGCGATGCGGAACGACCAGGACATGGCGGGAATAGTAAACAGAAAACCCGCTCGCGCTGCCGCGTTCGGGTCTTCAGGCCGGGTTCATCACCCAGACCGGCCGTCTGGGGCCCCTGAGGGCTATGTCCGAGGTTGTACAGACTATCGGCAGCCGGACCGATTCCTTGAGCGCCGGTGGCGGTTCCGCCCGATTCGCCCGGCTCCCTACTTTCTCTGCACCCTCTCCTCCACTAGAATTTCCCCCCTCACCGCACGCCCCGGAGGCTGGCCATCGCCGCGAACCACTGGTCCGCCAAGGACTCGGAAAAGCTGTACAACATGCAGGGCTGGGGGCTCGGCTTCTTCCGCGTGAGTCCCGAGGGGCGCGTCACCGTCCACCCGGACGGCAATCCGAAGCGCGGCCTCGATCTCTACCAGCTCGCGACCGACCTCAACGCCCAGGGCGTCGGGCTGCCCCTGCTGCTGCGCTTCTCCGACATCCTGCGCGCCCGCATCCAGGCCCTCGCCACCCAGTTCCAGAACGCCATCACCGAGTTCGGCTACGACGGCGCCTACACGACGGTCTACCCCATCAAGGTGAACCAGCAGCGCCACGTGGTGCAGGAGATCGTGGAGTTCGGCTCGGTGCACGGGGTCGGGCTCGAGTGCGGCTCCAAGCCCGAGCTCCAGGCGGTCCTCGGGATCACCGAGAGCGTCAACCACATCATCGTCTGCAACGGCTACAAGGACGAGGAGTACATGCGGCTGGCCCTGATGGGCCAGAAGCTCGGCCACACCGTCTTCGTCGTCATCGAGCAGCTCTCCGAGGTCGACACCTTCCTCAAGGTGGCCGACGAACTCGGCATCATGCCGACGATGGGCGTGCGCATCAAGCTGGCCACCGAAGGCTCCGGCCGCTGGGCCAAGAGCGGCGGCGAGAAGTCCAAGTTCGGGCTCTCGGCGATGGAGCTGATGAAGGTGCTCGACAAGCTGGAGGCCGCCGGCCGCAAGGATGTGCTCCGCCTGGTGCACTTCCACCTCGGCAGCCAGATCACCGACATCCAGTTCATCAAGGCGGGCCTGGAGGAGATCGGCCGCTTCTACGTCGAACTCCGCAAGATGGGCTTCGCCCTCACCCACGTCGATGTGGGTGGCGGACTCGGCGTGGACTACGATGGCTCCCGCTCGACCCGGCCGGCCAGCATGAACTACTCCATGCGGGAGTACGCCAACGACGTCGTCTACACCCTCGGGACGGTCTGCAAGTCCGAGGGCGTTCCGATGCCGCACCTGATCTCCGAATCGGGGCGCGCCATCACCGCCCACCACTCGCTGCTGCTGATCAACGTCACCGACGTCGAGTCGCAGAGCGACCCGCAGATTCCGGATCTGGGCCCCGACCCGCATCCGCTGCTGGTCGAGCTGAAGGAGAATCTCGAATCGATCGGCGCCGAGCGGCTCGAGGAAGTGCACCACGACGCCAGCTTCGGCAAGGAGCGGGCGCAGGAACTCTTCGCGAGCGGAGTGCTCACCCTGCGCGACCGGGCCAACGCCGAGCAGCTCTATCTCGCGACGATGAACCAGCTCGCCCGCCTGGTCGAACTCGAGAAGGGGGAGCACCCCGAGATCTGGTCGGACCTCGAGGCCACGCTGGTGGACCGCTACTTCTGCAACTTCTCGGTCTTCCAGTCGCTCCCCGACAACTGGGCCATCGACCAGCTCTTCCCGATCATGCCGATCCACCGTCTCGACGAGCAGCCGAGCCGCCGGGGCACGATCCAGGACATCACCTGCGATTCCGACGGGGTCATCGACCGCTTCGTCGGCGGGCGGAAGGGCAAGCCGTCGCTCGAACTGCATCCGGTCCGCGACGACGAACCCTACATCCTCGGCATCTTCCTGACCGGCGCCTACCAGGAGATCCTCGGCGACCTGCACAATCTCTTCGGCGACACCAATGCGGTGCACGTGCGGCTCACCGAGGCGGGCTACGAGATCACCGACATGGTGCATGGCGACACGGTGACCGAAGTGCTCAACTACGTCCAGTTCCAGCCGGCGGACCTGCTCACGACCTTCCGCCGGAAGGTGACCAACGCCAAGGACCTGCCGCGGAACGAGGCCAATCAGTTCATCGCCGACTACGTCGCGGGCCTCGAGGGCTACACCTATCTCGAGGGCGAGGAACTCCCAGGGACCTGAGCCTCGCGGCTGACTGTGGCGAAGCCGGAAACAGGAGAGGGGCGACCGGTCTGGTCGCCCCTCTCTCGTTCCGGATCCGGACGGTGATTACGCCGGACTCAGCACGTGATCCACCGACGCCTTGCCGCCACCCCGGATGATGATCGCCAGCGCGAGGCCGATCGCGAGCAACTGATACTCGATGCCCTCGCCCTTCTGGGTGCCGTACCAGTTCATGAAGAAGCCGTTGCCGAGATGCACCGTCAGCGCGGCGACGACCATGTTGCAGAGGATGCCGAACGCGGCGATCCTCGTGAGAAATCCGCTCAGCAGTCCGAGCGAGCCGGCGAATTCGGCCGTGATCGCGAGGAAGGCGAAGAGGGCCGGGATATGCGCCTGTTGGGTGAAGAACTGCATGGTACCACTGAAGCCGTAGCCCCCGAACCATCCCAGCGCCTTCTGCGCGCCATGCGGGAACATCACCAGGCCGAGCGTGAGACGGAGCATCAGCGCGATCGGATCGTCGCTGGTCCGGATGAGCTTGCTGAACATGATCTCTCTCCTGTCTTCCGGCTCAGGCGTTGCCGGCGTTGTAGTAGAAGCGCTCGTGCGTGATCTGGCCATTCTTCCAGGTGCGGACCGCGACCTGCTCCAGCTTCACCCGGACTCCCCCCTTGAACGTCACGTCCATCACCCACTCGGAGAAGCTGACGTTTCCCTGGACGGCGGTGTTCAGGATGGCGGCGCTGTGGAACTGCTCGATGCTGTCGACGAACTTGATCTCGCGCTCGCGGTTCGCGGCCTTGCCGACGGTGGCCGGGGTGTTGTTCTCCTGCATGACGACGTTGTCCGCGTAGAAGCGGTCGAAGGCGTCGAGAATCCGGCCGCCGAGCACGGTCTGATTGAGCTCGGCGTCCAGGGTGGCGATGGACGGGGTGGCGGTGGCGGTCATGGTGTGGCTCCGTGTGCGTATGGTTGTTCGGTCAATTGGTGACTAGTCAAGTAATTCAACGTTCGACAGCAACCTCGGGTTCCCGCGACTCCTCACTACTCCTGCGGGCCCCGGATCCGGTCCAGCAGGCGAATCAGCTGCTTCTGTTCCGCCGGGGTCAGGTCCTGCAACATCATCTCATCCGCGCCGTTCACGATCTCGTCCAGCCGTCCGAGCAGCGTGAGTCCGCTGGCGGTGATGCGGCAGGTCACCTGCCGCCGGTCCTCGGGACACCGTTCCCGGTGCACCAGCCGCTTGGTCTCCAGCCGGTCGAGCAGGCGGGTGACCCCAGGCGCCTGCTCGATCATCCGCTCCGCGATCTCCAGGGTCGGGAGTCCCTCGCTGCCGGCGCCCCGAAGGATCCGGAGCACGTTGTACTGCTGGCCGGTGATGCCGTGCGGCTCGATCAGCGCGGCCATCCGCCGGCGGAGGACGTCCGTGGTCCGCAGCAGTCCGAGCGTAGCCTCCTGGGCCGTCGACCGGAACGGCTTGGTCTGCTTGATCTCCTGTTGCAGGCGGCTGGGCGGCTTCGACATGGGCCACAGTATACCGCCGAGTGCTTGACTAGTCAAGTATTCCCCCGGCCCCGCCTTCTCCCTCCATCAATCCGATTCGGATCGGCCGCCGTAGACAGGGCGCACCGATCGCGGAACGGCACCTCAACGGGGCAGGGTATGCGAACGCTTCGGCACTCCTGGATGGCATTCATGTTCCTCGTCGCGGGCATGGCGCCGGCCACCCGGCGCGGCGCAGACGCCGCCGTCACGCTGCGCCTCTTCCAGTTCGCGCCGGACACGCTCGTAGTCGCCACGGGAACCCGGGTGACCTGGCCTTCGCCTTCACCTTCGAGCGCCCCGGCACCTACCCGTACTTCTGCGACCGGCACCACTTCATGCGCGGCGTCGTCCGCGTCACTTCCTCCTGAAAGGCTGGCACCTGATCATGCGGTTCAAGACGCTTTCGCTCCTGCTGGTCACCGGTAGCATCCTCGTCCAGGCGCCGCTCGCGCAGGCGCAGATGTCGAAGGACCAGATGGCGGCTCCGGCGATGTCCGTCAGTGCCGGCGACCTGCGGGTCGCGCTCAACAACCTGCTCGCCGAGCACGCGCAGCTCGGACTCGCAGCCACCGGCGCGGCACTGCGGGGCCAGACCGCCGAGTTCCAGGCGGCGGCGGGTGCCCTGGATGCCAACTCGGTGGCGCTCTCCCAGGCGATCGGCTCGGTGTATGGTCACGGAGCGGAAGAGGCGTTCCTCGCCCTGTGGCGGAAGCACATCGGCTTCATCGTCGACTACACCACCGGGGTGGCCGCGAAGGACAAGGCCAAGTCCGACAAGGCCGTCAACGACCTGCTCGGCTATACGAAGGACTTCGGGGCGTTCCTCAGCGCCGCCAACCCGAATCTGCCCACGATGGTCGTGGCGGATCTGGTGAAGGGGCATGTGGTGGGATTCAAGGCGGCGATCGATGCGCAGGCGCGCGGCGACTGGGCCACCGCCTTCGCCAGGACCCGCGAGGCGGTGATGCACATGGGGATGATCGCCGACCCGCTCGCCTCGGCGATCGCCAAGCAGTTCCCGGAGCGCTTCGCGTCGCGCTGAGCGAGCCGGAGGTCGACAAGTTTGCGGGGGCGGAGCCGAGGCTCCGCCCTATCGCTTTGCCACCCCGAGCCGGGTCCGGAGCCAGGCCGCGATCGTGTCCATCACCTCGGCAGGGACCGCCCGGTCACGCAGCGATGCGTATTCCGAGGGCGAGCCGTCGGTCTCGGAGACCAGAAAGAGATGATTGAGCCGCGGGTAGGTGCGGACGGTGACATCGCCGTTGCCCGACTGCCGGATTGCCGCACCGAGGGTGTCCGCCTGTCCCGCCGTCACCTGGCGATCGAGCGCGCCCTGGACGATGAGCGTCGGCTGGCGAACCTGCCTGGCGGCGCGAATCGGATCGTAGTGCATGAACCAGCGCAGCCAGTGATTGACCGGGAGCGAATCGCGCCGGACGGCGGCCTCCACTTCCGCGAGTCTCGCCGTCCTCGCCCCCGGCGACAACTCCGGAGACGTCAGCACCGGCCAGCGGGCCTGATCCACCAGCACCTCGATCCCCGGCTTCGACGGTCCGGCCATGATCACGAGCGCGGCAACCTTGCGGTCCTGTGCCGCGAGCAGCGGTCCGATGATGCCTCCCTCACTGTGGCCCACGAGCGCGAGCCGCGCGGGATTGATCTCGGGGCGGGCCCGGAGCCAGGCAATCTGTGCCCGCGTGTCGTTCGCCAGCGTGGCGGTCGTGGCCGTATCCGCATTCCCGGTGCTGCTCCCGGTGCCACGGTCGTCGCATCGGAGCACGGCAATGCCGTCGGCTCCGAGTCGTTCGGCCAGTTGTCCGAACAGCCGGTAGTCGGGGAGCAGCGGCCAGAGCGATTCATCCCGGGTCTGGCTGCCCGAGCCGGTGATGGTCACGGCCGCGGGGAAGGGGGCTCGCCCGGCGCGCGGGGTCGTGAGTGTGCAGCCGAGCGAGAAGGTGTCCGCCCCGGCCCCGGCGGGGACCCGGACGTCCGTCGCCGTGAATGCCGCGCCTGCCGGAGCGCTGTAGTCGGCCACCGGGCGCTTGAGCCCGGTCAGCGGGGGAAGGCTGTCGGGGGCCGTCGCACGGGTGACCCGTACCCGCTGCGCCGGGATATCGATGGTCGTGACTCTGCCGCCCTGCTGAACCACGAGGATGTCGAGGCCCGCGAAGCTGACGTGGGCCGAATCCCCGCGGAACTGGACAGCGGCAGGCAGCACGGTGTCGGGACCGACCACGAGCAGCCGGAAGGTCGTGTCGCGATGCTGGGCCAGCACGACGAGTTCGGCGAACGTCACCACCGACTGCGGCGGCAGCACCGCGTCGAACGCGCCACTGCGCATGCGCTCCACGGCGGCCCCGTGCAACTGACTGGTGATCCGCACCGAGTCGCCCACCGTCGCCGCGCGGTAGCTCCCGCGGCTCGAGTCGCCCGCCGCATTGCTCACCGTGAGGCTGAAGCCGGCGAAGCTTCCCTTCGGGGTCCGCTGGGCGCTCCCGGTGAACCGCAGGTTGAGCACCGGGATGATCGACTCCTGATCGAACTCCGCGCTGCTCCGGCGGAAGCTCTCCCGTCCCACCTCGGCGCCGCCCTGACGCATCTGGAAGATGCCGGCATCCGGCGCCTGAGCGGAGAGCGCGGAAGCTGCCGGGACAGACAACAGAAGCGACGCAATCAGGGAATGGGTGCGTCGTTCACTCCGCGGGCGCATAGGACTCCAGGTAACCGCAACGGTTGCAGCGGTAGCTGATGATGGGATGACGTGCCCGGCCCTTGAGGTGCAGCCCGGTCCAGAAGGAGCGTTCGGGCTTGCCCTCGACCCAGGTCGTCTGATTGCGGGCGTTATGGTCGCCGAGATCGAGGGTGAACCCGACCTCGAAATGACCCTGGCACTTGGGACAGACTGGTGCTGGCATCTGACCTCTCCGGCTGAAAGCTGAATCGCCGGACTACGCGGACTTTCGCGGTCCGAGCCGTCCGGCGTCCTTCAGCGACTGGCGCAACAGGAACTCGAGCTGACCGTTCAGCGAGCGCAGATCGTCCGAAGCCCACTGCTGCAGGGCGTCGTAGAGCTCCGGATCGATCCTCAGCAGGAACGCCTTGCGCTCGGCCACGGGCCTGCTCGCCTAGTAGATCGTGCCGGCGTTGACCACCGGCTGGGTCGCCTGCTCGGAGCAGAGCACCACGAGCAGGTTGCTGACCATGGTCGCCTTGCGCTCCTCATCGAGATGGACGATCTCCTTCTGGGAGAGCAGCGAGAGCGCCATCTCCACCATGCCGACCGCGCCCTCGACGATCATCTGCCGCGCGGCGATCACCGCGCTCGCCTGCTGGCGGCGCAGCATGACGCCGGCGATCTCGGGCGCATACGCGAGGTGGCTGATCCGCGCCTCCATGATCCGCACACCCGCCTTGAGCAGCCGTTCCTGGATCTCCCCTTTGAGTTTGTCCGCGACGTCCGCGGTGTTCACCGAGAGGGACATCTGGCCCTCCTGGTGCGCGTCGTACGGATACTGATTCGCGAGGCCACGGAGCGCCGACTCGCTCTGTACCTTCACGTAGTCCTCGTAGTTGTCCACCTCGAACAGCGCCTCGGCGGAGTCGGTCACCTGCCAGACGACCACCGCGGCGATCTCGATCGGGTTCGAGTTGTGATCGTTCACCTTGAGCTTCGTGGTCTCGAAGTTCCGGACCCGGAGCGAGATCCCCCGCTTGGTGAAGAAGGGGTTGGCCCACCAGAGGCCCGGGCTGCGCACCGTCCCGGCGTAGTCGCCGAAGAGCTGCAGCGCCTTGCCCTGGTTCGGCTGCACGGTGAACAGGCCGGTCCACAGGATGACGATCACCATCGAGGCGAGGGCGAAGATCACCAGTTGAAAGGGATCCTCCGCCTTGGCCGCGCTGATGAGCGCCAGCACATCGGCCACCGACACGATCAGCAGCAGTACCAGCATGAGCCCGCCCGACAGCGCCTTCTTCTCGATCTCGCGAATCACGGCCTTACCCTCGAAAGGTGAGTGGTATCGCAATGATATCACTTTGATAGTCCACCGTCAAGGGGACGCGTTTCAGGCGAGCCAGGAATCGAGGTGCGTCGCCACGAAGTCGTCGTCGCCCAGATCGGGGTGCTGCGCGAGCACCCGGTCGATCTCCTCCCGCTGCCCGGGGGAAAGCGCTTCGGCCGGGTCGAGGCACCACGGGCCGGCCAGCAGCCCCTGGCGGTGCAGCACCTCATGGATGCCGGCAATACAGCCGGCGAAGCCATGGGTGGGATCGAAGAGTGCGGCGTTGTAATCGGTGAGGGCGGTCGCGAGGCGGAGCCAGGCGGGGTCGAGGCGCTGCTCGGGAGGGAGTCGGCGGACGGCATGCAGCAGTTCCACCGCGCGGCGCGTTCCTACTGCCCACTGGCCGAGCAGTCCGCCGACGATCCTGGTTTCACTGCTGCCGAAGTGGAAACGGGAGAGCAGGTCCACCACGATGCTGTCGTCGTTGCCGGTGTAGAGCGCCAGATCGTCGCGCCCCGCGTCGAGGACGGCGCGGACGACGTCGAGCGTCTGATACCGGTTGAAGGGGGCGATCTTGATCGCCACCGCGTTCGGGATCTCGGCGAACTGGCGCCAGAAGCTGTAACCGAGGACCCGGCCGCCCACGGCCGGCTGGAGATAGAAGCCGAACAGCGGCAGAACCCCGGCAACGGCCCCGCAATGATCGAGCAGCGCGGTGTCGCTCGCCGCGCCCCATCCGGCGAGCGACAGCAGGACCGCATCGTACCCGAGACGCGCGGCGATCTCGGCTTCGCGAATCGCCTGCGGCGTGGGGCCGATGGCGCCGGCAACTTTCGCGAAGGGGCGGGGACGTGTCCGGAGCGACTCGCGCGCCGTGTCGGCGGCGAGCGAGAGGACCGGCTCGTAGAGACCGGCCTCGCGGATGGCGAACTGGGTGGTGTGGACGCCGACCGCGATTCCGCCGGCGCCCGCGTCGAGATAGTAGCGGGTCAGGGCGCGCTGGTGCCGTTCGTCGAGCGTGCGCTCGGCCGTCAGGGCGAGCGGGTGGGCCGGGATGACCTGGCCGGCAAGGAGATGGCTGCGGAGATCCGTCATGGGGAGGAAGTGTATGCCTCAGGGCGGAACGTGGCGAGTCGGCGGTGACCGTTGCCGGAGTTCCGGACCGTCTGGCGTCGACTGCGGCGCGCGGTACCTTCCAGCGGCCCGCACGGGCGCGGCATTCCACCTGGCCGATGGCGTATCGTCGCGAATGCGGCGTGGCCCCAGGCCTGTACTGGAGGAACGGCATGGCGAAGCGGCGGAGGGTTCTGCGCTGGACGCGGGGCAGTGCGCTGGTTCTGGGCGTGGTGGTACTGGGTGCCGCAACGCCGCTCGGCGACGATCCGCTGCCCGGCTACTCTGCCGCGGCGTCACGGATTGAGCGGGAGTGGGAGTCGCGGCTCCGCGCCATCCCCGACCCCGACACGCTGCGCGAGAGCATGCGCATCCTCTCGGCCCGTCCGCATCATGTCGGCTCGCCCTACGGAAAGGCAAACGCCGAGTGGATTCTCGGTCGCTTCAAGTCCTGGGGACTGGAGGCGCGGATCGAGCAGTTCGACGTGCTCTTTCCGACACCGAAGGAGCGGCTGCTCGAGCTGCTCGCCCCGACGAGGTACGTCGCCCGCCTGGAGGAACCGGCGGTCGCGGGTGATCCGACGTCCGCCCAGCGAGCCGAACAGTTGCCCACCTATAACTCCTACTCCATCGATGGCGATGTCACCGCGCCGCTGGTGTACGTGAACCGGGGCGTGCCCGCGGACTACGAGGCGCTCGAACGCCGGGGGATCTCGGTCAAGGGCGCGATCGTCATCGCGCGGTATGGCGGGTCGTGGCGCGGCATCAAGCCCAAGGTGGCCGCGGAGCATGGCGCGGTCGGGTGCCTGATCTACTCCGATCCGGCGGACGACGGCTTCAATCCAGGGGATGTCTTCCCGAAGGGGGCCTTCCGACCGCGGGACGGTGTGCAGCGCGGCAGCGTGGCCGACATGCCGCTCTATCCCGGGGATCCGCTGACGCCAGGGGTGGGCTCGACGCCGGGCGCGACCCGATTGCCAATTGCGGATGCACCGACGCTCACCAAGATCCCGGTGCTGCCCATTTCCTATGCCGATGCGGAGCCGCTGCTCCGTGCGCTCGAGGGTCCCGTGGCGCCGCCGGCATGGCGGGGCAGCCTGCCGCTCACGTATCACATCGGTCCCGGACCGGCGCGGGTGCATCTCCGCCTCAAGTTCAACTGGGACGTCAAGCCGATCTACGACATCGTCGCGACCATTCGCGGCACCGAGGCGCCTGACGAGTGGATCGTCCGCGGCAATCACCACGATGCCTGGGTGAACGGCGCCGAGGATCCCATCTCCGGTCAGGTGGCCCTCCTCGAGGAGGCCCGCGCGCTGGGCGCCCTGCTCAAGCAGGGGTGGAAGCCGCGGCGCACGATCATCTACGCCGCCTGGGATGGCGAAGAGCCGGGGCTGCTCGGATCCACCGAATGGGTGGAGGCGCATGCCGCCGAGCTCCGGCAGCATGCGGCCGTCTACATCAATACCGACGGCAATGGCCGCGGCTTTCTCGGCATGGGTGGCTCGCACACGCTCGAGCGCTTCATGAACGGCGTGGCGCGCGACATCACCGATCCGGAGACGGGACTCAGCGCCTGGAAGCGGAGTCAGTTGCAGTCGATCCGGAACGGCGATACCGATGAGCGGGCCGAGGCGCGGCAGCGCCCCGACCAGCGGCTCGACCCGCTCGGCTCCGGATCGGACTTCACTCCCTTCCTGCAGCATCTCGGCATCGCGTCGCTCAATCTCGGCTTCGGCGGGGAGGATGACGGCGGGATCTATCACTCGATCTACGACGACTTCTACTGGTACACCCACTTCAGCGACACCAGTTTCGTCTACGGCCGCGCGCTGGCCCAGACGGTTGGCACCGCGGTGATGCGGCTCGCCGACGCCGAGGTGCTGCCCCTCGATTTCACGGCGCTCGCGGACAACATCGGGAAGTACGCCGGTGAGGTGAAGAAGCTGCTCGCCGACCGGCAGGCGGCCGTCAAGGAGCTCAACCGCGAGCTGGACGAGGGCGTCTATCCGGCGACCAACAACCTGCGTGATCCGACCACCCCCCCGGCGCGCGAGACGCCACCGCCGTTCCTCAACTTCGCGCCGCTCGACAACGCACTCGAGGCGCTCCGGCAGAGCGCGGGCCGCTACGATTCCGCCTTCGGGGCCGCGGGCGCGGGGGAGGGGAGCGGCTTCGGCAAGGCGGCCGCGGCAGGGCTCAACGCCTCGCTGGTGGAGAGCGAGCGGCGGCTGACGAACGATGCGGGACTGCCGAAGCGGAGCTGGTTCACGCATCTCATCTACGCGCCGGGCTTCTATACCGGCTACGGCGTGAAGACCCTGCCCGGCGTTCGCGAGGCGATCGAACAGAAGGACTGGCAGCTCGCCCAGCAGGAGATCGAGCGGGTGGCGGCCGTGCTGCTCAACGAGTCGCAGCTGATCGGCTCGGCGGCGGACCGGCTGCAGGCCGCGGGCAGGTAGCGGCAGTCAGAACTGTCCGGCGCGCTCCTCGAAGTGCGTCGGCCTGGCGAGCAGGGGACCGCCCTGCTCCAGCCAGTCGGCGACCCATCCGATCATCGTATCGATCGTCACGGTCGGTGGCCCGAACAGGGTCACCGACCGTGCTGCGTTGCTGAGGAGCGCATCCGCCTGCTCGGTGCCGGTGAAGCGCGGCGCCGTCCCGAACCGCTCCCCGAACCGCTCCGCCAGCCAGCGCACGCTGAGGGTCTCCGGGCCCGTGACGTTCAGCGCCGTCGCGGGGGAGTCCGCGAGGGCCAGACATTCGAGTGCGCGGGCATTCGCGTCACCCTGCCAGATCAGGTTCACATGCCCCATGGCGAGCGGCACCGGCTCGCCGCTCCGCACCCGGCGCGCGATATCCACCAGCACACCGTAGCGCAGGTCGATCGCATAGTTGAGCCGCACGATGGCCACCGGTGTGCCGTGCACCGCCGCCGCGTGCTCGAAGATCCGCTCCCGCGCGAGGCAGCTCATCGCGTATTCGCCGACCGGGCCGACGGGGTGCTCCTCGGTGGGACCGCCGGAGGCGATCGACGTGAGCGGGTAGACGTTCCCGGTGGAGAAGACCACCGTGCGGGCCGCGCGAAAGCGCTCGCTCACCCGCGCCGGCACGATGGCATTCATCGCCCAGGTGACGTGCGGTGCCGACTGGGTCCCGAACTTCTGGCCGGCCATGAAGATCAGGTTGGGCGCCTCGGGCAGCGCGGCGAGTGCGGCCGGGTCGAGCAGGTCGGCCACGATCGTCGTGATTCCCGCCGCCTCGAGGCGGTCACGGAGCCCCGCCTCACGGAAGCGCGAGACCGCGACCACCCTGTGCCTCGGGTCGAGGGCGCGCCGCGCCATCATGGCGAGGGTGGGGCCCATCTTGCCGCCCGCCCCGAGAACGAGAAGGTCCCCCGGCAGCTGCCGGAAGACCCTGATCACACCCTCGGTCGGTCGGGAGAGCCGCTCGTCCAGCTCCGCCTCGTTCATCCCCGCATCGCCATGGGGACGAAAGCGCGCGCATCGTAGCCGGTGTAGATCTGCCGCGGACGGGAGATCTTCTGCTCCTTGTCGCCGATCGACTCCTCCCACTGCGCCAGCCAGCCCGGAATCCGTCCGAGGGCGAAGAGCACGGTGAAGAAATCGGTCGGATAGCCCATCGCCTGGTAGATCAGCCCGGAGTAGAAGTCGACGTTCGGGTAGAGCTTCCGCTTGATGAAGTACTCGTCCTCGAGCGCGATCCGCTCCAGCTCGAGCGCGATCTCGAGCTTGGGATTGAGCCCCGTCTGCTCGAAGACGTCGTAGGCCACCTTCTTGATCAGCTTGGCGCGCGGGTCGTACGACTTGTACACCCGGTGGCCGAAGCCCATGAGCCGGCCGTGGCCCGCCTTCACCGAATCGATGAACGCCGGGACCTGGGCCTTCGAGTCGATCTCGTCGAGCATCGAGAGCACCGCCTCGTTCGCGCCGCCGTGCAGCGGGCCGTAGAGCGCCGCGATGCCGGCCGAGATGGCGGAGAACGGGTCGACGCCCGAGCTGGCCACGGCGCGCACCGCCGCCGTCGAGCAGTTCTGCTCGTGATCGGCATGCAGGATCAGCAGGATCTCGAGGGCGCGCTGGAGCACCGGGTTCGGCTCGTGCCGCCCGCCGATCGAGAACGTCATGTTCACGAAGTTCGGGATGTACTCGAGGTCGTTGCGCGGGAACTCGTAGGGCAGACCGCGGGAGTGGCGGAACAGGAAGGCGGCGATGGTCGGGAACTTGGCCATCAGGCGCACCCGCTGCAGGTAGCGGTTCTTCGGATCCTCGATGTGCTTGGCATCGGGATAGAAGGTGCTCAGCGCGCCCACGGCCCCGAGCAGCATGCCCATCGGGTGCGCGTCGTAGCGGAACCCCTCGAGGAACTTGATGAGGTTCGTGTGGACGTAGGTGTGATAGCGGATCTCGTCCACCCACGCGTTGAGCTGGGTGCGGTTCGGCAGCTCCCCCTCGTTGAGCAGGTACGCGGTCTCGAGGAAGCTCGCCTTCTCGGCGACCTGCTCGATCGGGTAGCCCCGATAGCGCAGGATGCCCCGGTCACCGTCGATGTAGGTGATCGTGCTTCGGCAGGAGGCCGTATTGAGGAAGGCGGGATCGTAGGACATGAGGCCGAAATCCTCATCGTCCGTCTTGATCTGCCGGAGGTCGGCCGCCTTGATGGTGCCTTCGCTGACCGGCAGCTCGTACTGCTTGCCGGTGCGGTTGTCGACGACGGTCAGGGAGTCCTTGGACACGCGCGGCTCTACATGGGGATGGGAGCGCAAAAGATAAGCGCTCCCGGGCAGGGCGCGAAATAGGGGCCCGCGAGACTGAACCGCCGTTCAGGGATTTCGCGGGGCGGGCTTCACATGGTCCAGGATGAGGCGGGCCAGGCCCCGGAAATCGCCGTCGAAGTGGTGTCCCCCCTCGAGCTGGGCCACGTCGGCGAGGCCGGCCGGGAGATCGGGACAGAGGGTATCCCCTTCGCGGCTGCCGAAGACGCAGAGCATCGGCTGGCCCCGGAGCTTCTCCAGCTCGGGCAGCAGCCTGTAGCTGGCGTCGTGCTGGGCGCCGAGCCAGTCGCCGAGGCGGAACTCCAGATTGGTCTCGTGCTCGAGGCCGAGGAACGCCAGCAGCCGGATCTGTCCCAGCATCGAGTTCGGCAACCGCGATGCCATGATGGGAAGCACGTCGGCGCCGCGGGAGTAGCCGATCAGGATCACCCGGTCGAGGTGGAAGGTCCCCTGGTAGTGGTGGATGATCCGCTCGAGGTCGGCCGAGATCTCCTCCGGCGTCCGCTTGCGCCAGAAGTACTGCAGCGAGTTGAAGCCGACCGTGGGAACGCCGCTGCGGACCAGCTCCTCGCCGATCTGCTTGTCGATGCTGGCCCAGCCGCCGTCCCCCGAGAGCACCACCGCGAAGTAATCCGCCGGATGGGCCGGGAGTGGGAGGTCGACGACCGGAAGCTCGCCGAGGTCGGCGCTCGCGGGCGCGCTCTCCATGGCGGGCCTGGGTGTCAGCGCGCCGAGCGCATCCTTGAACTGCGGCAGCCAGTTGCTCTGGGTGGAGAACCCATGACCGACCCGCGGCAGCCGGACGAACTCCGAGGCCGCGACGGCCTTCACGAACGGCGCCACCGAGTCGATGGGCGAGACGATGTCCTCCTCCCCCTGCAGCACGATCCAGCGCGCCGGCAGCTGCGGCACGGTGCCGAGCACCCGGCCGCGCCCCTTCGGGCCCGGCAGGCTGGTGAGCCCGTTCCGCTCGCAGACCGAGGTCTGCGTCGGAATCAGCGGGTCGAACGCAACGCTTACCGCGCCGGAGAAGGTGTTGTCAGGCGCCTGGGCCAGCGCCGCATACGCCAGTCCGGCGCCGGAGCTGTACCCGATCAGCAGCGGCGGCTGGTAGCGGGGCAGGCCGAGCTGCTTCTGGGCGAACTGGCTCAGCGCCTCGGCGTCCGCGGCGAAGTAGCTGCAGCGGTCGCCGCCCGCATCCACCGCCTTGAGGTAGCGCGGCGTGTCCACGCCGAGCACGAGGGTGCCATCGGCCGCGGCGGCGCGCGCCATGTCCACCACCCCGAGGTTCCAGCCGCCGTCGCCGGAGAAGAAGACGGCGACCGCCGCCGGCGTGCCGCTCGGACGATAGACGCTGATCTCGCCGAAGCGGCCGAAGCGCATGGCGGGGTCCATGGCGGCGGGCGTGCTCCCGCCGGCGAGGGTGGCCGTGAGCAGCAGCGCGGCGATCATTTCGAGAGGACTCCAGTGAGGCCGCCACCCACGAGGGTGGCGATGTCGGTGAGAATGAAGGGCAGGGCGAGCCCCCCAGGTGACGCGAGATAGCGCGGCTCCCAGACCGGATCGAAGCGGGTCTTGTACTCGCGCAATCCCTGGAAGTTGTAGAAGCTCTCGCCCTGCCTGAACACGAAGGCGCCGAGCCGGTTCCAGAGCGGGGCGAGGGCGCGGCTGCGGAGCCCGGCAAGCGGCGCCATGCCGAGATTGAACCACTGATACCCCTGCTCCCGGCCCCACAGCATGAGCTGGATGAACAGGTACGACATGACGTTCGCCGGGGCATCCGCGGCATAGCGCATCAGGTCCACGGTGACTTCGTCCTTGGTGCCGGTGGTCCAAAGGGTGGCGAAGGCCACCAGCCGTCCCTGCTGGTGCACCACGGCGATCGGGAACTTCCGGACGTAGTCCGCCGAAAACGAACCGAGGGAGAAGCGCTTCTCGCGGGTGTGCTTGCTGGCGAGCCAGTCATCCGAGATGCGCTGCAGCTCGGGCAGGATGGCGTCGCTCGCGCCGGCGGGGAGCACCTCCACGCGGCAGCTCGCCTTCTCGCAGGCGTTCCGCCACCGCCGGAGGCTGGCCCGGTGTCCCCCTTCGAGCGAGAAGGTGCTCAGCGGGACCCGCGCCTCCTCACCCAGCTTGAGCAGAGTCAGTCCCTGCTCCAGATAGACCGGCAGCCGGTGCCGGCTCACCTCGTAGAACACGGTCCACCCGCCGTGCTCCTCCGCGATCTGGCGGAAGCGCCAGGCCAGCTCCGCGACGTCCGCGTCGCTGCCGACCGGATCCCCCATCACGACCCAGCTCCGCCCCTGGACCGCGTACATCAGGAAGGCGGTCCGGGTGTCGTCGAAGAGGATGGTCTTGTCGCCTAACAGCGCCAGGTTCGCGGCGGCGGGGGCGTGGCGCGACAGGATCGCCGCGGCCTGTTCCAGGTCTTCCGGGGTGGCCGAGGCGGGTGAGCGCCGGGTCGGCCGGAGCAGGCGGATCATCGCCAGCAGGAAGGCGAGGCTCACCGCGCCCACCGTGGCCCGGAGGAACCGGGGCGCGTCGGCACCGAACTCGAACTGCCACCAGAGGTCGTTCGAGTACTCGACGTGATGGTAGGCGAAGAACCCGAGCCAGACGGACGTCGCCAGCGCCACCATGACGGCGACGATCCAGCCCGGGCTCCACGGCTCCTCGAGCAGCGAGCTGCGGCGGTAGAACATCCGGCGGGAGGAGAGCAGCAGCACCAGGGCGAGGGCCGCAACCGAGGCCTCCTCGAAGTCGAGACCCTTGAGCAGTGAGGTCACCACGCCCGCGCCGAGCAGGACCATCGTCAGCGCCCAGGCGGCACTCGTCCGGCGGTAGATCCCGTGCGCCAGGAGGAGGAGCCCGACCCCGGCCAGGCTCGCGACGAAATGCGAGGCCTCGAGCAGAGGGAGCGGGACCAGGTCGCGCAGCAGTTCGAGCCGCCACGGCACCGTCGGGGTCGCGCCTGACAGCAGCAGGATGGTGCCGGTCGCGAAGACCCCGACGGCGAGGATCGGTGCCGTGAAGACCGGCACGAGCCGGCCAACGGCGCGGGACGCCCTGCCCATCGCCGCCCCGTGCCGGGTGGCTTCGTGGCCGGCCAGCAGGATCGTGGCGCCCGCGAGCGGGATGAGGTAATAGATCGCGCGGAAGGCGAGCAGCGCCCCGGCGAGGTCGGTGACCGAGAGCTGGCGCCCGGCGAGGAGCAGCATCGTGCCCTCGAACACGCCGAGCCCGCCGGGGACATGACTCGCGAGGCCGAGCCCCTGCGCCACGACGAAGATGCCGGCGAGCGCGGGATAGCTGATGCCGGCGTTCGCGGGCAGCAGGGCATACAGGACACCGGCGGCGGCGAGCCAGTCGGCCGACGAGACGACCAGCTGGCCGAGGGCGATGCGCAGCTGCGGCGGCTCGAAGCGCCAGCCCCGGATGCGGAGCGGACGGGGCCAGAGCCCGCACCAGGCGAAATAGGCGGCCACGACCGTGAGGCAGGCCGTGCCCGCCGCGACCATGGTCCACTGTGGCGCATGGATCAGCATGGCGATGGTCGACGGCTCCGCCACCAGGGCGACGCCGGCGACCGCCAGTATGCCTAACCAGAGCGTGACCGCGCCGAAGGCGACGATGCGGCCGATGCGCGGCGTCGGGAGCCCCCACGAGGAGTAGAGCCGGGTCCGCACCGATGCACCCGTCAGCAGCGCGAGGCCCACACTGTTGCTGAAGGCGAAGGCGATGAACGAGGCGAGGCCGGTGCGGGGATAGTCGAGGGGATGCTTCACGTAGCGCAGCGCGAGGACGTCGTACCCCGTGAGCGCCAGGTAGGCGAGCGTCGCGCCGAGACCGGCGAGGGCCAGCTGGCCGGGACCCATGGACAGAATGGCCTGCCAGAGTGTCCCGTAGCTCACGCCGGCGAGCGCGTGATGGACTCCCCACAGCGCGAGCGTGAAGAAGCCGGCGGCCGCCAGCGGCGCGAACCGGCCGAGGCGCGAGGCGTGGCTGCCGCTTGGCAGGACCTCCGCCGGCGTGGTTACCTTAGGTCCGGCAACAGGTTGGTCTGCATCCCCCTGCGGCCTGCCTTCACCTCGGCGCAGCTCCGACTCACTGGCAATCACGGTCATGAATCCTCCCGATCTCGCAAGTCGCGCCCGGGGCGCGCTGCTCGGTCATGCCGCGGGTAACGCACTCGGTGTGCCAACGGAATTCCTGGGTACCGCCGAACGGATCGCGGCGGAATTTCCGGGAGGCATCCGGGAACTGCTGCGAGAGGATCGCCCCGACTCGCCGTACGACGATGACGTCGCCCTCACACTCATCCTCGCCGAGGAGCTGCTCCTTCCCGACGTCGACCTGCGCCGCCTGGCACATCGCTGGGCCGAGTGGGCCGAGGTGGACGGTCGCGGCATCGGGGTCTGGACCAGGACGGCGCTCCGGCATCTGCGGACCCACGACTCGCCGCCGGCCTCGACGGGTGGCCAGGCCGGGAACGGGACCATCTCGCGCTGCCTCCCCGTCGCGCTCCGCACCTTTCAGCAGCCGGCGAACCTCATCAGCGGGACCTACCACACCGCGGTGCTGACCCATCCCGATGAGCGCTGTGCCTGGGGCGCGGTGGCGATCAACGTGGCGGCCGCCTGCTTCCTGCAGGGGCGGCGCGACTTCATCGGCGACGTGATCGAGTCGCTCGCGAGCAACCAGGCGCCCCCGGAGCTGCTGGCGGCGGTGCGCCGGGTGCCGCTCGAGAAGAAGGAGGAGCTGCCGGTCGAGGGACCGGCCTCAGGCTACGTGGTGCATGGGATGGAGATCGCGCTCTGGTTCGCCTATCACGAGCCCAACCTCGAGCGCGGGCTGCTCTGGCTCGTGAATGCGGGCGGCGACACCGACACCAACGCCGCGGTCGCGGGCGGGCTCATGGGCGCGCGCGATGGCGAGCATGCGGTCCCGGCGCGGTGGACCGAGGCGGTGCCCGACAGCGACCGGATCCGCGACCTCGCCGAGCGGCTCGTCGGCGTCAGTTAGGGCCGGCCGCCGGCGCTGTCATCCTCCATTCATCGTGTGGAGGCATAGTTCCATGGGTCCCCGGTGGCGGGGCTCGGGTCGCAGGCGCTGGAAATGACCGGGCGGGCAGACGACACACAGATGGAAGGAGTTCGCGGTGCTGCGATTGTTCTACAAGGTGCACAAGTGGGTGGGCGTCGCGGTCGGGGTCGTCCTGCTGATGTGGATCGTGACCGGCGTGCTGCTCAGCGCCAGCGAAGGGCGCGGCCAGGGCCGCGGGGCCCCGCCGGACTACTCCCGGGCAACCGTCTCACCGGCTGCGGCGATCGCGGCAGCGAGCACCGGAGACAGCGGGCTCAAGAGCGTTCGGGCGGTCGAGCTCGACCGGCTCGGCGATCGCCTGGTCTACCGGGTGAAGGGAGCCCCGCGGGGTGTGGCGCTGATCGACGCGGGGACGGGGGAGCGGGTGGTGATCGACGAGTCGCTGGCGAGGACCCTGGCGCAGCAGGCGGTGCCGGGGGGAGCGGTCGCCTCCGCCGAGCTGATTCGCGCCAACGATCGGGGCTATCCGGGGAGCCTGCCGGCGTGGCGGGTGAAGTTCGGTGACGCGGATGCCACCTGGTTCCACCTGGGCGCGCAGGATGGCCTGGTGAACGTCAGCACCTCCGCGACCCGGATCTCGAGCACGCTCCATGGGCTGCACACCTTCGGCTCGCTCACCGCGCTGCACATCGAGCGCCGTCACATCCGGCTGCTGCTGATCGCCGCCAGCGTCGTGGCGCTCGCCGTGGTCGCGACCGGGTACGTCCTCTCGCTGCCGAGGCGGCGCCGCGCCTAGGCCTTCGGGAGCCGCACCGTGCAGGTGGTGAGGAAGCCGCCGCGCACGTTGTAGACGGTCTTCACTTCGAGCCACTTCGGCGCCAGGACCCGGTGCAGGTCCTCGGCCATCTTCGCGGTCGCATGCTCCTGGAAGATGCCGACGTTGCGATAGCTGGTGACGTAGTACTTGAGGCTCTTGAGCTCGATGCACTTCGCGCCGGGCACGTAGCGGATCGTGAGCTTCGCGAAGTCGGGGAGCCCGCTGTAGGGGCAGACCGCGCTGAACTCATCGGTTTCGGTGACGATCTCCTGCTCCGGCCCCTCGTACCCGAAAGTCTCGAGGACGGCGACGTCCACCTGCTCGGGACCGACGAATGCGAGGGTACGTCCTTCTGCTGTCGCCATCACGCTCTCCCGGAATTGGGGCGATCGCCCGCGTCGCCCGTCGAATAGCCGCCCCAATCTAAGGTTGCCGGGCGCGAATCGCCTCCCGCGGCCCCTCCGATGTCCGCCCCGGATCCCGGCAGGCGCTTCCCCTCGCCGGTCGCGGCTTGCCGGGGTCGGCAACATGAATTTCTGGACGTCGGCACCGAAGCTGCTTGCGCGGCAACAGCTTACTCCCCGCGTGCGCGACGGTACGCAGGTTGCCCCTGAAAGTACCGACCTGCACAGGATCGCCCCTTCATGCGTGCTCTGCATCACACTCTCGGTCTGCTCGTGCTGCTCCAGGCGCCGCTCATGGCGCAACAGGAGCCCGCCCGATTCCCGCCCACCGCCGTTCGTTCCGGCGACATGGTCGGGCTCATCCTGGGACGCACCACGCTGACCGATGTCCAGAAGATCTTCTCCGAGCGGGGACAGCGCGAGGCGCTGGCCAGCGCCCGTGTCCCCCGCCGGCTCTCGCCCCAGCCACGCTGGACCCTCGGTGGCGCGGTGATCCGCCCCAGCATCAAGGTCGACGAGACCAAGGAATCGCCGACCCTCTACTTCGACACCGAGCAGCGCCTCGTGCTCGTCGTCGATCCGGCCGCCACCGGCCGGATGTCCCGGGTCGATTTCGAGCGCCAGCACCCCCGCGCCCGGGTGGCGGGCCGCTACCACGGCACCGTCGCGCTCGAGGCCGCGCTGGAGCGGTGCGTGACGGTGAGCGGGCTCTTCGAGGACAAGGGCGGCCTGCTCCAGCAACTGGCCTACGGCTATACCTGCGCCGCACCGGCTCCGCGGAAGTCCGAGTAGTCGCTCGCACCCTGACGTCCCGGCGTGAAAAAGGGCGGGGCGGACCGAGTGGTGCGCCCCGCCCCTGCGTTCAGCTCCCTCAGTACTGACCCTTCACGATGCCGTTCTCGAGCCAGAGGAAGTGGTCGTCGAGGACGTGGCGCGCCGTGGTGTAGGTCGCGTCGTCGTCGTTGGCCCACAGCTCGTGGAACTTCTGCTCCACCCGCCGGCGGGCCTGCCGGCTGAACACATCCGCCAGCTCGCGCGGGCCGGTCTCGGTGGGCGTCTTCTTGAGGAGCATCTGCGCCCGGGAGCAGGCCGCCGAGATCGCCAGCAGTTCGGCGCCGATCTCCACCAGGCGGCCCAGCACCGCCTGCTTCTTCTCCAGCTTCGGGCCGAAGCGGATCATGCAGTGGAAGAGGTTCCGCGCCAGCTTGCGGCTCGAGCGCTCCACGAAGCGCATGTGCCCGGCGAGCCGGCCGAACTCGCCGTACCCGAACCACCCCTTGAACGGCATCCAGAGCTTGGGATACCAGAGGCCGTAGAACGCCGCCGACTTGAGCAGCGCCTGGAACTTCTGCGAGCCATTCGACTTCGGATCGATCAGCGCGCCGGCCACCTTGAGGTGGGTGTCCACCGCCTCGCGGGCGATGAAGAGGCGCATGATCTCGGAGGAGCCCTCGAAGATCAGGTTGATCCGGAAGTCGCGCACCATCCGCTCCACCGGCTCCGGCCGCTCCCCGCGCGAGCGCAGGCTGTCCGCCGTCTCGTAGCCGCGGCCGCCCTTGATCTGCAGCGTGTCGTCCACGATGCGCCAGCCGAGTTCGGTGTTCCACATCTTCGCGATGGCGGCCTCGAGCCGGATGTCGCGCTTCCCTTCGTCGGCCATGAGACTCGCGAGGTCGCTCACCGCCTCCATGGCGAAGGTCTCCGCGGCCATGCGCCCGATCTTCTGCGCGATCGCGTCATGCTTGCCGATCGGCTGTCCCCACTGCACCCGCTCGTTGCCCCAGTGCCGCACGATCTCGAGGCACTTCTTGGCGCCGGCCACGCACGACGCCGGCAGGGTCAGGCGTCCGGTATTCAGGGTGATCAGCGCCAGCTTGAGCCCCTTGCCCTCGCCCCAGATCACGTTCTCGACCGGCACCTTCACGTTGGTGAAGCGGATGACGCCGTTCTCGATCGCCTTGAGCCCCATGAAGTGGAGCCGGTGGGCCACCTCGACGCCGGGCCAGTCGGCCTCGACGATGAAGGCGGTGATCTTCTTCCCGGTCGTCCGCGCCATCACGACGAACAGCTCCGCCACGGTGCCGTTGGTGCACCAGAGCTTCTCGCCGTTCAGGATGTAGTGGGTGCCGTCCGCGGAGAGTTCCGCGTGGGTGGCGAGGGCGGCGGGATCGGAGCCGACGTTGTTCTCGGTGAGCGCGAAGGCGGAGATGGCGCCCTTCGCGAGGCGGGGCAGGTACTTCTTCTTCTGCTCCGGCGTGCCGAACAGCTTGAGCGGGGTCGGCACGCCGATCGACTGCGCCGCGGAGAGCAGCGCCGTCATGCTGCCGTCCTGGCTGGTGACGATGCCGATCGCCTTGGTGTACATGAGCTGGGAGAGGCCGAGCCCGCCGTACTCCTCGGGAATCTTGATGCCGAAGGCGCCGATGTCGCGGAGCCCCTGGATCAGCTCCTCCGGAATCTTCCCCTCGCGATCGATCTTGTCGCTGTCCACCTTCGTGCTCATGAAGGCGGTGAGCTGCTCCATGAACGGCCGCGCCTTCTCGACGTCGGCCGCGGAGGGCTCGGGGTAGGGATGGATCAGCCCGAGCTGGAAGTTGCCCTCGAAGAGCTGCCTGACAAAGCTCGGCGCCTGCCAGTCCTGCTCCCGCGCCGCCTCGGCGACTTCCCGCGCTTCGGTCTCGGTGGCGAGCCGCGTCACCGGCGTGCCCGTCGCCTTCGGTTCAGGCGTCATCACGTTGGTCATGGTCGACTTCCTTGGAAAGCGTGTCCGAACTATCGGCCGCGTCCGGGCCGCTACGAGTTGCGTGTGGTACGTGCCGCGGCGGGCGTGCTTCCAGCCGCATCAGGCATGCCGCCGCTGGCCAGTCGTCCCCTGACACCCTGCACGACCAGATTCACGACATGGCGGCGGCGTTCCTCGCGGAAGGCCGGATCGGCCGGATCCACGCCGAGCGCCCGGAGAACCGTGGGCGCATGCACGACATGGAACCACGACAGCGCCAGCATGCTGATCATCAGCTGCCGCGCCTCGGCCTGATCGGCCGGCTCCAGCGCGAGCTCGCTGACGATCGCGCCAAGGGCCTCCTGCGCCGCCTCGAGGTGCGGGGGCAGTGTCGCGATCTGCTTCCCCCCATCGAGCGCCTCGCGCTCGAGCAGCCGCACGAAGTCGGGGTTCGCGGAGATGAAGTCGAAATACTCTCCCACCGCGCCCGCGAGCACGACCGCCGGCGGCTCGAGACTCGCCTGGGCCCGCTCGCGGCCACTCCGCACGGCGGACCGCACCCGTTCGAGGCACCGCTCCAGCACATCCCGGTAGAGCTGTTCCTTGGAGCCGAAGAAGTAGCCCGGCGTCCCCCGAGATACACCCGCGGCCGCCCCGACATCTGTGAGGCTCGTCGCTTCATACCCCCGCTCGGCAAAGAGCCGCTCGGCGGCGTCCAGAATCGCTTCGCGGCTGCGGGCGGCGTTCCGCTCCCGGTCCTGCGGTCGATGCACGGCACCCCACCAGAGGGAATGGCGACTAAATTTGCTTGCTTGACGTCCAGCAAGTTACGGTCTGGGCCCGTATCCCGCAACCCATCCGCCGGTCAGAATTGCCAAAAACCCCGGATCCCGCCTTCATCCAGCCATGCGCCGCCCTTCGCCCGCATGGACTCTGCGGCTCGCAATCCTCCTCTCTATAGGAGGTGCGGCCAGTGTGCTGGCGCAGGCCGACGGCCCCCCGGGTTCCGTTACCCCCCAAGACGGCAGCCGCGCGGCGATCGATCCCCAGCTCCCTGGAAGCTTCATCAGCCCCTCGCTCAAGACCACGGTGGGCTATCTCGTCGACCTGCCGGAGCGCTACAGCGGAGCGGGAGACGAACGCTTCCCGGTGCTGATCTTCCTCCATGGCATCGGTGAGCGGGGGAACGGCGGAGCGGAGCTGATCAGGGTCGACAAGTGGGGCCTGCCGCGACTCGCCCATCGCGGCGAGCGCTTCCCGATGATCGTGATCTCGCCGCAATTACCCGCCAGCCAGAAGCGCTGGCCGGTCGCCCTGATTGACGAGCTGATCGATTCGATCTCGGACGCCTACCGCATCGACAGCACGAGGATCTATCTCACCGGCCTGAGCACCGGCGCCGACGGCGCCTGGGTCTATGCGGTGGCCCGGCCCAATCGAGTGGCGGCGATCGTGCCGATCGCCGGGCAGGGAACGACGACGGGGATCTGCGCAATGCGGGATGTCGCCGTGTGGGCCTTTCACGGCGAGCGGGACAGGGACGAACCGGTGAGTCACGAGCAGCGGATGGTGGACGCGCTCAACGCCTGTCAGCCGCCCCCCGCCGAGCCGGCGCGGCTCACCGTCTACGCGGGCGCGGGGCACGAAGTGCATGCCCCGTCCCCCGCTTCGATCCATCCCCTGCTACTTCTGTCAGGCGCGGGCCTCCGCCGGTTCGGGGGCCGGCTCCGGCGCCGGTTCGGTCGGCTGGGCCACCGCCTTCGGGGCGGCCGGCGTGGTGTTCGGGATGACCTTTTTGAACAGCAGCCGGAACTCGCTCCACTGCGCGATGAGCTGCCGGGCGCGGGCGCTGCCGGTGCGCTCCTGGTGCTCATGGATCAGCTCCAGCAGCTTCGCCTCGTCCTCCTCGGTGCACCGGTCCACCCGCACCATGTCCATGTTGACCCGGCTGGTGAACCCGCCGCTCTCGTCGAGCACGTAGGCCACCCCGTTCGACATGCCGGCGGCGAAGTTGCGCCCCACCGGTCCGAGCACCACGACCATCCCGCCGGTCATGTACTCGCAACAGTGGTTGCCCGCCCCCTCGATCACGGCCAGCGCGCCGCTGTTCCGGACGGCGAAGCGGCTCGCCGCCTGGCCCGCGGCGAAGAGCCGGCCGCTGGTGGCGCCGTAGAGACAGGTGTTGCCCACGATGGTGTTCTCGTGGGTGTCGTTCACATACGCCGCCTGACGGAAGGGCCGGATGCTCAGCTCGCCGCCGGAGAGGCCCTTGCCCACGTAGTCGTTCGCCTCGCCCTCGAGGTCGAGGTGCATTCCGTGGGTCGCAAAGGCGCCGAAGCTCTGCCCCGCGCTCCCGCGGAAGCGCAGGTGGACATGCCCGTCGGGCAGACCGTGGTCGCCGTGCTTGGTCGCGATCGCGCCCGCCACCCGCGCACCGACCGCGAGATGGTGGTTCCGGATGTCGTAGAAGCCCGAGAAGGGCAGCCCCTGCTCGATGTGCCCCCGGCACTCGGCCAGGATCTCGTCGTCGAGATAGATGACGCCGGGCCGGTCGTTGCGATCGATCAGCCGCTTGACCGCGGTGCCTTCGCCCGGGCTGGCCGGGCTCATCAGCGCGGAGAGATCGAGCATCTGCGCCCGCGGGATGTCGGGCCGCTCGATCCGCTCCAGCAGATCGGCGCGGCCGATGATCTCGTCGAGCGAATGCACCCCCATGTGGGCGAGGATCTCCCGGACCTGCTCCGCGACGAAGCTGAAGAAGGTGACGACCTGGTCGGGCGTCCCCTTGAACTTGGCGCGCAGATCGGCGCGCTGCGTCGCGACGCCGGTGGGGCAGGTGTTGAGATGGCACTGCCGCGCCATCGCGCAGCCGATCGCCACCAGCGGCGCGGTGCCGAAGCCGTACGATTCCGCGCCGAGCAGCGCGGCGATGACGACGTCGCGGCCACTCTTGAAGCCGCCGTCGGTCCGCACCTCGATGCGGTGCCGGAGGCCGTTGGCCACGAGGCTCGCCTGCGCCTCCGCCAGCCCCAGCTCCCACGGACTCCCCGCATGCTTGATCGAAGAAAGCGGTGACGCGCCGGTGCCGCCGCTGTGGCCGGCGATGAGGACGTAGTCCGCATAGGCCTTCGCGACGCCGGCGGCGACGGTGCCGACCCCCGTCTCCGCCACCAGCTTCACCCCGACGCGGGCCCGCGGGTTCACGGTCTTCAGGTCGAGGATGAGCTGCGCGAGGTCCTCGATCGAATAGATGTCGTGATGCGGCGGCGGCGAGATGAGCGGTACGCCCACAACCGAGTGCCGGAGCCGCGCGATCAGCTCGGTCACCTTGTGGCCCGGCAACTGACCGCCCTCGCCCGGCTTGGCGCCCTGCACGACCTTGATCTCCAGCTCCTCGGCCCGCACCAGGTACTCGGTGGTGACGCCGAAGCGTCCCGAGGCGACCTGCTTCACCCGGTTGTCCACCCGGTCGCCGTTCGGCAGCGGGGTGTAGTTGAAGGGATCCTCGCCCCCTTCACCGGAGTTGGAGCGCGCGCCGATCCGGTTCATCGCGATCGAGATCGTCGCATGCGCCTCCGGCGAGAGCGCGCCGAGCGACATCGCCGACGAGACGAAGCGCCGCATGATCGACTCGACCGATTCGACCTCGTCCAGCGGAATCGGCGTTCCAGCACGGAAGCCGAGCAGGTCGCGCGGGTTCGCCGGCCACCGCTCCTCGACCTTCGTCACGTACTCCTTGAACTTCTGGTAGCCCGTGCTCACGTCGTTCGGGTCGGCCTTCCGCTCCTTGCCGCCGCCCACGGCCTTCTGCAGCGCGAGCACGACCGGCGGAGCCCAGCCATGCTCCTCGCCATCCTTCCGGAACCGGATGCGCCCGTAGTCAGGCAGTCCATCGGAGCCCAGGTTTTCCTCGTGGCCGTAGGCCAGCCGGTGCCGGATGAGCGCATCCTCGGCGATCTCCTCGAAGCCGATGCCGCCGATGGCGGAGTCGGTCCCGCGGAAGCAGCGCTGCACCACCTCCTGGCCGAGGCCGAGGCACTCGAAGATCTGGGCGCCGTTGTACGAGGTCAGCACCGAGATGCCCATCTTCGACATGATCTTGAGCAGCCCCTTCTCGGCGGCCGCGCGGAAGTTGCGCCGCGCCTGCTCCGCGCTCGGCCGGTCGCTGCCCACGTCGTAGCGGCTCTTCCGCTGCCCGGGCCGCGACTCGCGCACCTCGGCCTCTTCGCTGAACGCCGCACTCACCCCCTGCAGCGCGAGCCAGGGATAGACCACCTCGCAGCCGTAGCCGATCAGCGCCGCGAAGTGGTGGATGTCCCACGCATCACCGGTTTCCGCGACCAGCCCGAGCCGCATCCGGAGCCCGCTGTCCATCAGGTGCCGGCGGACCGCGCCCAGGGCGAGCAGCATCGGGATCGGGACGGATTCGGCATCCGCCGCGCGGTCGGAGAGGACCAGCAGCCGGGCACCGTTCCGCGCGGCACGCTCGGCGTCGCTGCACAGGCGGTCGAGCGCTGTCCGGATTCCCTCGGGGCCGTCGGCGGCCGGGAAGACGGTGTTGAGCGTGACGCAGGAGAAGCCGGGCGTGTTGCGGAGTGCGGCCATCTCCTCGTCGAGCAGGATCGGATGATCCACCCGGAGCACGCCGGCGAGGCTCGGGTTCTCGATCAGGAAGGAGCCGTGCTTCCCCATGTGCACCCGGAGCGACATCACCACCGATTCGCGGAGCGGATCGATCGGCGGGTTGGTGACCTGGGCGAAGCGCTGCCGGAAATAGGAGTAGAGCCCGACATGGGTCTTGGCGAGCGGCGGAATCGGCGCGTCGTCGCCCATGCTCCAGATCGGGTCGATCCCCGCGCCGCCCATCGCCTCGAGCACGAAGCGCACCTCCTCGGTGCCGTAGCCGAAGGCGACCTCCTGCGCGATGAGCTGATCGAGCGGCAGCGGGACGAACTTGGCGGCGGGATCGGCCTCGAGCACCTGCATGTTGTCGCGGCACCACTGGCCGTACGGCTGGCGCGAGGCGACCCGGCGCTTCACGTCCATGTTGCGGAGCACGGTGCCGTTCGCCATGTCGACGGCGATGAACTCGCAGGGGCCGAGGCGCCCGCTCTCGACCACGTCGCGGGCATCGAGATCGACCAGGCCGACTTCCGAGCCGGCGACCACGAGCTGGTCGCGGGTCACCTTGTAGCGGCAGGGGCGGAGGCCGTTCCGGTCGGTCGCGGCGCCGGCGATGATGCCGTCGGTGAAGGCGAGTGCCGCGGGGCCGTCCCACGGCTCGGTGAGGTGGGCGTGGAAGCGGTAGAAGTCGCGGATCGCCGGCTCCACGTCGGGATACTGCTCCCACGCCTGCGGGACCAGCATCATCATCGTGTGCAGCGGGTCGCGGCCGCTCCGCACCAGCAGCTCCATCGTGTTGTCGAAGCCGGCCGAGTCGCTGCCCTGGGGCCAGATGACCGGCTTCACTCGCTCGATGTCGTTGCCCCAGATCGGCGAGGAGAGATCCGATTCCCGGCCGGCCATCGCGTTGCGGTTGCCCCAGAGGGTGTTGATCTCGCCGTTGTGCGCGATCATCCGGAACGGCTGCGCCAGCGGCCAGCTCGGCAGGGTGTTGGTGGAGTAGCGCTGGTGAAAGAGCGCGACCGCGCTCTCGTACTCCGGATAGCGCAGGTCGGGATAGAAGAGCGGGAGCGCGGTGCCGGTGAGCAGCGCCTTGTACACGATCGTGCGGCAGGAGAAGGAGCTCACGAAGTAGGGCGCGAGTCCCGCGGCTTCCGCCTCTCTCTCCATGTCGCGCCGGGCGAGGTAGAGGGCCCGTTCCCACGCATCCTCATCGGTGGCGGTGAAGGGGCGCCCGACGAAGACCTGGCGGATGGCGGGACAGCTCGCCCGGGCGAGCGGTCCGAGCGCGGCCGGCTCCACCGGCACCTCGCGCCAGCCGAGACAGGGGATCCCGTTCCGCTCGAGCACCTTGTCGGTGAGTCGCATCGCGCGGGTGAGCGCCTCCGGATCCTGCGGCAGGAAGAGCACGCCGACGCCGAACGGCTGGCCCGGCTGGAGCCGGAGCCGGAGCCGGTAGGCCTCGCGGTGGAAGAGACGGACGGGGATCTGGGTGAGGACGCCGGCTCCGTCGCCGGAGTTGTCGGTCGAGGCCGCGCCCCGGTGGGCGACCCGCGCCACGGCCTGCAGCGCCATGCGGACGATCTCGTGCGAGCGCTCGCCGGTCGCGCGGGCCACGAAGCCGACGCCGCAGGCATCATGCTCGCGGGTGGCGGCGCCGGAACTGCTGCGAGCGTGCGGAGCGGGATGAGCGTGGCGATGCGGCATCAGGGACCCTCCTTACGAGCATGAAAAAAGCCCGCTCCACCTGGGAGCGGGCCGGTCAGCAGCGGGCGAACTCGCGCGTCAGCTTTCCGGACCGCCCCTCGTCGGGAGGGCGGTCGCGGTAATAAGGGTAAGGACGGCGGCTCGGTTTGTAGCAGGGTGCATGTGAATAAAAATACAAGCCGCTGAGACGGGGTCAAGTGGCGCTCCGGACTCATCTCCGGGAGAAACCCGCCGATCATATGGGGAATTCGGCGCATTCCCGGTCGCCCTTGACAGCTCCGTACGTAAACCGTAGGTTCGTCATTCCTGTCGGGCGCATAAAGTTGCTGCCCGCCAACCTGTGACTGGATCGTGATGCTGACTTCGCTCCCGCTCGTGCTCGTCCTTATTAGCCTCGTGCTGGTCCTTCTTGGACTCGAGCACGGGGATCGCGGCGCTTACGGGCAGCAGTAGTCGGACCTAGCAGGTTCTAGCCCCCTCGCCGCGGACCCCACCAAGGTCCGCGGTTTTTGTTTTCTGCCCCCTTCGGGGAGATGGAGAAACGGTATGGTCAGGGACGTCATCATCTTCGACACGACTCTTCGCGACGGCGAGCAGGCGCCGGGCAACACCATGACCCCCGAGGAGAAGCTGCGCCTCGCGCGGCAGCTCGACGCCCTCGGCGTGGACGTGATGGAGGCCGGCTTCCCCGCCGCGAGCGAGGGGGACTTCCGCAGCGTGCGCGACATCGCCGCGGAGATCCGTCGTCCGGTGATCTGCGCCCTGGCCCGGTGTCATGAACGGGACATCGAACTGGCCGGCGAGGCGATCCGCGGCGCGGCCCGCGGCCGGCTCCACATCTTCCTCTCCACCTCCGATCTCCATCTCGAACACAAGCTGCGCATCACCCGTCAGGACGCCTTCGAGCTGGCTCGCCGCTCGATCCGTCAGGCGAAGCAGTACACCGACGACGTGGAGTTCTCGGCCGAGGACGCGAGCCGCACCGATCTCGACTACCTCGTGCAGGTGGTCGCCATGGCGATCGAGGAGGGAGCCACCACCATCAACCTCCCCGACACCGTCGGCTACGCGCTGCCCGATGAGTACGCGGCGATGTTCCGCGAGGTGCGCGCCCGGATCGACAATCCCGACCGGGTGATCTGGAGCGCCCACTGCCACGACGACCTCGGGCTCGCGGTCGCCAACTCGCTGGCGGCCATCGAGGCCGGCGTGGGGCAGGTGGAGTGCACCGTGAACGGCATCGGCGAGCGCGCCGGCAACGCCGCCATGGAGGAGATCGTGATGGCGAGCCGGGTGCGGCCGCAGCTCGCCCGCTTCAACACGCATATCAACAGCCAGGAGATCTTCCGCACCAGCCAGCTGCTCTCCTATCTGACCGGCAGCTTCCCCCAGCCCAACAAGGCGATCGTGGGCCGGAACGCCTTTGCGCACGAGTCGGGGATCCACCAGCACGGCGTGCTGCAGCATGGGCTCACCTACGAGATCATCCGTCCCGAGTCGGTCGGCATCCCCCGGTCGACCCTGGTCCTGGGCAAGCACTCCGGCCGCCATGCGCTCGAGCGGCGCTACCGCGAGCTGGGCTACGAGCTGCCGGAGGAGAAGCTGGCGCAGCTCTACAAGGACTTCACCACCCTGGCCGACCGGAAGCGGGAGATCCTCGACGAGGACCTGCTGGCGCTGCTGCACGAGAGCTTCCACGACGCGCCCGAGGAGCACCTCCTCACCCACCTGCGGGTGCTCTGCGGCAGCGTGCCCGCGGAGGCGGAGGTGCGGATGACGGGGCCGTGGGCGGGTGAGCGCGCGGCGCGCGGCAAGGGGGACGGCCCGATCGCGGCCGCCTTTGCGGCGATCAGCGAGATCCTCGAGCGGCCGGTGGAGGTGATCAACCTCTCGCTCCGTTCGGTGACGCCGGGCCGCGACTCGGTGGGCCAGGTCTTCCTGCAGTGCCGGATCGGCGGCAAGTCGCTCTCGGGGCAGGGTGCCTCGACCGACATCGTCGAGGCGGCCGCCCGCGCGCTGGTGCACGCGCTCAACAAGGAGCGTCACGCCGAGCGCCTGGAGGCCACGGCTTACAACTCCACGCAGCACTGGGGCGTATGAGCGAGACGCTTTCCGGCGCCCAGATCCTCTGCCGCCTGCTGCAGGCGCAGGGGGTGGATGTGGTCTTCGGCTACCCCGGCGGCGCGATCATGCCGCTGTATCACGCGCTGCCGGAGTATCCCGGGCTCCGCCATGTGCTGGTGCGTCATGAGCAGGCGGCGGCGCATGCCGCCGACGGCTACGCCCGCGCGTCAGGCAAGCCGGGCGTCTGCGTCGCGACCTCGGGGCCGGGAGCCACGAACCTGATCACCGGGATCGCGACCGCGCAGATGGACAGCTCGCCGGTGGTCGCGATCACCGGGCAGGTCCCGCGCGGCATGATCGGGCGCGACGCCTTCCAGGAGACCGACATCGTCGGGATCAGTCTCCCGATCACCAAGCACAGCGTCGTCATCAACGACATCTCCGAACTGGGCGAGAAGGTGCGCGAGGCGTTCTACATCGCCACCGAGGGACGGCCGGGGCCGGTGCTGATCGATGTGCCGAAGGACGTGCAGAACCAGAAGATGGAGTGGGAGGGGGACGACGGGATCTCGGCCCGCGCCGCCGCCGAGCGGCGGAAGCCCCACTCCTCCGAGGCGTTCAGCGAGGCGGTGCGGCTCCTCATCGAGGCGAAGCGCCCGCTGCTGATGGTCGGGCATGGCGTCATCCAGAGCGGCGCGTACGGTGAAGTCCGCCGGCTGGCGGAGCAGACCGGCATCCCGGTCGTCACCACTCTGCTCGGCATCAGCGCCTTCCCCGAGTCGCACCCGCTCCATCTCGGCATGCCGGGGATGCATGGCGAGGTGCACGTCAACCGCGCGATCCAGCACGCCGACGTGATCCTCGGCATCGGGCTTCGCTTCGACGACCGGGTCACCGGCAACACCGCCGCCTTTGCGCCGCAGGCGAAGATCATCCACATCGATCTCGATCCCGCGGAGATCGGCAAGAACATCCCGGTCGCCGTCGGCCTCGTGGGCGATGCGCGGGAGATCACCACCCGGCTGCTCGATGCCGTGCCGGCGCGCGACTGCGAGGCCTGGCGGGCGGAGATCAAGGGCTTCATGCGGGAGCGGCACGAGGCGTTCCGCGGCGCGATGGCGCCGGAGACGATCCTCGCCGGAATCCGCGAGGGAAGTGGCGGCCGCGCGACGATCGTCTCCGACGTCGGCCAGCACCAGATGTGGATCGCCAAGCTGTACGGCTACGAGGAGCGCAACAGCCACATCACCTCCGGCGGACTCGGCACGATGGGCTTCGCCGTGCCGGCGGCGATGGGCGTGCACTTCGCGCGGCCCGACCGCCCGGTGTGGGCCATCTCGGGCGACGGCGGCTTCCAGATGAACATGCAGGAGATCGCCACGATGGTGCAGGAGGGGATCCCGGTGAAGATGGCGATCTTCAACAACGGCTACCTCGGCATGGTGCGGCAGTGGCAGCAGTTCTTCCACGGTCGCCGATACTCGGCGACGCCGATCTGGAGCCCCGACTACGTGAAGCTCGCGGAGGCCTACGGCATCGCCGGCTACCGGGTGGAGCATGCCCGGCAGATCGAGGAGGCCGTCGATCGTGCGATGCGCGATCCGGGCCCCGCGCTGGTGGAGTTCCTGATCGAACAGGAGGCGAATGTGTTCCCGATGATTCCGCCGGGCGGCTCGCTCTCCGAACCGATCGAGTCGGCGCCCGTCGCCGCTCCCGTCCCGTGAGCGCGCCGATGCCGACCTGGGTGGTCTCCGCGCTGCTCGATGACGATCTGCTCGCCCTCAACCGGGCGATCGGGATCATCCGCCGCCGCAACCTCAATGTGCCGAGCTTCTCGCTCGGTCCGAGCGTCCGCGATGGCGTCACCCGGCTGACCTGCATCGTCGAGGGGGACGAGGCGGCGACCATCCGGATGGCGAATCAGCTCCGCAAGATGGTCGGCGTGCAGGAGGTGCTGGTGCACGCCGAGTCGGAGTGCACCGGCCGCGAGCATGCGCTGGTGCGGGTGCGGGTCTCTCCGGCGGTGCTCTCCGCGCTGCTCGATACCGTCGCGCTCTTCGATGCGGCGGTGATCGGCGAGAGTCCGCACGACCTGCTGATCGAGGCGACCGGCTCGGCGCCCTTCATGGTGTCGCTGCTCCGCGCCCTCGAGGCCTACGGGATCATCGACCTGGTCCGCGGCGGCACCCTCGCGCTGCCGCCCGCAGCACCGCCGGATGGGGGTGCCCAGCGCCCCAGCGCCGTGCCGCCCCGGGTGGCGACGGCGATCCCGGCCTGAACGACGCACCGCATTCACCCTTCACGTTTCTGGAGACATGATGACGGCAGCAAACGATCGCGCCTCGACCGGCGTCCGGATCTACTATGACAACGATGCCGACCCGCGCCGCCTCGCGGGCCGCACGGTCGCGATCATCGGCTACGGCAGCCAGGGGCATGCCCACGCGCTCAACCTGCGCGACAGCGGTGTGCGCGTCATCGTCGGCCTGCGTCCGAGCGGCGGGTCGTGGAAGAAGGCCGAGGCCGCGGGCCTCGAGGTGATGTCGGTCGCGGAGGCGGCGAAGGCCGCCGACGTGATCATGATGCTGGTGCCCGACCAGGACGGCCGCACCATCTATGACGAATCGGTGGGCCCGAACCTGAAGGCGGGGAAGACCCTGATGTTCGCCCACGGGTTCAACATCCACTTCAACGAGATCAAGCCGCCGGCGGATGTCGACGTCTCGCTCATCGCGCCGAAGTCGCCGGGCCACCTGGTGCGGAGCGAGTTCGAGGGCGGCCGCGGCGTGCCGGGGCTCGTCGCCATCCATCAGGATGCTAGCGGCCAGGCGCTCGCCAACGCGCTGGCGTATGGCGCCGGGATCGGCTGCGCCCGGGCCGGCATCATCGAGACCAGCTTCCGCGAGGAGACCGAGACCGACCTCTTCGGCGAGCAGGCGGTCCTCTGCGGCGGCACCTCGGAACTCATCAAGGCGGGCTTCGAGACCCTGGTGAACGCTGGCTACCGGCCGGAGATGGCCTACTTCGAGTGCCTGCACGAGCTCAAGCTGATCGTCGATCTCATCAATCGCGGCGGGCTCGGCTTCATGCGCTACTCGATCTCTGATACGGCCGAGTATGGCGACTACACCCGCGGGCCGCGGATCATCACCGAACAGACCCGGGCCGAGATGCGGAAGATCCTGGCCGAGATCCAGAGCGGGCAGTTCGCGAAGGAGTGGCTGGCGGAGCATCGCGGCGGCGGCGCCAACTTCGCGCGGATGCGGAAGCGGGACGCCGATCACCAGATCGAGAAGGTGGGCGCCCAGCTCCGCGCGATGATGCCCTGGTCCGAGGAAGGAAAGGCGGCGCAGGCCGCCGCCAAGGCCAAGGCGCCGCGCGCGGCGACCGTCTGAGCATCATGACCGGCCGCACCCTGTTCGAGAAGCTGTGGGAGTCCCACGTCGTGCACCAGTTGCCCGACGGGGGACCCGCCATGCTGTACATCGACCTGCACCTGATCCACGAAGTCACCACGCCGCAGGCCTTCGAAGGCCTGCGGCTCGCGGGGCGGCGGGTGCGGCGCCCCGACCTCACGGTGGCCACCGTCGATCACAATGTCCCCACCACCGACCGGACGCTGCCGATCGTCGACCCGATCAGCCGGCGCCAGGTGGACCTGCTGCTGCAGAACGCGCGCGACTACGGGATCGAGCTCTACGATCTCGCGTCGCCGGGGCAGGGGATCGTGCACGTCATCGGCCCCGAGCTGGGGCACACCCAGCCGGGGATGACCATCGTCTGCGGCGACTCGCACACCTCGACGCATGGCGCCTTCGGGGCGCTCGCCTTCGGCATCGGCACCAGCGAGGTCGAGCATGTGCTGGCGACCCAGACGGTGCTCTTCCAGAAGCCGAAGACCCTCGAAGCGCGCTTCGTCGGCACGCCCGGCCCCGGTGTCGGGGCGAAGGACCTGGTGCTCGCGCTGATCGGCCAGATCGGCACGGCCGGCGCCACGGGACATGTGATCGAGTACACCGGCTCCGCCATCCGCGCCCTCTCCATGGAAGGGCGGATGACGGTCTGCAACATGTCGATCGAGGCGGGGGCGCGGGCGGGGATGATCGCGCCTGACGAGACCACCTTCATGTACCTGATGGGCCGTCCCTACGCGCCGAAGGGGAAGGCGTGGAGCAACGCGGTGGACCGGTGGAGCAAGCTCGCGAGCGATCACGATGCCCGGTACGACCGGGTGGTGATCGTCGATGCCGCCGCCATCGCGCCGCAGGTCACCTGGGGCACCAGCCCCGGGATGGTGACCGGCGTCGACGGCGCGGTCCCCGATCCCGCGTCGTTCGGGAGCGACGCCGAGCGGCAGGCGGTGAGCCGCGCGCTCGAGTACATGGGGCTCACCGCCGGCACCCCGATCGAGGGGCTGCCGGTCGACCGGGTCTTCATCGGGAGCTGCACCAATGCGCGGATCGACGATCTGCGTGAGGCGGCGCGCATCGTCCGGGGCCGGAAGGTCGCGGCGAATGTGCGGGCGCTGGTGGTGCCGGGCTCGATGCCGGTGAAGGCGCAGGCGGAGCGGGAGGGGCTCGACCGGATCTTCCTCGAGGCCGGCTTCGAGTGGCGGAACGCCGGCTGCTCGATGTGTCTCGGCATGAACCCCGACATCCTGGACAGCGGCGAGCGCTGCGCCTCCACCAGCAACCGGAACTTCGAGGGGCGGCAGGGGAAGGGGGGACGCACCCACCTGGTGAGTCCCGCGATGGCCGCCGCCGCCGCGATCGCAGGGCACCTCACCGATGTCCGCCAGTGGGAAGTTCTGGAAGAGGTCGCGCTCAGCGCCAGATGACGCCTTTCACGACGCACACCGGGACCGCGGCCGCGCTGCCGCGCGTCAACGTCGACACCGACCAGATCATCCCGAAGCAGTTCCTCAAGCGGGTGGAGCGCACCGGCTTCGGGCCGGCGCTCTTCAACGACTGGCGCTACCTGGCGGATGGCTCGCCCAATCCGCGCTTCGAGCTCAATCAGCCGAAGGCGGCCGGCGCCACGATTCTCCTCGCCGGTCCCAACTTCGGCTGCGGCTCCTCCCGCGAACATGCGCCCTGGGCGCTGGGCGAGTACGGCTTCCGCGCGATCCTCAGCGAGTCGTTCGCCGACATCTTCTACGCCAACTGCTGCCAGAACGGGATCGTCCCGGTCCGCCTGACGGCTGCCGAGATGACCGAACTCTTCCGCCGCTATGAGAGCGCCGAGGGGCAGTACACCCTCACGGTCGATCTCTCGGCCTGCAGCGTGACCGACGCCGCCGGCTTCCGCGCGAGCTTCACCATGGACGAGTACCGGCGCGAGTCGCTGCTCCAGGGACTCGACGAGATCGGCCGCACCCTCCTCAACGAGGACAAGATCGCCGCCTTCGAGCGGCGTCGCGCCTCCCTGCTCGCCCGACTGGAAGCATGACCCACGCACGCATCGCACTCCTTCCGGGCGACGGCATCGGCCCGGAAGTCACCACTGCCGGCGTCGCGGTGCTCAAGGCCGCCGCCACCCGCTTCAACTTTACCATCGAGCTGGCGGAGTATCCGATTGGAGGCGCCGCCGTCGCCGCGGCCGGGGATCCCTTTCCTCCCGTCACCCGCGAGGCGGTGAAGCAGGCCGACGCCGTGCTGCTCGGCGCGGTCGGCGATCCGTCGCTCGACAGCGCGCCCCGGCACCTCAAGCCCGAGACCGGACTGCTCGCGCTCCGCGCGCTGCTCGGCGTCTACGCCAATCTCCGCCCCATCGCGATCCACCCCGCGCTTGCCGACAGCTCCCCGGTGCGTCCCGAGCGGCTGGCGGGCACCGACATGGTCATCGTGCGGGAGCTGACCGGCGGGCTGTATTACGGGGAGCCGCGCAGCAACGACGGCGAGGTCGCCGTCAACACGCTGCGTTACACCCGGAAGGAGATCGAGCGGGTGACGCACCTCGCCTTCCATATGGCGCAGCGCCGGCGGAAGAAGGTGCTGTCGGTCGACAAGGCGAACGTGCTGGAGGTCTCCCAGCTGTGGCGGAAGGTGGTGACCGAGCTCGCGGCCGGCTATCCCGACGTCACGCTCGAGCACATCTACGTCGACTACGCCGCGATGCGGCTGGTGAGCGATCCGGCGTCGATCGACGTGCTGCTCACCGAGAACATGTTCGGCGACATCCTGAGCGACGAGGCGGCGGTGCTCGCCGGTTCGCTCGGGCTGCTCCCCTCCGCCTCACTCGGCGACGGCCCCGGGCTCTTCGAGCCGATCCACGGCTCGGCGCCGCCGCTCGCGGGGAAGGATGTGGCGAATCCGATCGGCACGATCGCCAGCGTGGCGATGCTGCTCCGCCACGGCCTCAACCAGCCGGCCGCCGCGGACGCGATCGACGCCGCGATCAGCCGGGCGCTCGATGACGGGGCCCGTACGCGCGACATCGCCCGGGCGGGCGAGGCGAGCCTCGGCACCCGGGCGATGACGGAACGGATTCTGGCGCTGCTCGGCTAGGACGTCTGCCGAGGGATGGGCAGGCAGAGGGTGTACTTGAGCATCTGATCGGGGACCGACTCGAGTTCGAGTTCCGACAGCTCCGGCGCCTTGATGGCGATGTCGGCGCGCAGTCCGCGGTTGTACGGCTCCTGCAGCTCGACGATGCACTCGGCGCAGAAGCAGCCTTCGATCTCTCCAAAGAGCTGGACCTGAACGGGGATTCCGTCCCGTTCGAGGGCATCACGCGATTGGCAGTGCTGGCAACGCATGCAGGCCTCCGGTCTGTCGTGGTCTCCGATGAGCGGGAGACATGACGGAGCGGAGGCCGGATTGTTTCGGGGCCGGGCGGCGGTCGCCGCCCGGAATTCACTCAGAAGAGGTCGGTGACCGCGCCCAGACTCGCGCTCGAGACGAGCCGGGCGTACTTCGCGAGCACGCCGGCGGGGTAGCGGGTGGGGCGGGGGCGCCAGGCGGCGCGGCGGCGTGCCAGCTCGGCGTCCGCCACGTTGAGCTGCAGCAGCCGGCGCTCGGCATCGATGGTGATCGAGTCCCCTTCCTGTACCAGCGCGATCGTCCCGCCCACCGCCGCCTCGGGCGCCACATGCCCGACCACCATCCCGTAGGTGCCGCCGGAGAAGCGGCCATCGGTGATCAGCCCGACCGAATCGCCGAGTCCGGCGCCGATGATCGCGGAGGTCGGCGACAGCATCTCCCGCATCCCGGGGCCGCCCTTGGGTCCCTCGTAGCGGATCACCAGCACGTCGCCCGCCCTGATCTTTCCTTCCAGGATGGCCGCGAGGCAGAGCTCCTCGGAGTCGAACACCCGGGCGGGGCCGGTCATGTGCGGCGTCTTCACGCCGGTGATCTTCGCGACGCCACCTTCCTCGGCCAGGTTGCCGCGGAGGATCGCGAGGTGTCCCTCGGCGTACATCGGCCGGTCCCAGGGGCGGATCACGTCCTGGCTGGCGGGGGGCTCGGAGGGCACGTCCTTGAGCAGCTCGGCCACGGTCGCACCGGTGATCGTCAGGCAGTCGCCGTGCAGCAGCCCGTGGTCGAGCAGCATCTTCATCACCTGCGGCACGCCGCCCACCTTGTGCAGGTCGGTCATCACGTAGCGGCCGGAGGGCTTGAGGTCGCAGAGGACGGGGACCTTCGCCCGGATCGCCTCGAAGTCGTCGAGGATCAGGGGGACGCCGGCGGCGTGCGCGATGGCGAGGAGGTGGAGGACGGCGTTGGTGGAGCCGCCGGTCGCCATGACGACGGCGATCGCGTTCTCGAACGCCTTCCGGGTCATGATCTGGCGCGGGAGCCGCTGGGCGGTGACCGCCTCGACCAGCACCTCGCCGGAGCGGGCGGCGCTGTCGGCCTTCTCCGGGTCCTCGGCGGCCATGGAGGAGGAGCCCATCAGGCTCATCCCCATCGCCTCGATCACGGAGGACATCGTGTTGGCGGTGTACATCCCGCCGCAGGAGCCGGCGCCGGGGCAGGAGTGGCACTCGACCGCGTGCAGCCGTTCGGCGTCGATCTTTCCCGCGCTGAACTGGCCCACCGCCTCGAAGGCGCTCACGATGGTGAGATCCTCGCCGTCGAGGTGGCCCGGCTTGATGGTGCCGCCGTAGACGAAGATGCTGGGCACGTTCATCCGGGCGATGGCGATCATCGCGCCGGGCATGTTCTTGTCGCAGCCGCCGACCACCAGCACGCCGTCCATCGATTCGGCGCTCACGGCGGTCTCGATCGAGTCGGCGATCACCTCGCGGGAGACCAGGGAGAACTTCATCCCCTCGGTGCCCATGGAGATGCCGTCGCTCACCGTGATGGTGCCGAAGATCTGGGGCATGCCGCCGGCGGACTTGATGGCGGATTCGGCGCGGCGGGCGAGGATGTCGAGGCCGGCGTTGCAGGGGGTGATGGTGCTGTAGCCGTTGGCGACGCCGAGGATCGGCTTTTCGAAATCGCCCTCGCCAAAGCCGACGGCCCGGAGCATGGCGCGGTTCGGGGCGCGCTGGACGCCCTGGGTGACGGTGCGGCTCTTGAGATTGTGGGGCATGGGCGGGGCGCGGTCAGGGATATATAAGGAATGCGACGGGGAGGAATCTATCGAGTTCGGGCTGACCCGGCAGGTGTTCGGTGTTGCCGACGCTCGCGCTCCGACCGCGGGTCCCTCCGTGCGCTGCAGTTCGCATCGCGGTCCCGCCGAACCATCGGTAGGGGCGGGGCTCGTTGTAGGGGCGGGGCTCAGCCCCGCCCCTACACGGAACGGTGTTGTCATCGGGAGGGCGCGGAGCGCCCGAGCAAGCGGTGGTGGCATTCGAGTCCGCGGCTAAAGCCGTCCCTCAGAGCTCGCTCGCCGTCGAGTCCGCGGCTAAAGCCGCGACTCGGCTGATGTCACTGAAGTGACCCAGTCGTTGGGTTCGTCGGTTCAGCGGCATCAGCCGAGCCGTCGCTTCTGCGACGAGCTATCGGGGTGCTCTCGCTCCGGCCGAGTGTGCCTGCGTGCGCCGGAGGCCGCGTTCAGGGCTCCATGAATTGAATACGGCAGCGGGCCAGTGCTTCGCGGGGACGCCGAGGCCCGTTGCGCCGTTCCCGCGATGTACGCGGCGTCGAGCACAATACATGCAGCACCAGGCAGTCGGTGTCAGGTTGTTGACCAGCGGATTGCGGTCCACGGTCGCCGGAACACGGTCGCCGACACCAGGAACGCAGCGCTCGAAGACTGGTGTTCGCTGGCGGCGCGCCTGTCGCAGGGCTCCCGAGACACTCAAAGCGCTGAACAGTTGTTTCGATCGGCTGGAAATTTCCAGATCGGCGGGTTGGTTGCTATGGGCGCGGAGCAACCGTCCAGCGCGGTGCGCTGGGCATCCTACTCATTGAACTCGATGCCCAGCTCAATGCACTCGACGTCCAGTTCAATGAACTCGATGTCGCACTCGGCGGTCTGGAAAGATTTCCAGCTGTCTGAACCGACCGACTCGTCGCCTCGACGACTCATTCGGCGGGCTGGACATTCGGTTCGGCGGCCTGGAGAGTTGCTTCGACGGGCTGAACAATCGTTTCGGCAACCTCGAGAGTCGATTCGGTGGCCTGAACAATCGATTCGGCCGTCTCCTCGGGCGTTTCGGTGACCTCCACAACCATTTCGTCGGCCTGGACAATTGATTCAGTTGGCTGGAACGCGAATCGCCAGTCTCGAAATCGAAACGGCAGTCTGGAAAGTCGAACCGCTTCCTCGACAACCGATTTGGTCGTCTGACAATGCGCACCTGCATCCTGACAGGTGGGTCGGAGGCCCGTGAGGTGGTCTGTGTGGCTGAGAAGGATGTCGCTTCGTCCTTGGCCCCCGTCTCGGCAGGCTCGATCTGCATTCGGCGGGGACTACCGGAAGCGGATGGATGCGCTGGGCGATGCTGTGGAGGGGCGGGGGATCTTGGTGCCGGGACTTCTGCGCCGGTGGACTAAACGGCGGCGCCACGCGAGGAGGCGGGCGACGAGCTGCTCGAGACGGGCGGACGGGTGGCACGAGTGGGAAAGCGCAGGCGGGACAGGGCTACCTTGCGAGGAGAACCTTCCGACCTGGTACTGGAGGCCCGGGCAAGGGCTGAGGGAGTGCGGGGGCAGTGCAGGAGGCCGCCGGGAGCAGTCGAATTCCATATTGTCGCAATTTCTCCGTCCTAATTCACCTGTACACGAGGCCGGCGCAGTCCAATACGGGTCGGAGACGGGGAGACATGGCTGCGGGCGCAGCGGGGCGGGGGGAATGCCGGATTTCGCCCCGGTGGCCGCAGCGTTTGCTGGACCAGGCGGCGAATAGTATCGTGTCAGGTGCCCAACATGGCAGCCAGCTGCGATCGGCAGGGATTTGAGGATCGGTGGCTTCTACGCGGGCAATCGGATACACGTTAGACGGACGGCCAACCTCCAAGGATCGCGCCTACCACTCATGCGACGCGCCCGCCTTACCTCGGCCATCTTAGCGGTCGCGTTCGCCGTCACGGGACTTTCCTCGTGCTACTTCTGGCTGTTCCATGGCTGGGCAGCCAGCGGACCGCCAACGAACTACCCGGAGCTGCATCGCGCTTGGTCCGTTCGCTTCTTCTGGCTCATGGTCCTGTGTGCTCCCGCAACCGGGTTGGCACTCTGGCGCTACCGTCGAGCTGGCGAGGCTTCACGTTCACTGTAGCCGTCGTCTAACCGGCGCATGAAGCTGTCGAAGCGCCGCGAGCATCCCGGGAACCACTAGCGCCCGTGAGTGGCGCTTCGCAGCTTATGCGCAGTCGTTAGACCGCAACCGACCCTCCCTTCCGACTATCCAACGCCTCAATGCACCGATCGCTCCTCACTCTGCTCACGATGCTGGGCTCCGCGGTTCCGGTCGCCTCCCAGCAAGCCAACGCCGAGCCCCTCTCACGGATCGTCGACTATGAACCCGCATGGTCGCCGGACGGGAGGCGCGTGGCCTTCATCTCCAACCGCACCGGAGCCCTCAAGCTCTGGACCATGGCGGCCGATGGGTCCGACCCTCGGCAGCTCACCCAGGGCCCGGACGAGGACGACGCCCCAGCTTGGTCACCAGATGGTAAGTCGATCGCTTACGTGTCGATCCGCGACGGTAATGCCGAGATCTTCCTGGTAGATGCTGACGGAACGAGACCACGACGCTTGACCACGAGTCCGGGAGATGACATCCATCCGCAATGGAGGCCGGATGGCCATCGCTTGTTGTTTAACTCAAGCCGCAGTAGTCGAGACCGGACGAATCCCGATGTGTTCGAGCTGTTAACCATGAGACCGGATGGGTCGGACGTGCAGCACCTGACCCGCGGCGGGGTTGCGACTTACGCGTCGTACTCCCCGGACGGCTCACGGCTGCTGTATCGGCGCCAGATGCCCGATGGCAACTCCGAGATCGTGGTCCGCCGAGTCAAGGCCGAGACGGAGACCAATGTCTCCCAGCACCCGGGGTTCGACGGGTGGCCGGCATGGTCTCGGGATGGTCGCCGGATTGTCTTTGCCCGCGAGATCAGCGAGGAGCTGGCGTCCATCATCGTGATCAACGCGGACGGGTCGGGCGCATCGACCGTGATCGCTGGACCGGGTCGGAACACGAACCCCCGCTGGTCCCCGATCCAAGATCAACTGATCTTTACGCGGCGAGCGGACCGGCAAGTGCGGCTCTACCGCGTCGACGTGCCTTAGTGCGGCAATCATGGTCTTCTGTTGCGGTCCAACTGCCGCATGAAGCAGCCAGGCCTGAGGCCATCCGTGTGCTCAATGCCAGACACGCCGCCGTTGCCAGGGGCAGTTGACCGACTGCGCCTCGGCCTGCAGCTTATGCGCGGTCGTTAGGCGGCGCCGATCCTGGCGCGCTCATTAGCTTTCTGCCATGACGAGCGTCCGGCTCCGACCCGTAGCGGCCTCAGATCTCGATACATTCTTCGAGCACCAGCGCGACCCGGTTGCGCTCCGGCTCGGAGCGCTCACGGCGCGCGAGCGTCCGGAGTTCGACAGGCACTGGGCAAAGATCCTCGCTGATCCTACCGGCATCATCCGGACGGTCGAGTGCGAAGGGGCAATCACCGGTTACGTCTGTAGCTTCCTGCGCGACGGGCTCCGTGAGGTCGCTTATTGGTACGGCCGTGAGTACTGGGGCAAAGGGATTGCGACCGCAGCCCTACGCGCGCTGCTCCCCGAGGTACCCGAGCGGCCGCTGTACGCCTGCGTGGTGGTTGATCATCCGGCGTCCCGGCGTGTCCTTGAGAAGGTGGGCTTTCGTGTCGCTGAGAAGCTGCCGAGCAACGGCACCTCTGCCCAGGAGAGCGAAGAGCTCCTCCTGATGTTGGAGACGTAGTGACCTGCGCGTCGCCGCCGAACCAGCACATGCACCAGTCAAGGCGCGGCCGTCGGGTTCCTTAAGGCCGGCACGACGGGCCGTCGCCGGGTACGTTCACCTAACTCGTCGCGGCCCCGCAGGTGATGCGCGGGTGTTAGATGGCATCAGCTATCTTCCCCCCATGACATCGACCTTCCTGCAGAAGCTGCGTCGCATTTGGGCCACGCTCGGATCCATCGCGTTCGTCGGGTTTGTCGGCTGGTGCCTCATCGCGTATCGCGCTAAGCCGGAAGCGGCTGCCGCCCTCCAGTCCGATTCCCTAGTCCTCGTCACCGTCAGCGATGGCTCGTGGACCTTCGCCCCGAAGGACACCTCGGCGCGGCGCGTCAACCTGGTGTTCCTGTCAGGGGCGCTCGTGGATCCTCGGGCCTACGCTCCCCTCCTCCATCAGGTCGCCGCCCACGGCTATCGGACCTACCTTCTCGCCTTGCCATGGCGTGGTGCGTTTGGGAAGGCCGATGGACCGGACTTTGTGGATCGCGTCCGCGGCCTCATGGATACGATCCCAGGCACCTGGGTGGTAGCGGGACACTCGCGCGGAGCCAAGATCGCCGCCCTCGTCTCACAGGCACCGCCTCCACGGCAGACGGCCTTGATCCTGATCGGGACGACGCACCCGCGTGATTTCAGCTTGGGGCAGAGTCGTTTGCGCGTCACCAAGATCTACGGCACTGCTGATGGAGTGGCGCCCGCGGCGAAGGTCCTCGCCAACCGTTCGCTCCTTCCGCCCGCAACCCGATGGGTCACGATTGAAGGTGGCAACCATCATCAGTTTGGCGCCTATGGCTTCCAGCCCGGGGACAGCTGGGCGACGATTTCCGCGGCGAGACAGCAGGAACTGACCCTGCAGGCGATGCTGCAGGCGCTAGCAACCGCCGCCGATGCCATCTAACAACCGCTTGAAGTTGGCAGGGCGCGGCCAACGTATTGTGTAGGGGTAGCACCACCTCTGGGTCTCCCCCATGCTGCAGTGAGACGCGCCGCGGCCCTGCAATTCATGCGGGCCGTTAGGTCGCACGACGCTCACTCCGGAGTGACATGTCACGCACTCTTCCGCGGTCTGTCTCCCTAGTCTTCGTGGCGCTTCTGGGCTGCAGCCCGAAGGCAGCGGGATTTCCACCCAGCCCACGGCTCGCCGACGTCGCTCCGTGTTACATCCTGCGCAGTACCGTCGATTCGGCAGGTAAGTCTCGACGTGATCAAGCCGACAGCCTCCGGCCCGTTGACCTCCCCCTGGAGCACGTTGATACCTTCCGGTTCGCGCCAGGACCGGAACACCTGCGTTATGCTTACGAGCGCACCGATACGCTATTTCCACTCTATTCAATGCCAGCTGGGATCAACGTCGGTTGGTGGGGTGTCAGAAACGACTCGGTACTGGTGACTTTCGGAGACCATTTCGTGGGTACCGTCTTTGAGTGGCCCCGCAAACGCGGGGGCCCCCAGGCAGGGCGAGGCCGCTGGCGGAGCGACGACGCAAGCGTGGCCACAATGGCAGTGAGCGCTATGCCCGTCGATTGCGCCGACCTCCTCCCCGGTGCCACCTAACCGGCGCATGAAGCGGTCGAAGCGCCGCAAGCATCCCGGCACTACTGGCAACCCTGAGCCGCGCTTCGCAGCATACGCGCAGACGTCAGCCAGCCCCATCCACCTCGCCTCGCTGAGGTACCGTGCAGTTATCTGCCGTTCGGATGATCTCTCAATCATGGATGCCGACGGGTGCCCGTCTGGTCTCGTGCGCCACGCTCGCCTTCCTCCTCACCCAACCCGGATGCGCGACGGCGGGCGGCGGCACTCCCCAGGCGCACCCAGTCGCCGATCCTGCGGAGCGGCCGACCCCGCGGTCCCTCTTCCTCGCCGACCTGACGAGCGACGAACTCCAGGCGGCTGTCGCCGACGGCTTCACGACGGCGCTGGTGTATTCCGGGAGCACGGAGGGGTCGGGTCCCGCGCTTGCGCTCGGCAAGCACAATGTGCGCGCGCCCTATTATGCCGAGCGGATCGCGCGAGAACTCGGGCACACGCTGGTCGGCCAGATCGTGCCATTCGGCGTCAACGATGAGCCGCTCACCGGCTACCCTGGCACCATCGCCCTGCGCCCGGAGACGTTCGCCGCACTGCACGAGGACATCGTGCGGAGCCTCGCCCGCGCCGGCTTCAGGCGCATCGTCCTCCTCACCGAACACGGATTCAACGTGCCGGTGCTGCAGACGCTCGCCCCCCGGCTCGACGCGGCGCTCTCGCCCGCGGGCGTACGCGTCGTCCTCTCGACGGATAACTACACGAAGTCGACCGGCGAGATCGAGGCGTGGGGCCGCGCGCGCGGCCTCTTCGCCGGGCGCCACGGCGGCCTGTGGGACGTCAGCGAGCTCTGGTTCGTCGATTCAAGCGGGGTGCGGCCCGAGCGACTGGCGCTGGGGGACACGACGGCGACGCCGCGGGACTCCATCCAACAGGTGACGGGAGACCCGCGGCAGGCGTCCTCGGCGCTGGGACGTCTGTTCGCGGACATCCGCGTGCGCAACGCGGTGGCCGACATCCGGCATCTGCTCGACACGCTGCCTTGAGCGCCCGTCGGCTGGCTGACTCCCGGACGAAGCTGCCGAAGCGCCGCCGCCTTTCCGGTCACGACTGGCGCCATTGAGTCGCCCTTCGCAGCTTGTGCGCAGACGTGCGGCCGGCAGACATGACGCCGGCGCGATCATCCGCGAGACTGGAGGTGCCGCTGAATGACAGACAATCACGCCCCCGACTACGGTATCGACGCGCCGCTGGCGGTGCGCAATCTGCTCCTCGTGGCGGCGCTGGGAGTGATTGCGCTGATCACGCGGCTGCTCGGTGTGTGGTCAAGGCATGACCGCATCGCGGTGATCGCGCGGCCATTGATGACGGCTGGCCTGAGCTGCGGCGCGATGGGCCTGTGGATGATCTACGACAGCAAGGTCGGCAAGGTGCGCGAGCGCGAAGCCTACCTCGACAAGCTTGCCTGGCGGGGTGATGAGCGCGTGCTGGATGTGGGGTGCGGTCTCGGATTGTTCCTGATCGGCGCCGCCAAGCGGCTCTCCACCGGCCGCGCGGTCGGGATCGACAAATGGCAGCAGGAAGATCTCAGCGGCAACAACGCTGCGGGGACGCTCAGCAACGCGATGCTCGAAGGCGTGGCCGACAAGGTCGAGGTGCACACCGGTGATGCACGGAAGTTGCCGTGCGACAACGCGAGCTTCGATGTCGTTCTCTCGAGCATGGCGCTGCACAATATCTACAACGCCGGCGAGCGGCAGACCGCCGTACGCGAAATCGCGCGGGTGCTCAAATCCGGCGGACGTGTGCTGATCGTCGACATCCGCCACACAAGGCAATACGCCGCCACCCTGCGCGATGCCGGCCTCGATGCGCGGTGCGTCCAGGGAATCCTCTCAAACCTGCTGACCGTGCTCACGTTCGGATCGATTCAATTCGGCTACGTGATCGGCAGCAAGGCGGGGCCGGGGTAGACGGCGCAGACCGAAGGGCCTCCTGCAGTGCACGACTCCTCGTCCACAACGCGTATGAGGTAGGTATCCATGAGCGCACGCCGCGAGTCGTTTCGAGTCGCCTTCGTTCTCGCCGCCTTTGGTCTCCTGAGCCTTGGCAGCATGCTCGCTCGCCCGACCCTCGCCACCATTCGGGCAGTGGATGTCGTGCATCTCATCGGCACTGGCATGTGTCTGGGCGCCGCCCTCATGGCACTCGCCTGGGCACGCTCGAAGTAGCACGCGGTACCGAAAGCGAACCGGTCGCGGCCGCGGCTGATGAGCAGCGTTCTGCGGCAGAGGATGCCGTCCCGGATTCTCCGCGCGCAGGACGCTCGGAGCGCTGGGGTCCCGCCCGGGGCATGTTGTCCCGAGGTGCGCGACACCTATATTGGCTCCACATGCCCTCCTGCCACGCGTGAGCCATCCCCCCTCGTACGGCCAGTTCCAGGCGGCGCTGGCAAGTACGTACGTCATTGAACGCGAGCTGGGCCGAGGCGGGATGGCCACCGTCTATCTGGCGCGCGATCTCCGGCATGACCGCCACGTCGCCATCAAGGTCCTGCGCGATGAGGTCGTGGAGTCGCTCGCGCGCGACCGCTTTGTCCGCGAAACCCAGCTCGCCGCCCGGCTGAACCATCCCCACCTGCTCCCGCTGTACGACTCGGGCGAAGCGGCCGGCACCCTGTACTTCGTCATGCCCCTCATGGAGGGGCAGACGCTGCGGGACCGGCTCGACGCCGACGGCCAGCTTCCCATCGACGCGGTGCTCAAGCTCGCCATCGAAGTGGCCGACGCGCTGGACTACGCCCATCGCCAGGGCGTGGTGCACCGCGACATCAAGCCGGAGAACATTCTTCTCCACGAAGGCCACGCGATCGTCGCGGACTTCGGCATCGGCAAGGCCATCGCCGATGCGCAGAGCACCGATGCGACGCTCACCCAACTGGGCGTCATCGTCGGTACCCCCGCCTACATGAGCCCCGAGCAGGCCTCGGGCGACGTCCTCGATCACCGCACCGATTTCTTCTCCTTCGGGTGCGTGCTGTACGAAATGCTCACCGGCATCCTGCCCTTCAAAGGGGGCAGCGCGCATGCCGCCATCGCGAGCAGGATGATCGACACGCCGCGCGAGGTGACCGAGGTCCGCGACGTCGTGCCGGTCTCACTCAGCAACACGGTGGCGCGACTGCTGGCGAAGGATCCCGCACAGCGGTTCAGCTCGGGTGCTGAGCTCATCGTGGCGCTCACGTCCCCTGACGTCGCGGCGCCGGTCGCCAGTGCCGCCAAGTCGATCGCCGTGCTGCCGTTCGTCAATTTGAGTGCGTCCGCGGATGACGAGTACTTCGCGGACGGCATCACCGAGGAGATCATCAACGTGCTTTCGCAGCACAAGCGGCTGCGGGTCGCGGCGCGCACCTCGTGCTTCGCCTGCAAGGGGACGAAGGACGACCCGCGCCTGATCGCCGAGCGCCTCGGCGTGCGCACGGTGCTCGAGGGCAGTGTGCGCAGGGCAGGGAGCCGCCTTCGCGTGACCGCGCAATTGATCAATGCGGCGGACGGCTGTCATCTCTGGTCGGAACGCTTCGATCGCGAGATGACGGACGTCTTCGCGCTGCAGGACGACATCGCCAGCGCGATCGGCGAGAAGCTCGAGCTGTCACTCCTCGGCGAGGCGAAGCCGAACGTGCACCGCGGCGGCCCGCGTGATGTCGAGGCGTACGAGCTGCTGCTGCGCGGGCGGGTGCTGCTCGCCCAGCGCGGCCCATCCATCGTGCCCGCGACGAAGTGCTTCCAGGAGGCGCTGGCGCTGGATCCGGAGCTGGCGGAGGCGCACGCGCTGCTCGCCGATGCGCAGCGACTCTTCGCGATCTATGGCATGGCGCCGACGGCGGAGGTCATTCCGCGCGCTCGGGCCGCCGCCGAGCGTGCCCTGGCGCTCGACCCGCGGCAGGTCGAGGCGCTGGCGACGCTGGCGATCATCGCAGCGGTGTTCGACTGGGACTGGGCTGCGAGCCGGGCGTTTACGGAGCGTGCGCTGGCCATCGCTCCGTTACACGTGCGCGCGCTCGTGGAATCGGGATTCGTCGGGGCCTATCGACACGGCGCCACCGACGCATCGCGACGACTTGCGCTGGAAGAGCTGGAGCGCGCGACCTCGATCGATCCGTTGAATGCCTGGGCGTTCGCGCTCCGCGCCTGGTCGCATTCGACCGTGGCGGACCACGAGGAGGCGGTGCGACTGGCTCGGCACGCGATCGATCTCGATCCCGCGGCGTTCACCGGGCGCTGGGCCCTCGTCTGGACCCTCGCTGCCGCCGGGCGGGACGTGGAGGCGCTGGCGGCGGCGGAGCCGGCCCTCGCGATGTCGGGGCGCGGGGTACGCATCCTGTGTGAGATGGCCGCTTCGCATGCGCGGCTCGGGAACCGGGAAGCCGCCGAGTCGATCCATGAGGAAGTCACGGTGCGGGCGCGCACCGGCTACGTAGGGTGGTCCGAGCGGGCCGCGATTGCGGCATCGGCCGGGCGCATCGCCGACGCGCGCGAGTGGCTCGGGCGCGGGATCGAGGCGCGCGAGTCGTACCTCAGCTTCGAATCGTGTCCTGCGTGGGGGCCGCTGCGCGAGGACGACGAGGCGCGCCGTATGCTGGACGCCGCGGGACCGTGACGCCTGGCTGGGCAGGGTGTGGCGAATCAACCGCCAGCTGTCGATGGCGTACGAAGGCGTGCTGAGGGCCCGGTGCATCGCGCAGCACTACCATGTCGTGTGGCTCAAGAAGAAGTGGAGGCCGAGGCACTCGATGCGTGGACAGATGCGGTGGACCGCGGACTGACCCATTCGGTAGCCGCGCTGACGCATCGGGTCCCCGTTCATGCCGACGCCTGAGCGGCGCATGAGGCTGTCGGAACGGGCCCGGCTTCATTGGGAGTAGTGGCGGCGGTGCGCTGTGCCTCGCTGCTTATGCGTGGCCGCTCTGCGGCGAAACGGAACCTGACGGCACCCGTACTGGGAGAGACCTCAGCCCGCTGGTACGCCCCCCCCAGCCCCCTCCGGTGATGATCGGTCCAATCCTGCTGGCTTTCTCGTGGATCCTGCTTCGACTCGAGGGGAAGGGTCTCGGAGCCCTCGGTCTGAACGCGCCGGCGTTACGGGTGCGCCAGTGCGGGGCGGGCTTTCTCGTGGCTGGACTCGCCGTCGTCGTGCAGCAACTGGGGCACGCTGTGGTCGCCGATGTGGCATGGCGGCTGAATCCCGCGGCCGACGCCGCGCTGGTTGGACGGAGCGTGCGCTGGAACGTGAACTCCGTGCTCTACGAGGAGCTGCTCTTTCGCGGATATCTCCTGTACCAGGCCATCCGCTGGCTTGGCGCCCGCCGAGGGGTGCTGCTGGCTGCGGCGGCGTTCGGTGTCTACCACTGGTTCTCCTATGGCATCCTTGGGAACCTGGTCATGATGGCCTTCGTCTTCGTCCTGACTGGCGCGTTCGGCCTCATGCTCGCACTCGCGTTCGCCCGGACGCAGTCCATCGCGCTCCCGATCGGCCTCCATCTCGGGTGGAATCTCGTCTCGTACCTCGGTTTCTCGACCGGCCCCATCGGCCCGGGGCTCTTCGTGCCGGGTAACGGGGCCGCACGCCTGGAAGCGACGGGGCTACCAAACCTGCTCCTCGACATGGTGCTCCCGCTGCTGCTCGTCGCGGGGGTGTGCTGGTACCTGGTTCGTGCGTATCCTCGAGGCGGCACGGCCGCATCAGTGGCTCCGGCAGTGCCGGTGCCAGGTACGATGTGAGAGGGGCACCTCCCCCATTGAAATGCGCTTCCCCCGCGCCGAGGTGAGGTTGCATCCGACTGGTGAGCTACGGAGTGCCTCGGCTGCGCCTCCGCTGTTGTTGAATTCGCTGCCGCTGAACGCAGGTGTCAGTCCGGATATATACCTGATCGCCCAGGAGCTCTCATGCCCCTAGACGTGCTCTCTCCACGGCGAGGCTTCCTCGCCTCCCTGCTTGCCGGGCTGAGCACCCTGTCGCTCAATCCAATAGGCTGGCGGGCGGCCGAGTCCCCGGCGTCGGCCAGGCGACCGGGGCAGGGGCGGCGCTTCGTTACGGGTGTGGATGCCCAGGGGCGCTCCTGCCTGGTCGATGTTGGCGAGATTCCCGCGTCGGCCCGGTGGAAGGACGAGGGCACGGAGGGGTACGACTTTTGGGTCGTCCCCCGGCTCCCCGCCGCCTTGCACGAGGCGTCCAATCCCTCCCCGGAGTATGAGTCCGGGAATCAGGCGCCGCCCGGCGGGCTCATCGGTCGCCTGATCACCTGGGCCCCCGGCTTCAGCTATCCGATGCACGAGACGCCGACACTCGACTTCATTCTCGTCGTGTCCGGTCAGCTCGAACTCGGCCTGGACACCGGCGGCTGCCTGCTGGGCCCGGGAGATGTTCTCATTCAGCGGCATACGGTCCATCGCTGGCACAATCCGGGGCCCGGGCCGTGCACCTTCGCGGTCATCATGCTGGACGCCGGCCGGCAATAGCGCTTTCCGACCACCGACTTCCGGCTGTACTCCACAGCTACCGCCAACCCGCAGGACGATTTCGACCATGATGGCTCAATCCCGCCCGATGGGGCTGATCTCACGCCTCACATTCAGGGTCATGCTCGCCGCCATGGCGCTCTCCTGCTTCGTGATCGCGTTGCCGCAGGCGTACGCCAGGTACGAAATCACCACCAGGGGACGTCCCGCCACGCTGCAGCGCGCCTCGGCGACGACACCGCTTCCCACCGACTGGGTGGAGTATGAGGGGAAGCCGCGTGCCGACTTCCCGGTCCGCATCACCTCCTCCAGCGGCGAGACGATGGCCACCAATCTCTTCCTGCCGGAGGTGACCGTGCGGACCCTGCATGACGGCGGGACGGTCCCCGCCACGGTCGTCTGGACCAATCCCAGGCGGTATCTGCTGGATGGCGATCCGCTCCCCTCGGTGGGCGGATGGTGGCTGGTGCTGGGCGCGCTGCTCAGCGCCACGTTTCTCTACGCGTTGCGGCTCAAGTAGCTGGCCTCGCCCCGTCGCCTTGCGGCGACGACCCTCGGGCCGCAGGTTGTGCGGTATCGTTAGGGCGATCCCCTCGACCCCCTTCGTCGCCCGGGCATTCCAGGCCCAACCCCCTCACCCAAGGCGCGCATGCCTGACGCCACCACCGACAAGCTGCTCAAGCTGGGCGCCCTTGCCGGCCCGCTCTACGTCCTCGTCGGCACACTGGAAGTACTGCTTCGGGACGGCTTTGATATCCGCCGCCACGCCCTGAGCCTCATGAGCAACGGCCCCGCTGGGTGGATTCAGGTCACCACCTTCGTCCTGTCCGGCCTCCTGGTGATTGCAGGCGCTCGAGGTCTGCACCTCGCCTGGAGCGGCACGCGGGGAGGCTCGTGGGCTCCGCGGCTGCTCGTCGTCTATGGACTCGGGCTCATTGGCGCCGGCGCCTTTGTGGCGGATCCCATGGAGGGGTTCCCGCCAGGCACCCCGATGGGTCCGCCCGCCGCGCCCTCCTGGCACGGAGGTATGCACTTCGTCGCGGGGGGCATCGGCTTCTACGCGCTGATCGCGGCCACCTTCATCTGTGCGCGGCACTTCCTCGCCGAACGCCGCGTGGGGCCGGCCCTCGGCTCTGGCGCCACCGGTCTCGCGTTCTTCCTCGCCTTCGCCGCCATCGCCTCGGGGCGCCGCCACGCCGCCATCAACCTCGCCTTCACGGCGGCCGTGATCCTGGTCTGGGCGTGGGTGACGTGGCTGTACCGCCAGGCTCTCCGCCCAGTGCGGAGTGCCTAGCGGCGCGCGCCAGAGGCCGGCCTTGAACCGACCCGCCGAGTCGTTTCGGGCCTGCACGGGCGGCGTACGGAGGCCATGTCGATCCGGCCGGGCCTGCCCGGGCTCCGTCCCCATTGCATGCCGTCACTCATGTCGCTATACTGAACCATATGGTTCAGTATAGCAGGGCCCACTTCGATGCCGCGTTCGGCGCGCTCTCCGACGCCACCCGGCGCGGCGTGCTCGAGCAGCTCGGGCGGGGGGATGCCTCGATCTCGGCCCTCGCCGAGCGGTTCGACATGACCCTCACGGGCATGAAGAAGCATGTCGGCGTCCTGGAGCAGGCGGGGCTCGTCACGACGGAGAAGGTCGGGCGGGTGCGGACCTGCAGGCTCGGCCGCCGAGGGCTGGAGAAAGAGGCGGCCTGGATTGAGAAGTACCGCCGCCTCTGGAACGCACGGTTCGACCAGCTCGACGACGTGGTCGAGGAACTCACACGGAAGGAGAGCGCCGATGGGCGAAAGCAGAGCAGGTGAGGGCACGCCGGGGAAGAACCCCACGACGGTGGAACGGATATCGGAGCGCGAGCTCGTCGTCAGGCGCACCGTGAATGGTCCGGCCCGCCTCGTGTGGGAGGCGTGGACCAAGCCGGAGCTGTTCAGGAAGTGGTGGGTCCCGAAGTCGTTCGGGCTGACCCTGCTTGCCTGCGAAATGGATGTGCGTGTCGGGGAGCAGTATCAGCTGGTGTTTCGCCTCGACGATTCGACGATGGCGTTCTTCGGCACCTACGTCGAGGTAACGCCCTACTCCCGCCTCGTCTGGACCAATGAGGAAGGCACCGGCGGCACGACCATCACGACGGTGACCTTCGAGGAGATCGCCGGCAAGACGCTGGTGGTGGTGCACGATCTCTACCCGTCGGCGGAGGCCATCGAATCCGGCTCGTCGAACGCGATGCCCGAGGCGCTCGACCAGCTCGACGAGCTGCTCGCCAGCCTGGGCTGAGGAAGGGGACAGCATGACACAGCCACTCCGCCGCCTGCGGACCGCCGCTTTTCTCCTGATGGCGCTCGCGGCGACCGACGCAGCGGCGCAGCAGGCACCCACATCCGGCTACGCACCAGTCAACGGACTCACGATGTACTACGAAATCCACGGCAGCGGTGAACCGGTGGTGTTGCTCCACGGCGCGTTCATGACGATCACCAACAACTGGGATGGGTGGATCGCCGAGCTCGCCAAGACGCGGAAGGTGATTGCCGTCGAACTGCAGGGGCACGGGCGGACGGCGGACATCGCCCGCGACATGAGCTACGAGCACCTCGCCGACGATGTGGCGGCCCTGCTCGATCAACTCAAGATCCCGCGCGCCGACCTGATCGGCTACAGCATGGGCGGGTCGGTGGCGATGGAGTGTGCGATCCGCCATCCGGACAAGGTGCGGAAGGCGGTCATCATCTCGTCCACGTTCCGCAGTGACGGCATGGTCGCGGGAGCGCATGAGGCCATCATGGGTCTCACGGCCGAGGTGTTCGCCGGCTCGCCCATCGAGGTCGATTACAGGAAGCTGAGTCCGACGCCGAACGACTTCCCGAAGTTCGTCCAGCACGTCGTCGCGATGGCCTCGAAGGAGTACGACTTCGGCGCCGAGAAGCTCAGGGCCACCACGGCGCCGATGTTCTTCATCCACGGCGATGCGGACGGCGTGCGGCTCGCGCACGTCGCCGAGATGTTCCGCCTGAAGGGGGGCGAGACCCACGGCGACATGGGGCCGCGCACTGCGTCGCGCCTCGCCATCCTGCCCAACACCACCCACGTGACCCTGATGCAGCGGATGTCGATCATCGTGCCGATGGTGAACGACTTCCTCGACGCGAAGCCGTAGTCAGGCGGCGGTTCCGTGGCAGGGGCGGGCCAGTCTGTCGATGCGGCCTCGGCCGGGGGCGATGGCGCGAGGCGACGTTTTGGTGGTCCCCTAGCCCTGAAATGACGAAATGCGGATTGAGCGAAGTGGCGCGTGTGGCAACTCGCCGAAGAATCTCCTGCTCGAGGATCTCGCGGTCGCGCTCCTTTCCGGGGACGCTGACCGCGTGGTCGCGCTGACCACCGCGATGGTGCGTTGGCGCCAGCCGAACGCGCCCCTCGCCGAGGGGCAGGCGGCGGTGGTCCGGCTCGCGGAGCGTACCAGGCCCAAGGGTGCCGCCGCCCTGATCATTCACCACGTCGTGTCGCACGGGCGCGCCGGCGCGGTCACCGCCTCACTACAGAGCGGAAAACAGCCCCCAGCCGAACTCTGCCTCTTCTTCACCTTCGCGAACGCGAAGGGCAGCGCCGTCGACTCCGTCACGACCTATCGCGCGGACTGAACGGTGCGGCCGGATTTCGCGACACTACTGGCGCCGCCGAGCCCCGGGTCGCAGCTTGGGCGCGCAGGCGTTAGGCGCTGGAGTCTGCCCTGATGTTCTGAAGGGTCTCGTTCATCCGACCGGTGGAGGTACCTGCCCATGTCCCGAACCACCCCGTTCCTGCGTTGCGCGATCGCCCTGCTGTGCATCGCCGCCTGGGCATCATCGCCGGCAGCAGCTCAGACCTACCACTACGGCTTCTGCCTGGGCGTGGCCGGCTATCCGCCAGTCAACTACGTCACCCGTGCGTTCGAGCTGAAACCGACGGGGGCGGACCGCAGGATCGAGTTCATGCAGGCCCTGGACAAGGAGCATGGTGGGAATGTGAGAAGGGATGCGACCGGCTGCCGGATGTTCGAGACCGCCGCCGAGGCAGCGACGGCGCACGGTCAACTCCTTGAACAGACTCGTCGCATGGGAACGAAGTTCGTGGGACTCACCTGGCTTCCGAGTTCAGCGACCGGCCTGCCGGCGGCCGGCACGCCCGACACGGCTGCCGCTCACAAGCCGCGGTGAGGGCGGCTGGCGACGCGCTTACCTCCCACCATGCAGCCGGTGCATCGCCTCGGCGAATTGCTCTCCCAGATCGAGATAGTCGCTGCTGGTGTAATGCCAGCCGTCGGCGAGGAAGTGATAGCCGCTGGTGCTCGTCACGAGTGAGGCGTGCCGGTCGGTCACGGCGAAGTGCGCCTGCGCGGCCTGCACCATCGGTGCCCAGGGGATGAGGGGATTCGCGGTGCCGGCGCGCGAGTCGTTGATCCGGCCAAGCACGATGGGCAGGTCGTCGTCGCGCAGGGCGGCGCGCATGAGGCCCATCATCCGGCGGAGGTTCGCCTCATAGGCGCGGGCGCTCGCCTCGCTGAAGGCGCCGTCGCTCTCCCCCTGCATCCAGACGATCCCGGCGGGGATCAGGTGGTCGATGCGGCCATCGCCGTCGATGTCGGCGTCGCGGACGGCGAGACGGATGGTCGCGAGGAACTGGTCGTAGCTGTTGATGCCGTTGCCGTCGGAAAAATCGGGATCCCAGGTGCCGAAGCCCGACGCGCCGCTCGCGAGCGAGGAGCCGCCGCGGGCGTACTTCACGATGGCCACCCGCGTCTCGGGCTCGAGGGCGGCCATGCGGTGCGCAAAGGCGAGTTCGGGGCCGAACCGGTCGCTGAGCCGGTTGGTGACGCCGTCGGTGCGGAAACCGAGGCCATGCCCGGGCTGCACGCGCTGCCACACGCCGCGACCGTCCACCGGCTTGTCATCAGGGGTGGGGTTGGCTTCGTAGATGTACGCAGTGGGGTGCGGTGTCCTGAAGTCGGCCGGGAGCTCGGCGGCGAAGCCGAAGCCTTCCATGTTCGACTGTCCCCCGAGATAGTAGACTCGGTAGAGTTCTCCCGCGTCGCCGAGCGGGGCGGGGGAACGGGGAGCGTTGCAGCCGGCGGCGAGCAGAGTACCGCCGAGCACGGCGCTCAACAGGAATCGGTGCGAAGGCATCGGACGTTGCCGGTGGGAGAGGCGCGAGCCGTGACGTGCCGAAAGTTACGGTCCCTTGGACCGTGTGGCCAATGGGAGCAGAGCACATGACCGTCATTCGCATGGACAACGTCGGCGTGGTGGTGGAGAACCTCGATGCCGCCATTGCCTTCTTCCGCGAGCTCGGCCTGACGCTCGAGGGGCGCATGCCCATCGAGGGGGAATGGGCGGGCCGAGTCACCGGCGTGCACGGGCAGCGGGTCGAGATCGCGATGATGCGCACCCCAGACGGCCACAGCCGGCTCGAACTCTCCCGCTTCGATGCTCCCGCCATCGCCTCCGATCATCGTACCGCCCCGGTGAACTCGCTGGGCTACCTGCGCGTCATGTTCACGGTCGCGGACATCGACGACACCCTCGCCCGGCTGGCCCGGCTCGGTGCGACGGTGGTGGATGAAGTCGTGAACTACGAGGACATCTACCGGCTCTGCTACATCCGGGGCCCCGAGGGACTGCTCATCGGGCTCGCCCAGCAGCTCCGGTAGCACACGCCGATGGAGATGCCATGACTCCGAAGACCCTGTTCGAGGCGCTCGGCGGTGCCACCGCGGTGGAACGCCTGGCGCACGCCTGGCACGAGCGCGTCCTCGCCGATGAGGTTGTGGCGCACGCCTTCAGCCACGGCTTTCATCCGCAGCACACCGAGCGGCTCGCGGCGTACTGGGGCGAGGCGTGGGGCGGGCCGCCGCACTACAGCACCCAGCTCGGCAGCGAGACCGCCGTCGTGCGGATGCACAGCGGGAATGGGGTGCACGAGGAGATGGACCGTCGCGCGATCGCCTGCTTCGATGCCGCGATGGAGGATGCCGGGATCAGCGACGCCACGCTGCGCCGAGTGCTGCACGAGTACTTCGCCTGGAGCACGACGACGCACCTCGCGGCCTACCCGCGGAACCCCGACGAGGTGCCGGCGGGGCTCAGGGTGCCGCGCTGGTCGTGGGACGGGCTCGAGCGCTGAGGCGGCGCCGCACGAGATGCCCGTCGTCGGCCCGGGGAGCCCCGGTTCCCTTTTCTTCTCCCCTGACGGTCGTATTATAGGAAACCGAGCCCTCTCGACCCATGGACGATAGCGATCGTGCCCAGGCTCCCGCTGCAGCAACAGGTCCGCTTCTGCCAGGCCTCCGACGGGGTCCGGCTGGCGTATGCCGTCGCGGGCAAGGGGCCGCCGCTGCTCAAGGCGTCCAACTGGCTCAGCCATGTGGAGTTCGACTGGAAGAGCCCGGTCTGGCGGCCGTTTCTCGAGCGGTACGCCCGGAACCGCACCATCATCCGGTACGACGAACGCGGTTGCGGCCTCTCCGACTGGAAGGCCGCCGACCTCTCCTTCGAGTCCTGGGTCCGGGACCTCGAAACCGTGGCCGACGCCGTCGGCCTGCGCCGATTTCCCCTGCTCGGCATCTCCCAGGGCGGACCCATCGCGGTCGCCTACGCCGTTCGCCATCCTGAACGGGTCAGCCATCTCATCCTCCACGGCGCCTATTCCCGCGGACTGCTGCGTCGCGACCTCTCGCCCGACCACGTGATGGAGGTCGATACCCTCCGGAACCTGATTCAGCTCGGCTGGGGCCGGGAGAATCCGGCGTTCCGCCAGGTCTTCGCCTCCCGCTTCATTCCCGGCGGCAGCCTGGAACAGCTCGAGTGGTTCAACGAACTGCAGCGGGTCTCGAGCACCCCGGAGAATGCCCTGCGGCTCTTCGACACCCTCTGCCACATCGACGTGCGGGAACTGGCCCCGCGGGTCACCTGTCCCACCCTGGTCATCCACTGCAACCGGGACGCGGTGGTGCCCTTCGAGGAGGGATGTCTCTTCGCCTCACTGATTCCCGGGGCCCGCTTCGTCACCCTCGACAGCCGCAACCACCTCCTGCTCGAGGGGGAACCGGCGATGCAGCAGTACTTCGAGGCGGTGGACGATTTCCTCGGCGATGCCGTGGAGCCGGCGGTGGACGCGATCCCCGCCGTCTCCTTCGCGGTGCTGACCAGCCGGGAGACCGAAGTGCTGGATCTCATCGCGCGCGGCCTCGACAACGCGGCGATCGCGTCGCGGCTCGAGATCACACCCAAGACGCTCAGCAATCACATCACCAATACCTTCGCCAAGCTCGGCATCTCCACCCGCGCGCAGGCCATCGTCCGGGCCCGCGACGCCGGACTGGGGAGGTAGGAAGGAACCACCGCCGCACCCCGCTGTCTCCCGCCACTGATCCCCGCCTGCTGGGGCTCAAACCCCACGCCTGAGCCCTACTCCCCCGATTCTCGCGCCTTCGCTAGGAGCACGGCCTCATGTGCCTGATGGCACTGCGTCCTAGCTTGGCCCTCGGCCACTCCGGTTTGCGCTGGTGTCGTGGTCCACCGGAATCCTCTGTCCCCTCACGCCTGGAGCCGTTGCCATGCCCCGCTGGAAACCCGATCCGACGTTCTATCCCACGCCCGCGCTGGCCGCCGAGGCACCGGCGGAGGAGCTGGCCTATGTCGCGCTGCTCGGCCTCGAGGGCAGCGGCAAGCGCGATGCCCTCGGCGTGGTGGACACCAACCCCGCCTCGAAGAGTTACGGCCGCCTGGTGGGGCAGGTGGATCTCCCCGACAGCGGCAACGAGCTGCACCACTTCGGCTGGAATGCCTGCAGCTCGCATCTCTGTCCCTGGGCGCCTAACGCGCATGTGGAGCGCCGGTACCTGGTGGTGCCGGGCATCCACTCCTCCCGGATCCACATCATCGACACCCAGCCCGATCCCCGGCGCCCGCAGCTGGTCCGCGCCATCTCGGCGGAGACCGTCAAGGCGGCCACCGGCTACTCCGCACTGCACACGGTGCACTGCGGTCCCGACGGCATCTACCTCAACGGCCTCGGCTCGGGCGACGGCGACGGACCGGGCGGGATCTTCACGCTGGATCACGACACCTTCGAGGTGAAGGAGGCGTGGGAGGCGGACCGCGGCCCGCAGCACCTCTCGTATGACTTCGCCTGGCACCTGGGCCACGACACCATGATCACCAGTGAGTGGGGGACCCCGAACATGGTGAAGGATGGCCTCAACCCCGAGCTGCTCCTGGCCGGGAAGTACGGCCACGCCCTCCACGTCTGGGACCTGCGCACCCGCCGGCATCAGCAGACGCTCGACCTCGGGCCCGAGCAGCAGATGGTGCTGGAGCTCCGCCCCGCGCACGATCCCGCCAAGGCCTACGGGTTTGCGGGCGTCGTCATCTCGCTCAAGGATCTCTCCTCCTCGATCTGGATGTGGTACCGGGAGGGCAGCAATGGCCACGCGAGCTGGAAGGTCAGGAAGGTCATCGAGATCCCGGCGGAGCCGGCCACCGAGGCCGAGCTGCCGCCGCTGCTCAAGGGGTTCAAGGCGGTGCCGCCGCTGGTCTCCGACATCAACCTCTCGCTGGACGACAGGTTCCTCTACGTCTCCTGCTGGGGCACCGGCGAGATCCGGCAGTACGACGTCAGCGATCCGGTCCATCCGGTGCTGGTCGGCAGCCAGCACATCGGCGGTATCGTGCGGCGCACGCCGCATCCGGCGGCCCCGGGCAAGCCGCAGAACGGCGCGCCGCAGATGGTGGAGATCAGCCGCGACGGACGCCGGGTCTACCTGACCAACAGCCTCTACAGCCCCTGGGACGCCCAGTTCTATCCCGACGGGATCGACGGCTGGATGGTCAAGCTGGATGTCGACCCGAAGGGCGGGATGGCGTTCGATCCCCGCTTCCTGGTGGAGCTGGAACCGGGCATTCGGCCGCACCAGGTCCGGCTGCAGGGCGGGGACGCCAGCTCCGACTCCTTCTGCTACCCCTCCTGATGCCGTCGCACGACTGGCCCTGGGCGGCGCTGTTTCTGTTAGGCGCCGTCCACGGGCTCAACCCGGGCATGGGCTGGCTCTTCGCGGTCGCGCTGGGCCTGCAGGAGAAGGACCGGAGGGCGGTGTGGGGCGCCCTGCCGCCGCTGGCGGCGGGGCACGCCCTGGCCATCGCGCTGGCGGTGGGGATCGCAGCCGCGGTCGGCCTGGTGCTTCCCACCGGCGCGGTGAAGTGGATCGTCGCCGCCACCCTGCTGGTGCTGGGGGTGGTGCGGCTCAGGCGGCACCGGCATCCACGCGGCATGGGGATGCGGGTCGGCAGCCGGGACCTCACCCTCTGGTCCTTCCTCATGGCGACCGCGCACGGGGCGGGACTCATGGCGCTGCCGTTCGTCCTGGCGATGGAGCCCGGAACGACCATGGGCGGGATGCACGGCATGCAGCATGGAGACCATCTCGCGAGTCTCACCCACGGTGCCACCCTCTCCACCGGCCTGCTCGCCACTCTGGCCCACACGGCGGGCTACCTGGTGGTCCTCGCGCTGATGGCGGTGCTGGTCTACGAGCGACTCGGACTCCGGATGTTGCGCACCGCGTGGATCAACCTGGATCTGATCTGGGCCGGTGCGCTGGCCTGCACGGCGGTGCTGACGGTGGTGGTGTGACGGACCGCGAAGGAAGCTGGGCCGGTGAGCGCTCCGTGCCCGGCTTCCCGCGCGAGCTCGGGGCGGCACGAATGTCGCGAAATGACACAGAAATATTGCCTGAAACGCCAATTCCGGCGATCACTTGAGCGAAAGTGGCGAGCCAAGCTGCAAGGTGGCGCTGAAAATCCGCTGAAATTGCAATTTTGTATTGACAATCCGAGTCCCATTGGCCAACTTGTCCCCCGCGCGAGTCGTCCCCGACTCCCTTCTGCCCAGGATGTCGCCAGACCATCCCGGACAGGACCCGAATCCCAACAACCCGTGATGGACTGGAGGCTCCGGTTCCGTGACCACGCCCCTGATACTGCCCATGATCCAGGACGCGGTCCCCACGATCGTGGGGGCTGATACTGCCTGGATGCTGATCTCCACCGCGCTCGTGCTGCTGATGACGCCGGCGCTCGCCTTCTTCTACGGCGGCCTGGTCCGGTCGCGCCACTCGCTCAATACGATGATGATGAGCTTCGTGGCGCTCGGCGCGGTGGGGGTGACCTGGGCGGTGCTCGCGTACAGTCTCTCCTTCGCGGAAGGCTCGCCGTATCTGGGGGGCACTGCCAACGCGCTGCTCCGCGGGGTCGGCGTGGAGGCGAAGGGCACGATCCCGCATGTGCTCTTCATGGCATATCAGGGCACCTTCGCGATCATCACCGCGGCGCTCATCTCCGGCGCGATCGTCGAGCGGATGAAGTTCCTGCCGTACGTCGGCTTCATCGTGATCTGGACCCTCGCGGTCTACGCCCCGGTGGCCCACTGGGTCTGGGGCGGTGGCTGGCTCGGGAAGCTCGGCGTGCTCGACTTCGCCGGCGGCACCGTGGTCCACATCAACGCCGGCGTCTCGGCGCTCGTCGCGGCCGCGGTGCTCGGCCCTCGCAAGGACTTCGGCCGGCAGGCGATCCTCCCGCACAGCGTGCCCTTCGTGCTGCTCGGCACGGGGCTCCTCTGGTTCGGCTGGTTCGGCTTCAACGGCGGCAGCGCCCTCGCCGCCAACGGGTCCGCCGCGCTCGCCTTCACCAACACCTTCCTCGCCCCGATGGCGACGCTGGTGGTCTGGGCCGCGCTCGACGTGTGGCGCACCGGGCACGTCACCGCGGTCGGCGGCGCGACCGGGATCGTGATCGGCCTCGTGGCGATCACGCCGGCGGCCGGCTTCATCAGCCCGGCCTACGCGCTGGCGCTCGGTGGCATCGCCGCCTTCCCCAGCTACTTCGCGATGGTCTATCGCTCCCGCACGCGGCTCGACGACTCGCTCGATGTCTTCGCGGGCCACGGCATCGGCGGGCTCACCGGCGCGCTGCTCACCGGCGTCTTCGCCGAGAAGGTGTGGGGCGGCACCGATGGCCTCCTCGCCGGCAACCCGGGACAGCTCGGGCTGCAGGCGCTCGGCGCCGGCGCCTCGGTGGTGTATGCCGGCGTGATGACGTTCGGCATCCTCAAGCTGATGGGCCTGGTGATGGAGCTCAGGGCCGATCGCCGCGCCGAAGGGCTCGGCATGGACGTCAGCCAGCATGGCGAAGAGGCGTACACCAGTGGTGAGGGCTCGGTCCTCGTCCTCTCGGAAGCCGTGTCCATGCCTGCGCCGTCTCCGGTGCTCGCGCAACAGGCCGCTCACTGATTCTCTGGAGATCCAACGAGATGAAACTCATCGTGGCAGTGGTGCGGCCCGACAAGCTGAACGACGTGCTCGAGGCGCTGTACCGGGCGGAGGTCCGCGGCCTGACCGTGTCCCGCGTGATGGGGCATGGCGGCGAGACCGAGCAGGTGGAGAACTACCGCGGGACGACGGTGAAGATGGGGCTGCAGGAGAAGATGCGGCTCGAGATCGGGGTCTCGGAATCGTTCGTGGACACGACGGTGAAGGCGATTCTCGCCGCGGCCCGCACCGGCGATGTCGGCGACGGCAAGGTGTTCGTGCTCGACGTGGAGCAGGTGCACCGGATCCGCACCGGCGAGCGGGACGAGGCGGCGGTGACGCCCGCGATGCTCGCCGCGCGGTAAGCGCTGAAGGTGGCGCGAGCGATCCGCTTGCGCCGCCCCGCACCGGTGGGTAGTCTGAGGCTGCGCCCTTGACGCGGTCTTGGGAGCAGCAAGCGAGAGCTGGACCTTGCCGACGGAGAGCAGGTCTCCGGAGTCGAAGGCGCCAACGGACCATCGGTCCGTGGCGCCTTTGTCGTTTTCGCCCCTGGCCCGAGGAACAGAGCATGAAAACCACGCCGCTCGCCGAGTACCGGCGCAAACGGGATTTCAGGAAGACGGCCGAGCCGAAGGGTGGCGCGACCCGGAAGGCCGCGACGCTCGCCTTCGTGATCCAGAAGCATGCGGCGAGTCACCTGCACTTCGATCTCCGGCTCGAGCTCGACGGCGTCATGAAGAGCTGGGCGGTGCCGAAGGGGCCGAGTCTCGACCCGGCGGTGAAGCGGCTCGCCATGCAGGTGGAGGATCACCCCATCGAGTACAACCGCTTCGAGGGGACGATTCCCGCCGGCGAGTACGGCGGCGGGACGGTGATGCTCTGGGACCGCGGCAGCTATCGCTACTGGACCAGGGACGCCGATCCCGTCGCGCGGCTCCGCGAAGGCTACGCGCAGGGTGAATTGAAGTTCGAGCTCAAGGGGCGGCGCCTGCGCGGCGTGTGGGTGCTGGTCCGGCTGCGTCGTGGCGATCCGGACAAGCCGCAGTGGCTCTTGATCAAGCATCAGGACCGATTCGCCCGGCCCGGCTCGGATGTCGTGGCAGAGTACCTGAGGTCGGTCGCGAGCCGCCGCACGATGGAAGGCATCGCCCGATTGACGCCGAAATGAGGCTCGCCCGCTGCGCGGCAGGATGGATAGGCCGAGAATGAGGGCGTAGGTCGTTGGGAGTAGAAGAGTAGCGGGAAGGGAGTCTCACCCCGAGGTTGAATGAGGAGACACACCGCACCGAGCTCTGCTTCTTAGCAATCGGCGCAATCTGCGGACAGCACATGAGGTGACACATGCCACGCGGCATCTGGAAGGGCACGCTGGGGTTCGGGCTGGTCAACATCGGCGTGGAGCTGTTCACCGCCGAGGGGCCGGACCGGCTGGACATCGATCTGCTCGACCGCCGGGACATGGCGCGGATCGGCTACCAGCAGATCAACAAGACCACGGGGAAGCCGGTCGCGAAGGGCGACATCGTGCGCGGGATCGCGGTGGAGAAGGACCGCTACGTCCTGCTCGATGACAAGGAGCTCAAGGCCGCCAATCCCGCCGCCACCCAGACCATCGAGATCCTCGGCTTCGTCGGGCTGCATGAGATTCCGCCGCTCTACTACGCCAAGCCGTACTATGTGGCACCGCTCAAGGGGAGCGAGAAGGCCTACCGGCTGCTCGCGACCGCGCTGGAGAAGAGCGAGCGGATCGGACTCGCGCAGCTCGTCATCCATGTGCGGCAGTACATCGCCGCGGTCTATCCGCTGGACGGAACCCTCGTGGTGCAGCTCCTCCGTTACGCAGCGGAGCTGCGGGAGCCGGCGCCGGTCGCCGGTGCGCGGGCGGCGCCGCGTCCGGCGGAACTGGCCATGGCGGACCAGCTCATCGGCAGCATGGCGACCAAGTGGAAGCCGACCGAGTTCCACGACAGCTACCGCGAGGACATCCTCCGGCTGGTGAAGCGGCGGAGCGCCAAGGCGAAGCGGAGCGCCGAGCCGGCCGCGACGGCTGAGAAGGAGAAGGAGCCGGTGGTGCTCGATCTGATGGCGGCGCTCCAGCGGAGCCTCCACAAGAAGCCGGGTACCCGCTCGGCGCCGGCACGCGGGAGTGCCACAGCGAAACGGCGCCTCCGCCACGCGAGTTGAGCGTGGCGACCATCCTGCCGCACTTCGTCCCGCCGCAACTGGCAACACTCGTGGCCGAGGCGCCGGAGGGGGACGAGTGGCTGCATGAGGCGAAGTTCGACGGCTATCGGCTGCAGTATCTGGTGCACGGGAGCCGGGTCCGCCTGCTCACGCGGAGCGGCGGCGACTGGACGGCACGGTTTCCGGGGCTCGCGCGGTGGCTCGCTGCGAGGAATTGGAAGGGCAACATCCTCGACGGCGAGGTGGTGGTGCTCGATCCCAGGGGGAACTCGAGCTTTCGGTTGTTGCAGGCGGCGCTGTCCGAGAGTGTTGCCGAGGGGGTGGTCTACTACGCCTTCGATCTGCTGAGATCGGGAGGGCGGAGCCTCCTCGAGGTGTCGCTCATCGAGCGGAAGCGAGCGCTCAAGCGGCTGCTGACCCGGGTCTCCCAGCAGGCGCCGGTCCGCTACAGCGAGCACCAGGTGGGGGAGGGGAAGCGGATCTTTGCGGCGAGCTGTCGCAAGGGGCTCGAGGGGATCATCGCCAAGCGTGGCGATGCGCCCTATGAGTACGGTCGCAGTCGCACCTGGCTCAAGGTGAAGTGCGTGCTGCGACAGGAGTTCGTGGTGATCGGCTTCACGCCGCCGAAGGGCAGCCGGGAGCGGATCGGGGCGCTGCTGGTGGCCACGCACGGTGAGGGGGGACCGCTGCGCTACGCCGGGCGGGTCGGCAGCGGGCTCAGCGGTCCGCTGCTCCGGCAGCTCGATGCGCGGCTCCGCCGTGTGAGGCGGGCGAAGCCTCCGGTCTCACCCCCACCGCCCGCGCCGGCGGGGACGGTCTGGGTGGCGCCCGAGGTCGTGGTCGAAGTGCAGTTCACCGAATGGACCAGCGATGGCCTGTTGCGGCATCCCAGCTTTCTCGGCGTGCGGGAGGACAAGATGCCCAGTCAGGTGAAGCGGGAGACTCCGGTCCGGGGGCATGCGGCGCTGACGCATCCCGACAAGGTGCTCTTCCCGGAGCAGGGGCTCACCAAGCAGGATCTCGCCGACTACTACCGGAAGGTGGCGCGCTTCGTCCTGCCGCACCTCGCCGGCCGGCCGCTCTCGGTGGTGCGCTGTCCCGAGGGGAGAACGGGGAGCTGCTTCTATCAGAAGCATCTCACCGGCACCTTCCCCGAGGCGCTGAGCCGGGTCAGCATCCGGCAGAGCGATGGCATGAAGCCCTATGCCGTGGTCGAGGATGTCGAGGGTCTCCTCGCGCTGGTGCAGATCGGCGCGCTCGAGATCCATCAGTGGGGCGCGCGCGCCGATCGGGTCGATGCGCCGGACCGGATCGTCTTCGATCTCGATCCCGGAGCGGGAGTGAGCTGGGCGGCGCTGTGTGCGGCAGCGGGGGAGATCCGGGCGCTGCTCGCGGAGGTCGGGCTGGAGAGCTGGGTGAAGACCAGCGGCGGGAAGGGGATCCACGTCGTGGCCCCGATCGAACGGCGCGCCACGTGGGCGCAGGTGTCCGGCTTCACCCGGGCCGTGGCGGAGACTCTCGAACAGCATGCGCCGGATCGCTACCTGAGCCGAGCGGCCAAGGCGGCGCGGTCGGGGCGGATCTTCATCGACTGGCTGCGCAATACCCGCGGGGCCACCGCGGTCGCCGCCTGGTCCACCCGCGCGCGTCCCGGCGCCCCGGTCTCGCTTCCCTGCAGTTGGGCTGCGCTGGCCGGGCTTGGAAAGGCCGATACCCTCGGTGTCGCGGCGGTGCTCGCCGATGGGGTGCCGTATCGGACCGACCCCTGGCGCGGGATGCTCACGACTCGGCAGCGCCTCCCCGCAGGGGTCCGCTGACGTGCACCTGATTCTGATCGCGGGCATCCTGCTGCTGGTGCTCTTCGTCGCGGCCAACCTCCGTTCCAGCAACAAGAAGATCGTGCGGCCCATCGCGCACGACTACGATCCGGGGCAGCCGCAGTTCAGCCGAGTGCTCGGCAACCTGCTCGGGCCGGCGCTGATCGATGGCAACCGGGTCACGGCGCTGCAGAACGGCGACGAGATCTTTCCGGCGATGCTGTCCGCCATCGGTGCGGCGGAGCGGAGCATCACCTTCGAGACCTACATCTACTGGTCGGGCGAGGTGGGGAGCCAGTTCGCTTCGGCGCTGGCGGACCGGGCCCGGAGCGGGGTGCGGGTGCATCTGCTGCTCGACTGGGTCGGTGCGGGCAAGATCGACGATGCGCTGCTCGAGACGATGGCGGCGGCGGGGGTGGAGATCGAGAAGTTCCATCCGATCCGCTGGTACACCCTCGACCGGCTCAACAACCGCACCCACCGCAAGCTGCTGCTGGTGGACGGGCGCATCGGCTTCACCGGCGGTGTGGGGATCGCGGATCTCTGGCGTGGTCATGCGCAGGACCCGGAGCACTGGCGCGACTCGCACTACCGGATCGAGGGACCGGCGGTGGCGCAGATGCAGGCCGCCTTCATGGATCACTGGATCGGGACGCGCGGGGTGGTGCTGCACGGGGAGAACTACTTCCCGCCGCTCGCCCGGGCCGGCGAGGAGCGGGCCCAGGTCTTCCGGAGCGGCGCCGACGACGGGGCGGAGAGTGTCCGGCTGATGTATCTCCTCTCGGTCGCCGCGGCGAAGGAGAGCCTCAAGATCGCGAGCGCCTACTTCGTCCCCGACGACCTGACGACGGAGATGCTGGTGGCCGCGGCGCAGCGGGGCGTGCAGGTGGAGATCGTGGTTCCCGGCAGCCATACCGATGCCGGCATGGTGCGGCGCGCCTCCCGGGCGAGGTGGGGGCCGCTGCTCGAGGCGGGGATCGCGATCCACGAATTCCAGGGCACGATGTTCCACTGCAAGATCATGGTGGTCGATCGCTGCTGGACCAGCGTGGGCTCCACCAACTTCGACAACCGCTCCTTCCGGCTCAACGACGAGGCCAACCTCAACGTCCACGACGGCGCCTTTGCCGAGGCCCAGGTCCGGGTGTTCGATGCCGACCTGGCCCGATCGCGCCGGGTGACGCTCGAGGCCTGGCGGCGGCGCCCCTGGTCCGAGAAGGTGCGCGGGCACCTCGAGGCGCTGCTGCGGAGCCAGCTGTAGTCTCGTACCTTCGGACGATTGCTCCCTGCCGTCAGGCCCGGTAGGTTCTGCCGAGTCACAGCGCTGCCTGGTGCAGCACCCTTGCCGGTCGGGAGTGGTCCCGAAAGGCAGAGGCACGAAGGAATCCGGAGTCGGGATTCCCCGTGCCTTTTTTGTTACCTGCAGGTCCGATGGCGGGGAAGAGGCGCCCCGGAGGTCCCGAACAGTCCGTGCGGCGCCGGTGCGCCGCAACCCTAACAACGGAGCGATGTATGTCCACAGAAGGCCTGATCTGGTTTCTCGCCATCGGCCTGCTGGCCGGATGGCTCGCCGGTCAAATCATGAAGGGCGGCGGGTTCGGCCTCCTGGGCGACCTGATCGTCGGTGTCATCGGCGCCCTGCTGGGCGGCTGGCTCTTCGGCCTGCTCGGCATCGCCAGCTACGGGCTGTTCGGCTCGCTGATCACGGCGACGATCGGTGCCATCGTGCTGCTCTTCCTGATTCGTCTCATCCGCCGCGCCTGATCTGACGGGCGGAAGGCAGGCCACGCTTCCGCCCGGCAGGGCCGTCGTCCACCTGCCGTCCCGCGGCCGATCAGCAGATCCCGGCGGCGATACCGCCGGGACCGTCACACGTGATCGGCGACGCCACTCACGGCATGCTGCCGGGCGCAGTGGGCACAGCAGTAGTAGACCCCGGCGGCCTGGATGCCATGACCCACGATGCGGCAGCCGCAGTGATCGCAGGAGGGCGCCAGCTTGTGGATGGCACACTCGAGGCTGTCGAAGGTGTAGCTCACACCCTTGTGCTTCACCTCGATCGGGGATTCATAGTCGTTACCGCACACATCGCATCGAGACATCAGAGACTCCGCTGGGTGGAAGGGTGATGGTCGCCGAGGGCAGGGACTGGCCCCTCCGCGTCGTACGCCAGCCGCCGGCGCATCTCGGGACTGAGTTCCGGCAAGCCGAGCCAGCCGAAGAGCGAGCGGTGCCTCGCGAAACTCCGGTAGATGGCATCCCGGAGGACGCGGGGTACCAGGCGGCCGAGCCTGGCCGCGAGTCGCCATGGACCACCCAGATAGGCGAGCGTGGCGAGAATGGCGTCGGCGTAGCGGAGCGGCTGCGCTCCCTCCACCACCCAGAGGGCGCTGTCGCGGAGCCCCAGCTCGGGGTGATCCTGATTCAGCCGTCTGGCCCGCGGGCCATTGAGCCGCGCGAGCTGCAGCTTCCCGTCGCGGTCCGCCGACAGCGCCCAGTCCACGAACCTGCGGCAGATGCTGCACCGCTCGTCGAAGAAGAGCACCGGTCCGCCGTCTGGCCCGGCCGAGTCGGGAACGGGCATGCTGCTCACCCCCTGCGCTCGGGCAGCCGCGTCTCTTCGGCGCGCAGCTCAGTGAACTCCTCGGTGAGCGCCTTCAGCTCGTTGTCGGGCCGCTGCTCCACCTGGACCAGGGAGTTGCGGGCCCGCTGTCCGGCGCGGAGCAGTTCGTCGAGCTTCAGGTGCATCGCGCGTGAGTCGCGGTTCTGGGTGTTCTGGATCAGGAAGACCATCAGGAAGGTGATGATCGTCGTGCCGGTGTTGATGACGATCTGCCAGGTCTCCGAGTAGTGAAACCGGGGGCCGGTGGCGGCCCAGGCCGCCACGGCACCGAATGCTACGAGGAAGGCCCATGGCGAACCCAGCACCGCGGACGCACGCTCCGCAAATTGCCGGAACCAGTCGCCGCGCGGGGCCTCCGCCGTCATGACGTCACGCCGGTTGCGTCGCGGGCGAGTCCGCCGGCGCCCGGTTCGACGCTCGCTGCCGACGCCGGCGCGATCGGAATCGTGAGCGCCACGAGGGCCGCCTCGAGGCGCACCACCTCGAGTTCGTCGAGCTGGGTCGCGGCCTGGCGCGCCAGCTTCGCGAAGTCGATGGTATCCGGCAGCGGCGCCTCCTGCCTGACGCGATCGAGGGTCCGCCAGAGCGTTCCCCGGCCCCAGAACCCGATGGCGAGCGCCTCCAGCGCCTCGAACAGTTCGAGCCCCGACTCGTCCTTCTGGCCCGGCCCGATTTTCAGGCGGGAGACCTTCTCTCCGACCCATGCCGCCACCCGCTTCGTGGCGCTCTCGGTTCCCCCGACTTCCTGCACCAGCGTGCGCAGGGTCTCCTGCTCCACCGACACCTCGCCCTGCAGACGGGCGACGGTATTGCCGAGCGGGGTGCCGGCGTGCGCGTTGGCGATCCTGCCCATGAGGTCGAGTGCGGCCACCGAGGCGGCCAGGTGGTCGTTGAGGTAGGTATGCAGCGAGTCGCGGTCGATGGCGGTCATTGTCAGGCGCCTGTGGTGCGAGGGGAGTGAAGCGTCCCGCACACGATACAGTCACGGGCGGCAGGCCGCATCGCTCGAAAGGACGGGCTCTTCTGCATCATGGGCGAGCGATTGTCTTCGCCGGGCCCGAGACCTACCTTCGGATCGTCAGTCGGATGAAGAGGTCAGAACCACCTTGACGAACGGGCCATCGGCTCGGCTGTCGAAGGCGCGACGAGGATCAGCACGACGATCCCGCGCGCCTTCTTGCGTTGGTGGGATGGCGCCTGCAGGCACGCAGGCGGGCAGGACCATGGCTTCGCGGCGCGGGCAACCGACGCAGCGCCATGGCGAGCAGGTACTCTGACGTCACTACTGCAAAGGAGCTGTTATGAGCAAGGATATGAAGTTCCCGGACGCCAATCCTGATCCCATCACCGGTGCGCCCGGTGCCCATCCGGTGGGGGTCGGCGCCGGTGCGGCGAGTGGTGCGGCGGCGGGTGCCGCGATCGGTGCCGTGGTGGGTGGTCCGCTCGGCGCGGTCGTGGGTGGCAGCGTCGGCGCGGTGGCCGGCGGGCTCGGCGGCAAGGGCGCGGCCGAGATGGTGAATCCCACCGTCGAGGACGCCTACTGGCGGAAGAACTACAGCTCGACCCAGTCGACCCTGGCGGGAGAACCCTACGAGATGTATCAGCCCGCCTATCGGCACGGCTGGGAGGCGCCGTCACGCTTTCCCGGGCAGAGCTTCGATGTGGCCGAGCCCAGGCTGCGCGAGGAGTGGGAAGCGAAGCCGGATGCGAAGGGAATGCCGTGGGACCGCGCGAAGCTCTCGGTGCGGGAGGCGTGGTACCGGGTCGAACGGACCTTTGGTGGCCATCCCAATCAGGACCGGTCGTAACTGATTCGGTGCGTCCGCCGTTCCCGAGTAGGGGAGCGGCGGGCGTCGCTCAGGATTCCGGTGCCGGCGTCCGCCTGCTCGAGCGGCCCAGGCTCCACTTGAGCGCGGGCGGCGTCACCACGGTGGTGACCAGCACCATGAGGACGATGGTGGAGAAGAGCGCCTGGTCGATGATGCGCTCGCCGTTGATCGTCATGCTGAGCCCCATGCTGGCGAAGATGAGGCCGACTTCGCCGCGCGGGATCATCCCGATGCCGATCGAGAGCTTGTCGAGCGTGGTGCCGAGGCCGCCGAGGGCGCAGGCCTGCTTGCCGATGATCGCGACGACGATGATCGCGGCGGCGAGTCCGAGGTGCGACGGATCGAACACTCCCGCCAGCTCGACCTTGAGCCCCATCATCACGAAGAAGATCGGCACCAGGAAGCCGGAGATCGGCTTGACCAGCTCCTCGAGATGCTGCTCGCCCCGATCGGAGAAGCCCTGGTAGTGGACCCGCTCGAGGATGAGTCCCGCCGCATACGCCCCGACGATCGGCGCGAGCCCGAGCAGCCCCGCGCCGGCGGCGAGCAGGAAGCAGAAGACCAGGGCGGTAACCAGCAGCAGGCTGCTCCCCTTGAGCCGCACCGTGAGGCCGAAGAGCCGGGGCGAGACCATCGTGCCGATCCACAGGGCCCCGAAGAGGAAGCCGACCGCCTTGGCGATCACGATCGTGACCGCGCCGAAGGAGGGATCGGTTCCCGCATTCGCCGAGGCGATGAGACTCCCCACCACCGCCAGGATGACGAGGCCGAGCACATCGTCGATGACGGCGGCGCCGAGGATGATGCGTGCCTCAGGCGTCTGCGAGCGGCCGAGATCGCGGAGCACTCGCGCGGTGATGCCGACGCTCGTGGCGGTGAGGGTGGCGCCCAGGAAGAGATAGGCGTAGGGGCTGTGGTGCGGGAGCATGATCACGCCCACCCCATAGCCCAGGATCCACGGCGCGACGACGCCGAGCACCGCGACGATCAGGGAGCGCCATCCCACCTGGCGCATGTCCTGGATGGTCGACTCGAGCCCTACCTCGAAGAGCAGCAGCACGACGCCGACCTCGGCCAGCCCGAGGAGGGTGGTGTCGGCCGTCAGACCCCGGAACCAGCCCACCCCCGCCATGTCGAGATTGCCGAGCAGCACGCCGGCGAGGAGTTCCCCGAGCACCGCCGGCTGGCCGAGGCGCTCGGAGAGATCGCCGCCGAGCTTGGCGGCGGCGAGAATGACGGCGAGGGCGAGCACCAGTTGCGCGCCACCGTCGTGAGCCGCCGGGACTGCCGCGTCGAGGAAGAGGAGCATGGGGGTCTAAGATAGCGATGACGGGGGTGGTCAAGGAAAAAACAGGGGGCCACTCGGCCCCCTGTCTGGTCCTGTGGGCAACCGCCGAGGTCAGCCGACGCCGACGGTATCCTGAATCGCCTGGCGCTGGACGGCGTCGGCGGTGACGGGGGTGAGCGCCGCATTGTCGCGCTCGCCGGTACGGATCCGGATGACCTGCTCGATCGGCTGCACGAAGATCTTGCCGTCGCCGACCTCGCCGGTGCGGGCCGAGGCGAGGATGGCGCGGATGGTCGGCTCGACGAACGGCTCCGAGACCGCCATCTCGATCTTCACCTTCTCACGGAACTCGAGCACCACGCTGGTGGCGCGGTACATCTCGACCAGTTCCTTCTCGCCGCCGTGGCCGCTGACGCGCGAGATCGTGATGCCTGTGACGCCGGCCCGGAAGAGGGCGGCCTTCACCTCGGACAGCTTCTCCGGGCGGATGACGGTGCTGATGAGCTTCATGGCAAACTCCGACGGAATCTAGAGAGTGAAGAAGAGCTGCCAGTTGCCTGCCTCCGTCCACCGCTGTCCGGTGATCCTGGCCAGTCCGCGCCCCGGGGAGGGGGCGGCAGAATCCCGCGGATCCGGCAGCCGACGACAGTTGGCTGGCAGCCCTTCATGTCGATCACGATCAGGCCGCTTCCTTCTTGAGCGACGGCGTCTTCGAGTGCGCGGACGCCGTGGCGAGCACGACCGCCGACGAGATGTCCTGCGAATCCGGGTAGGCCAGCGCGCCCATCTCCGGGATGTCGAGTCCGAGCTCTTCCGCCTCGGCGGAGACGCGGTGACCGCCCACGATCACGCCGATGATCTTCCAGCACACGAAGGTGAGGAGGCCGACTGCGACGATGTTCGCGCCGATGCCGATCAGCTCGGCCACCAGCTGGCCACTGTCACCATAGAACAGGCCCTTCACGCCACCGGCCACGCCGTTGAAGCCGTCGCCGTAGGTGCCGTCGGCGAAGAGGCCCAGCGCCACGATGCCCCACGCGCCGTTGACGCCGTGCACCGAGATCGCGCCGACCGGATCGTCGATCTTGAGGGTGCGATCCACGAAGTACACCGCCCAGCAGACCAGCACACCCGCGATGGTGCCGATGAGGACCGCCACCGGCGCCGTGACGAAGGCGCAGGGCGCCGTGATGGCGACGAGGCCGGCCAGCACGCCGTTGGCGAGCATCGAGGGATCGGGCTTCCCATACCGCAGCACCATGTACGCCATCGCCGACAGACTGCCGAACGCCCCAGCCAGCATCGTGTTGGTAGCAATGACCCCGATGCGAAGGTCGCCGCCGGCAAGGGTGCTGCCGGCGTTGAAGCCGAACCAGCCAAAGCAAAGGACGAAGGTGCCGTACATCGCCATCGGGATGTTGTGCCCGGGAATGGCGTTGACCTCCCCGTTCGGGCCGTACTTGCCGCGGCGGGCGCCCAGGCTCTTCGCCGTGACGAAGGCGATCACCCCACCGGTGAGGTGCACGACTGACGAGCCGGCGAAGTCGACGTGGCCGTGGCCGAGGCCGAGGTTGCTCCCGAGCTGCGAGAGCCAGCCGCCGCCCCAGACCCAGTTCGCGTACAGCGGATAGATCAGGCCGCCGATGGCGAAGCTGAGGCAGATGAAGCTCCACCACTTCCACCGCTCGGCGAGGGCGCCGGTGGGGATGGTGGCGGTCGTGTCCATGAACACCATCTGGAACAGGAAGTAGGCGAAGACCGGCGAGGTGTAGTTGAGACCGGTCAGGAAGAAGCCGGTCAGGCCCATCAGGTTCCAGGTGTGTCCGCCGAGCGTCACACTGAGCGCGTGCGTCAGGGTCGCGGTATCGGCAGTCTGCCCGAGCGTGGTGATCGGTCCGAGTCCGCCGGCCTGGATGGCGAAGCCGCAGACCCAGTAGGCGGCCATCGCGACGCCGTAGACCATGAAGTTCATGGTCGCGGTGTGGGCCGCGTTCTTGGCGCGGGTGAAGCCGCACTCGACCATCGCGAAGCCGAGCTGCATCAGCATCACGAGAAAGCCGCAGACCAGGGTCCAGACAAAGTTGATTCCGACCGTATTCGCCGCGGCCGCGGCATTCGCGGCATTCACCAGGGAGTCGACCGCCGGAGCGGCGGCGGCCACAGTGGGTGCGGCGGCAGCGGCCGAATCGGCCGGTGCGGCTTGCGCGGCGAGCGCCGCGGGCACCGCGAGCGCAGCCAGCACGAGAAGGTGTCGGAATCGAGGCATCGCAGGGTCCTGGTCGGGGTGATCGTCGAGGGCGGCGCGGAGCCGCGAGAAAGTCCGGAGCAACCCGACTGGTTCGGGTCGCCGGTCGACGGGGACAGTATAGAGTCGTGGTACAGGACTGTCAAGTGATTTCTGCATATTTTGCAAATTTCCGCGTGCATTTATTCACTCTTATCAATGATTCGGCGATTCTATCGTCCAGAAAACAGCAAAGCCGCACAATTTTCTGTGCGGCTTCTACATGAATTCCCGGTCGGATCCGGCCCGTTTCTGCCTCCCAACCGCCACTCTCCCAACGGCTTGGGCTACACCCCCGTGTCCTTGAGCCCCTCCTCGTTCCGGTCCCAGTGGTATTCCATATACATGGCCGCCTCCTCGGCCAGCTCCGGACCGAGCAGCCGCTCCACCACGTGCAGCGACATGTCGATGCCGGCCGCGACGCCGGCCGCGACCACGATCCGCCCGTTGTCGATGAACCGCTCCAGCTCCCGGACCCGCGCCTTCGGCGCGACCTCCCGGAGAAGCTGAACCGCCGCGTGGTGGGTCGTCACGTCGAGTCCATCCAGCATCCCCGCTGTGCCGAGCAGCAGCGCACCGGAACAGACCGAGAGCACCAGGTCGGCGTCGGCACCCGTCCGCCGGATCCAGTCGATGACCACCGGATTGTGCCGCTCGCGCCGGGTGCCGTACCCGCCGGGCACGATCAGGATGTCGGCGTGCGGCGCGTCGGCGAACGTGAAGTGGGGCTGGACCACGAATCGGTTGCGGAGCGTGACTGGTCCCGGTCGCTCGGCGACGAGCGAGACATGGAAGGGCTCGAGGCCATGCCGCTGGCCGGTGACGGAGAAGACCTCGTACGGTCCGGCGACGTCGAGCACCTCGGCGTCGTCGAAGATCAGCATCTGGATCTGCAGGGTGCGTGCGGGATCAGCCATGGACGGGCGCCTCCGGGGGCTGCTGGTCGAGCCAGCGGAGCCGCTCCTCGATTTCGGTGTCGAGACTCTTGCGGAGTTCATCGAGACGGAGCGCGTGCTCCTCGAGCGCCCGCTCCACCGGGGTTCGCGGTGTCCACTTGGGCACCGGGATCGGCTTGCCGTTCGCATCGATCGAGACGAAGACCACGACGCAGTGGCACGACCGATTGCGATTGGTGGTCTTGGGATCGCCAGCGTAGATGTCCACCGACACGTGCAGGCTGGTGCGTCCGGTGTGGATGACCTGGGCGCGCACATCGACCAGTTCGCCGACGCTGATGGGATGGAGGAAGCGGATGCCGCCGACGTAGGCGGTGACGCAGTACTCCCCGGTCCACCCTGCGGCGCAGGTGTAGCCCGCCTGGTCGATCCACTTCATGACGGCGCCGCCGTGGACCTTGCCGCCGAAATTCACGTGCGTCGGCTCGGCCAGGAAGCGCAGGGTGACTGCTGAGGGTCGGGTCATCGGCTCGCAGATATAAAGGAGGACGCATAAGGTACGGCGAACCGGGATCGGGCAACAGGGAACCTTCCCGAGCGGCGCCCACCGTCGCCCGGTTCCCTGTTCATGCTTTTCCCCTAGATTCGTGCCATGGCCGAGACCCCCTGTCCCACCTGCAAGACCCCGCTGCCTGACGCCGCCCTCTTCTGCCCCAGTTGCGGGAGCCGCACCGGTACTGGCGACTCGCGCCTGGTGGTGGAGCCGCAGGTGGACATCCCGGCGCGGTTGTCCCGGGCTCTCGGGGCCAAGTACGAGGTGCGCCGGATGCTCGGCGAGGGCGGGTTCGCCCAGGTCTACGAGGTCTTCGATACCGACCTGCAGCGGCGCCTCGCGGTGAAGGTGCTGAAGCCCGACATCGCCTGGTCGGCGGGGATGCTCGACCGCTTCCGGCAGGAGTGCCGCTCGATCGCCCGGCTCAGCCACCCCAACATCCTTGCCATCCATTTCGTGGGTGAAGGCGAAGGACTGGTCTACTACGCGATGCCGTTCGTGGAGGGGGAGGCGCTCTCCGCGATGCTCCGCCGCACCGGCGCGCTCTCCACCGACCGGGCGCTCGCGATCGTGCGGCCGCTGCTCGATGCCCTCGCCCACGCCCACAGCCAGGGGCTGATCCATCGCGACATCAAGCCCGACAACATCATGCTCGAGGCGAGCAGCGGTCGCCCGCTGCTGGTGGATTTCGGCATCGCGAAGCGGATCGACGGCGAGGGCCACAAGACCCAGACCGGGTTCGTGGTCGGCACGCCGCAGTACATGAGCCCCGAGCAGGCGCTCGGCCAGGGCGATCTCGATGCGCGCTCCGACATCTACGCCGTCGGCGCGGTGCTCTACCAGATGGTGACCGGCGCACCGCCATTCGAGGGGGAGAGCTCGCAGGAGATCGTCGGCAAGCATCTGAGCGAACCGGCACCGATCGCGACGGCGAAGGATGCGCGGATTCCGGTGTGGCTCTCCAATGTGATCGTGCGCTGCCTCGCCAAGCGCCCGGGCGAGCGGTTCCAGTCGGTGGCGATGCTGCTCGACGCGCTCAACACCGGGCGACAGTCCGGCCCGCAGGAGTCGGTCAGCGCGGAGCGGATCGCGCGCAAGCTCGAGAGCGAGGATGCGACGGCGATCATGCCGAGTGCCGAGCGTCCCCGCACGAAGGGAACGCCGGCTCAGGCGGCGCAGACGGAGCGATCGACGCCGGCGGCCAGGGGGCCGGTCGTGGGATCGGCGACGCCGGCGGAAACGAAGAGCAAGGCGCCGCTGCTCCTCCTCCTGCTGCTGGTGCTGGCCGCGGCGGCCGGCGGGTGGATGTTCGTCAACCGGGCGCCAGTGCTGATCGTGGAGAACCGGCTGGTGGAGCCGATCAAGGTGACGGTCGGCGCGGTCACCTTCGAGGTGCCGGCGGGTGGCCGTACGCAACAGAAGCTCAAGGGGAAGGGCCCGATGGTGGCGCAGTGGTACCTGGTCCGGCCGATCGGTCCCGATGGCAAGCCGCTGGGGGTGGAGGTGCAGGGGAGCCTCAACGAACCGGCGCCGAGCGGAGAGCTGACCCGGGCGGTGGACGCGGGGAATACCGATCAGCCGGTCTTCGCGCCGCTCATCAGCAACGCGACCGACGGGCCGGTTGTCATCACGGTCAATGCCGGGACGGTGAATGCCCAGTCGTGCCACTGCAGTGTGAGCCCGGGTGCCAACCGGGCGCGGATCGGGTACTACCCGCTCTACCTCAACAGCGCCGTCTCGGCGACTGCCGCGAACGGCACCTCGGCCACCTTCAAGAACCTCGGCCCGGAGGTCGATCGCCAGACCGGCTCGGTCGGGCTGCGCTTCGAGGGGAAGGACTTCCGGCCCTGAGGTGAGCCGCACGGTGCCGAGTCAGGCACCGCACGTCGTTCACGGCCTGCCGATCGGCAGCCCGTCCCGGAGCAGCGGGAAGAGGTGGCAGGCGGCGTTGTTGCCGACATCGCAGGCCTTCTGGTAGAGCCGCTTCGCGATCTCGTCGTTCTGGCTCACCCCGCGCCCGTCGTGGTACATCGTCCCCAGCCGCACGCAGCTGTTCGCCTCGTTCAGATCGCAGCCCCGCTGATACAGCGCCGCCGCCTTGGTCTCGTTCCGGAAGGTCGGGCCGGTCCCCTGCTCGTACCGTTCCCCGAGCTGAAGGCAGGCGCGTCCACCGCCGGCATCGCAGGCGCGCGCTGAAAAGGAAAGCGCGGTCTCGAGGTTCGGGACCACGCCCTCACCATTCTCGTACGCACCGGCCGCCGCCAGGCAGCCTTCGGCATCACGGGCGTCGCAGGCCCGCCGGAAGAGCCCGAGGGCGCGGCCGGGATCGGCGCCGACGTAGAGGCCGCGCTGATACCAGCGGCCGAGCTGGGTGCAGCCCTCCGGGGCGCCGAGGTCGCAGGCGGTGAGCGAGACCTGGGCGGCCCGGCCGGGATCGGCGCTGATGCCGATCCCCTGGGCGAGGAGCTGCGCGAAGCGCAGGCAGGCGTCGGCCTCGCCCGCATTGCAGCGGGCCTGGTTCTGGGTGGCCTCGCTCTGCGCCGAGAGCGGCAGGGCGGCGAGCGAAAGGGCGAGGATCATCACGGCGGACTTCATGCGCGGTCCCGGCGTTCGAGACGGAGGGTGGCCGCCGGGGTCATGGCGTCGAAGCCGAAGCGTTCCCGCACCCGATCCACCGCACTGGTGAGTTCACGCATCCGGGTCCGTTCGGCGGGCTCGAAGAGATCGGCGGGCGCCGACTGGGCCAGACCGGTCGCGGCCACGCCGATCAGCCGCACACCCTGCCGGCGCCGCACCGCCTCGTCGAAGGCGCTGCGGAAGAGCACCCGCGCCGGCGCGAGCAGCTCGGCGTCGAGGTCGGTGGCGGTCTCGAGCGTCTGGCGCCGGGTGACGGTGTGGAAGTCGCCGTGACGGAGCTTGAGCACCACGGTCTTGGCCACCAGTCCCTCCTCGCGCAGTTGTGAGGCGACCAGCCCGACGAACCGGGTGAGCAGGGTCTCGAGGTAGGCCGGATCGGTGGCGTCCTTCGACAGCGTGGTCTCGCGGCTGACCGAGCGGGGGAGCCGGTCGCCGTGGAGGGCCGAGGACCCATGGCCATGCGCGCGCCACTTGAGCTCGCGGGCGAAGTCGCCGATCAGGCGGGTCAGCTCCGCCTCGCTGAGGCGCTGCACCTGGGCCACCTGAGTGAGCCCGAGCTGGGTGAGGCGCTCGGCCGTCTTCGGGCCGACGCCGGGCAGGGCACGCAGCTCGAGGCCGGCGAGGAATCCCTCCTCCCAGCCCTCGCGCACTTCGCAGATGCCGCGCGGCTTGGCGTAGTCGGAGGCGAGCTTGGCGATCATCCGGTTGGGCCCGATGCCGACGCTGGCGTCGAGGCCCGTCGCCGTCGCGATCTCGGCGCGCAGCGTCTCGGCGACGGGGAGCAGCGACACAGGATGGAGCCGTTCGGTGCCGGTGAAGTCGAGGTAGCCCTCGTCGAGCGAGGCCATCACCACGGTGGGAGAGTGGCGGTTGAGCACCTCGCGCACGGCGCGCGAGGCGTCGCGATAGTGCGCGAACTCGCCCTTGAAGAAGGTGGCGCCGGGACAGCGGCGCGCCGCTTCGGCGATCGGCATCCCGGAGCGCACGCCGAACCGCCGGGCGGCGTAGGACGCCGACTGCACTACGCCGCGGGACTCGCGCCGCCCGCCGACCACCAGCAGTTCGACGTCGCGCAGCTCCGGATGGCGCTGGCGGCACACCTCCACAAAGAAGGCGTCGAGGTCGACGTGGATGATCCGTGGGGGCATGGCGCTCGCCGGGTCCGGGGCTGGTGTTCCTCCGAAAAGCTAATGCACGGGGCGGGGGCGGGGGCGTGACCATGCGCCCGCCGCGATGCGGGCTGGTCGCCGGGACGACTGGCCGACTGTGCCTGCTGGTGATACCGTTCAGCCCAGCTTTGATCCCCTCACGGAGACTTGCCATGACGCCGACCACGGGCCTGCAGAAGGCCATGAACGATCAGATCCGCAGGGAGTTCGAGTCCGCCTACGTCTACCTCTCGATGGCGGCGTGGATGGAGGACCAGACCCTTCCCGGCTTTGCCGCCTGGCTCAGGCAGCAGGCGCGGGAGGAGGCGACGCACGCGATGAAGATCTTCGACCACCTGATCGACCGCGGCTGCCGGGTGGAGCTGCAGCCGCTCGGGGGCCCGCCGACCAGCTTCAAGAGCTCGCTCGAGGTCTTCGAGCAGGTGAAGAAGCACGAGCAGGGCGTCACCAGGAGCATCGACGAACTCTACGGCAAGGCGCTCGACGACCGCGACTACGCGAGCCAGGTCTTCCTCGAGTGGTTCATCACCGAGCAGGTCGAGGAGGAGAAGAACTCGAGCCAGGTGCTGGAGAGCGTCCGGCGCGTCGGCGACAACCAGGCTGCGCTGGTGATGCTCGACCGCGAGCTGGGCCAGCGCGGCGCCGCCGGCGCAACGGAAGCGGACTGAGGATGCGGATTGCCTTTCTGGGGCTCGGCGCGATCGGCCGCCCCATGGCCGGTCACCTGGCGAAGAGCCACACCCTGTCGGTGTGGAATCGCACGGCGGCGCGCGCGACGGAGTTTGCCGCCGCGCATCCGGCCCGGGCGGCGCTGACGCCGAGGGATGCCGTGGCCGGCGCCGAGGTGGTGCTCACCTGCCTGCCGACGTCGGCAGAGGTCGAGGCGCTGCTCGATGGCCCGGATGGCATCCTCGCCGGGCTCGCGCCCGGCGCCCTCTTCCTCGACTGCACCTCGGGCGATCCTGAGGGAGCCCAGCGCATCGGCCGGAAGCTGGCCGCCGCGGGGGTCGCCTTTGCCGACTGTCCGGTGAGCGGCGGGACCAATGGTGCGGCGGCAGCGGCGCTGACGGTGATGGTGGGGGCGGACGCGGCCACGTTCGAACGGGCGCGGCCGGTGCTGGCCTGCTTCGGCAAGCGGATCGAGCACCTCGGCCCGATCGGCGCCGGCTCGGCCGTGAAGGCGGTCAACAACGCCCTGCTCGCCGCGAACATCCTCGCCTTCGGGGAAGGGTTCGTCGCGCTGGCGAAGGCCGGCGTGCCGGCGAAGAAGGCGCTCGAGGTGATCAACGCCTCGTCGGGCCGGTCGTTCGTGTCGGAGGGGCTGGTGCCCGACCGGGTGCTCACCGGCGCCTATCCCAAGACCTTCCGCCTCGCGCTGCTCGACAAGGATGTCGGCATCGCGGTGCGGTTCCTGGAAAGCCAGGGTGTCGCGGGGCCGCTGCTCACCGAAGTGAGTCGGCTCATGCACGACGCGCGCGCGGCCCTCGGCGAGGACGGCGACTATCTGGAGGCGATCCGGCTGCAGGAAGAGCGCGCCGGAGTCGCGATCAGGGGATCATGAACGACTGGGCCTCGACGCAGCGCCTGCCCGCCCGGGTGACCCTCGCCGAGGGCCTCATCATCCAGGGCGAGGTCCACCTGCAGCCGCGGGTGGCGTGGCGCGACGGGCCCGAGACGCCGATCGAGATGCTGAACCGCGCGGATGCCTTCTTCGCGCTCAACCTGCCGCATGGCGACGTGGTGTTCGTGGCGAAGGCGCAGGTGGCGGCCTTCGCGTTCGTGCACGGGCCGGTCGAGGACGACCCCGACCGGCAGACCGCGGCCCGCATGATTCCCCTCGAGATCATGATGGTGGGTGGGGCCGAGCACCGGGGCATCGCGGTGAGCGAACTGCCGCCGACCCGGGGCCGCGCGCTCGACTTTCTCAACGCACCGGAACGTTTCTTCCTGCTGATTACCGACGAGGGGAGCCTCTGCCTGAACCGAGGCTTCGTTCGCGCGGCCCGTCCCCTCTCCTGACATCGACGTGCCCAGACTCGACCGATTCCTCCAGGCCATCTTCGATCACAAGGCGCAGGGACTCGTCCTGGCGCCCGGCAAACCCGCCAGTCTGCTCTTCGACGGGGCGCCGCGTGCGGTGACCAAGGATCCGCTCTCGAGCGCGCAGATTGTCGCGCTGGTCCGCGAGATCACCCCGCTCGCCGATCAGTTCCGCCTCGACGGGCCGACCAGCTTCACCTTCGCGTATCAGTACGCCGATCACCCGATGACCGTCGAGGTGCTCCCCGAGCCGGATGGCACCCGGGTGCTGGCCCGGCCCGGCTCGGGGGCCGCCGTCGTGGAAGGGACGCCGGTGCCTGACCCGGCTCCGCACACTCCGCCGGCGGCGGAGCCGGCCGCGCCCAAGACGCCGGGGCGGCGGACGGCGATGTTCTCGGCGGCGGTGGATGGCGGTGCCGCGCGGGCCGAGATGGAGCAGCTCCTCCGGCTCACCTCCGAGCGGGGCGCGTCGGACCTCCACCTCAGGACTGGGGAGCAGCCGATCCTCCGGGTGGATGGCGAGCTGGTCCGGCTCGAGGGGGCGGTACTCGAGGCCGAGCACCTGCTCGCGATGATCACCTCGCTCATGCGCCCCGCCGACTACAGCGTCTTCAAGGAGACTGGCGACGTCGACTGGGCGTGGGACGTCACCGGGGTGGCGCGCTTCCGCTGCAACGCGGCGCAGGAGCGGCGCGGCCCGATGGCGGTCTTCCGGGTGATTCCGTCGCGCATCCTCACCGCCGACGAACTGGGGCTCGCGCCGGAGATCCAGAAGCTCTGCTACCTGACCAAGGGACTGGTGCTGGTCACCGGGCCCACGGGGTCGGGCAAGTCCACCACGCTCGCCGCGCTGGTGGACCTGATCAACCGCACCCGCACCGATCACATCCTCACCATCGAGGATCCGATCGAGTTCGTGCATCCGCCCCGCAAGTGCGTGGTGACCCAGCGCGAGGTGGGCCAGCACAGCCAGTCGTTCAAGAATGCGCTGCGTGCCGCGCTGCGCGAGGATCCCGATGTGATCCTCGTCGGCGAACTCCGCGACCTCGAGACGGTGTCGATCGCCATCGAGACGGCGGAGACCGGCCACCTGGTCTTCGGCACGCTGCACACCACCACGGCGCCGTCGACGATCGACCGGATCATCGACCAGTTCCCGGTGGACCGGCAGTCGCAGGTGCGGGTGATGCTGGCGGAGTCGCTGAAGGGAGTGATCGCGCAGGTACTGCTCCGGAAGATCGGCGGCGGGCGGGTCGCGGCGAAGGAGGTACTGCTCTCGATTCCCGCGGTCTCCAACCTGATCCGGGAAGGAAAGACCTTCCAGATCCCGTCCATCATGCAGACCAACCGGAAGGCCGGGATGGTCACGCTCAACGACGCCCTGCTCGAGCTGGTCGAGTCGAAACAGGTCGAACCGAAGGAGGCGTATCTCCGCGCGGTCGAGAAATCGAGCTTCGCGGCGACCCTCAAGGCCAAGCGGTTCGACACTTCGTTCCTGGCGGACTCTTGAGTCTAACCCCCGGTATGACATAGATTAGCGGTGCAGGTGGTCCGCCCCCCAGGACCGGTTGGTGCGCGACGGATCTCGCCGTCGCGCGAACGGGGAGCGCGTCCATGGCAACGTTGTCTGCCGAACAACCCAGCACCTCGCTGGCCCCCCCGTTTCCTCTCGTCCAGGCCGATGGTCTCGGCATCCTCCTCGATCTCGCGCTCGAAGCCACCGCCTCCACCGGCGCGGCGCTGCTCGTGCCTGATGCGGAACAGCTCCGCGTGCTGCAGACGCGCGGCGGCAACGCGCCCATGGTGGATGAGCGGCTCCCGCTCGAGGGCAGTGTCGCCGGTGAGGCGTGGTACCGCGCCCGCCTCGTCACCGGAGCCGAGGCGCCGCCGCGCGGCCGCCAGGTGGCGCTGTGGCAGGATGATCGCACTGTCGACGTCATGGCCGTCCCGGTGGTCGTGTCAGGCCGTCCCGCCGCCGTCTTCGTTCTCTATCACCGCCACCTCGGGCACTTCCGCCGCAACGACGCCACCACACTGACCCGGCTCGCCGCGCTGGCCGCCGGCCTGTGGAGCGCGGGGCCCGGCGCCGCGCCGGTCGTGGAGTCCCGCACCCAGCTCGAGGTCCGCGCCGCGGCCCGCATGGCGCTCGTCGCCTCGGGACGGCTGGAGGAGCAGGAGACGCTCACCGAGATCGCGCGCATCGCCTCGGCGCTGCTGGAGTCGCCCTGCGTCCGGGTTTCGCTGCTCGAGGGCGAGGAGCTGGTCTGTCACGCGGCGACGGGGCGCTTCAGCGCCGATCTGGGGCGGCACCGCCCGCGCGACTTCGGCTTCGAAGGGGTGGCGCTGGAGAGCATGGAGGGGGTGCTGGCGAGCGACTGGACGCCTGACGGCGGTGGTGCGGCACCGGCATCCTGGATCCGCTCGCTGGTCGCCGTGCCGCTCCGGCGGGTGGAGGAAGTAATCGGGGTGCTCACGGTCGCGAGCGACATGCCGGGGCGGTTCGGGGAGACCGACCGCGAGGCGATGCTCCGCTTCGCGATGCACGCCACGGCCGGGCTCAGCGAGACCCGGCTCCTGGCGGAGGCGGAGCGGCACGTCGCCGAAGGACGGCTCGCCACCCAGGTGGCATCGCGGCTCGCCGCGGTCGAGGACACCCCCGAACTCCGCCGGGTGATCACGGCGGAGGTGCGCCGCGCGCTGGAGGCCGACGGGGTCCGGCTGAGCGAAGTCGTGCAGGGACACTTCGCGGTGACCGGCGTCGATGGCGAACTCCCGGCACTCGCCCGCCCGGTGGTGCCGGGGTCGGCCCTGCTCTGCGGCCACCAGCTGGCGCCGGACGATCTCGCGCACCGCTGCGCCCTCCCCGAGGGGCAGGGGTATCTGCTGGCCGCGCCGCTCGGACAGGTGACCGACCATCCGGGGTGCCTGCAGCTCGTCCGCCGGCAGCGGCCGTTCGACCGCTACGAGGAGGATCTCCTCCGGCGCCTGACGGAGATCGCGGAGCTCGCGCTGCTGTCGCGGCTCGCGAATGTGCGGGTCAGCCAGTACGCGGACCGGATCCGCTCCGTCGCCGAGGTCTCCGCCAGCCTGCACCAGTCCCTCCGGCCGACCGACGCGATGAGTCAGGCGGCGGAGATGCTGCGGCGCGCGCTCGGCATCGATACCGTGCGGATCGGTATCGTGGACGAGGTCTGGCAGGAGATCTCCTTCCCGATCTTCCGCCGCGGCACCGATGTCCGTGACGCGATCCGGCGGCCGCTCGAGCGGGGCCTGCTGGAGGAGGTCTGGCGGACCGGGCGCACCTACTACTTCCCGGTCAATGCCACCGAGGAGGCCGCCGGCCTCGGCCTGTCGCTCGACACCGCGCCGCGTTCCTTCGCCGCCGTGCCGCTGCGCACCCGCGGGGCGGTCACCGGGGTGATCGCGATCGAGGACGAGACCCACGACAACGCCTTCGAGGCGGAGGACGTGCGCATCCTCGAGATCGTCGCGCAGCAGCTCGGCGTGACGCTGGAGAATCTGGAGAGCCTGGAGGAGGAGCGGCGCCAGCGGATCACCGCCGAGTGGCTCCGGCAGATGGCACGGACGGCGACCGATCCCGAGGCGCGGCCGACGCAGGTCTTCGAGCTCGCGGCCGATGCCGCCTATCAGGGCATCGGCGGCACGGCGGCGATGGTCGGGCTCATCACCGCGGATGGACGCCGGGTGCTGGCCGCGACCCGCGGCACGGTGGCGCGGGCGCTCGCGGAGCCGCTGCCGGTGCCGGGCTCGATCATCGGCTGGATGCTCGAGGAGCAGGGGGCGGTGTTCATCTCCGCGGATGTGTCCGCCGATCCGCGGCTCTCGCGCGAGACCCGCGAGCGGGCGGGGGCGATCGCCGTCGCCGCGGTGCCGATCTGGTGCGAGAGCCGGATCCTCGCGGTGCTGATGCTGGCGCGCGCGGCGGGCACCTCCTACCTGGTGGCGGAGGTCGAGCGGCTGGCGCAGATCGCCGATCACGCCGGCGCCGGCTACCAGACCGCGCGCGCCGGCGAAGCGCTCCGGAAGTCGGAGGAGCGGTATCGCCGGCTCTTCTCCGCCGCCTCCGATGCCATCGTCACCCTGGACCGCCAGGGCGTCATCACCTCGTTCAACGAGGCGGCCGAGCGGGTCTGGAATGTCCGGGCCAGCGCCGCGGTGGGTGGCCGCTGGGACGTCGTGCTGTCGTTCGATACGCCGGACATGGTCGGCGAGCAGATCAACCGGGCGCTGGCGGGCGAATCGTGCGCCTTCGAGGTGAGTCTCCGGCGCCCCGATGGGGAACGCGGGGTCGTGGCGATGACCATCTCGCCGCTGGTCGAGGATGGCCAGGTGACCACCGTACTCGGCATCGTCCGCGACGTCACCGAGGCGCGCCGGGTGCAGGCGCAGCTGCTGCAGGCGGAGAAGATGTCGGCGATCGGGCAGCTGGTCGGCGGCATGGCGCACGAGATCAACAATCCGCTCGCCAGCATCCTCGTGAACATGGAGTTGCTGCTCGGCGACGCGAAGGACCCGGCGCAGTCGGAGTCGCTGCAGGCGATCAAGGTCGAGACCGACCGCGCCGCCCAGATCGTGCGCAACCTGCTCACTTACGTGCGGGGCCAGGGCTCGGACCGGGCGGTGGTGGACCTGCGCGAGGCGATCCGGAGCGCGCTGGCGCTCCGCCGCAATCAGCTCCTCAACCAGCAGATCGAGGTGCTGGTCGACCTGCCGCACGAGCCGGTGCTGGTCTGGGGCAACACGGTGAACCTGCAGCAGGTGCTGATGAACCTGCTGGTCAATGCCGAGCATGCGATCCGCGGCGCGCGCGGCCGCGGCCATCTCTGGATCCGGCTCGCCGTCAGCGACGGCAACGCGACGATCACCGTCGACGACGACGGCCCGGGAATTCCGCCCGAGTTCCTCAACCGGATCTTCGATCCGTTCTATACCACGAAGCCGGAGGGGGAGGGCACCGGGCTCGGTCTCTCGGTCAGCGCCGGCATCGTCGCCGATCACCATGGCAAGATCTCGGCGAGCCAGCGCCCGGGCGGCGGGGCCCGCTTCGAGGTCGAACTCCCGCTCCGTCAGGCGGAGCCGCAGGACGCGGTCGCGCCGGTCGCGCCGGTCGCGAGCACCCCGGTCGCCTCGACCCGCCGGGGCCGCATCCTGCTGGTCGACGATGAGCCGGACATCCGCCGCAGCATCTCGAAGTTCCTCACCCGATCCGGCTGGACGGTGGACCTCGCCGACTCGGGCGACGAAGGGCTGCGCCAGCTCCAGTCCAACGAGTATGACGCGGTGCTCTGCGACCTCCGGATGCCGGGGATGAGCGGTCACGAGTTCTACCGCCGGCTGCAGGCGCTCGAGTCGCCGGCGATCAGTCACCTCATCTTCATGACGGGCGACGTGCTCTCGCCCGAGGCCTCGCGGTTCCTGCAGGAGGCCGCCCGCCCGGTGCTGTCGAAGCCGTTCGCCCTCAAGGACCTGATGGAGGTGCTGGCGCTGGTGGTGCCGGGGTAGGCGCGCACGGCCGTGCGCGGCTACCCCGGCCATGGCATGCCATGGCCCCCCACGGCGATATTCTCGCCCATGCAACCCGCCCCCATCCTGGTTCTCGTCGCCCCGCAGGACATCGTCAACATCGGCAGCGCCGTCCGGATCGCGAAGAACTTCGGCCTGGCCCAGGTCCGCCTGGTGGCGCCGGAGGTCTTCGATGCCTGGCGCATCGAGGGCATCGCCCACAACACCGGCGACCTGATCGAGAAGATCACGATCCACGAGACGCTCGAAGAGGCGGTCGCCGACTGCGTCTGGAGCCTCGCGCTCACGGCGCGGGAGCGGACCGCCAAGCGGACCGTGTACCGTCCCGGACCGGCGGCCGCCGAGCTGATTGCCCACGCCGCGAACGGCCCGGTGGCGTTCGTCGCCGGCCGCGAGGACAAGGGGCTCACCAACGACGAGCTCGACCGCTGCACCGCGCTCGTCACCATCCCCACCAACCCCGACTACAAGTCGCTCAACCTCGCCCAGGCCGTGGCCATCATGTGCTACGAGACCTGGCTGGCGCGCGGTGGCGAGCGGCGGCCGATCAAGCCGCCCCGCAAGGCGGCTGATCCTGCCTCGATGCAGTTGATGGAGCGGGTGTTCGCCGACTGGCGCCGGGCGCTCTGGGGCATCGAGTTCTTCAAGACCCGGCAGAGCGCCAGTGTCATGCGCTCGTGGCGCGAAATCCTCTTCCGGGCGGAGCTCGACGGGCGGGAAGCCTCACTGGTGCGGGCGATGGGCATCGAGGTTGTCCGCTTCCTCGAGCGCAACGGCCTGCCGCTCCCGCCCGAGGCGCAGGGCCCGGGGACGCCCCCGCCCGAGGAGGGGAACGACACGCTGGAAGAACCGGGCGGTCCCGGTTAGTTTCACCCGTCCTTCTTTAGCCAAATTTCCCGGGAGCCTGATCTGTGGGGCGATCTGCCGCGTATTGGGCCACAAATCTGTACCCGAACTCCCGCCAGGAACCCAAGCCGTCGGCCCCTTACAAGGATCTTCCCCCCGCCGCCGCCGCCCGGTTTCGGCGTCTGCGTGAGGGGCTGCAGAAGCTGCCTGGCGTCACGGAAAACGTGAAGTACATGGGCAACTCCTGGCACTGGTCGTGGGAGTATGCCATCGGTCACCGGAAGCTCTGCTGGCTGCATGTGATGCAGTCCGGACCGGCGATCACCTTCACGATTGCCGACACCGAGGAGCCGAAGGCCCTCGCCGTGCCGAGGCTCCCCGCGGCGATCGCCGCCGCGATCCGGAGCGCGCAGCGCACCGGGCCGGTGCGCTGGTGCGCGCTGGACGTGGGTGACCAGAAAGCGGCCGATGCGTTCCTGAGTTTCGTGCGCCGGAAGCTCGAGTGGCTGATCGCCGAGACTCCCGGCCCGCAGGGGCGCCGTTCGCTCGCCAGCTGAGCTGAAATCCCGGGCCGGCGACGGCCTTATGTCGTTCTTGTTACAGGTTTGGCTCGTCGCAGGACCCTGACTATACTTGTCGCGGCAATCGGGGCCCCTGCAACGCTTTGCCGACTCCTGACGACTTCATAACCGGGCGCAAGCCCGATCCTCCCGTGGGCGGCACCACTCACGGCTGCGAGAAATCATGCGAAAGCTGGCATACTTCGGAGCAGGGTCCCTGTTGCTGGCGCTCGGCGCAATCGCCGTCGTCCAGCGCACCTCCACGGCGCAGCAGGCCGCACCCGCGGCGGCCGACACTCTCCCCGCCTGGGTCCTCGCCAAGGGTGACACGGCGAGTCTGAAGGGCCCCCGCCAGCCGGTCTTCTTCCGCCACGACATCCACGCCGGCAGCAACAAGGTTCCCTGTCAGTACTGCCACTACTCGGCGTCGGTCTCGAGCGAGCCGGGGATTCCCAGCATCCAGAACTGCATGGGCTGCCACCTCATCGTCGGCGGCTCCGACTCCTCCCACCAGGTGGAAATCGCGAAGGTCCGCGAGTCCTGGAACAACAAGCAGCCGATCGAGTGGGTGCGGATCCACACCCTCGCCCGGCACGTGCACTTCCCCCATGCCCGCCACATCAAGGCACTCGGCGGGAACGCCTGCCAGACCTGCCACGGCGACGTCGCCCGCATGCCGCAGGTCTTCAAGGTGAACAACATCAACAACATGGGTTTCTGCATCACGTGTCACATCGAGCGCAAGATCACCCGCGACTGCTCGGCGTGTCACTACTGATCTGATCGTGCCCAGCCTTGCCGCCTCGCGGGGCGGGGCTGACGATCGCTGGCTGGTAATTGAAGACTGACGGCTCATCTGGAGCTTCAATGTCCGACGAAACAAAGCCCGAAGGCATGGATCGCAGGCGCTTCCTCTCCGTCCTTGGTGTGACGGGGGCGGGGGCCGCGGTCGTTTCCGGCTGCTCGACCGACAAGATCGAAAAGCTGGTTCCCTACCTGGTGCAGTCCGAGGATCAGGTCCCCGGCATCCCGACCTGGTACGCGAGCACCTGTACCGAGTGTGCCGCCGGCTGCGGTCTGCACGTGAAGACCCGCGAGGGCCGGGCGATCAAGCTCGAAGGCAATCCGGATCACCCCGTCAACGCCGGCAAGATCTGCTCGCAGGGCCAGTCGGCGCTGCAGGGCCTCTACAATCCCAGCCGGGTCCGCGGGCCGATGGCCCGTCAGGCGGATGGCAGCTTCAAGCTGATCACCTGGGACGAGGCGGTCGCCACGCTGGCGCAGAAGCTCCAGGGCGCCGGGGGCAAGCTCGCGGTCCTGAGCGGCGCCGGCCGTGGCAGCTTCTCCGATTTCCTCGCCGCGTGGACCACGGCCCAGGGCGGCAAGCTGGCCCGCTACCAGCCGTTCAGCTACGAGCCGATCCGCGCCGCGAACCAGCTGACCTTCGGCACCAGCGAGATCCCCGCCCACGACTTCGCCCGCGCGAAGTTCATCCTCTCCTTCGGCGCCGACTTCCTCGACGGCTGGCTCTCGCCGGTCGAGACGCAGCGCGGCTTCGCCGCCTCGCACGGCTACGCCGACGGCCAGATGGCGAAGCACGTGTCGTTCTCGCCCCGCATGTCGCTCACCGGCATGAACGCCGACGAGTGGGTGGCGATCAAGCCGGGCAGCGAGGCCGCGATCATCCTCGCCATGGCGAACCTGCTCCTGACGGAGCGGAGCCGGAATCCCGCCGACGCCAACGGGCTCCGCGGGATGCTGGCGGCGTATACGCCGGAGAAGGCGCAGCAGGAGAGTGGCGTCAGCGCCGAGATCATCAAGCGGGTCGCCCGCGAGTTCGCCACGGCCGAGCCGGGGCTCGCGGTCGCCGGCGGGATCTCCGCCCAGCACCGGGGCGCGATCGAAGTCTGCGCCGCCGTGAACCTGCTCAACTACATCGCCGGCAACGTCGGCCAGACGGTGAAGTTCGGGGTCGATCTCGACAGCGGCGACGGCTTTGGCGCGACGCTGGCCCTGCTCGACAGTATCGACAAGGGCGGTGCCCAGGTCGTGATCGTGCACGAGGCCAACCCCGCCTACGCGCTCCCCAAGAGCGCCGGCTTCGAGGCGAAGTTCAAGAAGGCGCCCTTCAAGGTCTCGACCTCGCTCTATCTCGACGAGACCGCGCAGCTCTGCGACCTGCTGCTCCCCAATCATCACGCGCTCGAGCGGTGGGACGACGCCCGCGCGCGGAAGGGAGTCACCGGGCTGATGCAGCCGGTGATGGAGCCGGTGTTCCAGACGATGGCAACCGGGGACCTGCTGCTCCAGGTGTCGCAGAAGGCCGGCGGGGTGCTGGCGCAGTTCAACGCCCCGAGCTGGGAAGCGCAGCTCAAGGCCCAGTGGATGAAGGCGCTGGGGAGCGACGATGCCTGGCGGGCCGCCCTGCAGCATGGCGGCATCTACGCCGAGGCGCCGGCGGCGGCGGTGAAGCTCGCCGCGACCGCGCAGAGCCTGACTTACGCCGCGCCGGCGTTCGACGGCGAGGCGGGGCCCGACGGCTTCTACCTCATGCCGACCGTCTCGGTCCTGGGTGACGGTCGCTTCGCGAACCGGCCCTGGCACCTCGAGCTCTCCGATCCGGTCACCAAGATCACCTGGCACAGCTGGATCGAGGTCAACCCCGATACGGCGAAGCGGCTCGACGTGCAGGAGGGCGAGTTCCTGCAGCTCACCTCGCCCCACGGCACCATCTCGGCGCCGGTCTACGTCTATCCCGGCCTGCACCCCGATGTGCTCGCGATCCCGCTCGGGCTCGGACACACCTCGTATGGCGAGTTCGCCACCGGGCGGGGCGTCAACGCGCTCGATCTCGTCGGCGCCGAGCCGGGCAAGGGCTTCCTGCCCTACCTCTCGACCCGGGTGACGGTGGTCAAGACCCGCGAGTGGAAGAAGGTCGCCAAGACCGAAGGCACCACCCGCCAGCTCGGCCGCGGCATCGTGGACGCGATGACCCTGAGCCAGGCGAAGCAGGGGCTGACCCCCGCGCTCGCCGCCAAGGCGGAAGGGCACGGGGAGCACGAGATCAACACCGAACGGGAGGTCGAGGCGATCGGCGGGTTCCGCGCCTCACAGCTCGAGAAGCGGAAGCACGGGGCCTACGCCACCGAGCAGCCGATGTGGGGCATGGTGATCGACCTGGCCCGCTGCACCGGCTGCTCCGCCTGCGTGACCGCCTGCTACGCCGAGAACAACATCCCGTTCGTCGGGGAGGACCAGATTCTCCGCGGCCGCGAGATGACCTGGATGCGCATTGAGCGCTACTGGGAGGGCGGGGTCGACGGCGAGCCGCTCGAGGCGCGGGTGCTGCCGATGCTCTGCCAGCACTGCGACGCGGCCCCCTGCGAGCCGGTCTGCCCGGTGTACGCCGCCTATCACACGCCGGACGGCCTCAACGGCCAGGTCTACAACCGGTGCGTCGGCACGCGCTACTGCGGCAACAACTGCCCCTACAAGGTCCGCTACTTCAACTGGATGGCCTACAACCAGAAGGCCTTCCCCGAGCCGCTCAATCTGCAGCTCAATCCGGACGTCACGGTGCGGGCGCGCGGCGTCATGGAGAAGTGCACCTTCTGTGTTCAGCGGATCCGTGGCGCCCAGAACAAGGCGCGCCTCGAGGACCGCTCGCTGGTCGATGGTGATGTCGTGACCGCCTGTGCCCAGGCCTGCCCCTCCGGCGCGATCACCTTCGGAAACATGAAGGACGCCGAGTCCCGGGTTGCGAAGGCCGGCGCCGATCACCGCGGATATCACGTCCTCGAGGACCTGAACGTACGTCCGGCTGTGACCTACCTCGCGAAGGTCCTGCACCGGACGGAGGCATAACCGATGGCCGCCATCGCACACGAGCACGAGCACGATCCGTCGCAGCCGACCCAGACCCACCACGAGGTCACCCGGGATGTCGTCAACACCCTGGGCACCGCGGGGAAGGGGTACTTCCTCCTGCTGGCGGGAGCCGTCGGGCTCTTCCTGGTCGGGGCCGGCACCTTCATCATGCTGCTCAAGGACGGCCTCGGCCTCGCGGGCTACAACCCGCCGGTCTTCTGGTCCGTCTACATCACGACCTTCGTGTTCTGGGTCGGCATCGGCCACGCCGGTACCCTGATCTCCGCGATTCTCTTCCTGTTCCGCTCGCCGTGGCGCACCGCGGTCTACCGTGCCACGGAGGCGATGACGGTCTTCGCGGTCATGACGGCCGGTCTCTTCCCGATCATCCACATCGGCCGCCAGTGGTTCTTCTACTGGCTGCTGCCGTATCCGAACCAGCGCTTTCTCTGGCCCAACTTCAAGTCGCCGCTGGTCTGGGACGTCTTCGCGATCTCGACCTACCTCACCGTCTCGACGACCTTCCTCTGCGTGGGCCTGGTGCCGGACATCGCCGCCGCCCGCGACATGATGCACGGCTGGCGCTCGAAGGTGTACAGCTTCTTCTCGCTGGGTTGGAAGGGCACCGACCAGCAGTGGCGCCACTACTCGCGCGCCTACCTGTACCTGGCTGCCCTCGCGACCCCGCTGGTGCTCTCGGTGCACTCGGTGGTGTCCTGGGACTTCGCGATGTCGATCATTCCCGGCTGGCACGGGACGATCTTCGCGCCCTACTTCGTCGCCGGCGCGATCTACTCCGGCGTCGGCATGGTGTTCACGCTGCTCATCCCGCTCCGCAAGGCGCTGAAGATCGAGCACATGATCACCGACTACCACTTCGACAACCTGGCCAAGCTCACCCTGCTGACCGGCTCCATCCTGTTCTACGCCTACGCGATGGAGTACTTCATCGGCTGGTACAGCGGCAATCCGTTCGAGCAGACCTCGTTCTGGATGCGCGCCTTCGGACCGATGTGGTGGGGCGGCTGGACGATGATCATCTGCAACGCCTTCGTGTCCCAGCTGCTCTGGTTCAAGAAGGTGCGGACCAATCTCACCGCCCTGTTCGTCATCTCGATCTTCATCAACATCGGGATGTGGTTCGAGCGCTACGTCATCATCGTCTCGAGTCTTGGCAACGACTTCCTCCCCTACGCCTGGGGCCAGATGCGGCCGACCTGGGCGGACTGGGGAATTCTGGCCGGCTCGTTCGGCTGGTTCGGCATGTGGTTCCTGCTGTTCGCCCGCGCCTTCCCGGTCGTGGCGATCCAGGAGATCAAGGAGCAGATCCCGATGCCCCGGCTTCGCAAGGGAGGCCACTGATGGCCCGCCCGATTCCCGGCGTGCTCGCCGCCTTTGAGCACATCGACGCGGCCTGCGACGCGATCCAGGCGCTCCGCGCCCAGGGACGCAAGAACATCACCGTCTACTCGGCGGCCCCGAACCACGAGCTCGAGGATGCGCTCGGCATCACCTCGAGCCCGGTGCGGCTCTTCACGCTGATCGGCGGCATCACCGGCGTCTGCGCCGGCATCGGCATGACCTTCTGGATGTCGCTCGACTGGCCGCTGCTCGTCGGCGGGAAGCCGATCGCGACGTTCCCGCCCTACGTGGTCTTCATGTTCGAGCTGATGGTCCTCATCGGGGCACTCTCGACCGTGGCGGGCGTCATCATCCTCTCGCTCCGCACCCCGACGACCGGCATGGCCTACGACCCGAAGTTCAGTGATGACCGGATCGGCATCTTCATCCCCTGCGCGTCCGGGGACGTGCCGCAGCTCGAGCGCATGCTGCGCGACGCCGGTTCCGTGGAGGTCCGTCATGCGGCGTAAGCTCCTCGGGGCGCTGCTGGTCCTGCTGGCCACCGGCTGCGACTACTACTACAACGACGTGCCGTCCCCGGACGACCTGATGCACATCGTGCCGTGGTTCGACGCGATGATCAAGCAGCCCTCGGTGCATCCGTATCAGCGGGCCGACCTCCCCCGCAATACCGTGGCCGGCACCGTGCCGATCACCGGCGGCGAGGCCGACTGGTTCGCGGAATGGAGCGTGGGCAACACCACCTACGCCGACAAGCTGGTGAACCCGCTCGCGGGGCAGCCCGCGACTGAGCGGGGGGACACGCTCTACCACACCTACTGTGCGGTCTGCCACGGCAACACCGGCTATGCCGACGGCCCGGTCGGGCCGAAGGTGGCCGCACTGCCCCTCGTGACGCCCCGGGCGATCGCGTGGAGCGACGGGTATCTCTACAGCATCATCCGCTACGGCCGCGGCGTCATGCCCCGCTACGGGGACCGGGTGCGCGGCCAGGCGCGGTGGGAAATCGTGAACTACGTCCGGCAGCTGCAGGCGATGGCCACGGCCCAGACCAGGGCCGATTCCGTCGCGGCAGCACAGCCGGGAGGAGTCAAGTGATGGCGAATCCGTCAGTGCGCGACCAGCTCGTCGCGCGATCCCTGACCGCGCGGTACAACCTCTTCGTGAGTCTCGGGGCCGCCCTCGCGGTGGTCGGCGCGATTCTCTTCGTGGTGTATGCCCGGGGCGAGCAGTCCGACCGCGCCTGGCAGCTCTTCCACGTGAACTGGGTGTACTTCACCGGCCTCACCGGGGGCAGCTTCGCCTTCGTCGCGGTGCAGAAGATCACCAACGCGAAGTGGTCCGGACTGCTGATCCGCTTCGCGGAGGCGGCGCCGTTCTTCTTCTTCCCGGTGTCGCTCGTCGGGTTCCTGCTGATCTTCACGGTGGGCTACCCTCACATCTTCCCCGAGATGAGCGGCATCGGTCTCGCGCACGGGAAGGAACTCTGGCTGTCGCACGGCTTCATGTTCGGCCGGCTCGCCGTCGGCCTGTCGGCGCTCTACTACGTCGGCTTCAGCCTGGTGAAGGCTGACCTGGTGCCCGACCTCTACGAGGTGAAGGGGAACGTCAGCGACGGGCGCCGCTCGCTCTACGACCGGTGGACCGCGGGATTTGATGCCTCGCCGGAAGGTCGCGCCCGGCATGACGCGCGCATCCGGACGCTGGCCCCGATCTACGTCGTGATCTACGCCCTCGTCTTCACCATGGTGGCGTTCGACACCGTGATGGCGCTGCAGCCCCACTGGTTCTCCAACCTGTTCGGCGGCTGGTACTTCATGGGCTCCTTCCTCGGCGCCCACACCCTGCTCGCCCTGATGATGCTCTACGGCCGCCAGGAGATCGGGATCGCCGAGTACATCAGCCCCAAGCAGCAGCACGACCTCGGCAAGCTGGTCTTCGGTTTCTCGGTCTTCTGGACCTACCTCATGTGGGCCCAGTTCCTGGTCATCTGGTACGGCAACCTCCCCGAGGAGACCGGCTTCGTCTTCGCCCGGCTCTGGGGCGAGTGGCGCCCGATCGGCGCGGCCGTCTTCCTCGGCATGTTCGTCATCCCCTTCATCGGCCTGCTCGGCGTTGCGCCCAAGAAGAGCGCGATCACGCTCGGCCTCTTCACGGGGATCAGCCTCGGCGCGCTCTGGCTGGAGCGCTACCTGCTGGTCCTGCCGTCGGTGACCAAGGAAGCCGGCCCGGTCTTCGGCATGCCCGAACTCGGTCCGACGATCGCCTTCCTGGGGCTCTTCCTGCTCTGCTACGGCTACTTCGCGCGGACCTTCCCGATGGTCTCGCCGCGGCTCGCGATGATCACGCTCGACAAGGAGCGGGGGCATCACTAGCCCGGCACGGCGCGGAACGGAACAGAAGAGGCCGGGTCCCCCTCAAGGGAACCCGGCCTCTCTCGTTCGCCCCCCCCCCGCGCTCGCGCCGCGGTCTAGTATCTCCGCCGGTTCACGCGGGAGAGCAGTGAACCGAGCGCCTCCGAAGGACCGGTCACCGCCACCATGCGGTCGCCCTGCCGAATGGTCACCGTGACGCGGGAACCACCGGCATCCCTCTGCGGGTCGAGTTCGCTGTTCTGGTCCACCAGCGCCCCCACCCGGCCGGCAGGTCCGGCGATCGTCCGGATGAGTTCACCGGATTCCAGCGCCTGATCCACCGCGGTCACGTCCCCTTCGCCATGGCCCGGCTGCACCCGCATCTGCACCACCGAGAGTCCCGAGACGAGGGGAATGTCGCCGCTGCGAATCCCGCCGACGCTGTCCGGCACCACCGTGCGCCAGAGTCCCGCGAGTTCGGGGGCGGCGGACATCGGCTGCGCCGAGAAATCGGGTACCTCGTACGACACCGGTGAGAGCGACACCGGGTCGGCGGCGTGGGCCGTGGTGAGCGTGGACGGATCGGTCTCCACCGCGTTGGCGAAGCCCCAGGTGGGGGCGGAATCGGCATCGCCCCGCCGGATGCGGACCAGGCGAGTCGCCGGGGCTCGGGGCGCTGGCTTCGAGGATGGCGCCGCGGGGCGAACGGTGGCAGATGGAGCAGCGGCGAGTATCTGGGTCGGGCTGGAAGTGGTCGGGGCGGGCAGGGTCTGCGCGAGCTGGGGAGTGTCCGGCTTCGGCCGGTTCATCGCCCAGCCAAGCAGCGCCGCTCCAATGACGCTGGCCGCCCACGCCCCGTTGGCGACTCTCCGCACGAGGAGATCACGCCGCTCGGCATGACGGGCCTGAAGCACCGTATAGGGTGGCGCGACGATCGTCGGCGGACCGACCCGGGCCAGGAGCGCCGTGGTGCGGTCGCGCAGTGCGGCGATATCGTCCCGCATTCCCTGACAGGCGTGGCACTCGGCCAGGTGCCGCTCGATCTCGACGCACTGCGAACGGCTGAGCGCCTGATCGAGGTAGGCGTGCAGCTCGTCTTCAGGAATGTGCCGCGCGGTTCTCATTTTCCATCCGGTCGTAGGCATCAACGAGTCGCTTGCGGGCACGGGCCAGCGTGGTACCGACGGCCCCGACGGCCAGGCCGGTCTGCTGCGCGATCTCGGGGTAGCTCATTCCTGCGTCCCACAGCAGCAGGACTTCACGGTCCCGCTTGGTCAGCGTGGCGAGCGCGCTGTCCACCTTCGCCTGCCGCTCGTCATCCTCGACCGCCTCGTCCGCCGCCTGCGGCATGGAGGGCTGGGTGATCGGGTCATCCTTGAGCAGGGTCAGATGCCGCTTCCGCCGCACGGCGGCTCTCGCCTCGTCTCTCGCGAGGTTGGCGGCGACGGCGAACAGCCAGGCCCTCGGCTTCTCCGGCTTGTGATTCATCGCGCGGATGAACACCTCCTGCGCGAGGTCATGGGCGCGGTCCGCGTCCCATACCTTCCGGTAGAGGAATCGCACGACTGTGGTATAGGTCGTTCGGTACAGCTCTTCGAGTTCGTCGCCCATCGGATTCTCCCAGCCTGGGACCGTCCGGACTCCGCCAATGAGGGGAACAGCGGCTTGGCAGATGATCTTACGACGTTCAGACGGGGGCCAGCAACACATGGCTGGCGCCAGCCTGTCCCGTCACTGTCGCTTCCGGGCCTTCACGGGAGGTACGTAGAAGATACAGCCGGGGTGCAGGCCCTTCCCGTCGTCGGGCCAGGCGTTGCAGAGGTCCGGCTTGGCGGACCGGGTGTCGGGGCGGTTTCGGCCGTGCAGGCTGCAGTTCTCGCCCGGGTCGTCCAGGAATCCGCAGGCGGAGATCATTTCGGCCTCGAGCGAGTCCGCGGACTCCCGGCTCACCTTGCACAGATAGGGTGACTGGCGCGACCGCACCAGCGCCTCGAGCGTGGTGTCCGTTTTCGGGCAGACGATTTCGACCTGGAGGTCCCTGCAGCAGGCGCTTCCCCGGGTGTGGTCGGCGGTGGAGCAGGGGGCAATCGAACAGGGGTTCTCCCCCGCAGGTTCCTCATCGATGACCGGCAGCGATCGCGGCGGGAAGGGGAGATCGAGCGCGGTGAGCTCATGGTGCTCGACGACGAGAAACCGGTCAGCGCCGAGCCGTCGGGGCTGGATCGCACCCCTGGTCCGGGGTGGCATCGGGCCGGTGTGTCCATGGACCGCACACCGCCCCTCACCCGGAGCGGCCTTGCCCACCGGCTTCAGGTGGCGGCATCGCACATGGAGGGTGGCATCGACCAGCAGCTCGATGCCGACCCGCCTGAGCTGGCGGAAGCTGATGTTTTCGGTGTGGCCGATCAGCCAGGTGGCTTCGTGGTCGGCCGAATCGATCCCGTCGTCCAGGGTGCCCACCCGGAGGGTGACGGTCAGCTCCTGGCACTGGGAGCCGAGGGCAGTACATGGCGGTGGGAGGTTCACGTTGGTAATCTAATCCCGCTGGCGAGCCCACTCGCCATTTCGGTGGTATGGGCTTATCTTTGTGAACCTTTTCACAAGGTGTTCTCTCCTACCTGTTCCTGTGAGCGGAGGCGGTACCCGATGCGCGCGATGACGATGGTGGCTGGCATGACCCTGTCCCTGGCCCTGGCGGCCTGTGGCAGCAAGGGTGGCGAAGAGCAGAAGCCTGCGGATCAGACGGCCGCCCCTGCGGCTGCGCCCGCGCCGGCGGAGACCCCGGCGGCCACGCCGGCGCCCGCCGGTGAGACGCATGAAGTCGCGATGGACTTTGACGGCAAGAAGGCGATGTTCACGCCGACCGCCCTCACCATCAAGACCGGTGACATCGTGAAGTTCGTCGTGAAGAGCGGCCCGCCGCACAACGTCGCCTTCCACGCCGACAGCATCCCGGCCGGCGCCGCTGACGTGCTCGGCAAGGCGATGAAGGAGACGATGGCTCCCCTGGCCGGCCCGATGAAGGTCGGCGTTGGCGAGGCCTACGAGATCTCGTTCGCGGGCGCCCCGGCTGGTGATTACCACTACTTCTGCACGCCGCATCTTCCGTTCGGCATGCACGGCGTCATCACCGTCCAGTAGTCGGACTGCCTGACTCACCGGGGGTCGGATCGCGCATCGCCCGATCCGGCCCCCGCTGCGTTTCCCACCACCAGCCCGTCACGATCACGACCGCTCCGAGCACGATCCCCGCGAGCGCATCCACGCCGTAGTGCATCTGGCAGTAAACCACCCCGGCCGTGAGCAGCAGCGCGGGCAGGGCCAGCGCCATGCCGAGTCGGCGCGAGCCGGCGAACGCCGCGGCGGTGGCGACCAGCGTCGCCGCGACATGGGAGGACGGAAAGGCGGCGCCGTAGGCGCTGCCCTTCGCGAGCGTCGCGTAGACGAGGCGGGCGGGCAGGTTCGCGATGAACCAGGCCGCCGGTCTGGGGAACTCGTAATAGGGGCCCGCGACCGGGTAGAAGAGGAAGATCAGATAGCAGATCAGGAAGGTGGCGAGGACCCAGAGGGTGGTCCGCCGCGCGGCGACCAGATCCCCGCGGGCGACAAAGTAGAGCAGCGGGCCGATGATGATCGGGTAGTACGCGAAGTAGGCGGCGTGCAGGATCGTGCTCCACAGGACGCTGGGGGCGGATTGCCACCAGCTCCGGCTCAGCTCGACGCCGAAGAGGGACAGCTCCCATCCGCGGACGGTGGTGTCGTGGGTCGGCACCGCGCCGAAGTTGTTGAGGATATCGAGCGCCGGGTAGAGCGAGCCGAGGAGCAGCAGGGGGTAGATCTCGCGCATGGTACGGCCGAACCGACCCAGATCAGGACGCGCGGCCAGGAGGACGAGGAGCGCACAGAGCCCATGCGCCGCGATCACCCAGGCGATGGCCGGCTGGCGCGGCAGCCGAACGACACTGACGAGGAGAATGACGCCCAGATAGCCGAGGAGCATCCGCTCGGCGGGGCGGATCAGAGCCAGCCGTGCTGTCGATACCACAGGGCCGTCGCCGCGAGACCGGTGGTCAGATCGTGCGCCGGGCGCCAGCCGGTGTCCCGCATCAGCGGCCCCGGGTCGCCGGTCCATGCGGGCTGGAAGAACTCGTTGGCCTTGTCCGCGGTGAGAATCGTCGCCTGGCCCGTCAGCCTGGCCGCCGTGCCGGTGATCCCGAGGGCGCCCCGTGCCACCCATTCCGGCAGGGTGAGCACCCTGACCGACCTGCCTAACGAACTTCCGACCGCCCGCACGAACTCCATGCTGGAGAAGCGCTCCGGATGGCAGGCATAGTAGATCCTGCCGACGGCGGCGTCGGATTCGGCCGCCGAGATCAGCGCCTCCGCGAGATCCGGCCCGTAGACGGCGGAGAGCTCCTGCGTCCCGTCCCCGAACACCGGAATCAGTCCGGAGCGGGCGATACGGAAGGCCTTGAGCACCTCGGTATCCCTCGGGCCGTACACCATCGGCGGGCGCACGATCGTCCACGGGAGGTCGCTGGCCCGGACGACCTCCTCACCAGCAAGCTTGCTGCGGCCGTACATCGTGACCGGCTGTGGCGGCTCGCCGCCGGTGAGCGGCCTCCCACGCGGTGACGGGCCTCCCGCGGCCATCGACGAGACCAGGACGAGGCGGGGGCGTGCGCCACCGAGCGACCCGAGCAGGCTGGCGGTGCCTTCGCGGTTGCCGCGCAGGAACTCCGCCTCATCGCGGGCGGCCACCAGGCCCGCGACATGGTAGATGACGTCCTGCCCCGCCGTGGCGGCGCGGAGGGCCTCTGCGGAGTGCAGGTCGCCGCGGACCTGCCGGATGCCGAGGTCGTTGAGGAGCTGGGCCTTGCCGGGGGAGCGAACGAGCGCGGTGACTTCGGCACCGCGGCGGAGCAGGGCCTCGGCGAGATGGCTGCCGACGAAGCCCGTCGCTCCGGTGACCAGCGCCTTCATACCGGCCGGTCGTAGAGTCGATAGGTCTTGTACACGGAGAATTCCATCTTCTCGAGGCCGGCGTTCATCGCCGGGTTGTCCTCGAGGATCCAGCCCGCTTCACCCCAGTAGATCTGGTGCTCCGCCGATTTCGTCCAGATCCAGTGATAGAGCATCGCATCGATGCCCTTGCCGCGCAGCTCCGGAATGACGCCGAGCAGCAGGATCCTGGCCCGGCGGATCCGCTTGAACTTGAGCGAGAGCAGGAGGTCGGCGATCACGGCCGGGGTGAGCCGGCCGGAACGATGCCGCTGGAAGACCTGATTGAGGTCGGGCAGGGCGAGGCCGAAGCCGATGACCTCGCCGTCCTTCTCGGCGAAGGGAACGAGGTCGGCATTCACCACCGGCTTGAACTGCTCGGCGAGATGATCGATCTCGTGGTCGGTCATGGGGATGAAGCCCCAGTTCTTCTCCCAGCACTTGTTGTACAGGACCTTGATCTTCTCGACCTCGTTCTTGAAGTCGGCGATGTTGAGCGGGCGGATCGTCACCCCCTGGCGCTTGCGCAGCAGCTCGGTGCCGCGCGCGAGGCGCTCCGGAACCGGGAGGTATTCCGCCATCCAGCCGCCGCGATACACGAACAGGTCCTTGGCCTTCTTGAAGCCCGCGCCGTCGATCAGCCGGATGTAGTAGGGCGGGTTGTGCGGCATCATGAGGGTCGCCGGCGTGTCGTAGCCGTCGATCAGCAGCCCGCACTCGTCGTTGACCGAGAAGGAGGCCGGTCCCCGCATGACATCGTGCCCCTTGCCCCGCAGCCATCCTTCGGCCGCGGTGAAGAGGGCGTCCGCCACGGCCTGGTCGTAGATCGACTCGAAGAAGCCGAAGAAACCCACGCGATCGGCATGGGTCTCGTTGTGGAGCCGGTTGCTGATCGCGGCGATGCGCCCGACGATGGTCCCGCCGCGCTCGGCGAGGAAGTATTCCGCTTCGGCGTGTTCGAAGAAGGGGTTCTTGGCGCGGTCGAGCAGCTTGCGGACGTCCATACGCAACGGCGGGACCCAGTTCGGGTCCCGCGCGTGCATGTCGTACGGTAGGGCGATGAAGCGGTCGAGATCCGCCCGGTCCTTCACGGACCGGACGGTGACTTCCGTCGTCAGATGACCCCCAGCTCGCGTCCGATCTTGCCGAACTGCTCGATGCAGAAGTCGATCTGGTCGGCCGTATGGGTCGCCATCAGGCTGGTGCGGAGCCGGCACTGGGACGGCGGGACGGCCGGCGGTGCGACCGGGTTGGTGAAGACGCCGGCATCGAACAGCTTGCGCCAGAAGACCAGGGTGGTCTCCAGCGGGCCGATGAGCACCGGCACGATCGGGGTCTCGGTCTCGCCGATGTTGTAGCCGAGGCCGCGGAGGCCGGCATGCAGGCGGTGGGTGTTCGCCCAGAGCTGCTCGCGACGGTGCGGCTCGGTCTTGATGACCTCCAGCGCGGCGAGCACGCCGGCCGTGTTGGCGGGCGGGAGCGAGGCGGTGAAGATCAGCGGACGGCTGTGGTGCTTGAGATAGTGGATGACGCTCTCGCTGCCCGCCACGAAGCCGCCGATGGAGGCGAGCGACTTGGAGAAGGTGCCGGCGATGAGGTCGACCTCGTCCGTCATGCCGAAGTGGGCCGCGGTGCCTTCACCGTTCGGGCCAAGCACGCCGATCGAGTGGGCGTCATCGAGCGCGAGCGCCGCGCCGTGCTTCTTGGCGATCTTCACCAGCTCCGGCACGTTGGCGATGTCGCCTTCCATCGAGTACACGCCGTCCACGACGATCATCGCGCCGCGGTTGTTCCGGGTGCGCTCGATCATCCGCTCGAGGCTCGCCAGATCACCATGATTGAAGCGCATGGTGTCGCCGTACGACATCTTGGCGCCATCCACGATCGAGGCGTGATCGAGCTTGTCGAGGTAGACGAGATCGCCGCGGCCGATCAGGCCGGAGATGAGGCCGAGGTTCGCCTGATAGCCCGTCGAGAAGACGAGGCAGTCCTCCTTGCCGAGGAAGGCGGCGAGGGCGGATTCGAGCTGCCCGTGCAGGTCGAGGGTGCCATTCAGGAAGCGGCTACCGGTGCAGCCGGAGCCGTAGCGCGACAGCGCGCGCGAGGCCGCCTCGAGCACCTTCGGATGATGGGTCAGGCCGAGATAGTTGTTCGACCCGAGCATGATCCGCTTCTGGCCTTCGATGACAACCGTGGTGTCTTCGGAGTCCGAGATCGGCTTGAAATACGGATAGAGACCGGCTGCCTGAATCTCGCGTGCCTTGGTGAAGCTGCGGCACTTGTCGAAGAGCTGAACGCTCTCTTGCGTCTGGGTATCCACTAGGCCTCGATCCTCAAATACGGGGTCTGCCAAGAACGGTAACTAACCTGTTACAACCTAAAGGTTTGGATTCGCCTGCACAACCCTTCGAGGAGGCTGCATTTCCCGGAGCCGCGCAGCCCGCTATTGTGCACGCCATGCCCGTAATTCCTCCAGCATCGCGGTGACGGCGCGGGTGGCCATGCGGCCGTCATCCTCAGCGGTGCTCAGCATCGTGATCCCGGTCGGGCCGGGGGATTCGGCCTGGGTCGACCTGCTGCCGCTGCTCCTCCCCGCATGCCCCGCCGGCAGCGAGGTCCTGCTCTCTGCCGCCGAGCCCCGGCCCGCATCGTTCGATGAGCGAGAGGCGAGCGAGGCCGGGTGTGCACTGCGCTGGCTCCACGGTACGCGGGGGCGGGGTGCGCAGCTCAACCGGGGGGCACGAGCGGCGACGGGCGAGTTCGTCTGGTTCCTCCACGCCGACTCCCGTCCGGGCGCCGACGCCATCACTACGCTGCTGAGACGTCTGTCGGAGGACCGGGACGCACTCTGGTACTTCGATCTCCGGTTCCTCGACGATGGCCCGCGCCTGGTGAAGCTCAATGAACTCGGTGCGATGCTGCGCTCCCGGCTCTTCCGGCTGCCGTTCGGTGATCAGGGCTTCGCGCTGGCCAGGCAGCGCTTCGAGCGACTCGGCGGCTTTTCCGAAACCGCAGCCTATGGCGAGGACCATCTCTTCGTCTGGGCATGTCGGCATGCCGGCGTGCCGGTCCGCCCCGTCGGGCTGCCGCTGCTAACCAGCGCGCGCAAGTATTCGCGCGAGGGCTGGCTCACGACCACGATCCGGCATCTTCGGCTGACATGGAAGCAGGCCGTTCCGGAACTCTTCCGGTCCAACCGGCCAGAGGGAGTGCACTCATGACCCGCTGCGCGGTCGCCATCTTCGTGAAGACCCCCGGACACTCACCCATCAAGACCAGGCTCGCCGCGACCGCGGGGCCTGAGGTGGCTCGAGAGTTCTATAGGCGCGCGGTGGACATCGTCGAGGCCGTGGCCGCCAAGGCGGCGGCGGAGTGCGGCGATCTGACGCCGTACTGGGCCGTTGCGGAGCGGGAGGCCGTGGCCGATCCCCGGTGGCAGAGCTTCGCGACGGTCTGGCAGGGAGAGGGGGGACTCGGCAGCCGGCTCGCGAGGGTCTACGCCGAACTCCGCGCCGTGCATGAGGTGGTCCTGCTGATCGGCGCCGACAGCCCGCTGCTCACGGCCCGCGACCTGCGCGATGCGCGCGACGCCATCACGCAGAAGGGGAAGCCCTTCGTGCTCGGTCGCGCACTCGACGGAGGATTCTATCTCTTCGGCGGCCGTGAGCCCGTGCCGACCGAGGCGTGGAAAGCCGTCGTGTACAGCGCGGCCGACACCGCGAATCAACTGCTCCGCCAGATCCGGCCGCTCGGCGCCGTCGCCCCACTCGATGTCATGCCGGATGTCGACGCCGCCGAGGATCTCGGTGCGCTGCTGCTCGCCGGGGTGGAGGAGGAGCGACTGCTGCCGTCTCAGCAGTCGCTGCTCGCCTGGATCCGGACACTGCCCGCCGCTGCCTCGGGAGGAGTCGCGCAGGCCGACGGATCAGGCTGACGGTGCGATCGCGCCGCGCGGGACTCCGGCTTCGTGTCAGGCGATGGCGCCGCCACAGCTGCTTCCCGCCCCCGCGGTGCAGCCGAAGCAGTGGTCGCCCGTGGCGATCGGGATCGACTGGAGGTCCTCCAGCCGCTCGATCTCCCAGATGGTGCGGATCCGGCCGCCCTGACCGAGCTCGAGCATCTGGTTGAAGTCGCAGTCGTAGAGTGTGCCATCCCATCCCACCGACACCAGCGAGCGGCACATCACGCCGAGTGCGGCCTGCGGGTTGAAGTGCTGCACCAGGAGCGCCATGTACTCCTCCAGGCGCCCCTCCCGCTCCAGGTCATGCAGAAAACGCCGGATCGGCATGTTGGTGATCGTGTACAGGCGGTCGAAGCGGATGCCGTACGCATCACCAAGCTGGCGCTTGTAGTCGCGCTCGAGACCGGCCTGCGCCCCGGGCAGCGATGCGCCCAGCGGGTTGTACACGAGATCGAGCTGGAGGGCGGGATCGCCCGAGCCGTAGCCGAGGCCGTTGAGCAGGGCCAATGCACGGAGGCTCTTCTCGAAGGCCCCGGTTCCGCGCTGCCGGTCGACGTTGCCCGGAGTGTAGCAGGGGAGAGAGGCGATGATGTGGACACCTTCGCGAGCCAGGAACTGCGGCGTGTCCTCCTGCCCCGGCTCGAAGAAGACGGTGAGGTTGCAGCGGTCGATGACCTCGCGCCCGAGGCGGCGGGCGCCGAGCACCAGATGGCGGAAGTGGGCGTTCAGCTCCGGGGCGCCACCGGTGATGTCGACGGTGCGCACGCCCGGTGCGGCCGCGAGCAGATCGAGCAGCCGGTCGATCGTGCGCCGCTCCATCAGCTCCGTGCGCCTGGGCCCCGCTTCGACGTGGCAGTGCAGGCAGGCCTGGTTGCAGAGCTTGCCGGTGTTCACCTGCAGGATTTCCAGTGGTGACCGCGCCAGCGAGATGCCGTGCCTCGTCAGCATGTCGGGAAAGGTCTGCAGTTCGATCCCTGTCATCGTCGCTCCGCCTCCCGTGCGAATCGTACCGGCCTGCTCGGCATTCTACCCCGGTCGGGGGTGCGTGGCCATGCTGCTGCCGCGGTCCGCGACGGCCGGGGCTCTTGACGAATCAAGAAAAGTTGATACGTTGGATCCATGCCTGCGACGTCCACTGCCAGCCTGAGCCGCCTCGCACGGGTCTTTCATGCCCTCTCGGATGAGACCCGCCTCTGTGTCGTCGCGATGCTGCGGGATGGGGAGCGCTGCGTGTGTGACCTCACCGCGGCGCTGGGCGCCGGGCAGTCACGGCTTTCCTTCCATCTGAAGACCCTGAAGGATGCCGGGGTGGTGCAGGATCGGCGCGAGGGGCGGTGGGCGTACTACTCGCTCGTGCCGGGCGCGCTGGATGGACTGGATGACGCGATCGCCGAACTCTCGCCGACCGCGGCGGTGCGTACCGTGAAGGCGCGCTGCTGCTGACCGGCTTTTTATTTGCCCGGATTGATCAACATTTCTTGATGGAGAGATGTCATGACGGACGTGACCAGTATCGTTCGGGAGCGCTACGGCAAGGCGGCGCTCGAGGTGGTCGAAGGCAACAAGGCGGGGTGCTGCGGCACCGGCGGCTCCTGTGGCAGCGCCGACCCGATCACCCGCAACCTCTATGATGCGATCGAGACCGAAGGGCTTCCGGCCGAGGCGCTGCTCGCCTCGCTCGGCTGCGGGAACCCGACGGCGCTCGCCGAACTCCGGCCTGGCGAAACGGTGCTCGATCTCGGCTCCGGCGGCGGCATCGATGTCCTGCTCTCGGCGAGACGGGTCGGCCCGACGGGGAAGGCCTACGGGCTCGACATGACCGACGAGATGCTGGCGCTTGCGCGGGCCAACCAGGAGCGGGCCGGCGCCACGAACGTGGAATTCCTCAAGGGCCAGATCGAGCAGATCCCGCTCCCTGACAGCTCGGTTGACGTGATCATCTCCAACTGCGTGATCAATCTCTCAGGCGACAAGGACCGGGTCATCGCCGAGGCGTTCCGGGTACTCAAGCCGGGTGGCCGGTTCGCGGTGTCGGACGTGGTGACGCGGGGGGAGATCCCGGAGCCGGTCCGGGCGAGCCTCAACCTCTGGACGGGGTGCGTGGCCGGCGCGCTCGACGAAGCCGACTACCGGGCCCGCCTGACAAAGGCCGGGTTCACCGGCGCCTCGGTCGAGCCGACCCGGGTCTATCACGCCGAGGATGCGCGCGAGTTCCTGGCGAGCGCCGGCATGGATGGCGAGCGGATCGCCGCCGAACTCGATGGCAAGGTGATGGGGGCCTTCATTCGCGCGACCAAGCCGGAGGGCTGCGGCTGCGGACCGAGCTGCTGCGGAGGCAGCCGGTGAGCATTCAGCCGCTCGGGGAGGACGAGCTGCCGGAAGTCGTGGCGCTGCTCTCGGCCAACGGCCTCCCCACCAGCGATCTCGCGTCCGGGCGTCCGCACTTCCTCGGGGTGCGGGACAGCCGGGGACTCGAGGGGATCGTCGCGATCCAGCCGTTCGGGCGCGCGGGACTTCTCCGGTCGCTGGCGGTGCGCCCGGACCGCCGGGGCAGCGGCCTCGGCTCGGCGCTGGTGCTCGAGGCGGAGCGACTCGCCGCGGCGCATGGCATCGGCACGCTCTACCTGCTCACCTCCGACGCCGGGCCGTTCTTCGCGCATCGCGGCTTCACCGAGGTCGCCCGCGACCGCGCGCCGGCGGAGCTCCGTGCCATCCCGCAGTTCACGACGCTGTGTCCCAATTCGATCTGCATGACCAAGGCGATGGCAGGGGAGATCCTGTGACCGCCGCCGGGGTCGCACGGCCGCTCGCTCCGCCGGACGTCATCGGCCGGCTGTCGACGCTGGACCGGTTTCTCCCGGTCTGGATCTTCGCGGCGATGGGGCTCGGGCTGCTGCTCGGGCGGAGCTTCCCCTCGCTCGGCACAGTACTTGACCGGGTGCAGGTCGCGGGGGTTTCGGTGCCGATCGGCATCGGGCTGCTCTGGATGATGTATCCGGTTCTCGCCAAGGTGCGCTACGAGGCGATCGGGCAGCACATCGGTGATCACCGGCTGCTCGGGACGTCGCTCGTGCTCAACTGGGTCATCGGCCCGGTGGTGATGTTCGCGCTCGCCTGGCTGCTGCTGCCGGACCTGCCTGACTATCGCAACGGCCTCATTCTCGTGGGGCTCGCGCGCTGCATCGCGATGGTGCTCATCTGGAACACCCTGGCGTGCGGGTCGGGCGAACTCGCCGCGATCCTCGTCGCGCTCAACTCGGTGTTCCAGGTGCTCACCTACTCGGTCCTGGGGTACTTCTTCCTCGCGGTGGTGCCCGGCTGGCTGGGTGCGACCGGCACGGCGATCGACATCTCCATGGGCATGATCGCGCGCAGCGTGCTGATCTTTCTCGGTATCCCGCTCCTGGCCGGCTACCTCACGCGCCGCGTGCTGGTGGCACGCCGCGGTACTGACTGGTACGAGCGGCGCTTCCTGCCCAAGCTCGGGCCGACGGCGCTGCTGGGATTGCTGTACACGATCGTGCTGATGTTCGCGATGCAGGGACACCGGCTGGTCGAGCGGCCGGTCGAGGTGCTCCGGGTCGCGATCCCGCTGCTCGCCTATTTCGGAATCATGTTCGGGCTGGCCTTCGCGCTGTCGCGCCGGCTCGGCTTCTCCTATGCCGAGACCGCCGCGCTCTCTTTCACGGCGACGGGCAACAACTTCGAGCTGGCGATCGCGGTGGCCATCGGCACCTTCGGCATCGCTTCCGGCGAGGCGCTGGCCGCGGTGATCGGCCCCCTGATCGAAGTCCCGGCACTGGTCGGGCTGGTCTATCTCTCACTCTGGGCTCGCCGCTTCTTCCCTGGTGACGTGGCTCCGTCCCCCTCCTGAACCCTTTGGCAGACCCGCCCATGTCCGACACCTCCCGCCGATTCCGTGTGCTCGTGCTCTGCACCGGCAACTCCGCCCGCAGCCAGATCGCCGAGGCGCTTCTCGCAAGAAAGGGCGCTGCGCGGTTCGAGGTGGTGAGTGCGGGCTCGAAGCCGGCACCGCGGGTGAACCCGGTCGCCGTGCAGGTGCTGGCGGAGGCGGGGATCCCCTGGGAGGGGAAGACGCCGAAGGGACTCGAGGGGCTGGAGCAGCAGCACTGGGACTTCGTGATCACGGTGTGCGACCGCGCCAGGGAGGCGTGCCCGATCTTTCCCGGGACGCCGATCCTGGCGCACTGGGGGATGCCCGATCCCGCGGAGGTCGAAGGGGAGGAGGCAAAGCTCCGCGCCTTCCGGGAGACGCTGACGGTTCTCAACCGGCGTATCGACCTACTGCTGGCGTTGCCGATCGAGAAGCTCGAACGGATGGCGCTCGAGCGTTCGATGAGAGAGATAGGGGAGGGATAGTTCCGAAATCAGAGTGTTGTCACCCCTGCGATTCTCGCTCGGTCGCCTCGCGCTGACGCGATCTCGCGCCGCCGGATGGCCGCACAGGAGAGGGGAGACCGCCGCGCGGCGCATCCGGCGCCGCTCGCCTGCGCCTGCGCCAGCGCCGCGGCGCCCGCGTACCCAGCACTAAGCACTAAGCACTCGGAACTCGGAACTCGGAACTCGGAACCCGGAACCCGGAACCCGGAACCCGGAACCGGGGCCCGGAACTTTCGGTCTCCCCTACCTACTAGTAGATTGCGGTCCATGGCTACTGCCGATCGCATCCTCGACATCACCGAAGATCTGGTTCAGACGCGGGGCTACGAGGCGTTCAGCTACGCCGACATCTCCGACGCGCTGGGGATCCGCAAGGCGAGCGTCCACCACCACTTCGCGACGAAGGCGGAGCTCACGCAGCGGGTGGCGGCACGGTATCGCGGCACCTTTGCGGAGCGGTTACGCGGGCTCGACGCCGAGTTCCCCGATCCGACCCGGCGGCTCATGCGTTATGTGCGGCTCTTCCAGGAGGGACTGCACGATGGCGATCACATGTGCCTGTACGGGATGCTTGCCTCGAATACGGCCACCCTGCCGGCGGGCGTGCGTGACGAAGTGCTCGGCTTCTTCGCCGACCAGGAGGCCTGGCTCACCGGCGTGATCAGCGCGGGCCGCGCGGCGGGCGAATTCCGCTTCGACGGGAAGCCGGCGGTCACCGCCGCCGCCCTGCTGGCCGGCCTCGAGGGGGCCATGCTGGTCGCGCGGGCGCGCGGGGATGTCAGTTACTTCGCGGGCGTGGCGCTCCGGCTGGTCGGGGCGCTGACCACCGGCGGCTAGCGGCCCCGGAAACGTTGAACGCGGCTTGACGGCTCCGGCCGCTATTCCCAGCTTGGAAGTCCCGATGGCACCATGGAGGAGATGATGAGTCTGAACGAACCGATCCAGCGGCGCTCGTTCCTGCAGGCGGTCGGCGTGCTCGGTGCGGCGCTGGCCGTCGAAGGGGTGAGCGGTGCGACGAAGCACCTGCCCGCGGCGATCCGGGGCACGCGTCCCGGCCCCGACGATCCGCCGGTGCCCAACGAGATCGTCCAGCGCGTCATGACCGAGCGGTTCCAGGGCCGGCCGATCCAGCGCGGGCATGTGACGCTCGACATGCCGACCATGGCGGAGGACGGGCGATACGTACCGGTCATCGTGGAGAGCGATCTGCCGATGACGCCTGAGAATCACGTCAAGGCCGTCTACCTCATCGTGGATCACAACCCCGATCCGCTGGTCACGGTGTTCCACCTGACGCCCGCCATCGCGACGGTACAGATCCAGACCCGCATCAAGATGAAGCGGACCAGCTGGATCCGGGCGATCGCGGAGACGAAGAGCGGCGAGCTCTACGCCGACTACCTGCAGGTCGAAACCACGCTCAACGGGTGCGGTTGATATGCCAGAGACCGGCCGAACCAAGGTGGTAGTGCCTGAGCGGATCCAGCGGGGCGACGTGATCCGGGTCCAGATGGTGGTGCAGCATCCGATGGACACCGGCTTCTTCCGGGACGCCAACGCCAACATGATCCCGGCGTGGTTCATCAGCGAGGTCCGGGTGCTCTACGGCGAGGACGAGATCGCGAGCTTCGAGTGGACCTCCGGCATCAGCAAGGATCCGATGGTGAGCTTCCAGCTCCGGGCCGAGCGCGAGGCGCTGCTCACCGTGATCTCGAAGGACAATCGCCAGAGCGAATTTCGCGGCACCGCCGAGATCAAGTTCGCGACGACGTGATGCGGGCGGTCGGACGACATGGCGGACGGGCGGACTGGGGCGTGAGGCTCCGGTTCGCCCTTCTCGTATCCCTGAGTGCCCGCGCGCCGCTCGCCGCGCAGATCGACGCGCCCGCCCGGGCGTTCTCGCCAACGACGGAACGCACGCTCTATCCGCTGCGGCGGCTCGCGCCATCGGTGTACGCCGTGCTCGGCGACTCGGGCAAGGGGGCGGAGGGACGGCCCAACGCCGGCTTCATCGTGACACCGGCGGGGGTCGTCGCGATCGGTGGCCTGGCCAGTCCGGCGCAGGCGCGGGCGGTGATCCGGACCGTCCGCACGAAGACGCAGCGGCCGCTGCGCTTTCTGGTGCTGTACGCGCATCATCCGGACATGATGTTCGGCGCGATCGAGTTCAAGCGCCGCGGCGCGAAGATCATCGCGCACCCTGATACCCGGGTGCTGGCGAGCGAAGGTGGCCCGGATGCGATGCTGGCCGACTGGGACCGGGTTGTCGGCCTGCAGGAACTGCTGGGTTTCGAGTACGCCAACACGCCCGACCGACCCGTCCCCATGAGCGACACGCTCCGCATGGGTGGGAAGACGATCGTGGTCTTCCATCCGGGTGACGCCCACTCCCCGGGGGATCTCGTCGTCTGGCTGCCGGCATCCGGCGTGCTGTTCGCGGGCGACATCCTGATGGAGGACGGGGGCACGATGGTCGTGGACGGCAACTCCACGGCGCTCCTCCGTGCGCTCACCTTCATCGATTCCCTCCAGCCGCGGGTCGTGGTGCCCGGGCATGGCCGGATCCTCGCCGATCCGACGGCACTGACGGCGCTCACCCGCCGCTACATCACCGCGATCCGCGACTCGATGCGCGCCGAGGTGAAGCGCGGGACGCCGATGGGCCGGGCCGTCGCGGCCTATCCGCCCGCCGACAGCGGGCGACCGGTCACGTGGAACACCCGCATGCGGAGAAATGCGGTGCGGATCTATCTCGAGATGGAGAAAGAGTCGATGGGGCTGGACAGTGAGGAATAGCGCGCGGGGATCGATGGTGTGGCGGTCTGGGTTCGCCGTGGTGCTCCTTGCCCTCCTGGCGCCATCGCTCACCGCGCAGGCGCCGAGACTGATCACGACGCAGGAGCTGAACGGCCTGCTGCCCCGGCAGCCGTCCGCCGGGGGGATCGCGGAGGACGTGCCAATCGTGGTCGTCGACGTGCGACAGTCCTGGACCAGCTATCTGCAGAATCACATTCCGCAGGCAGTCTGGCTCAACGTGGAGACGCTCCGGGCCCAGCAGGGGGCCCTGCCATTCCAGTTCCTGCCGGCCAGCCACTACGCCGAGCTGTTCAGGCGACTCGGGATCTCCCGTGAGGGCCGGGTCGTGATCTACAGTGCGGGCGACCAGGCCGACGTCGATGCCACCTTCGTCGCCTGGCTGCTGCACAGCGCCGGGGCGACCGATGTCAGGGTGCTCGATGGCGGCTACGCCAAGTGGGAGCTCGATGGGCTGCCGCTTACCCAGCGCTATCCCCACGGTGACCTGCAGGGGGGAGGCTTCAAGGCGGGGAGGTTCCGTCCCGCGGTCGCGTCGCTCGAGGAGGTGAAGGCGGCGGTTGGCGGATCCGGCGTGCTGCTGGTCGATGCCCGGCCGCCGGAACAGTACAGCGGCTCGGCCGGCGCACAGCTTCGCCGCGGGCATATTCCCGGCGCGGTGAACCACCCGTGGAAGGACGACCTGGAGAAGCCCGACCTCGCCCTGGTCTGGAAGTCACCCGAGGCACTGAAGGCGTCCTATGCAGCGCAGGGGATCACCCCGGATCGGGACATCATCCTCTACTGCAACACCGGCACGGAGGCGAGCCACGTCTACTTCGCGCTCGCCTACCTGCTGCACTACCCGCGAGTACGGATCTTCACCGGATCGTGGACCCAATGGTCGGAGAACGAAACCTTGCCGATCGAGAAGTGAGTTCCGGGTTGCGAGTTCCGAGTTCCGAGTCCTTGGTGCTTAGTGCCTAGTGCCTAGTGCCTAGTGCCTAGTGCCTAGTGCCTAGTGCCTATTGGGTACTGTCTGCTGGCGCCGGGGCGGCCGTCAGCGCCCGCAGTTCCGCTGGCTTGTACATCGCTCCGAGATGCATCACCCACTCGACCCGATCCAGGTTCGCGATATCGGCGAGCGGGTCGGCGGTGAAGAGCACGAGGTCGGCGAGCTTGCCTTCCGTCACGGTGCCCAGGTCCTTGGCGGCCGGGCCGATCGCGAGGGCGGCGTCCCGCGTGGCGGCGAGCAGCGCCCGCGCCGGAGTCATCCCGATCGAATCCACGAACAGCCGCAGCTCCTCGCCGAGCAGCGCCCGCTCCTCCACCGGCCCGTAGGCGACGTGGTCGGTCCCCGCCGTCATCCGCACGCCCCGCGCCGCCGCCTGCCGAGTCACCTCCATGCCGAACACGCTCGCCGCGAGGGCGTAGCGGTTGGGGAGCGCCTGGATTCTCCGATGATTCGTCCTGGCCCGCTCCGCGCCGAGTTCCTCGGCCCGGAGTGTGGGCTCGAAGAAGGTGCCGCGTGCCACGAGACTGTCGAGCGCCGCCAGCACCTGCGGCCGTCGGGCCGTTGCCGCGGTCGCGGAATCGGCGGTGAGCTGCAGGAGATCGCTGCTGGTGCGGAGCGTGTCGCGGTCGGCGTGCGAGACGAGCTCGCCCGCGAGTCCCGCGGCGTGGACGACGCCGTCCTGCCCGGCCTGGGCCTGCTCGAGCACGCTCGCCGGCTGCACCCAGCCGTGGCCCCACACCGTCATCCCCACCGTATGCGCGGCACGGACCAGCGCGGCGACCTGGGCCGAGTCGATGTCCTGATAGAGCTTGAGGCCGATGGCGCCGCCTTCCCGCGCCTGGCGGACGACATTCTCCGGATCGGTCGATGGGGTGAACAGGATCGGCCACCAGCCGAGCTGCTTCATCCCGATCGAGGCCGGGGCGTGCGAGCGGACGTTGCCGTCGGGGGCACGCTCGATCTCGGGGGAGAAGAACCGCACGCCGGCCACGAGCTGCATCGCGAAGACCCGGGGCGCCGGCGCGGCGGCGTCCACCGCTTCAAGGAGGCGGGCCGGATTGTTCCCCATGTCGCGAAGGGTCGTGATCCCGCGCGCGAGCAGATCGCGGAGATCCGACTTGATCGAGGTGTCGGTGATCCCGTTCTGCCGGAAGAGCAGGTGAACGTGGGTGTCGATGAGTCCCGGGAGAAGGAAGCGTCCGCGGCCGTCGACGGTCGTCGCTCCGGCGGGAACCGTGCAGCGCGAGCGGGGGCCCGCGCAGGTGATCCGCGAACCATCGACCAGCACGACGGCGTCGGGGACCGGAGCCGCGCCGGTGCCATCCCAGAGCGTCGCGCCGGTGATGGCGGTGACCGCCTGCGCCTGCGCGTGCGCAGCGCGCGGAACAGGTGCGAGCAGGGCGGTGAGGGCGATGCCGAGCGCGGCGCTACGATGCGAGGGGGTCATCGTGTTGTCCAAGGTTGCGACTGGGCCGTGAGCCTCTCCGCACAGTACTCCGCCGTACCGGAAAGGTCACGGGGTGGCGCGGACCTTGACCCGCTCTGGCGGGTCGGTAACAATGCACGCACCCCTCACCCTCCACTTCCCTCAAGGCAGGTCGTGTGTTCGAGCTGACCATCAACGGCAGGGCGCACTCGGTCGATGTCGCGCCCGACACGCCGCTCCTCTGGGTCATCCGCGATACTCTCGGACTGACCGGCACCAAGTTCGGCTGCGGCATGGCGCAGTGTGGCGCCTGCACCGTCCACCTCGACGGCGACGCCGTGCGTTCCTGCTCGACCCCGGTGTCGGCGGTCGGCTCGAAGAAGGTGACGACCATCGAGGGGCTCTCGGCCGACGGCAGCCATCCGCTTCAGAGTGCCTGGGTGGAGGAGCAGGTCCCGCAGTGCGGCTACTGCCAGTCGGGGCAGATCATGCAGGCGGCGGCCCTTCTCGCGAAGACGCCCTCCCCGAGCGACGGCGAGATCGACGCGGCGATGGCGGGGAACATCTGTCGCTGCGGCACCTACCAGCGGATCCGCTCGGCCATTCACCGCGCGGCCGGAAAGGAGGGCTGAGCCATGACCACCACCCAGGTCACCCGGCGCGACTTCCTCAAGGCAGGCGCCACCGCGGGCGCGGGGCTCACGCTGGCCTTCTCGCTCACCGGCTGCAGCCGCCGCGAGGGCGGGGCCGAGGCGGAGGCACAGTCCGCGAAGACGGTCTTCGAGCCGAACGCCTTCCTCAAGATCGCGGAGGACGGCTCGGTTGTCGTGCTGGCGAAGCATCTCGAGATGGGCCAGGGCACCTACACCGGTCTCGCCACGATCGTCGCCGAGGAGCTGGACGCGGACTGGGCGAAGATCCGGGTGACCGGCGCGCCGGCCGACGCCTCGAAGTACAGCAACACCCTGATGGGGCCGATCCAGGGAACCGGCGGGAGTACCGCCATCGCGAACTCGTGGGAGCAGCTCCGGAAGGCGGGCGCGACCGCGCGGGCGATGCTCGTGGCCGCGGCGGCGAAGGAGTGGGGCGCCGACGCCGCGACGCTCACCACCGAGTCGGGCGTCGTGACCGATCCGAAGAGCGGCAAGCGCGCCGACTACGGATCGCTCGCCTCGAAGGCGGCGGCGCTGCCGGTGCCTGACAACGTCCCGCTCAAGGATCCGAAGGATTTCCGGCTGGTCGGCCGGAAGGTGCCGCGGGTCGATGCCCGGGCGAAGTCGATGGGGAAGGCGATCTTCACCCAGGACATCCAGCTCAAGGGGATGCTGACCGCGCTGGTGCTGCATCCGCCGCGCTTCGGGGCGACGGTGAAGTCGGTCGACGCCACCGCCGCCAAGGCGATCAAGGGAGTGCACGACGTCGTGCAGATCCCGACGGGGGTGGCCGTGCTGGCCGAGGGGTTCTGGGCGGCGAAGCAGGGGCGTGATGCGCTCACGGTGGAGTGGGACGAGTCGCAGGCCTTCACCCGGAGCACCGAGGAGATCTCGGCGCAGTATCGTGCGCTCGCGACGAAGCCCGGCGCCGTCGCCCGCAAGGATGGTGACGCCGAGGGGGCGCTCAAGCGGGGGAAGGCGATCGAGGCGGTCTACGAGGTGCCGTTCCTCGCGCATGCCTGCATGGAGCCGATGAACTGCGTGGTCCAGCTCTCCGCCGACCGGTGCGAGATCTGGAACGGCGAACAGTTCCAGACGGTGGACCAGGGCGCGATCGCGCACCTCACCGGGCTCAAGCCGGAGCAGATCGTGCTCAATCAGCTCTTCGCCGGCGGGAGCTTCGGGCGGCGGGCGAATCCCAAGTCCGACTACGTGCTCGAGGCGGTCTCGATCGCCAAGGCGAGCACCGCAGGGGTGCCGGTGAAGCTGGTCTGGACCCGTGAGGACGACATGCGGGCCGGCATGTACCGGCCGCTCACGCTGCACGCGATGCGCGGTGCGGTCGACGGTTCCGGCAAGCTGGTGGCGTGGCACCAGCGGATCGTGGGCCAGTCGATCATCAAGGGCACGGCCTTCGAGGGGTTCCTCATCAAGGACGGCATCGACGGCACGTCGGTGGAGGGCGCCGCGAACACGAAGTACGCGATCCCCAACATCCGGGTGGAGCTGCACTCACCGGAACTGCCGGTCACGGTGCAGTGGTGGCGGTCGGTGGGCAACACCCACACCGCCTACGCCGTCGAGTCATTCATGGATGAGCTGGCGGCGGCCGCGCATGCGGACCCGGTGGAGTTCCGGCGCGCGCTCCTCGCCGGATCACCCAGGCATCTCGGCGTGCTCAATCTCGCGGCCGAGAAGGCGGGGTGGGGTTCGCCGCTGCCGGCGGGCCGGGCGCGGGGCATCGCGGTGCACGAGTCGTTCAACTCGTACGTCGCGGAAGTCGCCGAGGTCTCGATCGAGGACGGCAAGCCGCGGGTGCATCGGGTGGTCTGCGCGGTGGACTGCGGGGTGGCGGTGAACCCGGACGTGATCACGATGCAGATGGAGAGCGGCATCGCCTACGGGCTCAGCGCCGCGCTGCACGGCGAGATCACGCTCAAGGAGGGCCGGGTGGTGCAGGGGAACTTCGACACCTACCTGCCGCTCCGGCTGCCGGAAATGCCGCTGGTCGAGGTCCACATCGTGCCGTCGGATGCGCCGCCGACCGGTGTCGGCGAGCCGGGCACTCCGCCCATCGCGCCGGCGGTGGCGAACGCGCTCTTCAAGCTCACCGGCAAGCCGGTGCGGAGTCTGCCGATCCGGCTGTAGCAAACGGGAGGGTGGGTTCGATGGAGAGGCCATGATCGGGGAGGGGCGAACCAATTGGTCCGCCCCTCCCCGATTCTGCTAGCTCGCCTGGCCGCTCTGCTTGAGAGCCCGGTTCTGCCACAGCACGGTGGCGCCGAGGAGGAGGAGGCTGCCCGCGAGGATCGCGGTCGCGACCACGTTGATCTGCGGCGGGTAGGCGGCCCGCTGGGCGCCGTAGACGTACAGCGGGTAGGTCACTTTGCTGCCGGAGTTGAAGAGCGTGATGATGAAGTCGTCGAGCGACAGCGCGAACGACAGCATCCCCGCCGCCGCGATGCCCGGGGCGATGAGCGGCAGCGTCACCTTGGTCACGACGCGGAAGGGATGGGCGCCGAGGTCCATCGCCGCCTCCTCCAGGGTCCAGTCGAATCCCTTGATGCGCGCCTTCACCGTCAGCGCCACGTAGCTCACCGAGAACATGATGTGGGCGATGACGATCGTGGCGAAGCCCATCTGTGCGTTCAGGTTCAGGAAGAGCGACAGCAGCGATGAGCCGAGGACCACTTCCGGCGTGGTGAGCGGCAGGACCAGCAGCAGATTGATCAGCCCGCTGCCCTTGAAGGTGTAGCGGCAGAGCGCCAGGGCGATCAGCGTGCCGAGCAGGGTCGCGACACCGGTGGAGAGCGCCGCCACCTTGAGGCTCAGCTTCATCGCCTCGACGAGCGGCTCGTACTTGAACGGGTCGCGCCAGGCGTCGAGGGAGAACGCCTTCCAGACGAAGTTGTACTTCCCCTCCGGCTTGTTGAAGCTGTAGAGGATGATCACGCCGATGGGGAGGAAGAGGTACACCAGCACCAGGATGGCGTAGATGTCCATCAGCCGGCTGGCGATCCGCCGCGAGAGGGGAGTGACGGCGGCCATCAGGCGAGGTCCTCGGTGCCCAGCGCACGGGCGTAGGCCAGCACGCCCAGGGTGATCACGACCATCAGCACGAAGGAGAGCGAGGCGGCGAGGGGGTAGTCGCGCACCTGGAGGAACTGATTCTGGATGACCGTGCCGATCATGCGCTGATTGGGACTGCCCAGCAGTTCGGCGTTGATGAAGTCACCGGTCGCCGGAATGAAGGTGAGCAGGCTCCCGGCGAAGACGCCCGGCATCGAGAGCGGGAGCACCACCTTCAGGAAGGCGCGGAAGGGACTGGAGTAGAGGTCCTGCGCCGCCTCCATCAGCCGCCGGTCGATCTTCTCGAGGCTGACGTAGATCGGCATGATCATGAACGGCAGGAAGTTGTAGGTCAGGCCGCCGATCACGGCGATCTGGGTGTCGAGCAGCCGGCCGCCCTCGGGCAGGAGGTGCAGCGCCGTCAGCAGCGAGACGGCGGGGCCGCTGTCGTTCAGGATCGTCTTCCAGGCGAAGGTGCGGACCAGGAAGGTGGTGAAGAACGGCAGGATCACGAGGCCCAGCAGCAGATTCTTGAACTTGCCCGCCCGGAAGGCGATGAAGTACGCCAGCGGATAGCCGAGCGCGATGCCGAAGAGGGTGGCCGTGAGGGCGTACTGGAACGAGCGGAAGAAGTGCCCGCCATAGGACGTGAAGGCGCGGGAGAAGCCGTCCCACCAGGGGACGCCCTCCGCCGCGACCGACGTCTTGCCGAGGGTGAGAATCGGCACGACGTAGAAGAACAGCAGCCAGAGGATGCCCGGCGCAACCAGGAGGTAGGGTGCGACCGAACTGCGCCGGGATCCGCCTGCGGCAATACCTGCCATCGATCGTTACGCTCCGATCGCGTCCTGGAAGATCTGGTTGAACGCCTTGTCATCGGCGTCCTCCAGCCACTTGAAGACGTGCAGCCGGGCGCGGATCTCGTCGGTCGGGTTGACCAGCGGGCTCTTGGCCAGGTTGGCGTCGATCTTCGCGAGTGCGTCGCCGCAGCCCTTCACCGCGGAGATGTACGGCGCGGCGGTGAGGATCTGCGCGGAGTGGGCCGGGTCGTACACGTAGTTCATCCACGCGGCGGCCAGCTCCGGATGCTCGCTGCTCTTGGGGATGAGCATGTTGTCGGAGTAGAGCATGGCCCCTTCCTTTGGCGCGATCCAGCGGAGATCGGGGTTGTCCGCCGCGAGGCCCTGGATGTCGCCCGACCAGGCGATGGCCACGGCGATGTTGCCGCTGGAGAGGTCGGCGGCGTAGTCGTTGCCGGTGAACTTCCGGATGTGACCGTTCTCGCGGTACTTCTTGATCTTGGCGCAGGCGGCCTTGGCGTCGTCGAGGGTGCAGGAGGAGGGATCCTTGCCCTGCCCCAGCATCACGAGGCCGAGGGTGTCGCGCATCTCGGTGAGCATCGTGACCTGGCCCTTGAACTTGGGGTCGAAGATGTCATTGATGCTGGTAAGCTCGCGGCCGGTCTTCTTCGGGTTGTAGCCGACGCCCGTCATGCCGGAGAGCCACGGCACACTGAACTTGCGCCCCGGGTCGAAGCCGACGTCCTTGAGGCTGTCGACGAGGTTCGCCTTGTTGGGGAAGGCCGCCTCGGGAATGGCCTGGACGTAGCCCAGCGTGATGAGCCGGCCCGCCATCCAGTCGGTCAGGACGATGACGTCGCGGTCGATCGACTGGCCGCGCTTGAGCGGCTCGTCGATCTTCGCGAAGAACTCGTTGTTGTCGTTGACGTCCTCGGTGTACTCGGCGTGGATGCCCGTCGCCTTCTCGAAGTCGCCCACCGTGTTCTTGTCGATGTAGATCGGCCAGTTGGAGATGCGGACCGTCTTGGTCGCCGTCTGGGCGGCGGCGGCGGAGTCCGCCCCGGCAGCGGCGCCTTCCTTCTTGCCGCAGGCCGTCAGAAAGGCGCTCCCGAAGGCCACCGTGCCGGCGGCCAGTGCGGTGCGTCCCAGGAAGTCGCGCCGGGACAGTGCCCGGCGGACCAGCTGCTGCAGCTCCTGCTCATCGTACGACTTGGGTGTACTCATGGCATCCTCGGGGGATGGGGTTCAGGACTTACTGTCCGGCAAGCTGGAGGGTGGTACGCTCGTTGTCGTCGAGGTCCCGTGCGGCCTTGGCGGGGCGGAGCAGCCGGGCGGCATCGGCGTCCCAGTTGAGGGAGTAGCCACGGCCGGTCACCAGCTCCGGCCGCTCGCCTTCCGAGCTGACGTGCGCGACGACCTCGATGCCATCCGCGGTGCGGAGCAGGCAGCGGATCACCGGTCCCTGGAAGACCGCCGCCTCGAGCGTGGCCGGCAGTCCCTTGCCGGGGGCGCCCAGGTGCAGCCGCTCCGGGCGCACCATGAGCGTCGCCTGCCCGCCGACCTTGGCCTCCCAGCCGGGCCGGGCGGCTTCCATCCGGGTGGTGCCGCCGACGGTCGCGACGCAGGTCTGGTCCAGGACGCCGACGACCGTCGCGGGGAGCAGGTTGGCCACGCCGATGAAGTTGGCGACGAAGACGCTGGCCGGAGAGTGGTAGATCTCCTCGGGCGTCCCGATCTGCTCGACCCGCCCCTCGTTCATCACCGCGATCCGGTCCGACATCGTCAGCGCCTCTTCCTGGTCGTGGGTCACGTAGATGAACGTGATCCCGACCTCGCGCTGGATGCGCTTGAGCTCGATCTGCATCGCCTGACGGAGCTTGAGGTCGAGGGCGCCGAGCGGTTCGTCGAGGAGGAGGGCGCTGGGGTAGTTGACCAGCGCGCGGGCAAGCGCCACCCGCTGCTGCTGGCCCCCGGAGAGCTGCGCCGGCTTGCGGTCGGCGAAGGTCTCGAGCCGCACCACCTTCAGCAGTTCGGCCACGCGCTTGGTGACCTCGGGCTCCGGCAGCTTCTTGCTCCGCGGGCCGAAGGCGACGTTGTCGCGCACCGACATGTGCGGGAACAGCGCATAGTGCTGGAAGACGGTGTTCACATTCCGCTTGTACGGCGGCGTCGTGGAGACGTCCTGGCCCTCGAGGAGGATGTGCCCGCCGCTCGGCTGCTCGAATCCGGCGATCATCCGGAGCGTCGTGGTCTTGCCGCACCCCGACGGCCCGAGCATCGAGAAGAATTCGCCTTTGCCGATCGTGAAATGCGCCTCGTGGACGGCGACGTAATCACCAAAACGCTTGCTGACGTGATCCAGGGTGATGACTGCGTCCATGCGGGGCGGCCTCAGGCGGTTGGAGAGGGACGGAGTGTCCGACCCAATGTGCAGCACAAATGGAGAGTTGACAACCGCCGTCCCGGACGGCAGTATGCGTCAAGCCTCGGCGCACAGCCGTGAGTCTCCCCGCAGCGAGCGATAGCACCCAGCTACCCGTTCCACTCAAAACCGACAATCCAATGACCGCCACCATTCCGTCACGGGAACCGGCGGGGCTTGACCGTCTACTCACCCGGGCCC
>JBGATI010000033.1:0-41917 GCA_044229245.1 Gemmatimonadales bacterium | reverse complement strand
CTTCCCCACCCCCAACGCCAGCCGCTATTTCGTGCAGGCGGCAGCGTTTGCGACGTTCAGCCGGCCGGCCCCGAAGATAATCCGGGGACCGACGACATCGGCGTTCCGCCTGATGCAGCCGGAGGTGGTCGCCGGCAGGCTCTGGCCCCGCTGCGATTCCACGACAGCGGCCGCACCAGCGACGTGCGGGGCCGCTTCCGACGTTCCGGAGACGAAGAGGTAGTCGTTGTACGCGCAGGCAAACGGCAGGGTGAGCTGGTACTGGCTGCACGCCGTGAGGTTGGCATCGAGGGCGGTGCCGGCCGCAAAGTCACCGCCGGGGGCGACCAGGGAGATACCGGTCTCGCCACCGTAGTTCGAGTAGCTCGCCAGCAGGTCGAAGTTGGCCTGAGCGAACGGCGCGGTGGCGCCGACGCTGATGACGCCCTTGAGCTGGGCGGGAACGGAGATGAAGGTCTTGGGATCGTGGTCGAGGTCGATGGCGCTGTTGCCGGCGGAGGCCACTACCACCGCGCCCTTCCGGATGGCGAAGTCCACCGCACGCTGCTGGAAGGCGACCAGCAGGTCGGCGCTCGGGATCGACTTATCGACGTAGGCCCCGAGGCTCATGTTGATGACGTCGGCGCCGGACTCCGCAGCCCAGAGGATGCCGGTGATGACGTCGACGAAGCTGCCACTGCCCAGGACGTTGAGCACCTTGGCGGAGCAGAGCCGCGCATTCGGAGCCACCGAGGCGACGCCGATCCCGTTGGAGGAGATATAGGCGGAGGTGGCGGTGCCGTGGAAGTTGTAGTCGAGCGGATCCAGGTCGCCGGCGAAGAGCGGCGAACTGATGAAGGAGACCAGCTTGGTCGGGTCGACCTTGCCGGAGAGATCCAGGTGATCCGGGTCGATGCCGGTGTCGAGGACGCAGACCAGTTCACCCGCGCCGCCGGGGGTCGTGTTCCACGCGATGTCGGCGGACACCTGCCGCATGTTCCACTGGTAGGGGTAGAAGAACGCGCCGCTCTGGTCGGTGCCGGCGGCCTTGGGGCCGGGGGTGCCGAGGTTCTGGACGCTGATCTGGCCACTGGGGGGCGGCAGGAACTGGGCGTCGAGGTCCTGCGCCACGTATTCGATGCCGCTGATGCTCTTGAGCTTGGTGGCGTTCGCCGTACCGATGCCGCTCACCACAATCGCCTTGATCGCCGGAAGCGTCCGGTCGATCGTGCCACCCATCGCCTTGATCTTGCTGGCGAGTGCCGCCGGCTGGGTGGTCTTGTAGCTCACCATGTACCGATCCGGCCGGGTGGTCGGGGCGCTCAGGGAGAGCGCCGGACGCACCGCGGCCCGTGTGGGACCGGTCGGCTGTTCGTCGGCGCAACCGGCGAGGATGCCGGTAAGCACAATGCCAAGACCGCCCACCAGGTGGGCGGAGCGAATTCGCTGCATGCGAACCTCCGAAGAGTACGAAGTTGTTTTGCGGGACGAGCGAAGTTGGGAGCGCGCGGTCGCGCCGTCAAGCCTCGATTCTCACTTCGGCGCCTGACTGTTGCGGCACAGCCACTCATCGACGCGAAGAGAGGCGTCAGCGCCACACGACGTGTGTCCAGCACACCACGAATGCAGACGTCGAGGTGCTAGATTGAAACCATGACTGCCATCCCCTCGCCTGCCGCCGCACCACACGACTGGCTGCACCACCTCGAAGACGAAGCGGACGCCGCCTATCTTTATCGCGCCCTCGCTTCCCTCGAGAAGGATCCCGCACGCGCCGCGCTGTACCTGCGACTCGCCGGCGTGGAAGACCGTCACGTCGAACTCTGGCAACGGCTGCTCCAGGAGAGCGGCCATCCGGTCCCGGCACTCCGGCCTTCCAGACGAGCCCGGATGATGGCCTGGCTGGCGCGGCGCTTCGGCCCCGGCTTCCTGGCGCCCATGCTGCTCGAGGAGGAGGGGCGTGAGGTGAAGGGCTACCTGATGATGTATCGTCAGGCGCCCGACGGGGCGGCCGGGGCCGCCGCGCTCACACTGGCCAAGGAGTCTGCGCAGCACGCCGAGTCGCTGGCGGGGCTGGTCGGGACGGCCGGGGAGCCGTGGCACAAGACCGGGGTGGGCGGGATGCTCCGCAACCTGGTCTACGGCTTCAACGACGGGCTGACCGCCAATTTCGGGCTGGTGGCAGGGGTGCTCGGCGCGCAGGGACAGCTCAACCTCGCCGAACACATGATCGTCGCGACCGGGGTCGCCGGCATGGTAGCGGACGCGCTGTCGATGGGCGCCTCCGGCTATCTCGCCGCCAAGAGCGAGCGCGAGGTCAACGAGCACGAGATCGCGATGGAGCGCGAGGAGATCCGGCTCATGCCCGATCTCGAGCGGGAGGAGCTCGCGCTCATCTATCAAGCGAAGGGCATGTCCGCCGCCCAGGCGGAGGAACTCGCCGCGCGGATCATGCTGGACCCGGAGCGGGCGCTCGGCGAGAAGGTGCGCGAGGAACTCAAGATCGGGGAGCCGAGCGCAACGCCATTTCGCGAGGCGTGGATCACCGGGACCGCCACGGCGGTCGGCGCCTTCATCCCGGTCGCACCCTTTCTGCTCGCGTCGGGACGGTGGGCGATCTGGACCAGCTTCGCGATCTCGATGCTCGCGCACTTCGGCGTCGGGGCGGCGCGCAGCTTCTTCACCGGCCGCAGCGTATTCCGGAGCGGCATGGATATGTTCGTCGTGGGGCTGGGTGTGGCGGCGGCGGGGTATCTGGCGGGGGAGTGGATTACGAAGTTGTTGTGAGAGGCCGGCGCCCCTCCCCGTTCCCCTCCCCACATCGTGGGGAGGGGTCAGGGGTGGGGAACCGACTACGGCTCACGCCCGCGGCGCGCCTCGAGCACGATCCCCAACAGCGCCACCGCCGTGGCCTGTTCGTTCCTGATCCGGACCACGCGATAGCCGCGGCGCTCGAGTTCGAGCTGCCGGCGATCGTCATGGTCCCGTCGCCCCGGGTCGTCGTGGATTGAGCCCGCCAGTTCAATCACGAGGCGCAGGGCTGGGCAGTAGAAGTCGACGATGAACCCGGCGAGCACATGCTGGCGACGGAACCGTGCCCCGCCGCAACGGCGGAGGCGGAGCAGCTCCCACACCCGGGCCTCGGTGGGTGTCGGTCGCCTGCGGAGCGCCCGGGCACGGGCATGAAGGGCAATTCGACGGCGACGCGTCGGCATGCGGGGACGATGGCCGCCCGCTGATATCGCCGCAGCACCCAACGCACGCCGGGTGTACCCGATTCCCCGTGGTCAGGGGAAAGACCGCCACAAGGACCGTGGAACGATGAAACTCTCGACCATGGCGATGCTCGCCCTGCTGACCACTGCCGGCCTGCCTTCCGCGAGCATGGCCCAGGGGCAGCGCCCGGCACCTCGCGCAAGGAGCGGAATCATGCGGATGCGGCTCGTGAAGATCATGGACGCTCAGGGCTGGGGACAGCCCGTCGAGGTCGCGCGGCTCCTGGTGCCCTCCGACTGGCAGGTCGAGGGTGGGGTGAACTGGGTGCAGGGGATGACCCGTTGCCCGCAAAACATCATCCAGGCCCGGTGGCGCGCCCGCTCCCGCGACGGCCTCACCGGCTTCGAGATCCTGCCGCAGTACTCGTGGGTCTGGTCCGACGATCAGTTCAGCCAGCAGTCGATGCAGAACAGCGCCCAGAACAACATGGGCTGCGATGCCAACCCCTTGGTGAATCCCACCGACTTCCTGTCCCGGATGGTGCTGCCGCGCGTCCGCCAGGGTTCGCGCGTGGTCGCGGCGGAGCCGCTGCATGCGCTGGCGCAGGCGGAGCAGCAGAAGATCGCGTCGACCTACGCTCCGCTGGTGCAGCAGGGGTATCTGCGGGGATTCCGGGTCGAGGCCGGCCGGGTGCGGGCGCAGTATCAGCTGAACGGGCAGCCGGTCGAGGAATGGATGTCCGCGACGATCCAGACGATTGCGGCGCCCTCGCCGAGTACCTCGGGGCTGATGAACGGCAACACCGCGATGACCCAGAACAATTTCCAGGTGATGGCCTACAACGTCGTCGGCATCTGGGCACCCCGCGGCCAGCTGGACCAGAACGACAAGCTCTTCGCGACGATGATCGCGTCGCTGCGGGGCAACCCGCAGTACGCCGCCGCGGTCGGGGCCTGGCTCCGCAACATGGCCAACATCCAGCGGCAGGGAGCGATGGACCGGCACCGGATCTGGCGGCAGGCGCAGGAGGAGATCAGCAACAGCATGCAGCAGACCTACCGGGAGAACCAGGCGGTCCAGGACCGGATGGCGGAACAGTTCGGCCAGACGATTCGCGGCGTGGAGACCTACATCGATCCGCGCAGCAACGAGAAGGTGGAACTGGTCGGCGGCTACACCACGGCGTGGAGCAACGGGCAGGGCGAGTACATCCTCTCCGACTCCCCCAACTTCAATCCGGCGACCGAACTCCGAGAGGACTGGCGGGAGATGAAGCGACCGCGCTGACGGGTGACAGCACTCACCGCGCCCGTCCGCGCGCGGTGCCACTTTTCGGCATGCCGCGTCTGCCCCGCGTCGCCCCGCTGATCCTGCTCCTCGCCGGCTGCGGCGGGAGCAGTACCGATACGCCCTTCGGCACCTCGCCCCCGGGGAATCTCGACCCCGCCGTCCCGCCCGTCACCAGCGGCAGCTGGTACCGGCCGCCCGCCCAGGTCACCTGGCAGTGGCAGCTCGACGGCGCGCCCAACCTCACCTACGCCGTCGCGCTGTACGACCTCGACCTCTTCGCGACCGACTCGGCGGTGGTCACCGCGCTGCACGCCGCGAACCGTTCGCTGATCTGCTACTTCTCGGCGGGCTCCGACGAGAACTGGCGCCCCGACCATGGCCAGTTCCTCCCCACCGACCGCGGCAAGCCGGTGCCCGGATGGCCGGGAGAGAAGTGGCTCGACATCCGTTCGGCCTCGGTGCAGGCGGTGATGCTGGCCCGGCTCGACACGGCGGTGGCGAAGCATTGCGATGGCGTCGAGCCCGACTGGCTGCACAACTACCAGGAGGACACCGGCTTTCCGCTCACCGCCAGCGACCAGCTCGCCTTCAACCGCTGGCTCGCCAACGCCGCGCACGGCCGCGGCCTCGCGATCGCGCTCAAGAACGACATCAACCAGACGGACTCGCTGGTCGCGTACGTGGACTTCGCGCTCAACGAGCAGTGCCACGAGTTCGACGAGTGCGATGTCTACGGGGGATTCACGGCGGCGGGGAAACCGGTGCTGAACGCGGAGTATCGCTCACGCTGGGCGACGGACGTGGCGGCGCGGGACTCGCTCTGTCAGGCGGCGGCGAGCGAAGGGCTCCGGACCCTCGTCCTTCCGCTCGCGCTGGACGACGCCTTCCGGTACGCCTGTCCCTGAGGCCGGCTGCTAGCGGAGAAAGAGCCCGGCGATGCGCGGCGCCGCCGAGATGAAGGTGCGGTCGCTGTTGACCAGCAGCGCGATCACGAGATGCTGCTCGGGGAAGATGACGAGATTGCCGGTGCCCCCCATCGCGCCGCCGGTGTGCCCCACCCAGCGCCGGCCCGAATCATCGACCCCCGAGCGCCAGCCCAGACCATAACCGGTCGGCTTCCCGTCGGCGGTGCGCTGCGAGGTCCAGAGCAGGTCGCGGGTCGCGGGCCGGAGCAGCTTCCCCTCCAGCAGCTTCCGCCCGAAGCGCGCCAGATCTTCCGTCGTCGAGAGGAACCCGCCCCCAGCCCACTTGTAGCTGTTGTCGACGTACGGTGCGTTCCGCGCGGGCGCGGTGCTGTCGGCATGCACGTAGAAGCGGGAGCGGAAGGGAATCAGGCTGTCGTTGAACTCCGGTTCGGTGCGGGTCATCCCCGCCGGCCCGAAGACCCGACGGGCCATGTACGGCAGGAACGGCTCTCCGCTCGCCCCTTCGATCACCGCGCTGATGAGGTTCCAGCCGTAGGAGGAATAGGCGTACTGGGTGCCGGGTTCGAAGAGCAGCGAATCCGCGGCGAAGATGGCCAGCCCGTCGTGGACCGTGTCGTAGTGCCGGGCGTTCTCCATCTCGTTGTCGCGGTAGTGCCGGATGCCGGCGAGATGCCCCGCCACCTGACGGGTCGTGATAGGCCACCGCTTGACCGGGAAGTCGGGGACGTAGCGCTGGATGGGGGCGTCGAGGTCGAGCTTCCCCTCCTCGACCAGCAGGCCGAGGGCGATCGAGGTCAGCGACTTGGAGATGCTCGCGACTCGGAAGCGGGTGAGTGGCGTCGCCGGGACGCCCTGCTCCAGATCGGCGGAGCCGAAGCCCTCGCTCCAGATCATCACCCCGTCGCGGATCACGGTGATGGAGGCGCCCGGCGCCCGGAGCACCGCCATCGTGTCGAGCACGAAGCGGCGCGCCTGATCGATCGCGACCGAATCGGCGGGCGTCTGGGCGGCGAGCGGTGCGGCCGCGAGGGAGAGGAGCAACACGGAGACAGGGCGCATCGAGCCTCTCCCGGCGAGGGTCATCCGACGACGATGTTCAGCAGCCGGTTCGGAACGTGGATTACCTTCTTCGGGCTCCTGTCGCCGACGAACCGCTTGGTGGTCTCATCGGCGAGGGCCGCGGCCAGCACGGTGGCTTCGTCGGCGCCGCGCGCGACCATCACCTTCGATCGCGTCTTGCCGTTGACCTGCACCGGCAGCTCGATCTCGTCGGAGACCACGAGGGCCTCGTCCCACTTGGGCCAGCCGGCATCGAACACGGTGGTCGTATGCCCCAGCCGCTCCCAGCACTCCTCGGCGAAGTGCGGCGCGAACGGCGCCAGCATCACGACGAGATCCTGGACCAGTTCGCGCTCGCGCGAACCGGCCTCCTTGATCGCGTTGACGAACTCCATCAGCGCGGCGATCGCGGTGTTGTAGCGCAGCGCCTCGATGTCCTCGGCGGCCTTCTTCTTGGTCGCGTGCCAGCGGGTGAGGAGCTCCTTCGGGATCTCGCCGCCGGTCGTGGTGTCGCCGACCATGAGCCAGACCCGGTCGAGGAAGCGGCGCGGCCCGTTGATGCCGGCGTCACGGAAGTCGCCCCCCTCCTGCAGCGGACCCAGGAACATCAGGTACATGCGGAAGGTGTCGGCGCCCCACTGCGCGATGTAGTCGTCGGGGATGACCACGTTGCCCCGCGACTTGGACATCTTGCTGCCGTCCTTCACGATCAGCCCGTGCGCGCGGAAGCGGGTGAACGGCTCCTCGAAATCGATGTGCCCCAGGTCCTTGAGCACCATCGCGAGGAAGCGCGAATACAGCAGGTGCAGCACCGCGTGCTCGTTCCCGCCGATGTAGGTCGTGACCGGGCACCAGGTCTTCGTCCGCGCCTTGTCGAAGGGCCGGTCGTGGAACTCGGTGCTCGGATACCGGAGGTAGTACCAGGCCGAATCGAGGAAGGTGTCGGAGACGTCGGTCTCTCGGCGCGCCCGCTTGCCGCAGGTCGGGCAGGGGACGAAGTACCACTCCTCGTGCCGGGCGAGCGGGGAGATCCCCGAATCGTCGGGACGGAAGTCCTCGAGCGCGGGCAGCAGCACCGGGAGATCCTTCTCCGGGACCGGCACCGCGCCGCAGCTGTCGCAGTAGATCACCGGAATCGGCGGGCCCCAGTACCGCTGCCGGGAGATGCACCAGTCGTGCAGCCGGAACTGGACCACCGGCTTGCCCCGCCCCTCGCCCGCGAGCTGCGTGGTGATGGCCCGCTTGGCCTCTTCGGCGGGCATACCGTCGAAGCGGCCGGAATTCACCAGCCGGAAGCCGACGACGTCGGTCTCCGCGGCCGCGAGCGGTGCGTCGGCGGCTTGCCCCTCGCCCGCCAGCACGCGCACGATCGGCAGCGCATACCGGGTCGCGAACGTGAAGTCGCGCTCGTCGTGCGCGGGCACCGCCATGATCGCGCCGGTGCCGTACTCCATCAGCACGTAGTCGGCGATCCAGACCGGCACCGGCTTTCCGGTCACCGGATTGGTCGCATAGGCACCGATGAAGACACCGGTCTTCTCGCGGTCACCCACCTTGCGACTCACAAGGTCCTGCGCCGCCGCCGCCTTCACATAGGCCTCGACCTCCGCCTTGCGGTCGGCGGTCGTCAGCCCGGCGACCAGCGGATGCTCGGGGGCGAGCACCATGAACGTTGCGCCGAACAGCGTGTCCGGTCTGGTCGTGAATACCCGGATGGGTTCCGAGTTCTTGGAGGCAACCGCGAAATCGATCTCCGCGCCCTCGCTCCGGCCGAGCCAGTTGCGTTGCGCGGTCTTGGTCGTGTCCGACCAGTCGATCTGGTCCAGATTGGCCAGCAGCCGCTCGCAGTAGTCGGTGATCCGGAAGAACCACTGCTCCAGGAAGCGCTGCTCGACCGCGGTGCCGCACCGTTCGCACTTGCCGTCGATCACCTGCTCGTTGGCGAGCACGGTCTTGTCGAACGGGCACCAGTTGACCCCGGCCTTCTTCTTGTAGGCGAGGCCCGCCTTCAGCAGCTGCAGGAAGATCCACTGCGTCCACTTGTAGTAGTCGGGATCGGTGGTGCTGAGCGCGTGCCGCCAGTCGAACATCCCGCCGACCCGCTCGAGCTGGCGGCGGAAGTTGGCGATGTTCTGCGGGATCAGATCGGCGGGATGCTTGCCGACCTTCAGCGCGTAGTTCTCGCTGTGGATGCCGAAGGCGTCGTAACCGATCGGCTCGAAGACGGTGTACCCCTGCAGCCGCTTGAACCGGCCATACACGTCGCTGCCAGTGAAGGCGAACATGTTCCCCACGTGCAGCCCCTCGGCGGAGGGATAGGGGAACATCATCAGGTTGTAGAAGGGGCGCGTCGGGTGATCGAGATCGGGCTGATTGGTGCCACGCTCGGCCCAGCGAGCGCGCCACTTCGCCTCGACCTGGTCGGGGCGATAGCTGTTGTCCGGCGGCATGTCAGTCATAGGGGCAGGAATCTACCGAAACCGGGCCTCAGAGGCAGGGGAGGCCGCCGACAAGTTCCGGGTTCCGAGTTCCGAGTTCCGAGCGTGGCATGCCTTGGAACTCGGCACTCGGTACTCGGAACTCCCTTGCCCCGCCCCGACCCGCGTCTCTAACTTCCCAGCTCCCCTCAACTTACCCGCCCATGGCCCGCGACCACCGCAAGCTCTTTGTGCGCAGGATGTACCTGACCGCGGCGGGGCTCGTGGTCGCGCTTGGGCTGGCCATGGCAGGCACGCTGTGGCTCTTCTACGGGCGCGAGCATGCCACGGTCGAGTTCTGGGGCCCGCTGGCGGCGGCGTTCGGGGTGTACCTGCTGTTCGGCCTCCTGATCGTGACCTTCGTCGTGAGCTGGACCACCCGCAACATCCTCCGCCCCCTCGGCAATACGGTGGTCGTCGCGACCCGGGTCGCGCAGGGGGACCTCACCGTCGCGCTCACCTCCGTCGGCACGGCCCAGGCCGACAACCTCACGCAGGCAATCGGCACGATGGTCAAGGAGCTGCGCGGGCTGGTCAGCGCGATCCGCTCCAGCTCGCAGGAAGCCGCCGCGATGGCGCAGGAGATCTCGAGTTCCACGCAGCAGATGAGTGCCTCGACCGAAGAGGTCTCCGGCACCTGCAACGAGCTGACCGATCGGGCCACCAAGCAGGCCGCGCTGGTCCGGCTCGCGACGGAGGACGCCGAGAAGATCCTGCACATCGCCGAATCGCTGGCGAGCAGCGCCGGAGAGGCCGCGACCCGCAACGCGGCGCTCGTGAAGCTGGCGCGCGATCACCGCGACGAACTCGATGTGAGCTCGAACGAACTGCAGCGGCTGGCGCAGGAGATCGAGCTCGGAGCGGAAGAGGCGCGCGCGCTCGCCGAGGCGTCGGAGGAGATCGGCCAGTTCGTGATCCAGACCAAGGCGATCGCCCGGCAGACACACATGCTGGCGCTGAACGCCGGCATCGAGGCGGCACGCGCCGGTGACGAGGGCAAGGGCTTCGCCGTCGTGGCCGAGGAGGTGCGCAAGCTCGCCGGGCAGGCGGCGCAGGCGGCGAGTCTCACCAGCGACACCGTGCGGATGGTACAGGAGCGGGTGGCGACGGCGCGGGACCGGCTGCTCCGGCTGGCGCAGGGGGGACAGGCCGCACGCTCGACCGCGCACAAGGCGGCGGAGGGGCTCGCGAAGGTCGCGGCCGAGGCGGAGCAGACCGACGAGTGGAGCCGGCAGATCTCGCGCTCGTCAGGCGAGGTGCGGACCCTGATCGGCGGCATCGCCTCCCGGATGCAGGAGGTGTCGACCGGCACGGAGGACGTCGCGGCCGCGGCGGAGGAGATCGCGGCGAGCGCTCAGGAGCTTTCGGCCTCGACGGAGCAGGTCGCGGGTTCCTCGCACGCCCTGGCCGAGACCGCGAACGCCCTCTTCGCCGAGGTCGGCAAGTTCAAGGTGGAGTAGCGCCGTTCGGTCCGAGCACCCCTGCCAGGGCCTCCAGCAGTCCCCGCAGCTGTTCCGGCTGCAGATCCCCCGCATGCCCGATCCCGAGCAGCCCCCCCGCCGTCCGGTCCTCACCCGCTCCGATCCGCCATCCTTCCGCCAGCATCGCTTCGGCCACCGCCGCCGCGCTCCGCGACGCGCCTAACGCGACGGTCGTGACGGCATCGGCTCGCCGCGACTCGGCGACGAAGAGCTGGAGTCCGCGGCTCGGCGCCCACGCCTCGACCATGCTCCGCATCCGCGCGTGGCGCGCCCAGCGTTCGGGCAGTCCCTCGACATCGAGGATCCGCTCGAGCTGCCGCAGCAGGACGGTCGCGAGGGAGGGATGAACCGGCGCGAGCGTCTGATGCTTCACGGCGGCATCGTGCTGCGCGACAAAGTCGAGGTGACTGCCGCGGCCGGTGATGCCGCGGCCCCGCGCCACCAGCCGGGGCGAGGCCGTTCCGAAGGCCAGCCCGGCGGGCATGCCGAGGGCTCCCTCCGACGCCCCCAGCACGAAGTCGACCCCCCACTGCTCGGTCTCGATGGGCGAGGCGCCGAGCGACGCGCTCGCGTCCACGAAGAGCATCACGTCGCGGCGTCCGCGGACCAGCGGGGTGAGATCGGCGAGCGGCAGCATCGAGCCGAGGCTCGGCTCGGCGTGCACCAGGATCACGCTGTCCACCTCGGGCCCGGCGAGGAAGCGGGTGAGGTGGGCGGGTTCGACCGCGCGGCCGGGGTGGACGTGCAGCCGCAGCACCTCCTTGCCGAGGGCCTCGGCCTGATCGGCAAGCTCCTTTCCGCGCGGACCCGCAATCAGCGCCAGGGCCCGATGCTCCACGGTGGAGCGCAGCCCGATCTCCCGCAGCGCCACCGACGAACCGGGATGAATGACGACCGGCTGCGAGGTACGGAACAGCTCCCGGAGCCGCTCGGAGGCGCGGGCGATCAGCGGCGCCGAGGCGTCCTGATCGAGCCCCGCCGCCTCGACCATCAGGGCGCGGAGTTCGGGGAGGACGTCGGGCTGGGCCGGATCGAAGTGGCGTCCGAAGGCGCTCAACGCACCACCCGCGGGATCAGCGAGTCGCGCATGGCGACCTGATAGACGACGGACGCCATGACGACGGCCGCCTGCTTGAGATCCCCCTCGCGCAGGTAGTCACCGACATCGAGGTCGCTGTGGTGGACGCGGGAGTCGTAGTCGAGCGGATCCTGAATGAACTGGAATGCCGGCAGGCCCAGGGCCCAGAAGGGGACGTGATCGGTTTCGCCGGTACTCGCCAGGGTCACATGATTCGCGCCGAGATCGGCGAAGGGGGCGAGCAGCGACTCGAAGATCGGCCGGGCCGCGGGGTTCCCCTGCAGGTAGATCCCGCGGATCCGGCCACTGCCGTTGTCGAAGTTGAAGTAGGCGGAGAGGCCGGCATGCTCCGGCTTGAGGACACCGGTGCCGGGATCGCCGAAGTGGCGTCGCACATAGCCCATCGAACCGGCGTAGTCCTCGCTCGGTTCTTCCGCGTCCCAGAGCGCCAGCCGGATCGTGCGCCGCGGCTGCAGATGCGCGGCGGTGAGGATCCGGAGCACTTCCATGCCGACGGCGCAGCCCGCGGCGTTGTCCGCGGCGCCGGTGCCGGCGATCCAGCTGTCGAGATGCCCGCCGAGCATCACGACCTGATCCTTGAGCGCGGGATCGGTGCCGGGGATTTCGGCGATCACGTCGCGGCCCAGCGAGTCGCCCTGCGTGGTGTGGCCCTTGAGCGAGACGGTGAGCCGGACCGGCTTCCCCGCCTCCACCAGGCGCAGCACCCGGTTGAAGTGGGCGCGGCTCACCACGAAGCTCGGCACGCCACCCCAGGGCGCGCCCGGGTAGGCGAACCAGCCATCGGCCCGCAGCGACGCTCTGATCTCGCTCGGCTCGATCAGGGCGACGACACCCTCCCGCTTCAGGAACGCAGCGAGCCGGCGCCCCGCGCGGATCAGGTCGATCCAGGGCTGCATGTCCTCGGCCGGGGTGAGCGGCTTGCCCGCCTCGGCGAGGCGACTCAGGCTGTCGAGCTGGGCATCGGTGAAGCGCCTGACCATCGGCCGGTCGAGAGTGTCCAGCGATTCGATCGCACCGTTCAGCACGATGCGCCCGCGCAGCTTTCCGTGGTAGCGCGCGAAGTCGGAGTCGGATTCGATCGACACCACGACGACCGGTGCGCTGGCCGGCGCCGGCGTGGAGGGAGACCAGGCGCGCGGGAAGGCCGTGATGTGGAGATACCAGGGACTGATCATCTCGACGTTGTAGCGGTCGAGCACCCAGGAGGGAGTGCGGCGGCCCCAGGCCTCGAGCGACGCCTGCGTGACGCCCCACGACTTGAGCCGGGTCGTGGCGTAGCCCGCGGCGGAGAGGTAGCCCGGGGAACCCGCCAGCCGCGGCGGCTGCAGATCGGAGAGGCCGAGTGCACTCGCAAGCACCTGCGAGTGCTGGAAGCCCTCCTCCCGGATCAGTCGGAGCGCGGCGGTGTCGGGACGCTCCTGCGCGCCGGCCCCGGCGGGCGCCAGCAGCAGCAGCGCCAGCAGACTCGCGCGGACTCGTTCGCTCACTCGATTGCCTCGTCCATGGTGGGTCCAGAACAATGCCCGCACCCTCTCGCACCGGCAAGTTGACAGGAGTGGCGCCCGGTGCCTAAATCCCTCCGGTCACAGCACCTGTCCATCCTGCCACCGGAGTTCCTCTGTGTCCGATTCCTTCACCCGGCGCGACTTCCTGGGCACTGCCGGCGCGGCGCTCGCGGCGGGCTCGCTGGGTCGTCCGGCGAGTGAGATCCTTCCCGGCGCGCCCGCGGTGGTCCACCGGTCCGCGGTGCGCGCAACGGCGGTGGGGTCGACCAACGCACTGCGCGGGATCCGGCTCGCGGTGAAGATGGTCGGCGAGGGCGCCGATACGCTCGACGCTGCAGTCGAAGGGGTGAAGATCACCGAGCTCGACCCGAGCGATAATTCGGTGGGCTACGGCGGCCTGCCCAACGAGGACGGGGTCGTGCAGCTCGACGCCTCCTGCATGCACGGGCCGAGCAAGCGGGCCGGCGCGGTGGCGGCGCTCGAGGGCATCAAGACGCCGAGCGAAGTGGCGCGCCTGGTCCTCAAGTACACCGACCACATCCTCCTCGTCGGCGAGGGCGCCAAGAAGTTCGCGCTGTCGTTCGGCCTCAAGGAAGAGGACCTGCTGACACCCCAGTCCCGTGAGCTGTGGCTGCACTGGCGCGCCAACCGGGGCCACGAGGACGACTGGATGGACGTTCCGGACTCGCAGCCCATGGCGCCGCGGGTCACCGGGACCTGCAACCTGAACATCATCAACGCGCAGGCGGAGATCTCCTCGATCACCACGACCAGCGGCCTCGCGTGGAAGATCCCGGGCCGCGCGGGTGATTCGCCGATCGTCGGCGCCGGGCAGTACACCGACAACGAGATCGGCGCCGCCGGCTCCACCGGCCTCGGGGAGCGGAACATCATGATCTGCGGCGGATTCCTCACGGTGGAACACATGCGCCGCGGGATGAAGCCGACCGATGCCGCGATCGAGACCCTCAAGCGCGCCATCGCCCTCACACCGCCGCGCTGGCTCGACGAACGGGGCCGCCCGAAGTACCAGCTCAACATCTACGCCCTCAACAAGCGGGGCGAGACCGGCGCGGCCTCCATCTATCCGAGCGACTACGCGACCCACGACGGCAGCGATGCCGTCAAGCGCGATACCGCATTCCTCTTCGAGAAGGCCCAGTGATGTTCAAGCGTTTCCTCGCGACCGTGTCCGTCGCCACCGCGCTCGTCGGCCTGGCCACCGCCCCGATGGCCGCCCAGCAGGAGGAGTGGAAGCCGAGCGATGCCCCGTGGCGCGACAGCTTCTTCCCCTACTTCCCCTCGCTGGGCAACAACTTTCCGCTCATCGCGATGCACTTCGAGGAGCGGAAGGCCGCCGATTACTTCGCGCGGACGCCCTACGCCGGCCTGCTGTCGGTGGACATCGGCTCGGGCTTCACCGGCGCGCGCATGGGCATCGCCCGGTTTCATGCCCCGCTGCTCCGGAAGGACTGGCGCCTCGCCCTCACCGTCGGCACGACGCGCGAGACCCGGCTCGGCTACTTCGGACTCGGCAACGCCACCAGCTACGACAAGTCGCTCGTGACCAAGAGCCAGGAGCACTACTACGAGGCGCGCCGGACCCGGTACTTCGGCGGCTTCGAGCTCTCACGGCGCATCAAGGGACCGCTCTGGGTCGCGGGTTCCGCCGGCGTCGAGCGCAGCAATCTGAGCGACCTGTCCGGCCCATCGCTCTTCCGGACCGACATCGGCACCGGCGATCTCAGCGACACCGACTTCCGGAGCCGGGTGACGCTGGTGCTCGACATGCGCGACAACGAGTTCAACACCACGCGCGGCATCTACGGCACGGCCTCATTTGGCGGCGGTACCGGCGGCGGCGGATACAGCCGGGTCACGGCGGATGTGCGCGGCTACATCCCGATCCGGGAGGGCACCACCTTCGCCGCACGGATCAGCGGCTCCGGACTCTCGAAGAAGGCACCGCTCAACGCCCGGTTCGAGATGCCGGTGTGGGAGGGCGAGATCGGTGTGCTGGGCGGGAGCTATTCGAATCGGGGACTGCTGTTCCAGCGGCTCGCCGGCCGTGGCGTCCTGATGGGAAGCGCCGAGCTGCGCCACGACCTGCTCAATCTCGGCGATCTCGGCGCCTTCACGCTGCTGGCCTTCGTCGATGCGGGACGGGTGTTCGAGCAGGAGGACTTCAAGCTGACGACGAAGGACATGAAAGTGGGCGGCGGTGGCGGCCTCGCCATCCGCATCATGCGCTTCACCATCTGGACCTTCAACTTCGGCACCGGTCCCGATGGCTTCGTGTTCAGCGCCGGTTCGGGTTGGTCCTTCTGAAATGACGAAGGGGCGACCGGACGGTCGCCCCGCTCGCTACAGCACCGATATCACTTCGCGGAGCGTCGTCTCGCCGCGATCCCGCGCGTACCAGGTCCGTTTCCCCTTCACGAACTCTTCCTTCACGAGCGCCGGCGGCTTGTGCTCCCGCACCCAGTCGGCAAGCGGCGCCGAGTACGGCCCCCAGTGGCGCAGCAGGTGGAAGTCCGCATCGAGGACGAGCACGAGGGGAATCGAACGGGTGCCGTTGCTGAGATAGCGGTCCATGACTTCCGGATGCTCGTCACGCCGGAGAATCCGCAGGGAGAGGCCCGGGGTCATCTCCACCCAGCGCGCCAGCACCGGCAGCGTACTCGACGTATCCACGCACCAGTCCTCGGCGAGAACCAGCAGCTTGCGCTCCTCGGCCGGCGGCTTCGTCGCCCACTCGGGGACCCGCGCCGCGCGATAGATCCCTTCCCACAGCGCCCGGTGCTCGGGTGCCGCCGCGGCGACGAAATCCGCGAAGGTGTATCCCTTCTCCCACAGCCCCTTCCAGTCCATCTCCCGCTCCTGACAGTGAAGATCGGCTTGCCACCCCCCAACCTATTTCGGCTGCATGAAGTTCCCGTGACGATTTCCCGACCCGATCTGTAGACGGTAGATTCCCGGGCATGGAACCCCGCACCAGCCGGCGAGACGGCGAGGCCACCCGAGAGCGGCTGCTTCAGGCGGCCCTCGAGCTGTACACCACTACCGGCTACTCGCGCACGACGACGCCGATGCTCGCGACGCAGGCGGGTGTCGCCGAAGGCACGATCTACCGGCATTTCAAGGGCAAGGAACAGCTGCTAAACGAAGCGTGGCGGCGCGCCTATCGCGCCGGGATGGACCTGCTCAAGGCGCTGGAGGGCGACCGGGTGCGCAAGGCGCCTGAGCGGCTGGCGCTGCTCGGCCGGCAGCTGGTGGACCTGGCCGCGGCCGATCCGGCCCTGATGCGGATGATGTTCACGACGGAGGCGGAGCCCTACCTCGACGAACCGAGCCGGGCGGCGCGGCGCGATTTTCTCGACGGGCTGGTGCAACTGGTCGCGATGGGAAAATCGGATGGGCTGGTGCGGGCCGGGCCCGCGGAACTCTGGGCCTCGGTCTGGTTCACCGTCGTGCAGCATGCCATCGACCTGGTGGCCTCGGGCACCTGGACCGCCGACAGCAGTCCCGCGGCACTGACGCTCGAGGCGGCGTGGGATGCCATCGCCGCCCGAGAGACACCTACTGCGGCCTCGCGGCTCCCCGGAACGTCGTGAGCTCGCGGATGCGGCTCGGGGGCCGGAGCCAGTGGATCACCCGCGTCTTGCCTCCCGCCAGCGGACGCACCGTCCAGGCATCCTTCTCCAGATAGGCGATCGAGTCTCCGGGCCATCGCACCGGACTCGCCCCCTCCTCCGCCACGGTGACGACCGAATCGTTGCCGAGCCGCGCGCACACGCCCGCACCACCCGGGCAGGGCACGACCTCGGCCAGCGGCGGGTCACCGAGCAGCACGGCGAGCGCCGAATCCGCGGCGCTCCGTCCCGCGGGAGCGATGGGCTCGAAGGTGCCTCGTGCCGGCGGCGCCGCCGCGGCGAGCAGTCCGGCCGCGCCGCGCACGTACAGATGCTGGCCGTCGGCGGCCCAGGCGGTCGCCTCGGGATGGAATCCCGCCGGCAGTGGCATCTGCCGCTCCGCGCCGTTGAGCAGGTTCATCACCACGACCGACACGTCCCCCGTGTCTCCCGGGAATTTCGAGCGGACGAAGATCAGCATCGAACCGTCCGACGACAGCGCCGGGAGCCGCTCGTCCACCCGGGAGAAGGTGACCTGGAACTGCTTCTCTCCATCGAGTGGTGACGCGAACAGATCACCGACACCGCCTTCGCCGTCGGCGGTGAAGATCATGTACGGGTCCTTGCCAATCTCGATCTTGTTCGAGAGCGGCGAGAGACTGCCCCGGCATCCCGCGAGGAGCAACAGACCGAGCGCGAAGCGCTTCACTGCGCCTCCGCCACGGTGGCGTCGAGCAGCCACCAGCCCTCGGGATCGACCACGATCTCCTTCGGCTTCTGCTTGACGTCCTCGAAGGTGATGACCGTCTCCGCACCATCGACCTTCGCCGTCATCGGCCGGCCATCAACCCGGAAGACGAGTCCGGGGAGCGCATAGTGCCCCCATTCCTCCGGCTGGGTCTGCCTCACCGTCAGCGTCAGCCGCCTGCGGTCGTGGCGCCAGGTCACGGCCAGCTTCGGATAGCCCGGCTGCGTGAGGCCCTGACGGAAGTACCACTCGAGGTCCTTCCCCGAGGCCTGGCTCATGATCCGGGCGAAGTCGCTGCTCAGCGCGGTCGAATCGCGGTAGGCGCGATAGTACTCCCGGATCCCCGCCTTGAACGCCGAATCGCCGATGAGCCCGCGGAGCGAGTGCAGCACCCACGCGCCCTTCGGGTAGTTGTTGGAGTTGAGCAGCCCCATCAGATCGGTGGCGGCCATGTCGAGGATCGGCCGGTTGGTGGCCTTCGACCCCTTCACCGCCCGCGCGTTGCGCTGCATCTGCTCGCGGAAGGCGCTGTCCCCCTGCGCGTGCTGGACCCAGAGCGCGGCGAAGTAGGTCGCGAATCCCTCGCTCAGCCAGAGGTGGTGCCAGTCGTCCTCGGTGACGGCGTCGCCGAACCACTGGTGCGCCGTCTCGTGCGCGACCGTCACGGGGCTCAGCTGCTTCTTCGGATACGCTCCGCCGTCGTAGAAGATCGCGGTGGGATTCTCCACCCCGCCGAAGATCGTGGTGGACTGGACGTGCGACAGACGGTCGTAGGGAAACGGTCCGACATACCGGCTGAAGAAGTCCACCATGTCTCCCGCCTGGCGGAAGGGCACATCCACCGCCCAGGCCGAATCCTCGGGGTAGCTCAGCACCGCCATCGGCACGCACTTGATGTCGCACGCCGCGTCGGGGAGCGTCGTCGAGGTGAGCGGCCCTGCACCGATGACCATCCCATAGGCCGGGATCCGCTGCGCCATCGTGAAGCTCCAGATCTCCCGGCCCCTCGGCAGGGTGTCGATCTTCACCAGCCGCCCGTTGGCGATCACCCGCGTACCGGCGCTTACCTCCACATGGAAGTCCACCGTCGCCTTGTCGCTCGGATGATCCTCGAGCGGGATCCAGTGGTGCGCGCGGTCCGGCCAGTTGTCCGCGAACACGGTGCGGCGCCCATTGGAGTCGGTCCGGATCACGAGGCCGTCGCGCACCGGGCCGTGATAGCGGATCGACGTATGCAGCGTGTCACCGGCGTGCCGCTGGTGCGGGATATAGACACCGCCGGTCGGCAGTACCGCGAAGGTGATCCGGCCCATCCGCCGCTCCCCTTCACCATCGGTGAGCACCCGCACGACCCGGAATGCCGAGTCGAGCTGGACCTCGATCGGATCGTCGGAACGGAGCAGCCAGGTCGTCTGGGTGATGGCGACGATGTGATTGGCCGTATCGCCGATCACCACGGCGACGTCGTGGTGGATCGCGTCGTGGTGGGGATGCAGCGTGTCGGCGCGCGCGGCGAGCGGCGCCTGGGCCTGCAGGGCGAGGAGCAGGAATGAAAGCATCATCGGGGTGAGTTCTATCCTTCGACGTCGATCGCGAGCCGGGCTTCGCGAATCGGAGCGATCGCGTCCGCCACCACCTGCACGTGGACCGGATGCGCCACGTAGCGGTTCACCGCCGCCATGTCGTCCAGCACCACCGTGAGCACGTGGGAGTACTCCTCGGCGGCCGGCGAGAAGTTCGGGCCCCAGCGGATCGCCTTGATCTCCGGGATGCGCCCCATCATGCCGAGCAGCGCCGTGCCCGCCTGGTCGATCTGGGCGGCCGTCGTGCCGGCCTTGAAGCGGAAACAGACGAAGTGGTAGATCATCGCCGATGGAAGTAAGAGGTCACTTCAGCGCGTCACGATAGAAGCGCAGGATGCTGGTCCAGGCCTTCTCGACCTGCTCGCCATCCGAGCCCTTGCGGCCCGGACGCAGGAAGCCGTGGCCGGTGCCCGGATAGATGCTGTACTCGAAGGCGACGTTGGCCGCCTTCATCTGACGCTCGACGTCGGGAAGGGAGGCATCGATCCGCGCGTCGTCCTCTCCGTACACCCCAAGCACCTTCGCCTTGATCCCGGACATGAGCGTCGAGTCCGGCGCCGGGCCGTAGCAGACCACGGCGGCCTTGAGCTTCGGATTGGCCGTCGCGTAGCGGAAGCTCTTCCCGCCACCCCAGCAGAAGCCGATGCTCGCGATGTCGTCCTTGCGGACGGCCGGCAGCGCGTTGACGTAGGCGTAGGCCGCGTCGAGATCGGCATTCACCTGATCGGGGACCAGGAGCGCGGTGAGCTTGCGCCCTGAGTCGGGATCGGCCGGCGTCACGCCGAAGCGCGCCGACAGCAGGTCGGGCGCGATGGCGACGTACCCCTCGGCGGCGAGCCGGTCGACCACCGTCGGCTCCCAGCTCGAGAGGCCGAAGATCTCGTGGATCACGATCACCGCCGGCGCCTTGTCCTTGCGCTCCGGATAGGCGACATAGGCGCGGATCGAGTCGCCTTTCGCGTTGGCGAACTTCACCCATTCGCCGTGGGTGGTCGGGGCCGAGGCATGCCTCGGCCCATCTGCATGCTGCGGCGCCAAGGCATGCCTTGGCGCCACAAACACCCAGCTCCCCGCGAGCCCCGCCATCACGCCCAGCACCGCCACCATCATCGTCGAGACCGATCCGCGTCGCATATGTCCTCCATCCGCCGTTGACTGTGCCAGTGACTGTCCCCGAGGCCGATCGCCGTTTCCGCGCGAATCGGAGTTGTCCACGATACAGGAAGGCTCGCCCCGGAAAGGAACCGGTAGAAGAAGATCGTGGCGGGGAGCCGTGCCGCCGGCGCTGAGGGGCGCCGGCCGGCATGGCGAAACGAAGCTCTGGTGTCTGCTACTGCTTCCGGAACAGCCGGGCGAAGACGCCGCTCTCCTCGGCACCCTCGAGGGCCTCCACGAAGGCGGTCATCGAGGGATAGCGATCTCCCGGATCGAGCGCCATCGCCTTGTTGAGCACCTGCTCCAGCCGTCCCGGCAGGTCCTGCTTCACCTCGCGCAGGAGCTTCGGCTTGCCGCGAAGCCGGGCGATCATCATCTCCTGCGCGTTGCGGCCCTGGAAGGGCAGCTGGCCCGTGAACATCTCGAAGCCGACGATCGCGAGCGCGTAGATGTCGCTCCGCGGATCGAGCGGCTTGCCGCGGATCTGCTCGGGGCTCATGAACTCCGGCGTGCCAAGCACGATGCCGGTCGCCGTGAGCTTGGCGACCTCGGGCTCCTGGCGCCGTTCCTTCGCGAGCCCGAAGTCCATCACCACCGCCCGCACCCCGCCGGGGCCCTGGTCGTCGGGCACCAGCATCACGTTCTCGGGCTTGAGGTCGCGGTGGATGATCTGCAGCTCGTGAGCGTGCTGCAGTCCCTTGGCCATCTGGACCAGGAGCGGCACGCCGAGATCGAGGGGCAGCGCACCCTGGCGCACTTCGCGGTCGGAGAGCAGCTCGCCGGCGAGGTAGGGCATCACCAGGTAGATGAGCCCGTCCTCGGTCTCGCCGAGGCGGAAGATGCGGCAGACGTTGGGATGGTCGAGCCGCATCGCGAGTCCCGCCTCGCGCCGGAGCCGTTCCACCGAGCTCTTGTCTTCCTTGAGCTTGGGGGTGAGCACCTTGATCGCGACGGTCTCGCTGCTGGTCAGGTCCTTCGCGAGGTAGACGTAGGACATGCCCCCTTCGCCGAGGCGCTTGCCGACGTCGTAGCGGGAATCGAGCAGGGAGTTCGACAGCGAACTCGCGCGGTCCATGCCCGGGCCGCGCTTGAGCGCGGCCTGGCGCACCAGGGTGCGGAGCCCCGCACTCGTTTCCGCCGGCGGCGGGCCGCCGCCGACTTCGACGAGGGGACTGCCGTCCTGGGGGCAGAAGCGGGCCGGATCCGAATACATCCGGTTACACCGGGGACAACGGCGGCTGCTCAATCGCGGTACCGGTTACGGCCATCGAGCTTGGCCTTGTAGAGATGCTGGTCGGCGAGCTTGAGGAGCGACTCACCGTCCTCGACCCGCGGATCGGGATAGCAGGCGATACCGACGCTGATCGTCACGTTGATCGCGCGGCCGGCCTCGCCGAAATCGGTGCTGGCGACCTTCTTGATGATGCGCTCGGCGAAGATCCGGGCGCCGCTCGCCGCCGTCTCCGGCAGCAGCACCACGAATTCCTCGCCGCCATAGCGGGCCACGATGTCCACCGTGCGCTGCTCGCGCCGGAGGATCGCGCCGAGCGCCCGGAGCACGCCGTCGCCGGCCAGATGGCCGTGCGCGTCATTGATGTGCTTGAAGTTGTCGACGTCCACCATCAGGCAGGCGAGCTGGGTCTCGTAGCGGTTCGCCCGCTCCAGCTCCTGCACCAGCTTGTCGGCGAGCGCGCGCCGGTTGAAGGTCTCGGTCAGCGGATCGGTCTCCGCCAGCGCCTTCATCTGCTCGCGGCCGATGACCGCGCTCTCGAGATCGTAGGCCTTGTCCAGCGCCTGCGCGGCGGCGCGAATGACCTGCTCCGCGAAGGCGACGTCGGATTGATTGAGCGGGGTGTCCTCTGCCGTCGTCCGCAGGAAGAACACCCCGGCGCGCTGATCCCGCATCACGAAGGGAATCGCGATCGCGGAGCGGGTCGGCACCGTCCACCCCTCCTGCTCCCACTCGTCGCGCGCCGCCGCGTAGAGCGGATCGGTCGCCACGTCGGTGATCAGCACCGTCTGCCGGGTGTCGAGCGCGCGCCGGATCTCGGGATAGCGCTTGAGATCGATCGGCAGGTCGCGGAGCATCGGGTTCTCGTAGGAGGCCACCACGGTCGCCTCCTCTTCTCCCGGCGTCGAGAACACCAGCGAGCACTTGGAGATCTTGAGCCCGCGCGCCACCCGGCGCACGAGGATGTGATAGATCTCCTCCGGCTTGAGCGAGGCGGTGACCTCCTGCAGGATGTCCACCATCTCGGTGCGGGTCCGCGCCTCGGCCCGCGCCTGATTGAGCTCCCGTCCGACCCGGAGATGCGCCTTCACCCGCGCGAGCAGCTCGCGCACCCGGAAGGGCTTGGAGATGAAGTCCGCGGCGCCGAGACCGAGGGCACGCACCGTCGCCTCTTCGGGCGGCATCGAGGAGATCATCAGAACCGGGACGTCGCGGACCAGGGGATCGGTCTTCACCCGCTCCAGGAGCTGCAGGCCGTCGGCCCCCGGCATCATGATGTCGAGCAGCAGGAGGTCGTACTGGTCCTGCGACAGGCGCTCGAGCAGATGTTCGCCGCTCGAGACCGTCGCGACCTCGTAGCCGTTTTCCTTGAGAATCCAGGAGAGGGTACGGGTGAGCGCCTGATCGTCGTCGGCCACCAGGATCCTGGGGGAGACCGTCATCCCTGCACCAGGCGCTGGAACACCTCTGGATCCACGTTCCCCCCGCTCAAGACCGCCACCACCGGACCGGTGGATGTCACCTTGCCTGCGAGCACCGCGGCCACTGTCACCGAGCCCGACGGTTCGACCACCAGCCCCTGCGCACTATAGAGGAATCGGACCGCCGCGGCGATCTCTTCTTCCGTGACCGTCACGGCCTGGTGCACGTGCGGGGCGATGAGCGACCAGGGGAGCTTTCCGATCGCCCGGGTCAGCAGCCCGTCGGCGAGACTCGCCGTCTGGGCCAGCGTCTCGGGGTGTCCGGCGGCAAGCGCGGCCGTGAGCTTCGGCGCCCCGGCCGGCTCCACGCCGATGATCGTCACCTCGGGCCGAAGCGCCTTGATCGCCGTGGTGACGCCCGAGAGGAGCCCGCCCCCACCGACCGGCACCAGCACCGTCGCCACGTCCGGCACCTGCTCCAGAATCTCGAGGCCCGCCGTGCCCTGCCCGGCGATCACATCGGCGTGATCGAACGGCGGGATCATCGTGAGCCCTTCCTCGGCGGCGAAGCGATCGGCCCTGATCTGCTGCTCGGCCGAACGGGTCGGGCCGGCGAAGACCACCTCGCCACCGTAGCGCCGCACGCCGGCCACCTTCACGGCCGGCGCCGATTCCGGCATCACGATCACGCTGCGGATGCCGAACCGCTGCGCCACCCAGGCGACCGCCTGGCCGTGATTGCCGCTGGAGGAGGTCACCACCCCTGCGGCGCGCCGCGCCGCGTCGAGCCTTGCGATCGCGGTGTGCGCCCCGCGCACCTTGAACGCACCGATCGGCTGGAGGTGTTCGCATTTGAGGTACAGCGGCCAAGGCATGCCTTGGCCGCTACCGCCGCACCGCACCATCGGCGTCCGCACCGCCACACCGGCCAGCAGGCGCGCGGCCTCCTGAATCGACTCGAGGGAGACCGCGGCAGAGGCGGGCGTGGCGGTGGCGCTCACCGGGCGAACCTACGGCCGGATGCAGGGCGGGGCAACATCATCATTCCGCTTCCGCATCCACGACCTCGCCCTCGACGCCTTCATCGTCTTCCTTCACGACCCGGGCGACATCCATCACCGCGTCGCCGGCGTCGAGATTGATCACCTTCACGCCCTGGGTGTTCCGGCTGATCACCCGGATGCCCTCGACCGGCTGGCGGATGATCACCCCGTGCTTGGTGATCAGCATCAGTTCGTTGTCGGGCTGCACCTCCATCAGGGCCACGAGCGCGCCGGTCTTGTCGGTGCGCTTGAGGGTGATGATGCCCTTGCCGCCGCGCTTCTGCACCCGGTAGTCGGAGAGTTCCGACCGCTTGCCGTAGCCCTTCTCGCTCACGACGAGCAGGGTCGCATCGCGGCGGATGACCACCATGCCGATCACCTTGTCGTCGGCCTCGAGCTCGATCCCCTTCACCCCCGTCGCCACCCGGCCCATCTCGCGCACATCCCCCTGGTGGAAGCGGATGCTCATCCCGTCCGCGGTGGCGAGGACGATGTCGCTCGCCTCGTCGCAGAGCTGCACGTCGATCAGCTCGTCGCCATCCTCGATGTTGATGGCGCGGATGCCGGTGCTCCGCACGTTGCCGTACTCGGCCAGGCTGGTCTTCTTCACGGTGCCGTGGCTGGTCGCGAAGATCAGCGCCTTGTCGGCGGAGAACTCGCGCACCGCCACCGTCGCGGAGACCCGCTCCTCCGGCTTGATCGCGATGCAGTTGACCACCGGCTTGCCGCGGCTTGCGCGGCCGCCCTGCGGGATCTCGTGCACCTTGAGCCAGTAGAGCTGCCCGGTGTTGGTGAAGAACATCAGGTAGTCGTGGGTGCTCGCGATGAAGAGGTGCTCGATCCAGTCCTCTTCCTTCGTCGTCGCCCCCTGCAGCCCGCGGCCGCCGCGGCGCTGCCGCCGGTAGGTGCTCACCGCGATCCGCTTGATGTAGCCGGTGTGCGAGATCGTGATGACCATGTCCTCTTCGGCGATCAGGTCCTCGACCGAGAAGTCGGTCTGGTCGGCGAGGATCTCGGTGCGCCGGTCGTCGCCGTACTTCTTGGCGACCTCGTCCATCTCGTCCTTGAGGATCTTCATCCGGCGCGGCTTCGACGCGAGGATGCTCTTGAGCTCCTTGATGATCGCCTGGACCTCCTTGAGCTCGGCTTCGAGCTTCTCGATCTCGAGGCCGGTGAGCTTGGCGAGCCGCATGTTGAGGATCGCGTCGCTCTGCTTCTCGGAGAGCCCGAACCGCTTCCGCAGCCGCGCATCGGCGTCCGGCACATCTTCGGAGTCGCGGATGATCTGCACGACCTCGTCGATGTTGTCGACGGCGATCTTGAGGCCCTCGAGGATGTGCTCCCGCGCCAGCGCCGCGTCGAGGTCGAACTGGGTCCGGCGGACCACGACCTCGTGCCGGTGCTCGACGAACCGCTCCAGCACTTCCTTGAGGTTCATCACCTTCGGCGCGCCCTTGTCGAGCGCCAGCATGATCACGCCGAAGGTGGACTGCATTGCGGTGTGCTTGTAGAGCTGGTTCAGCACCACGTTGGGGATCGCGTCGCGCTTCAGGTCGACGACGATCCGCATGCCGTCCTTGTCGGACTCGTCGTTCACCCCGCTGATGCCCTCGATCTTCTTCTCCACCGCCAGCTCGGCGATCGCCTTGACCAGGTTCTCCTTGTTCACCTGGTAGGGGATCTCGGTCACCACGATCTGGCTGCGCCCGCTCGACTCCTTCTCCTCGATCTGGGCCCGGGCCCGCATCTGGATGCGGCCACGGCCGGTGTCGTACGCTTCCTTGATGCCCTGGCGGCCGTAGATGTAGGCGCCGGTGGGGAAGTCGGGACCGGGGATGATCTTCGCCAGGTCGGCGATCGACGCCTCCGGATTGTCGATCAGGTGCTGGACCGCCTTCGCCACTTCACGCAGGTTGTGGGGCGGGATGTTGGTCGCCATGCCGACCGCGATGCCGCTCGACCCGTTGATCAGCAGGTTCGGCACCATCGACGGGAGGACCGTCGGCTCCTTCAGCCGGTCATCGAAGTTCGGCTGGAAATCGACGGTGTTCTTGTCGATGTCCTCGAGCATCGTGACCGCGATATTCGTCAGGCGGGCCTCGGTGTACCGGTACGCCGCCGCGGGATCGCCGTCCACCGAGCCGAAGTTGCCCTGGCCGTCCACCAGCGGATAGCGGAGCGAGAAGTCCTGGACCATGCGGACCAGGGCGTCGTACACCGAGCTGTCGCCGTGCGGGTGATACTTGCCGAGCACATCGCCCACCACCGTCGCCGACTTCTTGTAGGGACGGCCCGGCACGAGGCCCAGCTCGTTCATCGCATAGAGGATCCGGCGATGCACCGGCTTGAGACCGTCGCGCACATCGGGCAGCGCGCGCGACACGATGACGCTCATCGAATAGTTGATGAACGACTGCTGCATCTCCTCTTCGATGAGGCGCGGCAGGATCCGTTCGCTCTGCGAGGGGCCGGTCATGCGGGTCCGTGGTTGTGCTGTGAAAGTCGGGAGGTACGGAAGCGACGTCCGCGGTCGAAAAAGCCGGGCGCGGAGACGGGGGAATATAGCCCTATCCTAGCCGGCAAGGCAACCGCGCATCCACGCCGCAAGTCTTTCAGGGTCAGACACTTAGCAGGCCATCCCGAACCCGCCCCAGCCGGGGCGGCGAACACCCCCGGCGACCGTCCCGCCAGCTCCCCGCATCCCGGACGCAACCCTTCCGCCGCACGCCGCGTCAGATGGGCGTTCGACAGGCCGATCCACCGCCGGAACCACGGAGCGCCGTGACCGAGCACGACCTCATCGCCCGCGTGCTGGCGGGCGATCCGGGTGCGGAACGCACCCTCTACGACCGCTACGTCGACCAGGTGTGGCGCATGGCCTATCGCTTCGCCGGCGACGGGGACCGTGCGGCCGACTGGACGCAGGAGACCTTCATCAAGGTCTTCCAGCGGCTCCGCGACTTCCGCGGGGAGTCGAAGCTCGGCACCTGGATCGGGTCGATCGCGGTCTCCGTGGCGCTGAGCGGACTCCGCGCGAGCAAGCGGCACAGCGACCGCGCACGGCCGCTCGAGGATGGCGGCGAGGTCGCCGCCCCGGCCAGCCGCCACGACGGCCACCTCGCCGAACGGCTGGACCAGGCGATCGCGCAACTGGCGGACGGCTATCGCTCGGTGTTCCTGCTGCACGATGTCGAAGGCTACACCCACGAGGAGATCGGCCAGATGCTGGGCGTGACGACGGGAACCTCGAAGGCGCAGCTCTCCCGCGCCCGGGCCCGCCTCAGAGACACCCTCTCGGCATTTGCCTGAAACGGATACGGACCATGACCGACGACGAACTCGACCCCGCGCTCCGCGAGCAGCTCCGCGGCTACCGCACCCCTCCCGAGCCCCCGCGCGACGCGATGTGGGCCCGGATCCAGGCGGCCCGCGCCAACGCACCGCGGCACACCGGCCCCATCCCGCTCCGCCCGACCCGCCGCCAGCTGCTGCCGTGGCTGCTCGCGGCGGCCGCCATCGGCGTCGTGGCCTTCGGCCTCGGCCGGATGACCGCGCACCCGGCACCGGCCGTCGCCACCCGGACGGCGCCTGACAAGACCAGCCTCGCCGCCCAGCTCGCGGCCGGCGAGCATCTCGGCCGGGTCGAAGTCTTTCTCACCACCTTCCGCGCGGCCGCGCGGAACGGGCAGGCCGGCACCATCTCCGTCGCGGACGCGCGGCGGCTGCTCTCGACCACCCGGCTGTTCCTGGACAGCCCCGGTGGGCAGGACCCCCGGCTCCGGCCGCTCCTCGAGGATCTGGAGCTGGTTCTGGCCGAAATCGCTCAGCTCCCGGGCGGTACGCCCGAGGACGTGAACCTGATCACTGATGGGCTCGACCGCCGCGGGACGCTCTCCCGACTGCGCTCGGCCGTTCCCGCGGGCCCCTCGCCCGTCTCGCAAGGAGAAAGCTGAATGAACCGCCTCTACATGGGACTCGCTGCCGCCGCGTGGCTGGCCATGAGCGATGTCCGTCTGCCGGAAATGACCTGGGTGGTGCAGACCCCGACGATCGCGGCCACGGCGCCCGCCGCCTGGCTCACCGACGACCCGGCCGATTCGCTCTACCGTCTCGCCCGCGAGGCGCTGAACGGCGGCAAGTTCCGCCGCGCGGCCGACAGCTTCGCCGAGCTGACCCGGCGCTATCCCAGGTCCGGCTACGCGGCCGACGCCCTCTACTGGGAGGCGTTTGCCCTCTATCGCCTCGGCGGGGACGACGACCTGCGGAAGGCGCAGGAACGGCTCGCACTGCAGAAGCGCCAGTTCCCGAAGGCCGGCACCGCGGGCGATGCCGCGACCCTCGCCACCCGCATCCGCGGTGAACTCGCGCGCCGGGGCGACAGCAACTCCGCGGAGGCGCTCCTGACCACCGCGACCTCGGCGGGCAGCTCCTCCGGCGGATCGAGTGCCAGCGCAGGGACCGGCGTCTCGGCCGGCGGCCGGAACGGGGTCAGTGTCGCCACCGCCGGCGACGATGGCGCCTGCGACGACGATTCCGACATCAAGCTCGCGGCGCTCAACGCGGTGCTGCAGATGGACGCCGAACGCGCGATGCCGCTGCTGACCCGCGTGCTCGCCCGGCGCGATGCCGGCTCGATCTGCCTGCGCCGGAAGGCGGTCTTCCTGGTCGCCCAGAAGGCGACCCAGGGCACCGAGGAGATCCTGCTCGGCGCCGCCCGGAACGACCCCGATTCGGAGGTACGCGAACAGGCGGTGTTCTGGCTGTCGCAGGTGCACACCCCGCGTGCGATCGCGGCGCTCGATTCGATCGCCCGCAAGAGCACCGACGAGGACATGCAGGAGAAGGCGGTCTTCGCCCTGTCGCAGCAGAACGACCCGATGGCCACGAAGGCGCTTCGCGACTTCGCCGAGCGGGGCGACGTGTCGATGAACGTGCGCGAGAAGGCGATCTTCTGGCTGGGGCAGTCGCGTGACGGGGGCAGCGAGTACCTGCGCGGCCTCTACGACCGCCTGACGGACGACGATCTCAAGGAGAAGGTCATCTTCGGCGTGAGCCAGCACCGGAGCCCCGAGAACAGCCGGTGGCTGATGGACATCGTCCGGAGCCCGAAGAGCAGCATCGAGCTGCGCAAGAAAGCGCTGTTCTGGTCCTCGCAGTCGGGGGCGAGCGCCGCGGACATCGGGGCGATCTACTCGAGCCTCACCGACGACGAGCTCAAGGAGCAGGCGATCTTCGCGCTGGCGCAGACCCGCGACACCGCGGCCACCACGCGGCTGATCGACATCGCGAAGAAGGACCCGAGCACCGAGATGCGGAAGAAGGCGCTCTTCTGGCTGAGCCAGTCGAAGGATCCGCGCGCCGCGTCGCTGATCGAACAGATCCTCAACGACTAGGAGGAGCCATGCGACTCTACCAGCTGGCTCCGACGATCCTGCTGCTCCCGGTCGCGCTCCACGCCCAGAGCGTCGGCCGGCGGATCGAGGCGATCGGCCAGGGCACGGTGCGCCTGACCTTCGCGGCCCGGGAAGGGGTCTGCGGCAGCGGTGAGCACAACATCCAGATCCGCGCGCGGGACAAGCGGGATGAATGGGAGGGCGAGTGCGATGCGGGACCGGTCCGGGTGGCGCTGGACCGGAGCGGCGGGAAGACCGTGGCCCTCCGCACCTATGTCGGCGGCAACTGGCACGGCGGCACCGCGACCGATCTCGGGGTGGTGCCGGCCGCGGAGGCAGTGAACTGGCTGCTCGCGCTGGCCGAACGCAACGAGCCGGCGAGCGACGACGCGGTCTTCCCGGCGTCCCTGGGCGACAGCGTGGAGACCTGGCCGGCGATGCTCCGGATCGCGAAGAACCCGAACGTCCGTCGCGACACCCGCCGGAGCGCCGTCTTCTGGGTCAGTCAGGCGGCGGGAGAAGCCGCGACGAAGGGGCTGGACGACATCGTGCAGGACCCGAGTGGCGACCGCGAGGTGCGGGAGCAGGCAGTCTTCGCGCTGTCGCAGCGCCCGAAGAGCGAGGGCGTCCCCGCCCTCATCCGGGTAGCGAAGAACAGTCGCGACCCGGAGCTCCGGAAGAAGGCGCTCTTCTGGCTGGGCCAGAGCGAGGATCCGGCGGCCCTGGCGCTGTTCGAGGAGATCCTGACGAAGCCCTGAGTCAGGCGTCGGGGGAGCGTGGCGCCTCGGCCGGCACCAGGCTGGCCGGCGCCACCGCCGCCCCGCGCCGCGCCTTCCAGCGGGCGCCGAGGTCGGCGAGCACGGTGTAGACCACCGGCGTCACGTAGAGCGTGATCAGCTGCGAGAAGAGCAACCCACCCACCACCGCCATGCCGAGCGGCCGGCGTGATTCGGCGCCGGTCCCGGTCGCAAAGGCGATCGGCAGTGTCCCGAGCAGCGCGGCGAAGGTCGTCATCATGATCGGCCGGAAGCGGACCGCGCTCGCCTCGAGAATCGCGTCGTGCGGGTTCTTTCCCTCGTTCCGCTCCGCCTCGGTGGCGAAGTCGATCATCATGATGGCGTTCTTCTTGACCAGGCCCACCAGCATGATGATGCCGACGAAGGCGTAGACGCTCAGGTCGAGCCCCGCGATCATGAGCGTGACCAGCGCACCGAAGCCCGCGAAGGGCAATCCCGAGAGAATCGTCAGCGGGTGGATGAAGCTCTCGTACAGCACCCCCAGCACGATGTAGATCACCACGATCGCGAGCACCAGCAGCAGCAGCAGTCCCTGCTGCGAGTCCTGGAACGCCTGCGCCGTGCCGGCGAAGCCGGCGGAGGTGGTCGCGGGGAGAATCGGCGCGGCGGCGGCCTCGACCGCCTGCACCGCCTGCCCGATCGACACGCCGGCGGCCAGGTCGAACGACAGCGTCACCGCCGGGAGCTGGCCGGAGTGGTTGACGGTGAGCGGACCGACATCGGGCGTGACCGAAGCGAGCGCGGTGAGCGGCACCAGGGCGCCCGACGCCGAGCGGAGACCGATCAGGCTCAGCGCGCCGAGGTCGCGCTGATACTGCGGCAGCAGTTCCAGCACCACCCAGTACTGGTTGGTCGCGGTGTAGATGGTGGAGACCTGACGGGCGCCATAGGCGTCGTAGAGCGCCTGCTGCACCTGGCTCACGCTGAGCCCGTAGGCGCTGGCCCGCTCCCGGTCCACCGTCACCCGGACCTCGGGATTCTTGATCTGCAGGTCGCTGGTCACGTCGCGGAGTTCGGGCAGCGCGCGGAAGCGGGTCTCGAGCTTCGCGACGGTGGCGTAGAGCTCCGCGATGTCCGGCCCCTGCACCGTGTACTGATAGAGGCTCTTCGTCTGGCGGCCGCCGATGGAGATCGCGGGCGGGTTCTGGAAGAAGACCCGGAGCCCCGGCACCGCCGACACCTTGGCCGAAAGCGCGCGCGCCACCTCATCGGCGGTCTTCGATCGCTCGGAGTACGGCTTCAGGTGGATGAAGAACCGGCCCTGGTTGACGCTGCTCCGGCCGCCGCCGATCGCCGACATGAAGCCCGCGATGTTGCTGTCGGCCTGCACGATCGCCGCCGCCTGCTTCTGCAGCGAGTACATCGCGTCGAAGCTGGTTCCCTCCGCCGCCTCAGTCGTGCCGCGGAGCTGGGCGGTGTCCTCGCTGGGCAGGAATCCCTTGGGAACGAGCACCGCGAGCCAGATCGTTCCGGCGAGGATCAGGGCCGAGATCGCGAGCGCGGCGCGCCGGTGCAGCATCACCCGGTCGAGCGAGCGGAGATAGAGGCCGAGGGCCGCGTTGTAGACCGATTCGGTCGCGTTGTAGAGACGGCCGTGGCCCGCATGGCCCGACGGCTTGAGGAAGCGGCTCGCCAGCATCGGCGTCAGCGTGAGCGAGACGAAGCACGACACCAGGATCGAGACGCTGATCGTCACCGCGAACTCGCGGAAGAGCCGCCCGATCAGCCCGCCCATGAAGAGAAGCGGGATGAAGACCGCGACCAGCGACAGCGTCATCGAGAGAATGGTGAAGCCGATCTCCTTCGCACCATCGAGCGCGGCCTGCCGGGCGGGCTTCCCCATCTCCATGTGCCGGACGACGTTCTCGAGCATGACGATCGCGTCGTCCACCACGAAGCCCACCGAGAGGGTGAGCGCCATCAGCGACAGGTTGTCGAGGCTGTAGCCGAGCAGGTACATCACCGCGAAGGTGCCGACCAGCGACATCGGCAGCGCGAGGCTCGGGATGACCGTCGCGGAGAGATTCCGGAGGAAGAGGAAAATCGTGAGGATGACGAGGCAGAGCGTCAGGTACAGTGTGAACTTCACCTCGTGCACCGACTCCTCGATCGTCTCTGAGCGGTCGTAGAGGGTGCGCACCGACACCGCCGCGGGGAGCTGCTTCTCGATCTGCTGCATCACCGTGCGCACCCGCTCCGCCACGGCGACGGTGTTGGTGCCCGGCTGTCGCTGCACCGAGAGCACGATCGCGCGGGTGCCGTTGAACCAGCTCGCCGCCTTGGTGTCCTGGACGCTGTCGATGACCCGGCCGAGATCCTGGAGCCGGACCGGCGAGCCATCGCGATAGGTGACGACCAGGGGCCGGAAGGCGGCGGCGTTGGTGAGCTGTCCTTCGGCCTGCACCGCATAGGCGCGGTCGGTGCCCCAGAGGACCCCCGAGGGCAGGTTCACGTTGCCGCCGCTGATCGCCCTGGACACTTCATCCAGCCCGATCCGGCGGGCCGCGAGCGCCTGCGGGTCGAGCTGGATCCGCACCGCGTACTTCTGTGAGCCGTAGACCTGCACCTGGGCCACGCCCTCGACCGTCGAGAGCCGCTGGCCGATCAGCGTCTGGCCGTATTCGTCGAGCGCCGAGAGCGGCAGCGTGTTCGAGGTGAGCGCGAGATAGATGATGGGGGAGGCGGACGGGTCCACCTTGGAATACGACGGCGGCACCATGTTCTGCGGCAGCTGTCGCAGCGACTGGGCGATGGCAGCCTGCACGTCGGCGGCGGCATCGTCGATGTTGCGATCGAGCGCGAACTGCAGCGTGAGCGACGTCGTCCCCTGGCCGCTGCTCGAAGTGAGCGCGTCGAGGCCCGCGATCGTGGAGAACTGCTTCTCCAGCGGCGTCGCCACCGAGGAGGCCATCGTCTCCGGGCTCGCGCCGGGAAGGCTGGCACTCACCTGGATCGTGGGATAGTCGATCGCCGGGAGATCGCTCACCGGCAGGCGGAAGTAGGCCGCCACGCCGAAGACCAGGATTCCCGCCATGACCAGCGTGGTCATGACGGGCCGGCGAATGAAAAGACCGGCGATGTTCATGGCGCGGCCGCGACCGGCTGGGCCTTCGCACCGTCGGTCAGGCGGACCTGCCCGGCGGTCACGACCTTCTCACCCGCGGTCACACCGCCAGTGAGCACGATGAGCGAGTCGGTGGTGTAACCGACGGTCACCCGCTTGAGATGCACCCGGTTGCTGTCCCCCAGCACGAAGACCGAGGCTCCCTGCTGCCCGGTGAGCACCGCGCTCACCGGCACCACCAGCGCGTTCTTCTCCGTCGTGACGGTCACCGCCACCCGCACCAGCGAGCCGGGCCACAGGAGATGCCGCTTGTTGGGAAAGCGCGCCTTGAGCAGGATCGTCCCGCTCATGGAATCGACCGCGTTATCAATGAAGACCAGCTCTCCCGCCGAAACCTCTGCGGTGTCTCCCACGGGAATCGCGCGCACCGCGAGCCCGATCCCCGCCTTGTGGATCGCGGGAAGCTGGGTCGCGGGGACCGCGAAGCGCACCAGGATCGGCGAGATCTGATTGATCTGCACCATGGGATCGCCGCTGGCGGCACGGACCAGGTTGCCGGCCTTCACGAGCAGCGCGCCGGTCCGCCCCGAGATCGGGGCGCGCACGGTGGCCCGTTCGAGGTTGATCCGTGCCCGGCCCACCGCACTCGAGTCAGCCTCCAGTGTGGCCTGGAGCCCGGCCGCGGTCGCCCGCGCCTGTTCCAGCTCCTGCGTCGTCGCGTACGACTGCGCGGCGAGCGCCTGGACCCGCCGGAGGTCCAGATCCGCCTTCACCGCTTCCGCCCGATCACGTTCCAGCTCGGCCTGCGCCGTCGCGAGCGCTGAGCGGTACGGCTTCGGGTCGATCTGGAAGAGGATCTGCCCCGCCACCACCTCGTCGCCCTCGCTGAACGTCACCTGCTGAATGATTCCGTCCACCTGGGCCGCCACTGCCGCCGACTGGATCGGTTCCACCGTGCCAGTCGCATCCAGGACGACCGGAACATCCCTGCGCTCGATCGCCTGAACCACGACCGAGGCCGGCGGCGGGGCCGGTGGAGCTGGCTTGGTGCAGCCGATCGCGAGCGCGGGAAGGAGGAGAAGCGGGAGATGGCGGACTGGGGACTCGATCATGGCATTCAATCGGCGTCGGACGGGAAACCGGCACTCTGCTGCACTGGAAGTTACGCGCAGGTCAGGCGATTCGCTGAGTACGCCCCTCCCCATCCAACCAATCGACCCGCACCGGCGCAGGCGTAGCGTATCGGGACGCCGGGCGCGAACCAGCTTCGTTGATTTGCAACGACTTACGCCGGCATCGGAGCGGCACCCCTCCTGCCTTTCCGGGGGACCAGTCATGCAGGAGCCACTTCGTCCCGTTCCAGGAGTCGTCCCATGTTTCGTGCGATTCGCCGTCTCGCCGCCGTTGCCGCCCTGACCGGATCGGCCACCCTCGGCGCCTGTGGTGCCGAGCCCAGCGGGCCCAGCACCCCGGGCGCCACCGTCAGCCAGGTAATGAGTCTGTCCCAGTTCGATAGCACCCTCGGCACGGGGTCGACCCGGCTCGAGGTCAAACTGGTCCCCGGCGGGCTGGTGGCCCGGGAGGTCCATGTCGAGTCCGACGATGCCGAAGAGAAGATCACCAGCCAGATCAGCGCGATCGACCCGGTGGCCGGGACGGTCACTCTTGCGCTGGGCGGCATGGCGGTGAGCTACGGCAGCGGCACGCGGTTCCGCACGCCGAGCCGGAGCCGAGTGAGCCGGAGCGAATGGGAGGCGGCGGTGGCGAGTGCCCTCGCGGCGGGCGCGCAGCCGCCGGTTGAGGCGCGGCGCGCCCAGCCCGCGGCGCCGCAGGCGCCGACTGACGGTTCGTTCACGGCGAGCGATCTCCGGATCGAGGACCGCGTCGACGAGCCCGCGATGGAAGTCTACGTGGACAGCGCCAACTTCCAGTCGGTCGCGGCACCGCCGCCGGTCGCGATCCTCACGGTGTTCAATCTCCCCATCGAGATCACCAGCGGCACCTCGATCTCGCTGCATTCGCCTGCCGGAACGGTGCCCAGTGGCGCCGTGGAGTTCCAGGGCGCGGTGGCCTCGGCCGACCCGGTGGCCGGCACGATCACCCTGGCCGGCGGCACGGCCGTCACCGTCGGTGGCCTCAGCTTCGATCCGCAGGGCGATCTCTTCGATCTGGACGCGGTCGCCGCGGCGGTGGCGGCGGGGAAGCCGGTGCGCGCGGAGGGCCGCGGCACGGCGCAGTCGGCCAGCGCAGTGACGGCGGAGAGCATCAAGGTGGAAGTGGATTGAAGCACCAGGCGCGACATCCTCCAGGGCACCCTCGCCCTCCTCGTGCTCAAGTCCCTGGCCGCCCAGGGGAAGCTGCACGGCTACGCCATCACCTCCCACATCCAGCGGGTCTCCGACGACCTGCTCCGGGTGGAGGAGGGCTCGCTCTACCCCGCGCTTCACCGGATGGAACAGGCCGGGTGGGTGAAGGCGGAGTGGGGCATCACCGAGAAGAACCGCGAGGCGCGCTTCTACAGCCTCACCGCCGCCGGGCGCAAGCAGCTCGCCCAGGAGCAGGAACAGTGGAACCGGCTCACCCTCGGGGTCGGACGGGTGCTGCGCTACGCCTGACAAGGGAGTCCCCTCATGAGCTGGATCACGCGCCTCCGCAACCTGCTCGACTCCGCCCGCCACGGGCGTGATCTCGACCGCGAGCTGAATTTTCACCTGGCCGAGAAGGCGGACGACCTCGTCGCGCGGGGAATGTCCCGCCGCGACGCCGAGCGGGAGGCGCGGCTCAGCTTTGGCCACCGCCAGGGGCTCAAGGAGGAGACCCGGAACGCTGGCATCCTGGGCTGGCTCGAGAGTCTGACACAGGATCTCCGCTACGCCGCGCGCGGGCTCAAGGCGAACCCCGGCTTCACCCTCACTGTGGTGCTCTCGCTCGGGCTCGGCATCGGCGCCAACACCGCGATTTTCAGTCTGGTCAATGCGGTGCTGCTCAAGTCGCTGCCGGTCGAGCGACCGAACGAGCTGGTGCAGGTCACGATGGGGAAGGAACACTCCGAGGAATTCACCAATCCGATCTGGGAGGAGATCCGGAAGGCGCAGGATGTCTTCTCCGGCATCTTCGCCTTCGGGTCCGCCGGCTTCAACCTCGCGGAAAGCGGTGAAGCGCGCCGGGTGGATGGCAACTACATCGGCGGCGACTTCTTCCAGACACTCGGACTCGCGCCCGCCGCCGGGCGGCTCCTGACCGGCGCCGACGACTATCGCGGCTGCCCCGCGACCGCCGTTCTCGGCTACGGCTTCTGGCAGGCGGAGTATGCCGGTGCCCACGATGTCGTGGGACGGACGATCGCGCTCGATGGTCACCCCTTCCAGATCGTCGGCGTCGCTCCCGCGGGGTTCTTCGGGGTGACGGTCGGTCGCAATGTGCAGGTGTACGCACCGCTCTGCGCCGAGGCGATCGTGCAGGGCGCCAACAGCGGGCTCGACCATCGCAGCAACTGGTGGCTCGAGATCATGGCCCGGCCGAAGCCCGCAATCCTGCCCGCGCAGGTCAATGCGCGTCTGGCCGCGATATCCCCCGGGATCTTCACGGCGACGGCGCCCGAAGGGTGGGACGCCGAGAATCTCAAGTTCTACCTCTCGAGCGTGCTGGAGACCCAGCGCGCCGAGACCGGGCTCTCCGAATTCCGTCCCACCTATCGCGCGGCGCTGCTGATGCTCATGGCGGTCGTCGCGATGGTGCTGCTCATCGCCTGCGGCAACGTGGCCAATCTGCTGCTGGCCCGGGGCGCGGTGCGGCAGCGGGAGGTCGCCATGCGGCTGGCACTGGGTGCGAGCCGTGGCCGCCTGATCCGGCAGATGCTGACCGAGAGCGTGCTGCTCTCGCTGATCGGCGCGGCGACCGGATTCCTGTTTGCGCGGTGGGGCAGCCAGCTCCTGGTGCGGATGCTCTCGGGTGCGCGCAACGCCGTGTGGCTCGACCTCTCGCTCGACTACCGGGTGCTCGGCTTCACCGCCCTCGTCGCGGTCGTGACGAGTGTGCTCTTCGGACTCACCCCGGCGTGGCGCGCCACGCGGGTCGATCCGCAACTCGCGATCCGCGCCCATGGGCACGGGGTCATCGGTGGCGGTGCGGGCCGATTCACGCTGGGCAAGGCGCTCGTGCTGGGACAGGTCGCGCTCTCGGTCGTCCTGGTGCTGGGCGCGGCGCTGCTCCTCACCACCTTCCATACGCTCGCGACACTCGACCCGGGATTCCGGCGCGAGGGGCTGCTCGCGATCCGCATGGACCTGCGTTCCAGCGGGGTCTCCGATGCGCGCCGGCTCGCGGTGCAGCGTGAGGTGCTCGACCGGCTCCAGACGATCCCTGGTGTTGAGCGCGCAGCAGCCGCTGACATCCTGCCGGTCAGCGGGATGGGGTGGAATGGTGGAGTCTCGGTCCCGGGCCGGCCCGGGCCGGAGGATCCCCACGAACGCGTCAGCTGGTTCAACCGGGTGAGCAGCGGCTACTTCGCGACGATGGGCACACCCCTGGTCGCTGGCCGTGCCTTCGGAGCCGAAGATGCCATCGGGTCGGTACCGGTCGCGATCATCAATCAGGCGATGGCCGCGAAGTTCTTCGGGAGCACCAATCCGGTGGGGCAGCGTTTCGGCTCCGACGCGGGCCCCGAGCAGGTGACCTACGAGGTGATCGGGGTGGTCGGCGATTCCCGCTATCGCTCCCTGCGCGAGGGCGCCGAACCGATCGTCTACCTCTCGGACCGGCAGACGGCTGAGCCGAGTCCAACCCTGACCTACCTGCTCCGGAGCGACCTCCCCTCCGGGAGTCTGGTGCCGCTGGTACGGGCCGCGATCGCCGAGGTGGAACCGCGGGCCTCCTTCACCGCGCAGACGGTGCGGGAGAGCCTCGATCGCTCGCTGGTGCGGGAGCGAATGCTGGCCACACTCTCCGGCTTCTTCGGCGGACTCGCGATCGTGCTCGCGCTGATCGGTCTGTACGGCATCATGGCCTACAGCGTCGCACGGCGGCGCAACGAGATCGGCATCCGTCTCGCGCTCGGCGCCGAACGGGTCGGGGTGCTGCGCATGGTGCTGGGGGAGGCGGGGCGACTGGTCGGGATGGGCGTGCTGCTCGGCGTGGGTGTTGCGCTGGGGGCGGGCAGACTCGTGAGTGCTTTCCTCTATGGTGTCTCCGCCAGCGACCCGATCGTCATCCTCAGTACTGCCCTTGCCGTGGTGTTCGTCGGGCTCTGTGCGGGGGGAGTTCCCGCATGGCGGGCCGCCCGACTCGATCCGGTGGCCGCGCTCCGGGATGACTGAACCCGGCGCCAGCCACCCTCACCCGGTTTTCATCCCGGCTTCAGTGCCGGGTTCGCACCATCAAGCTGGCTACCACCCCAGCTCGGGAGGCACCATGCGGACCAACCTGGCCATCTTCATCCTCTTCTTCGGCATGGCGCTGCTGGATGCGGTCAAGGGAGGGGCGTGGTGGAGTGTGCTGCTCTGGCTCGCCGTGGGCGCGGTCTTCTTCTGGGCCGACTATCGTCGGCCGGTGCAGCGGCTGCACTAGCGGGGCGAACTGAAGAGCGAAGCAGCGAACTAGGCCGCGGGAAGAACGCCACGGATCCGTGCCGCCAGCCAGGGCGACGCGGCCAGGACCAGCATGCCGAGCGGCATGAACCCGCCGTGCGGCAGGTCGTAGTCTGCGAGGATGCGGCTCCACGAGAAGCCGGCCAGCAGCCTCCCCGCCGCGATTTCAAATCCCAGCATGAGCGGAAGCCAAAGCAGGCCGATCCGGACCAGGTCGCCGCGGGTCCGGGCGCCGATCCAGCGGATTGTCAGGCACGCCACCCCGAGAATCAGCAGCGAGCCGGTCCCGACCCCGATCTGCCGGGAGCGCCAGTCGCCGACGACCGGCACGAGGAAGAGCGTGCGGAGCGTTCCGTGCACGATCTCCGTCATGGCGATGGCCACCCAGACGATCAGCGCCCGTCCCCACGGCATGGCCTGACCTCCTAGCCGGGCACCCGTCCCTGGCGGGCGAGCCACCACCGCATGCAGCGGTGGGCGAAGTCCACCGGCGCGCAGTACATCAGCGGGCATCCCCCCACGATGCAGGAGACGCCGTTGGCGCCGCACTCGCGGACCGCGGCATCGGCGACGCTGCCGTCGCCGAAGGAGCGATGGAACCAGATCTGCTTCACCCCACGGGCGATGCTCTGCCGCACCACCGACAGCGCCGCATCGGGGTGCGTCGCCACGATGACGCCGTCGACCGTGCCGTCGATCGAGGCGATGTCGTGGTAGCACTTCACCTGTTCCACCTCGGTGGCGACCGGATTGACGGGAAGCGCCTCGTAACCGGAGTCGCGCAGCTTGCGGTAGATCGCGTTGGCGGCCTGTCCCGGATTGCGCGAGACGCCGGCAATGGCGATCCGCTTCCCGCGGAGAAAGGCGGCGACCTGCTCGGGCACGGCGGGCATGCGACCTCCGGTCATGTGGCGGTTCGAGAACTGCGACGGCCGGGCGGGGCGTGGCGATGCCCCCGCGACGGACGGAGACCTAACCTACCGCTCGAGTAGGAAAGAGAGAGTGAATGGGGAATGAAACGGGGGCGGTCGGGGGGGCCGTACCAGCAGCGGGCCCTCCCGGTTCAGCCTAGTGCCACTCGTACGACCCGACGTCGTAGCCCGCACCGGAGGGGAGTACGTCGCCATAGAAGTCCGAGGCGCCGACATCAATCCCGAAGAGCGCGGGAAGATCGAGCGCCCGGTTGATGACCGGCGACGCGGCCTGGAGCCGGTAGGCCGTCAGGTTGGCGAGCAGGTCGGCGTTGCCGATCGTCCCGCCGCCGCCGGGACTGAGGAGCGCCGGATCGAGCTGGCTGCCGACCCCGACTCCGCCGAGCAGCTCCTGGCCGGTCGCATTCCGCCAGGCGGTGAGACCGGCATAGGTGGTGGCGCCCCAGAGTACACTCGGCGCCACCCCACCCGCGTAGTAGTCGTTCCCCTCAAAGCGCAGGTCGACCGCACCGTTCAGCTGGTCCGCCGAGACCCAGAGGAGCCTGAGGCCGCCGGCCACAAAGAAGACGTTGTTGCGGAAGTGCACCTGCTGCACATCCTGATTGACGATGGTGACGTTGTGCACCGCGACCGCCGAGGGCGTCCCGCTCGCGGAAGGGGCGACGTAGACGGTGTTGTTGTACAGCTCGGCGCGGAGGGTACGCCCGTAGATCACGATGGCGGCGGCGGAGTTCTTCCTGCCGTCGTTCTCGCTCACGTTGTAGCGGACGGTGTTGTCGGAGTGGCTGGTGTTGTTCGGCGCATGGGCGAGGAGGAAGCCGGGCCCGTCGTTGCCGTGGGAGTAGTTGTACTGCACGGTCGAGCGGCGGACGTTCTGATCCAGGTCGAAGCCGCCGCCATCGGCGGGGCCGCCGGTGCGGTTGTCGTAGGATTCGTTGTACTGGATCACGATGCCGTCGGAATCGTAGGTCCAGATGCCGACGGGTCCTCCGGCCGCCGTGCACAGCCAGCCGTTGCCATGCGCGACCGAACGTTCGATCGTCCCGCCCAGTACGCCCCCCATGATGATGCCGCTGCCGGAGTTGGTCGTGAGCGTGGCGACGCCCGAATTGTTGTAGGCGAGCAGGTGACCGAAGTAGACGTTCTGATGGGCGTAGGGAAGCTGGGCGTAGGTGGCTACGCCGGCGAGCGCGTTGTCATGCGCAGAGGCATTCGTCACCCGCACATCGCTGTAACCGGTCGTGCCGTTCCAGCTCCCGATCACGACGCCGTACTGTCCGAAGCCGTTCGCCTCGACGCTGTCGACGCGGACGTAGGGCAGCTTCACTCCGCCGGCGAGGTCGGCATAGAGACTGATGCCATTCCCGGTATTGAGCGTCCGTCCGGAGCCAACGACGTGCAGGCTCCGGATCTCGAAGCCTGCCGTGTTGTAGAGCGAGATCGCCGTGCCGGTGCCGGCGCTGATCGTGGCCCGCCCCGTTCCATAGCTGCCGACGACAATCGGTGCCGAGGCGCTGCCCTTGTCGAGCGCATTGAACGCGAGATTGCCGTTGAAGACGGCGCCGCCCTTGAAGAGGATCCGGTCGCCCGCGTTGAACGTCTTGCCGTTGACCTTGGCGATGGTCTTCCACGGCTTCGCGGGGGAGGTGCCGGCGTTGTTGTTGTTGCCGGTAGGACTCACGTAGTAGGTCACGCCCGAGGTGCTGGCGCCCGACAGTGTCCCTCCCGTCGGCGCCGGCCCGGTGGGAACACCGCTATTCTCGGCGCAGGCGGCGAAAGCGAACAGCAGGGCGAGACCGAGTGCGCCGCGAAGCGCGAGGGAGGCGCCGGTGGCGGGAAGTCGGCAAGGGGGGTGGCCGAGTGGCGGCATGCGCGGAGACATGGAGGGTGTCCGCCGAGGATTGAGGGCCGGGCGCCAGACTCCCGAAGGAGCAGAGCGCCGCGTGGACGCGATTCAGGACACCCGAAATGCGATGGCCCGATGCGAGCGCTGAAGCTAGCCTGATGGACGGCCGGGCGGAGTGATCCAGCTTACGATGTGAGGGAGCGCATACTCCTGGCCGAAAGCCGCGAGACTCAGCGACGCTGCCGCCGCACCAGCATCGGCGGCAACAGGAACATGGCGCCGATGGTCCCGGCGACGGTGCCGCCCGCGGTCGCGAGGGCGATGGCGCCGAAGAGATCATCCGCCGAGGTACCGACGGCGAGAGGGATCAGCGAGGCAAGGGTCGTGAGGGTGATGAGGGTGATCATGCCGGCGCGGTCGCGGGCGGCGGAGAGGATGGCGCGGGGGGAATAGGC
>JBGATI010000032.1:0-43546 GCA_044229245.1 Gemmatimonadales bacterium | reverse complement strand
ACTGGCTGCGCGATTCACCTGAATCAGATTGCCCGTGACAGTGGTTGTGTAGGAACCGCCCGGGTACTGGTTGGTCAGCACAAGCTGAAAGGGATAAATGCCGCTGACGCTGGTGGTGTCGGTAAACGGGAGCACGACCTGCCGAGTGCCGGAGGCCCAGCCTCCATAGCTCGCGCTTGCCCGGAGCACGAACCCGGCACCGCTGTTCACCTTGAGCTCGGCGAGCACTGTCGTCGGGGCCCCCTGACTGACCGTTTGGGTAACCGCTGCAGCCACCGCGGGACGCGGGACCGCCACCGCCGAGTTGTAAAGCAGCGTCAGCGACCGGTCTCGTCCCATCGTAGCATACCCCGGAGTTCCGTGCGCGACGAGGAGATCGCCGCATTGCCAGGCAGCGGCCTCACCGGCACCACTCGTCAAGCAGAGCGAACGATCCAGGTGATCACCGTTGGGATTACGCAATGCCAATCCGGGTGGGCCCTGCACGAGCGGATTGACGGTGACATTGAGCGTCCCGAATACCGGCCCGCCCGCGTCACCCCAATTGACCTGGAGGCTCAGGGTTCCGGAGCCCGGCGCACCAGTGGAATAGGTGACGGTGTCCGGGAAGGAGGCGCCTACCCCAAGACTGGGCCAGGTCAATGGAGTTGCGCCTCCGCACGTGACGTTCCCAGCGGCGACACAGCTGAGGCTGAGTCCCGTGAACGGACTCGTACATGCATTCGAAACCGTGAAGACCTGAGTGAACGGTCCGCTGGAGCCGAGCTGCGAAACCGCGGAGGGACTCGTCGTTACCGTTGGGCTGTTGCAGCCAGAACGTGGCGGCGGAGCTTGGGAGCTAAGACCTCGGGGCAATGTAAGGCAGACAGCGAGCACGGGCAGGTAGCCGAGCACACAACGAAATGGGCGAGGGCACTCGAACTGATGCACAGGCGGCTCCGAATGAAGGGTCGCCTGTCGCTATTTCATACGGCGTGCCGCGCCACCAGATCAGGTCAGTCGTTGCGGGACAACGATTTGGCCCTTCAGCGAGCCGCAGCTTCGTCTCATCTTCTCATCCTTGTCTCACGTTGTCTCACGAACCGCGAGACGGTATGAGACGGTATGAGAACGTATTGCAAGACAAAGACTTGGCCGCACGAGCGCCATGGCCTTCAACTCAGAGCCGCTCGATTTCTGGCCGGGAAGGGGGGTGGGGTAAAGCGTGGCATTGTGATGGAGGACAATGACTTAGCGTACTTGTTCTGGGGATGCGCTCGGCCGTCTCACCGATTCTCAAAGCAAGAGAGCCCGGCGGATTCACCCGCCCCCACTGTGAGGCACGCGCCGCGATCGAGGTTGTCAACGTTCGGGTTGACCAGGGCCACGACGCCCGCGCCGTTCGGGGCGACTGTTACGCTGCGGCTTCCGGAAGACGCGGGCGGCGTTAGCCCATCCGTGGCAGCCGTCAGCGTCACCGCGCCCGATCCCGTCAATCCGGTCGTGCTATACGTGACCGTGGCCTGAACCGAGTCATTGGCCGGAACCGTCGCGAACAACGGATTTGGCTGCGTACACGTGAGTGGACCAGTGATTGAACAGGTCAGATCCACATACACGGGGGTCGCATTGCCGTTCGCGACCCAGAACACGACGGTGTATGGACCGGAGTTTGTCGGTCGATTCGGGTCGACCGTGGGATTGGTTCTGACGCTGATTCCGTTCCCCCCGGACTGCGCCTGGGCGACTCCGCCTCCTGAGCATCCGCTGACGCAGGGAGGATTCTGCACCTGAGCCGAGCTGCGAGAGGTGACGCCCGAGGTAAGCGCGCCAACGAGCAGTACAGCATTGACTAGGCTTGGTCTCGTGCCACCCTTGAAAGAGCCGTTCGAGAACAGTGGAAGGTCACGGAAAGGCAGGAAACGCATTGGCGAGTCCGGTAAGGGTCGCCTCGTCCTATTACAAGCGCCGTGCCGCGTGCCGCCAGATACCCACCGTTGATTCTCAACGACTTACGCCCCAACGACGGCGGAGTCCGCCTCACCGTCTCACGCCGTCTCAGACACGTCTCAGGATAACGTGAGACGGCGAGACCTAGCTCCCGGTTCCCGGTAGTCGATCAGCTTCATCCGGTAAAACAGCAGGTGCCGATACAGCGAGGAGCGGCTCATGCCGGCCGCCTTTGCGATGTCGTCCGCCCGCCCACCATGCACCCGGCACAGCACCTCGAGTGCTTCCTGCTCTTCTGATCGCCGACAAGCACCGAGGCTAGGAAGCGCCTCGGGCATTTCCTGTCGCATGGCCCCGAGATCGATCGCCTCAGTGATCGTAGCCGCGGTCAGCGGACCGGCATCCTGAAGGTAGGTCGCCCGCGTCACGACATGCCGAAGTTCGCGCCCATTCCCAGGCCAGGTATAGTCCTCGAGGACCTTGCGCGACTCCTCCCCGATCGTCCGTCCGAACAGTTGCGCGAAGCGGGCCGCCAGGGCCCAGAGATCTTCCGGCCGCTCCCGCAGCGGCGGCAGGTAGATGACGGCCCCCGCGAGTCGCTGGTAGAGATCCATCCTCAGCCTGCGCTCCCGCACATGCACCGCGACCGTCTCCTGCACCGCGGCCACCAGTCTGAGGGACACCGAGTGCTTCACCTGTTCTCCGTACCGGCGCACTTCTCCCGTCTCCAGCGCACGCAGCAGGCCCGCCTGACCTTCTTCCGGAAGACTCGCCAGCTCATCGAGAAACAACGTTCCTCCATGGGCGTGTTCGATCAATCCCGGCACCGAGTCCAGCGCGCCGGTAAAGGCGCCTCGCCTGTGTCCGAACAGCTCGCTCATGATCAACCCGGGTGGCAAGGCACCACAGTCCACATCCACGAGCGGGCCCTTCCGTCCACTCCAGCGATGGATCGCCTGCGCCAGCACCTCTTTGCCGGTGCCTGTGGCGCCTATAAGAAGTACCGGCATGTCCGAAGCAGCGAAGCGCTTGGCATGCTCTACCGCGAGGCGCATGGCTGCGCTCTCGGCGACAATAGGCGGGAAGCCGGGCGGAAGGGCGGGAAGGCGGGAAGACGGGACGTCTGCAATGCCGCCTCCCTGCCCCCTCCGCCCTTCCGCCATACCGCCCTCCCGCCTTTCCGCCATCTCCCCGCTCATCGTGCCCCCGCTTCCGGCAGGTGCGGCGCCGTCACGCTGTCCGCATCGGCGTCACTTCGGAGGATGCGCGGCGTAATGAACAGGTAGAGTTCCGTGTCGCTGTCATTCCGGCTCGTCGACCCGAACAGGCCACCGATGAGGGGAAGACCAGAGAGGATCGGCACGCCGGAGCGGCTCCGGTCCCGCTGCTGATCCTTGAGCCCACCCAGCATGATCGTCTGCCCATCACGTACGAAGACCTGGGTCGTGGCCTCGCGGGTGGAAATGACGGGCGCGTCGAAGGCGACTTCGTTCGTGGCGGCGTTGATCTCCTGCTGGATCGACAGCGAGACGTACCCGTCCTGATTGATCGTGGGACGCACCCGAAGCTTGGTCCCCACGTCGCGGTACTGGACCACCCGGTCCTGATTGTTGTTGTCGGTGGGGAGCAGCCGGCTTACCTGCACGAAGGGGCGCTGGCTGCCGACCAGGAAGCTGGCTTCGGTGTTGTTGGAGGCGAGCAGGACCGGTCGGGAGATGATCCGGACATCTCCCCGGCTCTCCGACGCGCTCAGGGTCGCGTCGATGTCCGCGCGACCGACATTGAGGAGGCGAAGCACGAGGTCCCCTGGGCCCGCCCCCTTCGTCTCACCGCCGATCGTGCCGTTGGCGTCTCCCTTGAGGTGTTGGGGTGGCAGGAAGAAGCTGGTGCCGATCGAGAAGTCCCGGTTCCGGCGGGCCTCGACGATGAGCACCTCGATCAGGACCTGAAGCGGACGGAGATCCAGTTCATCGACCGCCGCAGCCAGGATGTCGTGGTCGTGTGGCGTGGAACGAATGAGAAGTGCATTCGTCAGTTCATCGGGCACGATGACGACCCGCCCCGACAGCGCCGCAATGCCAGGCGGCCCTGTCGCGGGGGCACCCGGCACCGGCGCACCCGACGGCGGGACGTTCTGCCGCCGTAGCTCATCGGAGAGCGTACCATTGGCGAAGCCACTACGACCGGAGAACTCTCCTCCTGCCCCGAAGAGCAGGTTGATCGTGCCCGCCACATCGGCCGCTCGAGCATGGCGCAAACGGATAACGAACAGGCGAACACCCGTATCGCTCGCCGGAGACGACGGGACCTGCGCTGGCTCGGCAGGCCGCGGGCCGATGCGGATGAACGCGGAGTCCTCCGTGAAGAGCAGGCTCTGCGACTCCAGGAGCCCGCGCAACAAGGCTGCGACCTGACTCCGCGGCACAGGCGATGGGGTATTCAGCGTCACCCGGTTGCCCGGGACCCCGGAGACCATCAGCGGCTTGGGCAGATAGGTGCCCAGCGCCTGAACAACCGCACGGAGGTCCGCCTCCACGAAGTGCACGCTGACGCTGTCGTGCCGCTCCTCCACTCGGCCACCCTCCTGCGCAGCCAGAACCAGCGGCACCAGCAGGAGCCCAAGCGCCTCCATCACCGTGCGCCTTCCCGCCTTCCCGCCCTTCCGCCGTCCCGTCTTTCCGCCCTCCCGCCTCATGGCCATGGCTGCCTCATCGTGAGTGTCCAACTGGTATCCATGCCCGTGAGTGTGACCCTATCTCGCGACACCTGCACAACTCGAAGCCCACCAGCCGTATCGCCGGCACTCATGACGACCGCACCGTCGTGTCCGGGAATCCCCTCCATCAGCGCGCTTGGCCGCTCTCCCCACAGCAATCCGGTGAGCACGGGATGCGGCCGCGGGGCCGCGGCGATCACGGCGACGGGTGCGATTTGCGCCACCCCGAACCGCACCGACGGCGCCCGGTGCCACAGCCGGAACGGCGTTCGATCGCCCGCGAGCCGCATCAGTTCTGCGCTCCGATCGGTCGTGGCGGCCGGAGCGGCTCCCACGGACGATCCCGAACGAACTTCCTGCCCCGACGGCTCCCGAAGGGCTAGGCCCGCAGAGACGGGGGCGAGTATGGCGAGCACAAGGAGTCCTGCCGTCGAGAGGCGCTGGATCATGAGCCGGCCGCCGGTCCCAGGTACCAGCCGGAGACCGTGAGCTCCACGCGGAGTTGTTCTGCCTGAGCACCCGCTGCGTACGGGTCCGCCGGCACCACGACGATGTGATCGGCACGGATGGCCACCGGGTCTCTCCCAAGCGCCACCAGGAGCTCCGCCATTCCCCGGAAGTCCGTGTTGACTACAGCCGAGGCGGTGAGGCGATGCAACGAGCCGGCGGTCGTGCTATCCGGCACACGCTCCAGTGACACCAGTTGAGCGTGGTGCCTCAGGCTCAGCATGGTGAGTTGCCCAGAGAGGTCGCTGAGGGCTGCCGGTGCGGTGGGTCCCGTGAGGAGCCGCGGCGCGAGTGCCACCACCCGTTGGGTGAGTGCGCGCGCAGAGTCCTCCATCGCCGACAGCCCTAGAATCGCCGTGTTGGTCTCTGCCAGGAGGAGACGCCGCTCGTGCAGCCTGGCGCGGGAGCGAATGATCCGATCGACCGCACCAGGCGCGATCCGTAGAGCGAGGAACGCGACGAGCACCAGGCCACCACCCAGTTGCAGGGCCAGACGATCACGGGCGTTCATGGCGGCGGCTCCTTCCCAAGTCGGATTGAGAACCGCTCCCATGCCACACCGCCTGTCGAGTCCCGCCCACCGCTTTCCACCAAGCGTGCGCCGTGCAGTGTCGGCACGGACTGCAGGCGCTCCCCGACCCGGTGCGCCGCGACCGCACGGCCTTCGAGGCTTCCGTTCCCCGACAGATCGAGCTCGAGCCTGGTGAGCAGCATCGAATCGGGAAGTGCCGCGACGATCTCGCCCAGTCCCGCGGCGAGTGCCGCCCGCTCCCGCGTGAGCGCCGCGACCGAATCCACCATCGCGGAGGCGCTGTCCATCGCGCGTCGGGCGGCTGCAAGGGCCAGTCGTGGTTCGTCCAGACGACGAAGCTCTCGCTCCACAGTTCGGGTATGCCACGCGATCCATCCCGACAGGCCCGCCGCGGTCAGGACCCAGATGCCCACCGTGCCGGCTGCGAGACGGCCGATCTGCCCCCAGCCCCGTCGCGCTCGGTGAGCCCGCTCCTCCGTAGGCAGCAGCGACACCCGCGGCCCCGCTTCGGCCGTCACGATGTCCGTCAGATGGGCACCACTCTGCTGCGCACCCGACAGAATGGCTTGGGCGAGCGTGGACTCGATGGCGATGGCCCGCACCGCCCGACCCCCCGCGCCACGTTCCTCGGTCTGTGCGACTGCGGTGATCAGTGGGTGCCCGTTCTGCCGGAAGAACCGTGCAGCGCCGCGGGCAATGAGTCGCTCGAGTGCTCGACCCCGCACCGGCGGCAGGTCGACGAGATCCCGCCGTTGGACCAGAGGAGACTCCAGGACCACCAGCAGCTCCGCGGGTCGACCATTCCCCTGGGAATGCCGGGCGATGGCCTCGCTGAGACCCGACTCCGTGCCGTAGGGCACTTCGTCGGTCCAACGGCCGTCGTCGGCACGCGGCGCACGCCCGACCATCCCCGCGTCGACATGGAGCTCCACCCGGGCGCTCACCGAGCCTCCCGTCGCACGATGGCCAGGCGGTCTGCCAGTGGAATCACCGTCACCACCACCCGCGCAACCGGCGCCGTGGCACCTCCATGCCCTTCGAGGTGCAGTACGACTTCCGAGGGCGCCCACTCCGTCGCCGCCACAAATGACGGGTAGTCGGCCATCACCGAGACTCGCGCGGCCGGGGGCAGCACGCCAATCAACTGGTCGGCGTCCTGAAATTGCCGCCCCGCTCGGCGCGCACCCAGCACAGCGAGCGCACCCGCCCGGTCCATGCCTGGCAGGACGGCAAGCACCTCCAGCGGTGCCCGATCGGGATCGATGCGGCCGGAGCCCCGCACAGTGAACACCGCCTCGAGCCACTCAAGACGCGTGGTATCTCCAACGAGGGCTGTTCCCATTGCTCGCGCGTCAGGCCACGGTCGACCAGCGAGAATCCGCTGTACCAGCAGAGTGTCCCGCACCAGGGCAACGAGCATCGCCGGCGTCGCACGATTGAGGTTTACCTTCGTGTCGGGGAGTTCGATCCACCCACGACACCAGATCGGCGCGCCCAGGTCCATGCTGTCGATGGCGAGCTGCTCGAGCGGCCTGGCGATTGCACCTGGCTTCGCATATCGCGCGCGGACGATGGCCAGGCAGGACTCCGCGGCCCATCGACCTCGGGTGAGCGCGAGCCGGTTGAGCGAGGCGCGTTCCCCGGAGCGGAGCGCCGCCAGCGTGACCCCTGCCACGCCCATCAGGGCCACCAGCACCCAGAGCACCGCGAGTAATGCCACGCCGCGACGGTTCATCCCCGTTCCCCGATCAGCACCAGCAGGGTGTCGGTCCACTCGAGGCTATTGGCCCGGCGCGCGATGCGCAGCCGGACTGCGACCGGTGCGGACAGCGGTGAAATCCAGGTTGCCACCCACTTGGTCCGGGCACCCGGCTCCAGCAGGTAGTCGAACTGCGCGCCCACGACGGAGTCGGCGAGAGTGATCGGTGACTTTCCCTCAGAACGGGCCTCGAGCACTCCCCCCGCGCTCCCGAGTTCAAGCGGAACCCGCTCCAGCCACCCCGACGGAGTGAGCTGCCAGCTCTGGAACCGAACCCGGTCGGGTAACCCCTCGAACCCACCCGCCGAATCGGCGACGTCGAGATTGCCGAAGGCGAGGCTCAGCCACCGAATGCCGTTCTGCTCTCGGTCCAGCTCCTCTCGACTTTGCCGAAGCGCGCGCATCGCATCGGCCGCCTGACCGAAGATCCGGTGCGCCATGAGCAGCACGATCGCACCGAGGGCCAAGGCCACCATCACCTCGATCAACGTGAATCCACGCCTTCTCATGGGCGCAGCTCAGGTTGCCGGTAGACCACCGTGACGAGCAACTCGCGATCCGGCCGATCGAGACGACTGACCGCGATCCGAAACAGCGCCGCCTCTGGCCGCTCGATCCGCACGAGGTACGCTCCGATCGGATGCGCCCCGATGCGTTGCGTCAACTCGCTCCGCGTGAGCAGCGACAGCGCGACAAGGAGCCGATCGGCGCTTTGCAGCGCCCGTTCCTCCTGCCGGGTCGCCGCCTCGGCGCCACCCGCTTCTCGCAGGACGCCCACGAGGCTGAGGCCCGCCGTTCCCAGAATCATGAGCGCTACAAGGACTTCAAGGAGCGCAATGCCGCGTTCACTTCGCATGGCGCCACGCTCCGGTCAGAGGATCCACGGGCCCACCGAGCACGCGTCCATCGGGCAAGAAGCGCACGGGTACCGAGTCGAACACGGCCACGATGTCCTGCCCGCTCTGGATCGCCCGGGCCCGTGCCTGCCGCGCGCGTTCGATCTCAGCCGCCATCGGTGAGGGGCGCAGCGCTGGCAAGGCAAGAAGGCTCAGTCCAGTCGTGAGCCCGAGAACAACGAGGACCACCAGCAACTCGATCAGCGTCACGCCCGCCCGCGAAACACACCGGCCCCGACCGCCTCGTCCTCCTGCCATCACGCCCTCCCTTCCGCCCTCCCGCCTTCCCGCCTTCCCGCCCTCCCGCCTTCCCGCCCTCCCGCCCTCCCGCCCTCCCGCCCTCCCGCCCGCCCGCCCGCCCGCCCGCCTTCCCGCCTTCCCATCACCCCCCCGGCCTCAGACTGTAAACCGCCTGCAGGAGCGCAGCGGCGACGAAGGCCACCAGCCCCCCGAAGAGCAGCACCAGCGCTGGCTCCAGCGTCATGACCAGCGTCCGGAGGCGTGATTCCGCTTCACGCTCGGCGAGCGCGGCCGCACGCAGTGTCATAGCGCCAAGTCGGCCGCTGGATTCTCCCACCGCGATGAGCTGCAGTGTTGTGTCAGTCAACGCCTGCTCTGCGGTCAGCGAGCGCGTTACCGGTTCGCCTTCCGCGATCCGGCACCGAGCGCGGAGGATGCGCGCTCCGATGGCCTCGTCCGCCGCGGCACCCTGGGCTGTGTCGATTGCGGAGAGGATAGGCACCCCCGCGATGAGCATCCCTCCGAGCGCCCGGCTGAAACGCGCGGAGGCGAAGTCATGCCGAAGCGGTCCGATCAGGGGCAGCTGCTGCAGCACGCGGTGGAGGACGGCGCGGCCCTCCACGGTGTGGCTCCAGGCACTCAACAACCCAAAGGCGGCAACCAGGCCTAGCAGCATCACTCCGCCGTACCGGCTCACAAGATCCGACAGCGACAGCAGCAGGCGCGTCGCCGGAGGCAGCGCCTGATCCACCTCGGAGAGCAGCTTGGCAAAGCGAGGAAGCACGACCGTCACGATGACCAGGATGGAGATGCTACCGGCCACCAGAAGAATCAGCGGATAGGCCAGCGCCTGACGAATCCGTGCCAGCAGTTCGGCTTCCTGCTCCAACTGCACCGCCGCCTGTTCGAGTGCGGCATCGAGTCGCCCGCCGCGCTCCCCCGCCTCGATGAGGCTCAGCGTCACCCGGGGCACCTGCCCCTCCGCGTTTCGGAGCGCCGCACTGAGACTCATCCCTTCGCGGAGCTGACGGCGGGCCTCCTCGAGCAGCTCCCGCAAGAGGGGCGAGCGAGCGAGTGGCGCCGTGGATCCCAAGGCGCGCTCCAACGGAAGTCCCGCCTCCACCAGGGTGCTGAGACTGCGGAAGATCATTGCCAGCTCCGCTCGGCTCGGGCCCCGGCGGAGCGTCCACCCGGACTGCTCCGGTTCCGCCTCAAGCGGCGCCAATCCACGAGCGACAAGGAGTGCATCTGCCTCGGCGGGATCGCCGGCTGCGATCACCCCTCGGAGCACTCGCCCATCCAAGGCGGCGGCGCGATACCGATAGCGAGTCACCGGTGCGTTTCCCAGGAGGTGAGATCCTCGTCCTCGTCGCTCCCCCCCGGCTTCCCGTCGCGGCCATAGCTCTGCAGGTCGTAGCTTCCCGGATTCACCCGCCCGGGACTCTCGTAGTGATAGGCGTTGCCCCACGGATCGAGCGGGATGCCCTGCTTGAGGTACGGCCCCCTCCAGCCTCGCGCGGCGGGACTGCCGCTGGGGAGGTGAACCAGGGCATCGAGTCCCTGGGCCGTCGACGGGTAGTAGTCGTTGTGCAGGAAGTACGTGTCGAGCGCCAAGCCGAAGGTCTCGATCTGCGACCGTGCCGCCGCCACCTTCGCATCCCCCACATTCCGGAACACCATCGGCGACACCAGCCCGGCCAGGATCGCGATGACGGTGATCACCACCAGCAATTCGATGAGAGTGAACCCGAACTGGCGGGAAGGCGGGACGGCGGAATGGCGGAAGAAGGTTGATGCTCTGTTGACGGCCGCGTGCGATGTTCCGCCCCATGCAACCATACGAACGATTCGAGGCGTGGCGGCGGTGCCACCAGCTGACCCTGAAGACCTATGGCGCCACGGCGAACTGGCCGAGGCACGAGACCTACGGCCTGACCTCACAGGCTCGGCGAGCTGCAGCCGCCGCCGCAACCAATCTTGCGGAGGGTTCGGCGAAACGTGGGCCCCGTGAATTCCGGCGGTATCTGGATATCTCACTCGGTTCTCTCGCGGAGTTGTCCTACCTGTTCCGGCTCGCCACCGACCTCGGCTACCTCACTGCGACGGAGCATACAGCGCTGGAAGCCCTGCGGAACGACGCCGGGCGCCTGACGTGGGGCCTGTACCGTTCCCTCAAGCTCTGACCGACCTCCCGTCTTCCCGCCTTTCCGTCTTCCCGCCTTTCCGCCTTCCCGCCTTCCCGCCCTCCCCCCCTCCCGCCTACTCCCCCGCCACCCTCAGCACCTCCTCGACCGTCGTAATCCCCGCCCGCACCTTGCGCCAGCCGTCGGCCTTCAACGTCGTCATGCCCTGTGACAGTGCCAGCACCCGGAGTGTGGCGTAGTCCGCTCCGTGGCTGAGCGCCTGCTTGACCTCCTCCGTCACCTCGAGGAGCTCGAAGATCCCGGTCCTCCCCCGGTACCCCGTCTGCCGGCAGGCCGAACACCCAGCGCCGCGCTCGAGGATCACCTCACCGACAGGTTGGTGTGCCAGCAGAGCCACGACTGCAGGGTCAGGTCGGTATCGCTCCCGGCAATCCGGACAGAGCCGGCGGACGAGTCGCTGCGCCAGGACCCCTTCTACCGTCGCCGCCACCATGTACGGCTCCACACGGAGATCCGTCAGCCGCGCGATGGCCGACACGGCATCGTTTGTATGCAGCGTGGAGAAGACGAGATGACCAGTCATGGCCGCCTGAACGGCGATGCCACCGGTTTCCGCGTCACGCATCTCGCCTACCATGAGCACGTCGGGATCCTGCCGAAGAATGCTGCGGAGCGCGGCGGCGAAGGTGACGCCGGCCTTCGTGTGCACGGGAACCTGGGTGACCCCGTTGAGGTGATATTCGACGGGGTCCTCGACCGTGATGATCTTCTCGGTCGCCGGATTGCGGAGACCGAGTGCGGCGTAGAGCGTGGTCGTCTTGCCGGAGCCAGTCGGGCCGGTGGCGAGCACGATGCCGTGCGCGCGACCCGCGAGGCGGCGAAATACCTCCAGCGTCTCCGGCGCCATCCCCAGGTCGTCGAGGCTCACCGGCTGGCCACCGCGGTCGAGCAGTCGGAGCACGACCGATTCCCCGTACAGCGTCGGGACCGTGGAGATCCGGAGATCGAGTTCCCGGGATTCCAGACGAACCCGAATGCGCCCATCCTGCGGCGCGCGCCGTTCGGCGATGTCGAGCTCGGCGAGCAGCTTGATGCGCGAGACCACGGCGGCCTGGAGTCCCCGCGGCGGGCTCGGCAGTTCGGTCAGCACCCCGTCGATGCGAAGCCGGGCCCGAAGCCCGTCGCGGGTCGCCTCCAGATGGATGTCGCTCGCACGGGCATCGTGGGCCTCCCGGATCAGCAGATTGACGAACCGGACCACCGGGGCCTGGTTCGCGAGATGCCTGACGTCCGCCAGTTGCTCGTCCGCAGGGTCGACGGCGCCGCCGAGCGAGGCGTCGAGATCCCGGACCAGCTCAACCATCGACTCGGTCGCGGCGTAGATGAGGCGAATAGCCTCCTCCAGTTCGGGCGGCTCCACGACTACGAGATCCACCTCGGCGCCGTAACTGTCCCGGAGATCATCCAGCGCGCTCAGATTGGGCGTGCCGGCAATAGCGACACGCAGGCGTCCCTCCTGTACCTCCAGCGGCAACATGCGGTAGTACTCGAGGTACTCCCGCCGGAAGGCTTCGGTGATAGGGAGCTGCGACTGTAGCGTGATGGCGGCCACCGTGGTGTGTGTTCGCACTACCAGTCAGGCAGAAGCCGTGCCGCCCCTTGCGGCTCCATCGAACGTTGCGGCGCATGGAGTTACACTGTCCGTAACCTCAAGGGTCTGTCCGCTCGTCCGGGCCCTGCCCGGACAGGCCCGGTCAGAGTGCGCGGTGCCTTCCGGAGGACGGCGTGAACCGCCTCAATTGGTCGAGCATACGCCCGAACCTCGACCGCGAAAGGTTGAGCCGACGCGCAGCCTCCGACTTGTTGCCCTGCGCCTCGCGGAGCGCGGCGTCCACCTGCTCCCGGAGTACCTGGCGCTCGAGGCGCCCGGGATCCGGCGCCGGCTGACGCAGCAGGTACTCGGGCAGATCCTCGGCCATGACAGTCCGGCTGCCGGTGAGGCGTATGGCGATCTCGCGGCACACATCCCGGAGTTCCCGCAGGTTTCCTGGCCAGGTGTAACTCAGGAGGATTCGCATGACATCTATGGAGAAACCGGGATTGCAGTTCCGGCCGAGTGTCGCCGAGTCGTCCCGGATGAACTCATGCGCCAACCCGAGCACCGCCCCCCGGTATTCGATGAGCGCCGGCACCCGGATCTCGAGGCCTCCGATCCGGTCGAGCAGATCGGGCCGGAACCGGCCACGGGCAGCCAGGTCCTTCAGGTCTGCGTTGCTGGCGTAGATGTACCGGACGTCGACCTGTCTGGGCCGAACATCACCCAGTCGCCGGACCTCCTTCCGCTCCACCTGCCCCACCAGCAGGGACTGCAGCGCATAACTGGCCGCCTCGATCTCGTCGAGGAATAGGGTGCCCTGATGGGCCAGTTCCAGCATCCCCTTCCGCTCATCGCGGGCGTCGGTGAAGGCGCCCCGCGCGTGGCCCAGCAGTTCCCCCTGCAGGAGGCCCTCGGGAATCGAAGGCGCCGGCCCGGGGACGAAGTGTCCAGGGAGCCCGGATCGCCGGTGGACGTACTCGGCGAGCAGCGTCTTCCCGCTCCCTCTCGGGCCAACCAGAAGCACCGGCCATGGGGTCGGCGCCACACTCTCGATGCGGGTCATCACCTTCTTCCACGCCGGTTGATCGACCAGATACAGGTCGGTGAGGTTCATGGCCGAATTCGGTGGATTGTGGGGAGGAGGACCAGCAGGCAAGCTACGGCCGGAGTGTGACAGCGGCGGCCGACCGACGGCAACGGGGGATGTTACACAGTGCTTGGCCGGAGTACCGTCAACCAAGATACGAGCGAGCGTCAACTGAGCGTCAAATCGGGGGGCGGGCGTGATAGGGGGAGGCAGATGTGGTGGGTGAAGACCTGCTGGAAGCGGTGAGTCCACGGGCGGTGCCGGGGGTCGGGCGTTAGCTCAAACGGCAACCCGAGCGGCAGCCCGATCAAATGATTCCAGATTGTCCTTCGCGGATGCCGTGAGCTCCGAGCAACGCCTCAGTCGCTTCAGCGACAGAGCCGAGCCGTCGCTTCAGCGACAGGCTCCTCACCTCAGAGCCGAGCCGTCGCTTGAGCGACAGGCTCGTCCAACCTCCGCCCCGAGTCCGCGGCTGAAGCCGCGGCTCGGCACTGGTCAGTAAACTGACCTCAATCCGAGACAGTCCCCCGTCATTGCGAGAAAGACTCTCCCTGAGGTCGCTTGAGCGACAGGGCCGAGCCGTCGCATTAGCGACAGGCTCCTCACCTCAGAGCCGAGCCATCGCTTTAGCGACAGGCTCCTCACTCCAGGGCCGAACCGCTGCTTCAGCGACGAACTCGGCTAGGGAAGCTTACCGGCGCAGTTCAGACGGAGTCCTAGACCATGTGGGACTGGGGATCGAGCTACCAACTTCTGTCGCCGAAGTACGCCTCTGTATATGACGTGTCCCCGCTTGCGGCGTCCGGAAGCTTGAACGCCATTGAACCGGGACCTGCAAAGTAGTTGAACTTCCAGCGCGCGAACACTTCTGATGACACCACGACCGACGGGCCAGGCCAGTGTACTCGGACAGCGCGATTGCCAAGGAATCGGACCAGGCTAAGATGCTCCTCGCTGGGCTCGCGACGGACGTATGGTTCGCACGATATGTATAGCACGCCCTCGACTACCCTGCCGCGGCAGACAATCGGCAGGGGAACCATGGCAAGGTCTTGTGCGACCTCTTCCAACTGGCGCGGGTATGTCGTCCCGAGCTTCTCTAGGACAATCCCCATCGGTAGGACTGTCGACTGCGCCCCTGCCAGCAGGAACATCAGCGTCAGCTTAGCCATGATAAAGTCATCTGGCATGATCACTCCAAGTTGGAGACGTAGCCAATTCAGGGATTCTCATACAGGTTCGTTCGGCTTCCTGTCACGGTCCAGTATCCTCGGCCATCTTCAGGATCAATGAACCCGACTACTGCAACTATCCATTGTGAATCTATTGAGTGGAGGGTCCCGGTATACCAAAATTCACCGTCGCTCCTGATGTCAGTGATCACCTCCGACCGGTTCACAACTAGGGCCATCAACTCGTTGTATCCCCTAGACGGATCAAGGCTACCATCGGGCAATTCAAAGGAGATGTGGTCCGTGACGAGCTCTCCCCTCGGAGAGCTTCCCTTCTCTGTGAAGTCCTGCCTCGTCCCGAACACTGCTCCCTTAGGAGGCTCTGGCGAGGTACTATTGTTCTGGCGCGCACGATCCTTCGCCTGCGCTGCTTCATATTTCTCCTGCGAATGGCGCTCCACGGCGGCCAACGAGATCGCTGCGTTGTACTGCGCTTCCCGAGACCTGCGCTCTCCCCAAGTGCCCCCACCACCTCCTCCCCCGCAATCATCGAGTGCACCGTTGATACTCGTACATAGCCCTATAGCGGTAATAATTGTATAGGGCTCATCACTGTGCATACCACTGGGATCTCTCCCATCGAGCACCCGCCCTCCGGTGTACGCATACAGATTCGCCCCCCCACCATACCCTATCGGATCCTCCTGCGTAAACCGCCGCTGGCCCGGGTCATAATATCGGGCCCGGTTGAAGTAGAGGCCAGTCTCCGCATCGTATTCCCGCCCGGTCCAGCCGTAGCGTAGTGTGGGCTGCGGCAGCGCCGCCGAACCGCTCGCATCCTGACTCAGGAGCTGGCCACTCGGCAGAAACCGCTGGTCCATCACCCAAGTTCCGTCCCGGCGCACCAGCCCGCGCACGCTGTGCAACTGGTCCTGCACCACCTGGAAATCCGTGCCCACGGAGTCCCGCACCCCGAGCAGATCATCGACGTCCGCGCCCCAGGTGTACTGCATCTTGATATTCACGCCCGCGCTGTCGGTCTCGAATGCCACCGCATCGCCTGCATAGCTCATCCGGATGTAGGCGATCGTGCCCCCCTGGGGCTTGCTGTACACCCGTTTCACGATCCGCCGTCCCAGCACATCGTACCCGTAGCGCGCGACGAGTCCGGGGCTCCCGCCAGGCGGGGTGTACCGCACCGCCACCAGCCGGTTGAGCGCATCATACGCATAGCTCCAGGTCTTCGTGCTGCCCGCGAGCGTCACCGTCGCCTGAGTCTGGTTCCCTGCCGCGTCGTAGGAATAGGTCCAGTTCCCCGTCACCGGGTCCGTCCGGGAGATCAGCCGCCCCTTCTTCGTCCCATACGTCTCCGCCCCACCCACCGTCAGCACGTTGCCGGCGCCATCAAACGAAACCGAGTCGCCGATGAGCGACCAGGTCGAGCCGGGGGGCGTCTTCCGCGACTCCCGCCACGTCAGGAGCCGCTCCCAGCCGTCGTAGGTGAGCGAATCGACCGTGCTGTCGAGGGCGGAAAGGCGGGAGGGCGGCAAGGCGGGACGATGGGGCGGCACCGACGGCGTGCCTTGGTGCCCTGCGAGGGCTCGTCAGGCGTACATTCGGGGTCGTAGGCGTCTGCGTATCACGTCACCGTGAATAGGTGTTCGCACCGCACCAAGCCGCCCGTCAGGCAAGGAGTCGAGCACACAAGGCAGCGCAGGCAGCCCAATGGAAACGGCGGCCCCACTAAAGGGCCGCCGTATTGGAAGCGCTACCGGCTTCCTTCGTCTGCTGGATAGACCTCACGCTCGCAACATCATCGATGCCTTGATCGACGGGGCTGGACCGCGGCTCGACGGGCTGCGTTCCATTGGCTCACTCAGAACCCTGACACCGCGGAAACACGCCTCGCAACGTCAGGCGCTCAGGACCGCCGAAGCCGCCGTCCCCCCGCTGCAACCTGCACGCAAATGAGACCGACGTCAAAGTCCTTCCACCAGCAGAGCGCCCTCTCAGCCGATAGAATGGTCTATTGATCAGCCAGGATCAGCATTCGCGTCGGATCGTGGGCGATCTCTGGTTTTGCTCGCGATCCTGAATGTCCGGTGGAGTGTCCAAGCTGCACCCCAAGCAACGGTCAGGAATCCACCCGCAACCCCCGCGGCAGCAATAATGAACCCAACCCAAGACAGCGGCCGCACATTGATGGCACTGCCAACTGCAAATACTAGTCCTCCGATGACCGCGACACCAAAGGCCGCCACCCCGAAGGAAATGAAGCGCGGCGGTTCCGGCAATGCACCGAGAAGGTGCGTGGAGAACCGCTTTCTTCCGATACTGTTCATTCGCACGAACCTCCAAGGATGGGAGGCCCCAATGGCACAGTCGTCGTTCGTGCCTTGCCTACAACCGCGACATAGGCCCCAGCGCCATATCCCACTTTGCCAAGCGGAGAACCACTGATTCCAAAATCCCCGTTCGAGACCCCGTAACCTGCCCCAGGCGCATAGGTATAGCTCACGCCCGTTGAGACTCCCCACCCCGCGTAGATCGCGGAATAATTTGAAGGGACGTCGGTTACTCCACTGAGGGGAGCATGCGACACGGTTCGATTTACGCCACTGCTGAAGCCGAATCCGACGTAGGAACCCGCTCCAATATCCGCGCCCCTCTGAATCTGAAAAAACACTTGTCCGCGATCAGTGACGCCTACTGCAAACCCAAGATTAATGGAGAAGAAGAGCGGCGCAAGAGTTGCGGACATCGCGAAGACGTACTGCGTTCCCATGCCGGAGCAGACCGATTTGGGCTCCGCCTTCGGCCCCCGCGGTGGCGGTGGCGGAGCACAGCCAATCGTGCACGCCGGAGGTTCGACAGGATAGAAGTCACCAGGACCTTCTGGAGGCACGTAGGTACCGTCGCCTCCAGGTCCAACTGGACCTCCGGAGCCACACGCGCCGATCGTCATCCAGTAACTCCACCCCGACTGATATGTGACCACTCCATACTGATTTGTCACTCTGCGCATTGCTGAATATTCACTACAGGCCAACCCACTGGGGTCGCGACCTTCGAGCACAGCACCACCGACATAGGCATAGAGATTCGACCCTCCAGCGTACCCAATCGGATCCTCCTGCGTAAACCGCCGCTGTGTCGGATCATAGTATCTCGCCCTGTTGAAATACATGCCAGTCTCGGCGTCATATTCTCGGCCCGTCCAGCCGTAGCGCAGGGTGGGCTGCGGCAGCGCCGCCGACCCGCTCACCTCCTGGCTCAGCAGCTGCCCACTCGGCAGGAACCGCTGGCTCATCACCCAGATGCCGTCCCGGCGCACCAGCCCGCGCACGCTGTGCAACTGGTCCTGCACCACCTGAAAGTCGGTACCCAGGGAGTCCCGCACGCCGAGCAGGTCATCGACGTCTGCACCCCACGTGTACTGCGTCTTGATATTCACGCCCGCGCTGTCCGTCTCGAACGCCACCGCATCCCCGCTGTAACTCATGCGCGTGTAGGCGATCGTGCCCCCCTGCGGCTTGCTGTACACCCGCTTCACGATCCGCCGCCCCAGCACATCGTAGCCGTAGCGCGCGACCAGTCCGGGGCTCCCGCCCGGCGGCGTGTACCGCACCGCCACCAGCCGGTTGAGAGCATCGTACCCGTAGCTCCAGGTCTTGGTGCTGCCCGCGAGCGTCACCGTCGCCTGGGTCTGGTTCCCCGCCGCGTCGTAGCTGTAGCTCCAGCTCCCCGTTACCGGATCGGTCCGCGAGATCAGCCGCCCCTTCTTCGTCCCATACGTCTCCGCCCCACCCACCGTCAGCACGTCGCCGGCGCCATCAAACGACACCGAGTCCGCCGTCAGCCGCCAGAGCGTATCGGGCGGCGTCTTCCGCGACTCCCGCCACGCCAGCAGCCGTTCCCAGCCGTCGTAGCTGAGCGAGTCCACCGTGCTGTCGACCGCCGCGCCGAGTCCGTGCCGCTCCGTCCAGGTCGGGCCCAGCGCCTTGGTGCCTTGCGTGGGCTCGTCCGGCGCCCCCTCCGGATCGTACACCCCCGGATACCAGTCGCTCACCCCGCTCACCAGGTGCTCCAGTCGCGCCAGGCCGCTCGCGCCGGTGTAGCTGAGGGTCCGTGTCTGTGTCGGACCAGAGCTCTGGGTGAAGGTTGACGCCAGCCTTGCTTGGCCATCGAAACTGTAGTTCGCCGAATCCGCCCGCGGCGTCACCACCCGGGAGACCAGGCCGCGCTGGCCGTCATAGCGCACCAGCCAGGTCCCCAGGGTATCGACCGCCGTGCTGTCCCGCTCGTACATATCGTAGGTGTGGCCCGCTGTAGTAGAGCCTGGTGAGCTGGTCGAGCGGCCCACCATACACGCGATTGAGCGTCCCCACCCCCGGAATCACCGTCGCGGTGGGGCGGTTCCGGCTATCGTACTGCGTGGTGATCACATCCCCTCGGCGCGTAATAGTCTTGAGCAGATTGCCGGCGACGTCATACACCATCGAATCGCGCGGTCCGGCCACGAGACTGTCCGGCGGCCGGCGGACCAGCAGTCTTCCGAGGCGGTCGTAGACGTACAGCACCGCCCGCGCGGTGTCGTTGCTGACCAGCCGGAGCGAATCCCGTCCTGCCCGATCGAACCGGAGCCCCACCTTCTGGGTGTGCGCCGCATCGGTGCCATAGGCCGGGGCCGAGCTGCAAGGGTCGGCGCATTCATCCGTCCGGGCCAGGACCGTGGAGTCGGCCTGGTTGGTCACGCGGTAATAGGGAATCGACTGCCGCCACTGCCACTGGAGCGCCGCCCCCGACGCGAGTCGGACCCGCACCTTCTGATAGCTCGCACTGGCCCGGCCGTAGCTGTCATAGGTCACCGAATCGACCAGCGTCGGCGTGGCCACCGGCGTCAGCTTCGTCGCCGTCCGCTGTTTCCACGTCGCGTCATAAGTGAAAAACTGCTTGACCGTGGTGCTGGGCGGCAGGATCGAGTCGATCCGGCCATCGGTCTTCAGCCAGAACTTCGTCACGTAGCCGGCGGCGTCCCGCGTTTCGATCACGTTGCCCCGCGCATCGTAGGTCATGCTGTCGACCTGGCCTCGGCTGTCGATGCGCTTCACCACCCGGTGATTGCCGTCGTACACCAGGCTGTCCAGGCGGAGGATGCCGCGGCTGTTCTCCACCCGATTGATCCACTGCCGGACTACCCGCTGCTGGGCGTCGTAGCCCAGGTAGGTGCGGGTGGTGTCCGTGGTGCTGCCGCCGGCCTTGCCGCTGGTCCAGAGCACTCGCCCGTCCCCTGCCGCTTTGCTTCGAGACAGGACGCCGATTGCATCCCAGGTGAGCGCCGCCTGGCCCCAGCGATTGAGCCAGCTCCGGGTCCAGTTGTTGAGCGGATCCTTCATCTCCACATAGGCGCCTGCCGAATCGGTCCGCACCAGGGCGCCGAAGCCCCGCGACTCGAGCGCGGTGTAACTGATGACCGGCTTGGCCGTATCGCCTATGGCAGTGGGCACCCCCGGCAGCTTCACCTGCACCGGCCGGCGCTTGAAGGTCGAGTCGTACACCAGGATGGTGGTGTCCGTCAGCACGCCAAGCCTGGTGGCGAGCACCACCGTGTTGGTGCCCGGGTAGCTCTGATAGGAATAGCGCGTGGTGAGCGGCGTCGCGGTCGGCGAGGCGAGCGAGTCGTAGATCAAGCGGTTTGAGGCATCGATCGAGTCCTTCGTCACCCGTCCCGTCGTATCGGTGATGCTGCTCAGCCTGCCCGCCGCGTTATACGCAAACCGGATGAAATGCCCCGTGGGATCACGGAGCGCCTTGAGCGTATCGGTGTTGGTACCGCCATAGACCAGCGAGTCCAGATTGCCGTTCCGGTCCTGCGCCGCCCGGATGCGCCCGGCCGTATCGAAGCGCACCACCGCACTGTCTCCCCGCGCCCGCAGCTCCCATCCCGTCGCAGTCCGGGTCAGGCCGACGAAACTGCCCGTGGGGGGCACGTAGAGGCTGTCGCCATTCCCGCGGTAGATGGTGGCTGTCCCCGTTGGACCGACCAGCACACGGTCACTCCCGGCCGGGACCAGCTTCAGATAGGCGGAGGGCCACCAGCCGGAGCCGTAGATCGTGGACCGGCGGTCGACGATGACGGTCTCGATCGAATCATTGCTGAAGCGGGCCACGCCCCCCTTCGTGACCCGCACCTCGACCTTCAGCCACTTGCGGGTCGGGGTCGGGAAGCTCGAAGCCGAGAAGTCCCGCTGCAGCACCACCCGGCAGCGGGGGGCCGCTCCCGTCGCACAGGTCGGAGACGCGACCGTTGTGCTGTCGATCCGGACCCCAGCATCGATGAGCACCGCCTTGATCTCATCCGGCGTTGCTGAACCGCGAAGTTCGATGGTGATCGGCACCAGGACGCGCGGATAGGACTGCCGGGTGGAGTACACCAGCCCGGCGCTCCGTGGGGCACCCATCGCGAAGTAGGGGATGCTCGAGAAGCCAGTCTCCACCTCGGCGCCACTGACCGAGATTCCGGGGCCGAATGGGGCCGAGAAGCTGCCGTTCGACACCACCGGCGGCGTACCCAGCCAGCTCAGGGCGGCGGTGCTGTCGTTCGGCAGCACCGCGTAGCGCGTCAACGTGGAACAGAACGAATGGGTGTCGCAGGCGCGGACGGTGATCAGCGCGGAGTCCGCCCCGGCCCCGTTGAGCCCGGCGATGGAGTCCACCTCCCACTCCACGAGGCCCCGATTGGCCCGCGCCACCGTGAGCGAGTCCCCCCGCCACTTCGTCACCGTATCCGTCCGCCACAGGAGCGCGGTCTTGGTCGTGTCGACCGGGTAGGTGCCCTTGAGGATCGTCGCGCGAAGAGTCGGGGTGCGGTTGTTCACCACCGCGCGGCTCCCGGAGGTCAGCGTCGGTACCACCAGGCTCAGCACCGGTGGCGTCACCGAGGTGATCGTCACGGTGAGTGTGCCGAAGATGGGACCTCCGGTATCGCCCCAGTTCACCTGCAGGCTCGCCGTGCCCGACCCGCCGGCGCCGGTCGAATAGGTGAGGGTGTCCTGAAACGACGCCCCGACGCCCAGGGTCGCCCAGCTCACCGGCGTCACGCTGCCGCAGCTCACGTTGCCGCTCGCCGCGCAGCTCAGCGTCAGCGCGGTGAACGGCGAGGTGCAGTTGTTGGTGACGGTAAAGATCTGGGTGAACGGCCCGCGGTTGTTGTCCTGGGTCACCGCACTCGGCGTCGTCGTGACCGTCGGACTGGTACAGCCGGCGGGGGGCGGCGGTGGCGCCTGGCCGCGCAGCACCCCTGGCAAGGCGAGGCCTGGCAGTAACGCTATGAGAACAGCGAAGGCGGGGATACGGGCAAGCAGACGGACGAGGGACCGAGGCACGGGCGGCTCCAGGAAGTCGGGTCGCCTCGTCCTAATACAAGCGCTGTGCCGCGTGCCACAGGATTCCAGCTGTTGATTTTCAAGGGTTTACGCCGCCGCGATCCCGGATTTCGTCTCACCGTCTCACGCCGTCTCAAGCATGTCTCGGGACGAGGTGAGACGGGGAGGCGGCGGACTCCCCGTGGAATGCAGGTGGGAAGGACAGGTCAGCGAGGTCGGGGGGGGGCGTCCAGCCTAAGTGAGCCGGGACGGAGGATCGGGTGTTGGGGGAGGGGGTACATCACCCATGAGAGTCGGCTTGGGCGTCGGTTAAGCGATGGAGCTGGAGGGAGGTGCCTCAAACGTGCGGGTGAACAGGACCGCCACCCTACTGGTTCTTCGCCGTGACCTGTCTGCACGCGTGGGCAATGACAGTAATTAATGTTTTCTTGCTGTGATCTTCCTGCAAGCGGGCCAATGTGAGTGTCAGAACGACAGTCAAGGAAGATTTTCAGTCGTGGCCCCGCTCATTTTGGGATTCGTGTCGATGGGTCTCGCCGCCCTTACAAGCGCCCAATAAACCAGGCCTCCGACAAGGCCGCAGGTTCCACCGAGGAGGGCGACAAGCCCGCCCGAGGAGATAGAATGCGCTTCTAAGAGCATTGGGTTCAATCCAGATCCGAGCACTGCAGCGATGCCGCACGCAGTCGAACGGGTAAGTGGCACTCCACGCCTTGCCGCGACAGCCTCCGCGCAGAAGGCCACGGCCAGAGTGACGAGAAACGCAACCGGCCAGCCGAGAACGCCGAAGAAGAACAGTGTATCTAGCACTCCGAACAGCAGCGTCGACGGAGGATCCTGAAAGCCAAGTGTTGCGACAGCGCTCAATCCCAGAGCCTCCAACACCACGATCATGGCCGCTGCGGCTGCCGCAGCCAAAACCATTCTACGACGGGCGGGCATCTAGGGGCCTTTCGGTTTGCATGCCTGAAATCGCGAACACCCGGGGCTGCCGGAAGGAGGTCGATCTCCAGCGTTTGTGACGAAGTCATATGCGAAGTTCCACCAGTGGTATCCGCATTGCCCATAACAACCCACGTGCTCAGGTACTATGTAGTGCAATTCTTGCCGTAACGACAAATCGCCTCCTGAAGCGAACTTGTCAAGCATCCATTGCCTCTCTAAACACCTCGCTGTGCATTGATTCACACTGGGGGAATAAGGTCCTTCCAGCCTCCGGCACATCCAGCCAACTATAATGTGCCCGGCGTAACTTGTGCATGGGTCCGTACCCCCTCCAAACGGCAGGCAAGCATTACTCCCTTCAATGCAGCCCGCGCCATCGCCTGATTGCGTGCAGTTGCCTTTCGGACGGCAGGGCTCCAATGCCGCCATAAGCGCACTAGGGTCCCAGGGATCAAGGATTGCGGATGAGACACCGAAGAAGAGATTGAAAAATGAGTTGAACCAAAGAAACGACTCCGCATCTTGAAGAGTTGCGCGTCGGCCCAACAAGCTCCCATTGATCCCGAAGTAGCCACCATCCAGGTTGTAGGAGATCGCACAGCATTCATATGGCCAGAGCGTGAACTTGCCATCCGGCCCGAGCCCGCTTGGATCCGCCGCCTGCAAGGGCCTTCCTTCAACGTACGCGTAGAGGTTGTCTCCGCCAGAGAACCCTACCGGATCCTCCTGTACAAACCGCCGCTGCCCCGGGTCGTAGTACCGCGCCCGGTGGAAGTACCACCCCGTCTCCGCATCATACTCCCGGCCCGTCCAGCGATACCGGAGCGAGACTCCTGAGCCAAGCGTCGTTGTCAGGCCCCCGTACGGCGCGTAGGCGTAGGACATCACCCAGGTGCCGTCCCGCTTGATGAGCTGGTGGACGCTCCCCAGCTTGTCCGTCGCCACATAATAGTGATCGGTGAGACTCGCGCTCGTCTGGAACGCGACCAGGTTGTCGGTGCCCGGCCCCCAGATGTAGCGCGTGCCGATCGTGGTGCCCAGCGAATCGGTCTCGAACGCCACCTGACCGCCATGGTAGACGAACCGGGTGAACCCCACCACACCGCCAGTGGCCGCGCTGTAGACGCGCTTTGCGATCCGTCGCCCCAGTACATCGTAGGCGTAGCGGGCGATGAGCGTGCCCCCCTGATTCACCTGAACCAGCCTGTTGAGGGCGTCGTACCGGTAGGAGTAGGTCACGCTGCTGGTGCCGGAGTCCACGGCCTGAGTGAGGTTCCCCGCGGCATCGTAGCTGTAGCGCCACGCTCGGCTCACTCCGTTCGCCCTCCGGAGCATCCGGTTTGTAGTCGCGTCGAACTGCTCGCCACCCACATCGGTACTCAAATTGCCCGCACGGTCGAACGAGTAGGTCTCGCTCACACCGCCGGCGAGGCTTCCGGTGCCCGACCATGACGTCAGCCGTTCCACGCCGTCGTACGACAGATCCGTCGGCCGAAGCGTGTCCGCGGCACCACCGCTCCCGCGCAGTTGGGTCCAGATCGGCTGCAGCGCCGGGAGAACGTTGCCCTGGCCCGCGAGATTGTCATCCGCCCCGCCCGCCCAGGTCGATGGCACCTGCATGGCGGTGGACCATCGCTTGGGCGCACCATCCGTGGTGTAGCTCATCGCATTCGTCAGGCGGAGCCCGCCGTTCCTCATGCTGTCCGCGACCAGACGGCCCTGGTGATCGTAGCTCAGGATCAGGGTGTCGAGCATCGGGGTCGCCAGCGTGTCGACCAGCCCGCGCGTCGTCTCGTACTTGGTCCGCCAGCTCCCCAGCGCGTCGCTCATCACGCTGCCCCGTTCGTAACTATCGGTCGCGTAGCTGGTCACCTGCGCCTGGCCACCCGCCCAGGTGGTATCCGTCTTCAGCCGGCCACGCCGGTCGTACACCAGGCTCACATCGGGCCGCGTATCGCCGATGGAGTCCACCAGCCCCGTGATCCAGACGCGGTTTAGTTGGTCGAGCGGGCCCGCATAGGCCTTCCGAAGTGTGCCGACGGTCGGGATCACCTGCAGCGTGTCACGGCCTCGGCTATCATAGTCGGCCGTGATCACCTGCCCCCGCCTCGTCCAGGTCTTCTTCAGATTCCCCGCGACGTCATAGGCGAACGAGTCCACCTCGTTCACCCCGACACCATAGGGATAGGCCTTGATGACCCGGCCGAGCCGGTCGCGAACCGTGAGCATCGGAATCCCGCGGTCATTGATCCTGAGCGAGTCCCGCCCCGCCCGGTCATACACGAACCTCACCCGCTGCACCAGCACCGAATCGGTGTCGAGATTCAACGGCCAGGTCGGCGTTCCGCAGGGGGTGTCACAACTCACCGTGTGAATCACCCGGGTGGAGTCGACCAGGTTCGACCCTCCATTGTAGAAGGTCTGGGTCCGCCGCCACTGCACCTTGCTCGGCGTGATCGGGACCTTGCGATCCACCTGATACACCCGGCCGTAGCCATCGAACTGAAGATTCCGTTCAATGGTATCACGACTAGGCGTGATGGTCTGAGTGAGAATCATGGCGGTCCCGCCGTACTTGAGCAGCGTCGCCGCGGCATCGCCTGGAGCGCGGGTCGAATCCACCATCCCGTCCGTCCGGTACCAGACCAGCGTCGTGTCCGGGCCCGGTACATTCGGCTGAATGGACCGTATCGCGTTTCCGTGAGTGTCGTAGTCGGTCTTCCGGACCTGCCCACGCGCATCGATGCGCTGGATGACGCGATGGTTGGCGTCGTAGACCAGGCTGTCCACACGGAGAACCCCGCCCTCCCCCGCCGGCCGCACGATGTACTGCTTCACCACCCGCCACAGATTGTCATACGCGATCCAGGTGCGCGTCGAATCCGCCACCTTGCCCTCGCTCCAGCGCACGAAGCCATCCCCATTCTGGCTGCTCCGGCCCAGCCTGCCGAGGCTGTCCCAGGTGAGCCTCGACTGGCCCCAGCCGTTCGGCCACGAGCGCACCCAGTTGTTGCGCGGGTCCCGGAGCTCGACATAGGCCCCGCTGCTATCGAGCGGGACGAGCGCCCCGATCCCCCGCGTCTCCACCGCGACATACGAGATCGTGGGAGTGACGCTGCTCCCGGTTTCATCCCGTACCCGGGGCAGGGTGACCTGGACGGGTCGGTTCTTCTTCGCGGCATCGTAGGTCACCACGGTCGTGTCACCGAGCACCCCGATCCGTTTCTGAAGCAGCACGGTGCCCGTCCCCGTCCCTGCGGCCTGATAGGCGAAGGTCGTCGTATAGTTGCCACTATTGCCGTATGCAGGGGTGAACGCCGTCAGCAATCCCCCACTCACGGTCGCGGACGCGGTGTGCCCTCCGTTGGGCGCGACCGACGAGAGCTTTCCGCTGGTATAGTTCAATGTGATGTCGAAGCCGACGGGGTCGCGCACCTTGTAAAGCGTATCGGTGTTTCCTTTATATATGAGCGAGTCGCGATTGCCATTCTGGTCGACAGCCGCTCCGAGTCGACCCAGGGTATCGAATCGCACCTCGGCACTGTCTCCTCGCGCCCGCAACGACCACCCGGTCGCCGTCTTCGTCAGGTAGACGAAGCTTCCGGGTGGCGGGATGTAGAGACTGTCGCCGTTGCCCCGGTACACCGTTGCCGCCCCGGAAGCACCCACCAGGACCCGGTCGTTCCCCGCCGCCACCAGCTTCGACGCCACACTCGGCCACCATCCCGACCCGTACATCGTCGTCCGCCGGTCCACCACCACCGCCTCGACCGAATCGAGCGAACTCTTCCACGCTCCGTTCGCTTTGACGTCCGCCTGCACACGGAGCCACTTCCGAGTCGGCGTGGGGAAGGTGAAGCTCGAGAAATCGCCCTGCAGCACCACCCGGCACCGCCTGCTCGCCCCCGTCGCACAGGTGGGAGAGGAGGCCTTGAGGCTGTCGATCTTGGTCGAGGCGTCATACAGCCACACCACCAGCGAGTCCGGGTTGCCGACCGCCGGGGCGCGGAACTCCAGGTCCACCGGGACAATCGCCCGCGGGTAGGACTGCCGGGTCGAGTACACCAGACTCAGGCTCCGCGCCGCGTTCATCGAGAAATACGGAACCGTCGAGACGCCGCTCTCCAGCTCCGCCCCCGACATCGCGAGGCCCGGCCCGAACGGCGCGGCGAACCCGCTGCCCAGTGTGCCCACCGGCGTGCCGGTGAGTCCGAGCACCGGGAAGCTGTCGTTGGGGAGCACCGCCCAGCGGGTGACGGTGGTGCAGAGCGAGGCCACGGAGCATGCGGTCACGGTGATGAGCGCGGAGTCGCCGGCCGTGGTGTTGAGGCCACGCACCGAATCCACCGCCCACTCCACCACCCCGCGGTTCCACCGCGCGACGGTGAGCGAGTCGCTGCGCCACTTGGTGACCGTGTCGTTCCCCCAGGTCAGCACGGTCTTTGTACTATCGATGGCCGAATTCTGCGGCGTGATGAGCGCGCGGAGGATCGGCATCCGGTTGTGCACCACCGCACGCGAACTCGGACCGGTACTGTTCGGCGTGAGCGTGATCGAAGGAGGGCCGTACACCGTGACACCGAGCGTACCGGTGGCGGAGCCGAGATCACCCCATGTCGCCCTGAGGTAGGCCTGGCCGATCCCCGGTTGGCCTACATAATAGGAAAGGGTCACCGCGAACGAGGCGTTCGGCGCCAGGCTCGCCCGGCTCGAAGGGCTCGCCGAGCCGCAGGTCACCGGCGCCAGGTAGTCGCACGCCAGCGTGATGCCGGTGATCGTGGTCGAACCGCAGTTGGTGACCGTGAAGCTCTGGGTGTAGGGCCCCGAGTTCTGCACCTGGGTCACGCCGGCCGGTGTCGTCGTGATGTCCAGCCCGCCGCAGGCACTCATTGGAGAGATCTGTGCAGCGGCGGAGGTGGCGGCGCCGCACAGCGCCGCGAGTGTCAAGGTCAGCGCAATCCAGCGGACAGACAGACGCACGGCGAGCTCCGGCAGATCGGGTCGCCTCGTCCGAATACAAGCGCTGTGCCGCGTGCCCACAGACTCTCCGCATTGAGGCGCAACGACTTACGCCGTGCCTGCTGCGGATTCCGTCTCACCGTCTCACTCCGTCTCAGAGACGTCTCAGGACGGCTGGGACGAAGGAGAGACTACTTCCGGAGGTCGCTTCGGCTTCCCAACGGGCTCCTCCCTCCCCTCTCTGGTCAGCAAGCTGACCCTATCGGCGTTTTTCTGCTGCAACGCGAGGCTGCCACCTTAGATACCATGGCCATATGCGCCATCGCCTCTACGTGCACCTCACCTGGACCACCCGCGACCGCGAGCCGCTCTTAACCGCCGGGCTCGCCTGCTTTCTCTCTCGCTATCTCCCCGCCGCGGCAAGCAAGGAGAAGGCGACACTGCTTGCTCTTGGCATGGTCGCGACCCATGTGCATCTCCTGCTCCGCCTCGATCCTGCGGCCGACATGGCCCGCCTGGTACAGCGACTCAAAGGCGGAAGTGCCTTCCTCGCGACGCGCGAAGGCCACGCCGAGCCGAGCCGCCCCCTGCGTTGGGCCAGGGGGTACAGCGTCGAATCGGTGAGTCCCCGGGCAGTACCTGACGTTGTACGCTATCTCGAGCGCCAACCCCAGCGACATCCGACCCAGGCGATTCCGGGCTGGCCGTCCGAGCAATTGCAATCCATCCGCAACCCACCAGAGTCAGGCTCACCCTGAGATCGCTTCAGCGACAGGGCCGAGCCGTCGCTTTAGCGACAGGCTCTTCGCGCCCCCGCTCCGAGCTCGCGGCTGAAGCCGCGGCGACCGAGCGCCAAATGGGAGCGCGCCAGCGCGACCCGGCGCGAGGAAGTCCTTTAGGGCTCGGCTATGGTCAGTGAACTGACCTGAATCACGACCATCCCGAAGCCATAGAGAGGCTGAGACACTCTACTGCCCACCGATGTACCGCTCCCCCTGAGGTCGCTTCAGCGACAGGGCCGAGCCGTCGCTTTAGCGACAGGTCGCGGAGAGGCGACCCGGGCGCGAGGAAGTCCTTTAAGGCTCGGCTATGGTCAGTGAACTGACCTGAATCACGACCATCCCGAAGCCATAGAGAGGCTGAGACACTCTACTGCCCACCGAAGTACGGCTCGCCCTGAGGTCGCTTCAGCGATAGGGCCGAGCCGTCGCTTTAGCGACAGGCTCTTTTCCCCGCAACTAGCCTCGCTGACGAATTTGCCTCATCCGCCCTTCGCACCGAGACCTCCCCCGTCCGCACCGACACCTCCCCCGACGTGCATCGGGCCCTCCCCCCACCGCATCACGACCCCAGATCATCGCAGGCGCGCTCACTCTGTGTACGGGCGACCGTTCTGGGCGCCCCCGACACCTCACCCGCGCGCACCGGGCCGTCCCCCGCGTGCACCGACACCTCCCCCGCGCGCACCGACACCTCCCCCGCGCGCACCGACACCTCCCCCGCGCGCACCGACACCTCCCCCGCGTGCACCGACACCTCCCCCGCGCGCATCAACACCTCCCCGCCGTGCATCGGGCCTTCCCCCGCCTTCATCGGGCCTTCCCCCCGCTGCATCGGGCTCTCCCCAGCCTGCATCGGTACCTCCCCGGCGTGCATCGGGTCCGCCCCGCTGTGCATCGATACCTCCCCCGCGCACATCGACACCTCCCGCGTGTGCATCGACACCTCCCGCGTGTGCATCGAGGCCTCCCGCGTGTGCATCGAGGCCTCCCTTTCGTGCATCGGGTCCTCCCCGGTGTGCATCGACGCCTTTCCGTTGCGCATCGGCACCTCCCCCGTGCGCACGGGCCGCATCCGGAAGTTCCTGCCGTCCTCCCGACGCGAGGCTGCACACACCACTGTCCTCGATCGAGGACACTCGGTGGACACTCGGTGGACACTGCACAAAACCGACATTCACACGCAGCACGGCGACGCCGCGTTGCGCATCGACCGTGCACAGTTAGGCAACTTCCCGCCTGACTTGCGTTTGCACGCGCACACAGATTCGCGCGCATCATCGCCGCACACCGTTTCCACACCTGATTTCTTCGCGTGGCACCGACCTTGCCATCACCCCCTCCGTCGAGCGTTGTCGGGACAGTTCGATGCCTCACCCAATCCGATCGCAGCACGGAGCGGTGCCCCGGCCACCGACTCCACATCATCAGTAAGCAAGGATGGGAAGTATGCTCGCGTATCTCTGGCGACAGCTGACCATGGTCCGCAACGCACGGGACTACGGCCAGGCCAACCCCGACCCCAGCGCGGGATTCGCCGCCGCGCAGGCTCGGCTCGACGAGGGGATCGTCCGCGCCGACACCCTGGTCGCTCAACAGCGCACCGGTCTCAATGCCGTGCGGACCGCCAACAAGAGGAAGCAGAAGGCGATCGCGGTATTGATGCACCCGATCCTCGACCACCTGGTGCAGGTGGCGGTGCTCGCATCAAAGGAAGTGCCGGATCTGGCGCGTACCTTCCAGCTCCCCCGGAACGACGGCACCTACAGCGCGTTCCGGAACGCCGCCGGCTCCATGGCGACCGAAGCACGAGCCCACCAGGCGCTCCTGGTGCGCTACGGTCTCGCCGAATCCCTGCTCGTGAGCCTCGAACAGGCCCTCGTGCAGCTCGATGAAGCCACCGCGCAGGCGGCGGCCGCGCGCCGGGATCATGTCGGCGCCACCGCGCAGCTCAAACTGGTGGTCCAGGAGATGGTGCAGGTAGTGAATGTGATGGATGGACTCAACCGCTTCCGCTTCGCCGAGGACGCCGAGAAGCTCGCGGCGTGGGTGAGCGCCAGCAACGTCGCCCAGCCGGCTCGGAAAAAGGCGGAGGACCCGACGCCGGACACCACGGGAACCACACCGCCCGCCGGCGAGACCAATCATCCGGCGGCGTGAGATGGCGGTAACACAAAGGGCGGGACGACGGATGCCGGCTGGCCGAATCGGCAGCAACCCCATGGCATCACATCCTCCCGCCCCAGCCCCTCTTCCCTCCGCCTTTCCGCCTTCCCGCCTTTCCGCTTCAAGTCACGCCGGCGCGTCCCCGGGCCGGTCGCCGTCGGGGCGGCGCATCCCCCGCATCCGCCTCTCGGCATCGTGCCGGCGCTCATCGCGCCAGTCGTGATACGCCTTCACCTGGTTCTTGTCGAGCACATCGGCCTCGAGCGCCCGGTCGAACTGCTGCTGCCGATCCGCCAGCCCCTGCATCAGGTCGCGCATCCCTTCCATCCCGCCGCGCGGCGGCCGATCCTCGCCGCCAGCCTCGCGTGCGGCGCGACGCGCCTCACGCATCGCGAGGATGCTGTCGCGCTGCGGCTTCGTCGCGCTCATCAGGTTCTGATACATCGTGGTGTAGCGCTCCAGTTTGGCGCCGCTCAGGCCGACGAGCTTCGCCATCGAGTCGGGCGCGGGCGGGCCATCGACCACGACCGGATCCATCATCGGGGGACGGCCGCCACCGGGACGCATCCCGCGGGATTCGCCGCCGGGGGGCGGGCCCTGCTGGGCCTGCAGGGAGAGAGAGCCGGCCAGCAGCATCGTGCAGGTCGCGAGCACCGTCGGCGCGAGCCGGGGAGTGAGACGCCAGGGATTCATGTGTACCTCGGGTTCGGGTTCCCCCGATATACTTGGCGAGCGGTGATCCCGTTGGTCGGCCCCGTTTCAAACGTTTCGCCGATGCGGGGCGTATCACTTGGCAGCCCCGGAAGCACCTCGGCACCACAGGATCATGACCGCAGCCAGACGACTCGTGACCAGATTCCGCCCCGACAGGGGAGACCCGCAGGAACCACCCGAGGCTGCCGCCGTCGCTCATGACGGTGAGGCTGGCAGCCCCGAGGGGGAGACGGCGCTGATCCGCCGGGTGCAGCTCGGAGACCGCGAGGCCTTCGGCCTCCTGGTGCGGCAGCATCTGCAGCGCGCCTATGCGGTGGCGTATCGGGTGGTCCAGAATCGTGAAGATGCGGAAGACATGGTCCAGGAAGGTTTCGTGGCGGCACTGAAGAACATCGACCGCTTCGAGCTGGGCCGGCCCTTCGCCCCCTGGCTGCACCGGATCATCATCAATCGAAGTCTGAGCGCACGGCGGAGCCGTGCCTATCAATTGACCGACGAACTGCCGGAGCAGCAGGAGTCCCCCGGGGATTCTCCGCTCACCCTCACCCTCCGCGGCGAGGTGATGGACCGCTTCCGGGCGTCGCTGGCCGATCTCCCGGAGCGGCAGCGGATCGTGATTGAGCTGCATGAAGTCGACGGGTTTTCCGCGGAGGAGATCGGCGACCAGCTCGGGATCGCCGCGGGGACGGTGCGCTGGTACATCCATCAGGCGAGGAAGGTGCTGCGGAGCGCCCTGGCGCCATTCGGCGGCACGACAGGGAGGACCCATGACGATGCATGAGCGGAGTGAGCGCGAGGACGCCGAGGTGCAGGCCCGCCTCAGGGAGGCGGCGCCACTGCCCGCCTACGCTGCCGAGGACTGGGAGCGGCTGGCCGGACGAGTGCTCCTCGCGGCGGAGCCGGTGTTCGCGGCGAGGACGCTCCGCCCCACCTGGGGCGATGACATGGTGCGCCTCTCGCGCTTCGTGATCCCGATGGCGCTCGCCGCGGGGCTGGCAGCACTCCTCCTCCTCAATCGGATCGAGGCCAGTGCAAGCCAGGACGCGGCACCGGCGACCGCCTTCCTCTCGGCGATGGCCGGCGAGACCACCCGCGAGACGGTGCTGGACCTTACTCTGGGCCAGAGCAGTCAGGGGCTGCTGCTGGCGGATGGGAGATAAGATGGTAGACGGCACTCTGAGCACCGGCGCGGCACCAGGGCGATCCCCCTCCCGCGGGCTGATCGGGCTGATGTTCGCGGCACTCTTCGTGACCGGGCTCCTCGGAGGAGTGGCCCTCGACCGGCTGGTCATTCACCACCGCCACGGTCCCTTTGCCGGCATGGGCCCAGGTTCCGAGATGCGGGATCCGGGGCGCCGAGCCGAATTCCAGAAGCGGCTGGCGGACCGGTTGACCAGCGAACTGGGGCTCAGCGCCGCGCAGCGCACCCAGCTCGAGGCGATGCTGCCCCGGCACGAGGCGGCGTTCGACTCGCTCCGGACCGACATGGATCACCGGCTCCGGATGCTGATGGACACCTCGGCGGTCGAGATCGAAGGCATCCTCACCCCGGAGCAGAAGGCGAAGTGGGCGGAAATCCGTCGCCATCCGACCGGCCCGGGAGCCCCGCCACCGCCCTGAATCCTCCCCGGGCGGGGTTTCGTACTGCAACACGTGGCAGTAGTCCCTTTCCCTGCTGAGGTCCCGATGTTCGGCTGGCTCTATCTCGCCGTGACGGCCGTGGCGTTCGTCGCCGGCTTCACCATCGCCCGGAATTTCGTCCGGCTCAAGCTCCGTTTCGTGGATGCGGTGCGTTCTCCCGCGGCGCCCTGGATCGCCGGGCTCGGCGCCATGCTGGTCGCGTGGCCGGCGGCGGCGCTCCCGCTCATAACCACCACGACCACCACGCTGTTCGGGATCGCGGCCGGCCTGGGGACGGCCAGCGGGGTCAAGGCACTCAAGCGAGGCGACGGGTAGTTATTTTCCCGGCATGCCGACTCTCTCCTGCGCCCGCTGCGGCCAGACCCGCGACGCCATGCCCTTCCGCCCCTTCCAGAACGACCTGGGGCTCCGTGTCTACGAACAGATCTGCGGCGTCTGCTGGGCCGACTGGCTCAAGACCCAGCAGCAGCTGATCAATCACTACAGTCTGCAGGTGCGGGAACCGCAGGCGAAGGAATTTCTCTTCAAGCAGATGGAGCAGTTTCTCTTCACTCCGCAGTGATCTAAACCCGGAACCCGGAACCCGGAACCCGGAACCCGGAACTCGGAACTCGGAACTCGGAACTCACCAGCTGTACCCCACCCTGAAATCGGCGTCGACCGCCGGCCCCCCGGGCCGGAGATCCTCCGTCATCCCGAAACGGAACTCCCGCCCGCTCTTCGAGCGGATGATCCAGCCGAAGTCGAGCGTCAACTCCATCCGATCGAGCTGCCCCGCCAGCGCCTGCGACGAGTAGTAGGGGCTGTGCAGGTAGAGATTGCCGAAGCTCCAGAGATTCCCCACCGTCCGCCAGCGGAACCCCGACGTCGCCATCGCAAAGAGATTGTGCTGCACCGGCCTCATCGGCCCGTGGCTCGACGTGTAGCCGATGTTCGCGGAGCCTTCGTAGATGAGCCGAGGGGTGAGCGGCACGCGGAGGGTGTTGAGCAGGTTGACCGAGATGGTGCCGCGGTCGTACCCCGCGCCGGCGGTACTGGTCGGAAGGGTCAGCGAGAGGACGGTCTGGGCCCGATCGTTGTGCCGCCGGCCGATCCCGATCCGGACGTCGCCGAGATAGGCGCCGTGCGCTCCGAAGCGGAGCTGCCGGTTGTCGGGGAACTTGTACTGATAGGCGAAGCTGTTCCTCGGCCGGTCGTCCCGCTCCGGATAGCTGATCCCGAAGAGGCCGTGGTACCAGTTGAGGAACCCGTCCATGAAGCCGCTGTAGCTCCCCCCGACCCACGCCTCCGCCGTCACGAACTTCCCTCCGCCGATGTCGCGGGTCGCGTTGAAGTTGACCCTGAGCGCCTCCGCGTCGAAGAGATAGGCGGTGTCGGCGATGGAGTACCGGAAGTTGAGCTCCGCCATGCTGCCGTAGTCCACGCCGAGCCCGAAGCGCCAGCGGGGAGCCGGTGCCACGTAGGGCTGGAAGTAGAGACCGCTCCGCGATTCCGCCGCGGGATTGATGGGGTGCAGCAGCGGAAGCGACTGGGCCCGGAGGGGGCCGCCCGCCAGGGCCATGGTGATCGTGAGAGCGGCGAACACCCTACTTCTCATCCAGAGACCTCCACATGTACCAGGCGGCGTGACTGCGCCAGGGGCGGAACTGCTCTCCGACCCTGGCGATGGCCTTCGGAGTGCGGGCACCGTAGAGAGTGAAAACGGCGCGCTGCACCCCGCCATCGCCGATGGGCCAGACGTCAGGGCGATTGAGTGAGAACATCAGGAACATCTCCGCCGTCCACACGCCGACGCCCTTCACGGCAGTGAGCCGCTCGACGATCGCCTCGTCGGAGAGCCGGGAGAGACCGCGCAGACCGCCATCGGCGGCGAAGCGCGCGAGTTCGCGGACGTAGAGCGCCTTGGCGCGGGAGAGTCCGGCGCGGCGCAGCCGGCGCGGATCGGCCTCGGCGAGGGTCGCGGGGCGGATCGGCACCAGGCCACGGAGCTTCGCCATGATGCTCGCCGCGGCCTTGCCCGAGATCTGCTGCGAGACGATCGCATCCACGAGCGAGGGGAATGGCGCACGCGGCTGGAAGTCCGGCGGCTGGTGCCGGGCCACGAGGTCGGCCATGATGGGGCAGGAGAGCAGGATCTCGGACATGAAGATCCCAATGTAACCGGCAGGGCCGCTTGACAGAGGCGGGGGGCTCGGCGTAGCGTACCACCCATGCGGAACACAGCGCGATTCGGCTTCTTCTTCTTTACCAGCACAGGCGGCGCGTTGCCGTCCGGTGCGGGGAAGCGATAGCGCTCACCCGATACCAGACGCCTGACGCCCCGCCGGAACCGCCGGCGGGGCGTCTTTGTTTATCACCACTCGGAGCATGTCATGCGCGTTGCGATCCAGGGAACCCGTGGTGCCTTCAGTGAAGCGGCCGCCCGCCAGCAGTGGCCCGACATGGAGACGATCTCCTGCCGCGAAGTGGGTGACGTCGTCGCCGCGGTGCGGGAGGGCCGGGCCGATGCCGGCTGCCTCGCGATCGAGAACTCCCTGGTGGGATCGGTGACGCCGACCTACGATCTGCTGCAGGAGGCCTTCGGCGAGGGGGATCTCCATCTCAGCCGCGAGATCCTGCTCCCGGTCCACCACAGCATCATGGGCGTCCCCGGCGCCAAGCTCGAGCAGATCACCCGGGTCCTCTCCCATCCGGTGGCGCTGGGCCAGTGCCGAGTCTGGCTGGCGCGGCATCTCCCCAACGTGACGCTGGTGAGCGCCTGGGACACCGCCGGCAGTGCGGAGATCGTGGCGCGGGAGAAGGACCCGACCCAGGCGGCGATCTGCGGGCGCCAGGCGGCCGATGCCTACGGGCTCCAGCTCTTCGACGAGCGGATCGAGGACGACCCCACCAACCAGACCCGGTTCCTCACCTTCACCCGCGAACCGGCCCCCGAGGCCGACCCCGCGGTGCCGCACAAGACCTCGCTCATCGTCTGGACCGATCACCGGCCCGGGATGCTCGCCGCGGTGCTGCAGGCCTTCGCGGGACGGGGCGTCAACCTCACCAGCCTGCAGTCGCGGCCGGAGCGTTCGGCGCCGTGGACCTACCGGTTCTACTTCGACGTCGATGGCGGGCGGAGCGAACCGCGGCTGGCGGAGGCGCTCGAGGCGATCGAGGCGCTGGCCTCCCGGATCGTCGTGCTGGGGAGCTACTCGAGCTGGCAGGGGGAGGGGGCGATGCCGGTCGCCTCGCTGCCGAACATGCCGCACCTCCGGCCCAAGCCGGACCTGCCGCTGTTCGACCGGCGGCAGCATCCGGAGGGGACCGTCGTGAAGGTCGGCAATGTCGAGTTCGGCGGCGACCGGGTTGTGCTCATCGCCGGCCCCTGCTCGGTCGAATCGGAGCAGATGATCATCGAGACCGCGGAAGGGATCGCGGCGGCCGGCGCGGACATGCTGCGGGGTGGTGCGTTCAAGCCGCGGACCTCGCCGTACGACTTCCAGGGACTCGGCGTGAAGGGACTCAAGTTCCTGGCCGAGGCGCGGGAGCGCTCCGGGCTGCCGATCGTGACCGAGGTGATGAGCTGGGAGGAGGTGCCGCTGGTCGCGCGCTATGCCGACATGCTGCAGATCGGCGCGCGCAACATGCAGAACTTCGCCCTGCTCCGCGCGGCGGGCCGGAGCGGCAAGCCGATCCTGCTCAAGCGCGGGGGCGGCGCCACGATCGAGGAGTGGCTGCACGCGGCGGAGTACGTCCTCTCCCATGGCAATCCGAATGTCGTGATGTGCGAGCGCGGCATCCGCACCTTCGAGCGGGCGACCCGTCACACGCTGGACCTCAACGCCGTCGCGATCGTCCGGGAGCGCACCCATCTCCCGGTCATCGCCGACCCGAGCCACGCCGCCGGCATGCGCAACATCGTCCCCGCGCTCACGCTCGCCGCACTCGCCGCCGGCGCGCAGGGGGCGATCATCGAGGTGCATCCCGATCCGGACCATGCGCTCAGCGATGGCGCGCAGAGTCTCGACATCCCCGGCTTCGCGCGGCTCGCGGCACAGATCCGGGCGGGTGAAGCCGCGGTGGCGCCGTGATCTCCGCGCCGCACCTGCTGGTGTTCGACGGCTTCGCCGACTGGGAGGCCGCCTACGCGACGGCCGAACTCCGGCGCTCCGGCAAACTCCAGGTGGTGACGGTGGGTTTCTCCGGCGAGCCGGTGATCTCGATGGGCGGGCTTTGCGTGCTGCCGGACGTGGATCTCGCCGAACTCGACCCCGAGGAGATCCGGCTGCTCATCCTGCCGGGTGGGGAGCGGTGGGAGAAGCAGCCGGACGACGAGGCGCTGGTGAAGCTCATCCGCCGGCTCGCGACGACGCGGACTCCGATCGCCGCGATCTGTGGCGCGACGCTCGTGCTCGCCCGGGCCGGTCTCCTGCAGGGTCGGAAGCACACCAGCAACGGCCTCGCCTATCTGAAGGCGCAGGTCCAGGGCTACGGCGCCGAGTCCGATTACGTCGACGTGCTGGCGGCACGGGATCGCGGCGTGATCACCGCGAGCGGCCTCGGCGCGCTGGAGTTCGCGCACGAGATCTTCGCCGAGCTGGGGGTGTTCTCCAGCGAGGAGCGGGCGATGTGGTACCGGGCCTTCAAGGAGGGGCGGCTCCCGAAGTAGCGGGGGAGGCACCGTGAAGCCGGGGTGAACCCCCCTTCATTCCGGCGCTCGCCCCTTGCGGCAAGCGATCCGGCGCCCGATGCTCAACCGCATGAATGATCCCCATGCGAGTGAGGTCGTCCCGCACCTCCCCGCCGGCGCCGAGTATCCGCTCAGCGCCTGGTTCCTCGGGCCGAGGGCGGAGAACGCGACGGTCTGGTCGGAGCTCTTCGACCACATCTTCCAGGACTACGTTCACTGGCGCCGGAACTACTTCCCGACCGATCCGTGGATCGTGGGGCGGCTGCGGCGGCGGAGCCCGGAACATGAGTCGTGGCTCGACCTGCTCACCGGGCACCTCGATGCGATCCTGAGCGAACTCAAGTTCCACTTCCCGCTGCACTCGCCCCGCTACAACGCGCACATGGTGTCGGAGCAGAGCCTCCCCGCCGTGCTCGGCTACTTCGCGGGACTGCTCTACAATCCCAACAACGTCACCGGCGAAGTCGCCCCGATCACCGTCGCGCTGGAACTCGAAGTCGGGCGGATGATCTCCGGGATGCTCGGCTACAACCCGAAGCGGGCGTGGGCGCACATCTGCTCGGGGGGGACGCTCGCCACGCTGGAGGCGCTCTGGGTCGCGCGCGCGGTGCAGTTCGCGCCGTTCATCGCGCGGGAGTTCTGCCGCGAGGAGCAGCTCGCGTTCCGGATTCACACCGCCAACGGCACCGAGGCGGAGCTGCGCGGCGTCGATGACCGAACGCTGATCGCGCTCAAGCCGGCGGAGGCGAGCACGGTGCTCCGCCGGCTCGCCTATCATCTCGAGACCGAACGCCAGCTCACCACGACCGAGGCGCTGGAGCGGGTGAACCAGGCGGTCGCGGCGAGCCCCTTCAACGTGGCGCGCCGCGGGCTGGGCCCCATCCTCGGCAGGATCGGGCTTCGGCCGGTGGTACTGGCCTCGGCGGCAGCGCACTACTCGATCGCCAAGGCCTGCAACGTGCTCGGCTACGGCGAGGATGCGGCCCGGCTCGTCCCGGTGAACGAGCGCTTCCAGATGGATGTGGAGGTGCTGCGCGAGACGATCAAGGGCCTGGCTCCCGATGAGTACATCGCGGCGGTGATCGGCATCGTGGGGACGACCGAAGAGGGTGCGGTCGACCCGATCCACCGGATCCGCTTCCTGCGCGACGAGTGCGAGCAGCAGGGCAACCGCTCGTTCTGGATTCACGTCGATGCCGCGTGGGGCGGCTATCTCCGCACCCTCTTCAACGGCCTCGCGGTGCACCACGTCCCCCACGGCGCCGGGCTCGAGGCCGTCTGCGACGAGTATGTCCGCGCGCTCGATGTCCACGAGCGGTTCGAGCTGGATGTCGGGCTCGCGCACCCCGATGTGCGGACGCTCGAGGTCCGCTGGGGCGACCGGGAGACCTACGCCGCCTTCCTCGCCATGGCCGACGGCGACTCGACCACCGTCGACCCGCACAAGATGGGTTACATCCCCTACCCGGCCGGGGTGGTCGCCTTCCGGAATGGCAGCGTCACGGAGTTCGTGACCCAGCGGGCGCAGTATCTCTCCGACGACGAATCGGGGATCGGCTCGTTCGACGACCCGGCCTCGGTCACCGCGTTCGGGCCGCACATCCTCGAGGGCTCGAAGCCCGGCGCGGCGGCACTCGCCTGCTGGCTGGCGCACCGCACCATTCCGCTCACGGTGGATGGCCACGGCAAGGTAGTGCGGGTCACCCTGCTCAGCGCCAGACGGCTCGCGCGGCTCCTCACCTATCATCACCAGCTCTTCGAGCGGTTCGAGCGGGAGCGGGTCGGTGAGCCGCCGCTGCCCGCGCCGTTCACCTTCTTCACCATCACCGAGCCGGAGACCAACCTGGTCTGCTTCGTCGCGCGGCCGATGACCTGGGACGATGGCGCCATGGTGCCGGCGAAGGTCTCGCTCGCGGAGATCAACCGGCTCAACGAGCGGGTGTTCAGCGCGGCGAGCATCCCCGGCGCGCGCTCGCCGCACCGGCTCTCGGCGGCGCAGCCGTTCTTCGTGTCACGCACCCGCTTCGAGGAGCAGCAGTACCGGGGTGCGACGCTCAGCCGGCTGCTCCATCGGCTGCAGATTTCGGAGGAGGCGTACGCGAAGGAGGGGCTGTTCGTGCTGCGGTCCACGGTGATGAATCCGTGGCATTCCGAGGCGCAGAAGGCGGGGATGGACTATCTGTACGAGTTCGTGCGGTTCCTGCACCGGGTGACGGCGGAGAGCCTCACCGCCGCGGCGGGTCGCGCCTAGTCGCGGCCCGCGCTGGCGATGGTGCCGGTGACAACTTCCTTCCGCTTCATCCGCATGATCGAGAAGCGGACCTGTTCTCCCCCTTCGTAGCTCCGCAGGATCCTGAGCAGGTGGCCCGGGCCCTCCGGGATGCGACCATCCACCGCCAGCACGACGTCGCCGGCCTTGAGTCCAAGCCGTGACTCCGCGGGCACGCTGATCACCAGCACACCGGCCGCCACGCCGAAATAGCGGCCGAGATCCCGGTTCACCGGCGCGAGTTCCAGATCCTCGAGCGGCGTGCCGACCGCGAACATCATCGGCGGCATCCGCCGGAACTGCTCTCCGCGGACACCGGCAGAATCGGTCTCGATGCGGAAGGTCATCCGGCCGCGGGGACCGTCCGGTCTCATGACGGGCGCCTCGGCCATCTCCGGTTCGTTGTCGGGGATGAGCCACGATCCCTCGGGCTGACTGAAGACCCAGACCGGCTCGTCGCCGGCGACCACACTCGCGTTGCGGCGATCCTTCCCGCGGCGGTACTCGATCGCGACGGTATCCCCCGGACTGAGCGCCGCGGCCAGCATCGCGAGCGCGACGCCGGAGCGGGACTGATCCGAGCCGGTGCGCACGGTCTGCTCCACGAGCGCGGTGCCGTTGAAGCGGGTGATGATGTCGCCCGAGCGGAGTCCCGCCTTGGCGGCGGGGGAGTTCGGCGTCACCGCCTGGATCAGCGCGCCGATCGAATCGGTCTCGCGCGCGCGCATGTTGATCGTGATGCCGACGCGGGCGCGGCGCGAGGTGAGGATCTGCACCCGGCCCTCGGTCATGACGCCGGGCGGCACCTGACGGGGCACGCGCTGCAGCACGGCGCTGTCCGGCCGGATGAGCCGGGAGTCCTGCGCGGCCAGACTGGTCCCGAGCAGGAGCGGGAAGGCGGCGAGTGCGAGGCGGGGTGTCACGGCAGGTACCCTAGAATCCGACCTGGCTCGCCCGAGTCAGGTGGACGTCGACCAGCGCATTGAGGAGACCGACCCGCTGGCGCCAGAGCCGGAGCATCTCGGCTTCGCTCCTCCGGTTCTCCTGCAGCTGGGCCAGCTGAAGCTGCTGGTCCACCTGGGCGATCCGGTCCTCGAGCTGCCCCGCGACGCCGGCGGTGAGCCCGTCGGTGACCCGGTGATCCGGGTTGTACGACTGGATGAGCTGCTCCAGCTGGCTCGAGCGAGTCATGATGGAGTCGATGGCGAGCTGGGCGTGGTCCTGGTGCTGGGCCCGGCTCCGCACAGTGACGACCAGGGCGATCGACGCGGCGGCCGCGAGCCCGGCGACGGCGGACCAGCGAATGCGGCGACGACGGCGCTCGGCCGCGAGCTTCCGCTGCAGCATCGGCCACTGGTCACGGGCGGGGCGAAGCGACGGGAGGGCCTTGAGACGGGCGCTGCGCTGATCGAGGCGGGCCGCCTCTGCCTGACAGAGTGTACAGGTGTCGAGATGGGCCCGGGCCGCTGCGAGTCCCGGCTCGAGACCCGGCTCCCGGAGCGCGACGAGCTGGTCGATGGCGAGGTGGGTCATCCGAGCGGGACCTCCTCGCCCAGCCACCGCCGCAGCCTGATGTGCGCCCGGGAGAGCTGGGACTTGGAGAAGCTGACCGTCTTCCCCATCATCCCCGCGATCTCCTCGTGGGTGTACCCCTCGACATCGTGCAGCCACACCACCGCACGGCTGACCTCGGGCAGCCGCTCCAGCGCGGCCTCGAGGTCCATGCGGAGGCCGTTGTCCTGGCGGACTCCGGGGCGGTGGAACTCCTCGTCCAGCTCATCGGTGTCGCGGTACTTGTTCCGGCGGAGCCGCATGAGCGCCTTGCTCGCGGCGATGGTGCGGACCCAGCCCCAGAGACTGCCGTCCCCCCGGTACTGCCCGATGCTGCGGCAGACCTCGAAGAAGGTCTCCTGCATCACGTCCTCGGCGTCCTCGACCGTGCGGCAGATCCGCCGGGCCAGGTTGTAGACCGGGACTTCATAGCTCCGGTAGAGCTGCTCGAATGCCTCGAGCTCCCCGGCGCGGGCGCGGGCGAGGACCTGTTCGGCTTCGGTGAGCACAAGGGCGTTGGTCATGACAGGGGAAAGATGCAGGGACGGGGCCGATCGTTGCAGGTGGGGGCCCGAGGAGCCCAGTCCCCCTGGCGATGCCGGCGGGGTGCCGGCCAGAAGAAATGCCGCAAGCCCTTAAGAACAAAGAGCTTGCGGCATCATTACTTCCGGGGTGCGCTCAACAGCCGGTGGCGGCCTTGAGCACGTTCAGGCGGCCGGCGCCGTAGATCCGGGTCGGACCCACCACATCGACGCCCTTGAGCAGGCAGGCCGTCACCCCGGCGACGGTCATCGCCGGATGGGCCGACCGCACCACGGCAGCCGCGCCGGAAACGTGCGGAGCGGCTTCGCTGGTGCCGGCCGCGAGCAGGTAGCTGCGCGAGCCGCAGGCGAAGGGGAGGACGAGCTGGTATTCGCTGCAGGCGCTCAGCACGAGGTCGAACTGATTGCCGCCGGGAAGCTGGTCGCCGCCGGGCGCCACCAGCTTGATGCCGGTCCGGCCGCCGTAGTTCGAGTAGCTGGCGAGGTTGTCGAAGTTCTGCTGCTGGTAGGGCGCCGTGGCGCCGACGCTGATCACACCCTTGATCTGGGCCGGGACGGACATGAAGTTCGCCGGATCGTCGTCGAGATCGATGCCGGAATTGCCGGAGGAGGCGACGACGACGGTGCCCCGCTTGTTGGCCACCGCGACCGCGCTCTCGAGCGCCGCGACCAGGCCGTTCGCGCCGGGCAGGTTCTTATCGAGGTAGGCGCCGAGACTCATGTTGATGACGTTCGCGTGCACCACTTCGGAGGCCCAGAGGATGCCCGCGATGACGTCGGCGAAGCTGCCGCTGCCGAGCACGTTGAGCACCTTGCCGGCGCAGAGCTTGGCATCGGGAGCGACCGACGCCATGCCGAAGCCGTTGCTGGTGATGTAGCCGGCGCTCGCGGTGCCGTGGGAGTTGTAGTCGATCGGATCGAGGTCCCCAACGAACAGCGGCGAGCTGATGAAGGAGGCGATCTTGGTCAGGTCGACCTTGCCGGCCATGTCGAGGTGGTCAGGGTCGATGCCGGTGTCGAGGACGCAGACCACCTGCCCGGCGCCGCCCGGCGTGGCGCTCCAGGCCTGATTCGCGGCCACCTGGCGGATGTTCCACTGGAAGCGGAAGAAGCCGGCGCCGCTCTGGTCGGTGCCGTTGGGCGTGACGATCGGGTCGCTCAGGTCCTGCAGCGACGGCGCGGTCGGCGGCGCGATGTACTGCAGGTCGAGGTCCTGCTGCATCCCCGCGATGCCCACCGTCTTCCCCAGCGTGGCGGCGCCGCTCGCGCCGATCCCGCTCACGACCGCCAGCTTGATCGACGGATGGCGCCGATCGACGGTGCCGCCGAGCGACTGCACCGCAG
>JBGATI010000031.1:0-45263 GCA_044229245.1 Gemmatimonadales bacterium | reverse complement strand
GCCGCCTCCGGCCCGCCCCTATGTTCTTTCCCCATGGCCTTCCTCGAAACCAGTCAGCAGCGCGCCTCTGCCCTGATCCTGCTGCTGGGGACGATTCTCGCGCTTTCGCTCGTACCCTACGTCAGCGGCCTCGTTGGCGGTCTGGTGCTCTTCGTCATCTTCCTGCCGCTCCATGTGCGCACGGCGAAGCTGGTGTCGCCCAGAACCAGCGCCGCCATCATGGTCGCGCTCGCGATGGTGCTGCTCGTGGTCCCGGCCGTCAGCTTTGCCGGCCTGCTCCTGGATCAGGCGCGGGGGATCGCGACCGATGTCACCCACGGGCCGTTACTCGACCGGCTCGCCGGTCTGACGATCGGGGGGATCGAGGTCGGCCCGCGGCTCGCGGGTATTGGCGAGAAGGTCGTGAACTGGCTCGGGGCGAGCGCGTTCGGACTGCTCGGGACCGCGACCCGCGTGGGCCTCAACCTCACGATCTCGCTCTTCATCCTCTACTATCTGCTCCTCCGGCCCGATGAGATCTGGGCGGGCGTGAAACCCTACATCCCCTTCTCCCCCGCGAGCGCCGACCTGCTGCGCGACCGGTTCCGCGACGTGACGATCTCCACCGTCGTGGGCACCGGTCTGATCGCGTGCGTGCAAGGGGTAATCGTTGGTCTCGGTTTCTGGCTGACCGGCCTGTCGAACGGACTGTTCTGGGGCGTGGTGACAGTCGTCTTCTCGGTGCTGCCCGTGGTGGGATCCGGCATGATCTGGGGGCCTGGGGCCATCTCACTCTACCTCAACGGGCATTACGGGGGCGCCGCCGTCCTGGTGCTGCTCGGCGTGGTGCTGGTTGGCAATGTGGACGTTCTCATCCGCCCGGCCGTCTTCCGCCGCTATGCCCAGATCCACCCGCTGGTGACGCTAGTCGGCGCGATCGGCGGTGTGAGTTACTTCGGGCTGATCGGCATCCTCGTGGGCCCGTTGGCCGTCTCCTATTTCTTCGAACTGATCCGGATCTACGGGGTCGAGTTCGTTCGGCCGGAGCAGACGGTCGTGGCGGTCTCCTCTCCCGGATCGGGACCGTCAGCTCCCTGAGCACACGCCCCGCCGGCGTCGAAGGCGGCGGGGGCATATCGTGACGGGGTAAGGATCCGGACATATCTTCCGAGTTGGCCTATCATGGGGATCGGGTAGAGGATGCTTTCCAAGAAATCGAAGTACGCAATCAAGGCCCTGCTCGCGCTCGCGGAGCATGGGGCGGAGGAGCCGATGCGGATCGCGGATATCGCCGAGCAGGAGTCTCTGCCACAGAAATTCCTCGAATTGATCCTTCTGGACCTCCGCAACGCCGGCGTGGTGCAAAGCCGCAAGGGGAAGGGGGGCGGGTACCTCCTCGCCCGTCCGGCCGACCGGATCATGCTGGGCCAGGTGGTGCGGCTGTTCGACGGGCCGCTCGCGCCGGTGCCCTGTGCCAGCCAGACGGCGTACGTCCCGTGCGAGGATTGCGCCGATGAGGCGACCTGCGGCGTCCGCATCGCGATGAAGGAAGTCCGGGACGCGACCGCCAAAATCCTCGATCATACCAGCCTCGCCATGATCCGCAGGCGGCAGGCCGCCGTCGGGCGCCGGTCCTCCCGCTGAGTCCGACCTGCCGCGGGCTGTTGCGCCGTGGTCCCCATCAGCATTAGTCTATCCGGTAAATAGAGTAATCGTCGGCGCTCTCCAGGGTTCCGTCCGGGTGAGGGGAGCGTGCCGCAGTTGTGCGACGGATTCGCGCAACGCCGCTGCCTTCCTCCCCCGCATCCCGGTCGTGAGGCGGGGGGACTGGCCGAACGAGGACGGGGGGCGGCATCCCCGTATCTGTCGTGCCGGCAAGGACCTGCGGGCCGGGCGCCGGCCCGGTGGGGGCGGGCCGGGCGGGGAGTCGACACGGAGGACGTCTGGCATGTCGTTTGCCTTTAAACTCTACAGAACAGATAGACTAAATGGGCAGGAGGGGGTAATGGCCGACGGGGAGCTCGCCCGACAGATCCTCGCCGCGCTGGACGGGATACGGTACGGATCGGTGGAAATCGTGGTGCATGACGGCCGCATCGTGCAGATCGAGCGGCGGGAGAAAGTCCGCGTGGCGACCGAGAGCGGGTCGCCGAAGAAGTAGTCAAAGCCGATCCGGCGCCTGGCCGGGAGGCATCCTTTTCACCGCTGGGACTGACCGGTCAACCGGAGGGCCCATTTTTCGTGGAGGTCAGTTCCGTGCAGCGCATCTCTTTGGGAACGGCCGGCCTGGTGGCCGGGCTCGTCATCAGCAGTGTTGCGACCGGCCAGCTCGCGGCGCAGGCGACGCAGGACAGCACGACGCAGCAGCTGCTCCAGCGTCTCGACGCGCTCGATCAGCAGACCCGGATCACGGCCCGCAGGTTCGAACTCTATCAGGACAGCGTGGCGAACGCCGCGAAGTCGAAGCCCTCGGTGACCGCCGGGGCGGGCGGGTTCCAGCTCAAGTCCGCCGACGGGAACTTCGTCATCAAGTTCCGTGGCTACCTCCAGGCGGACGGCCGCTTCTTCCTCGACGACAGCACCAGGACCCTCACCAACGACTTCCTGCTCCGCCGGGTGCGGCCGATTCTCGAGGGCACGATCTACAAGTACTACGACTTCCGGATCATGCCGGACTTCGGCGGCAGCGCACCGACCATCTTCGACGCCTACTTCCAGGCGCGATTCAAGCCGGAATTCACCGTCCGGGCGGGCAAGTTCAAGCCGGGGATCGACCTGGAGCGGCTGCAGAGCGCGACGGACATCAAGTTCGCCGAGCGCGGATTTCCCACGAATCTGGCCCCAAGCCGTGATGTCGGCCTGCAGGTGGGTGGGGACATTCATGGCGGGCTCGTCAGCTACTCGGCCGCGATCTTCAATGGCGTCCCCGACCTCGCGAGCGGCTTGAACGACGTGTCCGACTCCAAGGACCTGGTGGGCCGTCTCTTCATCACGCCGTTCGCCACCAAGGCCAACTCGGCCATCGATCTCGGTTTCGGCGTCGGCGCGAGCACCGGCAAGGAGCTGGGCACGATCAGCTCGACCGCGCTCGCTTCGTACCGCTCACCCGGTCAGGCCACGATCTTCAAGTACAACGCGAACAGCCCGGCGACCATCGCCGGCACCACCATCGCCAACGGCCGCCGGTCGCGCCTCGCGCCGCAGGCCTATCTGAACATCGGCGGTCTCGGTCTCCAGGGCGAGTACATCTTCTCCCGCCAGGTCGTCACCCGGGATACCGCGGTGGCGCTTACCCAGACCAAGCGGCTGGAGCACAAGGCCTATCAGGTCTCCGGGTCCTATCTGCTGACCGGCGAGAAGAACTCCTACGCCAGCATCACCCCGAAGAAGCAGTTCGATCCCCTCGCCGGCGGCTGGGGCGCCATCGAGCTGGTCGCCCGCTTCGGGCAGATCGACTTCGATGACGCCGCGTTCCCCTTCTTCGCCAATCCCGCCAGCTCGGTGACCAAGGCCAAGGCGTGGGGCGTCGGCCTCAACTGGTATCTCGCCCGCAACGTGAAGATCGCGGTGGACTTCGAGAAGACCACGTTCAACGGCGGCGCGGCCTCCAACGGCGACCGTCCGAGCGAGAAGTACATCGCGACTCGCTTCCAGACTTCCTTCTGAGGACGAACACCATGCGCTCTCTACTGACTCGTGTTCTCGCCGTCGCCGGCCTGGGGGCGCTGCTGCCCCCGGCGGTTCAGGCGCAGAAGCCGGTCACGCTGCTCAACGTGTCCTATGATCCGACGCGCGAGCTGTACGCCGACTTCAATCAGGTCTTTGCCGCCTACTGGAAGGGGAAGACGGGGCAGGTGGTCACCGTGCGGCAGTCCCACGGCGGCTCCGGCAAGCAGGCCCGTTCGGTGATCGACGGGCTCGGCGCCGACGTGGTGACCCTCGCCCTCGCGTACGACGTCGATGAGATCGGCCAGCGGGCCGGGCTCCTGCCGGCCGACTGGCAGAAGAAGCTGCCGAACAACAGCGCCCCGTACACGTCGACCATCGTCTTCCTCGTCCGCAAGGGGAACCCGAAGAAGATCAGGGACTGGGGCGACCTGGTCCGGCCTGGCATCTCGGTGATCACGCCGAACCCGAAGACCTCGGGTGGCGCACGGTGGAACTACCTCGCCGGGTGGGCCTGGGCGGCCCGCCAGCCGGGCGGCAGCGACGCGACGGCGAAGGACTTCGTGGGCAAGCTGTTCCGCAATGTCCCGGTGCTCGATGCCGGTGCGCGGGGCTCGACCACGACGTTTGTGGAGCGTGGCATCGGGGACGTGCTGCTGGCGTGGGAGAACGAGGCGATTCTCGCGATCAAGGAATTGGGACCGGACAAGTTCGAGATCGTGGCCCCTTCGCTTACAATCCTTGCCGAGCCGTCGGTTGCGGTGGTCGAGAAGGTGGCCCGGAAGCACGGCACGTACGACGTGGCCAGGGCCTACCTCGAGTATCTCTACACCGACGCCGGACAGGAGATCGCCGCGAAGCACTATTACCGCCCTCGCAACGCGACGATCGCGGCCAAGTACGTCGCTCAGTTCCCGAAGGTGACCACGGTGACCATCGACGAGGGGTTCGGTGGGTGGCAGAAGGCCCAGGCCACCCACTTCGCCGACGGCGGTGTGTTCGATCAGATCTACCTGAACAAATGAGGCGCTGACATGACTTCCCGATCCGCAGACGACACGCTCCACGGCAAACATCAGAGTCTGCGGGTACGGGAGGCGGAGCCGTTCAACGGCGGCCCGCCGCAGGAACTGCTGGGACGGACGGCGATGACGCCGACCGAACTGTTCTTCTCCCGGAATCACGGGCCGGTGCCGGTCGTGGACGCGACGCAGTGGCGGCTCCGCCTCGGCGGTCTGGTCCGGGAGCCGAGGGAGTACTCCCTCGCGGAGTTGCAGCGGGCGTTTGCAGACCGCACGGTGGCCGCGACGCTGGTCTGCGCCGGGCTGAGAAGGGATGAACTGATGTCGGTACGCGAGATCCGCGGCGAACTGCCCTGGGGGCTGGAGCCGGTGAGCACCGGCAGCTTCACAGGTGTCGCGCTCAAGGATCTGCTGCACGCGGCCGGGGTCGTGGGGGGTGCCGAGCATGTCGGCTTCGTCGGGCTCGATCGGGTGGAGCGGAAGCAGCGCACCTTCGGGTTCGGAGGATCGATCCCGCTTGCGAAGGCGCTCACCGACGACGTGCTGCTGGCCTTCGGGATGAACGGTGCGCCGCTTCCGGCGGTGCATGGGGGTCCGGTTCGGGCCCTTGTCCCCGGTTTCATCGGGGCGCGCAGCGTGAAGTGGCTGGGGGAGATCGAGGTCCGCGCGACGCCCTCGGACAACTATTTCCAGGCGGAAGCGTACCGGGTGCTCAAGGAGATCCGCGACGCCGACGCCCGCGATGTGACCACCGGCGAGGCGCTGGCCGAGGTGCCGCTCAACGCCGTGATCCTCTCTCCGGCGCAGGGGAGTCGGCTCACGGCGGGCCCGGTGACGGTGAAGGGCTGGGCCTCCGGCCGGGCGTGCCGGCGCCCGGCGCGGGTCGAAGTGTCAGGCGACGGCGGGTGGTCCTGGACGACGGCCTCCCTCGAGCGATCGGCCGGCGAGTGGACCTGGGTCGAGTGGCGGGTCGAGGTGGTCGTGGCGCCGGGTGCGCAGACGCTGGTGGCGCGCGCGTGGGACCAGGACGGCAGCGGCCAGCCGGAAACGCTGGCGGAGGTGTGGAACGTGAAGGGCTACGCCAACAATGCATGGCACCGGGTTCCTATCGAGGTGACGGGATGAGCAGCAAGCGGCACACCCTGCCAGGCTTCGGCCTCTCGCTCGGATTCACGCTGGTCTATCTGAGCCTGCTGGTCCTCATCCCGCTCTCCACGATCTTCGTGAAGTCGATGGGGCTGGGCTGGGACGGCTTCTTCAAGGCCGCGACGTCGCCGCGGGTGATGGCCGCCTATCAGGTGACGCTGCTGACGTCGTTCTCCGCTGCGCTCGCCAATGCCGTCTTCGGACTCCTCGTGGCGTGGGTGCTGGTGCGCTACCGCTTTCCGGGCCGGAAGCTGCTCGACGCCATGGTCGATCTTCCCTTCGCGCTGCCCACGGCGGTCGCCGGGATCGCGCTCACGACGCTGTATGCCCCGAACGGGTGGGTGGGCAGCCGGCTCGAGCCATTCGGCATCAAGGTCGCGTTCACCGAACTGGGCATCACGGTGGCACTCGTCTTCATCGGCATGCCCTTCGTGGTGCGGACACTGCAGCCGGTGCTGCAGGATCTCGAGGCGGAGATCGAGGAAGCGGCCGCGAGTCTGGGGGCGACGCGCTGGCAGACCTTCCACCGCGTCCTCCTCCCGGCGATCGGTCCGGCGCTGCTCACCGGGTTCGCCCTGGCGTTCGCGCGGGCGGTGGGCGAGTACGGCTCGGTGGTCTTCATCTCGGGCAACATGCCGATGAAGACCGAGATCGCGCCGCTCCTCATCATGACCAAGCTGGAACAGTTCGACTACGCCGGCGCGACCGCGATCGCGGTGGTGATGCTGGTGGCTTCCTTCCTCCTCCTGCTTGCGATCAACGTGCTCCAGTGGTGGGGCCGGCGGCGCACCGCCTAGGACGACTCATGGCCGGTACTGTCAGTCTCCGACTCCCGACGACCACCGCGCACGCGGCGCGCTCGAAGGCGCTCATCGAGCCGCGGCCGGTGCGCTGGCTGCTGATCGCCGTCGCGGTCGGCTTCCTCGGGCTCTTCCTGCTGCTCCCGTTGGTGGCGGTCTTTACCGAGGCGTTCCGGAAGGGGGTCGGCGCCTACATGGCCGCCCTGACGGAGCCGGATGCCCTCTCCGCGGTACGCCTCACGCTGATTACCGCGATGATCGCGGTGCCGCTCAATGTCGTCTTCGGCCTCGCGGCGTCGTGGTGCATCGCCAAGTTCGATTTCCGCGGCAAGAACCTGCTCATCACCCTCATCGACCTGCCGTTCGCGGTGTCGCCGGTGATCTCGGGGATGATCTTCGTGCTGCTGTTCGGCGCCCAGGGGTGGTTCGGCACGTGGCTCAGCGATCACGACATCCAGCTGGTCTTTGCCGTGCCCGGCATCGTGCTCGCGACGACCTTCGTGACCTTCCCGTTTGTGGCGCGCGAGCTGATCCCGCTGATGCAGGAGCAGGGCTCCGAAGAGGAGGAGGCCGCGCGGGTTCTCGGGGCGAGCGGCTGGCAGATCTTCTTCCGGGTGACGCTGCCGAACATCAAGTGGGGATTGCTGTACGGGGTGATCCTCTGCAACGCCCGCGCGATGGGGGAGTTCGGCGCGGTGTCGGTGGTCTCGGGGCACATCCGGGGCCTGACGAACACGCTCCCGCTCCACATCGAGATCCTGTACAACGAGTACAACTTCGCGGCCGCCTTCGCCGTCGCCTCGCTGCTCACCTTCCTCGCCCTGGTGACGCTGGTCGCCAAGAGCGCGGTGGAGTGGCGGCAGGCGCGGGAGCAGCGGCCGGTCGCCGACCAGGCCATGGAGGCATCGTGAGTATCGAAGTCCGCGGGCTCAAGAAGCAGTTCGGCACCTTCGCCGCCCTCAACGACGTGACGCTCGAGGTTCCGGCGGGCGAACTGGTGGCACTCCTCGGCCCGTCCGGCTCGGGAAAGACCACGCTGCTCCGCATCATCGCGGGTCTCGAGGCCCCCGATGCCGGCAGCGTGCACTTCCATGGCGTGGACGCGACGTCGCGCGACGTCCGCGAGCGGCAGGTCGGCTTCGTGTTCCAGCACTACGCGCTCTTCCGGCACATGACGGTGTTCGAGAACGTGGCGTTCGGGCTCCGGGTGCGGCCCAAGAAGGTGCGGCCCTCCGACGCGGAGATCACCGCCACGGTCACCGACCTGCTCAAGCTGGTGCAGCTCGACTTCCTCGCCGACCGGTATCCGTCGCAGCTCTCCGGCGGCCAGCGGCAGCGGGTGGCCCTCGCCCGGGCCCTCGCGGTGAAGCCGTCGGTGCTGCTCCTCGACGAACCGTTCGGCGCGCTCGATGCCAAGGTGCGAAAGGAACTGCGCCGCTGGCTCCGCCGGCTGCACGAGGAGGTGCACGTTACCACCGTCTTCGTGACCCACGACCAGGAAGAGGCGATGGAAGTCGCCGACCGGATCGTGGTGATGAACGAGGGGAAGATCGAACAGGTCGGACATCCGGAGGAGGTCTACGAGCATCCGGCGACGCCGTTCGTCTACAGCTTCCTCGGCAACGTGAACCTGTTCCACGGCCGGGTGGCCGGGGGCAGGGCGGAGGTGGCGGGGACGGAGTGGGAGGCGCCGGATTGGGCCGGCGGCAGCGATCGTGAGGCGCTGGCGTACGTGCGCACGTACGATGTAGAATTGGCCCGGCAGCCTAACGGTACTCCGGCCATCGAGACGATCCTGCGGCATGTGCGACGGTTCGGGCCGATGGTCCGGCTCGAGCTCGATCGCGCCGACGACGGTCAGGTCATCGAGGCCGAGATTCCGCGGGCGCATTTCGACGAACTGGCGCTGGTCGCGGGCGAGCGGGTGTACGTCAAGCCGAGGAGCGCCCGACTCTTCCCGAGGTAGCGCCCGGCCCACATCGGAGGTCTTCGCGGTGAAAGGACCGGCACCCCACTCGGCAGAAGAGGCCTCACCGCGGGAGCTCCGTCTGGCCAGTCTCCGGCTCGCGGCCTGGCTGGTGATCCTGGTGCTCCTCGGGATGGCGGTCCGCGAACTGCCGCTGGGCCAGACGACCCGGACCGGCATCCTCGCCTGGATGCTGGTCGGGATCTCCCTGTATTGGCTCTACGGGGGACTGGGATACCGGGCACTGCTGCTGGTGCAGGTCTTCCTCTTTTCCACCGCCACAGCGATCCTCGCCCTGAAGGTCGGCCTGGTGACCCTGGGGGTCGAAGGATTCCAGGGGCTCCGACTCTTCGCGCGCGGGCTGATTCTGGCCGGCGGCCTGTGCGCCGGGGTGAACATGGGGGCGATGCTGGTGGCGAGTCTCCGGGGGCCGAAACCGTGATTCGGGGCGCGGTTGCCCGCATAGGGGGAGGGCGATAACCTTCGGCCCAACCTCAATACGCCTCCATGCAAACTGGCACGACCCCCGAACCGATTCGCGGTCTCGACAACGTTCTCGCCCTGCAGTCTTCCGTCTGCCGCCTCTCGGCCGAGGATGGGCGGCTCTCGTATCGCGGGTACGACGTCCCCGAGCTGGGCGAGAAGTCGTCCTACGAGGAAACGGCCTACCTGCTGATCGTCGGCGACCTCCCGACCAGCACCGAACTCCGGCTCTTCAGCACCCAGATCAAGGCGCAGCAGAAGCTGCCGCCGGCGGTCCTCCGCCTCCTCAAGACTCTGCCCCCCGCGACCGACGCGATGAGCGCGCTCCGCGCCGCGCTCGCGCTCCTGGCGATCGACCAGCCGGTGAAGGTGCCGCCCTCGCACGAGGATGCCCTCGCCCAGACGCTCCGGCTGCTCGGCCTGACGCCGACGATCGTCGCGAGCTGGCATCGGCTCCGGACGGGGCAGAAGCCGCTGCTGCCCAAGAAGAGCCAGAGCTATGCGGCGAATTTCCTCACCATGCTCACCGGCACCGCGCCCGATGCGGATGCCGAGCGGGCGTTCGACACCGCGCTGATTCTCCGGGCGGACAACGAGCTCAACCCCTCGACCTTTGCGGCGCGGGTGACGGCGGCGACCGGCGCGGATGTCTACGGGTCGGTGATCGCCGCGATGTCGGCGCTCGCCGGGCCGCGGCATGGCTGGCATACCCGGAATGTGATGGCGGCGATCGAGGAGATCGGCGCGCCGGAGCGGGTCGGGGAGTGGGTGCGCGAGCGGCTGGCGCAGCGGAAGAAGATCGCCGGCTTCGGCCACGTGGTGTATCACGGCGAGGATCCGCGCACCGGCGTGCTCCGGATGCTGGCGGAGCGGGAGTGCCAGCGGGCGGGGCTCTGGCCGCTCTTCCGCACGGCGCAGGAGCTGGAACAGATGGTGGTCCGAGAGACCGGTCAGCACCCGATCGTCGACTTCTACCTGGCACCGCTCTACCGCGCCCTGGGCATCCCGACCGATCTCTTCACGGCGGTGTTCGCCATCAGCCGGATGTGTGGCTGGGCCGCGCACATCCTCGAGCAGTACGGAGACGAGAAGCTGCTTCGCCCGAGGGCCGAGTACGTCGGCCCCGTGGACCTTCCTTACCGCACCATTCGCCAGCGACGCTGACCGGACCCATGCCCTTCACCTCCTCCGTCGTTTCCGCCGCCGCCTCGGGGCACGCCACACCGCTCCTCGCCGTCGCCGTGCCGCAGGGCGCGCTGCCAGCCTCGCTCGCCGACCTCGATGCCCAGACCGGTGGCGCGATCGGTCGTCTCTACGCCTCGGGTGACTTCGGCGGCAAGAAGGACGAGCAGGCCCTGCTGCATCCCGGCGGCCCCGCCGCGCGGGTGCTGCTGCTCGGACTGGGCAAGGTGGAGGAGGTCGGCCGGAGCGGGATCCGGCGCGCGGCGGCCGCCGCGAGCAAGAAGGGGCGGATGATCGGCGTCCCGTCGCTGAGCTTCCACCTCGCCGCTGAGGGGATGGGCTCGGTCGGCGCGCGTGAGGCGGGACAGGTGATCGCCGAGGGGCTGGCGTACGGGCAGTGGCACTTCCTCGAGATGAAGCAGCCGCCGGAGGAGAAGAAGCCGCTGCTCGCCGAGGCGACTGTGCTTGCGCCGAGCGACACGGCGGAGATCAGCGCCGGCCACACGGTGGGCGCGGCGATCGCGGCGGGGCAGATCTACACCCGGAACCTGCAGGTGCTGCCTGGCAACGTCTGCACGCCGAGCTACCTCGCGCAGCAGGCGGGGGAGCTGGTGCGGAAGCATGGCTTCAAGGGGAAGGTGCTCGACCTCGCGGCGATCAAGGCGGAGAAGATGGGCGGGCTGCTCTGCGTGGCGCAGGGGAGCGCGGAGGAGCCGAAGTTCATCGTGCTCGAGTACGAGGGTGCGGCCGGCGCGCCGATCGTGCTGGTGGGCAAGGGCGTCACCTTCGACACCGGTGGCATCTCGATCAAGCCCGCCGACAAGATGGAGGACATGAAGTACGACATGTCCGGCGCGGCCGCGGTGCTCGGCACCTTCGAGATGCTGGGCCGGCTCAAACCGAAGGTGCGGGTGGTCGGCCTGATCCCGACGACGGAGAACATGCCGAGCGGAACGGCGGTGAAGCCGGGCGACGTGGTGAACACCCACTTCGGCAAGACGATCGAGATCATCAACACCGACGCCGAGGGACGGCTGATCCTGGTGGACGCGCTGTCGTATGCGCGGCGCTACGAGCCGGCCTGCGTGCTCGACGCGGCGACGCTCACCGGCGCAGTTGTGGTCGCACTCGGCCACGTGGCGTCGGGGGTGATGGGGACCGACGACGCGCTGCTCGAGGAGGTGCGCCGCGCCGGCGATCGTTCCGGCGAGCGGGTCTGGCCGCTACCGCTCTGGGACGAGTATCGCGACCTGATCAAGTCGGACATCGCCGACGTGAAGAACTCAGGCGGCCGTCCCGCGGGCAGCATCTCCGCCGGCTGGTTCCTGCGCGAGTTCGTGAAGGGCTACCCGTGGGTGCACATCGACATCGCCGGGACCGCCTACAGCGACCGCGAGGATGCCACCCGGGTGAAGGGCCCGACGGGGGTCTGCATGCGGCTCTTCGCCGAGTTCGTGCTGGGGCGGAGCGCGTGATCGATCGGCACGGGCGACCTTCCGTGAGAAGCGGGAAGGGGAGCCACGGGCTTCCCCTTTTCGCTTTCTTCGCGGCGCTCGTGCTGTCTCTGCTCTCTCCGTCGATCGTTTCGGCGCAGCTGCCCTACGACTCGCTGCCCGCCGACACGCTCACCAAGGACACCGTCAACACGACGGAGAAGTATCTCGAGGCGCTCAAGGCGAATGCGATCCGGCTCCCGATCCTGCCGCTCATCGGCATCGGGGTGCCGCAGCCGGCGATGAGCCGGATCGTGGTCGGACCCGACTCGATTGCCTGGGGGCTCCACGAGACGGTGGGCGACGTGCTCGAGCGAGTGCCCGGCGTCTATCTCTGGCGCGGCGGCTGGCTCGGCCGCACCGAGTACCCCGACTACCGGGGCCGCGGCCCGTCGTCGGTCGAGTACCTGGTGGATGGGTTGCCCTACCTGCCGATCGGCCCCGACTCGACTGGGGTCGATCCCTCGCTCTTCTCGCTCAGCCTGTACGACCGGATCGAGATCGAGCGCTGGCCCGGTCTCATCAGGGTCCACCTCTTCACCCGGCGTCACGACCGGAAGTCGCCGGGCTCGCGGATCGGGATCGCCTCCGGCGACAAGCAGATCGCCCGCTACGTGGTGGCGCTGGAGAAGCGCTTCCCTTCGGGGATGGGCTTCGCGCTCGGCGGAGAGCGGATGGTGGCCCCGACCTCGACCGGCACCAGCAGCGACTTCGACCTCACCAACATCTGGCTGCAGCTTGGCTTCGTCAGGCAGCGCTTCGGCATCCAGACGGAGCTGTTCAGTTCGAGCCCCGACCGGAAACCGTACGTCATCAACACCGCCGACACGCTGGAGCTGCAGGGCAGCGGCAAGCGGAGCGATGCGCAGCTCCGGGTCTTCTGGCGGAAGCGGAACGACGACCTGGGGCTCCGGGTGGACGGTCTCTTCGGTATCACCAGGTGGCATGGCGGCGGCGTCACCGATCAGATCCGGCAGGGCGGGGCGGTGGTGGCCTGGCGGAGCCCGACGGTGGGCCTGAGTCTCCGGGCGCTCAACCGGTCGCGGCGGACGCCGTGGGATGTGCTGGCCGAGGCGGGGTGGACGCCGGTCGGGCCGATCAGCTTCTCGGCCGAAGCGGGTTACCAGAAGCACGACCTCGGCCGACACAGCAACTGGGTGGCCGGCCGCGCGAGTCTGGCGCTTCCGCTCGGCTTCGAGGCGGCGGCGACGCTTCGGACCGGGTCGTTCATGGCGGCGCCGTCGATCCTGACCGACAAGTCGCAGAAGCTCACCGACTGGCAGGGGTCGCTCCGGTGGCAGCGGCCGCGGCTGGGGTTCGAGGTGGGCTACGGCCGGAGCGACGCCTTCCGCTCGCAGCCGTTCCGGTCGTACACGCCGACGGTGGCGGCGTTCGCGCCGGCCGCGGCGACCGACTGGCTGACGGTGGGGTGGCGGCTCGCGCCGAAGAAGTGGCTGACGCTCGAGGGGTGGTACAGCGATCCGACGGGGAAGAGCCTGCCGGACGGGGTGCCGGCGACCCACTCGATCACCACGGCGACGATCCGGTCCAAGTTCTGGCGCCGGTTCCGGAGCGGGATCTACGATCTCAAGGCCCAGCTCGCGTTCGAGAGTTTCGGCGACGGGGTGATCGGCCGGGACTCGACGGGGGCCGCGATCAAGCTGAGCGGGGCCTCGTTCTGGCGGACGGAGATCGAGATCCGGCTCGACAGCTTCGTGCTCTACTGGGACCGCTACAACCTGGCCGCGAGCAAGCGGACCTACGTACCGGGCTTCTCGCTGATTCGGGGCGGGACGACGAGCACGTTCGGGGTGAAGTGGGAGTTCACGAACTAGCGCGCTTCATTGGCGTTCTGGGCTCGTTCGCGGGGTCCTTCCGGGCGCTCGGTTCGGGCGGGCGGGGACGCCCGCCCCTACTCGCGCTCCGCCTCACGGCGGGCGGGGACGCCCGCCGCTACCCTACCCCTAACCCTCTCTCGTGGCTATACTTCGCCCCCTTCCTGAGACCCTGAGCGGAGCGATCGGTGCCCTATAGCATGACGGGGTTTGGGGCCGCAGAAGGCCCGGTAGGTGGCGGCCGGATCCGGGTGGAGATCCGGACGGTGAATCACCGCCACTTCAACCCGTCGATCAAGCTCTCGCACGAGTTCTCGGCGCTCGAGGGGGAGATCCGGGAGCGGCTCCGGAAGGACTTCGACCGCGGGCATGTCTCGGTTGGGGTGCACTGGTCCGAAGCGCCGGAGCGGCACACCGCCGGCTTCACGGTGAATCTGGACCGGGCGCGCGCGGTGACGCTGGCGCTCTCCGATCTGCAGCGCGCCCTCGGCGTCCCGGGCGAGGTGGACCTGGCGATGGTTGTCAGGCAGCCCGACGTGATCGCCGCCGGCCGGGAAGAGTCGCCCGAGATTCCGTGGAGCGAGCTGGAGCCGATCGTGGCGCAGGCGATCGCCGACTGCAAGGCGATGCGGAAGCGGGAGGGCGGCGTGCTCGCCGACGATCTGCGGCACCGGTTGAGCCTGATGGAGGTCTCGAGCCAGGTGATCGCGGCCCGGGCTCCGCAGCGGCTGATCCGGGAGCGGGACCGGCTCCGGCAGTCGATCGCGCAGCTGATCGAGGGGACGTCGGTGGATGAGCAGCGGCTGGCGCAGGAGATCGCGTTCATGGCCGACAAGCTCGACATCACCGAGGAGCTGGTCCGGTTCGCGGCGCACGTGGCGGCCTGTCGTCAGGCGCTCGCCGGAGACCAGCCGGTCGGCAAGCAGCTCGGCTTCCTGGCCCAGGAGCTGGGACGCGAGGTGAACACGATGGGCTCCAAGGGCGCGGACGCCGAGATCCTGCAGCAGGTGATCGCGATGAAGGGGGAGCTCGAGAAGTTCCGGGAGCAGCTCGAGAATCTCGAGTGACTCCGCTCCTGGTGGTGCTGTCGTCGCCCTCCGGGGCGGGGAAGACCACTCTGGCCGAGCGGCTGCTGGCGCGGCGCCAGGATGTGGGACGGTCGATCTCGGCCACGACGCGGGCGCCAAGGGCAGGTGAGCAGCACGGCCGGGACTACTACTTTCTCTCCGCCGACGAGTTCGAGCGGCGGGTGGCGGCGGGGGAGTTCCTCGAGACGGCGACCTACGGCGGCAATCGCTACGGGACGCTGCGTGCCGAGGTGAAGCGGCTCTTCGGCGAGGGACGGCACGTCCTGCTGGTGATCGAGGTGGCGGGGGCCCGGCAGGTGCGGGCGCAGTTCCCCGAGGCGGCGCTGGTGTTCGTGCTGCCGCCCTCCGGTGAGGCGCTGGTGTCGCGGCTCGCGGGGCGGCAGACCGAGCCGCCGGAGGTGCTCCGGCGGCGGCTGGGGATCGCGACCGACGAGCTCCAGGAAGTCAGCGGGTACGACTACGTGGTGGTGAACGACGATCTCGAGGATGCGGTGCGCGACCTGGGCGCCATCCTCGATGCGGAGAGCCGGCGGGTGATCCGGCAGCACGAGCTTCTGGAGAGGGTCGAGGCGATACGTCGCGATGTGGCGGCGGCCGCGGCCGGGCTGGGCAAGTAAGGGCGACCCACCGGGGCGCTCCAACGGTGACACGGGGATTCTGATGAAGATCTACACGCCGACCGAGACCGCGAAGCAGGCGGGCAACAAGTATCTGGGCGTCCTGGTGGCCGCGAAGTTCGCGCGGCACATGAACGACCTGCCCAAGGAGCGGATCATCGAGAAGCAGATGAAGCTCACCACCCAGGCGCTCGAGGCGCTGGTGGTCGGCAACCTGCATTACAAGATCTCCCGCCGGCGCCGTTCCGAGGCGTGACCGTGTGGGCCGGCCGCCACGTCGTCGTGGGCGTGTCGGGCGGGATCGCCAGCTACAAGAGCTGCGTTCTCGTCCGGCGCCTCGCGGAGGCGGGGGCTCACGTCGACGTGATCCTCACCCAGGGGGCCGCGGAGTTCGTGCGGCCCCTGACCTTTGAAGCGCTGTCCGGGCGCCCGGTCCTCACCTCGCTCTGGACGCCTGACACCGCCCTCCAGCATGTCCGCCTCGCACAGCAGGCCGACTTGATCATCGTGGCTCCCGCGACCGCGCATCTCATCGCGCGGGTCGCGGCGGGCTTCGGCGACGATCTCCTCTCCACCTTGCTCCTCGCCCATACCGCGCCGGTGCTGCTCGCCCCGGCCATGAACGACGAGATGTACGCCAACCCCGCGACGGTCGCGAACCTCGCGCTGCTCAAGGGGCGGGGCTTCGCCACGGTCGGGCCCGAGGTCGGGTCTCTGGCGGAGGGGCCGTCGGATCGTCCCGGGCGGATGAGCGAGCCGGAGGTGATCCTGGCGCATGCGGAGCGACTGCTCGCGAAGTCGGGTCCGCTGGCCGGTGCAGAGGTCGTCATCACCGCAGGTCCCACTCGCGAGGCGATCGATCCGGTCCGCTTCATCAGCAACCGTTCGAGCGGCAAGATGGGCTACCGGCTGGCCGAGGCGGCGTTCGCGCGGGGCGCGAATGTCACGCTCATCAGCGGGCCGTCCTCCGAGCCGCCGCCCGCCGGTGTCACGCTGGTGCGGGTCGAGACCACGGCCGAGATGTCGGCGGCGGTCGCGGCGGCGCTGCCGAATGCGGCGGTGCTGATCATGGCGGCGGCGCCGGCCGACTTCCGCCCCGCCGTGGCGGTCGACACCAAGCGGCCGCGGCAGGAGGGGACGCTCTCGATTCCGCTCGAGCCGACCGACGACATCCTGCTCAAGACGGCGCGACTCCGCCCGGCGGGGTGCGTGGTCGTCGGGTTCGCGCTGGAGACGGGGGACGCGATCGCGAAGGGGCGCGCGAAGCTCGAGCGGAAGGACCTCGACATGATCGTCGTCAACGACGCGCTGGAGGCGGGGGCGGGGTTCGAGGTGGAGACTAACAAGGTCGCGATCCTGGGGAGCGACGGAGTGGAGTTCACGCTGCCGCTCTCGAGCAAGCGCGACGTCGCCGAGCGGATCCTCGATGCGGTCGAGGCTCGGCGTGGCGTCTGACCGGGCGCGCTATCTCCGGCAGCAGGCGGAGCTGGGCGGGAGTGAGGTGTATCTCTCGGCGCCGGATGCACTGGCGGAAAGGCGGGAGGGCGGGAAGGCGGAAGGAATGGAAGGCGGCGACCGAGCGCCCCTTGGGAGCAGCTTGCTGCGACCCGGGCGCGAGGAAGGGGCGGACGGGCGGGAGGAATTGATGACAGGCGCCGCGCACGACCCATCTGCGCAATCTGTGAAATCTGCGGATCTGCCAGCAGCTTCCGATGAGGCGCCCGCGCCGAGCAAGCGCACCGATCCGCTGCCTCCTGGCGCCTCGAAGTGGCTCAAGGACCTGCCGCCGATTCCGGAGCCCGGGCTCACGGTGCTGCCGCCGAGCGGATCGCTGCTCAAGAGCGAGATCGAGGAGCTGGCGACGCTGGATGCGGTGGCGGCGCTGATCAGCGGCTGCCGGAAGTGCGCGCTCTGCGAGGGGCGGACGAAGACGGTGCCGGGGGAGGGGAATCCCACCGCGCGGCTCATGTGCGTCGGCGAGGGGCCGGGCGCCACCGAGGACGAGACGGGGCGGCCGTTCGTGGGGGCGGCGGGGCAGCTCCTCGACAAGATGCTCGCGGCGATCGAGTGCCCGCGGGAGACCGTGTACATCGCGAACATTGTGAAGTGCCGTCCGCCGGGGAACCGGAAACCGCTCCCGGACGAGGCGGCAGCCTGTCTGCCGTACCTGCACCGGCAGATCGCGCTGGTCAAGCCGACGGTGATCCTCGCGCTGGGCGGCACGGCGGCGGAGCATCTGCTCGGCGTGAAGCGAAGCCTGGGCGATCTCCGCGGGCAGGTGCACCGGTACGCGGGGATTCCGCTGATCGTGACGTATCATCCGGCGGCGCTGCTCCGGAATCCGAACTGGAAGAAGCCGACGTGGGATGATGTCCGGATCGCGCGGCAGTTGCTGGACGGGGAGTAGCTCGTCCAGTAGAAGCTCAGTTCGGACGATATCAACAACATCCACAGTCGTCCACAAATATCACTCAACACGTGTGCAAATCTTCGTTCGTTGACCCCGAACGCCGGCGGTCGTAGCATTCGCTGTCGCACTCCTGTTCTGTGAACCCTGTCCCCTCCATCAGCGCCATGACCTCCATCCCATCCATGGGAAGCATTACCTCCGGTTCCGGTCATTCGGAGGGGCACGTTCGCGGCGCGCCCTGGAGCAACGAGGCGGAGCAGGCGGTGCTCGGCGCGATGCTGCTCGACCAGGACGCGTCGCTCCGCGGCGTGGAGCTGCTCGAGGATGCGCTGTTCTATCGCGAGGGACACCGCAGGCTGTTCCGGGCGATGCGTCGGCTCATCGAGCGCCGGGTGGTCATCGACCACATCACGCTGCGCGACGAGCTGGAACGGAAGAACGAACTCGAGGCCGCCGGCGGCGAGGTCTATCTCGCCGAGCTGCTCGATGCCGCGGTCACTGCCGCCAACCTCGAGGCCCACGCCGCGATCGTCCGCGAGAAGGCGACGCTCCGCCAGCTCATCGAGACCTCGACCGCGATCGTCTCCCAGGCCTACGAGGGGGCGCTCCCCGCCAACGAGCTGCTGGACGAGGCGGAGTCGCGGATCTTCCAGATCTCGCAGTACCGGAAGGCGGAAGGGTTCTCCCGGCTCAAGGAGATGCTCTGGCCGACGATGGAGCGCATCGAAAAGCTCCATGCGGCGGGGAAACAGGTTACCGGCGTTCCGAGCGGCTTCAAAGACTTGGATGAGATGACGACGGGGTTCCAGCCGAACGATTTGATCATCGTCGCGGCGCGCCCCTCGATGGGGAAGACGGCGTTCTGTCTGAATCTCGCGGCGCATGCCGCGGAAGCGGGGAAGGGCGTGGCGGTCTTCTCGCTCGAAATGTCGAAGGAGTCGCTGGTGCAGCGGCTGCTCTGCGCCGAGGCGCGGGTGGACAGCCAGCGGGTGCGGCGCGGGTCGCTGTCGGACACCGACTTCACGATGCTGGCCCGCGCGGCGGGGGTGCTGTCGAGCTGCCCGATCTGGATCGACGACACGCCGGCGCTGACGCTGCTCGAGATGCGCTCCAAGGCGCGGCGGCTCCGAATGGAGAACGATGTCGGACTGATCATCGTCGACTACCTGCAGCTCATGCGGAGCCCGGCGTACGCGGAGAACCGGGTGCAGGAGATCTCGGACATCTCGCGCTCGCTCAAGGCGCTGGCGCGGGAGCTCGAGGTGCCGGTGATCGCGCTGTCACAGCTCTCCCGCGCCTCGGAGCAGCGGGGCGGGGACCGGAAGCCGATCCTCTCCGACCTCCGCGACTCGGGCGCGATCGAGCAGGACGCGGACATCGTGCTCTTCATCCACCGGCCCGAGATGTACGAGCCGATGGACAAGGACGGCAACAGCACCGAGGGACGCGCCGAACTGATCGTGGCCAAGCACCGCAACGGCCCGACGGGGCATGTGGACCTCTACTTCCACAAGCAGTTCACCCGGTTTGCGAGCATGAGTGATCGGGAAGAGCCGGAGTATGCGTAACAGTTCCGAGTTCCGAGTGCCGAGTGCCGAGGAACAGCAGTTCCGAGTTCCGGGTTCCGAGTTCCGAGGAAGTCGCGGGAGAGCTCATCTCGGAAATCGCGAGCTTGCCGCTCGGCGCAGCTGCCCGTCCCAAGACGAGTCCCACTCGGAACTCGGAACTCGGAACTCGGAACTTCCAGTCCATGGCTAAAGCGAAGTCCGTCTACCGCTGCACCGAGTGCGGGCACGACCACCCCAAGTGGGTCGGCAAGTGTGAGGCGTGCGGCGCATGGAATGCGGTTGCCGAGGAACCGGTGGTGCTGGCGGCCCCGCATAGAGCTACCGGTGGCGCTCCGCGGCGGCCCGCGAGCGGTGGCGCGGTGCCGGCCCGGCTCCGAGACATCGAGGAGTCGCGGCTGGTCCGCTGGACGACCGGGATGGCCGAGCTCGACTTCGTGTTAGGGGGCGGGCTGGTGCCGGGCTCGATGACGCTGGTGGGCGGCGAGCCGGGGATCGGCAAGTCCACGCTGCTATTGCAGGCCGCGGCGCGGCTCGAGGCGACGGGGAAACAGGTGCTCTACGCGAGCGGCGAGGAATCGCCGGAGCAGGTGCGGCTCCGCGCCTCCCGTCTCGAAGAGGATGCCGGCCCGGTGCACGTGCTCGGCGAGACCCGGCTCGAGGCGATTCTCGACGCCTCCCAGGCGCTCGGCGCCGATCTCCTGATCCTCGACTCGATCCAGACGGTCTATACCGATCTCCTCGAAGGCGCCCCCGGCAACGTCGGCCAGGTGCGGGAGTGCGCCGCGCGGCTGATGCGCTTCGCCAAGGACACCGGTGCGGCCGTGATCGTGGTGGGCCACGTGACCAAGGGGGGCGGCATCGCCGGCCCGAAGACGCTGGAACACATCGTCGACACGGTGCTCTACTTCGAGGGGGAGGCGACGCTCGACCACCGGCTGCTCCGTGCCACCAAGAACCGCTTCGGCTCGGTGGACGAGATCGGGGTGTTCACGATGACGGGCCACGGCCTGGTACCGGTGCCCAATCCATCGGCGCTCTTCCTGGCCGCCCGCTCCGAGGGAACCAGCGGCAGCGCAGTGACCGCGCTCATGGAAGGGACCCGCCCGGTGCTGGTGGAGGTGCAGGCACTCGCGGCGCGGAGCGGGTTCGGGACGCCGCAGCGGGTGGCGACCGGCCTCGACCAGAAGCGGCTCGCGGTGCTGCTGGCGGTGCTGGAGCGGCGAGGCGGGATCTCGTTCGCCGACCTCGACGTCTTCGTGCAGGTGACTGCGGGAGTCCGCCTGACGGAGCCGGGGGCCGATCTCGCAGTGGCGGCGGCGCTTCTCTCCAGCGTGCTCAACCGGCCCTCTCCGCCGGACGCGCTCTTCCTCGGCGAACTCGGTCTGGGTGGCGAGATCCGCCCGGTGGGCGGGCTCGAGCGGCGCCTCGTGGAAGCGAGCCGGCTCGGCTTCCGCCGGATCTTCGTGTCAGGCAGGACGGCCGGCAAGGTGCCGGGACTCACGATCGTGGGACTGGATCACGTCGAGCAGCTGGCGGGCGCCCTTGCCGCGTGACGTTGGCGTCGTCATCGTCGCGGCGGGGCAGGGGACCCGGCTCGGCGGCCCGGTGCCGAAGCAGTACCGCGAGCTCGGCGGGGTGCCGATGCTGCTCCGCTCGCTCCGCCCCTTCGTCGCCCATCCCGATGTCGCCCATGCGGTTGTCGTGCTCCCGGCGGCCGACGCCGCGAGCCCGCCCGCCTGGCTGGCCGAGCTGCTCGGCGGCACGTTGAGTGTCGTGGCTGGTGGCGCCGAACGGAGCGACTCGGTGGGGCACGGGCTCTCGGCGCTGCCGGGGAGCTGTCAGGTGGTGCTGGTTCACGATGCGGCGCGCCCCTTCATCGATCGAGCGACAATCGATGCGGTGATCGCGGTGGCGCGGCATGGGGAGGGGGCCGTGCCTGCGACGCGCCTGGGTGATACACTAAAGGAGGCGGGGGAGGGGGCCGCGGAGGGGCTGGTGCGCCGGACCATTCCGCGCGAGCATCTCTGGCGGGCGCAGACGCCGCAGGGCTTTCCCCGCGGGCTCCTCGAGGAAGCCCATTCCCGGGCCCGGCACGAGGGGATTCGCGGCACCGATGACGCGAGTCTGGTCGAGCTGCTTGGCGCCCGCGTCAGGCTGGTTCCCGGCCCCGACACTAACTTCAAGGTGACCTCGGAGAGCGATCTCCTGATGGCCGAAGCCCTGCTCTCCCTGAACCGCCGAGCCGCCGAGTCATGAGTGACGTGACGAGCATCCTGCTGGTCTGCACCGGGAACACCTGCCGCAGCGCGATGGCCGAGGCGCTGCTCCGGAAGAAGCTCCAGGAGAAGGGCGTCGATGGCGTCGAGGTCTCCTCGGCCGGCACCGGTGCCTGGGATGGCGCGCCGGCGAGTGAGGGTGCCTATCTGGTGGCGCTCGAGCATGGGCTCGATCTCTCGGCCCACCGCGCCCGGCTGCTCACCCGCGAGATGGCAGCGGCCGCGGGCACGGTGCTCACGATGGCGCGGCATCACCGCGCCCGGGTGGAGCAGCTCGGGATCTCCACGACGGCGCATCTGCTCGGCGAATACGCCGGCCGTCAGGGGGCGAGCGCCGAGGTGCGCGATCCCTTCGGCGGCGATCTCGATGGCTACCGCGAGACCTTCGAGGAGCTCGACAGCATGCTGGACGGCGTGGTGCAGCGGCTGGAGCGGGAGCGCCTCGGTGATCGGCGGTAGGACGCGGGTCTTCGCGATCCTCGGTGATCCGATCGCGCATTCGCTCTCGCCGGCGATGCAGAATGCCGCCTTCCGCGCGCTGGGCCTCGATGCCGTCTTCGTTCCGCTCCGTGCCGAATCGGCCGATGTCCCCCATCTCATCCGAGTCCTCAGCCGCGCCGGTGGCGGCGGCAACGTCACCATCCCCCACAAGGAAGTCGCCGCGCAGTCGGTGACCCAGCCGAGCGACCGGGTGCGGACGCTCGGGGCGTGCAACACCTTCTGGGGTGGGGAGGGCGGGTCGCGCGGGGACAACACCGATGTCGACGGCGTGCTCGAGACGCTCACGAGCCTCGAGGCGCCAGCCACCGCCTGGCTGATCGCCGGCACCGGGGGCGGGGCGCGGGCGGCGGTGGCCGCGGCGGCGATCCGGGGGGCGCGGGTCGCGATCCGCTCCCGCGATGCGGAGCGGCGGGGGACCTTCGAGGCGTGGGTAAAGGTGCAGGGGGTGGCGCTGGCGCCGCACGCCGAGTGCGAGGTGCTGATCAATACCACTCCGCTCGGGCTCCATGCCGGCGATCATCTCCCGCTTGCGCTCGAGGATGCGCCGCGCGCGACGGTCGCCTTCGACATGGTGTATCACCGGGGCGAGACGGCGTGGGTCAAGCTCATGCGGCAGGAGGGTCTCCGGAGCTGCGACGGCCGGGTGATGCTGGTGGCGCAGGGCGCGGCGGGGTTCCGGCGCTGGTTCCCGGGGGAGGACCCTCCGGTGGACGTGATGCGCGCCGCCGTGAATGATGCCCTTCGCTGAGCTGGGGCGGCTGGTCCGCGCGGCGGAGCAGTGGATGCTCCCCGGCGAATGTCTCACCTGCCACGGCCCGGCCGGGCCTGGCGATCCCCTCATCTGTCCGCTCTGTCAGGCTCGGTGGCGGCCCCTCCCTCATCCCCAGTGTGATCGCTGCGGCCAGCCCCTCACGGGGGTGGCGAGCGGCTGCCGAATTTGTGCGACGTGGCCGGAGGAGATCGGCCGGGCGCGAAGTGCGGTCTGGTTCGACGAGGCGGCGCGGCCGGCGGTGCATCAGCTCAAGTACGGCGGCTGGTGGCGGGTGGCCGAGGGGATGGCGCGGCTGATGGCGCGGCTCGATCCCTGTCTCGAGGGAGGCGTGCTGGTGCCGGTGCCGCTCGCGGCGGCGCGGGCGCGGAAGCGGGGCTACAATCAGGCGGAACGACTCGCGGCGGCGCTCTCCGCGGTGACTGGACTAGCTCTTCGGAATGATCTGCTGTTCCGTGCGCGCGAGACCCGCACGCAGACGGCGCTCGCGCCCGAAGCGCGGCGAGCGAATGTCGCGGGCGCGTTCCGGACCGCCGGGTCCAAAATTGAATTTCGATTAATTCTCGTTGATGATGTCTTCACGACGGGGGCGACGCTGCTCGAGGCGGCGAATGCCCTGCGTGAGGCTGGAGCAGAACGGGTGGAATCAGTTACCTTTGCGCGAGCGGTACCGCCAGTCTGGTAGCAACACCACCATGGGAGAACACATGTCCGTCAAAGTCGCCATCAATGGATTCGGCCGCATCGGCCGCAACGTCCTCCGCGCCGCCAAGACGATGGGTGCCAGTGAACTCGACTTCGTCGCGGTCAACGACCTGACGGATACGAAGACACTCGCGCATCTGCTCAAGTACGATTCGGTCCATGGTCGTTATCCGGGCACCGTCGAGGCGACGGCGGATTCGCTGATCGTCAACGGCGACACCATCAAGGTGTTCGCGCAGAAGGATCCGGCCGCGCTGCCGTGGAAGGATCTCGGCGTCGACATCGTGCTCGAGTCCACCGGCATCTTCACCGACCGCGAGAAGGCGGCGAAGCACCTCGAGGCCGGGGCGAAGAAGGTGGTGATCTCCGCGCCCGCCAAGAAGGAAGACATCACCATCGTCTACGGCGTCAACCACAAGAAGTACGACGCCAAGATCCATCACGTGATCTCCAACGCGAGCTGCACCACCAACTGCCTGGTGCCGGTGGTGAAGGTGATCCTCGACAACTGGGGTTTCGTGAACGGGTGGATGACGACGATCCACTCCTACACCAACGACCAGCAGATCCTCGACCTGCCGCACAAGGACCTGCGCCGGGCGCGTGCCGCCGCGGTGTCGATCATCCCGACCACCACCGGTGCCGCCAAGGCGACGAGTCTCGTGATCCCCGAAGTGAAGGGGAAAATCGACGGCGTGGCGCTCCGGGTGCCGACGCCCGACGTGTCGATGGTCGACCTGACCTGCACCCTCGAGAAGAGCACCACGATCGAGGAGGTCAACGCCGCCTTCCGGGCTGCCTCGAACGGTGCCCTCAAGGGCGTGCTCGCGGTGTCGGACGAGCCGCTGGTCTCGGTGGACTACATCAGCACCCTGGTGTCGAGCACCATCGATCTCGCGCTCACCAACGTCCTCGACGGCAAGCTGCTGCACGTCGCGGCCTGGTACGACAACGAGATGGGCTACTCGGCCCGTTGCGTGGACCTGATGCGGTATATCGGCGCCCAGAAGTAAGCGGGGCGCCTGACGTCCGAGTTGTCCGGGCGGGCCTCATGCCCGCCCATCTCACCAGAGAGAGAAGCCCGACAAATGAAGAGATCGCTTCGTTCGCTCGACGCCGCCGCGCTCGACGGCCGCCGCGCACTCGTGCGCGTGGACTTCAACTGCCCGCTGAAGGATGGCGCGGTTGCCGACAACACCCGCATCCGCGCCTCGCTGCCGACCATCAAGTATCTCCGGGAGAAGGGTGCCCGGGTGGTGCTGCTCTCGCACCTCGGCCGCCCGAAGGGGGTCGACCCGAAGCAGAGCCTCCGGCCCTGCGCCCTCGAACTCGAGAAGCTGCTGGGCGCACCGGTGATCTTCATCGAGGACGCGCTCAGCCCCGACGCCATCCAGGCGACCAAGCGCCTGGCGCGCGGCGGCGTCGCCGTGGTGGAGAACACCCGGTTCCATGCCGGTGAGGAGAAGAACGACCCCGAGCTGGCGCGGATCTTCGCGGGGCTCGGCGATCTCTACGTGAACGACGCCTTCGGGTCGGCGCACCGGGCGCACTCCAGCACGGAGGCGGTGGCCAAGCTGCTCAAGCCGGCGGTCTCCGGCTTCCTGATGGAGAAGGAGCTCGAGTACCTGGGCGGCGCGCTCGACAATCCGAAGCGGCCCTTCGTCGCGGTGCTCGGCGGCGCCAAGGTGTCGGGGAAGATCGATCTCATCGAGAACCTGCTCTCGCACGTGGACGAGATCCTGGTCGGCGGCGCGATGGCGTGCACCTTCTTCCGGGCGATGGGACTCGAGACCGGCAAGTCGCTGGTCGAGGAGGACCGGCTCGACATGGCGCGCGCGCTGATGGCGAAGGCGGGGAAGAAGCTGGTGCTCCCGAAGGGTGCGGTCATCGCCGAGAAGCTCGAGGCGAATGTGCCGACCCGCGCGGTGCCGCGCGACCAGATCCCGGTCGGCTGGGCGATGTTCGACATCTGCCCCGACACCGAGAAGGACTTCGCGGCGCGGATCAAGGGTGCGAAGACCGTCGTCTGGAACGGACCGATGGGGGTGTTCGAGACCCCGCCGTTCGACCGTGGCACGCTCGCCGTCGCGAATGCACTCGCGGACGCGACCGCCAAGGGGACGGTGACGATCGTGGGCGGTGGCGATTCCGCCGCGGCGGTCGCGCAGCTCGGTCTCGAAGACAAGATGAGTCACGTATCGACCGGCGGCGGTGCGTCGCTGGAGTTCCTCGAAGGCAAGGTGCTTCCCGGCGTCGCGGCCCTCGACGACATCTGACAAAGGGGCCAGCCGCATTCCGGCCATCAGCCACGATCCGTGCGCTGATGGCCGTTTGCTGATGGCCAACGGTTCCTGCATGCGCCCGATGATCTTCGCCGCCAACTGGAAGATGCATATCGCGCCCGACGACGCCCGGGCGTATGCGGACCATTTCCTCGCCGCCGCGTCGCGGGTGCCGGAGCGGTCGCTCTGGTTCTTCCCGCCAAGCGTGTCACTCGAAGCGACGGCGAAGGCGTTCGCCGGACGGGACGACATCCGGGTCGGCGCGCAGGATGTGCACTGGGAGCCGAAGGGGGCCTTCACCGGGGCGATCTCGATTCCGCTCGCCAAGGGGGCGGGGGCGTGTGGCGCGCTGGTGGGTCACAGCGAGCGGCGCCACGTCTTCGGCGAGACCGATGCCGAGACCGGGCGGAAGGTGCAGGCGCTGCTCGGCGCCGGGCTGATCGCGATGCTCTGCGTCGGCGAGAAGCTGGCCGAGCGGGAGGCGGGGGAGACGGAGGCGGTCTGTCTCCGGCAGCTCCGGGCAGGCCTGGCGGGGATCGCGGCCGATGCCTGGCCCAGGCTGATCATCGCCTATGAGCCGGTGTGGGCGATCGGGACGGGGAAGAACGCGACGCCGGCCGATGCCTCGATCGTGCACCGGGCAATCCGGGCGGAGCTGGCGCGGATGGGTGCGCCGGGACGGGTGCCGGTGCTCTACGGCGGGAGCGTGAACCAGGGGAACGTGGCCGCGCTCGTCGCCGAGGGGGAGATCGACGGCGTGCTGGTCGGGGGCGCGAGCCTCGATCCGGTGGCGTGGGCGGGAATCGTGGGGACCGGCGCGTAGGCGGTCGCCCCTACCGTCGGGGGCGGCGGGTCGCTAAACTTTGCCGGCTTCTACCGGACCGATCATGTACGGATTTCTGCTGACTCTGCTCATTCTCGACGGCCTGCTGCTGGGCGCCGTGGTTCTGCTCCAGGCGGGGCAGGGCGGCGGGCTCGCCTCCATGGGCGGCGGCACGACCGACCTCGTGGTCGGTGGTCGTCAGGCCACGACGCTGCTCACCAAGATGAGCTGGATCTGCGGCGGCTCCTTCCTGGTGCTCGCGCTGCTGCTCTCGCTGATCGCGCCGAGCCGCGGCGGGACGAGCAACGAAGTGCTCGAGAAGCTGCGCCAGAACCAGACGGCGGCGCCGGCGAACCTGCCGATCCAGACCGCGCCGTCCGGCGGCACGGTGCCGGGCGCAACGCCGGTCGAGGGCGCCTCGCCGTCCACTCCGGCTCCGGCCACTCCCGCGCCGACCCAGCCGGCACCCGCCAAGCCCGCGAACTGACCACGATGACTGAGCGTACCGGACGCGGGGTGTCGGCATGACCGACCGCCCCGCGTTTGTTTTGCTTGAGGATGGCACCTGGTACCCCGGGTCGACCGTCCGTCCCCTCGAGGCGGCCTATGGCGAGGTCGTCTTCACCACGAACCTGAGCGGCTATCAGGAGACTTTCACTGATCCGAGCTATCTCGGGCAGATCGTGGTGATGACCGCGCCGATGATCGGCAACTACGGCGTCAATGCGGAGGACATGGAGTCGGGCGGGCCGAAGGTGGCCGGCGTCGTCGTCCGCGAGCTGTCCCGCCGCTACTCCAACTGGCGCGCGAACCGTTCGCTCGACGAGTGGCTCACCGAGTCGCGGATTCCGATTCTCGAGGGAGTGGACACCCGGCGCCTCACCCGGCACATCCGGGAGCGGGGCGCGATGCGCGGGGTGATCGCCGAGGGGCGTGAGCCGTCGCCGCAGCTCACGCTGCGGCTGATGGAGTCGCCGTCGATGGACGGGCTCGATCTCGCCTCCCGTGCCACCTCCGACTCGCGCTGGACCGAAGGGAAGTCGGGGCCGCACGTGGTGGCGTACGACTACGGCATGAAGCGGAACATCGTGCGGATGCTCGCCTCCTCCGGGTGCCGAGTGACGGTCGTGCCCGCGACGACGCCGGCCGCGGCGGTGCGCGAACTGAATCCCGACGGGCTCTTCCTCTCGAACGGTCCCGGCGATCCGGCGGCGGTCGGGTACGCGATCAAGAACATCCAGGAACTCACCGCGACGGGCCTGCCGACCTTCGGTATCTGTCTCGGACATCAGCTGCTCGGGCTCGCCTTCGGTGGCGAGACGGTGAAGTTGCCCTATGGCCATCGGGGCGGCAATCAACCCGTGCGCGATCTCGCGACTGGGCATGTACTTATCACCTCGCAGAATCACGGATTCGCCGTTGCGGGAGAGGAAAAGGGCGTGCCCGGCGCGGCTGGTCTCGAGGTGACGCACATCAATCTGAACGATCAGACGGTGGAAGGCGTTCGCCACAAAGAACTTCCGGTCTTTGCGGTGCAGTATCATCCCGAAGCCTCTCCGGGACCCCACGATGCCTACCCCCACTTCCAGGAATTCCTGCGGCTGATGAAGGTCTGAACCCCCTCCGGTGGGCCAACCCCTTGACAGACAAGAGGTAAGGTCGTAGTCTCTCAAGCATTCTGGCGCCCCTTCCCTGGGGCGTCGGGCTTGAAGACCCCCGGGGGAAAGCATGACCAAGGCCGATCTCGTCGAACGGGTGACCGAATCGATTGCCCGTACCGCCGGTCCGATGATCTCGAAGAAGGACTGCGCCCGGGTGGTGGACGCATTCCTCGAGGCCGTCAAGGAAGCCCTGAAGAATCAGCACAATATCGAAGTCCGGGGCTTCGGCACGTTCAAGATCCGTCGCCGGAAGACCCGGATGGCCCGGAATCCCCGCACCGGAGATCCGGTGGAAGTGGCGGCGCGGCCGGTGCCGGTCTTCAAGCCCAGCAAGGAGTTGCGGGCGCTGGTGGCCGACGAGCCGTACGAGCCGGACCCGAATGACACGGGGAACGACGACGATTGAGCGTTCCCCGGTCGGCTGGCGGGGATCCCCTCGGGGCGGGTCGATGACCCGCCCCGACGCGTCTCACCCGGGCCCGCCGTTATCTTCCGCCGCATGAGCATCAGGGTCCTGTTGTTTGCCACGTACGCGGACCTGGCTGGCCGCGAGAGCGTCGATCTGCAGCTCACCGTCCCTGCGACCGTCGGCGACGTGCTCCGGCAGCTCAGGGCGGTTCTCCCGGGCACGAAGGGGATCCCCGAGCGGCCGCTGGTCGCGGTGAACCAGGTACACGCCAGGCTCGACTCACCGGTGCAGGATGGCGACGAAGTCGCCCTGCTTCCCCCGATGGCGGGGGGCTGACGGATGAGGAGCCTCCTGACCCGGGCCCCGCTCGACCTCTCCCGGCTCGTTGCCCTGGTGAGTGCCCCCGACCGAGGCGGGATCGCGACCTTCCTCGGCCTGGTCCGGAACCATCACGGCGGCCGGCAGGTGCTCCGGCTCGAGTACAGCGCCTACGAGCCGATGGCGGAGGCGGAAGCGGCCCGGATCATCGCCGAGGCGGAGTCGCGCTGGCCGGTGAAGGTCGCGCTGGAACATCGGCTGGGCGATCTCGCGATCGGCGATGCGGCCGTCGCGGTCGCCGCCGCGGGATCCCACCGCGCCGAGGCGTTCGACGCCTGCCGCTACGTGATCGAGGAACTCAAGGTGCGTGTGCCGATCTGGAAGAAGGAGCATTACGCCGACGGCTCGGTGGTGTGGGTGGATCCCACCGCCGGCGCGTCTGCACAGGGGGCACCGCGGTGAGCGCAACCGAGTCCCCGGTCCTCGACCGGCTCGGGCGTCCGCTCTCGAGCCTCAGGATTTCGGTCACCGACCGCTGCAACATGCGCTGCCGCTACTGCATGCCTGAAGCGGACTACGTGTGGCTGCCGCGTGGTTCGATCCTCAGCTTCGAGGAGATCGATCGGCTCGCCGGGATCTTCGCCGGGCTCGGCGTGGACAAGCTCCGGCTCACCGGCGGCGAGCCGCTGCTCCGGCAGGATCTCCCCGAGCTGGTCGCCCTGCTGGCGCGGCACGACGGGATCACCGACCTGGCGCTGACGACCAACGGCATCCTGCTCGGCGAACAGGCGGCCGCACTCCGGGCGGCGGGACTCCGCCGGGTCACGGTGAGCCTCGATACGCTGCGTCCGGAGCGGATGAAGGAGTTCGCCCGCTCGAATCGCCATGCCGATGTGCTCGCCGGCATCGCGGCGGCGCAGGCGGCGGGACTCGGCCGGGTCAAGCTCAACAGCGTGGTGATCCGGGGCTACAACGACGACGAGCTGGTCGAGCTGATCGAGTTCGCCCGGTCGCATGGCGCCGAGATGCGCTTCATCGAGTACATGGATGTCGGCGGGGCCAACGGGTGGCGCATGGAGGACGTGGTGTCGCGGCGGGAGATTCTCGAGCGGCTCGCCACGCGCTACGGCCCGGTAGAAGCCCTGCCGGAGAATGACAGCAGCTGGGCGCCGGCGGAGCGGTTCCGGCTGCCTGACGGGACGGTCTTCGGGGTCATCGCATCCACCACCGATCCGTTCTGCCGCACCTGCGATCGCGCGCGGCTGACCGCCGACGGCCATTTCCTGCTCTGCCTGTACGCGGAGAGCGGGCTCGACCTCCGGCCGGCGCTGCGCAGCGGAGCCACCGACGGCGAGATCGCCGCGCTGATCCGTGCGGCGTGGGAGGGGCGCACCGATCGCGGCGCCGAAGAGCGGGCCGCCGCGCCGGAGCGGGGTGCCCTGTATCAGCTGTCCACGCTCCGGGCCGATCCACGCAAAGAGATGCACACCCGCGGTGGTTGAGACCACCCCACACGCCTGACTGGATTCCCATGAGTCTGCACGTCGCCCTGATCGAACCGAAGATTCCGCCCAATACCGGCAACATCGCGAGGCTCTGCGTCGCGACCGAGACGCCGCTGCACCTGATCGAGCCGCTGGGCTTCAGCCTGGATCACCGCGAGGTGAAGCGCGCCGGGCTCGACTACTGGGACAAGGTGGACCTCTGGGTGCATCCCAACTGGTTCCGGTTCCGCGATGCGATCAGCCGCGACCGCTGCCTCTATTTCTCCGCCAACGCGACGCAGGACTATCGCGACGCCCCTTACGCCGCCAACAGCGTGCTGATTTTCGGGAGCGAGGACGAGGGGTTGCCGGGGAAGATCCTGGAGAAGCACCCGGAGCGCTGCTACCGGATCCCGATGTCGGGGGAGGTGCGGAGCCTCAACCTCGCCAATGCCGTGAGCGTGGTGCTGTACGAGGGCCTCCGGAAGCTGGGGATCCCGCACGACCCGCCGCCGGCGCTCGACGTGACCGACCCGCCGGTGCTGGCGCTCGATCTCGACGAGGAGGAGGACGAGGTGAACGGCAACGTGCTGACGGGGCCGCCGACCCACGAGCGGATCGGCGCGGCGCGTCCCGCACCGCAACGGGGCGGGCGTCCCGGGGGGCGGGGTGGCCCTCCGGGCGGCGGGGGACGCGGCCCGCGCGGCGGCCGAGGGGGCCGAGGCGGACGGGGTGGCGGGCGGCGAGGGTGAACATGCGAGGGAGAGCCAATCTGGCTCTCCCTCTTGCGTTGCGGAGCGGCGCCCTGTAATTCGGCAGGAGGTCTTCGAAACCGTTCTGCATCGCGGCGTACGCCGCCCGCCGTCCCCATCCCGTTCTTCCTCCCCTCCCTCTGGAGGACGCATGCGCTATCGCAGGTTCGTAGCCTTCCTGAGCATCCTCGCTTTCGCACTCCCCGCAGCCGCCGCCGCGCAGACGCGCATCCTCACCGGTGCCGTCCGTCGCGCGGACGATGGCTCGCCGCTGGCGGAGGCCGTGGTGACGCTCGTCGGCAAGGCCGCCGGCGCCAAGACCGATGCACGCGGACGATTCAGTCTGGATGTCCCTGCGGGTCCGACGCGGATCCTGGTACGGGCCATCGGCTACAAGCGCCAGGAGGTCCCGATCGGCGCCGATCAGGCTGATGTGACGGTCACGATGGCGCAGGACGTGTTCAATCTCGAAGAGGTCGTGGTGACCGGTCAGGCGACCAACACCGAGCAGCGGAATTCCACGACCTCCACCGCGATCGTCGACGGCCAGGACGTGAGCCAGGTGCAGGCCCAGTCGGTGGACCGGGCGCTGCAGGGGCGCGTCGCCGGTGCCAACATCCAGACCAACTCGGGTGCGCCGGGCGCGGGCGTGCAGGTGCAGATCCGCGGGCCGCACACGATCATCGGCAACGCCGACCCGCTCATCGTGGTGGACGGTGTCATCTACAGCAACGCGACGATTCCCTCGGGACTCTCCTCGGTGACCGGGAGCAGCTCGAACCTGGCCCGCGCCGACGCCCAGGATGACGGGACCAACCGGCTCGCCGACCTCAATCCGAACGACATCGAGTCGATCGAGATCCTGAAGAGTGCCGCGGCCGGCTCGATCTACGGGTCCAAGGCGGCGAACGGCGTGGTCATCATCCACACCAAGCGGGGCACCGCGGGGAAGGTGCATGCGAACCTGAGCCAGCGGGTGGGCTTCTCGGAGCTGCTGCGCGGACCCGGGTTCCGGGTGTTCGACACGACCCAGGCCTTCGCGCTGTTCGACTCGAACCTGGTGCGGTCGTACCTGGTGAACGGGAAGCTGCCGGCCTACGACCACCTGCAGGAGCTCGCGGGCGACAAGCCGGTCTCCTACGAGAGCCAGCTCGACGTGAGCGGGGGCAACGAGAAGACCCGGTTCTTCGCGTCGGGGAGCTGGAAGAAGGACAACGGCATCATCGGCCGGACCGGCGCCCAACGGCAGACCCTCCGGGCGAACGTGTCGCAGGAGCTGACCAGCAAGCTCAGTCTCGACCTGACCTCCGTCTTTGCGCGGAACTCGAACGACAAGGGCTTCACCAACAACGACAACTCGGGGGCGAGCGTCACCTACGCGCTGGCCTACATCCCGAGCTTCATTCCGCTCAAGCCGGTGAACGGCGTCTATCCCCAGCCGGGGATCGGGTATTTCGGGTCCAATCCGCTGCAGACCGCGGCGCTCGCGACCAACAACGAGACGGCGGTGCGCTTCACGGGGGGTGGCCGCCTGACATGGAACGCCTGGACCGGCGAGCGGCAGAGCCTGCAGTTCGTCGCGGCGGGCGGCGCCGACTTCGTCAACCAGAAGAACAAGATCATCGCGCCGCCGGAGCTCACCTTCGAGCAGACGCTGCCGAATCCGGGTACGATCACGCTCGGCGCAGCGGACGGCCGGAACCTCAACTGGAACCTGAACGCGATCCACAGCTACTCCCCCGAATCGCAGAGCTATCGGCTCTCCACCTCGCTCGGTGTCCAGTACGAGGACCGGCAGCTCTCCCGCAACCGGATCACGGCGACGGGGATCCTGCCGGGGCAGACGAGCGTGGGGCAGGGCTCGGTGGTGAGCAACCCCATCGAGGAGCGGTCCACCGAGCGGACGCTGGCGTTCTACGGCGCCGAAGAGGTGCTCGCGATGAAGGAGCGGCTGTCGCTGGTCGGCAGCGTGCGGGCAGAGCGGAGCAGCGTGCTCGGTGACGTGTCGAAGTACTGGTTCTACCCGCGGCTCGCGGGGGCGTATCGCTTCCCCGGGCTGCTCGGGACCGGCAGCGAGTTCAAGTTGCGGCTCGCCTACGGCCAGACGGGCAACCAGCCGCTGTTCGGACAGAAGTTCACCTCGCTGGTCGGGGGACAGACCTACGGCGGGAACGGCGGCGTCACGGTGGGCACGATCGCCGGGCTCTCCACGATCAAGCCGGAACGGGTGAAGGAGTGGGAGGGGGGCCTCGACGCCGAACTCTGGGGCGGGCGCACCAACCTCCAGCTCACGCTGGCCAGCAACACCACGAGCGACCTGCTGCTCTCGCGCACGCCGGCCGCCAGCAGCGGCTTCACCTCCGAGTTCCTGAACGGCGGGCACATGCGGAACACGTCGCTCGAACTCGCGGCGGGCATCGTGCCGGTCCAGAGCAAGGACTTCACCTGGATCGCGCGGACCACCTTCACGCATCTGCGCAACAAGGTGCTCGACCTGCCGGTGCCGGGGTACCGTCCCTCGACGGCGGGCTTCGGTCTCGCCTTCGGCGAGTTCTTCATCGAGCCGGGACATTCGGCGACGCAGATCATCGGCACGGTGGGCTACGACAGTCTGGGCAATCCGATCACCAAGGTGCTCGGCGATGCCAACCCCGACTTCCAGCTGACACTCGCCAACGACTTCACCTGGAAGAACCTGTCGATCTCGATGCTGTGGGCCTGGCAGCAGGGCGGCGTGGCGCAGAACCAGACGCTGTCGCTCTATGACTGCAACCAGCTGTCACCGGACCAGGCGAGCGCCGCGGGGCAGGCGCGCGCCAACGCCTGTCTCCAGGATGGCGTCGCGACGCCGTTCGTGCAGTCGACGACCTTCCTCAAGTTGCGGGAGCTGAGCCTCATCTGGACCCTGCCGAGCCGGTGGGTGCACGCGCTGTTCGCCGGAGCGGACAATGCGCGGATCGGCATCACGGGGCGGAATCTGCTGCTCTTCACGGATTACTTCGGGTACGATCCCGAGTCCAGCAACTTCGGGTCGCAGGCGATCACGCGGAACATCGACCTCGGACCCTATCCGCCCTCGCGCAACTTCTCCCTCAACGTCTCGGTGGGGTTCTGACAATGCCGACGACTCTGATTTCCGGCGCCCGCCGCAGCGCACTTCTCGCCCTGGTGGCCACCGGCCTGCTGGCCGCGTGCGGCGATTTCAACATCACCGATCCGAACAATCCGACGCTCGACGACCTGGTCAAGAATCCGACCAAGGCCAAGCTCGCCGTCGTGACCACCGGCATCTTCATCGGGGCGCGGAGCGATGCCGTGGACGTCGTGTGGCGCTACGGATCGCTGGGGCGCGAAGGGGCGAACCTCGCCGGCAACAACCAGCCCGACTACCAGGAGCCGTTCTTCGGGCCGCTCAGCACGACGCAGTTCGGGGCGGCAGTCTGGTCGGGCCGCTACCAGAACATCCGCACGATCAACACCTATCTCGACGCAGTGCCGCGCGCGCCCGATCTCACGGCCGAGGAGCGGGCGGCGTCGATCGGCTTCGCGCGGACGATGAAGGCGCTGGCGTTCATGCCGCTGATTGCGGGGCGTGGCGCGCTCGGCGCGCCGGTGGATGTCAACCTGGCGCTGAGCGCCGCGCCGGCGCCGTTCGTGAGCGAGGACAGCGTCTACGGCTACATCATCGGGGAACTGGATGCCGCGCGCGACAGCCTCGCGGCGGGTGGAACGGCGTTTCCGTTCCACATGCCACCCGGGTTTACCGGATTCGACACCCCGGCGACGCTGATCCTGGTGAACCGGGCGCTGGCGGCCAAGGCGTGGGTGTTCCGGGCGACCGCAACGCCGGCCTGTGCGGCGACCTGCTACGCCAATGCGCTGACCGCGCTCTCGCAGTCCTTCATCTCCGCCAACCCGGCCGACTTCAAGGTGGGCGCCTATTTCGACTTCTCCAACAAGCCGGGCGACATCCTGAACGAGCTCTCGGAGACGCTGGACGGCACCACCTACTTCGCGTTCAACAACACGATTGACGACGCGCAGCTGCAGCCGGGTGGGGCGGTGGATCAGCGGGCACTCGACAAGCTCGCCTTCATCGACCCGAACGACACGACGGTGACCTACACGCTCTCCGGTTTCCCGGTGGACCCGAACCGGAAGTTCGCGGTGTACTTCACCGGCGGACAGCCGGACCAGAACAAGCCGATCCCGATCATCCGGGATGAGGAGCTCCTGCTCCTCAGGGCGGAAGCGAACATCGGACTCTCGAACTTCGCCGCCGCGATCCCCGATCTGGACCTGGTGCGGGTCAATGCCGGCGGCCTGGCGCCGACGACGCTGACTCCGGCGAGTTCGGCGGCGGCGTTCATCGATGAGCTGCTCTACAACCGGCGCTATTCGCTCCTCTGGGAGCAGGGCGCCCGGTGGGTCGATGCCCGGCGCTACGGCCGACTGGGGACGATTCCGGCGCTGGTGCCGAACGGTGCCATTCCGAGCCGGATGCCGATTCCGGCGGACGAATGCGCGGCCCGGAAGCTGGGCACGAGCTGCAATCCGCTGGGGACCTGATCCTCGAATTGTGGCCTGGGACGGGGGACGGGGGACGGGGCGGAGTGATTCCGCCCCGTTTCCCGTTCGGGCGTTCGGGGCTTTGCCGGGGCTTGGGCGCGAAGTAGCTTTCCGGGCGCCACGGCTCGGGGCCGGCCGACCGGCCGCCGCTGGCACCCACTCATACCACGCCATACATCCATGTTCAACAAGATCACCGTCGTCGGTGCTGGCAATGTCGGCGCAACCGCCGCCCAGCGCGTCGCCGAGAAGAACCTCGCGCGCACGGTCGTGATGGTCGATGTCGTCGAGGGCGTCCCGCAGGGGAAGGGCCTCGACCAGTGGCAGTCGGCCCCGATCGAGGGCTTCGACAGCCGGATCGTCGGGACCAACGGCTACGACGCCGCGGCGGGTTCCGAGCTGTTCATCGTGACCGCGGGCATCGCCCGGAAGCCGGGGATGAGCCGCGATGACCTGGTGAAGACCAACGCCGGCATCGTCGGCTCGGTCGCGAAGGAGATCGCCCGGGTCGCGCCGTCGAGCATCATCATCGTGGTCTCGAACCCGCTCGACGTGATGTGCTACGTCGCCATGAAGGCGAGCGGCTTCCCGCGCGAGCGGGTGATCGGCATGGCCGGCGTGCTCGACACGGCGCGGTACCGCGCCTTCCTCGCCGAGGCGATGGACGTCTCCGTCGAGGACATCCAGGCGATGGTGCTCGGTGGCCATGGCGACACGATGGTGCCGCTGGTCTCCTACACGACCGTGTCGGGGATTCCCGTCACCCAGCTCATCGCGAAGGACAAGCTCGACGCTATCGTGACCCGCACCCGGAATGGCGGGGCGGAGATCGTGAACTTCCTCAAGACCGGTTCCGCCTACTACGCGCCGAGTGCGGCGTCGGTGCAGATGGCGGAGGCGATCGTGCTCGACAAGAAGCGGATCCTGCCGTGCGCCGCATGGCTCACCGGCGAGTATGGCCTCAAGGATGTGTTCTGCGGCGTCCCGGTGAAGCTGGGCCGGAACGGCATCGAGCAGGTGCTCGAGGTCTCGCTCACCGCGGAGGAACGCGCCGACCTGCACAAGAGCGCCGCGGCCGTGGCCGACACCATGAAGACGCTGGGCTGAGGGGAGATCCGGTGAACAAGATCCTGTCGTTCTGGCGATCGACGCTGGGGAAGAAGGTCGTGATGGGGGTGACCGGCCTCATCATGATCGGCTTCGTCATCCTGCACATGGCGGGCAACCTGCAGGTCTTCCTCGGCGCCGAGAAGCTGAACGCCTATGGCGCGATGCTGCACGGCCCGCTGCACGAGATCACGCTGCTGCTCCGCGTGGTGCTGCTGGCATCGCTCGTCCTGCACGTCGTCGCGGCGGTGCAGCTTACCCTGCTCGATCGCGCGGCGCGGCCGGTGGGCTACGCGAAGAAGGTCGCCCAGGCGGCCACGCCGGCGTCGATGACGCTCCGGGTCGGCGGGATCATCCTGCTGGTGTTCATCATCCTGCACCTGCTGCACTTCACCACCGGCCAGATCCACCCCGATTTCATCGAGGGGGACGTCTACCACAACCTGATCAGTGGGCTCTCCTACCCGGTGGTAGCCATCCTGTACATCGTGGCGATGGCGGCGGTGGGACTGCACCTCTATCACGGGGCGTGGAGCAGTCTCCGCTCCCTCGGGGCGGCCCAGCCGCGCCCCAACCCGCTGCACCGGCCGATCGCGCGGGTGATCGCCGTCGTCGTGTGGCTCGGTTTCACGGTCATCCCGGTGGCGGTGCTGCTGGGCGTGCTGAAGCTGCACTGAGGAATCAATCATGGAACTGAACTCGCGGATTCCCTCGGGCCCGCTGGCCGAGAAGTGGGACAAGCACCGCTTCGAGATGAAGCTGGTGAACCCCGCGAACAAGCGGAAATACTCGGTGATCGTGGTCGGGTCGGGCCTCGCGGGCGGTGCCGCCGCGGCGACGCTCGGCGAACTCGGCTACAACGTGAAGTGCTTCTGCTTCCAGGACTCTCCCCGGCGGGCGCACTCGATCGCGGCGCAGGGCGGCATCAACGCGGCGAAGAACTACCAGAACGACGGCGACTCGATCTGGCGGCTGTTCTACGACACGGTGAAGGGCGGCGACTTCCGCGCCCGTGAGGCGAACGTCTATCGCCTGGCGCAGATCAGCGTCAACATCATCGATCAGTGCGTCGCGCAGGGGGTGCCGTTCGCGCGGGAGTACGGTGGGCTCCTCGCGAACCGCTCCTTCGGCGGCGCGCAGGTCTCGCGGACCTTCTACGCCCGCGGCCAGACGGGTCAGCAGCTCCTGCTCGGCGCCTACCAGGCGCTGGAGCGGCAGATCGCCGCCGGCTCGGTGAAGATGTTCCCCCGGACGGAGATGCTCGACGTGGTGCTGGTCGATGGCGTCGCCCGCGGCATCGTGGTGCGGGACCTGGTCACCGGGAAGATCGAGTCGCACTCCGCGGATGCGGTAATCCTCGCGACCGGCGGCTACGGCAACGTCTTCTACCTCTCGACCAACGCGAAGGGCTGCAACGTCACCGCGACGTACCGCGCCTACAAGCGCGGCGCGGCGTTCGGCAATCCCTGCTTCACCCAGATCCATCCGACCTGCATCCCGGTGAGCGGCGACTACCAGTCGAAGCTGACCCTCATGAGCGAGTCGCTTCGCAACGACGGCCGGGTGTGGGTGCCGAAGGCCAAGGGGGACAAGCGCTCGCCGGAGCAGATCCCGGAGGCGGAGCGCGACTACTACCTCGAGCGGAAGTATCCGAGCTACGGCAATCTCTGCCCGCGCGACATCGCGAGCCGGGCCGCGAAGGAAGTCTGCGACGAGGGCCGGGGCGTGGGCCCCGGCGGGCTCGGCGTGTACCTCGACTTCGCCGATGCGATCGGCCGGGTGGGGGAGCAGAAGGTGCGGGAGCGCTACGGGAATCTGTTCGAGATGTACGAGCGGATCACCGACGACAACCCGTATCGCACCCCGATGCGGATCTTCCCGGCCGTCCACTACACCATGGGCGGTCTCTGGGTGGACTACAACCTGATGAGCACCATCCCCGGTCTCCACGTCCTCGGCGAGGCGAACTTCTCCGATCACGGGGCGAACCGGCTGGGTGCCAGCGCCCTGATGCAGGGACTCGCCGACGGCTACTTCGTCATCCCGTACACCATCGGCAACTATCTCGCCTCGGCCTCGCTGCCGAAGCTCGACACCAGCCATCCCGCCTTCAAGGCGGCGGAGGCGGAGACGACGGCGCGGACCACGAAGCTGCTCGGTATCAAGGGGAAGCGCACGGTGGATTCGTTCCACCGCGAGCTGGGGAAGCTGATGTGGGAGAACTGCGGCATGGCGCGCACCGCCGAGGGCCTCCGCACCAACCTGCAGAAGATCCCCGCGCTCCGGAGCGAATTCTGGGAGAATGTGAACGTGCCCGGGAGCGGCGCCGAGCTGAATCAGTCGCTGGAGAAGGCGGGGCGGGTGGCCGACTTCCTCGAGTTCGGCGAACTGATGTGTCGCGACGCGCTGGAGCGGGAGGAGTCGTGCGGCGGTCACTTCCGGGTCGAGCACCAGACGCCCGACGGTGAGGCACTCCGCAACGACGACAAGTTCTGCTATGTCGCCGCGTGGGAGTACAAGGGCGACGACAAGGCGCCGGTGGTCCACAAGGAGCCGCTGGAGTTCGAGAACGTGCACCTGAGCACCCGGAGCTACAAGTGAACCTGACGCTCTATGTCTGGCGCCAGGCCGCAGGTGGTGCGGCAGGCCAGCTGATCCGCTACGATGCGCCGAACGTCAGTCCCGACATGTCGTTCCTCGAGATGCTCGATGTGGTGAACGAGGGGCTGATCCTGAAGGGCGAGCAGCCGATCGCGTTCGATCATGACTGCCGTGAGGGGATCTGCGGCTCGTGCGGCATGATGATCAACGGCGTCGCCCACGGCCCGATGAAGGGCACCGCCACCTGCCAGCTCCACATGCGGAGCTTCAAGGACGGCGACACGATCTACATCGAGCCCTGGCGGGCGAAGGCCTTCCCGGTGGTGAAGGACCTCGTCGTCGACCGGAGCGCGTTCGACCGGATCATCGCGGCCGGCGGGTTCGTCAGCGTCTCCACCGGCAGCGCGCAGGATGGCAACGCGCTCCCGGTTCCCAAGACCGATGCCGACCTCGCCATGGACGCCGCGCAGTGCATCGGCTGCGGCGCCTGCGTCGCCGCCTGTCCGAACGCCTCCGCGATGCTGTTCACCTCCGCCAAGGCGGGTCACCTCGGCATGCTGCCGCAGGGGCAGCCGGAGCGGACGCGCCGCGCGCTCAGCATGGTCGAGACGATGGATGCCGAAGGGTTCGGCGGCTGCACCTGGCATGGGGAGTGTATGGAGGCCTGTCCGAAGGGCATCTCCATCGACTGGATCTCCCGGCTCTATCGGGACTACATCACCGCCAGCGTCACCAAGCGGGAAGTGAGCGCCGTCGAAGTCTCGATGTGAGCTCCCGTCTGTGTTCTGCCCTGCGGCCCGGTCGTCACCACACTGCCGGGCCGCTGGTCTTTCCACTCGCCGAGATACTCCCGAAGTGACGTCATCACGCTTCTCCCATTTCTCTCTTGCGCTGGTCCTCTGCGGCGTCGTGCGCCCGGTCGTGGCGCAGCAGCAGCCGTGGGTCACGGTGATGGGGCAGGCGATTGGCGCGGTGACGAGCGTCGAACGGGCCCCCGGTGGCCGGAGCATGACGGAGGCGCGGCTCACCCAGCCGATGATCATGTTGCATGCCGGGGCGCTGGGCGGACATCTCGGCTTCACCGGGACGCTCAATCTCGAAGGGCAGACGATCCCGAAGGGTGAGCTGCTTCCCGGCGGCTGGGGCGAGGGATTCACGGACCGTCGGCACCCGCACACCTATGCGCACGAGCTGATGCTCTCGGGGCTTGATCTGCTCGGCCGGCGGGACGGCGGCGTGCGGCTGTCGGTGAGCGCCGGGAAGGGCTTCGTGCCGTTCGGGTCCGACGATCCGATGAGCCGCCCGGTCTATCGCTATCCGGTCAATCATCACCTGTCGCAGCTGCTCGAGCGCGCCGTCACGATGGCGGGCGTGCGCGCTGGCCCGGTGGCGCTCGAGGCAGCGCTCTTCAACGGGGACGAGCCGGAGCGCCCGGGACAGTGGCCGAGGCTCGCGCGGTATGGAGACTCGTGGTCGGTCAGGGTGACGCTGCTTCCCGTGGAAGGAGTCGAAATCGCGGGCTCGCGCGCCAAGGTGCACTCGCCGGAGCATCGCCCCGGCGCGGGCACCGATGCCTGGAAGTGGCACGCGAATGTGCGCGTGGATCGCGCGGCCGCGGGCGGGCGGATCTATGCGCTTGCCGAATGGGCGCGTACCGAGGAGGCGAAGGGGTTCTTCGCTTTCACGAGCCTGCTCGGAGAGGGCTCGTACCGCCGCGGGCCGCACACGGTGTATTACCGATTCGAGCGCACCGACCGGCCGGAGGATATCCGGACGAGCGATCCCTTCCGCTCGGTGCGCCCGCACCTGGAGAACTCGATCGCGGGCACCACGCGGTGGTCACTGCACACGGTCGGCTACAGCGCGACGCTGCATCTGTCGGAGGGACGACTTCTCGTGAGCCCCTTCCTCGAAGGCACGCTCGGGCAGGTCGGCAACATCGACGGCGGCATCTTCAATCCGCTGGTCTTCTACGGTTCGACCAGGGTTCGTTCGCTCTCCGGCGGCCTGCGGCTCGGCTGGCGCATGACCGGCCACCGGATGGGGCGCTACGGCGACCTGCTCGAGCCCACTGCTTCGGCCACTCACCATCATGCGATGTGACCCCGACCACGGACTGTGTCCGCGGTGTGGTCCATCGTCGAGACCGATCATGCGAGCACTTCTCCACCCTCGGTTCGTTCCCGTCGCCCTGCTCGTGACTGCGGCCTGCAGTTCGGGCAACAACACGGCGCCAGTAACGCAGGGGCAGCTCGCAATCGTCGCCGGCAACAGCCAGGTCGCGCCGGTGAGCAGTGTGCTGCAGCCGTACCAGGTCAAGGTCAGCGATCAGAACGGCTCGCCGGTGAGCGGCGTGTACGTGCACTGGAAGGTGAGCGGCGGCGGGGGAGCGATCACGCCGGACTCTGCCGCGACCGATGGCGCAGGGATCTCGACCGCGGTCGCGACGCTCGGCTCCGCGCCAGGCCAGCAAAACGTCACCGCGCGGCTCGACGGGTACAGTGGGTCACCGGTGACGTTCACCAGTCAGGGTACCGCGGGACAGTCGTTCTCGGTACTCGGCGGAGGGAACAATGTCCCCGCGCGTTACACCAGCGATCTGTGGGTCGCCAATGGCTATGCCTACACTGGGACATGGAACTGGATTCAGCGCTCGGCCGGGGTGCAGGGCACGATCGAAGTCTTCCAGCTGAGCGGCACGGGAGCGCCGGTGCTGGTGGACTCGGTCCGCCTGAGCAACGTCATCACGGTGAGCGATCTCGAAGTTTCTCCCGACGGCCACTGGCTGGTGGCGACGGCCGAGGGTGGTTCAGGGGGCGGAGTCTACGTCTACGATCTGACGAATCCGGCGCACCCCTCGCAGGTGGCGTTCGCGCCGGTGTCCACGGGCCTGCATACCGGGTCGCTCTCGGTCATCAACGGGACGCTGTACGCCTTCACGGCGAAGGATCCCGCGTCATGCGCGCTGATCGTCTTTGATCTCTCGGCCGCGGCGACAGGATCGATCACGACCGCCAGCACGACGCCAATCCCCGATAACTACTGCATTCACGACACCTTCGTGCGCGATGGCTATGCCTTCGTGTTCGCGTGGAACGAGGGGCTCTACATCTTCGATGTGGGGAACGGGTCCCACGGCGGGACGCCGTCCGTCCCGGTCCAGGTGAGCAAGACCGGGAGTTCCTCGGCGCTTGCCTTCGGCGGCGAGACCCACAACGGCTGGTGGTTCTGGAATCCGACGAACGGGCAGAAGCGGTATCTGTTCATCGGGCAGGAGGGCCCTGGTTCAGTGGGCGCGAGCTCATCCGGCGACATCCACGTCGTGGACGTCAGCGACCTGACGGCACCGGTCGAAGTCGCCCACTACCACATGGCCGGCGCCGGGACTCACAATTTCTGGATTGACGAGCCGAATCAGCGGCTCTACGCGGCGTACTACAATGGCGGAGTGGTCGCGCTCGACATCTCCGGCTCCCTGACGGGGGATCTCGCGTCCCGGGAGATCGCCCGGATCAGGCCCGGCGGCAGCGGCAACACCTATGTCTGGGGAGTCATGCTGTACAACGGGGGCCTCTACGCGAGCGACATGGTCTCCGGGCTCTGGCAGCTCGGGGTTCCATGAGCTGATTCGGTTTCAGGGAACGCGAGCCGCACGCCTTCCGGACCATCAAACACTACCGGTCATCATTGCCGCCATGGAGCGGGGCTGTCACAGCCCCGCTCCATCTTTTTCACCTCAGTGGGCCGAGGTTTCCCGATGAAATGCCCCGAGATGAAGCGGAGGCAAAGTTCGCGTCATTTCCTGGTCAAACGGCGCCGGATTGACACACGGGGGCGAGAGCTCGACGACAGATGACGGGTAACTGACGCTCGTTTCCCATATTGCCCGGTAAGCAGCGGGTACCGGACAGGATGGCGAGTTCGGAATCGTGACCGAAGATTCGTCAGCGGAAGCGGAGGGGGCGTGAGTCGCTGGAGTGACATCATCAAGGCCCGCCGCTCGGGGGAGACTCCGGATGGAGGCGGTGCGGTACCATGGGGCCCCTGGTACCCGGTGCCGAGCACGGCGGGCATCCAGGTGCGGGTTCGGCGGGAGCGGGTCAATGGCGCCGGCGAGCGTGAGCTGTATGCGTGGGCCTACGAGTTCAAGACGCAGCTACCCAGACCGGTCAGCTTCCAGTACAAGATCCAGATGAGCAAGGACGGACCCTTCGACCGGCTGGTGCGACGCCTCCTTCCGGGTGAGGTCGTTCGCGGCTCGGTCATCCTCGCCACCAGCGGTCCGGTCTGGATCGACGCACGACTCATCGACTAGTTGACGCGGGGTGCAGCGGACGGGACATTCCACCGTCCCGCGCCCTGGAGCGTTCGTGCCGTACCGCCGCCACCTGCAGCTTCTCCTCGCCTTTCCGTTCCTCGTCTCCTCGACTGCCGCGCAATCCCGGCGTCCCGATCCGCCGCCTCCGGGGTGGGGCGGGGCCGTCGCGGCGTTCGACACGATGATGGCCGTGGATAGTGTCGCCGGCGGCAGTCTGGTCGCGGTGCGGCAGGGGAAGATCGTGGCAAAGCACCTGGCGGGGTTCCAGGATCGCGCGGCGCAGGTGCCGGTCGGTGACCGAACCATCTTTCACTGGGGATCGATCACCAAGACCCTCACGGCGGTCGCCATCATGCAGCTCCGCGATCGAGGCCTGCTGTCGCTCGATGACCCCATCACGAAGTGGGTGCCGGAGCTTCGGCAGGTGCACAACCCGTACGGCTCGATGGATGGCATCACCCTGCGCATGCTGCTCTCGCATTCGTCGGGATTCCAGAACCCCACCTGGCCGTACCGGAAGTATCTGGACTGGGAGCCGTTCGAGCCGACGCGATGGGAACAGCTCGTCGCCATGATGCCCTATCAGGAGATCCGCTTCCAGCCCGGCTCGCGCTTCAGCTACAGCAATCCTGCCTACATCTACCTCGCCCGAGTCATCGAAGCGATCACCGGCGATCCGTGGCAGTCCTACATCTACAAGAATCTCTGGACCCCACTCGGCATTCACGACAGCTACTTCAACGCCACGCCCTGGCACCTGACGGACCTCCGCTCGAACAACTACACGCTGGTGCGGGACTCCAGCAGAGCCGAACGCGTGGTGGACAATGGTCGCGAGTTCAACCCGGGGATCACGATCCCGAACGGCGGTTGGAACGCCCCGGTCGGTGATCTCGCGATCTGGATGTCGTTCCTGACCGGCGCCACGGGCGGGGACAGCACCCGCGCCCGCCTCTACGAGACCGTGCTCCGGCACGGGACGCTGGAGGAGATGTGGCGGACGGTGGTGCCGCTGGCGCCGCAGGGCAACGAAGGGATGGGCCTCGGCTTCTTCACGATGGACGCCGGCGGGACGATGCTGATCGGTCATACCGGAGAACAGGCGGGCTTTCGCTCGTGGATCTACTTCAACCCCGCGACCCGCGCCGGGGTGATCGCCTGCGTCAACACGACCGATGATGCCCGGCCGGAGGCGTCGGGGCGGGCCTTCCGGGCCGCGTTGATCGCCGCGACGGCGACGCTGCGCTGAGCGAAGGGCAGGGGGAATGCACAGCGGGGCGAGCCGAGTGGCTCGCCCCGCGGGGCTTCGTGGTGGAAGCGCGATCAGTTGCCTGACGGCGCCTTCCACCCATTGTTCGCCGGGGTGATGTCCGGGAACTGGCTGTCGGGGTTCACGGTCGCCGCGATGACCTGCTTGTCGGTCGGGATGATCG
>JBGATI010000005.1:0-210942 GCA_044229245.1 Gemmatimonadales bacterium | reverse complement strand
CGAGTAGGGGCGGGCAGGGACGCCCGCCCCAAATCGCCCCACGTCGCCCCTCGCGGAAACCCAAGGCAAGAATCACCGGTATCGAGCCCGACCCGAAGCGTCCAGGCGCGGTACGCGTTCTGGTCGACGGCCGTCCCTTCTGCACCGTGCATGAGGGGGCGGTCGCGGGTGGCGCGCTCGCCATCGGGGCCGAGTGGGAGGGGGAGCAGGCCGGGGCGCTGGGCCGCGCCGCCGATGAAGAGGGCGCCTGGCGTGCGCTGCTCCGCTCGCTCGAACGGCGCAACTTCTCGGTGATGGAGCTGCGTCGGCGGCTGCGCCAGAAGGGGCACACTCCGGAGGCCATCGACTTCGCCATCGGCCGGGCACTGGCGGCCGGGTTGCTCGATGATGCGGCCTTCGCCCGGAACTTCGTGGCCTCCAGAGCGGGGCGGGGTCGCGGCCCGGCCCGCCTCCGGCGGGATCTCAGCGCGCTCGGAGTCGACCGCGGGCTGGTCGACGCGGCCATTCTGGCCCAATGGCCCGAACCCGAGGATTCGCTCACCCTTGCCCTGGATCTCGCCCGGCGCCGGGTACGCCAGCTGGCCGGACTGCCGAGGGACGTCCAGCGGCGCCGCCTGCTCTCCTACCTCGAGCGCCGCGGCTTTTCAGGGTACCGGGTGGGCGAACTGGTCGCCCGGGTGCTGCAGGGGGACATCGCTCCCTGACCCCAATCCGATAAGTCGCGGCGTGACTTGGCTCTAGAGCCATCCGGCCGGTATATTCCCGGCCTATGAAAGCCGCACAGATCCGCCGTCTCTTTCTCGATTTCTTCGGCAGCCACGGGCACCGCGAGGTGCCTTCTTCGTCGCTGCTGCCCGCCGACGACCCGACGCTGTTGTTCACCAACGCCGGGATGAACCAGTTCAAGCGCCTCTTTCTCGGGCTGGAGCAGCGCGATTACAAGCGCGCGACCACCTGTCAGAAGTGTGTGCGGGCGGGGGGCAAGCACAACGATCTCGAACAGGTGGGCCACACCACCCGGCACCACACCTTCTTCGAGATGCTGGGCAACTTCTCCTTCGGCGACTACTTCAAGCGCGATGCGATCGCCTTCGCGTGGGAGTTCGTCACCAGCCCGAAGTACCTCGGCATCGACCCCGACCGGCTCCGCGTCACCGTGCACTACAGTGACGATGAGGCGCGTGCGCTCTGGCGGGAGCTCTCTTCGCTGCCCGACCACCGCATCTACGGGCTGGGCGACAAGGACAACTTCTGGCAGATGGGGGACACCGGTCCCTGCGGACCGTGCACCGAGATCTACGTCGATCTCCGCAAGGAGCGCCCGGACGATGTGAAGGCCGAGATCATCAGCAAGGAGCAGTTCGAGGAGCTGGCCGAATCGGGCCAGATGCTCGAGATCTGGAACCTGGTGTTCATGCAGTTCGACCGCTCCGCGGATGGCACGCTCACGCCGCTGCCCAAGCCGTCGGTCGACACGGGCGCGGGCCTCGAGCGGATCGCCTCGGTGCTGCAGGGCGAAGACTCGAACTTCCACACCGACCTCTTCATGCCGCTCATCCAGCGGGTGGCGGAGCTGGTCGGCAAGCCGTACGACCGCGGACCCGCGGGCGGCTCCTTCCGGGTGCTCGCCGACCATGCGCGCGCGGTGACCTTCCTGCTCACCGACGGGGTCTATCCCAGCAACGATGGCCGCGGCTACGTCCTGCGCCGGATCCTTCGCCGCGCGGTGCGCCATGCCTGGCTGCTCGGCCGGAAGGAGCCCACGCTGGCGCCGCTGACCGAGATTGTGGTGCGGGAGATGGGCGATGCCTATCCCGAGATCCGCGCCAAGGCGGCGTACGTCGCCGACGTCACCCGGCAGGAGGAGGAGCGCTTCCTCGAGACGATCGAGGGGGGCCTCAAGCGGCTGGAGGAACTCGTCGCGGCGGGCGCGAAGACCATCACCGGTGCCGAGGCCTTCAAGCTCTACGACACCTTCGGTTTCCCAATCGACCTGACCGAGATCATCGCGGGGGAGCGCGGGCTCGGCGTGGACCTCGCGGGCTTCGAAGCGGCGCTGACCGAGCAGCGGGAACGGTCCCGTGAGGTGCGCAAGGCACAGCAGGGGGGACTGAACGCCGTCATCGCGAGCGGCCAGGACGGAGAGTGGACCGTTGCGTCGTCGGACAAGTCGCGCTTCGTGGGCTACGACCGGACCGAGGCGGAGACCGAGGTGGTGGCGTTCCGTCAGCTCAGCGATACCGGCACCGTGGCCGGCGCGGGATGGACGATGCAGGTGCAGTCGGTCCGCAAGGATCCGCGCGGACAGATTCTGGTCGGCCGGGTCACGGGCGCGCTGGTCCCGGGCCGCGTGACGGCGACGGTGGACCGCGCCCGGCGGCGCGACATCGAGCGGAACCATAGCGCAACCCATCTCATGCACTGGGCGCTCCGCAAGCATCTCGGCGAGCATGTGCGCCAGCAGGGCTCGCTGGTCGAGCCGGGGCGGCTGCGGTTCGACTTTTCCCATCACGGCCCGATCGATCCGGCGACGATGGCGGTGATCGAGCGGGAGGTCTACGACCAGGTGCTGGAGAACTGGACGGTGGACGTCCGCGAGATGCCCTATCCCGACGCGCTCGCGCTCGGTGCGATGGCCTTCTTCTCGGAGAAGTACGGCGACCGGGTGCGGGTCGTGAAGATGGGGCCCTCGCTCGAACTCTGCGGCGGCACCCACGTGCGCAGCACTGGCCAGCTCGGGCTCTTCCGGGTGGCGGGCCAGGGCGGCGTGGCCGCGGGAGTCCGCCGCATCGAGGCGATCACCGGTCCCGAGGCCTACGCCAGTGTGGAGCGGGAGGAGGCGCTGCTCGAGCAGGTGGCGGAGTCGCTCAAGGCGCATCCCGACCAGGTGCTGCGCAAGCTGGAGCAGGTCCGGCTGGAAAAGGAGAAGCTCGAGGCGCGCATCGAGCAGCTCATGAAATCGGGGGGCGGGGCGGCGGACGCCAAGGGACAGTCGCTGGAGATCCGCGGCGTTTCGGTGACCCTGGGGGAGACCGATCTCGAGGACCGCGATGAACTCGCGGCGCAGGCGGACCGGTTCCGGGAAGGCAAGCGACAGGCGGTGCTGGTGCTGCTCTCCGCGGCGGGTCGCGGCGCGGTGCATGTGGCGCTGACCGACGATCTCGTGAAGGCAGGCAAGAAAGCGGGGGATCTCGTGAACAGGCTGGCGGCCATCAGCGGTGGCAAGGGGGGCGGGCGCCCAGGCTTCGCCTCGGCGGGAGCGGGTGACCCCGCGAAGCTCGGGGCGGTGCGCGAGGCGGCGCCTGGCATCATCGATACCTGGCTCGGCGCATGAGCCCGCACGCCGGCATCCCCCAGGGGACCATGCAGTGGCTCGAGGCGCGCACCGTGCGCGGCCCGACCGTCCTCCGCAACCGCGTCCTCGAGCACGCCCGCGCGCCGAGCGATGCAACGAGCATCGCCGAGCACCTCTCGCTGGTGGCGGAACGGGTCCTCGCGATCGTCGAAGAACATCCCGGCGACCGGTCCATCGCCCTGGACCTGCTGGCGGCCGACGCGCTCATCACCCTGGCGCTGCTCGCCCAGTCCGAGGCCGCACCCCAGCAGCTCGAGGCCTTTGCGGAGGGGCTGCTTGCGGCGGAGCGCCTGGCCTGAGTGATCGACCTCCACAGTCACCTCCTGCCCGGAGTCGATGACGGCTCGAAGACCGTGGACCAGTCGGTCGCCGTGCTCGGCCAGCTCAAGGCGCAGGGGGTGACCGGGATCTGCCTCACACCACACTTGCTGGCCAGTCAGGCAAGCGCCGGCATCCCTCCGAAACATCAGCAGGCGTGGGAGTCCCTCGTCCCCTTCGCGCCCACGGGCATCACGCTCTACCGCGGCGCGGAGATCATGCTCGATCGCCCGCTCGAGGCGGTCGTGGCGCGGGACCGGCGGATCACCCTGAACGGGACCCGCTACATCCTGGTGGAATTCCCGCGACTGGTGGCGGCGCAGACGGTGGAGCAGGCGCTCGCGCTGGTCGTCGCCATCGGGCTGGTGCCTCTGCTCGCGCACCCGGAGCGCTACAAGTGCTGCTCGGTCGAGGCGGCGCGGCGCTGGAAGTCGCTCGGGACGCTGCTCCAGGTGGATGGCCCGACCCTCGTCTCGCCCCGCCCGCGCGGGGCCCGCGCGAGGGAGCTGGTCCAGCACGGCCTCGCCGACATCGCCGCGGGCGACAACCACGGTGACGACCGCAGTCTCCGGATCGCCTGGGACGAGTTCATGTCGCACGAGGGATCGGGGCAGGCGCAGCTGCTGCTGGTGCGGAATCCGCAGGCCATTCTCGAGGATCGCCCGGTCGAATCGGTGCCGCCCCTCACCTGGCGCTTCTCCCTGCTCGAGCGCCTGCGCTCGATCCTCAGCTCCCAAAGCGAAGACCGTCCATGATCGATCTGCACGGCAGGACCGCGCTCGTGACCGGCGCCTCTCGCGGCATCGGCAGGGCGGCGGCGCTGCTCCTCGCCCGGGCGGGGGCCGACGTCGCCCTCACCTGCCTGAGCCGGCAGGCGGAGGCGGAGGCCGTCGCCGCCGAGATTCGTGCCCTGGGTCGGAAGGCCTGGACCGGCGCCGGCGACCTCGCCGATCCGACGGTTGTGGACCGGATCTTCGACGGGGCGGTGGCGGCACTCGGTCCGCTCGACTGCTTCGTGGGGAACGCCGGCATCTGGCCGCCTGACGAGACCTCCGTGCGGGACATGGCGCTGGAGCGCTGGACCGCGACCATGCGCGCCGACCTCGATGCGATCTTCCTGACGACCCGCGCCGCGCTCCGCCGGATGCGTCCGGGCGGCCGAGTGGTGCTCGTCGGCAGTACCGCGGGACAGCGGGGCGAGGCCTTCCACGCCGACTATGCCGCCACCAAGGGGGCGATGATCGCCTTCGTGAAGTCGCTGAGCGTCGAGTGCGCGCCGGAGATTACCGTCAACTGCGTGGCGCCGGGCTGGGTCGATACCGAGATGTGCTGGCCGGCCTTCGCCGATGGTGGTCGCGAACGCATCGCCGGGACGATTCCGCTCCGTCGCGTCGCCTCGGTGGACGACATCGCGGGCCCGATTCTCTTCCTGTGCAGCGACCTCGCGCGCCATGTGACCGGTGAAATCCTGAACGTGAACGGCGGGAGCGTGCTGTGCGGGTGAGTACCGGGTGCCGGGCTCCGGGTTCCCAGGGATGATCCGTCTCGTCTTTACCGGGGGGACCATCTCCATGCAGCGCGACGAGCGTGCGGGGGGCAACGTGCCCGCCCACGACGGCGCGGCGCTGGTGAGCTTCGCCCCCGATCTTCCTGCGGTGGCGCCGTTCACCATCGAGGACTGGGGCCGGATGCCCGCGTGCCACATGGGGCCTGACAAGCTCTGGGAACTGCGCAACCGGGTCCAGGCCATCGCCCGCGACGAGCGTCCGCAGGGCATCGTCGTCACCCACGGCACCGACACGATCGAAGAGACGGCCTACCTCCTCGCGCGAACGCTCGATCCGGACATGCCGGTCGTCATCACCGGCGCGATGCGGACCTCGAGCGATGCGGGATGGGACGGACCGCGCAACCTCACCGATGCGGCCCGGGTGGCTGCGCACCCCGCGAGCCGGGGGCGCGGGACGATGGTGGCCTTCGCGGGGCACGTCTTCGCCGGACTCGACGTCGCCAAGGTTCAGGCAACGGCACTCGAAGCCTTCGCCGCACCGCACTCCATGCCGGTCGCGAGCGTCGGACCCGAGGGAGTCCGCTTCAGCGTCGGTCCGAAGCGGCACCCGGTCACCGAGCCCGCCACCCTGTCGGCGCGTGTGGCCCTGATCCCGATGACGATCGGCGACGAGGGCGAGCTGCTCGATCTCGCCCGGCCCGGTCACGACGGTGTCGTCATCGTGGCCTTCGGCAGCGGGAATGTGCCGCCCGGCGCGGTGCCCGCGATCCGGCGCTGGATCGCCGAGCAGAAGCCGGTCGTGCTCGCGAGCCGCTGCCTCTACGGCGAAGTGACGCCGGCCTACGCCTTCGAGGGTGGTGGTGCCACCCTGGTCCGCGCGGGGGTGATTCCCGCCGGGGCCCGGACCCCGCGCAGGCCCGGCTCGAGCTCGCGATTTCACTCTCGGCCGGCGTGGGCTACGGCGCGTGAAGTCCGGACGGCTCGCGATCCCGACGACGTCCTCGAAATCGCGCGCACCCTGGAGGGAGCGGGCCACGAGGCGTGGTGTGTCGGCGGGCCATCCGCGACGCTCATCGGCGTCGACAACACCGACTACGACGGCGGCCGCCCTCGGCGACGCCGGACGTGGTGCAGACGCTGTTCAGCCACACGGTGAACGTCGGCGAGCGGTTCGGGACGGTCGCGGTGCGCACCCGTCGCCGGCACCACGAAGTCACCACCTTCCGCAAGGATGTGACGACCGACGGCCGCCACGCCGTCGTCGAGTTCGGGGTCTCGCTCGAGGACGATCTCGCCCGGCGCGACTTCACCATCAATGCCATCGCCTACCACCCGCTCCGCCACGAGTGGCGCGACCCGTTCCATGGCGCGCGCGACATCGATGCGAAGCTGATCCGTGCCGTGGGCGATCCGGCGACCCGCTTCCGCGAGGATTACCTGCGCATCCTCCGGGCGCTGCGCTTCGCCGCCCGCTTCGACTTCGAGATCGACCCCGCCACCTGGACCGCGCTCTGCGCGACCGCGAGCGGCCTCGCCCAGCTCTCCGCCGAGCGGGTGAAGGAGGAGTGGTACAAGGGGCTCCGGACCGCGCGGTCGGTGCCGCGGCTCATCGAACTCTGGATCGCGAGCGGCGGCGCCAGCGTCTGGCTGCCCGAACTCCTCGCCGATCCGCCGGCCACACCGACGCCGCTGGTCTCGCCGACCGGCTCGCCGCTGGTGCAGCGGCTCGGCAATGTCGGCCGGATGCCGGAGCGGACCGCGGCGCTCATCGCGCTGCTCGACGCGCGCGGTGCCGATCTTCCGAGAGACCCGGTGCTGATCACCGCGCTGGTCGCGATCGATCCGGTGGCGGTGCTGAGCCGGCTCAAGGCGCCCAACGCCGAGATCGCCCGCGCGATGGCCGTGATCACCGGGCCCGCGGAGCCGACCGACACCACGCCGCTCGGCGTCCGTCGCTGGATGGCCGCCGTCGGTGACGCCGCCGACGACCACACCGTGCTCTGGCGGGTGCGGCACGGCGCCCTCCCGCTCTGGGAACCGGTGATGCGCGGCATCCGCGAGCGGAACGAGCCCCTGACGCGGAAGCAGCTCGCGATCACCGGCAACGATCTCCGCGAGGCCGGCATCGCCCCGGGGCCGCACATGGGAGAGATCCTCGACCGGCTGCTGTCGCAGGTCGTGGACGATCCTTCGCTCAACACCCGGGAATCGCTCCTCGCCCGCGCACGGGGCCTCGCGTGAGCGCCCTGCTGTTCGCGCTCATCGCCGCGCTGGGCAACGTCGCCGGCGGCTATGCCGTGGTGCGGCACGAACGGCGGAGCCTCGCCGTCATCGAACTCTTCGTCGCCTTCGGCGCCGGCTTCATGCTCGCGGTGGCCCTGCTGGAGGTCGCGCCCGAGGCCATGACCCGGCGGAGCGACGCGGCGGTCTACATCCTCCTCGGCTATCTCGTCGTCCATCTCGCCCAGCACGTCCTGGTGCCGCACTTCCACTTCGGCGAGGAGACCCACCGGATCAGCGCGCGGCAGGGCATCTCCGCGTTGCTGGGCCTCCTGCTGCACACCTTCTTCGATGGTGTGGCGATCGCGAGCGGCTTCCTCGTCTCGAGTCATCTCGGCCTGCTGCTCTTCCTCGCGGTGTTCTTCCACAAGCTGCCCGAGGGACTCGCGATGTCGAGCGTCATGCTCGCCGGCGGCCAGAGCCGCATGCGGGCGCTCGGCGCCGCCGGGATGCTCGGTCTCGCCACCATCCTCGGGGTGGTACTCACCGAGGTGAGCACACCCCTCGCCGATCACGGCCTCGCGATCTCGGCCGGCGTCACGCTCTATGTCGCCGCCTCCAACCTGGTCCCCGAATTCCAGGCCCGCCGCGGCTGGAAGCTGCCGACCAGCTTCTTCGGCGGCGCCGCGATGTTCTTCGTGACGCGGCTGCTGGTCGAGGCGGCGGGGCTCCGGTGACCGCCCCGTCGCTCTTCGCCGCTCCCGAGCCGCTCGCCGCGCGGATGCGGCCGCGGACCCTCGAGGAGTGCCTCGGCCAGGAGGAGCTGCTCGGCCCCGGCCGGGCGCTGGGCGACGCCATCCGCCGCGGCGATGTGGGGAGCGCCATCTTCTGGGGTCCGCCCGGCACCGGCAAGACCACCATCGCGCGGCTCATCGCCCAGCACACCGATCGCGAGTTCGTGGAACTCTCCGCCGTGCTCGATGGCGTCGCCCGGGTCAAGGAGATCATCAAGGAAGCCGAAGGCCGGCGGGTGATGGGGCGGGGCACCGTGCTCTTCTGCGACGAGATCCACCGCTTCAACAAGGCGCAGCAGGATGCCTTCCTGCCGCATGTGGAACGCGGGACCGTGACGCTGATCGGTGCCACGACCGAGAATCCGAGCTTCGAGCTGAACGGTGCGCTGCTCTCCCGCTGCCAGGTCTTCGTGCTCAAACCGCTCTCGGCGGAGACCATCCACCGGCTGCTCGAGCGCGCGGTCGTCGATCGCGAACGCGGGCTCGGCCACCTCGAACTCACGGTAGAGGGCAACGCCCTCGAGCTGCTGGCCGAGCAGTCGGATGGAGACGCCCGCCGGGCGCTGACGGTACTGGAGAATGCCGCGCGGCTGGTCGGTCCGCGCGGGGTGCTCACCGAGGCGCAGATCGTCCAGGCCTTGGGACGGCGGGTCGCGGCCTACGACAAGAGCGGGGAATCCCACTTCAACATCCTGAGTGCCTATCACAAGTCGCTCCGCGGCAGCGACCCCCAGGCGGCGCTCTACTGGATGGCTCGGATGCTCGAAGGGGGCGAGGACCCGATGACCCTCTTCCGCCGGGCGATCGCGATGGCGGCCGAGGACATCGGCCTCGCCGATCCCGAGGCGCTCAAGCTGGCGATCGCGGCGCGGGACGCCTATCACATGCTGGGCCCCCCCGAGGGCTATCTCCCCCTGGCGGAGATGACGATCTACCTCGCCACGGCGCCCAAGTCCAACCGTTCCGCCATGGGGCTCTGGCAGGCGCTCGAGGCGGCGCGCCGCACGCCGGCGGAGCCGGTGCCGCTCCACATCCGCAACGCCCCGACCGGGCTCATGAAGGATCTCGGCTACGGCAAGGGCTATCAGTACGCCCACGACTCGGCCACCGGGTACATCCCGCAGGACTACCTCCCCGAGTCGCTCCGCGACCAGAAGTTCTACGACCCGGGCGAGCTCGGATTCGAGAAGCGCATCCGCGAGCGGATGGAGTGGTGGGCCAGGCAGAAGGAGTAGGGTTGGGGCGGAGCTCCTCCTCCTTCCCACTCCAAAGGCCGATCCACCCCACGCTGGGCACACCACTATATTCCGGCATGAGAAAACTCCTCCCCCTGGCGCTGGTCGCCCTGTTCGCGGCGTGTGGACCTGGCACGGTCAACCCGCTGTCGCTGCTCCAGCCTGACGTGCGGCTGGACCACCTGTCGCTCCGGAACGTCGGCTTGTCAGGTGGGACGCTCGATCTGGTCCTGGCCTTCCACAATCCGAACAAGATCAATCTGCAGGGGACCCGGGTGCAGGCCGGCCTGGATATCGAGGGCGATCACTTCGGCGACATCGACCTCTCCAGTCCCTTCTCGCTCGCGGGGCGCGACACCACCCTGCTCACGGTGCCGCTGACCTTCCGCTGGTCGGGTGTCGCCTCCGCGGCCCGTTCGGTACTCAACTACGGTGCGGTCAATTACGCGATCAAGGGGACCGCGACGATCACCGCGCCGGGGGTCCCGGCGTTCGACGTACCATTCACGGGGCAGGGCAACGTCCCGCTTCTCAAGCCGTAGCGTGCGGAGTCCGACATTCGCAATCTGATCACGATCGAGCCCCCCGCCGAGCGCGCCGTGCTGGTTGGCGCGCCGCTCAAGGGCTCGGAGGACGCGCGGCACCTCACCGAACATCTCGACGAACTGGCCCGACTCGCCGACACCGCCGGTGCCCTGGTCGTCGGCCGCCTCTCCCAGCAGATCGCCTCCCGGAATCCTGCCACCCTCATTGGTGAGGGCAAGGTCGAGGAACTGCACGCCCTCCTCGAGGCGGAGAAGGGCACCCTGGTGCTCTTCGACGAGGAGCTGACGCCCAACCAGGGCGCCAATCTCGAGAAGGAGCTCAAGGTCCGGGTGATGGACCGCTCGGAGCTCATCCTCGACATCTTCTCGACGCGCGCCCGCACCCACGAGGCGAAGCTGCAGGTCGAGCTGGCGCAGCTCGAGTACCTCCTGCCGCGCCTCGCCAGGATGTGGACCCACCTGTCGCGTATCCGCGGCGGTATCGGTCTCCGCGGCCCGGGCGAAACCCAGCTCGAGACCGACCGGCGGATGATCCGCAAGAAGATCCAGCTCCTGCGCGAGAAGCTCCTCGAATGGGAGCGGCATCGCGACGTGCTGCGCGCGGGTCGCTCACCGCTGCTCAATGTGGCGCTGGTCGGCTACACCAATGCCGGCAAGTCGAGCGTCCTCCGGATGCTCTCGGGGGAGCACGGCATCTTCGTCGAGGACCGGCTCTTCGCCACGCTCGACACCCTGACGAGAGAAGTGGACCTCGGCGAGGGCTGCCGGGCTCGCGTCTCCGACACCGTCGGCTTCATCCGCAAGCTGCCCCACCATCTGGTCGCCAGCTTCCGCGCCACCCTCGAGGAGGTGCGCGAGGCCGACCTGCTGCTGCACGTCATCGACGCCAGCCATCCGGGGTGGGAAGAGCAGATGGTGGTGGTGGACGACGTGCTCGCGGAGATCGGCATCGGCAGCATGCCGGTGATTCCGCTCTTCAACAAGATGGACGCGGTGCCGGATGCGTCGGCCTTCGCGGCGCGCGCCCGCGAGCTCTATCCCGAGGCGCTCCTCGGCACGACGGCGCGGATCGACGGCCTGGACCAGGTCAAGAACGAACTGCGCCGCCGCGAACTCTCGCTCCGGCCGCCGGTGACCGTCTTCGTGCCGCTCGGCGATGGAGCCCGGCTCGCCTCGCTCTATCGGCTCGGGGAGGTGCTGGATCAGGCGATCGTCGGGGAACGCCACGTCGTGAGTGTGCGGATCGCCCCGTGGCAGGCGGAACAGCTGCGGCGCGAGGGACTCGAGGTGTCCACCGAGACGGTGGTGCAGAAGAGGGCGGTGGGGTAGGCGGGCGGGAAGGCGGACAGGCGGGAAGGCGGGAAGCCAAGAGGGGTGGAGCTCGCTGCGAGCCCCACCCCTCGTCTGTTCCGCCCTTCCGCCTTCCCGCCTACTGCTTCCCGCTCAGCACCGACTCCAGGATCAGCCAGCGGTTCATGCCCGCGAGCTTCTGGTGCATCTTGGTCATCGGCGGGCCGCCCGGCGCCTCGTCCTCCTCGATCTGCAGATCGGCGAGGGCGTCGAGTCCCTTCGCGGCGAACTTGCGCAGCCCCTTGTCCAGCGCGAGGCCGGCCGTGCGGAAGTTGAACAGGGTCGAGAACTGCAGCGTGTAGCCCAGGTCGGCGAGCTGCTGGTTGGTGATGAGGGTGCCGGCCTTCTTCGCCTTGCCCCAGTACAGCGAGGGCGAAAGGTTGAAGCCCAGCATCTGGTTCGGATAGTACTTCCGCACCCCTTCGGCGAACGCGATCGGCTGCTCGAGGTCGACGTTGTTGAACTCGGCCCAGATCACGTCGCAGCCCAGCTCCGCCGCCTCCCAGGCATCCTCGATCGCCATCTTCACACCGCCCGGGCCCTGGCCCGGCAGCGCCCCATCCACCGAGTCGGTTCGCGCGATCACGACGAGGTCGGTCCCGTTGCACTCGGCCGCGGCCTTGATCGCCTTGAGCTTGGCCAGCCACGCGTTGCGCGGGACCAGCACCTTGTCGCGCTTGGCCTTGCCGACGCTCACGATATGGCCGCAGGTCCGGTCCGCCGGATCCTGGTTCTCGAGGTGCACACCCGCGACGCGGGCCCGCACCAGCTCGGTCGCCAGCGCGAAGGTCTGGGTCGGGCCGCCGAAGCCGGCTTCCATGTCCACGAACATCGGCGGCACGGAGAGCAGCTCCTTGCCTTCGGTGTCGTAATAGTGGGTGTGGCGCGCGCCCTCGATGCCCTTCCACAGCTCCAGCGCCAGGTCCACCATCTGCTGCGACTGATAGACGCCGATGTCGGGATACATGTTCTTGACGGCGGCGAGCTGCCAGCCGCTTCCGTAGAGCGCCTTGAAGCCGAGCCGGGTCATCAGCGCCGCAGTGTAGGCGTCGTACGCGCCGGCCGTGTGCACGAAGGAGCCCTTGTCGCGCGCCTCATGCAGGATCCGGCGGAGCTTGGTGCCGGGATGCTCCATCTCGGGTGGGGCGAGCAGCTTGGCGATCTCATCACGCGGATAGACCGCGCTCTTGCTCACGGGCGGCGTTGCGGTGGCCATGACGGGTCTCCTTGGGTGTGACACAGAACTGCTCCGGCTCGGTGGCCTGGGGCTGGCCTCGGTTCCCGAACCGCACTGGACCCCGTATAATTATCAAATGTGAAATCTTTCACAAGGGTCCGGCCCCTTCACGTTCCGGGGCGGAGAGCGCAGGGATCGAGGCTCGGGTCTTGCAAGTCCCCGGGTGGCCAGAACGGCCGGTCTCTGAGTAGCTTCGGAGCCTCGGGCCGCATCTTATTGTGGTTCTTTCACTTTCCTCACGGCAGGGAGCAGTCATGGCGGACGGTCTCGACCAATTGCGGGGGCGGATTCAGCGCGGCGAAGCCACAGTCGGCATTGTCGGACTCGGGTACGTGGGACTGCCGCTGGCGGTCGAAGTTGCCCGGAGCGGGTTCCGCGTCATCGGTTGCGACATCAGCGATCCCGTTTGCTCGGCGATCAATGCCGGCAAGAGCCACGTCGAGGACGTCCCGACGGAGACCCTCGCCGCGTTCGTTGGGAAGGGCCTGATCCACGCGACCACCGACTTCGGGCGCCTGGCGGAGTGCGATGCGATCTCGATCTGCGTCCCGACGCCGCTCAACAAGACCAAGGACCCCGACCTCTCCTACGTGGTGGCGGCGGCGGAATCCTGCAAGGCGGGGCTCCGGCCCGGACAGCTGATCATTCTCGAGAGCACGACCTATCCGGGCACGACCCGCGAGGTGCTGCTCCCGATCTTCGAATCGACGGGGCTCAAGGTGGGCGTGGACTTCGCGCTCTGCTTCAGTCCGGAGCGGGTGGACCCGGGCAATCCGGTCTGGCATACCCGGAACACCCCCAAGGTCATCGGCGGGATCACGCCCCGCTGCAACGAGCTGGCGATGAGTCTCTACGGCAAGGTGTTCGACACCATGGTGCCGGTGGAGAGCCCCGAGGCGGCCGAGCTGGTGAAGGTGTACGAGAACACCTTCCGCATGATCAACATCGCCCTGGCCAACGAGCTGGCCCAGGCCTGCGACAAGCTCGGCCTCAACGTCTGGGGCGTGATTGAAGCGGCCGCGACCAAGCCCTTCGGGTTCATGAAGTTCACCCCCGGCCCCGGACTCGGCGGCCACTGCATCCCGCTCGATCCGCACTACCTCTCCTGGAAGATGCGGACGCTGCACTTCAAGACCCGGATGATCGAGCTCGCGAGCGAGATCAACGCGGAGATGCCGGCCTATGTCGTGACCAAGGCGATCGACGCGCTCAACGACCGGCGCAAGGCGATGAAGGGGAGCAAGGTCCTGGTGATCGGTGTCGCCTACAAGAAAAACATCGGCGACCTGCGCGAGAGCCCCGCGCTCGACATCATCAATCTGCTGCAGGAGAAGGGGGCGGAGGTCAGCTTCCACGACCCCCACGTCTCGATCATCGCCGACGACGGGCACACCCCGATCAAGGGGCTCCCGATGCACAGTGTCGCGCTCACCGATGCGACGCTCCGCGGCAGCGATCTCGCCCTCATCGTCACCGATCACAGCGCCATCGACTACACCCGCGTCCTGCGGGAGGCGCCGCTGGTGCTCGATACCCGCGGCGTGATCCGCGAGGACGGGCACGGCAAGCTGGTGGGATTGTCCGGCGTGGTGAATACGTAGCGTCGCTGGCGTGATGCGGAATCCCGGGTAGGGGCGGAGCTAAGCTCCGCCCCTACTCGTTTAATGCCGCCCCGGATCCCGCTCCTCGCCGCCGCGGCGCTCCTCCCCCTCCTCGTGCTTGCGGCCATGATCGCGGAACCAGGCGCCCTCGTGCTCCTCGTCATCGGCGAGCTTGAGGAGCGAGGCGCGCTGCGCCGGCGTCAGCACCGCGGCCACCTCGTCGCGGATCGAGTCGGTGATGGCCCGGAGCTGCGGCCGCATGACGCCGAGGACCGAGTCCATCCGCGGGCGCTGCCGCGCCATGATGCTGTCGATCCGGCTGCGCTGTTCGGCGCTCAGGTCGAGCCGCTCGAGCCCCGGCGGACGCCGGGCGGCGATGGTGTCGATCGGCGCGCGCTCGCGCATCCGCGGGCGGAGCAGCGTCCGGTCCACCGCGATGCCCAGCACCAGGCCGGCGACCAGGGTAACCGCCAGGAGGCCGATCGCCCCCCAGTCCCGGCGGGGTGACTGCGACGGCGTGGTCATGGTGTCTCCAGAAAAGTGACGATATCGGTCGTGGTCGGCGCGGTGCCCTGTTCGGCCCAGGCGGCCAGCGGGGCAGGCACCCCCGCGGCGCTCGCGAAGCTGGCCGCCGGCGTGCCGGCCGAAGCGCCTCCGCCTGACAGAAGCAGCAGGGCGAGCCCGGCGGCCGTGGCCAGACCGGCGAGGGCCAGCACCGGCCGCCGGAGCGAGCGGAGCCGGCTGAGCGCCGGGAGATCGATGATCTCGCTGCCGCCGGCGGCGTGCGCCTGACGCAGCACCTCGAGCTCCGGCGTCGCCGCACGCATGATCGCCGCGATGCGGGCATCGAAGCCGGGCTGCGGTGACGGCCGGAGCGCGCCGAGATCGATCGGAGGCTCCTCCGGAGCGGTGCCGGACTCGTTCGGATCAGTGGCCATGGCGATTCCTCGGGGTCGTCGGCGAGGCGGGCGGTGCCAGGCCGCGCGCGGTCAGGGTGGCCCGGAGCGAGCGCCGGGCGACGAACAGGTGCTGGCGCGACATCACTTCGGAACAGTCGAGCTGCCGGGCGATCTCCGCATGCGGCAGCCCTTCCAGATCGTGCAGCAGCACCACTTCCCGCTGCAGCGGGGGCAGCACCGCGAGGGCGGCCGCGAGTTCATTGCCCAGTTCGGCGCGCTCCGCGTCCTGCGCGGGGCTGGCGGTACCGGTCAGCGTGTCCACGTCGGTCTCATCGGTGGCCTGCCGCTGGACGGCGCGGCGGGCATTGCGGGCCTGGTTGCGGATCACCTGCATGAGCCACTCCCGCACCCGCTCCGGCTGGCGGCAACTGCCGAGCTGCGCCAGCGCCCGGACGAATCCCGAGTGCACCGCATCCTCCGCATCCATCCGGGAACCGAGCACCCCGAGCGCCACGGCATGGGCCGCGTCGTAGTAACGGCGGACCAGGGCTTCGAACGCCGCGGCATCGCCCTGCAGGGTGCGTCGTACCAGGCTGGCATCGTCGTCCACCACGTCCACTCGGCGATCCTTAGGTGCGGGGTCTTCGGCTACAGGACACCGGCGGGGCCGCGGGCGTTAGTGCCCGGGCCCGCCGGCCGGTCCGGTTCAGGCCGACACCACCGCCGCCTGCCACGCCGCGGGGTCGGTGTCCTCCTGGTAGATGGTGGCCAGGTCCACGCTGAGCTGGGTGCCGCTCCGGCTGATCCCGTAGCGGTCCAGGCTCCGCCGCGGCTTGCCCGAGCGCAGCACGCCGGCCGAAGAGAAAATGGCCTTGTGCTTCGGGCATTGGAACCGGTCCTGTCCCGGCTGCCAGGCGACGGTCGCGCTGCCGCGATGGGTGCACTTGCTCGAGAGGGCGTAGACCGAGCCGGCCACCCGCGCGAGCATGAGGTCATTCGCCTCGTCGACGAACACTCCGTCGGCGGCCGGAATCGGGTAGCTGCGCCGGGTGCCGGCCCCGCCGAGCGGGGTGATCGCGCTCGGCGCGCGGGCCAGCAGGTCGGCGGGGAGCCCGCTCAGCCCGGCGGCGAGGCCGAGGCTCGCGAGCGTGGCGCGCTGCAGGAAGGCGCGGCGGCTGCAGCCCGCGGCGTGAGCGGAGGAAGCGGCGATCGGAGTCGAATCGGTAGACATGGCTCGAAGTTCCCGGGTCGTATGTCGGTGTCGGTGGACTGGGGTCGTGGGTGCCGGACTAGAGCTGCGTGCCGGTGATCGCGATGGCGATCCACAGCGCGGCGCTCGCCATGGCGGCCTTCGAGAGCAGCCGCCAGTTGGCCTGCCGCGGCGTCACGGTGGTCGTCATCCCGGTGCGGGTGGTGCCGACCGAGGTGGTGATGACGCCGACCGGCGTGCGGCCCCGCTCGGCCCAGAGCATGACCAGGCCGTTCAGCACCAGCAGGGAGAGCAGGCCGAGCTTGAGCCCCATCACGCCGGAAGTGGCGAACTCCTCGAAGTCGGTCGCGGCGAGCAGCACGCCGCTGGCGCAGCAGGCGGCGAGGCCGAGCAGGATCGGCTTGTGCCAGCTCCGGAGCCGGTCGAGCTGCCGGGCCTTGAGTTCGGGATCACCGAAGGCGGCGCGAAGCGTGAGGCCGTCGGCGAGAAGCGCGAGCCCGCCACCCACGGCGAGGGTGCTCAGGTGAATGAACATGAGGACGTCTTCAACGCCGCGGTGGGCATCCACGAAGCTGGTCCACGAAGACAGGGCGGTTGTGAAGGCGTTCAGCATCGGAGTCTCCCGTTCGTACTGAGGTGCGTGTCGGTGCGGACCATCGGCATCCGCAGGGGTTCACGGGCAAGACACCGGCGGGGAGCAGAGCGTTAGGCGGATGAATTCCAGATGAATGGGGAGGGCGGGCGCAGCAGTTCGCCGCCTGACAACGATCCTGCTGGAACTGCGCGGTCGACGGTGGGCCTCAGGGCGTTCGATAGGTAGAGAGGTCGGGCACCCGGATCCCGCGATAGAAGAGCGAAGGCGCGCCATTGTTGAGCACCCGCGCCTCCCAGACCGTCTGACCCGCCGGCGTGACCTCCTGCAGGATCCCGATCGCTCCCCAGGCGATGAGCGTGTTGCCGCTCGCCAGCCGCGTGACGTAACCCAGGAAGCCGGTGTAATAGGCGGGAGTGTGGCGGTATTCCCAGACGAGGGTCGCGGTGTGTGCGTTCACGTCGAGCTGATACTCCGCGATCCGGGTCTCCGGCGGCTGGTGCCTGAGGCCGTTGTCGTAGATGAGGTAGTGCCCGTTCGGGAGCACCCGCACCGAGTGCTGGCCGGAGAAGAACCCCATCGCATCGTTGACGAAGGTGAACTGGTTGTTGCGACCTCCCCAGCGCCAGAGGAGCGCGCCGGTGCGCGCGTCGATCTTGGAGACCTCGCCGAAGTTGCGCCACGAGACCACGTAGTTGCCGTCCAGGTCGATCGCCAGCGAGTTCGGATGATCGAAGTCGCTGGTCGCGCCAAGCTTCGCAGCCTGCGGCTCCTCGGTCCAGTCGAGCAGGCTCAGGTGATCCCACCCGTTCCAGAAGAAATCGGTGGTCCCGTCGAGGCGGAGCCGGATGAGCTGATGGCCCGCGACCGCGACCGAGGCGGCCCCGCCGTACGCGGTGAGATCGAGACCGCGGATGTCGTACCCGAACAGCACCGCGGCGACCGGCACGGTGTCGGAGAACTCGAGCACCAGGTCGTGATTGTCGGTGTAGAGCGGGAGCGGCGCGGAGTAGGTCCGCACCACCTCGCCGTCGAGATCGAACTCGTAGTACTTGCCGAAGATCGGATCCCAGCCGCGGGTGGCGCCGAGATAGGTGAGGATGTTGCCGTTGGGGAGCTGCTTGAGGTCGGCGGGCGACGCGCCCGGATAGTAGGGAGAGGCGTCGAGGTACCAGCGGATCGTTCCCGCCGAGTCGAACGCGACCAGATAGCCGACGCCGCCTGCGAGCGCGGGGACCATCAGGTAGCCTGCCGACGGCGTACCTGTGGTCGCAGAGAGCGTGAAGGTGCGGAGCGGCACCGGCAGGCTGTCGGTCAGGTAGTGCGTCGTGTCGCCCTGGATCAGCCGCGCACCGCGCCACCCTTCGGCCTGGATCAGGTAGTCGGTGTTCGCGCGGAGCGCCGCGACCCGCACCCGCACCGTGTCGCCTGTCATCCCCACACTCGGCGTGTAGCGCACGCCGTCGGTCGCGCTCGCGTAGCGGATCCGCACCGAGTCGAGGCCCGTGCCGGCGACGGTCGCGCGTGCGGTCAGCACGTTGCCCGAGGCCGGACGCACGGCGATGAGACTGAGCGGTGTCGCCGCCGGGCCCACCGTATCCTCGCCGCGACAGGCGCCCATGCACACGAGCAGGAAGGCGCCGAACCAGGCCGAGGCAAGGGTGGTCGTCCCTCGCCGAGGGGGGATGCGCATGACGGGTCTCCAGGGTGATCGATCAGGGGGATGTAGTGGAAAGATACTGATTTCCCTGTATGTTCCAGCCCATGCCGCTCTCCACCATTCCCATCTCGGGCCGCCGGATCCGCTTCGCCCTCGTCGGGTGCGGCCGGATCGCCGGCAAGCACATCGAGGCGTTCGAGCAGCACAAGGACCGGGCGGAGCTGGTCGCCGTCTGCGACTCCGATCCCAAGGCCCTCACCGCCGCGATGGCCCGCGCGCAGGTGCCGGGTTTCCGCACGCTCGAAGAGTTGCTCGCCAAGTCGAACGCCGATGTGATCGTGCTCGCGACGCCGAGCGGACTGCACGCCACCCAGGCGATCCAGGCCGCGGAGGCGGGGCGGCACGTCGTCACCGAGAAGCCGATGGCCACCCGCTGGCACGACGGCACCGCGATGGTCGCGGCCTGCGACAAGGCGGGGGTGCAGCTCTTCGTGGTCAAGCAGAATCGCCGCAATCCCACGATCCAGCTCCTCAAGCGGGCGATCGAGCGGCGCCGCTTCGGCCGGATCTACATGGTGACGGTCAACGTCTTCTGGTGCCGGCCGCAGGAGTATTACGACAGCGCGCCGTGGCGCGGCACCTGGGAGTACGACGGCGGCGCCTTCATGAACCAGGCGAGCCACTACGTCGACCTGCTCGACTGGCTTGTCGGTCCGGTGGAGAGCGTCCACGCCTTCACCGCGACGCTCGAGCGGCACATCGAGGTCGAGGATACCGGTGTTGCCAACATCCGCTGGCGGAGCGGGGCCCTCGGCTCGGTCAACGTGACGATGCTGACCCACAAGCAGAACTTCGAGGGCTCGCTCACCATCATCGGCGAGCGCGGCACCGTGCGGCTGGGCGGCGTGGCGGTGAACGACATCGAGAAGTGGGAGTTCGCCGACAAGGATCCGGACGACGAACTGGTGGAGAAGGCGAGCTACGAGACCAGTTCGGTCTACGGCTACGGCCATCCGCTCTACTATGACAACGTCATCCGGGTGCTCCGCGGCGAGGCGCCGGCGGAGACCGACGGCCGCGAGGGGCTCCGCTCGCTCGAACTTCTGATCGGGATCTACCTCTCCGCGCGCGACGGGAAGACGGTCGGGCTGCCGCTGGATTACTAGTCGGGAGGACGCGCATGATGGATTCGGTGCTGGATCTGGAGGTCGCGCGACTCCGGCAGATGACCGCCTCCGAGAAGATTGCTGTGATGAACTCGCTCTGGCGCCAGGCCTGGTCTTTGAAAACCGCCGGCGTGCGGACGCAGCACCCTGATTGGAGTGCAGAGCAGGTGGCCGCGGCCGTCCGCGAGATCTTCCGCGATGACCGATCCTAGCCTCATCTCGCTATTCGTCCGGCCCCTCACCCAACTCCGGATTCCCTACTTGATCACGGGCGGGGTCGCCTCTGTGATCTATGGCGAGCCCCGGTTCACCCGTGACATCGACCTGGTGATTCGTCTCGAGGAGCGCGACGCACGCCGCTTTGCCGCTGCATGGTCGCCGACGGAGTTCTATGTTCCGCCGGTAGAAGTCATCGCCGAAGAGAGCCGTCGACCTGCACATGGCCACTTCAATGTCAGCCACCTCGAGACCACGATGCGGGCGGACGTGTATCTGCCTGGCAATGATCCCCTGAACGCCTGGGCGCTCGGACACCCTGCGCATCGGAAAGTCGACGGGGACGATGTGCTGGTGGCCCCGATCGAGGCGGTCATCGTCAGCAAGCTACGGTACTACAAGATGGGGAGATCGGACCGGCATTTGCGGGACATCCGCGAGATGCTCCGGATCAGCGGGGATCTGGTGGATGTTCCCGAGCTCGAACGATGGGCTGCACGTGTGGGTGTCGAGCCGGAGTGGGAACAGGCGCAACGATATCGGGCGGAGCCGTAATCGCGGGAGGGGGCGCAGCAATCACACCACGCTCTGCCGTCGCGGCAGCGCGCCTCATGCTGTTGATTCGGGAACTCCCGCGCTTGCATTGGCCGCTCCCCTATCGCCATTGGACCCACCTGGCGGCGCATTGGAGCCTCCCACGGCTGCATCGGGCCCTCCCTTGCTCGCATCGAAGGCTACCCCGGCTGCATCGGGACCTGCCCCGGCTGCATCGGGCCCTCCCTTGCTCGCATCGAAGGCTCTCCCAGCTGCAACGGGACCTGCCCCGGTTGCATCGGGCCCTCCCTGGCTTGCATCGACGGCTTCCCCGGCCGCATCGGGACCTGCCCCGGTTGCACCGGGCCCTCCCTTGTTCGCATCGACGACTTCCCCGGCCGCATCGGGACCTGCCCCGGCTGCATCGGCACCCGCCGGTCCCGGAGTGCGACCTTTCCCGCTCGCATCAACGGGTTCCCCGGCCGCATCGGGCCCACCCGTCGGCGCGCCGGAAGCTCCCCCCGCTGTATCGGGCCCTTCCCGCGTTGCATCGGGACCTCACTTGCTCGCATTGCAGGCTCCCCCGGCTGCAGCGGGACCTGCCCCGGTTGCATCGGCACCCGCCGGCGCCTCAGTGCGACCTTTCCCGCTCGCATCAACAGCTTCCCCGGCCGCATCGGGCCTACCCGTCGGCGCACCGGAAGCTCCCCCCACTGTATCGGGCCCTTCCCGCGTCGCATCGGGACCTCACTTGCTCGCGTTGCAGGCTCCCCTGGCTGCAGCGGGACCTGCCCCGGTCGCATCGGAACCCGCCGGCGCCGCAGTCCGACCTTTCCGGCTCCCATCGGCCCTCGCCGTTCCCGACCAACCGGCAGGTCAGGTGGAGAGCCCAGCGAATCCGTAGAATTGCTCCCCTCCGCCGCACTCCCTGCAGGGCCCCTAAGTCCTTATAATTGCTGCTTATGGCTCATCTCCGCGTGGTGATTCAGTAGCATGTGCGGCATTGCCGGGTTCTGGGGCGGGGCCGCCGCCGCAGGGGAGCAGGCGACCACGCTCCGGCGGATGACCGACGCGATCCGCCACCGCGGACCGGATGACGAAGGACAGTGGCTGGACGCCGAACGCGGCGTGGCGCTCGGGCATCGCCGGCTCTCCATTCTCGATCTCTCTCCGGAAGGCCACCAGCCGATGGTGTCGGCGGGTGGCCGTTTCGTCATCGTCTTCAACGGAGAGATCTACAACTTCGCCGAGCTGCGCCGCGAGGAGGAGGCGCGCGGGGTGCGCTTCCGCGGCCACTCGGACACCGAGATCATGCTCGCGGTCATCGAGCGGGTCGGGCTGGAAGAGGCGACGAAGCGCTTCGCGGGGATGTTCGCCTTTGCGCTGTGGGACCGGGAGCGGCACGAGCTGAGCCTGGTGCGCGACCGGATCGGCGAGAAGCCGCTCTACTACGGCCGCATGGGGACGACGCTGCTGTTCGGCTCCGAGCTCAAGGCGCTGCGGGCCCATCCCGCCTGGCGGGGCGAGATCGACCGGGACGCGGTGGCCCACTACTGCCGCTACAACTACGTCCCGGCGCCGCTCTCGATCTACTGCGGCATCCGGAAGGTGGAACCCGCCTCGATCGTGACCATCGCCGCCGACGGCGGCGCCACGGCGCTGCGCTATTGGCGGCTCGAGGATGTGGTGCGGGACGGGCTCGCCCATCCGCTCGAGGGGTCGGAGCCGGAGATCCTCGATCAGCTCGCGAGCCGGCTCACCGCGACGATCGGCGAGGAGATGCTCGCCGACGTGCCGCTCGGCGCCTTCCTGTCAGGCGGGATCGACTCGACCACGATCGTGGCCCTGATGCAGGCGCAGAGCCGCCGGCCGGTCCGCACCTTCACGATCGGGTTCAGCGAGGCGGACTACAACGAGGCGGAGTATGCCCTCGCGGTGGCGAAACACCTCGGTACGGAACACACCGAGCTGTACATCACGCCCGATGAGGCACGCGCCGTCATCCCGAAGCTCCCGGCGATCTTCGACGAGCCCTTCGGCGACATTTCGCAGATCCCCACCTACCTCGTCTCCGCGCTCGCGCGCCAGCACGTGACGGTGGCCCTCTCCGGCGACGGCGGCGACGAGATGTTCGGCGGCTACAACCGCTACTTCCTCGGCTCGAAGCTCTGGCGCGGCATGGCGCCGGTGCCGGCGGGGGTCCGCCGCTCGGTGGCGACCGGCATCCAGGCCGTGTCGCCCACGACCTGGGAGCGGATCCTCGGGACGGCGCAGCGGGCGCTGCCGCTCCGCTCCCGCATCGCGCAGGTCGGCGACCGGATGCACAAGTTCGCCGGCGTCCTCGGCTCCCCCTCGGAGACGGCGCTCTACCGCAGCCTGGTCTCCAACTGGGATCCCCCGGAGGAGGTGCTGCGCCGCGGCCGGGAAGGGGAGACGGTGGTGATGAGCGAGCACCCGTTGCCTCCCGGCGTGGGGTTCGTCGAGCGGATGATGTATCTCGACGCCCGCACCTACCTGCCTGACGACATCATGGTGAAGGTGGACCGGGCGGGGATGGCGGTGAGCCTCGAGTCGCGGGCGCCCTTCCTCGACCACCGGGTGGTCGAAATGGCGTGGAAGACGCCGCTCTCGATGAAGCTGCGGGACGGGCAGGGGAAGTGGGCGCTGCGCCAGCTCCTCGACCGCTACGTGCCGCGGGAGCTGGTGGAGCGGCCGAAGATGGGCTTCGGCGTGCCGATCGACGCCTGGCTCCGCGGACCGCTCAAGGGCTGGGCCGCCTCGCTGCTGGCGCCGGAGCGCCTGACACGGGAGGGGTACTTCGACGCGGCGCGGGTGACGCGGGCGTGGGACGAGCACCAGACCGGACGGCAGAACCGGCAGTACCCGCTCTGGAACCTGCTGATGTTCCAGGCCTGGCTCGAGGCGGAATGAGACGGTCGCTGCTCGGGGGCACATGGCGGTACGCGCTCGCCCGGGGGCTGCCGGGACTGGTCAACTTCGCCGCGCTGGCGATCTTCACCCGCATCCTGAGCGAGCGCGAGTACGGCATTTTCGCGCTCGTCGTCGCCTCCACCTCGCTGGTCTACGCCTTCGGCTTCCAGTGGCTCGGGCTCGCGGTCCTCAGGCTGCTGCCGCCGGCCGGACCGGCGCGCGACGGTTTCCTCGCGACGGTGCTCCGACTCTTCCTCCTGCTGGCGCTGATCGCCGGCGTGGGGCTCCTCCTCGTGCTCCCACGCACGAAGGGCGACCTCACGCTGGCACTCCGGCTCGCCGGGATCGCGCTGCTGATCACCTCGGCCTGGCACGAGCTCAACCTCTATCTCGTCACCGCGGAAAACCGGCCGAGCCGCTATTCCCTCTTCGCGGGGGTGCGGTCGGTGGTGGCCCTCCTCGCCGGCACCGCCGCGGCGCTCGCGGGCTGGGGCGCAGTGGGCCTGACACTGGGCGGGGTGGCGGGCTACGGCACCGCGGGGACGATCGCGCTGGTGCGGCAGTGGCGTCCGGCGCTCCCCGCGGCCGCGGATCCGGCGGCGCGGCGGACGCTCCTCGTCTACGGCCTCCCGCTCGCGGGCACCTTTCTCCTTGATTACGTCGTGAGCACCTCCGACCGGCTGCTGCTCGGTGCCCTGATCTCCCCCGAAGCGTCCGGTCTCTACGCGCCGGCGTACGATCTCTGCCAGCAGGCGCTCTGGGCTCTCATGATGATCGTGAATCTCGCGGCCTATCCTCTGGCGATCCGCGCGGTGGAGCAGGGGGACGTCGCGGCGCGCACCCGGCAGTTCAATCTGCATTTCCTGCTGCTCGCCGCGATCGCGATTCCCTCCGCGGCCGGACTCGCGATCCTCGCGCCCTCGATGAGCGGGCTGCTCGGTGCGCGCTTCGCGCCGGCGGCGCGTGACCTGATGCCGATCATCGCCGTCGCCATGCTGATTGGCGGAATCAAGAGCTACTACTTCGACCTGAGCTTCCAGCTCGGCCACGCGACCCGGCTGCAGCTCATCACCGTGGCGATCGCGGCGGTCGCCAACCTCGGGCTCAACCTGCTCCTCATTCCGCGGATGGGGATCCCGGGCGCCGCCTGGGCCACCCTGGTGGCCTACGTGATCGCCCTGGTGGTGAGCCGGCTGCTCGGCCGGCGTGCGCTGCTGCTGCCGATTCCCTGGACCGATCTCGCGAAGGTGCTCGCCGCAGCGGCCGGGATGGCGCTCGCCCTCTGGCCGCTCCGCGGGTATCTCGGGGTGCCGGCGCTGGTGCTCCAGGTGGGCGCGGGGATGTGCGCCTATCTGGGGCTGCTGCTGCTCCTCAATCCGCAGCAGGTGCGGCCGATGCTCCTTGCCCGCTGGCAAAGCCGGTAGCCGCCATGGTCACGCCCGCGGCCGCCGCCCCGATGCGCCTCGCCTTCGTCATCCGATCCCTGGGTGTTGGCGGCGCGGAGCGGCAGCTCGCGGTGCTGGCCGCGGCGCTCCGGGCCCGGGGCCATGCCGTGCTGGTGATCATCTACTATGACGGCGGGGCGCTGGTCGACGAGTTGCGTGGCGCGGGGGTGGAGGTGGTCTCCCTCGGCAAGCGCTCCCGGTGGGATCTGCTCGGTCCGTTCGTGAGGCTCCGGCGGCTGCTCCGCGAGTTCCGTCCCGCGATCATCCACGGCTACATGCCGGACGGCAACCTCATCGCGCTGCTCGCGCGGCGGTTCGCTCCGGCAGCGGTCGTCGTCTGGGGGGTGCGCTCGTCGCACTACGACTTCGGCATTTACGACCGCTTCTTCGCACGGCTCTTCCGCTGGAGCTGCCGCTTTGCCCGGCACGCGGACCTGATCATCGCGAATTCGGAGGCCGGTCTCGAGTATCACGTCGCCCACGGCTATCCGCGGGAGCGGAGCGTGGTGATCCCCAACGGGATCGACACCGCGCGCTTCCGGCCCGACCCCGAGCGGCGGCGGACGCAGCGTGCGGCGTGGGGGATGCCGGCCGATGCGTACGTCATCGGCATGGTCGGCCGGCTCGACCCGATGAAGGGACACCCCGACTTCCTGCGCGCCGCGGCGCTGATCGCGGCCCAGACGCCCCACACCCGCTTCGTCGTCGTGGGTGACGGGCCGCCTGGCTATCGCGCCGCGTTGCGCGAGCAGGGCACCCGGGCCGGCCTCGACGGCCGGCTCGTCTGGGTGCCGGTGCCTGACGATGTCGCGGCGGCGTACGATGCCCTCGACCTGCTGCTCTCGCTCTCGACGTCGGGGGAGGGATTCTCCAACGTCATCGGTGAGGCGATGGCCAGCGGGGTTCCCTGCGTGGTCACGGCGATGGGCGACTCGGCCCGCGTGATCGGGGAGACGGGCGTCGTGGTGCCGGTCGGAAATCCGGAGGCGGTGGCCGAGGCCTGCGTGCGCCTGTCGCGCGAGGCGGGGACGGCGGCGGGGTGTGCGGCCCGGCGGCGCATCGAGAGCGAATTCGGTGTCGACGTCCTGACCCGGCGGACCGAAGCGGCGCTGCAGGGAACGCTCGGCCAGGCGCGGGAGCGGTCCCGATGACGACCGGGGCCGCGATTCCGGTGATGCATGTGATCACCGGCCTCACCACCGGTGGGGCGGAGACCGCGCTCGAGCGGCTGCTCCTCTCGCTGCCGCGCGACGAGTTCCCGGCGACGGTGGTCTCCCTGATCCCCGGCGGGCCGGTCATGGAGCGGATCGAGGCGGCCGGGGTGCCGGTCTATTCGCTCGGCATGCGCCGCGCGATCCCGTCGCCCCGGGGTGCGCTGCAGCTCCGGCAACTGGTGCGGCGGATTCGCCCGGCGGTGCTGCAGGGGTGGATGTACCATGGCAATCTCGCCGCGTGGTTCGCGCGGTCGGCGGGTGTCGCCGGAATTCCGCTCGCCTGGAACGTCCGGCAGACGATCTACGACCTCGGCAGGGAGCGTCCGGGCACGCGCGCCGTCATTCGCGTCGGCGCCCGGCTCTCGAGGCGCGCGGACGCGATCATCTACAATTCCGAGGTCGCGCGCCGGCAGCATGAGGCCATCGGCTATGCCGGTGCCCGGGCGAGGGTCATTCCCAACGGGTTCGACTGCGATCGCTACGCGCCGAGGCCTGGCGCGAGGCTCGCTCTCCGCCGGGAGCTCGGTCTCGCCGAGCAGACGCTCGTGGTCGGCATGGTGAGCAGGTATCATCCGATGAAGCGGCACGAGGTGCTCTTCGCCGCGGCGCGACAGATTCTCGACCGGGGCGTGGACGTCGTGTTCGTCTGCGTCGGCCGGGAGGTGGTGGACGGCAACCCGCGCCTCGCCGAGCCGATCGCCCGGTTCGGTCTCGGTGCGCACGTCCGGCTGCTCGGGGAACGTCACGACATGCCCGACCTCTTCAGTGCGTTCGACGTCGCCTGCTCGCCCTCGGGGTGGGGGGAGGGGTTTCCCAATGCGGTCGGGGAGGCGCTCGCCTGCGGGACGCCGTGCGTCGTGACCGATGTGGGGGACTCGGGGTATGTCGTGGGCACTGGCGGTATCGTGGTGCCGCCTGACGACCCGATCGCCCTCGGTACGGCACTGCTGGGACTGCTGCAGGGACCCGCGGAGGTGCGGCGCGCGCTCGGGGCCCAGGGGCGGGAACATGTGCGGCAGCACTTCTCGCTGGCCGTGAACCGGGACCGGTATGCGCGGCTCTATCGGGAACTCCAGCTGGGGAGCGGGGCGGGATGAGTCACGGCGCGCAGCGATTTCCGCTCCGGTCGGGCGCCCTCGGACTGCTGTGTGCTTCCGCGGGGGCGGCCGCGGTCGCCTCCGGCTGGCTCTGGCTCGGGATCCTGCTCCTTGCGGTCGCGTGCGGCGCGACGCTCAAGGTCGCGGTGTCGGTGTCGGGCTCGTTCGCGAGTCTCACCGTGATCTTCCTCTTCTTCCACGCCGTCTACGGGTTCTCGGGGCCGATGGCCGCGCTGACCGGCGCGCCGCTCCCCGACGTCTTCAGCACGCCGTTCAAGGTGGATCTCTACCTGCTGGAGTTCGGGCTGGCCACGTTCGCGCTCTGCGCCGGTCTGCTGATCGCCGCCGCCACCCGGGTGGTGCCGCCAGGGCAGGAGAGTGCCCGCATCCGTTCGGTAGGCAGTCCGAGGGCCGGCATCATCCTGGTGGCGCTCGGCTCGCTGTTCGAGCTGATCAACTGCATCCGCGCCGGCGGCTGGACCATCATCATCCAGGGCAAGGCCGTCTATCAGTCCGAGGTGGATGCGCTGGTGCTGACGCTGCCGTCGAGCCAGCTCGTCGCGCTCGGGCTCGCGCTGGCCGCGCTCGCCTGGTCGCAGGCGAGGCTGGCGGGGCAGCGCAGCTTCCGGTGGCGCGATGCGATCCTGCTGCTCCTCGCGATCGCGCCCTCGCTCGCGATCACGCTCGCCCTCGGGTTCCGCTCGCCGATGCTCGAGTGGCTGCTGGTGGTCCTCGTCGGAGCGACGTATCACACGCCCCTCCGGCGGATCAACCTGCGGATCGCCGCCCTCATCGTGATCCTGTACGTCACCTCCGGCGTGGTGTACGCCAGCCGGGCCGTGATCGGGCTCGGCCTTGCGACGGGGGACTGGAGCGCGGTGGGGGAATCGGTGCTGACGACCGAGCGGCTCATTCTCGCGGTGAACCCGGCGGCGACGGAGTTCGGCGCGGCCTTCGGCAACTTCAGCGAGTACAACCGCCTCGCCAACGAGCCGCTCCGTTACGGATCCAGCTACCTCCAGTCGCTGCTGCTGCCGGTGCCGGGATTTCTCTATCCCGGGAAGAAGCCCCAGCAGATCGGCTACGAGTTCCGCGACCGGTACTTCTCCAGCATGGCCGCCGACGGCGCGATCGCCGGGACCGCCTATTCATCGCTGCTCGAGGCCTACGTCAACTTCGGGGTGGCCGGGCCGCTGCTGGTGTACTTCATCCTGGCCTGGCTGCTTGCGCTGGCGGAGCGGGCGCGGCAGACCCGTCCGGAGGCCGGCTGGCACATCGGCTATCTGCTGCTCGTCTCAAGCGCCGTCGCCTTCCACCGCAGCGACTTCAGCTTCCTGGTCGGGACCATCGTCCTCAACGCGATGGTCATCCTCGGGCTGCTGGGGGGGATCACCCTGCTTGGCTGGTTGCGTCCCGCTCTGTACCCTTCCCGTGCGCCGGCATCTCCCGCACCGGATGTCGTCCGCTAACTCGAATGCGCAGGGACCAGAACCATGGATGGTTATTCAGTGAGCCAGTTCCAGACTGATTCGGACGTGCCGGCATCGCCGACCCCGCCGAGCGAGGCGCCCGGTCCGGATCTCATGGACGCGTCGCTCCTGCTGCTCCGTCACGGGCGGCTGGTCCTCGGGCTTCCCCTGCTGCTGGCGACCGTGGTGGTCGGCGTTTCGCTCCTGCTGCCGCGCGACTACACCGCTTCTGCGGCGTTCGCGCCGCAGGCGACCAGCAACAGCCTGGCCCGGTTCGCCGGGGTGGCGGCGCAGCTCGGCGTCGCCCTCCCTGGCCAGCAGGCGACGGAATCGCCCGACTTCTACGCCGATCTGCTGCGCTCCAGGCAGCTGCTCACGGAGCTGGTGCGGAGCCGGTATGTCGTCCACGCCGGGGCCGACACCGTGGCGGGCACGCTGATCGAGCAGTTCGACATCACCTCCGGGGACAGCGCCCGTCGCGAGGACAAGGCGGTCCGGAGGCTCGGCAGGCTGCTCTCGGTCAATGTGGTGTCGAAGACCGGGGTGGTGGATTTCGATGTGACGACCGAATCCCCGGAACTCTCGGCGAAGATTGCGCTCCGGGCGCTCGACGTCCTCAACCAGTTCAACATGCAGCGGCGTCAGTCCCGCGCCAGCGCGGAGCGGCGCTTCGTCGAGGGTCGCCTCGCGGACGCGCGCACCGAGTCGCGGGAGTCGGAGGACCGGCTGCAGGCCTGGATGCAGCAGAACCGCGATTACCGGGATGCGCCGCGGCTCCAGCTCGAATATCAGCGGCTGCAGAACGACGTCACCACGAAGCAGAGCCTGGTCACGACCCTGGCGCAGGCGTTCGAGCAGGCGCGGATCGATGAGGTCCGGGACACCCCGGTGCTCACCGTGGTCGAGGACCCGGTGGTGCCGAGCCGTCCCGATGGCCGGGGGATCGTGGCCAAGGGCGTGCTCTCGCTCATCGTCGGCCTGGGTCTCGGGGCGCTGATCGCCGCATTCCGCGAAGGATTCGGGCGGCTTCGCCGGGAACGGCCCGGCGACATGCTTGAAGCCCGTCGTCTCGCACGCGGGCTCCTCTCCAGGGGCCGGTAGACCCGCTTTTCCGGCCGTCGTGGGGGCCCCCCCGGTAGGGAACACGGTGGACCTCTAGCGCACTCCCGAATTCACAGCAAATTGGCTCCCCGTTCGAGGGCAGCCACCTCCCGGAATCGCCGCTTCCCGCGACCCGACCGGCGCCCTTGTGCCCCATCCGAGCCCAACTCGTGCTGGGGCACACCCTTTGCTAATCCGAAGGGACTAGTTGGGTGGAGCACGGTGGCCAGGATGGCCGCCAGCCTCATGGTGCCCGCCCGCGGTTGAGAAACCTCTGTTTGCCATCGTCCTCGCCACTGCGGACCGCCGCTGACCCCTCTTGGGGCCCGCCATGGCCCCTTGGCTGCCTCCGAGAGCACCTGAATGCTGCTGCGCCGCGTTCCCGGCTGGACCCGATTCGGCCTCGTCCTTGGCATCCTGCTTGGGTGCTCCGGGGACGGCAGTGGGCCGACGTCGCCCATAGTACCGGGCGGAGCGGGCTACCGGCTGGTCGTGCTCGCGTCTGATACGCTTCGGGGGGCGGCGGGCGACACGGTCCGTGGGGCCAGCGTCCAGGTGCTCGGACCGACGAACCTGCCGGTCAGCGGCGTCCGGGTGCAATGGCGGGTGCTTCAGGGCGGGGGGCATCTGCTCCGCAGTGCCACCACGACTGACCAGGACGGAGTCGCGACCGCCGCATGGGTGCTGGGGACCGATCTCTCCGCGACCCAGGTGCTGAGTTCCGAACTTCCGCTCGCACACGACGACCGGCGGAGCGGCGGCCGCGGCGTCCTCCCCGCGCTGATTCGCGCGATGGCGGTGCTGCCCTCCGGCCTGCAGCCCTCGGTGGGTGACACCAGCCACGCCTACGTCGACACCATCGGCGCACTGCTCGGAAAGCCGGTGCACCTCAGGGTGCATCTGGCGGATGGCCGGCCCGTCGTTGGTGCGACGATCGATTTCGAAGTGCGCCGCGGTGGCGGCCGGATCGGGAGCACCACCGTGGTCACCGACACGCAGGGTCGCGCGGCGACCACCTGGCAGTTCGGCGATACCGCAGGGACGCAGGAGCTCGCCGCGACGGTGCGGGCCACGGCGGGCGGCCCGGTCGGCAGCTCGGTCATCCGGGCCATGGTCCTTCCCGGGTCTCCGGTGGAGATCCTGCCCCCCGGCGACACGCTCCGCTTCGATGCCATCGGCGATACGCTCCGCACCGTGCAGTTCCGCGACCGGGCGGGGAACATCTTCCCGGGCACGGCCATCTGGACCTCGCAGTCGCCTTCGGTGGTGCGCGCCCTTGGGGAGGACGGGATCACTCCCGTCGCCGAGGGCAAGGGTCTCATCACCATGCGGCGTGGCTCGCTGGTACGGACCGTTCCGGTAGTGGTGGCGCAGGCCTCGGCCTCGGTCGCGTTCGACTCCAGCACCGTCACGCTGCACTCGCTCGGCGCCCGTTCGGCGGTCCGCGCGGTCGTGCGGGATCGCCTCGGCGCCGTCATCCCGGCCGCGCAGCTCACCTGGCTCTCGCTCGACAGCAGCACCGCGGTGGTCGATGGGCAGGGCATCGTGCGGGCCACCGGCCCCGGCACGACCCAGCTGGCGGCGACCTACCAGGGGATCACGGCACGTGCACGAGTGGTCGTCGTGCAGGTGCCAGCATCGATCTCCGTGACGCCGGCCGTCGACACGCTCGCGCTCGATTCGGTGCGGGCGCCGACGGTGGTGGTGCGGGACTCCGGTGGCTTCCCCATTCCGTCGCCGCCGCTGTCGGTGACCCAGACCGATCCCGCCATCCTGGCGGTCGATGCGGCCGGATCCCTCACGGCCACGCTGCCCGGTCCGACCACGCTCACCTACCGCGCAGGCAGCGTCAGCACCACCATCGACCGCGTCGTCGAGGGTTCGGCCATCCTGGTCTCGGGGCAGCGGGTGACGACGCCGCAGATTCTCAGCGGTCTCCCGGCCTTCACGATCACCAACGGCCGGGTCCGGATCTCCTGGTCGACGAACATGGGTGAGCGCGCCAGCGTCTTCATGGAAGTGCGGATCGGGAACACCTGGCATCCGGCCTCCCATCCGCGCTATGGCGACTGGGTCTACATCACCTCGTCGATCATCACCACACCGAACCAGATCGCGATCATCGAGAACACCCCGGACCGGATCGGCGTACGGTGGAATTACGACGATCACTGGTTCCTCCCGCAGATGGAGGGGTTCCCGGCGTCAATCCTGCCGTCGCCGTATCCGTTCAAGCGCACGGTGTGGCTCGCCAAGCAGGAGAACGGCTACTATAGTTGGGTCGATGTCGTGAACGATCTGCACATGAACATCGTCGAGCATGAAACCGGCTTCGGCGGTCTGTGGGGTCCCGCGACCATCCGAACGAACCGCCTGGAGATCAGGACTGACACCCTCGCGAACACGATCCGGTACAACGGAAATCCGGGGCTTCCGGTCATGGGCTCGCTGGTGGATGCCGCGGAGTTCGTGCGCGACAACGATCCCGTCAGGCGGCTGCTCGTCCCGGTGCCCGAAGCGCCATTCATCACGCCCGTTTTCCCGGGATGGGGTTACGGCTCGGTCTACCGCTACGCGAGTCCCTCGCGGTCCTTCGGTGTCTACATGTATGCCACTGCGGTCGGCACCGGACCCTCGGCCTCGCAAGTCTGCGGGGCGGCATGGGCCAACGCCCCCTTCCCGCTGCGGCCGCTCACTCCTGCCGAAGTCGCCAGCTGCGGGCCTGCCGCGCCCTGAGGCCCGCCACGTCACCCCGTCGTGCCGGCTGCCCACGTGACGCGCCGGCTCCTGATGGTGGTGAACGACGCACCGTTCTTCCTCTCGCACCGTCTTCCGATCGCGCTCGCCGCCCAGGGTGCGGGCTATGCGGTCCACATCGCGACCCCTGACCATCCCCGTCGCAGCGAGATCGAGCAGCAGGGCCTCGTCTTTCACCCCTTCCCGCTGACGCGAAGCAGCGCCTCGCCGGGTTCGGAACTCGGTTCGCTCCGCGCGCTGATGGCGGTGTATCGCGAGGTCCGTCCGGCGATCGTCCACCATGTGACGCACAAGCCGGTGCTCTACGGCTCGATGGCGGCCCGCCTGACAGGGGTCCCCGCGGTCGTGAACGCGATCTCCGGTCTCGGCTACGCCTTCGTGGCGACGGGATGGCAGGCCGATCTCCGCCGCCGGCTGATGCTCGGGGCCTACCGGGTGGCCTTCTCGCATCCCCACTCCCGCGGGATCTTCCAGAACCCCGAGGATGTCGCGCTCTTCCGTGAGGCGGGAGTCATCACGGCCGGCCAGTACATCCTGATCCCCGGCTCGGGCGTGGAGCTCGACCACTTCGTCCCCACGCCGGAACCACCGGGGACCCCGCTGATCGTGCTCGCGTCGCGGATGCTGTGGGACAAGGGAATCGGCGAGTTCGTGGAGGCGGCGCGCCGGCTCCGTTCCCGCGGGCTCAACTTCCGGGCGGCGCTGGTCGGGGAACCGGATCCCGGCAACCCCCGGTCACTCACCGACACGCAGCTCCGCGCATGGAACGACGAAGGCATCGTCGAGTGGTGGGGGCGCCGCGGGGACATGGCCGCGGTCTTCGCGAGCTCGAGCATCGCCTGCCTGCCCTCCACCTACCGTGAGGGTGTTCCGAAGGTGCTGCTCGAGGCCGCGGCCTGTGGCCGGCCGATCGTCACCACCGATGCGCCCGGCTGCAGGGTGGTGGCCCGACCGGACGACAACGGCCTGCTGGTCGCTCCCGGCGATGCCGCCGGTCTCGCCATGGCGCTCGAGCGGCTGCTGCAGGACGTGGCGCTCCGGGCACGGATGGGCGCGCGTTCCCGCGTGATCGCCGAGGCGGAATTCGGCATTCAGAGCGTGGTGGATGCCACCCTCGCCCTCTATGCTTCGCTGCATGCCTGAGCCTGGCGGCGTTGGAACGGTCGCGATCACGGGCGCCTCGGGCTTCGTCGGTCGGTATGCATGCACCTGGCTCGCCGGCCGAGGGTATCGCGTCAGGGCGGTGACCCGCGCTGGCATGCAGGCCGGCGCTCCGTCGATCGACGTCGCGCAGATCCCGGACGATGCGACCACCGAGGCGTTGCGCTCGGCCTTTGGCGAGGTGCACGCCGTGCTTCACCTCGCGGGTCGTGCCCACGTGCTCCGCGACGCGGCCGGCGATCCGCTCGCGGCCTATCGCGCGGCAAACGTCGAGGCTGCGCGTCGGGCACTCGAGGCTGCCGCCGCCGCAGGCGCCACCTGCTTCATCCTCGCGAGCAGCGTGAAGGCGATGGGGGAGCGCACCGACGCGCCGTGGACCGAACAGAGCGAGGCCCGGCCACTCGACCCCTATGGCGTAAGCAAGCTCGAGGCGGAAGCCATGGTGGCCGCGGAGGGGCGACGGCTCGGCATTCGCACCGTGAGCTTCCGGCTGCCGCTCATCTATGGCCCGGGGATGAAGGCGAACATGCTCCGGCTCTTCGGCGCGGTGGACCGCGGCCTGCCGCTGCCCTTCGGCGCGATCGAGAACCGGCGCAGTCTGCTGTTCGTGGGCAATGCCGCCGCCGCCTTCGACGCCGCGATGCGGGCGGGTGGTGCCGGGTCGGGCCTCTACCTGCTCAGCGATGGCACCGACCTCTCGACCGGCGCGCTGGTACGGGGCATCGCGGAGGCGCTCGGCCGTCCGGCCCGCCTGCTCCCGATCCCTCAACATCTCTTCACGCTTGCGGGATGGCTGGGGGATGGGATTGCTTCCCTCGTTCCGTGGCCGCTCACATCGGCAACGGTGCAGCGGCTGACCGGCTCGCTGCAGGTCGACAGCGGTCTGGCGCGCAGAGAGCTGGGCTTCAATCCGCCGTACTCCATAGAGGCGGGACTGCGGGAGACGGCGGCGTGGTATCGTTCGCGGGGTATCGACACGGCCTGAACCCCGCGCTTCCGGATGATGCGCCGAGCGATCGGCGCTGCGCCATGTGTACTCTGAGGAGGCTGGATGTCCGTACTGGGAACTGTCGCTGGTATGCTGCCTACTCCCGCGCGCAATCTCGCGATCCGCTGGCGCGAGGAGTGGCGGCTCTCGAGCACACCCAAGGAAGCCTGCACGGTCGACGGCCTCGGCCGGGTGGATCGGGCGTGGCTCGACATGGCGCTGCGCGCTCCCGCCGTGGATGCCGAATGGCCGGCGGTCGCCGAGGAGATCGGCCGCTTCCAGATCACGACCTCGGCGGGTGGGGTGAATCCCGGTGACCGGCGGGCGCTCTACTATCTGATCCGTGCGCTCAAGCCGGCACGGGTGCTGGAGGTGGGGACGCACATCGGTGCCTCGACGGTGCATGTGGCCGCTGCCCTTCGCGCCAACGCGCGGGAGGGGGGCCCCGCCGCCGATGCAACGACCGTCGACATCCAGGACGTGAACGATCCGGTCACGCGGCCGTGGCTCGGCTTCGGTTCGACGCACGCGCCGGCGACGATGATCGCGACGATGGGGAGGTCCCCGCCGCGCTTCGGCGCCTGCGTCCGGGCGGGCTCGTGCTGCTGCACGACTACTTCCCCGGCGGCCGGGCGCTGTGGCCCGGGGACTCGGTGATCGCCGGCCCCTGGCTCGGGGTGGACCGCCTGCGCCGCGAGGGCGCCCGGCTCGAAGTGCTCCCGCTTGGCGACCTCCCCTGGCCGACCAAGCTCGGACTCAACGTCACGAGCCTCGCGCTCGTCTCGCGGGTTCAGTAGCCGGTTTCCGTCGATCTTCCGGTCATGGCACTCCCCCTTCAGGCCCCGGCGCTCACCGTGGCAACGCCGTCGCCGATGCTGGTGATCGTCCTCGTTGCGATCGCCAGCACGGCGCTGACGGGGTTGTTGCGCCGCTATGCGATTGCCAAGGCCGTGCTCGATATCCCGAACGAGCGGAGCCTGCATCGGGAACCGACTCCGCGTGGCGGCGGCATGGCGCTCGTGGTGCTGCTCATCGGCTTCGTGGTCTGGTGCGGTATCCGTGGCTGGGTGCAGCCCACGGTGGTGATCGCACTCGCCGGAGGTGCGGCCGTGGTCGCGGCGGTGGGATGGATCGATGATCTCCGGAGTCTGTCGAGCGGGGTGCGGGCCGCCGCCCAGACCGTGGCGGCGATCTGGTTCATGGCCTGGATCGGCGGGATGCCCGCGCTCCACCTCGGCGTCGGCCGCCTCGACCTGGGCGTGCTCGGTGCCGTGCTCGGGGTGCTCGGCATCGTGTGGAGCATCAACCTCTACAACTTCATGGACGGCATCGATGGAATTGCCGGCGGCCAGGCGGTCGTTTCCGCCGCGTTCGGCAGCGCCGTGCTCGCGGGGATCGCGCCCGGGCTCGGCCTCCTGTACCTGGCGCTCGTCGGCGCCTGCCTCGGCTTTCTCGTCTGGAACTGGGCGCCGGCGCGCATCTTCATGGGAGATGCCGGCTCCGGCTTCCTCGGCTTCCTGTTCGCCGCGCTGGCGATTCTGTCCGAGCGGGAGGGAGGGCCGCCGGTCATTTCCTGGGTACTCTTCGGCGGAGTCTTCATCTTCGATGCGACGGTGACGCTCGTCAGGCGGATGCTGCGGCGTGAACGCTGGTACGCGGCGCACCGGCGGCACGCCTACCAGCGCGCGGTCCAGTCCGGACTCAGCCACGCCCAGGTGACCAGCGGTGTCATGCTCATCTCGGCGCTGCTCGGCCTGCTCGGGATCGCCGTCATGCGTCACTCCGAGTGGATGCTGCCTGCGGTCGTCGCCGCCCTGGTGGCGCAGTGTGGCGTCTACCTCTGGGTGGAGCGCCGCATGCCGATGTGGGGCGGGCCGTCCGGATCGTGAGCGACTGATGCCGACCGGGAGGCCCCGCTAGTGTCGCGCTCGCGTCCGACGGCACGGGAGATCTATTTCGCGCCGGGCACTCTGCAGCCGGAGGCGGAGCAGGAGCGGCTGGAGTGGGAGTTCTTCTCCCGCGTGCGACTCCGCAACGGCGTCTTCAAGACGACGGCCTCCCGCCGCTTCGACGATCTCAACGCGCTCGTCGCCCCGCTGCTTCCCGGCGACCGTCCGCTCGATCTGATGGACATCGCGGTGTCCTCCGGACTCAGCACGCTCGAGTGGGTTCGTCAGCTCGAGTCGCTTGGCATCGCGCACCGGATGCTCGGTGGGGATGCGAGCCTCTTCGCCACGCTCGTCTCCGTCGGCAGCCAGTTCGACGCGGTGGTGGACCGCGAGGGCTATCCGCTCCACTTCGACATCTTCGGGTCGGGCATGCGGAACTCACTCGACACCATGCCCTGGTCGCTGGTGACCGGTGCGCTTCGGGCGGCATTCCGCGCCGTGCTGGCGCTCCGGCCGGATGTCCGGCGGGCGGTCTCCGATCCGGCCCGCGCGCCGCTCGTTGCGCGGGGCATCGCCTGCCGTCCGCTGATGCTGGTGAGCCCGCGGCTGCAGACTGCGCCTTCACTCCAGCTGATCGAGGATGACATCATCGCGAACCGGCCTCCCGGACTGGAGGCGCGCTTCCATGCGCTGCGCGCGGCGAACATCCTCAACCGGGGGTACTTCAGCGATGCAACGCTGGCGGAGATCCTGCGGAATCTGCGGTGGAGGCTCAGGGCGGGAGGGCTACTGATCGTATGCCGGACGGAAGCCGATCGCAGCAACCACGGGACGATCTTCCGCCTCGATGAGCATGGCGCGTTCGAGGCCCTGGCCCGGCTCGGCCGAGGATCGGAGATCGAAGAGGTCGTGGTCGCGCTGCGCTGAGCGGCTCAGGAAAAGAGTGCCCGCTCCACCAGTGCGCAGAGGATGTGACCCACGGCAATGTGGGTCTCCTGGATGTGCTGGGTGTCCGCGCTCGGCACCTTCACGGCGACATCGGCGAGCGGTGCCGCCTTGCCGCCGGATTCGCCGGTCAGCACCACCGTGGCAATGCCCTCGCGCTTCGCGCGCTCCAGCGCCCGGAGCACGTTCGCCGAGTTGCCGCTGGTCGTGATGCCGATCAGCACATCCCCCCGCCGTCCCAGGGCCTCCACCTGACGATCGAAGACCTGCTCGAAGCCGAAGTCGTTCGCGTTCGCGGTCAGGAACGAGGTGTCGGTGGTCAGGGCGATCGCACCGAGCGCCGCGCGGGGCCGGTCATGATTCAGCGCGCTCACGAACTCCGCCGCGATGTGCTGGCAATCCGCGGCGCTGCCGCCGTTCCCGCAGAGCAGCAGCTTGCCGCCGTTCCGGAACGAGGCGATCAGCAATTCGGCGGCCACGGTAATCGCCGGGGTGCAGGCCGCGATCGCCGCGCGCTTCACCGTTGCGCTGGTCTCGAGATGCTGCCGGATGAAGTCGCGATCCGCCGCCGTGTCAGCCATTGTGAGGCGCTCCGTCGCCAGAGGTGAGATGGGGCCGGCCGAGGCCCGCCGGGTGCCCGCAGATCCGCGCCAGCTCGTGCAGGTCTTCCACCAGATAATCGGCTGGAGGGCCTCCAGATCTGAGCGTCGCGGGCCCTTCGCCGGAGAGCACCAGGAACGTGGGGGCGCCGAGGCCGCGTCCGAGACCCAGATCCGAGTCCTTGTCCCCGGCCACAAGCACCCTCCCCAGGTCGATCCCGAGTTCCGCTTCCGCCTGTCGCGCGAGACCATCGGCGGGCTTCCGGCAGCTGCATCCCGCCTCGGGGCTGTGAATGCAGTTGAAGATGCCCGCGAGCGCGATTCCTTCCGCAGCGAGGATCGCACGGAATCGCTCATTCACGGCGGCGAGCTGGGGCAGGGTGATTCGTCCCGCCCCCACGCCGCTCTGGTTGCTCACGACGACCAGCCGCATGCCGAGCCGATGCAGGCTTCGCAGCCCCTCGGCGGCGCCGGGCAGCAGGGCGACGCCCGCGGGGTCGGAGAGATAGTGCCGGTCCTCGATGATCGTGCCGTCGCGGTCGAGCAGGGCGGTGGTCGGTCGCCCGGGGCCAGGCCAGGCGAGGGACCAGCGGGGGGAGAGCGCCAGCAGGTCCGCACCGCCATGAACCGCCACGGCCGCGGGTGGTTCAGCGTGAAATCGGTGCAGGGCGACGGGGAGACCGGGCCGGGCGCGCGCCGCGGCGACGAGGGCGAGCAGATTGAGCGACTCCCACCGGGCGTCATCGAGCAGACGGAGCTGGATCTCCGCGCCGGCGGGGATGGCGAACTGCGCGGGGTCGAGGCCAGCCGCGGTGAGTCGCTGGAGGAGGGCGGGATCGCTGCCGGGAAGCAGCGGGATACCCGAGGGAATTTGTACGGCAACACGGGCTGGCGGTCGCGGCATCTGGACTCCCATGACCCCCCGGGGGCGAGCGGCTGAAGAAGCATATCGGCGCACTGTAACTCTCGCAATGACTTCCGGTTGACTCCCCGGAGTCCACTACTACATTCCCGGAAACAGATGGGCGCCCGGTCCATCTCGTGCAGTCACCTCCTCGGGCCGACATGCCACACTTCCCAGGGAACGGGATCCGCAACCGACATCTGCTCGCATTGGATCTGGCGCTGCTGCCACTCGCGACGTTGCTCGCGTACGCAGTGCGGTTCGAAGGCGTGACATGGCCTGCGCCTTACGATGCGATCCTTCCGGTCTACCTGCTGTTCTCCGTTCCCATCAAGCTTGCCCTGCTGCTCCGCTTCGGTCTCTATCGGCGGCTGTGGCGCTTCGCGAGTGTCTCCGAACTCGAGAGCATTCTCTTCGCGACCGGTGTCTCCGGCGTGGCGTGCGTTCTCCTCGGCGGTTGGCTGCTCCCGCTCCTGCAGGTGATCCCGGCGCGGGTGCCGCTCGGCATCCTCGTGATGGATGCGCTGCTGACCGCAGGTCTCGTGTCGCTGCCCCGGCTGGTGCTCCGGAGCGTGATGTGGCACCGCGCGGGAAGTCCGGAAGGACGCCGGGTGCTGATCGCCGGCGCGGGCGTTGGCGGCGGGCTGCTGGTCAAGCAGCTGCAGGGCAATCCGCAGCTCGGCCTGGTTCCGATCGGCTTCGTGGACGACGACCCCGACAAGCAGCGCCACCAGATGTACGGGCTCCCGGTGCTCGGACCGCTCGAGGATACGGCGAAGCTCTGCGCCGACCATTCGGTGGATGAAGTCCTCATCGCGATGCCGACCGCCTCGGGTCGCGTGGTGCGCGACCTGGTCCGCTCCGCCTCGGAAGCCGGGGTGCGGACGCGGACGCTGCCCGGCATTTCCGACATCATCGCTGGGCGGCTGCAGGCCGGCGCGCTCCGCGAGGTCGAGATCCAGGACCTGCTGCGCCGGGAGCCGGTGAAGATCGACATGCACCAGGTGCAGGAGCTCGCGACGGAGCGGGTGGTGCTGGTGACCGGGGCGGGGGGATCGATTGGCGCAGAGCTCTGCCGCCAGGTCTGCCGGCTCGAGCCGTCGCGGCTCATCATGCTGGGGCACGGCGAGAATTCGATCTTCACCATCCAGCAGGAGCTGGCGGCGCACTTCCCGCACATTCCGCTGCAGGCCGTCATCGCGGACGTCAAGGACGAGAACCAGCTCGAGCGGGTGTTCGACCTCTATCACCCGTACTCGGTGTTCCACGCAGCGGCGCACAAGCACGTGCCGCTCATGGAGGAGAACGTCGCCGAGGCGGTGCTCAACAACGTGCTGGGCACGCGGAACGTGCTCGAGGCGGCGGCCGACGGCTCGGTGTCGCACCTGGTGCTGATCTCGACGGACAAGGCGGTGCGCCCGACGAGCATCATGGGCGCGACCAAGCGGGTCGCCGAGCAGCTGGTGCAGACGGTGGCGGAGACGCACGACCGCAACTTCGTGGCGGTGCGCTTCGGCAACGTGCTGGGGAGCCGCGGCAGCGTGGTGCCGACCTTTCTCAAGCAGATCCGGGACGGCGGGCCGGTGACGGTGACCCATCCCGAGATGAAGCGCTACTTCATGACGATCCCCGAGGCGGTGCAGCTGGTGCTGCAGGCCGGGGCGCTCGGCAAGGGCGGCGAGGTCTTCGTGCTCGACATGGGGGAGCCGGTCAAGATCGCGGACCTGGCCGCCGACCTGATCCGTCTGTCAGGCAAGCAGGTGGGGAAGGATATCGAGATCCGCTTCAGCGGGACCCGCCCCGGCGAGAAGCTCTACGAGGAGCTGTTCTTCGACGCGGAACATGCCGCGCCGACCGTGCACCCGAAGGTGCTGCGGGCGCGGAACGCGGCCCTCCCGATCGGGGTGACGACGGTGGTGGAGGAGCTCCTTGCCGGAGCGAAGCGGGGCTGGTCGGAGGAGGATCTGCGGGGGCTGCTCAAGCGGCTGGTGCCGGACTTCGAGCCGTCGCTTGCCGGGATGCCGGTCCGCCAGGAGCTGAAGCAGCGGGAGAGCGGCAAGCAGCGGCGGATCGAGGAGTCTTAGCGCGCACCGACGTGCGCGCCAACGGCAGGGTGGGGGCGGAGCTCAGCTCCGCCCCTTTCTACTTCACCCGCCAGATCACCAGGACCGTCGTGGCCAGGCTCGCCAGGATCTGGGCGATCGAGCCGGTCATCGCCAGCCAGTCCTTCTTGTCCGCAGGATCCCGCTCCGGGACATAGACAGAGCCACCCGCCAGCGGATCGGGCTTGCCGTCCGGCAGGAAGGACCAGTGCTTGGTGACGCTCTCGACCTTGCCGTTCGGCTGCACCACGTAGGCGCGGGCCCGGTCCGCATCGCGCCGATAGCCGCCCGCCGCCGCCACGTAATACTCCATTCCCTTGCCAGGCACGAACGTCACCGACATCGGGGCGTTCACCGCGCCCTGCACGTAGACCACCGGCACATATTCCGGGATGATGATCGAGTCGCCGCCGGCGAGGATCAGATTGTCGCGGAACTTCGGGTTCGTGATGACCTTGGGCAGGTCGACGCCGATCCGGCCGCCGCGGTCGGAGGAGCGGAAGAACTTGATGCCGGTGGGATAGGCGTCCTTGGTGAGGCCACCGGCGCGCTGAATGAGATCCAGCAGGCGGTCGGTGCGGGTGATCAGCGAGTAGCGACCGGGGTACTTCACCTGTCCACCGATCATCACCGTGCGCTGCAGCTCCCAGTCGGGCTGGCGGAAGATGAGTACGTTGTCATACGGCTGGAGCGTGATCTCGCTGGCCCCCGCGGGCGGGGCGGCCAGCCCGGGCGGGCCGAGGTAGCGCCCGTCCGGGCCCCGATCGAACACATAGGTGGAGTCGAGCGGCACCCGGATCGTCGTCGCGACTCGTCCCAGCTTCCGGATGCTGTCGACCGGGAGCCGGGCCACCTCGGCTTCGGTGAGCAGGGCGTCCTCGGTCAGCCCTTTGACTTCGAGCAGGGCATCCCGCAGCGTCATCCCCTCGTGATAGTCGACCCGTCCCGGCTTCCGCACGGCGCCGGTGACCGCCACGTAGCGCTTGGGGCGGAAGGCGGAGCGGGAATAGACCGTGACTTCGTCGTCTTCCAGGAGCGGCAGGTCGTTCTCGAAAGTGCCGGTCGAGTCCTTGAAGCTTGCCCGGAGCTGCAGGCGGGTCGAGTCGTTCTGCAGCCGAGTCACCAGCACCTGGCCGAGATAGACGTCGGGCTTGGCCCCGCCGGCGAGCCGGATCGCGTCGGACAGCTTCATCCCGGGACTCCAGCCGATGGCGCCGGGCGTCCAGACGTTGCCGTTCACCGTGATCACGTTGCGGCGCCGTTCCGCGACCTCGAGCACCGTCAGGGAGTCCCCCGGGGCCATCGCGAAGCCGGGGCCGTTGCCATCGATGAACTGGTCACTGGCGAGGTCGATCACGACGCGATCGCGCCCGCCGATCTGGCGCTGGGCCGGCGGAAGGATCCGGTCGATCTGGACCCGGCGGCGGAGCGCGGTCGCATCGAATCCGCCGGCCGCCGTGATGAGGTCGCGAAGCGTCTCGGTCTCGCGCAGCTCGTAGATGGCGGGGCGGACCACCTTGCCCGCCACCTTCACCTGGGTCCCGCGCACCGGCACGAAGACGACGTCGCCGTTCTCGAGGCGGGCGTCGTGGCTGTTGTCGCCACGGAGCAGGTAGTCGTAGACGTCGAGGGTGTCGACCAGCTTCCCGGCGCGCCGGATCTCGATTCGTCGGAAGGAGCCGTTTTCGGTCGGGCCGCCGGCGGCATATAGCGCCGTCATCGCGGTGCCCGCCGCCGAGATCTGGAAGGAGCCTGGCCGTGCCACATCACCGGTGACGAAGATCTGCACGGTGCGGAGCTTCGAGACGGTGACGGTGAAGCGGGTCGTGGCCCCGCCGCCGCGCCGGATACCGGAGTAGGCCCGGCCGAGGCGGGTATAGAGCAGGTCCTCGAGCTGGGCCAGCGTGAGGTTGGCGACGTAGAGCTGCCCGACCTGCGGAATGGCGATGAAGCCTTCGCGCGTCACGGTGAGCTCGTGGGCTGCCTCGACATCGCCTGTCAATATGAGGACGAGGCCGTCCCCGGCACCGAGCCGGTAGTTGGCGTCGACCGGTCCCGCGAGCGAGGGCGCGAAGAGCGAGTTGGTCTTCTTGAAGATCGCGAGGCCGAAGACCTTCAGGGTCTTGGTGCTGTCGGAGAGCGAATCGGCACGCAGCGAATCGGCGACGTGACGCGCGGAATCGGTGAGGGCGAGGAGCGAGTCGGCGTCCTCACCCCCGACGATCCCGAGTACGCGGACGGCATCGAGAATGTCGGTGCCCGGGCGGATCTTGACCGTGGTATCCGCGCCCTCGAGGTACGGATCGAGCATCGTCTCGGGGTACCCGGCGGCGCGGAGCCGGGCGCGGACCTGATCCTTCGAGAGACCGGAGGTGCCGAGCCGCTGACGGAGCTGGGCGACGAGATCGGGCCTGGTCTTGAGCAGTTCCTGCGCCTGCGTCGGGCTCGGCATCACCTGACCGGGGGGCAGGGTCGGCACCTGGGCCACCAGCGCCGCCGTACTGGGCAGGAAGAGGGCAGCGAGAACGGTGAGTGGGCGGAGGGCGCGGAGCCGGAGTGTGAACATCATCGCGGGAAGATGCCGCCCGTCGGCAGAGGGGTCAATGGGAGTGCGGTGGGGCCGCGATTGATCGTGGCCCCCGGATCAATCGCGGCTGCTGCCGGGCTTCGCAATCACCGACTCCCAGAACTCGAGGGTCCGGCGGGCGACGGCATCATCCACGTACTCGCGCATCACCCGGAGCCGGGCTTCCCTGCCGAGCCGGACGCGCTCGCGCGGGGTGTCGGCGAGATGCTGCAGCGCGGCCGTGAGGGCCGCCACGTCGTCTTCGGGGACGACCAGGCCCGCCGTGTCGATCACTTCAGGGAGTGCGCCGGAGTCGGTGCCGATCACGGTGACGCCGTGCCCCATCGCTTCGACCAGTGCGGGATGGAACGTCTCCACCCAGTGGGCGGTGGTCCGCGAGGGGACGACGAGGCAGTCGAGGTCGGGCCAGAGCCGCTTGAGCTCCTCGGGCGGGAGGGCGCCGCGCCAGGTGATGCGCGAGGCGATGCCCAGCCGCTCGGCGAGGGCCTCGAACATCTCCTGCGAGGGGCCGCTCCCCACGACGGTGAGCTGCCACCGGCCCAGCAGCTTGACGCAGGCCCGGAAGAGGGCGTCGAGTCCCTTCTCCGGAACGAGGCGGCCCACGAAGCCGATCGACAGCTCGCCATGCTCGGGGCGGCGGGTCTCCAGCGGTGGCGTCAGGCCGAGCTGCGGCATCACGGTGACGGGAATGCCCGGACGATCCCGCTCGAGCAGGCCCGCGGCGAGCCGATTGCCGCCGATCAGCGCCCTCGCCCGGGCGAGCGTGCGCCGGCGCTTCCATCCTTCGAGAAAGGTGAAGTTCCGCGCCACACTCTCGGATCCGAAGATCACGACGGGAATGCCGAGCTTCTCGGCGCGGGCGCTCGCCGCGGCCGCGGCCGGGGTCCACGGTTCGGCCTCGATCTGCAGGATGTCCGGGCGGAAGTCACTCAGCAGGCGGTGCAGGTCGGAGCTCTTCCAACGCACCTCCTCACCCCGCTCGCCTGACACCGGGATCGGCACGATCCTGACGCCCCCGTCATTTCCCCAGGAGGCCTGCAGCAGCGGACTCCGGCCGCCCGCGGACCATCGGGCGGGGACGGCGACGCTCAGGGTCGCTCCGAGCCCGACGAGGGCCTTGAGCTTCCCCCGCGTGGCAGGGTCGATATAGGTGTGAGAGACGATGACCGCGCGCACGCCGTAGCTCCTGGTTCAGCTCGTTCCGTCCACCAGCGCCTGCACTGCCCGGGCGACCGCGTCGGCGGCCTCGCCCGTTCCATATGCCTCACGCGGCCACCGCGCCGCTCCGTCCCAGCGCCGTACCTGCTCGCTGACCGCCGCACCGAGTTCCCGTGGGGCCTCCTCCGGGGTCACCAGCCGGTTGGCCGCGCAGGCCACGGTCTCGGTCCATTCGGTCTCGCCTCGCACGGTGATGCATGGCGTCCCGAGCCAGTAGGCCTCCCGCTGCAGGCCGCCGGAGTCGGTGACCACCGCCCGCGCTCCCCGCACCAGGGCGAGGCTCTCCAGATATCCCACCGCGGGAATCAGCCGTAGCGGCCCCACATGATCGCCGGTGAAGCCCGCGGTGTTGAGCACCGCACGAGTGCGGGGATGCACCGCGAAGACCGTCGGTGTCCCCATCGCCGCGAGACTGTGGAGGATGCCGGTGAGCCTGGCCGGGGTGTCGGTGAGCTCCGCGCGGTGCAGCGTGGCGAAGCAGTACACCGACGATCCGAGCCCGGGCACGATGCTCGCTGGCCCGGGGAGCCGGTCCTCGACCCGCCGCAGGACATCGAGCGCCACGTCGCCGGTCTCGACCACGACCGCGTCCGGGTGCGCCGTCTGCATGCGCACGGTGGCCGCCTCACAGGGGGTGCAGAGCAGCGTCGCGATCGCATCGACCGCCCGGCGGTTGATCTCCTCGGCCATGAGGCGATCGCCGGCGCGGAGCCCCGCCTCCACGTGCACGACCGGGATCCGCAGCTTCGCCGCGGCGAGCGCGACGCCCAGGGTCGAATTGGTGTCACCGATGACGACCGCGGCGGCGGGGCTCAGCTCCCGCAGCACCGCTTCGGCCCGGCTCAGGATCAGGCCGGTCTGCTCCGCATGACTCCCCGAGCCGACCTCGAGGAACCGGTCCGGCGCGGCGACCCCGAGCTGCTGGTAGAGCAGGGCATTCAGGGCATGGTCGTAGTGCTGGCCGGTGTCGATCGCGAACACCCCGCCCGAACCGGCCAGGCTGTGACGGAGAACACTGGCCTTGATGACCTGGGGACGGGTACCGTAGCAGAGGGCGATCATCGCGCGGGGAATATATCCGTCGCCCTCCGTTGACACACTCCCCGAGGCAGCCCAAGTTGCGGCAACACCGATGCGTATCCTCCATCTTGCCAAGTACTACTGGCCTCGTTCAGGCGGCATGGAACGGGTCGTTCAGGACCTCGCCGAGGGCGCTGCCGCCCTCGGCCACGAGGTCTCGGTCGTCGCGGTCGAGAGCCGGGTTGGCGGCCGGGTCGGGGCGCGCCAGAAGTCCACGGTTACCCGGGTCTTCTCCTTCGGCGCCCTCGGCAGCGAGGAGATTGCGCCGGGCTACCTGACCGCCGCGCGGCGCCGCGCCGACGTCATTCACCTGCATCACCCGCATCCGCTGGCCGACGTGGCGAGTCTGCTCCGGAGCCGGCGGACCCCCTTCGTCGTCACCCAGCACATGGACGGCAAGCAGCCTGGCTACAAGCTGCTCGCGCGCGCCGTGCTGCGTCGGGCCGCGGCGATCGTGGTACCGAGTCGCGCCCACATGGCGCTGTCGCAGGAGCTGCAGGGCTTCGAGAACAAGACCGAGGTGATTCCGTTCGGCATCGATGAGACCCGCTGGGCCGATCTCCCCCGGCGCCCGATGGACTCGCCGCCGCGCGCGCTGTTCATCGGTCGGCTGGTCAAGTTCAAGGGGCTCGACATCCTGCTCCGGGCACTGGAGCGAGTACCGGACTTGCGGCTCGACATCGTGGGCGGCGGGCCGGAGGGCCCGCGACTCAAGACGCTGACGCAGGCGCTCGCGCTGGCGGACCGGGTGCGCTTCTTCGGCGAGTATCCGGATGAGGACCTGCCGCGCCGGATGGGGGAGGCGGACTTCCTGGTCCTCCCCTCGATCACGGTGGACGAGATGTTCGGCCTCGTGGTGCTCGAGGCGATGGCGGCGGGGCGGCCGGTCATCACCACCGCGGTGCCGACCGGTGTGCGCGAGGTCAACGTGCCGGGGGAGACCGGGATCGAGGTACCGGTGCACGATGTGCGGTCGCTCGCCGAGGCGCTCGACACGCTGGCCCACGACCCGTTCAAGCGGGAGATCATGGGGGAGGCCGGCCGAGCGCGGGTGGAGAAGTACTTCACCCGCCAGTTGATGGCCGAGCGGCACGTGGCCCTGTACGAGCGGGTGCAGGCTTACAACCAGGAAGTGCCGGGCGCCTGACCGCTTCCCCCGTCGCGGACCTGCACGTCTGTTCGCGTGCCGGCGCCCCGCTCAGTTCGGTACATCGCCTCCCGTCCGTCCCACCTCAGTCCAGCTTTTCCCGTCGAACTGGAAGTCGATCGACCGGCTGTGCCCCGGTGCCGGCTGCGCCCAGGGGGCGTGGCGGTAGGCGGCGTTCGCGAAGGGGTCCGCTGCATTGAGCGGCCCCCGAGAGGCGTTGCGGACGGTGATCGTGATCCGCTGCCCCGGTGTTCCACCCGAAGGAGCCTCGACCGCGAATGGCGCACCGTCGCTCGCCGACAGGTCGAAGCGCGAGCCGCGGGAGGCATCGATCGGCGTGGTCCGGGCCGCCGATATGCTCTGGGCCGACTCGGCGTAGCGGTTGATGCCCCCCTCACGGAGGGAGAACGCCGTTGCGGCGGCGTTGTCGATCCGTTGCGTGATGGCGCCGCCGCTGCCAGTGTCGTACGAGTTGTTCTCGATCATCGTGTTCGTCACCTTGGCCGAGCCCAGACGGATCGCCCCGGCGATCGTCACGTTCGCCGCGGCGACGAAGCTGTTGTTCCGCACGACGCAGCTGTCCGCATAACCCGAGAGGAGAATGCCTGTCGTGATCGTGGTGGCGGCGCCGGAGCGCTCCGGCCAGCCGATCACATTGCCCTCGATGATCACCGAGCGGGCGGTGTTGGCGGCCACATTCAGGCTGATCGCTGCCGCCATGGTTCCCCCGTCCCCGATCCGGAAGGTGTTGCTGCGGATTGCCACGCCGAGCGCGGAGCGCCCGCTCGCGCCCTGCACGATCTCGATGCCGACGGCGTCCTTGATCGTGTTGACGAATTCGAAGCGGCTGCCATCGACGAGCAGGCCGCAGGCGCTGCTGGAGCCGATGCTCATCGCGGTGTGCCCCTTCGCGGGATCGAGCTGTTCGAAGTGACAGCCGTAGAACGACACCGCGTAGTTCGCGTAGTTCGCGCCGGCGAGATTGACGAGGGCGGGGGTGCCGTTCTTGAACCGGCAGCCGAAGAAGGCGACCTGCTTCGAATTCCGGGCGTGCAGGAGACCATCATCGGGCTTGCCCGAGCCGCCGTTGTTGAGAACGCTGCCGAAGAAGGTCACCTGCTCGGACTGACTGAGGTACACCGCGTTGGAATCCGACTTGTCCACCGTGAGCATCGAGAAGTAGGCCTTGGTCCAGGTCTCCAGGCGCACCCCGACCGCGTTGCTGATGAACGCCGAACTGATCACCTCGAGGACGGTGCCATTCCAGGCGTAAAGGCCGGCCGCGGGAATGGCCGCGCCGGTATGGTCCTTCCCGTCGCCCAGATGCGAGAGCACCAGCACGTCCCGCAGGACGATCTGGGACGGGTAGAACGGTTCGCCGGGGTGGGTGTTCACCAGGGAGATCGCATGTCCGTTGCCGGCCGAGCCCTTCTGCCCGTTCCCCTCGAAGGTCAGCTGATCGAGCAGGATGTAGCTGCCCTGCACGGAGATCTCGAGCGCCGGGTCCGCCGGGGCGCCGACGATGCGATTGAGAATCACCGCCGCTCCCTTGCCCTCCCCGGCGAGGGTCAGCCGCCCCGTCCCCGCCGCGACCTTGAGCGGTGAGGAGATGACGTATCGTCCCGCGGGAAAGACGACCGTGCCGCCGCGTACCGCGGCATCGATGGCCGCCTGGATCGCCGCCGCGTCGTTGGTGGTGCCGTCGCCTTTCGCGCCGAAATCCTTGACGCTGTAGGGCGGGCCGGCGGGCGCGCCGGGGGGAAGCCTGGTCGACGGGCCCGCGAGCGCGAGCGTCGCCCAGCTGCCGGAGAGCTCGAGCCACGAACGGCGATTGAGCATTGCACCGCTCCTTGTGTCGGGGGAAAACCGGGGCGAATGTAACGGCGGCAAGAGGGCCGTCGTGCTGCCGACGGTCGCCCATTGGGGTTGCCCTCAACATGCGATCTCCGGAGACGGAGCACCATCCTTCGCGGGTGGGCGGGCCGCGGCTGCGAGGGCACGGGACAGAATGGCCCGCGTCGGCCTTGTGCGGGGGCCCGCTGGAAGCGAAGTTTTTTCGCTCACGGGCCCTTAGCTCAGTCGGTTAGAGCAGTGGACTCATAATCCATAGGTCGCTGGTTCGAATCCAGCAGGGCCCACTATCCCATGATCCGCTTCAATCACATCACCGGCAGCCTTGCCGGCACCTCCGCGGAGTATGACAAGCGGTCGATCCGTGTCGGCACGAGCGGCGACTGCGACGTCCGCTACGACCTCGAGCGCGATCCCGAGGTCGGGCGCTATCACGCGGCCGTGGTGATGAAGGAGAACGCCTACCACGTGCTCGACCTCGGGCAGGTCGGCGGGGTGTGGGTGAACGGGGAGCGGGTGCAGAGCCAGCCGTTGCGGGGCGGGGACCGGGTCCGCTTTGGCGGCGAGGGCGGCCCGGAGGCGGAGGTGGCGATCGTCTTCGACGCCAACTACGACGCGGCGAAGGACGCCGCCCGGATGGTGGAAGCGTTCAAGGGGAAGACCCGCGAGACCTCCGCGATCCGGCTGGTGACTGCCGCCGCGGAGCGGGTCGCGGAAGAGCGGGTGAAGGCGGGGGGCACCAAGTCCCGCCGCACGATGGAGGTCATGGCCACGACAATGCACGAGGTCGGCGACCTCATGCGCAGTCAGACCCGGAAGCGCTGGGTCAAGATCGTGACGGCGGTCGCGGGGGTGGCGGCCCTGATCATCGCCGGCCTCAGCATCACGCTGTACGTCAAGCAGCGGCAGATCAACCAGCTGCTCGATGCCAAGAGCCACTTCGACGACCAGATCCACGCCATTCAGCTCCAGATGGATGCGACCCGCGACACCGCGCAGCTCGCGGTGCTCGAACGACAGCTCAACGAGAAGACGGCGAGCGCGGAGCTCGCGCTGTCCCAGATCGCGAGCAAGGACCAGCAGAAGGCCGCGGAGGTGGCGCAGAGCGGGGACGAGCTGGACCGCGAGATCCGCGACATCCTCAAGCAGTTCGACGCGGGGACCTACGCCGTTCCGCCGATCTTCAAGGAGCGGGTCGCCTATCACATCGAGCAGCTCCGCAAGGCCGGTCCCACGACACGGATCATCTACCGCCGCAAGGTGAAGTACTGGCCCCAGATCACCCGGGAATTCAAGGCCCTCGAGCTGCCGGAGGCGATGGCCTACGTCGCCTGGACGGAATCCCAGTTCGACCCGCTGGCGAAGAGCGGTGCCGGGGCGAGGGGCATGTGGCAGATGACCCGGACGACCGCGCAGGCGCAGGGACTCCGGGTCGACGGCACCGTGGACGAGCGGATCGATGTGCCGCTGCAGACGCGGGCGGCCACGAAGTATCTCGCGGGGCTGCTCGCCGAATTCGGGGAGGACGCCTTCATGCTCGCCATGGCGAGCTACAACAAGGGCGAGAACGGGGTGCGGCGCGTCCTGCGCCAGGTGTCCCGGACGCCCGGTGGCTTCAAGAAGTCGAAGCGCGACTTCTGGCACCTCTACCGGCTCAAGCTGCTCCCCGAGGAGACCCGCGAGTACGTGCCCAAGATCCTCGCCGCCGCCATCGTCTGCAGCAATCCCGATCGCTACGGCCTCACCGACAGCGCCAAGAGCCCCTGAGCCCGCAGGCAGGACGCGGCCCCTCCATCTTCCGAATGGTGTGCCCGATGACGGAACCATGACAGGACTGTCATGTGTCCGTGTGAGTCAGGTCACTTCCGTACAGATTCCAGCCGTATAGCATTCGTGCACCTTGCGGGCGGCCTGTTCCTTCCGCCCGTTGGTGCGGTGCCATGATGGTTACCGTGCTCAGGACCCAAGTCGGAGGTGTGTGGATGCGCCGTACTCTCTGGATCGTTCCGCTCGTGCTCGCGATGGCCTGCAATCAGAACAAGGAGCAGCTCACCAAGGCTCTGGCCGACGCGCAGACGCTTGCAGCGGAGAAGGACAGCCTGATCACCGAGGTGCTCGAGACCTCGAAGTTCGTCAATGGCGTGAACGAGGAGCTGGCCAAGGCCCGCACCGCGCTGGTGACCAACACCGCAACGAGCGATGCCGGCACGCCGGCCGAGCGCGACCGCGCGGCTCGTACCGCGGCGCTCGAGCGGGTGCAGGCCCTCGTCTCCCGCCTCAACGAGACGGAGCAGCGCCTGGAGCAGAGCACTCAGCGGGCCCGGTCGCTCTCCGGCCGGAACACCACGCTGCTGCACCAGATCGAGGAGTACAAGACCAGCATCGACAGCCTGCAGGCGACTGCCCAGCGGACCGAGCTGGAGCTCCGCTCCGTGATCGACTCGCAGTCGGTGCAGATCGCCGGCCTGAACCAGCAGCTCGACACCGCCCGTACCGTGACCGCGCAGCTCAGCACCGAGAAGAGCGCGCTGATCGACACCGTGAGCAACCTGACGCAGTACAAGAACACGGTGTACTACATCGCGGGCACCGAGCAGGAGCTGCTCGACAAGGGCGTGGTCGTCAAGGAAGGCAAGAAGTTCCTCTTCTTCGGTGGCAAGCAGCTTCACCCGGCCCGCAGCCTCGACGCCTCGAAGTTCACGGCGCTCGACAAGACCGCGGCGACCAGCATCACGCTGCCGGCCAACCACGAGTACAAGGTGGTGTCGCGGCAGGATCTCGCCTTCGCCGACAGCACCGGCATGAAGGACGGGAAGCTGGTCGGGGAGCTCCACATCAATCAGCCCGAGGAGTTCTGGGCCGGCTCCAAGTTCCTGATCCTGGTGCAGAACTGATCGATTGAACTAGCTCTTCCGGTGTGATGCAGCGGGCGGCCCGAGCGGGCCGCCCGTTTGCATTGCACCCCGGTCCGCCTACTCGGGCTTCATGGGAATGGTCATGCTGGTTTCATGCTTCGCGGGATAAGCTTCCCCCAGCGGAAAGGTACCGCGCGCGGGGAGCAGAGGGTCCTGCACCCCGCCGAGCATCTCCTGAACCGGAGTCACCCATGGATCTGTCCCAGACACACCTGCACCTTATGCTCAACCACGTGCCCGTCGTCGGAGCCGGGTTCGTGCTCCTCTTCATGGTCGTGGGACTGCTGCGGAAGTCGCGCGATCTCACCGTTACTGCGATGGTGCTCGGGGTCCTCGTGGCCGCCTCGGCGCCGATCGTCAAGGAGACCGGAGAGGGGGCCGAACACCAGAACGAGAAATCCGCCTGGTTCAACGACAGCCTCCTTGAAGAGCATGAGGAACGGGCGGACAAGGCGACGATCGTTCTGGTGCTTGCTGGTGTGATCGGCGCGGTGGGCGTCTTCCTTACCCGCGGCGGGCGTCCGGAGAAGCCGGTCGTCAGTTATGCTTTCACCGCCTTCCTCGCGGCGGCCACGGGCCTGATGGCCTGGACCGCGCTGGCTGGTGGCGCGATCCGGCATGACGAGCTCCGGCCAGGGGTGGTCCTGCCGGCGAACAGCGGGGAACCGGACGGGGAGTAAGGACCGGAAGCGGCGCCTGACACGGGCCAGGATCGAGGCCGTGGCAGGCGCCGACCGGACTCGGGCGCCGGGAGGTTCCCATGGCGGCACTGCATGTTGAGCGGCACCGGACCAGCCGCATCGGCTGGCTCCGCGCGGCGGTTCTCGGCGCCAACGACGGGGTGGTCTCCACGGCGAGCCTGGTACTGGGAGTGGCCAGTGCGCATGGCGCCCACTCCGATGTCCTGGTGGCCGGCGTGGCGGGCCTGGTGGCAGGCGCGATGTCGATGGCCGCCGGCGAGTACGTCTCCGTCAGCTCGCAGGCCGACACCGAGGGTGCCGACATCGCGCGGGAACGCAGCGAACTCGCGACCGACCCGGCCGGCGAGCACGCGGAACTCGCGGGGATCTATGCTGCGCGCGGGCTGACTCCCGAGCTGGCCGATCAGGTCGCGACCCAGCTGATGGCCCACGACGCCCTCGGCGCCCATACCCGCGACGAACTCGGCATCTCGGAGACGCTCTCCGCGAAGCCCATCCAGGCCGCGCTTGCCTCGGCCGGCAGCTTCGCCGTGGGCGCCGTGCTTCCACTCGGTGTCGTCTGGCTCGCGCCGACCGGGATGATCATCGAGATCGTCGCAGGGAGCACGATTCTCTTCCTCGCGCTGCTCGGCACCGTGGCCGCCAAGACCGGCGGCGCCCCGGTCCTGCTGGGGGCGTGGCGGGTCACCTTCTGGGGGGCGCTCGCGATGGCGCTCACTGCGGGCGTGGGGGCGCTCTTCGGCGCAGCGGTCTGACACCGGTGACGGGCGTGGCGCCAGGGGAATCGACTCCCGCGCAGGTCGCGCTTGACGCATCACGTACCAGGGCGCATGGTGGAGGCGCAGGCTCCCGACCCCCTCACGGAGACGCCGATGCCCCTCATGCGCGTGCCTTCCCTCGCCGCGACCTGTCTTGCCGTATTCACTCTCTCCGGATGCCAGTCGAAAGAAGCCCCCGCGCCGGCGGCCCAACCCTCCGGCGCCACGCCAGCTCCAGCAACCGACGGCACACTGTTGCGGATTTCGGCGGCGGACTACTCGTTCGACGCGCCCGACCAGATCCCCGCCGGGCTCACGACCATCCGCCTCATCAACACGGGCCCGTCACTGCATCATGTCGAGCTGATCAAGTTCGATCAGGGCAAGACGGTGGCGGACTTTCTCACCGCACTCAAGGCCGGCGGACCCCCGCCGAGCTGGGCCAGCATGATCGGTGGACCCAACGTCCCCGAGTTCGGGGACAGCAGCACGGCGATCGTCACGCTGGATCCGGGCAGCTACGCGATTGTCTGCTTCATCCCCGGGACCGATGGGGTGCCGCATCTCATGAAGGGCATGGCACACATGCTGACCGTCGCCGGTCCCGCGTCCAGCAGCCCGGAGCCCGTCGCCGACTTGACGGCGAAGCTGACGGACTACGACTTCCAGTTCTCCGCACCGCTTACCGCCGGCCATCACGTGATCCGGGTCGAGAACGACGGGCCCCAGGTGCATGAGATCACCATCGTCCGGCTTCAGAGCGGCAAGACGGCGGATGACGTCGCGAAATGGTCCGAGAAGATGATGGGCCCCCCACCCGGAGCGGTCCATGGCGGGCTCAGCGGCATCATGCCGGGCGAGCACATGTACATCGTGATCGACCTGCCTCCGGGCCAGTACGGTCTGATCTGCTTCTTCCAGGACATGCACGACGGCAAGCCGCACTTCGCGCACGGCATGATCAAGACCATCACGGTGTCCTGATTTTCTGGCCGCGGCTCCGCCCGGAATTCGGGCGGCGCCGCAGTCCACGCTGATCGCGCTCTTGACTTTTGGGGCGAGGTGTTGAAATATCAGCACCACAGCGGCGGCCCACCTGGGTTCCGCCGATCCGAGAAGGGAGTCGCACCGATGGCGCCACGCCGCCCACCGACCGAGGACCTGAGCCGCCGCGAGCGGCAGGTCATGGAGATCCTGCACCGCCGCGGTGAGTCCACCGTGACGGAGATCATGCAGGCCATGCCCGATCCCCCGACCTACTCCGCGGTACGCTCGATCCTCCGCATCCTCGGCGAGAAGAAGCTGATCGAGTACAAGGAGGATGGCCCGCGCTACGTCTATTTCCCGGCGAAGCCGACCGACGAGGCGCGGGATGACGTGCTCGCGCACGTCGTCCGCACCTATTTCGCAGGGTCCACCGAACAGGCGGTGACCGCGCTGCTCCGGCTCTCTGATGCCGATGTGGACGACGCCGACATCAGCCGCCTGCGCGAGAAGATCCGGCGCGCGCGCAAGAACGAGAAGTAGAGGACGCCATGACGATTTCGGGATTCGAACCGCTGGCCGGCGCCCTCGCGATCTCCGCCCCCGCGCTGCCGCTGCTGGTCATGCTGCTCAAGATCACCTGCGTCCTCCTGCTCGCGCTCGGTGCCACCGTCGCCATGCAGCGGACCGCCGCGAGCGCGCGGCATCTCGTGTGGCTCGTTGCGCTGGGAGCGCTGCTCCTGCTGCCTCCGCTCGCGATGTGGAGCCCGGTGCCGATCCGGGTACTGCCTGAGTCGTTTGCGCCGACCGTGAGGCCTGTGGCTGGAGCGCCGTCACAAATCGCGGTAGCCGAGAGCCCGGTCGCACCGTCGACCGCCGCACCGGCCACGACGGGTGTGGCGTCCCGAACCGACGCAGGCGTGGCGCCGCGGTTGTGGAGTGCAGGCGCGATCCTGTTCGCGGTCTGGGCGCTCGTCGCAGCGGCGCTGCTCGCGCGACTGGCGTTCGGCGCCTGGTCGGTGCGGCGCATTGTGCGCCGGGCGCGTCCGCTCGAGGACCCCTCCTGGCAGGCGCCGCTGTACGAGATCGCCGACCGACTCGGCATCGATGCCGCCCCGGCGCTGCTGCGCAGTGACGACGTGAAGATGCCGTTCGCCGCAGGACTCGTCGCCAGCACGATCGTGCTTCCCGCCGAAAGCGACGGCTGGAGTGCGGAGCGCCGAAGCGCCGTGCTGATCCACGAACTGGGGCATGTCCGGCGCCGGGACCTGGTGGGTCATACCCTGAGCCGGGTTGTCTGTGCGCTCTACTGGTTCCATCCCCTCGTCTGGACCGCCTCGCGGCAGCTCCGCGCCGAGAGCGAGCGCGCGTGTGACGATCTGGCGCTGGTCTTCGGCGCCCGCCCGAGCGACTACGCCGAGCATCTGCTCGACATCGTGACCTGCGTGCGCGATCACAACACCCCCGCCGTCGCACTCGCGATGGCCCACCGCCGTGAATTCGAGGGACGCATGCTCGCGATTCTGAACCCCGATCTCCGGCGCCGCGGGCCGAGCCGCTGGGAGACGGCCTCGCTGGTCGGCTCACTCAGCGTGCTGGCACTGTTCGTGGGTGCGGCCGCACCCGTCGCGCGCACCGCAGAGGGGCCCGATCCGCGCTCGGCGCAGGACGCGACGATGCCGCAGGCCGTCCAGGATGCCGCCGGGCATCCCGATTCGATCGAGCGCACGACCATGCGGGCCGTACCGGTCCAGGGCGCTCGGCCCGCACCGACGCCTCGGCCGCTTCCCGTGGCAGAGCCCAGGCCGGCGGTCGATCCGTCCGACGATCAGCAGCCGGATGATCAGCGTGCCGAGGTGCTCGCCAAGACGCTGCGTACCGACGCCAACGCGGGTGTCCGCCGGGTGGCGGCGTGGGGCCTGCAGCGCTACGCCCAGCTCGATGTAGCGGTCGATGCGCTGGCAAACGCCGTCCAGCATGACAAGGAAGCTTCGGTGCGGGAGATGGCCATGTGGGCGCTGCACGGCGCGCGCCGCAACTCGGCGGCGAGTGCCGCCGTGGTGCGGGTGCTCGCGGACGATCAGGATGCGAGTGTCCGCGCCACCGCCGTCTGGGTTGCCGGCGAGATCGGGGATCCGGCAGCACTCGGAGCGCTTGTCGCTGCGCTGAGGGATGCCGACCCGGAGATTCGCGAGATGGCCGCGTGGTCCATCGGCTCCTGCCGCCCCGATCCGGCGCCCGCGGCGCTCGTCAGCACGCTCGGCGACAAGACGCGAGATGTCCGGCTCTCCGTGGCCTGGGCGCTGTATCAGATCCGCGACCCAGGGACCGCCTCGGCGATCGATGCCGCCTTCCGCACGGAAACCGACGGCGAGGTGCGCGAGGGGTTGATCAAGGCCCTCGGCCAGATGGGGGACGCGTCAGTGGACGCTCTGCAGCGGCTGGTCAGCTCGCCGGATTCCGCGGTGCGTACCGTTGCGGTTACCGCGCTTGCTGGCGGCAACGCGACTGGCCCCTGGCCCTGGCCCCGGCCGCAGCCCCGCCCCTTTCCCTGAGGCGGACGTCGTCGCATCGGCGCTGGGTGACGGGGGTCGTCACTCAGCGTTCTCTTTCACCTGTAGTGCTGAAAATTCAGCAATCAATCTCACTTCCCCGCGTCACTGGAGCTGATATGCCGCGCCTCATCGGTCTGGGAATCGTCGCTGCGTCACTGTTCTCGAACGGGCCGAGTCGCCCGCTCGATGTGCGGGAACTCCTCACCGCGGCACGCGGGGCGGCGCCGGCCGTCTGTGCGCTCGCTGCGCAGGCGGTGGGCAACTACGGTGGCTGGAGTGATGCGCCCGTCACCCCGCTCACGCCGGTCGAACTCTCCCGCGGCCGCCGTGGGCGGCGACAGCCCGCGTCTCCCGAGGAGATTCGCCTCCTGCTCGACAATCTCGGGAGCAGCGACCCGTGCGTGCGCGAACTCGCGGTGCGCCTGGTGTCCAACGAGGACGACCCGGCAGTCGCCGAAGGGATGACGCAGCGACTCGCGGCGAGCGACTCGACGCTGCGCATCGTCGCGGCACTGGGGCTCGGGCTGGCGGAACCGGCCACCGCGGTTGAGCCGCTGGTCCGTGCCGTCCGGGATGCTGCCACCGGAGTTCGGGCCAACGCCGTCTGGGCGCTGGGCCGCATCGGCGATGGCCGAGGCGTGCGTCCGGCGACGGGCGCGCTCGGTGACCGAGAGCCGATCGTGCGTGAAGCGGCCGCCGGTGCACTCGGCCATCTCGATTCTGCCAGTGCGGTGCCTGCGCTGGTGCGAGTGCTTCGCGAGGACGACGTGGCGAGTGTCAGGCGAACGGCGGCCTGGGCGCTGGGCCAGCTCGATGCCCGGCAGGCGGAGGAGGGTCTCGTCGCGGCGCTGCGTGGAGACAGGGACCCCGGCGTCCGGGAGATGAGCGCCTGGGCCCTGGGCAATGCCGAGGCGCACTCCGCAGTCGCGGCGCTGGTCAGCGCGATGAAGGGCGACAGCGACGAGTCGGTTCGGGAGACGGCGGTGTGGGCCCTGGGCGAACTGGGTGACAACGCAGCCGCCGACGGGCTCGGTCAGCTCCTGGCGACTGAACGGAGTGCCCGAGTCCGCACCACCGCGGCCTGGGCACTGGGACAGCTGGATCTGCATTCGGCGCCGAAGGGGCTGATCTCTGCGCTCTCTGATTCCGACGCGAAGCTGCGGAGGACAGCGGCGTGGGCCCTCTCCGAAATCGGTGATGCCGCCGCACTGCCTGCGCTCCGGGTCGCGCTCGACCGGGAGCAGGATGCGGAGGCCCGGCGGGCGGAAGTGCGCGCCCTGATTCACTCGGGTGAGCGAGCGGAACAGCTCAGCGAACTGCTCAAGAACAAGGACCCGCGCGTCCGTGAGGCCGCGATTCGCGGGCTTGCGGGACGGGGCGGGATCGATCCGTGGCCCTGGCCGCAGCCCCGTCCCCGTCCATTCCCCTGAGTCAGCGAAGCAACCATCCGGGCGCGCTCGCTGTCAAACATCGAAACCTCTCCGCGGGTACCCCGTCGTGATCACCATGTTTGGCATGCTCCTGCTGCTGCAGGCTGAGGCGGTAAAGCCGCAAATCGAGCCACCGGTCCCGATGTCGGTCCGTGCGACGCGGGCGGCGCTGCCGCCCGTGATCGACGGCCGAAACGACGATGCGGTCTGGTCGCAGACGCCGGTGATCGACCAGTTCCTCGAGGCGCGTCCGAATGAGGGGGCCCCGCCGAGGCTCAGGACCGAGGCGAGGGTCGCCTACGACGCACACAATCTTTACGTCTTCGTGCGCTCCTTCGATCCGCACCCCGACAGCATCGTCAGTCTGCTCTCCCGCCGGGATGACCAGACGGCCTCGGATCACATCACGCTCCTGATCGATTCGTACCACGACCGCCGGACCGGGTTCGAGTTCTCGGTGAACCCGGCCGGGGTGAAGTCCGACTACGCGATCTACAACGATGGCAACGAGGATGTCGCGTGGGACGGGGTCTGGGATGCGGCGACGCAGGTGGACTCGCTCGGATGGACGGTCGAGTACCGGATTCCGCTCTCGCAGCTGCACTACTCGCGGCGCGCGGACGGTACCTTCGGGATCCTGGTCTGGCGGCTGATCGAGCGCTATACCGAGACGGTCACCTGGCCGCTGTACCGGGCCTCGAAACCGGGATTCACCTCGCAGTTCGGCGAGCTTACCGGGCTCGACAGTCTCGGCAGCCCCGGACACGCCGAGTTCACTCCCTATGTCGTCACCAAGAATGTGCAGGGACCGCCGTCCGCGAATTATGAGAGGGACCAGCAGTTCACGGTGGGTGGAGATCTCAAGTACCGGCTCGCGTCGAACCTGCTCCTCAATGCGACGGTGAACCCCGACTTCGGCCAGGTGGAGGCCGATCCCTCCGTCCTCAACCTCGGTGCCTTCGAGACCTTCTATGATGAACGCCGGCCGTTCTTCGTCGAAGGGAAGGGCCTCTTCAGCTTCAGCGTGAACTGTGTGGTGGTGGTGGACTGTGGCACGGGGGAGGGGCTGTTCTACTCGCGCCGGATTGGCCGTTCGCCCCAGCTTGGCGATGTCTACGGCAACGATGCCTCCGCGACCTCGACGAGGATCCTCGGGGCGACCAAGGTGACGGGCCGGATGCCGGGGGGATTCTCGATCGGGCTGCTGGATGCGGTAACCGACCATGTGCACGGCCCGGGGGGAACCACGCTCGAGCCCACCACGAACTACGGGGTGCTCCGCGGCAACCAGGACTATCACCACGGGGATGGCAGCGTCGGATTCATCGTGACCGCGGTGAACCGCTCCACCGATCCCAGCACCGCCCCCTACCTGCACCGGAGTGCGTACACCGGCGGCCTGGACGCGCGGCGGCGCTTCGCGGGGCAGTTCGAAGTGTCAGGCTCGTTCGATGTGAGCCGGGTCGCCGGGGACGCCGCTGCCATCGCGAGAACCCAGCGCGATCCGGTGCATCTCTATCAGCGCCCCGATGGGCCGCTGACCTTCGACCCGACGCGGACGTCGCTGAGTGGGACTAACCTGGAGCTCCGGTTCGCCAAGGTCGGAGGCAAGACGCTGCACTTCGAGACCGCTTATCAGCGGCGGACGCCGGGGTTCGAGATCAACGACATCGGGTTCCTGCAGCAGGCGGACCAGCAGCAGTGGACGAGCTGGGCGAACCTCGCATTCCGCAAGCCGAACCATGTGTTCCAGCAGCTCCGCTGGAACTTCAACAACTGGGAGTACTGGTCCATCTCCGGGCTCCCGACCGAGCGCGCGTTCAACACGAACGTCCATACCCAGCTCACCAACAACTGGTGGCTCCACATGGGCGGGACGGTTGGGCAGGTGGGCACCACCTACTGCGATCGCTGCGCCCGCGGAGGGCCCGCGATCCGCCAGGATCCCTATCTCTCACCGTGGGCCGGCATCGAAGGGGACGATCGCAAGCAGCTCATTCCCTTCTTCTGGGTCAACTACTTCCGTGGCGACCAGGGACGTTCCGAGCGGCTCAGCCTCCAGCCTGAACTCGACCTCAAGGTCTCCAGCCGGTTCACGACCTCGCTCAGCGGGAGATGGGAGCGGAACACCAACGACACGCAGTACTTCGACACCTTCATCGACTCGCTCGGGGGCGCCCACTACACCTTCGCGCACCTCAGGCAGCGCACCCTGAGTCTCACCTGGCGCCTTGGCTATACCTTCACGCCGACCACCTCCCTGCAGGTGTATGCCTCGCCCTTCATCTCGAAAGGGACGTTCAGCAACATCCGGGAGATAGGGAATGCCCGCTCGGCCTCCTACATGGCCCGATACGCTCCGTATGCCGATTCGACCGTGAGCGCCAATCCGGGGGGATTCAACTTCCAGCAGTTCCGCTCGAACGTGGTTTTCCGCTGGGAGTACCGGCCCGGTTCCGCACTCTTCCTCGTGTGGAGCCAGGGCAGGCAGGACCGCGCGCCGGTCGAGGGCCCCAAGAGCTTCGGTGGCAACCTTGGCGATCTCTTCCGCCAGCGGGCCAACGACACCTTCCTGGTGAAGCTCTCCTACTGGTTCGCGAAATAGGCAGCCACGCAGAGCACGGGGAGCGCTGGAGCGGCTCCCCGCAGCACCTCGGCGGCGTCCGCAGATCGCCGACTCCCCCTCTCCCGCTTCGGACGTCTCCCCGTAACTTGCTGGGATGAACGAAGCTCAATCAGTCCTGCTCGCCGTCGCCCTCGGGATGGTGAGCATCGTGCTCTCCGCGCTCGGCCGGCGACTGCCGATCCCCACGGCAATTCTGCAGGTGCTCGGTGGGGTGCTCGTCGGGCTCGTGCCAGGCGCATCGGCGCTGAGCGTCAGTCCCGATCTGGTCTTCTTCGTCTTCCTGCCTCCGGTCCTCTGGGCCGCGGCTTTCTTCACCTCCTTCCGCGACTTCAAGGCGAATCTCCGTCCGATCGGCCTGCTGGCCATCGGGCTGGTCACGGTCACGACGGCGGTGGTGGCGGTGGTGGCTCGGCAACTCGTACCCGGGATGTCCTGGGCTGCGGCCGTCGCGCTCGGCGCGATCGTCTCGCCGCCAGACGCGGTCGCCGCGGAGGCGATCCTCAAACGGCTGCCGATTCCGCGCCGAGTCGTCAGTGTGCTGCTCGGCGAGAGCCTGGTGAATGATGCCTCGGCCCTGATCCTCTATCGTGGTGCCGTCGCGGCCCTGCTCACCGGGGTATTCAGCCCGGGCGAGCTGGTGGTCCGGTTCTTCGTCGACGCCCTGGTCGGCATCCTGCTTGGATTGCTGGTCGGCTGGCTCATCGTCGAAGGAGCGCGTCGCACGAAGGACGCGCTCGCGGAGACCGCACTCACCCTGATGGGCCCGTACCTCGCGTGGATCGCCGGCGAGTACCTGCACGTCTCGGCCGTCCTCGCCTGCGTGGCGGGTGGGATCTATGTGCGACAGCACTTCTCCACCCTGGTGGCGCCGGCCTCGCGGATCCAGAGCCGCGCTGTCTGGGATCTCTTCCTCTTCGGTCTGAACTCGCTGGTGTTCATTCTGCTCGGCGCCGAGTTCGGCAACCTGGTCGCGGCCGTGCCGCACGAGACCCTGGTCTCGGTCGGCACGACGGGGCTGCTGATTTCCGGGCTGGTGATCGTGGTGCGGCTGATCTGGGTTCCCCTGGCGACGATCGTGCCCCGATTGCTGAGTCCCGCGCTCCGGGCCCGCGATCCGATTCCCTCGAAGGCGGCGATGTTCGTTATCTCGTGGACCAGCATGCGGGGAATGGTTTCGCTGGCGGCTGCGCTGGCCCTTCCGCTCGTCACGCCGTTCCGCGCGGAGATCGTGCTCATCACGGTCACGGTGATCATGGTGACGCTGGTGCTGCAGGGGATGACGCTGCTTCCGCTCTACGGGCGGCTGCGATTCCCCGCCGATCCGGCGCCGGCGCTCGAGGAATCGCACGCGCGGGCCGAGGCACATCGCTCGGCGCTCGAGCACCTCGCCGACCTCGCCGATGAGCCGTGGGCGACGCCGGAGCAGGTCAAGCGGATGGAAGCGGATCTGCAGCACGCGGCGCATGCGCGCGGCCATGGCGGCCCGAAGGCGGACACCGAGGTCTATCGCCGGATCCGGCTGGGCACGGTCGGCGCCAAGCGGCGGGCGCTGGTGCGGCTCCGGAACGAGGGAGCCATCTCGGACGAGGTGCTGCTCGACCTCGAGAGCGAGCTGGACTACGAGGCACTCCGCCTGGGGGCAGGGGAGGAACGCGAGGTGTGATGCCTTCAGCCTGGCGCGGCGCCTGACTCTCCGGGTGCAGGGGTGGAGGTGGCGCCTTCCGCGAGCCGGTCCACCCGGTCCAGCCGATCCACGTCCACCGTGATGATCGTGTCGGGTGAGTCCACGAACATGTCCGCGAAGCGGACATCCCACCGCACCTCATCCCACAGATAGCTGGTCCGCGCGATGACCCGGGTCGAGAAGGTCTCCTCATGTGCGACGGTGTGCACCAGGAACTCGGCCTTCGCCTCGCGCAGCTCGTCGGGCGTGACGCCGGCGAGCGGACTCGCACCATCGATCGGATGCACCACCGTCCAGTGGAGGTTGAAGAAGTCGACCCGATCACGTTCGAGCGGGAGCTGGTGGAAGCGTCGCTCCCGCTGGTCCCCCACCCGCTCGTACCAGGCCAGGCTCACCTTCATCTCCACATCGCTCAGCTGGCTCGGCTCCACATTCACGAGGCGAAACATCAGACCGCGTCCCGACTGATAGGGGGCGACGACCGCGCGCTGCGAGAAGCGGATGTTGGCCCGGGGCCTCGCGAGGCGGGCGAGCGTGAGCCCGCCGCCCAGCGCGAGCCCCATCAGTCCCCCGATCGATTCCAGGATGGTGAGCCACTGCGCGGTCGAGCCGACGGCGACGATCGGACCCGCCCCCACACCGGTCAGGATGGCGACACTGTAGGTGAACGCAATGAAGAAAGGGTCGCTAAGGCCGAGCTGGTCGGTGCCCTGCAGTGCCGTGTTGCCAAGGCTCCGGTACCCGATCGCGAACACTCCCGCGATCAGCAGCGCCAGTCCGACAACCCAGGTGAGGAACTTGGGCCACGACGCCGCGAGCGATTTGAGATAGAGGTGGGACCACGTCTGTCGGCCGAGGCCGTACTTCCGGCTGTTGGGCGTGCCGTCCTTGTTGACGAAGCGACCGCGGGCGCGTTCGGTGACGACGCGGCCAAATCCCAGATCATTCTCTGCCATGCAAGCCTCGGTCATGAGGGAGTGACGCCAGCGCGCTGGTCAGGAAATCATAACAGGCTCGAGGCGGCTTCAGCGGGGGGCAGCGCGCGGGCCCTTCATCCCGCCTTCATGCTGTCGTGGTAACGGAGGGCGGAAAATGCGACTGGGCGGAGGCGGGTTCAAGTGTCTGGGGTGAGCCGCCGAAACTGGATTCACGAGTACCCTCACCCTGGAGCGCGAAGTGCGTCGTAACCTGCCGGTGATTGATGTCGAGCGTACCGTGGCCGCCTCGGAGATCATCCTCTCCACGACGGACCAGAAGGGGCGGATCACCTACGTCAACGATTATTTCAAGACGATCAGCGGATTCAGCGACGCGGAACTGCTCGGCGAGCCGCACAACGTTGTGCGACACCCCGACATGCCGAAGGCGGCCTTCGCAAGTCTGTGGAGCACGCTGAAGAGCGGGAAGTCCTGGATCGGTCTGGTCAAGAATCGCTGCAAGGACGGGAGCTTCTACTGGGTCGATGCCTTCGCGACCCCCATCGTCCAGAACGGCGAAGTGCTGGAGTACCAGTCGGTCCGCAGCCGACCGAGCCGGGCGAGTGTGCGCCGCGCGGACCTGATCTACGGTCTGATCAACCGCGGCTGGCCGATTCCACTGCTCACATTTCCGACGCCCGGAACGGCGTCGCGTCTCGTGGCTGGCACCGTCGCGTCCTTCGCGGTGGCAGGCTGGCTGCTGCACCGGACGGCGGGACTCGCCTGGTCAGCCATGCTGCCGGCGGCGGGTGCCGGCCTGCTGACGGCGAGCGTGATGGTGGCTCTGGTGACCTGGCCGCTTCGGCGCCTGGTCCGCCATGCCCGTCGTGTCCACACCGATGCGCTGGCGCAGCGGGTGCTGACCGGACGCGGCGACGATCTGGGAGAACTCGAGCTCGCGCTGAGCATGGTGGAACACCGCCTGCAGGCCGTGGTCGCTCGCATCGAGGATTCGGCGAGTCATGTGAGCGCGCTGGCCGGCAGGACATCGGATATCGTCGGGCAGAGCACCCAATCGGTCGAGGAGCTGAACGCCCAGACAGGGCAGGTGGCCACCGCGATGACGGAGATGGCCGCTGCGGCCTCCGAGGTGGCGAACAGCACGGTGCGCGCGCAACAGGCGGCGAGCTCCGCCGATGATGCGGCGAGCCGGGGTCGCGCCGTCATTGCGCAGGTGCAGCAGGCGATCGATCAGCTGGCGTCCGAGGTGGATCGCGGGGCGGACATCATGCTCCGGCTCGGCGAGGCGAGCAACGACATCGGGTCGGTGCTCAAGGTCATCGAGGACATCGCGAAACAGACTGGCCTGCTGGCGCTGAACGCGACGATCGAAGCGGCGCACGCAGGCGAACATGGGCGCGGCTTCGGCGTGGTGGCCGGCAACGTGCGGGCGCTCTCCAACCAGACCCACGATTCGGCTCAGCAGATCAGCCGGATCGTGACGGCGCTGCAGGAGCAGGCGCGTCAGGCAGCCGCCGTGATGATCGAGAGCCGGCGTCAGGCGCAGGCGACCGTCACCGAGGCGCTCGAAGCGCGAACCGCCCTGGACGCGATCGACCTCGCGGTGGACCAGATCCAGGAGATGAACACCCAGATCGCCGCCGCGGCGGAGGAGCAGAGCACGGTCGCCAGCACCATCAGCCGGGACCTGGTGATGATCAACCAGCGCAGTGCGACGGTGGCCGAGGGGGCGCATGACGTGGCGAAGACGAGCGACGACCTCGCGCAGCTCTCGGGCGGACTCTCGTCCCTGGTGGCCCAGTTCAGGACGGCGTCGACCAGTTAGTGCGCGGTCTGGAACGACCGAGCCCCGTCACTCACCGAGTGGCGGGGCTCTTTTGCGGGGGCGGCCTGAAGCGCCGGTTACGCGAGCGGATCCAGTTTGTCGATCTGGCTGTAGAGCACCGCGCCGAGCTTGTGCTCCTTGGCGGCGTACATGGCCATGTCCGCATGACGAAGCAGTTCCTCCGCGCTCGCGCCATCCTCCGGGTAGATCGCGATGCCGATGCTTGGCGAGACCGAGAGCTGGAGCCCCTTCACTTCGCACGGGGCGGCGATGTTCTCGACGATCTTCACCGCAAACCCGGCTACGGTATCCTCGTCCTTGGCCTCGAGCATCAGGAGCAGGAATTCGTCGCCACTCCGGCGGCTGACGGTGTCCCCACCACGGACGAATTGCTCCAGTCGCCGGGCCACTATCTGGAGCACCCGGTCGCCGACATCGTGCCCATGGCGGTCATTGACGCTCTTGAACTTGTCGAGATCCACGAACATGACCGCGAGGCGCCACGCATGGCGGCCGGCCTGGGTCAGCGCCGAGGCGAGCCGGTCGCTGAAGAGCGTGCCGTTGGGGAGTCCCGTCACGGCGTCGTGCAGCGCGTCGTGCCGTGCCTTCCGCTCCCGCAGCCGGCTTTCGCTGAGTTCGGCCTCGCTGGTCGAAAGCTGATCTTCCATGCGATGGCGTTCGTCGATCTCCTCGGCCAGGGAGTCGTTCACGGTTGCCAGGTCGTCCGCGCACTCCTGGACCTTGGCTTCCACTCCCTCGCTCTTGCTGAGCGCGTCCTCCACCGCCCGAAGCGGCACCCCCGCGGCGATCTCCTGCTTGAGCACCGTGTTCACCGAGGAGAGGTCGGTCGCGCACTCCTCGACCTTGGCCTTGACCTGTTCGCTCTGGTCCAGGGCCCGCGCGAGCGGGGCCTGGGGCATGTTCGAGTCCGGCGTCATGGAGCGATCTCTGCTGGGGTCTGCATGCAGGAATGGTAGTGCAGAGGTTGCTGCGGATCGATGCATCGGAGGGACTACGGCGGGTCGATCAGACTGCTGACGCGGCTCGGCCAGGCGGCGCCACAGGCGCCGCCCTGGGTTGAGTTCTACTCCCCGGTGTAGCCGTTCCGGCGCATCTCGGCTACCGACATGGTCACGACGTCGATGTGGAGCGGAATCGGGGTGAGCGGCATGTCGGTCGAGTCCTTCGGGACCGAGACGATCGCTTCCACCACATCCATGCCCTTGAAGACCTGCCCGAAGACGGTGTAGTTGCCGTCGAGGCGCGCCAGCCCCTTCGGATTGGCCACGATGTAGAACTGGCAGCCGGGATCCAGCTTCTGAGCATTCCCGTCGGTGCCGGCGCCGACGGCGCCGTACACGTGTTTCAGGCTATCGTTGAATTCCGGGGCAAGCAGATTGGGGAAGTCGCTAAATCCCTTCGGGGTATCAGGGCACCCCCCCTGGGCGACGAAGTTCTTGATGACCCGGTTGAACGTGAGCGAGTCCCAGTAGTGCTCCGACGCGAGTCGGATGAAGTTCTCCTTGTGGCGGGGCGTCTGGTCGTGCAGCACGAACAGGATCTCGCCGAGATTCGTGCGAATACGGGCGACCTGATGATCCGGCTCCCCGCTCATGGCGGCCAGCACGGGAATCGCAACGAGGGACAGCGGAACCAGGAGACGGCGCATGGGAACCCGGCGGGCGAGGGTGCGGGCGACGAAGCAAGGGGACCATCCAAGTCTGCTCCCGCCGGCGATCGTGGCGCAAGAGCACCGGCCTCACCGTGCTGGCCGGAGGAGGCTGTCCGGGGTTGCGAGCGGAGAGGTCAGTGCTCGGAGGAACGCGACCAGCTGCTTTTCCTCCCGCGCGCTCAGCTCGAGCGGGACGAGTTCGCTCTTTCCCGCGCGGGCGGCGGGGGCCCGGTTGTAGTGGTCCACAACCGCCTCGAGCGTGGTGAACTGGCCGGCATGCATGTAGGGCGCGCGCAGCGCGGCGTTCCGGAGCGACGGCGTCTTGAACGCCGCGACGAGTTCCGGTCCGTCGGTGACGGCGAAGTCGAGTTCGGCGCAGTGGCCGGGCGCAGCGCTGTACTGGCCGCGGCAGTTGAATTCGTCGTCCAGCGCCTGGTGCACGCCACGGACGCGACCAGAATCCACCGCGCTGCCGACGGAGTCGGGAACGCCAATCGCGTGGAACTGCCCGTCGGCGAAGAGCGGCCCGCTGTGGCAGGAGGTGCAGCGCGCCTTGCCGATGAAGAGGCGGAGGCCGGCTTCTTCGTCGCTGCTGAGAATGCCTGACGGAGCCTGCCCGCCCTGGCCGATCGCGCGGACGTAGGCGTCGAAGCGGCCGGGGCCGTACTCGAGGCGACGCTCATACGCGGCGACGGCCTTTCCCAGGTTCGCGAACACCCGGTTGATCGCGACGCGGCTCTCGGGAGCAACGCCGGTCCACGCCCGGTTCGCCGCGCCGTCGGCGACCGGACCGGCGTCGGCAGGGACGCTCCGGAGATCGGGGAGCGGACCGAAGAGCGCCTCGTACTCGGCCCGATAATGCTGGGCGACCAGATGGGCGTAGCGGCCACGGTTCCCGCCATGCTCCACCGCGCTCTCCCATGGGCCGAGGGCCTGGGACCACTGACTGTCCTTTCGGCCATCCCAGAAGAACCATGGCGCGCGTGCGCTCGACACGATGGACGGGGTGCGGCGTCCGGTGGTGCCCATGCCGTGGCCCAGCGGGGTGCCGTCCTGGAAGTCGCGCGCCGGATCGTGACAGGTGGCACACGAGACGCGGCCGTTCCCGCTGAAGCGGGCGTCGAAGAAGAGCCGATGCCCGAGCGAGACGGCGCGGGGCTCGTCGCCCACGGGATTGGTCGGATCGGCCGGCAGTCGATTCAGGCGGCCCAGTTCCAGCTCCCGGATCTCCTGCATCTCGCTTCTGGTCCAGGTCACGGGGCGCCGGGAGAACGCACTCCCGGCGGCCCAGAGGGTGGCGAGGATCGCGCCCGCGATGATCGGAGAAGTGCTCCGCATGGTCCGGTCTCCCGGCCTAGAGGTCGAGCGCGAAGTAGACGCTGTCGCGGCCGGCGCTGCCGTCGACATCGAATTGGAGCTTCCACCAGCCCCGCATGCTGAACTTGAGCCCCTCGACCTGATACCGTCCCCCGCCGAGCGACTGGGTGACGCGGGGCTTGGTCGGCAGGCCGTGGTGGTGGGCCGGCATGCCGCCGTCGACCCTGATCGTCGCGCCCTCGATCGCCGCACCGGTGGTATCGGTCAGGACCAGGCGGATCGTCTGGATCGGGCCGACCGCGAGCGGACGATCACTCTCGATGCTCGCGACGTAGCGGCCACCATAGGAGCGACGCGGGCCGGTGCCGAACTCCGAGACCTTGGGGCGTGTCACGGAAGCCATCGCCATGTGGCCCGCCATCGCCATCAGTGACAGTCCCAGCACTGCCGTTCCCGTGCTCGTCATGATCCTTCGCAGCGTCCGGTTCATCCTGTACCTCCGTCGTGTGGGTGATGGTGTCTGGTGACAGGAGCGAATCTGCGGATGAACCGGTGGGCCGACTTGAACGATTGGGCTGATCCCTTTGAACAAAGCGGCTGACTTGCTGTTGACGGCGGGCCGGTTGACCGACTTGGAGGGCGGCGTAGCTTTGCACAACCCATGACTGCTGAAGCACTTGATGAGCCCGGCTGGGCTCCTCTGGTCTACTTCTGGGATGGGGGCTGGGTCGGGGTCGGGAGGGGTCGGGGAGTGGTCCCGCCACACGCCCATCATGCCATCCAGATCACCCTGGGACTCGACGGGGAGATCGGCCTGTGCGCGCCGGGGGAGCCCTGGAGCTCCGGGGCGGTCGGCGTGGTGCAGGCGGACGTGCCGCACTCCCTCGACCCGCACGGAGCGCTCACGGCGCTGCTCTTCGTGGATCCTGAATGCCGGGAAGGGCACTGGCTCCGGGATTCGTTGCGGACGCCGATCCTGGTCAGGGAAGCGGGGCGACTCGAGGCGCCGATGGCATCCCTGCGCCGCTTCCGGGAGGAGCGCCCCGGTGCAGACGCCGCGGCTCGCGTGCTGACCGACGTGGTGCATGCCCTCGCGGGCGGTCCCCGTCCGCTCCACCGTCTCGACCCACGCATCGTCCGGGCACTCGAGTGCATCCGCGCCAGCCGGGATGCGCGCCTCTCGCTCGAGCAGGTCGCGCGCGAGGTCTTTCTTTCTCCCAGTCGCTTTGCGCACCTCTTCTCCGCGGAGATCGGCGTGCCGTTCCGCCGGTACCTGCTCTGGCGAAAGCTGAGTACCGCGATGCAGCAGTTCGGCCGTGGTGAGAACCTCTCCGCGGCGGCGCACAGCGCCGGCTTCGCGGATTCCGCCCATCTCACGCGGACCTGGGTCAGGATGTTCGGCATGGCGCCGACGCTGATGGTCGGGCAGGCGGAGTTCTACGAGATCCCGGCCCCGTTCGAATTCACCACCGCTGCTTCGGAGGTTGAGTCGGGCTGATGGGAGGGCGCAGTCGTGGCCGGATGGCGTGACTCGGCGTGGCGCCGAGGGACAGAGACACGAAAGCCCCGCAAGCGATTGCGGGGCTTCCGGTTGAAGCGATGGGCGATGAGGGGCTCGAACCCCCGACCTCGCGCATGTGAGGCGCGCGCTCTAACCAGCTGAGCTAATCGCCCGGTGAAGGGGCCGAAAAGCTAAGCAGGGCGCGGAGTTGGCGCCAGTACCGGGCACCGGTCTCCAGGGTCCCGGCCCGCGCACTATCGGGTCGCATGCGCGGCGATCACTTCGGCCGGCGAGACGGTCGCCACGCCCGGCTTGGTGACTTCGACGCTGGCCGCGATGTTGGCGATCTCGGCGGCTTCGATGGGAGTGGCGCCACCCGCCAGCGCCGTCCCCACCCATGCGGTCACCGTGTCACCAGCGCCCGACACATCGTACACCGTGCGGGCGAGGCTCTCGATGAGGTGCGGGCGGGGCTCCCCCTTCGTCACCAGGACCATGCCGCCGGCGCCGAGGGTGAGCAGGAGGTTGTCCGCGGCGAGCCGGGTCACGGCCTGCTGCAGATCGGCCGCGGAGCCGAGGTCGATGCCGGGAATCGCGCTGCTCAGCTCGCGCCGGTTCGGCTTGAACACTGTCGCACCGGCGTACTCGAAGAATGAGCTGAACTTGGGGTCGACCACCGTCGGCAGGTGCTTGTCCGCGGCCGCCGCCATCGCGCTCCGGATGAGGGCCGGTGCCAGGACCCCCTTGTTGTAATCCTCGAAGAGTACGACCTCCGCCCAGCCGATCGCCTCCTTCGCAAGCGCCGTCATCCGGCGGAGGGGTTCTCCCTCGAGGAGCGCATCCTCCTCCTCGTCGATCCGGACCACCTGCTGACCGCGGGCGACCACCCGGGTCTTGGAGGTGGTCGGCCTGTCAGGCAGGGCGAGCAGCCAGCGATCGTCGAGGCCATTCGACTTCATCGCCCCGCGGAGCGCTTCGCCGTCGCGATCGGTGCCGACCACGCCGACCAGCGCCGCCTCGCCACCGATCGCAGTGACGTTGGCGGCGACATTGGCCGCGCCGCCCAGCGCGAGGCGCCGCTCGTTGACGCTGACCACGGGCACCGGCGCCTCTGGGGAGATTCGCTCGGTGTCTCCCAGGAGATAACGGTCGAGCATGAGGTCGCCGATGACGGCAACCCGCCGACCGCGCATCTGTTCGAGGAGCTGAGTGAGTCGTCCGCGGGTGATGGGTGGCGCCGGGCGTGGTGCTGGCATGTTAGAAGTGCCCTCGGGTTCCGAGTGCGAGCGTGGCCTGAATGCGGGCGATGACCCGGGTGCGGCTGGCACCGCTGACATGGCCCGCGTTCTGGATGTAGTGAATCCCCGCATTTCCCTGCAGCGCGAGCCGACCTTGCTGCCCGCTCACTCCGACCGCCGCACGCCAGGTGCGTTCCACGGTGCCGATGAACAGCGTCGGCGTGGCGCCGCGCGCCGCACCCTGCGGGAAGGAGTCGGTGATCAGCCCCTGACCCTGGCGAAGCAGGGTGAGCTCGGGCGACACCAGCCAGCGCCGGGTGACCGGGGCGGAGAGGCTCACCGTCACCTGGTCATTATCGGCAAAGCCCCGTCCGATCCCGACCCCGCGATCGGTGAAGCTCTGGAACGGATCCGTGGTCCGGAAAGCGAGGCTCGACGCCTGGGTGTACGCCGCGCGCCACGAGAGTCGCCGGAGCAGCGGACCGGTGCCCATGATGGTGAAGGCGTAGCGGTCCGGCGTCCGGGTCGGGCCGGAGCGATGCTGATACTGGAAATCGTCGAGACCGAACTGACCCATCAGCGTGGTCCGCGACCCGATGCGCCACTGCACATCGAGGCCGATGAGCACGTTGCCGTCGTCGCCCAGCCCGTACTGGTTGGCGAGCAGGAGCAGGGTGACGGGGTTGCGGTAGCGCGCATCGAAATCGCGATCGGCGCCGGAGAGGACCACCGTCTCCCACAGCGACAACGCCAGGCGCCGGGTCACCTGCGCGCTGGCGCGATGCGCGAAGAAGTAGCGATGCACCACCTGGCCGGCGCTGTCGGCTTCATCCGCGAGCGACGCCGCCTGCGAGGTAAGCCGGAATCGCTCGGTGCCGATTTCGAAGCCGACCTGGGGGCGCGGGTAGCCGTAGTTGCTGACCCCGATGCCCGGCAGGCCGACCGGTCCCCAGTTCTGATCCATCTGGCCATAGAAGAGCCGGACGAAGCGGAACTGCGCGGAGAGATATCCCTCGAGATGGCGGCCGGCCACCTTGATGTCGCGACGCCCGGGCCAGTCCGGATCCCTGATCACCCGCCGCTCGATGGCGGGTCGGCTGACGAGCACCACGTTGCCAAATGTGGCCTGAAGGCGGAGATCGCCATATGGCTGCATCCCAGCGGGGCCGGCGGGATGCAGCGGGTCGCGGCGGGCCTGGGTATACCCCTGTGCGCCGACACGGGCCTCGAGCTCCCAATCGGACTCGCTCGAATCCTCGCTCCACGCCCGCCGCAACTCGGCGACCAGCGCCGTATCCCGGGCCGAACCGCCGGCGAGCGCTTCGTCGAGCACCCGGGTGGCATCGCTGCGACGAAAGGGACGCAGCAGCGGTGACGGATCCGCCACATCACCGGTCGCGACGAGGTGTTCGAAGGCGGGGAGTCGGGGATCGTCGAGCGGAACGTAGGGTGAGGCCTGTGCCGCCGCCGTGGCAGGCAGGGCGAGCAGCAGCAGCGGAATCCAGCGGGCATGGGACGGCATGGCCAAAAGTAAAGGCGGACGGGGCGCGTGCGCGACTGGCGACGCGCGCCGGGGTGATCCGTCGGGTGAAACCGTGCTCGCGCCGGTGCCGTAACGCGACTCCACACTCGCCCGCACCGGCGGTCGCAGCCGTTCCCGGTCCGCCGTGCCTTCTGGCTGGAGGTCGCGATGCACACCCCTCATCGGCCGGGACGGTTCGGTCCGGTCTTCGTTCTCACCCTGCTCGCCGTCGGCGGCCTCACCCGTTCTGCCCCGGCACAATCCGTCCCGGCGCCGCCTTCGGTGCTGAGCTACCGCACGGTAAAGCTCGCCGAGGGGGTCTACGCCTTCATCACACCGGAGGAACGCTCCGGATTCCAGTCAGGCAACTCCGTGGTGGTCATCGGGGATGACGGCGTGCTGGTCTTCGACACCGGGAATATTCCGTCCTCGACCCGGCGCCAGATCGCGGAGATCAGGCGGCTCACGACGCAGCCGGTACGGTTCGTGGTGAATTCGCACTGGCACCCGGACCACAACCTCGGCAACAGCGAGTACCGGGCCGCCTTCCCCGGGGTGCGGATCATCGGCACCTCGGCGACGCGGGCCGGGATTCTGGAACGGGTGCCGGGCTACTTCAACGAGATGAAGGGCTTCGGTCCCACCGATTCGCTGATGCGGCTCCGGCTGTCGACGGGGAAGATGCGCGACGGGTCGGCCATGCCTGACAAAGTCCGGTCGAGCTGGACCCTGATCACCGGCGACTATCGCGAATTCCTGCCCGAGGTGCTCACCGCGCACCCGCTGGCGCCCGACCTGGTGTTCGATGACAGCCTGACGATCCTGCTCGGCCGGCGTATCGTCCAGGTCGTCAGCCCGGGGCGCGGCAACACGGCGGGTGATGCCTATCTCTACCTCCCGACCGAGAAGGTGCTGCTCACCGGCGATCTGGTCACGGTCCCCTGTCCCTTTCCCGGAACCGCCTTCTTCGGCGATTGGGTCCGTGCGCTCGATCAGCTCAAGGCGCGAGGCGCGGAGACGATCGTGCCGGGACATGGCGAGGTGCAGCACGACTACAGCTACCTCGCTCTCGTGCGGGAGCTGCTGGTCTTCACCCGGGAGCAGGCGCGCCGTGCGGTGGAGCAGGGTACCACGCTCGAGGATCTGCAGAAGACGATCGACTTCGCGCCGTTCGTGACCAGGTTCGCGGCCGGGGATCCGATCCGGGAGGAGGCGTTTACCAACTTCTACGCCGCGCCCGCCGTCCAACGGGCGTACGAGGAGGCGAAGTTCGCTTCCGAGGGTTCCCGGCCGAAGGGTCCCTGAACCGGCTCCGACCACCCCCCACGCGTCCACCCGGAGCTCACGGCTCCATCCCGATCCGGTTTCCCGCCCTCATCGGGGGGGCTTCCCTGCTATTATGTGACCCCATGACTCCCGAACTTCGGGTCGAGTCCACGCGGGGCGATTGGGTCGAATCGGTCCATCAGGTGTCGGTCGCGGTCGTGGACGGCCATGGTCGCCTGGTGGCCAGCGCTGGCGATCCCGATCTCTCGACCTTCTGGCGCTCCGCGGCCAAGCCCTTTCAGGCGATGCCCATGGTGGCGGAGGGCGCGGCCGATCGCTTCGGATTCTCGCCCCGTGAACTGGCCCTCGCCTGCGCGTCGCATTCGAGTGAGCCCGCTCACCTCGAAGTCGCGGAGTCGATGCTTAAGAAGGTAGGGGTGCCGGAGCGGCTGCTCGCCTGCGGTGCGCATCCACCCCTGTCACCGACGGTGGCGGAGCAGGTGCTGCGGCAGGGGATCGCGATGTCGCCGCGCTGGAGCAACTGCTCCGGCAAGCATGCCGGCATGCTGGCGATGGCGTCATACAAGGGATGGCCGCTGGCCGGTTACGAGCGGCGCGAGCATCCGCTTCAGCAGAGGATCGTTGCCGAGGTGGTGCGCTGGACCGGCTGTACCGAGGAGTCGCTGCACTTCGGCGTGGACGGCTGCACGGTGGTCTGCTTCGGACTGCCACTCCGCGCGATGGCGCTGGCCTACGCGCGCTTCGCCGCATCGGAGGAACCGGCGGCGGTGCGCCTCCGGGAATCGATGGCCGCGTTTCCGGAACTCGTCGCCGGTCATGGCCGGCTGGAGACGGACCTGGGGCTGGCCACCGCCGGCCTGGTCATCGCGAAGGTCGGTGCCGACGGGATCTACTGTGCCGCGCTGCCGCACGCGGAGCTGGGCCTGGCGCTCAAAGTGCATGACGGCGACATGCGGAGTTCGGGGCCCTCGCTGCTGGCGGTGCTCCGCGAGCTCGGCACCCGCTTCGATCTCGGGTTTGACGTGCACCAGCTCTCGGCCGAGGTCACGCGCCACGAGGAGTTGCCGACCCTCAATACGAGGGGCGCGGTGACCGGAGTGACGCGGGTGCAGGGCCGGTTGCAGTTTTGAGCACCGCGCGGCGTCGGCGGGGTATCAGCACGATTCGGAACAGGAGCTAGCGTCATGTCCAGGCAGTCCCAGCTGGATCCGTCAACACTGCATCTGGTGCGCTTCGCGGCGGCGATCGCGCTGGGTGACGAGCCGGAGCTGCGCGACCGCGCCGGTGGCTGTCGCACCAACCAGGTGCCGTTGCCCTGGGTGGAGGAGCTGCTGCTCCAGTCCGTGCTGATGGTCGGCTATCCGCGCACGCTCATCGCCGTGGCGATCTGGCGCAAGGTGGGACGCGTCGCGGCCCCGGCACGCGATTCCGATGCCGAGTACACCCATGTGGGCGAGTGGACCGCCCGGGGCGAGGAAACCTGCGGCATCGTCTACGGCGCCAACTACAAGCGGCTGCGTGAAAACGTGCGCGACCTGCATCCGGCGCTGGATCTCTGGATGATCACCGAGGGGTACGGACGCACGATGTCGCGGCCTGGACTCGACCTCATGCGCCGCGAACTCTGCACCGTGGCCCAGACCGCCGTGATGGAAGTGCCCAGGCAGCTGCACTCGCACCTGCGCGGTGCCCTGCATGCGGGCGCGACCTTCGGCCAGGTGGACGGCGTGCTGTCGGTGGTGAACCCGCTGCTCTCGTATGATCAGTGGAAGAAGGTGAAGGAGTTGTGGCAGACGGTACGGGACGGGTGGGAGCCGGAGGAGTAGTCCATCGAGATGGGAGTCTCATGTTCGTAGATCAAGTCACCATCCGCGTCACCGCGGGCACCGGCGGGTCCGGTGCCGCGTCGTTCGCGCGATTCAAGTTCCGGCCCAAGGGCGGTCCGGACGGCGGCGACGGCGGGAACGGGGGCTCCGTCTACGTGAAGGTCGATCCGAACCTCTCCACCCTGCTCGACTTCCGTTACCGGACCACCTGGGTCGCCGAGCGGGGCCGTCACGGCAAGGGGAAGAACATGACCGGCGCGACGGGAGACGACCTCTATCTCCCGGTTCCCGCAGGCACCGAAATCCGTGATTCGGCGACCGGCGAATTGATCGCCGAGGTGCTGAAGCCCGGTGATACGGTACGGGTGGCGAAGGGCGGGCGGGGCGGTCGCGGGAATTCGCGCTTCACGTCGCCGACCCATCAGGCGCCACGCGAGTGGGAACCGGGCGAGGAGGGCGAAGACCGGGAGATCGAACTGGTCCTCAAGCTCATCGCGGACGTCGGCCTCGTCGGGGAGCCAAACGCCGGCAAGAGCACTTTGCTCTCGGTGATCTCCGCGGCGCGGCCGAAGATCGCCGATTACCCCTTCACGACGCTCGAACCGAATCTGGGCGTGGTCGGCCTCTCCGGACACCGCACCTTCGTCGTGGCGGACATCCCCGGCATCATCGAAGGGGCGCACGCGGGGAAGGGCCTCGGCCTCCGTTTCCTCCGGCACGTGGAGCGGACCCGGGTGCTCGCCTTCCTGGTCCCGCTCGACAGCGAGGATCCGCAGGCGGTCTTCGACGGACTGCGCCACGAGATCCGCGCCTATAGCGAGCCCCTCTTCGAGAAGCCGTACATCGTCCTGCTTTCCAAGCGCGACCTGCTCGAGGAGTCGGCTCCGATTCCACAGCTTGAAGTGCCGGGCGCCGTGGGAACTCTGGCATTCTCGTCCGTGTCAGGCGCGGGCCTCGAAGACCTGAAGGAGTATCTCTGGAAGGCAGTGCAGTCGATGCGCGCCGAGGAGGCCGTGCAGGAGGAGATCGCCTGGCCCGACGAGGATGGCGACACCGGAGAAGCGGCCGCGCCTTCGGAGCCCGACGAATGGAGCTAGCGGAATCGCGAGCGGCCTACGTGGCGCTCGCCCTCACTCCCGGGATCGGCACCGTACGACTCGCCGCCCTCCTCGAATACTGTCAAACCCCACTCGGCGCCCTCTCGGCGCCGTTTGAGTTTTTACGTACCATCCCTGGGATCTCCGCCGCCGCGGCGACCGCCATATCTGCTACCTCCCCCGACGATGGAAAGCGGGTGCTGGAAGCCGTCGACCTCATGGGCGCCACCACGATTCTCCCCGGCGATCCCCACTACCCCGATCTGCTCCAGCACATCCCTGACGCCCCCACGCTGCTCTTCGCGATGGGCGACCTCGCTCTGCTCGGCCGTCCGGCGGTGGCCATCGTCGGGAGCCGCGATCACTCCGACTACGGGGCGGAGGTCTGCCTCGAGGTTTCGACCGCGGCGGCACGCGCAGGACTCGTTGTGGTCAGCGGCATGGCCCGTGGCCTCGACGCCATCGCGCATGCGGCTGCCCTGGATGCGCCCGGGACGACCATCGGGATCCTCGGCAACGGTCTCGGCGTCACCTACCCGGCGGCGAATCGGCGGCTCTACGAGCGGGTGGCCGAGGCGGGGCTGCTGCTGACGGAGTTCCCGCCCGGGGAGCGCCCGGGGGTGGGGTCCTTCCCGCGGCGTAACCGGCTGATCAGTGCGCTGGCCCAGGTCACGGTGGTGGTCGAGGCCGCCGAAGGATCGGGGACGCTGATCACCGTGGGGACGGCGCTGGCGCAAGGGAAGGATGTCATGGCGGTGCCCGGCCTGATCACCAGCGCCACCTCCATCGGCACCAACCGGTTGATCCGCGACGGGGCCGAGCCGCTGCTGGTCGTCGATGATCTGCTGCGCCACTACCCGGATCTGGTGCCGGCTCCGCCTTCGAGCCCCTCCCCGGGCCAGGGTGCTGGAGCGGGTGCCCGTGCACCGCAGCGCACCCCGAGGGCCGCAGTCGGACCGAAAAGCGGGGCTTCCGCCGAGCCAGCGGTCGTGCCGGCCAAACCGGTCCCGGTGCCCCCCGAACTGGACGGCCCCCTGCGGCTGGTGGCCGAAGCCCTGGTGCTTGCGCCGGGCGGGATCGAGGCCCTGATCGAGCGGCTGGGACTGCCGGCGGCGGTGGTGCTTGGGGCAGTCTCCACTCTGGAACTCAGGGGGCTGGCGACCCAAAAGGCGGGAATTGTGAGTTGGGCCGTTGAAGGGGGCGGAACTTGTGCTAAATTGAGCTAGCCAAGCCACTTCCACTATTTAATGACCGCCCCGACCAGCCCGACCTGCGCCCGCTGCGGCGAGACCGTCACCCCGGGTGCGCGCTTCTGCATGAAGTGCGGCTCGGACGTGTCCGGGGAGCAGGGGAGTGTGGCGACGGCGATGATGCCGGCGGCGCAGGAGAAGGACGCCAACGACCAGATTCTGGAACTGCTCCGGTCGGCGACGATCGGCGAGTACGAGATTCACCGCGAGCTGGGCCGGGGCGGCATGGCGACGGTGTACCTGGCCCATGACATCGCCCTCGACCGCAAGGTCGCGATCAAGGTGATGTCGCCGGCGCTGCTGCTCATGGGCGACGGGATGAGCGAGCGCTTCAAGCGCGAGGCCCGCACCGCGGCCAATCTGAGTCACCCCCACATCATTCCGATCTACACGGTGAAGAGCGCCGGCAAGACGCTCTTCTTCGTGATGAAGTTCATCGCCGGTCGCTCGCTCGAGGCCATCATCAAGGACCTCGGACCCATGCCGATCCCGATGGCCAAGGCCATCCTGCAGCAGGTCGGCAACGCGCTCGGCTACGCGCACCGGCACGGCATCGTCCACCGCGACGTCAAGCCGGCGAACATCATGATCGACGAGGAGGGATGGTCGGTCGTCACCGACTTCGGCATCGCGAAGGTTGCGGAGAATCGCGCCCTGACGATGACCGGTATCGCGGTGGGCACCCCCTCCTACATGAGCCCCGAGCAGTGCGCGGCGAAGGACATCACCGGGAAGTCGGACCAGTACTCGCTCGGCGTCGTCGCCTACGAGATGCTGACCGGCCGCCAGCCTTTCGAGGGCGACTCGGCGATGTCGATCATGTTCGCGCACTTCCACGAGCAGCCGAAACCGGTGCTCGAGGTCCGGCCGGACTGTCCGCCGGAGCTCGCCGCGGCCGTGATGCGGATGCTGGAGAAGTCACCGGACAAGCGCTTCCCCTCCATGGAAGAGGCGACCGTCGCGCTTGGCGGCCTGACGCTGGCGCATGACGACCCGATCCGGCTCCGGCTCATCGAACTCGCCAAGAAGGGGAGCACCCGCGAGATCCTGAAGCAGGTGCCGCCGCCGCCCACGAGCCCTGTACCGCCCGCCAAGACCCGGCCCGTCGTCGAGGCGGCCACGACCCCGATTCCCGCCCCGCGAGTCATCGGCATCTCGGTGGCGCCGGGCCGGAGCGACCTGCACGTCGGTGACGGCATGCAGCTGACGGCGACGCCGCGGTCCGCCGGCGGCACCGCGGCGGGCGGCAAGGTGGCCTGGAGTTCGAGCGACGCGGCCATCGCGACGGTCTCGCCAACGGGGATGGTGACGGCGATCGCGCCAGGCGCCGCGACCATCACGGCCTCCTGCGAAGGCGTCAGCGGTGTGGCTCAGGTTACGGTGACGCCGGTGCCGGTGGCGCTCGTACTGGTGGAACCGGTCGACCCGGTCCTCGCCGAGGGCGACACCGTGCAGCTGCGAGTCACCCTGCGTGATGCCCACGGCGCCACGCTCCACGGCCGTCCGATCAGCTGGAAGGTGGTGCCGGCCGGCGTCGCCACGGTGAGCACGACGGGACTCGTCACCGCGGTCCACGAAGGGGTCGTCGAAGTCCTGGCTACCAGCGAGGGCATCGACGGCAACTCCCGCGTCGCGGTGACGCCTGCCGCGGTCGCGAGCATCGCGATCGCCCCGGCCGCTCCGAGTGTCCAGGCCGGCGAGACCATCACGCTCGAGGCGACGCTGACGGACCGCCACGGAAAGCGACTCGGCGGACGGGAGCTCCGCTGGCGCTCGTCCTCGGAGCAGATCGCGACGATCTCCAATCGTGGCGTCGTCACCGGCCACACCGAGGGGACGGTCGAGATCACGGTTGCGAGCGAGGAGAAGCAGTCGAGCGTCACGGTGCGGGTCACCGCGGCTCCTGTGGCCTCCGTCACCATCGTGGAGCCGAAGCCGCTGATCACCGGGGACACGCTGCAGCTCCAGGCGGTCCTGAAGGATGCGCATGGCGGCGTGCTGACCGGCCGGGCGGTGAAGTGGACCTCCTCCTCGCCAGCCATCGCCACGGTGACGCGGGACGGGAGCCTCACCGGCATGGGTTCCGGCAGCGCCAAGATTTCCGCGGAGAGCGAAGGGAAGAGCTGGACGATCACGGTCCAGGTGCTGCCGGTCCCTGCCGCCTCGGTGACGATCGAAGGCAAGCATGCCCCGCTCCAGCCAGGCGCGACCACGACGCTCGCGGCCGTCGTCAAGGACGAGAAGGGTCGCACACTCACCGGGCGGGACGTGGCCTGGGTCTCGAGCAATACCAAGGTTGCGACGGTCAACGGTGCCGGTGTGGTCACGGCCAGGGGTGCAGGGGATGCTGTCATCACGGCGACGGTCGAGGGGCGGAAGGCCGAGCTGCGGCTGACGGTTGCCGCGCCCGCCCCGGCGCCGGCCCCCCCGCCACCCGAGGTGCCGACTGCCGTCGTGACCCCGCTGCCGGTCGCAACATCGAAGCCCGTGGTCGAGGACGCGAAAACCGAGATCATTCGGCCGCCTCACCGTGAGCCGGCACCGGTGGCGCGGCCCGACGTCGTCGAGCGCGCTCCTGCGGCCGCGGCGTCCTCTGGCGGCATGGGCAAGATCATCGGTGGCCTGGTGGGCGTCGCGGTGATCGCGGGGATCGCATTCGCGGTGCTGCGCAAGGGCGGCGGCAGTGGTGGGGATGTACCCCCGCCGCCGGACCTGCCGCTGGCCGCCGCCGCCGTATCCGCGGTGGAGATCGTCGCGAACGATGCGACCATCGCGGTCGGGCGCACCGAACAGTTTGCGGCCCGCCTGACGGATGTCACCGGGACCGAGCTCGCCGGCCGCGACGTCACCTGGTCATCCACCGATCCGTCGGTGGCCGAAGTCTCCCCGAATGGAGCGGTGACGGCGCGGAAGGCGGGCACGGCCACGATCATCGCATTGAGCGAGAGCAAGGCCGACAGCTTCAACGTTGCCGTCGAGGAGAGCACCGCCGATCAACCCGCGGCGGTGGCCAGCGTCGTCCTGAGCGGCAGTGGCAAGGCGCTCGAGGTCGGCGAGACGGTGCAACTGCAGGCGGCGCTCAAGGACGCGAAGGGTGCCGTGCTGGCGGATCGTACCGTGGTCTGGGCGACGAACGATCCGCAGGTGGCACTGGTCTCGTCCGCCGGGCTGGTGAGTGCGGTGGGCCCCGGGGCGGCGTCGGTCTCCGCCAGCAGCGAGGGCAAGAGTGCGGAGACCCGGGTGACGGTGAATGCGCCGAAGCCCCAGCCAAAGCCGCCGGAGCCGAAGCCGGTCGAGCCGCAGCCCGCTGCGATCGCCGTGGCCAGCATCGCGATCACGCCGAACGCGCTCGCGCTGGTCACGGGCGGGGAGGCGCCGCTGGCGGCTGCGCTGCTGGACGACAGGCGTCGCCCCCTCAGCGATCGCCCGCTGGCGTGGAAATCCAGCGACGAGCGCATCGCCCGGGTGTCGAACGACGGCATGGTCACGGCAATCGCCAAAGGCAAGGTGACGATCACGGCCAGCGCGGAGGGCAAGTCCGCGAGTGCCACCGTCACGGTGACCGAGGCGACCGTGGCCGTTGGCTCCGTGGTGCTCTCGCCCGCAGGGCGGAGTCTCAAGGTCGGCGAGTCGAGTGCGTGGACCGCCTCCGTCCGCGATGCGAAGGGCCGCGAGCTCAATGATCGCGGCGTCGCCTGGAGCTCGAGTGCACCGCAGGTAGCGACCGTGAGCCCTCGCGGCGTCGTGACTGCCGTTGCGCCAGGCACCGCCGACATTCGCGCCGAAGCGGAGGGCAAGAGTGCGACCGAACGGATCAGCGTGCTTGCGCCCCCGCCGCTGCCCGTCACCATCAATCCCAAGCCGACTCCGTCGCCGGTCCAGACGACCACACTCCCGCCGGCGCCGACGACGACTCCGGCCAGCGGTGCCGGCAGCGGCGCACTCCTCCCTCGCCGGGCGGTGGAGGCCGGGGGCGCGTTCTCCTGCGGCATCGCCCAGAATGGAGCCGTCTGCTGGGGGGCGGGTGGCCAGGGACTGACCGCGGTCGAGGGCACCAGCGGGATTACCGACCTGACCATGGGCCGGGGCCATGCCTGCGGGCTCCTGCCAGGCGGGCGCGCGGTCTGCTGGGGCGACAACAAGCAGGGGCAGCTCGGTGACGGCTCCGCGACCAGCACGACCAGCGCGGTGGCGGTCGTGGGCGGCCTGACCTTCTCCGCGATTTCGGCTGGCGGGGCCCACACCTGCGGCCTGTCAGGCGGGAAGGTGTACTGCTGGGGCAAGGGCAAGGAGGGGCAACTCGGTGACGGCTCGGGCAACGACCGGCGCAAGCCCGTGGTGGCCAAGGGGAACCAGTCCTATGTGGCGGTCAGCGCGGGTGGCAGCCACACCTGTGCGCTCACCGCGGCGGGGAAGGCCTATTGCTGGGGAGACGGGTTCTCGGGGCAGCTCGGTTTCGGCGGGCAGGAGCAGCAGGTCGAGCCGATCGACGTCTCGGGCAATCAGGTCTACACCCGGATCGCCACCGGCGGGAAGCACACCTGCGGGCTCACGAATGCGGGCAAGGCGTATTGCTGGGGGTCGAACGAAAGCGGTCAGGTGGGCGATGGCGGCAAGGATGACCGCACGGCGCCCCAGGCGGTGAGCACCTCGATGACCTTCCGCGACATTTCGGCGGGTGGTGCCCACACCTGTGCGCTCACCTCGTCAGGCGAAGCCTACTGCTGGGGTGAGAATCGTGCCGGCCAGCTCGGTGACGGGTCGCGAACCGACCGCACCAAGCCGGTGGCCGTCGCCGGGGGCGCAGGATTCGCCTCGATCTCCGCCGGCGAGGGTTATACCTGCGGCATGAGCCGGAGCGGGGAGGCACAGTGCTGGGGGCGGAACGACAAGGGGCAGCTTGGCGATGGCGGGACGACGCCACGCGCCAATCCGGGACCGGTCCGGGCGGAGCGGTAGGGCCTCTGCCGGTCCGAAGGAAAAGCGGGGCGGGTCGTCATGACCCGCCCCGCTTTCGTTGTCTCCGGCTTCGTTCCTCAGCCGCTCAGTGGCTGAGGGAGATCGGCACGCCGAGGGCAACGAGGATGTCCGACTGGAACTTCGACTTGGTGCCGCCGCCGTTGAACGAATAGAGATACGACTCGGCGCTGAGGTTGATGCGGAACCGCGGGGTGACGCTGGCCTTGATGCCGAGGCCAATCACGCCACCGAAATCGGTAATGTCCGACTTCTTGACGCCCTTCCAGGCATCGCCACCGCGGGTGACGATCGCGGGGCCCGCGAGGAAGTAGATGTTGGCGCGGCGGGGCTGGATGACCGCGCGCAGGCTGCCGAACATCACGTTGCCGCTCTGCGAGACGCCGCCATCGAGGCCGGGACCGAAACCGTTCTTCTCCGTGATGCTGAGCCCGCTCGCGGTGTAGGCGAACTCGCCTTCGAGGGCGAGGCGTCCCCCAATCGGGACGGAGATCCGGGCGCCCGCGGCGAAGGCATTGTTCTGATCGATGGTGAAGGAGTTGCCGGCGAGCGGGCCCGCCGAGCCGGTGCCCAGGTGCGTCACGCCGTAATAGCTCGCGGCGAAGGGAGTCAGTTCGGTGCGGAGCTGCGCGGAAAGCAGCGACGGTGCGGCAAGCGCGGCCGCGGCGACGGTCAGCGTCAGGCGCTGGCGGACGGACGACATGATGAGCACACAGCCCCCTTGGGGAGAGATGGCGGAAGACAGCGGTACTCGGCTTCTGGGATGGCGGTACTATGCCGAGTGACGGTGGGGCTGTCAACCCGAAGCACGAACCCAGGGGCCGAATCCCGCTCTCCCCTTTTCCCGTCGCGTCTCTACCTTCCGGCGTGCATCTCTACCTGCATGTCCCCTTCTGTGCCCGGCGCTGCTCCTACTGCGATTTCGCCATCGCGGTCCGGCCGGAAACCCCCTCCGCGGAGTACGCCCAGCGCGTGCTGACGGAATGGGAGCGCTGGCGCCGCGATGAGCGCTGGTCTGCTGCCCGCGAGCTTGCCACCGTCTACTTCGGCGGAGGCACCCCCTCGCGGCTCGAGCCTGCCGCCGTCGCCAGTATCCTCGAGACCGTGCATGCCGATCTGCCCATCAGGGCCGGGGCCGAGATCACCCTCGAGGCGAACCCGGAGGATGTCACGCGCGAGGCCGCCCGCGCCTGGGCGGGAGCCGGGATCAATCGCGTCTCACTCGGGGTGCAGTCCTTCGACCCCGCGGTGCTGGCCTGGATGCACCGGACCCACAGCGCGGAACAGGTGCCGGAAGCGGTCGCGCACCTGCGGGGGGCCGGCATCAGCAACCTCTCCCTCGACCTCATCTACGCCCTGCCGTCGCACCTGCAGCGGGATTGGGCCGCCGATCTGGCCCAGGTGCTCGAACTGCAGCCGGCGCACCTCTCGCTCTATGGTCTGACGGTGGAGAGTCACACACCGCTCGGCCGCTGGGTCGATCGGGGTCAGGCGAGTCCCGCCCCCGAGGAGCGCTACGCCGACGAATTCCTCCTCGCCCACGCCACGCTCGGGGACGCTGGTTACCGGCACTACGAAGTCTCGAACTACGGACTGCCCGGTCAGGAGGCCCGGCACAACAGCGCCTACTGGAGCCGCGCTCCCTACCTCGGACTCGGGCCCTCCGCGCACAGCGCAGTCGGGGGACTGCGGTGGTGGAACCTGCGGGACTGGGTCGCCTGGAGCCGGGCGATCGACGCCGGTGACCGCGGAATCGCCGGAGAGGAGCGGCTCGATCCCGCCAGCATTGACCTCGAGAAGCTCTATCTGGGCTTGAGAACCGACGCTGGCGTGCCCGCCGGGTGGGTGACCCTCGAACTCCGGCATGCCTGGGCCGAGGCCGGCTGGGCTATGGAAGCCGAAGACCGTCTCACCCTGACCGCCGAAGGATGGCTGAGGCTGGACAGCCTCATGGGGCAGGCAGATGTGAGCCGCGATTAGTCGCCGCTCCAGCGGGGCATCCCTTTAGCCCCAACCCCGGTTCCCTGCTAGATTTATCCCCCATGTCACTCGAGGGCCTCTCCGACCGGGAATTCCGCGTGCTGGAAGCGGTGATCCAGGTCTATATCGAAACCGCCGAACCGGCTGGAAGCCAGACCGTGGTCCAGCGGTTTCCGCTCGGCGTGTCCTCGGCCACCATCCGCAATACGATGAGCGATCTGGAGGAAAAGGGGTTCCTGTACCACCCCCACACCTCCGCTGGCCGGATTCCCACCGACCGCGCCTATCGCTGGTACGTGGACAATCTGATCCGGCTGTCGCCGCCAAGCCACGAAGATCAGCGGATGCTCAAGGCGGAACTGGTTCCGTCGCGCAGTGCGATGGAGGAGATTCTGCGCCGCGCCGCCCAGGTCCTCGGGGTGCTGACGCAGGAACTCGGGGTGGCGGTCGCTCCGGCGTTCGACCGGGTCGTCCTCGAGAAGCTCGATCTCGTCGCGGTGAGCTCGGAGCGGCTGCTCCTGGTCTTCCACCTGAAGAGCGGCGCGGTCCGGACGATCTTCGTGCAGGTCGCCGGGCACATGCCGGCCGAAGTGGTGCAGCGAGTCGCGCAGACGCTGAACGACCGGCTCGCCGGCCTCACGCTGATGGAGATCCGCACCACGCTGGCCGAACGGCTGCGCGACGCCGATTCCTCCGCGGGTGAGCGTGAGCTCCTCAACATCTTCATTGAAGAGGGCGAGGAAATCTTCGGTCTGCCGTCAGGCCCGGAGGCCGTCGTGCTGGGGAGCGCGCAGATGCTCGCCGGTCAGCCCGAGTTCGCCTCGAGCGGCCGGATCCGGGATCTCCTCGAACTCACCGAGCGGCGCGATCTGCTGCAGCAGGCGCTGTCGGCCCGCCGCTCGACCGGCCTGACCATCACGATCGGCGGCGAGAACAGCGACAGCCGACTCGCCGGATTCACCCTGGTCACCTCGTCCTACCGCTCCGGTGACCTGAGCGGTGTGATCGGCGTGATCGGTCCTACTCGCATGCCCTACGATAAAATCGTCGGCCTGGTGGATCACACCAGCCGGCTGGTGGAAGGATTGATGGAGTGAGCGAATACTACGATCTGCTCGGCATCACGAAGGATGCCTCCGAGGCCGACATCAAGAAGGCCTACCGGAAGATGGCGATGGAGCTCCACCCGGACCGCAACCGGTCCGACGATGCCGAGGAGCGCTTCAAGGAAGTCACGGAGGCCTACGAGGTCCTGAAGGATCCTGACAAGCGGGCACGGTACGACCGCTACGGGAAGGCCGGTCTGGGCGGCAATTCGGGATCGCAGGGCTACGGCGGGTTCCACCACGTCGATCTCTCCGAAGCGCTCAACATCTTCATGCGCGACTTCGGCGGATTCGAGGGAATGTTCGGCCAGGGCCAGCGGAGCGAGGCGCGCCGGGGTCAGGATATCCGCGTGTCGGTGAAGATCTCGCTCGCCGAGGTGGCGACCGGCGCCAAGCGGACGATCAAGCTGAAGACGCTGGATCGCTGCGACACCTGCGAGGGCACCGGCGCCAAGAAGGGCACCCGGCCCACCGCCTGCACCACCTGCAGCGGCACCGGCGAGGTGCGCCGTGCGGCGCGGAGCATGTTCGGCCAGTTCGTGCAGGTGAGCCCCTGTCCCACCTGCTCGGGGGAGGGGGTCGTCATCGCGAAGCCATGCGAGGCCTGCCGCGGCGAGGGCCGGATCCGCGCCGACAAGACCGTACAGGTGGAGATCCCCGCCGGGGTCTCCGAGAACAACTACCTCACGCTCCGCGGTCAGGGCGCGGTCGGCCCGCGCAATGCGCCACCGGGCGATCTGCTGGTGATGATCGAGGTGAAGGGGGATGAGCGTTTCGAGCGCGACGGCGACGATCTCGTCATGGACCTGCCGCTCTCCTTTTCGCAGGCGGCCCTCGGGCTGGCGTTCACCGTGCCCACGCCTCACGGCGAGGAGCGGGTTACCGTCCCGCCGGGAACGCAGGCCGGTACCGTCCTCAAGCTGAAGGGCAAAGGGCTCCCTCGCCTCGGTCAGGGTGGGCGCGGCGACCTCCTCATCCGCGCGCACGTCTGGACGCCGGAGTCTCTGAGCGACGAACAGATCCGGCTCTTCAAGGAGCTGGCGAAGGTCGAGGGTGAGCCGCCCAAGCGCGCGGCAGGCTTCTGGGCCAAGATCAAGGAAGCGCTGGGGGCATGACCTGGTACGCCATCGAGGTGCGGTCCGATCTCGCCCGTCACGACGCCATCGCCGCGTGGCTGGTGGGCCGGACCGGGCATGCCGTCGAGGAGCGTGCCGACGGAACCATCGTCTCCTTCGCGCTCAATCTGCGCTCGGCGGAGGCCCTGGCGCGCGATCTCAGCGCGGCGCATGGCCCCGGCATCGAGACCACGCATACGCTGCTGCCCGAGGTCGACTGGGGCACCGCCTGGCGTGCCGGTCTGGGCGTCCGGCACGTGGGGAACGTGTCGATCGTGCCGTCGTGGATCGACCACGTGCCGGGCCCCGAAGAGGCGATCGTGACGCTCGATCCGGAGATGGCTTTCGGCAGCGGCGAGCATGGCTCCACCCGCGCGGCGCTGCTGCTGCTGCAGCGGCACCTGCGTCCGGGGCTGCTGATGCTCGACCTGGGCAGCGGCAGCGGAATTCTGAGCATCGCCGGCGCACGGCTCGGGGCGGCCCGCGCCATCGGCGTGGAAGTGGACGACGAGTCGCTGCCGGTCGCCGAGCGGAATGCCGAGCGCAACGGCGTCGCCGACCGGGTCACCTTCATGCAGGGCGACGCGGCGGTCATCGCCCCGCTGCTCGGCCCGGCGCAGATCGTCGTCTCGAACATCCTCCGTCTCGTCAACATTGCCCTGCTGCCGGAGATCCACGCCGCGCTGAGCCCGGATGGCGTCGCCATCTTCTCCGGGATGGAGCAGGCGGAGGCCCCGCTCTTCCGCGGACCGCTCGAGGAGCATGGGTTCCGGATCGTCGACGAGCAGCTCGACGAGGGCTGGTGGGCGGTGGCGGCGGTTCGCGCGTGATCACCCTCCTCGCGCCGGTCGGGACACTGGTCGCGGGGACGAAGGTCGCACTCGAGCCGGAGGAGGAGCGCCACCTCGCGGTGCGCCGGGCGGGCGCGGGCGAGCGGATTCGGCTGCTCGATGGCTCGGGCCGGCGCGCGGAAGGGTCGCTGCTGCTCGACGGCAAGACGCACTCGGTGATGGTGGAGTCGGCCGTCGACGAGGCGCCGCCCGTCGCGCTGGTGCTGGCGGTCGGGGCCGGGGACCGGGAGCGGTTCCTCCTCGTGGTGGAGCAGGCGGCGCAGCTCGGCGCCACCGAGATCGTCCCGCTGGAGACCGCCCGCGCCGGCAGTGTGGCGACGAAGCTCCGCGAGACGCATCTTGAAAAGGCTCGACGCCGGGCCCTCGAATCCATCAAGCAGTGCGGCAGTGCGTGGGCACCCGTCGTCCGTGATCCGGCCACGCCGGGGGAGTTTCTGCGGCAGCCCCGCGCGGGGCGGCGCTGGCTGGCGGACTCGGAGGGGGCGATGCCAGGGTCGTTAGGCGCGCATGAACCCCTCGTGGTCGCCGTCGGGCCGGAGGGCGGGTTCACCTCGACGGAGCGGGCGGCATTCCTGGACTCGGAGTTCGAGCCGGTGCGGCTGGGCCCGCACCTGCTGCGGTTCGAAACGGCGGCGCTCGCCGCCCTGACCATCGCCTGGCGCGCACGGGAGCAAGATCGGCATGGCTGACTGCATCTTCTGCAAGATCGCAAACGGCGAGATTCCCGCGAGGATCGCCAAGCGCAGCGCGGACGCCGTCGCCTTCCACGATCTCACCCCCCAGGCGCCGGTCCACGTGCTTGTCATCCCGACGAAGCATTACGGTGCCGCCCGGGACGCCCGCGGGGGGGAGGGGGAGGCGACGCTGGGTCGGCTCGTCGCCTTCGCGACCGAGGTCGCCACCGAACTGGGTCTCGATGCCCGGGGCTACCGCCTGGTGACCAATACCGGGCCCGACGGTGGCCAGTCCGTGTTCCACCTGCACCTCCACCTGCTCGGCGGGCGCCCGCTGGGGTGGCCGCCCGGGTAATGGCGGCTTCCTTCGGCTCCTACCTCAAGGCGGCCTTCAACGCCCGGCCCTTCGGCATGTTCGTCGCGCCGAACTGGATCGGTCTCGCCGCGTTCGGGCTCCTCGGCTTGAGCAACCCCGGCTTCTGGCTGATCGGCGCCGGGGTCGAGGTCGCCTATCTCTTCGGGCTCGCCACCAACGGCCGGTTCCAGCGGGCGGTCTCGTCCAGCGCCTCCGCGGGAACCGAGCAGCAGTGGAAGTCGAAGCTCGACGCCATGGTCCGCCGGCTCTCCGACACCGACCAGGCCCGCTACGTCGCCTTCGTGGCGCGCTGCCGCGCCATCCTCGACCAGTTCCAGCAGCAGGATCCGAGTGGCGCCAGCAGCGCGGTGCAGGGGGAAAACCTCGGCAAGCTGACCTGGGTGTACGTGCGGCTCCTGCTCGCCCGCCGCGCGATCAGCCGGGTGCTCAAGGAACCCACGCTCGGGGAGACCCGTGAGATCGAGGGCCGCCTGGAGGAAGTGCAACAGCGACTCAAGGATCCCGGCCTGCACGAGGATCTCCGGAAGAGCCTGTCCAGTCAGGCGGACATTCTTGGCCAGCGGGTGGCGCAGCGGAAGGAAGGCCGCGAAAAGCTCGACTTCCTCGAGGCGGAGATTCTCCGCATCCAGGAGCAGATCGAACTGCTGCGCGAGCAGGCGGCCCTTTCGACGGACGCCGACGGGATGTCCGCCCGCCTCGACGAGATCACCCACAGCCTCGGCGGCGCCTCGCAGTGGCTCAGCGACCAGCAGAAGCTCCTCGGCTCGTTCGATGACCTGCTCGATGAGCCCCCCGCCGCCGCCGCGCGCGCCACGCTCCGGGAGTCCCGATGACCAGCACCCTGCCGTCGTGGGCCGCCGAGATGCGGGATCTCTTCCGCGCGGGAGCCTCCGCCCAGTTCATCCTGCACGGCAACATCTTCGACGCCGTCCCCCATGAGGGACGGATGCTTGCGGTTCGCTCGTTTCTGGACGAGGTGATGTTCGCGGGGTACGACGTGGTGCTGCATTACGACCGGAGCCGCGGCATCCGGGCGGTGAAGGGCGGGGACGACTGGAGCGAGTGGCTCCGTGGCGCCCTCGGCGACGACAGCCGGAACCAGACCTATCTTCGGGAGCCGGGCGCCGCCCTGGAGCTGATCGACCGCTATCTGCTCCGGACCCTCAACCTGCAGGCGATCAACGATCCCGCCGCCAAGGCACGCAAGCTGGCCGTCGTGGTGGAGTTCGCCGAGTTCGTGGTGCCGCGCGGCGATGCGGTCTCGCTGGGCGGGGCGTTCAGCGCCAACGTCGTGAAGGTGCTCGGCTGGGCCAACGACCCGTCAATCATGCACGCCAACATCGTCACCGTGCTTCTGACCGAGGGGCTCAACGACCTCAACGAACTGGTGGCGCAGAATCCGCACGCCGTCTCGCTGCACATCCCGCTGCCGGACGAAACCGAGATGCGGGAGTACCTCGATGCCCTCGTGCAGTCGGAGTTTCCGGACCTGCCGGCGAAGAGCGACGTGCCGCTCGACGCGCTGGCCCGGCGCCTGACGGGCATTTCCCGGGTCGGGGCGCGGCGAGTGCTCGCGATGGCGCTCAAGGGCGGCGAGCGCATCACGGTGCAGTGGCTCAGCCGGATGAAGAAGGAAACGATCGAGCTGGAGTGCCAGGGCCTGCTCGAGTTCATCGAGTCGGATTTCACGCTCGACAACGTCGCCGGCCTCGATGCGGTGCGGGCCTGGCTCCGCGAGGATGCCGAGCTGCTCCGGCGCGGCGCCTTCCGGGCCTTGCCGATGGGGTACCTGATCGCGGGCCGGATCGGCACCGGGAAGACCTTCCTCGTGACCTGCTGGGCCGGCGAACTCGGGATCCCCTGCGTGGTGCTCAAGAACTTCCGTGACCGCTGGGTCGGGGCGACGGAGACCAACCTCGAGAAAATCTTCGCGGTGCTGCGCGCGCTGGGCCAGGTCGTCGTCTTCGTGGACGAAGCCGACCAGGCCGCCGGCAAGCGCGAGGGGGGCGACGGGGACAGCGGCCTCTCCGGCCGGGTCTACTCGATGCTGGCCAAGGAGATGTCGGACACCCGCAACCGGGGGAAGATCATCTGGGTGTTCGCCACCTCGCGCCCCGATCTGCTCGAGGTCGATCTCAAGCGGCAGGGCCGGCTGGATGTGCACATCCCGCTCTTCCCCCCGGAGACACCCGAGGAACGCCGGGCCCTGCTTCGCGCCGTGGCGAAGAAGGTCCAGGTCCCGCTCGGCGAGGGCGACCTCCCGGAACTGCCGGAGCATCTCACCCTCGGCGGGAACGAAATCGAAGGGGTGTTCGTACGGGGACTCCGGACCTGGGAGCTGAGCGTCGAGCCCAGGCGCCCGCTGCGCGAGATCCTGGTCGAGGTGTTCCGCGACGTGCGCCCCAGCGCGCACACCCGCAAGCTCGAGTTCATGGATCTCGTGGCGGTGAAGGAGTGCACCGACATCCGCTTCCTGCCGGCGCGGTATCGTGACCTGGCCCCGGAGGCGATCGAACAGCAGATCGAGGCGCTGCGCCGCTTCATGTAGCACCCGGTCTTTGACAAGCTCCCCGTCGACCTCGATCTTATCGCGAGCATCCGGGGCTGGCATCTCACGTCAGGAGGAATCATGGGCCTCTTCGCCCGCGTCGGTCGTCTCTTCCGCGGTTTCGTCGGACTGTTCATCAGCGGGCTCGAGGAGTCGAATCCCGAGGCATTGATGGATGCGGCGCGGCAGGAGTTCCGCGAGAAGATGGCGCAGTACAACCAGGCGCTCGCGCGGATGGCCGGGGTCGCCGAGCGGCTCAAGGGCCAGGTCAAGATGAAGACCCAGAAAGCCCAGGATCTCGAGCGCCGGATTCTCGCCAACCACTCCGCCGGCAACATCGAGCTGGCGGGCAGTCTCGCGCGGGAGCTGCAGGAGCTCAAGGCGGACCTCGCGACCGACACCGCCGAACTGTCGGAGTCGGAGGAGGCCTATTCGCAGAATCTCCGTCAGGCGAAAGTCGTCCAGAAGGAATTCGAGGACAAGATCAAGCGGCTCGAGAAACAGCTCGACCAGGTCAAGGTGAAGGAGGCGCAGGCCGAGGCGGCCGGCGCCCTCAGCAACGCCACCTTCAAGGTGGGCGACCTCGGCGACACCATGAAGACCGTGGACGAGGTGCTGCAGAAGCGCTACGAGCAGGCGGCGGGCAAGGCGCGTGTCGCCAAGGACCTGGTCGACATGGACAAGGTCAAGGAGAAGGAGTCGGAATCGAAGGCGCTGGAACAGAACGCGCTCGCGGAGTTCCTCGCGAGCCAGGGCATCCAGGCCGGACCGACGCCGCAGGGGCAGCCGGCGCAGAAGGAGATCGGCCCCGCGTAACCGTCCGCCCTTCGTCTTTCGCCGACAGAGGATTCACCCATGGCCGACCAGCCGCCGCGTTTCACCTTCCTCGGGAAGCTCCTTTCGCTCGCGCTCATCGGCGGGCTGATCTACGCGGGCATGCTCCTGCTGAACGGGAAGAAGGTCTCCCTGCCCACGCTGCCGGGGACCAGGGACGAGCCGGCGGCCGAGGTCAACGCGGTGCAGATGGAGGTGCCGACGCTGGCCCCCGCGGCGGCCTACCAGCTCCCGGCCGACAGCACGGTGGCAATCGAGATCAGCGAGTACGCCGGCTACGCGGGGCTCATCGCCGCCAACGGTGGCCTGCAGCCCAGCGCCGGCTCGCTGCTGTCGAAATACTGCGGCTGCAAGGTCCGCCTGACGATCAGCGAGGAGGAGAGCTGGTCCGCGCTCAACAGCGGCAAGCTCGCGGCCTCGGTGACGACGACCGACGTGCTCGCCGTCTACGGTCGGCAGTTCAAGGTGAAGGTGCCCGCACAGATCGGCTTCTCCCGCGGGGCGGACGGCCTCGTGGTACGCACCGCCATCAAGCGGGTCAACGACCTGAAGGGGAAGATCGTCGCGGCCGCGCAGTTCACCGAGACCGATTTCTTCATCCGCTACCTCGCGCAGGAGGCAGGGCTGGGCATCAATGCGCTCGGCAGCACCGACGCGACGCCGAGCCCGGACAGGCTGAATCTGGTCTACACCGAGGACGGCTTCTCCTCCGGGGACCTCTTCCTGCAGGACCTCAAGGGCACCGGCGAGCAGCTGGCCGGCGCGATGACCTGGGAGCCGAAGACCTCCGAGGTGCTCAGCCAGAGTGGAGGCAGGGCGCGCCTGCTGACCAGCAACAAGAACCTGCTCATCATCGCCGACATCCTGGTGGTCAACCAGGGCTTCGCCGAGGCCAATCCGAAGATCGTCGAGGGACTGGTGCGCGGGCTGCTGGAGGGCAATCGCCTGGTCCGCGACACGCCCGAGAGCCAGATCGCGGTGATCGCGCAGGCCTTCAAGTGGACGCCCGACCAGACCCGCGCCGAGCTGCAGAAAGTGCACCTCGCGAACCTGCCGGAGAACCTGGCCTTCTTCAACGGGTCCATCGACGCGGCTGGCAGCTTCGGCGGCATTTACCAGTCCGCGATCTACGCCTACGGCAGCGAGCTCATCAGGGACCCCGCCGACCCGACGCGGTTCACCGATCTCTCCGCCCTGGCGGCCCTCGACAAGGCGGGGATCTTCAAGGACCAGAAGATCGCCATCGCTCCCATCCGGAGCGGCGGCGCCGGCAGCGTGGAGAACGACCCGCTGCTCTCCAAGGACATCCGCTTCCTCTTCCAGCCTAACTCGGCCTCGCTGGATCTCACGTCCACCGACAACCTCAGGAATCTCGAGGCGATCAAGCAGCTCCTCACCGTGAGTCCCGGCTCGACGATCCTGCTCCGCGGCCACGTGGACAACTCGCTGGTCGAGGACTTCCGGAAGAAGGGGGGCGAGGCCTTCGTGCGGCAGATGGCCCTCAAGGCGGTCGAACTTTCCCGGGACCGAGCCGCCGAGATCCAGCGGCTCCTCGTCCAGAAGCACGCCGTCGATGCCAAGCGGATCGAGATCGTGGGCCGTGGCTGGGATGAACCCGCCGGGCCGGACCCGGACCAGAACCGCCGGGTCGAGGTGCAGTGGTTCACCCTGGAATAGGGCGTCCACGGGGGCGACGGCCACCGGTCGCGCCCCCGGTTGCCTTTCACCTTTTTCCCCTCTAAGTTCCCCTCTGCCAACACCATACGCGCTGTCTGACGATTGGGGTGAGGTTTGGGATGTCGGAAGTCATCATTCACGATGACGAGAGCTTCGAGCGGGCCCTGAAGCGATTCAAGAAGAAGTGCGAGAAGGCGGGGATTCTGGCCGATCTTCGCAAGCATCGCCACTACGAGAAGCCCAGCGAGAAGAAGAAGCGCAAGCTGGCCGCGGCATTCCGCAATGCGCGCCGCAGAAGCTACCCCCGCGCCCCGCGCGATTAACTCACCCGGAATGGTTCTGCAGATGATCGGTGCCACGCCTCGAGGCGTCCGGCGGGCTCGATGACCGACCCGACCGGCGCCGAACTCCCCGACGGGGTGCTAGTGTCCACGGACGCTGGCACCCCGTCCGCCTTTGAGGGGAATCGGTCGCCGGAGGAGTGGACTTCCGCCGGGGACGTGACGTGGGATGACGCACTCGACGCGCTGGAATTCGGTGCGGTACTGACCGTGGTCGCCGAGCGGGCGGCCGGTCCACTCGGCCGCGCGAGCGTCCTCGCCCGGCGCCCGCGGTTCGATCCGGCCGAGATTCGCGACCAGCTCGCGCGGGTCGAGGAACTGGCCCGGCTGATCCGCGCCGCGCGCGGCGTCATCGCGGAGCCCGTGCCCGAGCTGGCGCGGCCGCTCGCGCGGCTCCGGATCCCGGGCAGCGTGCTCGATGGCGCCGAACTCGTGGCAGTCCGGCAGACCCTCACCGCCGCGCGCCTGGTCGCCGCCGAGATCCGCCGAGTCGCGCTCGATGCGCCGCTTCTCGCGAGCCTCGAAGCGCCGCCCCCCGAGAAGGCGCTCGAACGGCGGCTCGAACAGTCCCTCGATGATGATGGCGGCGTCCGCGATTCGGCCAGTCCGGGACTCGCCGCCGCCCGCAGCGACATCCGCACCGCGCGCGAGCGGCTGGTGCAGCGGCTCGAATCGCTGCTCCGTGCGGTCGGCGGCGAAGGGGGCGTCACGCTGCGCGACGGCCGCTATGTCATCCCCGTGCCGCGTGACCTTCGCAGCCGTCCCGACGGCATCATCCACGGCGAATCAGCGAGCGGCGCGACGCTCTACATCGAGCCGACCGCCGTCATCGCCCTCGGCAACGCGCTGCGTGAGGCGGAGTCGCGTGCGGTGCGGGAAGAGCTCAAGGTTCTGCGCGATCTCTCCGATCTGCTCCGGCCCGCCATCCCCGAGGTCCGCGCGCTGCACGCGATGTGCGTGACGGTGGACGATCTCGTTGCCCGCGCCAAGTGGGCGGTGGAGACCGATGGCCATGCTCCGGTCGTTTCCGGAGCCCCGGCCGACCTGGTGATCGTGCACGGGCGCCATCCGCTGCTCCTCGCCCAGGGGCAGGCGGTGGTGCCGTTCGACCTGACGCTGCAGGGCCACGAGAAGTGCATCCTCCTCTCCGGCCCGAACACGGGCGGCAAGTCGGTCCTGCTGAAGGCGGTCGGGCTGCACGTGGCGCTCGCGCAGAGCGGGATCGTACCGCCGGTGGGTCCTGGCAGCGGGCTGCCGGTGTTCGCCCGGCTCTTCGCCGACATCGGGGACCGGCAATCGATCGCGGCCAGCCTCTCCACCTTCTCGGCCCATCTCGCACAGCTCCGGGTGATTCTCGAGGAGGCCGACGACGCGTCGCTCATCCTGCTCGACGAAGTCGGCAGTGGCACCGATCCGGCCGAGGGTGCCGCGCTCGCGGGGGCGGCGCTGCAGGCGCTCACCCGGCGCGGGGCCGTGACGCTCGCGACGACTCACCTCGGTGCGCTCAAGCGCCTTGCCACCTCGACGCCGGGCATCGTCAACGCCTCGCTCCAGTTCGACGCCGCGACGCTGCGGCCCACCTACCGGCTGATCAAGGGCGTTCCTGGTCGCTCGTACGGCATCGCGATCGCCCGGCGCCTCGGGATTCGGGAGGATGTCCTCACCGAAGCCGAGGCGCAGGTGCCTGACGCGGAGCGGAGCCTCGATGCGCTGCTCGCCGCGGTGGAGCAGCGCGAGCGCGACCAGATGGTGCGCGAGAAACAGCTCGCCGACCAGCTCGCCGAATCGGAGGGCCGGGCCGCCGCGCTCGCGGCGCAGGCCGAGGCGCAGGCAATCCGCGAAGCCGCGCTCAAGAAGCGGGAGAAGGACGCCGAACGGACCGCACGGGAGCAGGCGCGCCACTTCCTGCTCGAGGCGCGGGAGACGGTCGAGGCCGCGATCGCGAGGGCGACCGCCGCCGGCGATGGTGCCCGGGAAGCGCGCCGCGCCGTCGAGGATGCTGCGGCGTCCGAAGCCGCCGCGCTCAAACGTCTCGACGAAGAGTCGAACCGGAAGGGGGCCGGGGCCGCGGGTGGTCTCGAAGCGGGCCAGCGCGTCCGGCTCCAGAGCGGAACCACCGGCGAGGTCTTCGAGACCCGGACCGACGGACGGATCGTGGTGCGGGTCGGCTCGCTCAAGCTGGTCGTCGAGGCCGACTCGCTTACCCCGATCAGCGGGCCGGCGCCGAAGAAGGCGGCCATCGCCGAGCGGGATCCGAGCGAGGTGGCGACGTATGAACTCGATCTGCGCGGGCTGACGGGTGATGAAGCGGAGCAGGTGACGCTCGCCGCCCTCGACGCGGCGGTGCTGTCGGAGCAGCCGTACCTGCGGATCATCCACGGCAAGGGAACCGGGGTGGTGCGCGAGCGGGTGCACCAGCTGCTCAAGCGTGACCGGCGCGTGAAGAGCTACGGCTTCGCGCCGTCCAATCAGGGCGGCACCGGCGCCACCGTCGCGGAGTTCGCGGGATGAGCATGATCCCCGACGAAGTGATCGAGCAGGTGCGCGACGGCGCCGATCTTCTCTCGGTGATCGGCGAGACGGTCGAACTCAAGCGCACCGGCTCCGACTACCGCGGTCCCTGTCCCTTCCACGGCGGGCAGCACCGCAATTTCGCGGTGATCCCGAAGAAGGGGCGCTACTACTGCTTCGTCTGCAAGGAATCGGGCGACGTCTTCTCGTGGTACATGAAGCGTCTCGGGATGGACTATCCCACCGCCGTGCGCGAGGTCGCCCGCAAGGTCGGCATCGTGATCCCCGAGTCCACCCAGCGGCAGGGCCCCGATCCGCGGGAACCGATCTTCCAGGCGGTGTCGGTCGCGCACGACTGGTTCGCCCGCCAGCTCCGCGAGCTGCCCGAGGCGGAGGATGCGCGCAAGTATCTCGTCGGCCGCGGCTTCGATCTCGAGGGACTCGAGCCCTTCGAACTCGGCTTCGCACCGCGCGGCCCGCAGTTCGGCCAGGCGATGCGCCAGCTTGGTCTCGATGACGCGATCATGCTGGAGGCGGGACTCCTCGCCAGGCGTCAGGATGGCACGATCATCCCCCGCTTCCGCGGCCGGCTTCTCTTTCCGATTCACGACCTGCGCGGCCGCGTCGTCGGCTTTGGCGGACGGATCCTTGGCGCGGGTGAGCCCAAGTATCTCAATTCGCCTGAGACGCCGATCTTCAAGAAGGGACAGACGCTTTACAATCTCCACGCCGCGAAGAACGCGATCCGCAAGGAAGGCCTCGTGATCGTGGTGGAGGGATACTTCGACGTGCTCCGGCTGGTGGTCGCGGGCTGCGAGCACGTTGTCGCACCGCTCGGCACGGCGCTCACCGGCGATCAGGCCGCGCTGCTCAAGCGCTACGCACCGGTGGCGGTGCTGCTGCTCGACAGCGACATGGCCGGGCTCAAGGCCACCTTCCGCGCCGCCGACGAGATGCTGCGCCACGAGATGCGGGTGAAGGTCGCCACCATGCCGCCGGGCGAGGATCCCGACACGCTGCTGCAGAAGGGCGGGCTCCCGGCGCTCGAACCGATCCTCAAGGACGCGGTCGACGTGATGGAGCGGAAGATTCAGATCCTCGACCGGCGCGGCTGGTTCAGCGGCATCGAGCACCGGCGGGAGGCGCTCGACCGGCTGCTCCCGACCATTCGCGCGACGAAGGACCCGATCCAGCGCGAGCTCTATCTGTCACTCGTGTCGGAACGCTCGGGCGTGGCCAAGACGGTCCTCGAACACGAGGTCGAACAGGCGGCTCGGAAGTCAGAGGCCTTCGCGGCTGCGGCGGAACAGCGGCCGGCTCCGGCGGTTTCGGGGCGTGACCCGGGCCCGAGCGCGATGGCGGCGCAGGGCGCGCGGGGCGGCGGTGGGCGAACCGAGCAGCAGGTCCTGCGGCTGCTCATTGCGAACGACGAATGGCGGGGACGGGCGCCGGAACTGCTCAAGCCGGAGTGGTTCGAGGTACCGGCCCATCGGGCGCTGTTCGAAGTGTTGCTCGCGGTGCGCGAACCGGGGTTCGCGCAGCCGCCCGCCACTCTGCCCGTGCCGCTCGTCGAGCTCTGGCAGCGCATCGCCGCCACCGATGTGCCGCTCGATCCCGCGGGGCAGGGCAATCTGTTCGAGGCGGCGAGCCGCAAGCTCGAGGCTCGGCCCCAACTGCGCGCCTGGCGCCAGCTGAACGAGCGGATCACGCGTGCCACGGGTGCCGAGAAGGCCACGCTGCTGGCCCAGAAGGACACCGTCGCCCGCGCGCTGCAGCAGAAATTTCCCGAAGAATTCCGCCTGTTCGGCTTCCAGTTGGGGCGACGGACCGTCCGCCGCTCCGCCGCCGACGGCTGACCCGATGCTCATCCCACCCTCCAAGGAAATCGCATGCATCCAGACATCGTGAAGCTCCTGGAACTCCAGGCGAAGGACGTCCAGCTGCTCGAGGCCGACAAGGGTCTCGATGCGGTGCTCGCCGAGGTCCGGGCGCTTGATCATCAGCTGATCGACGCCGAGAAGGCGAAGGAACAGGCGCACCGCGCGGTCGCCGAAGCACAGAAGCGGCGCAAGGAAGTCGAGTCGAAGGTCGAGAACTACAAGAAGCTGGAAGAGCGCGGCAAGGCGCGGATGGATTCGGTGAAGACTCCGAAGGAGCTGCAGGCCGTGAACGCCGAACTCGATCTCGCCAGGCAGATGCTGGCGAAGGAGGAGGCCGAATGGCTGAAGCTGGCCGAGGTGCTCTCCGCCGCCGAGGGAGTGGCGCGCGAGGCCGACGCAAAGCTGCAGCAGATGCGCGACGCCCAGGGCGCGGCCCGTGGCGCGCTCGACCTGAAGCGGGTGGATGCGGAGGGGGTGCGCAACAAGGCACTCGCCGAGCGCGATGCCACCGCGTCCGAGGTCAATCGGGCCCTCCGTACCCGCTACGAGCGTCTGCGTACCGTGAAGTCGGTGTACGCCGTCGTGGCGCTGAGCGGCCCGGCGTGCGGCGCCTGCAATACGGCGATCCCGCTCAACCGCCGGAGCCAGATCCGTGCGGGCACCCTGATCGATGCCTGCGAGAGCTGCGGCGTGATCCTCTTCGCGATGGAAGAGCCGGTTGAGTAGACCCTTCCCGGTGCCGCCGCTCCGCTGGAAGGTGGAGCGGGTGCCGTCCGAGGAGGTGGTCGCTGGGCTCACGCGGGGACTCGGGATCGCGCCCGCGCTGGCGGCCCTGCTCGCGCAGCGCGGCCTCACCACGCCGGAGCTGGCCCGGCGTTTCATGCGCCCATCGCTCGACGAACTCTCCGATCCGCTCCGGCTCGCGGGCATGGCCGAGGCCGTGGAGATCATCGCGCGCGCGGTGAAGTCCGGCCGCGGCATTCTGGTCCACGGGGACTACGACGTCGACGGGCAGTGCGCCACGGCGCTGCTCACCCGGGCGCTCGGAATCGCCGGCGCGAAGGTCCACGCCTTCGTCCCCCACCGCCTGCGGGATGGCTACGACCTTGGTCCGAGCGGGATTGCCTACGCCCGGAGCGTCGGCGCCTCACTGATCCTGACCTGTGATTGCGGCATCACCGCGGTGGAGTCGGTCGACGCGGCGCGCGCAGCGGGGTTCGAGGTGGTCGTGACCGATCATCACTTGCCGGGGCCGGTGCTGCCACGCGCTGGTGCCGTGATCGATCCCCAGCGCGAGGACGACACCTCGGGGTTGCGGATTCTGTGCGGGACGGGAATCGCCTTCAAGCTGGTGCAGGCGCTGGTCCCGGCACTCGGGCTGCCGGCCAATCTCCCCTACCATTTCCTCGATCTGGTCGCCCTGGCGACGATCGCGGACATCGTGCCGCTGACCGGCGAGAACCGGACGATTGTCAGGCACGGACTGCGGCTTCTCCCGGAGAGCCGGTGGGCCGGCATCCGGGCGCTCATCCGCGAGAGCGGACTGGAAGGCAAGGAGGTCCGGGCGGGGCAGGTCGGCTTCATCCTGGCGCCGAGACTCAACGCGGCGGGACGGGTCGGCGATGCGACCGACGGGCTCCGGTTGCTGCTCACCGACGACCCGGCCGAGGCGGCCCGCCTCGCGAAGCAGCTCGAAGGAATGAACACTGAGCGTCAGGCGCTCGATCAGCGGATCCTCGAGGAGGCAATCGAGCAGGTGGAGCGGGAACGGGATCCCGACACCGACGCTGCGCTGGTGCTCGCCTCCGACACCTGGCATGCCGGGGTCGTCGGCATCGTGGCCTCCCGCGTGGTCGAGCGGTTCGGCCGGCCCGCGTTTCTGATCGCGCTCGACGGCGACCTCGGCAAGGGCAGCGGCCGGAGCATCACGCGCTTCGACCTCCATGCCGCGCTCCATCGCTGCGGAGACGTGCTCGAGCGGTTTGGCGGGCATCACATGGCCGCCGGTCTGACGATCCGGCGCGACCGGCTCGAGGAGTTCCGCGAGCGCTTCGCCGCGGTGGCTCGCGAGTCACTCTCCGACGACGACCTCGGCCCCGAACAGCGGGTCGATCTCGTGCTCGGGCTCGGCGATGTGAATCCGGAACTCGAGAAGCTCTGCCGTCACCTCGAGCCGTGCGGCATGGGAAACCCGGGGCCGGTCTTCGGCACGCGCGGCGTGCGGCTCGACGGCATCCGGCGAGTCGGCAGCAATCACCTCAAGGCCACGCTCGCCGCGCCGGACGGACGGCTCCCCGCCATCGGCTTCGGATGGGCGGATCGCGCCCCCAAGGTCGAGTCGCTCGACGTCGCCTTCCGGCTGGAGCAGAACGAGTGGCAGGGCCAGACCAGCCTGCAGGCGCGCATTCTCTCCCTCTCTCCCCATCTGGTGCCGCCGGCCCCGCGAAGCGGGGAAGGGGGACCGGGGGTAGGGGTCGGGGTCGCGGTGTGAGAATCGTCGGCGGAGAATTTCGCGGCCGCCGGCTCGCGATTCCCGATGACCCGCGGGTCCGCCCGACTGCCGACCGGGTACGCGAGGCGTGGATGAGCATCCTGCAGCAGGCCCTGCCGGGGGCGCGCGTGCTCGACCTGTACGCCGGCAGTGGCGCTCTCGGGCTCGAGGCCCTGTCCCGGGGCGCGGCGAGCGCCGACTTCGTGGAACTCAATCCCCCGTCGCTGCAGGCCCTGAAGGCCAACATCGCGACGCTCGGGGTCGAGGCGCGGACGACGGTGCACCGGGGCGAGGCGCTGCGGTACGCCGAGCGACTCCCGCCCGGCGCGTATGATCTGGCCCTGGCCGACCCGCCCTATACCCGCGACGACGCGTCGAGATTGATCGCCCTCTTCCGTACAGCCCCGTTTGCGCGCATTCTGGCTGTGGAACATCCGGCGAAGACACGCCTCGACGGCGACGACACCCGCCGTTACGGCGACACCGCCATCACCTTCAGCTACGCGCCATGAAACGCATCGCCGTCTATCCCGGCTCGTTCGATCCTCCCACGCGCGGCCACACCGACCTGGTGCACCGGAGCCTCGTGCTCGCGGACCAGGTGATCGTCGCAATCGCGAAGAACTCGACCAAGGAGCCGCTCTTTCCCGTCGAGGAGCGGCTGGCGATGCTGCGCGCTGCCGTCGGTGATGATCCCCGGGTGAGTTACCAGTCCTTCGAGGGGCTGCTGGTGGATTTCGCGCGACAGGTGGGCGGCACGCTCATCGTGCGCGGTTTGCGCGCGGTCAGCGATTTCGAGTACGAATTCCAGATGGCGATGATGAATCGCCACCTGCTCCCCGGTCTCGAGACGGTCTTCCTCGTGCCGCCGGAGGATGCCACCTATCTCAGCTCGAGCCTGGTGCGCGAGGTCGCGCGGTATGGCGGCGATGTCTCCTCGCTGGTGCACCCGGTGGTCGCGGAGGCGCTGCGTCGGCGCTTCGGCCGATGAGCTTCCGCGCCGAGCTGCTGCGGAGGGCCGCCGGACGGAAGGCGCGTGTGGTCCTGCCTGAAGCCGGTGACCCCAGAGTGCAGGAGGCCGCCCGCCGCCTGGTGAGCGAAGGCATCGCCGAGCCGATTCTCGTCGGGCCGGGAGGCATCGATCCCGCCCGTGATCCCCGCCTGACGCGGGTCGCACAGCACCTCCGCGCCCGGCGCCCCGACAAGGTGGATGACGCGGTGCACGCCATCGACCTCGCGAGCGATCCCCTCCGGTTCGCCGCCTCGCTCGTCGCCATCGGCGAGGCCGATGCCTGTGTGGCCGGTGCGGTGAACACCACGGCCGATGTGCTTCGCGCCGCCCTGTGGGCCATCGGCCCCGCGAGCGGCGTCCGTACCATCAGCTCCGCCTTCTACATGGTGCTCGCGGACGACCGGGTCTTCACCTTCACCGACTGCGCCGTGGTGCCGGAGCCGGATCCCATCCGTCTCGCGGATATCGCGCTCGCCGCCGCCCGCGACCGGAGCCGCCTGGTCGGAGACCAGCCCCGGGTCGCGTTCCTGTCGTTCAGCACCCGGGGCAGCGCCGAGAGCCCCAGTGTGCTCAAGGTCCGTGCAGCCCTGGAACGCTTCCGGCAGATCGCCCCGGAGATTCCCGCCGACGGCGAGCTCCAGGTCGACGCCGCCGTCGTGCCCTCCGTCGCCAGCCGGAAGGCGCCCGGCTCCCCCCTGGCCGGGGAGGCGAACGTGCTGGTGTTCCCGGATCTCGACAGCGGCAACATCGGCTACAAATTGGTGCAGCGGCTCGGGGGCGCGGCGGCCCTGGGCCCCCTCCTGCAGGGGCTGGCCCGTCCGATGAGCGACCTCTCGCGCGGGGCGTCGTCCGAGGATATTGTGGAGGTCGCCGCGATGGTCATCCTGCAGGGCGAGGGGAGTCCGGCCGGGCCGGTTTCCGGTCAGCACCAGGGTGGTCGGTAGCGGGAGGCCCGGGAGCAGAATCCGGGCCCGCAGGTTTCCTGATAAGGAGTCCAATGGCATTCACAGCCTCCAAGGACGCCTCCGGCGTCTACCTGATCCGGGTCGAAGGTCAGCTCATCGTCGGCAACCGGCAGGAGCTCAAGACCGGGGTGTCCGAGGCGCTCGACCATGGGGAGCGGCGGTTCGTCATCGACTTCTCCCGAACCGGCTACATCGATTCCTCGGGCCTCGGCGCGCTGGTCTCGATTTCCAAGAAGGTGCGCGAGCAGGGCGGGGAACTGCGGCTGTCGGGACTGAATGAGGATCTCCGCTCGCTCTTCGAACTGACCAAGCTCGACACGCTGTTCGCGATCAGCGACACGGCGGAGCGGGCCGTGACGGGGTTCGCCGGTTGACGGCGCCGCTCCCGTCGTCGCTCCAGCTCTGCGTCAGGCGCCGGCGCGTGCCGGGCCCGACCGGGGCCACGGTCCAGCTGTCGTTGCGGGTCCCCAGCGACGTGGGTTGCATCGAGGAGGTCGTCGATCTCCTCATGCGGCACTGCTGCACCGACAGCTGGCTTTGCCGGAAGCTCCGCTTCAATCTCCGGGTGGCGATCGCGGAGGCCCTCGCCAACGCGATCGTGGCCGGCAATCAGGAAGACCGCTCCAAGTCGGTGCAGGTCCAGGCCGAGGTCTGCGGGGACCACCTGCGCGTCGAGGTCACTGATGAGGGCCGTGGGTTCGATCCCGCCCGGATCCGCACCCCGATCCTGCCCGGCGAGATTGACCGCGACTCCGGACGCGGCCTCTTCCTGATCCGGAACCTGGTGGACGATGTCCGCTTCAACGACCAAGGAAACTCCATCTGCATGACATTGCGCCGCCGCTGACGGGCCTCGAGTCCGTGGCGGACACGCTGGGCGCCCTCGCTGGCGCCCGCGTTCGTCTCTGGCGGTATGATGGTCGGGGGCTCAGGAAATTCGGCTCCGCCCCCGATCCCGGCTTCACGCCCCCCATCCCCCTCTCCGCTGGCCTCGTGCCCACCCCGACCGGGAGTGCCTGGCTCGCGCCGGTGCCGTTCACCGAGGGATTCTGGATCGAACTGGGCGACTGCACTCCGGCCCGCGCCGCCGAGCTCGCACCGCAACTCGCCGGAGTGGTCGGCAGCTTCCTCTCCTCCGAACGGGAAACCGCCGGTGTGGTGGAGGAACTGACCGGGGTCTACAAGGAAATCGATCTGCTCTACGCCATCAGCGAGATCCTCGGGCACACCACGCGGCTCGAGGAGACGGCGCCCACGATCGTGCAGGAGGTCGCCGATGTGGTGGGTGCCCGGCGCGCCTCGATCATGGTCTACGATGAGGAAACCGGGCTCCTCCGCACCGTGGCGGCCCGCGGGTTCTCCTCCGAGGGTCTCGAGCCGGTGCGGAGCGATGATCTCCACTCCGTCGCGGCCCGGGTGTTCCGCGAGCAGCGGATCATCGTCTTCGATCCCACCGATCCGCTCGCGCAGAATCCCGGTTCCCAGGATCCGCGGAACTACCTGGGCCAGGCGTTCCTCAGCATCCCCATCTGCTATGGGACCGGCTCGCGCTGCGTCGGGGTGATCAATCTGACGGACCGCCTGGTGGGAGACTGCTTCACCCCGGGTGAAGCGAAGCTCGTCTCGGCGGTCGCCAATCAGATCGGCGCGGCGATCGAGAATGCCCGGCTGGTGCAGCGCGACCTCCGCCGGCAGCGGCTGCAGCGCGAGCTCGAACTCGCCCACGACCTCCAGCTCAAGCTGTTGCCAGCGCCCGGTGTGCTGCAGGGCGATGCCGAAGTCGCGGCCATCTGCCGCCCGGTCGACAGCGTCGGGGGCGATTTCTACACCTTCACCCGCCTCGGCGGCGGGCGCGTCGGCGTGATGCTCGGCGACGTCTCCTCCCACGGGTTCTCCGCGGCCCTGGTGATGGCGCTGGTGATGTCGGCCGCGGGCATTCACGCGGGCGCCGGCGCGACGCCAGACGAGGTGCTCGCCTCCATGCTCGAGAGCCTGGGCGACGAGCTCGCCTCGACCGAGATGTTCCTGTCCGTCTTCTATGGCGTGCTCGATCCGAAGAACGGCCGACTCGTCTACGCCAACGCCGGACACCCCCACGCCTATCGCATCCCCGGTACAGGCGAGCCCGAACGGCTCCCGACGACCGCTCCGCCGCTTGGCCTCTCGACCGCCGCGAGCATCCAGCGGCACCAGGTCTCATGGACGCCCGGCGACGATCTCCTCTGCCTGTGGACCGACGGACTCGTGGACGAGGGCGCCGGCGCCGGCCTCTCCGAGGAGCGGCTGCTCGCCGAAATCGCCGCCCGCCGGCGCGACACCCCCGAAGCGATTGTCCGCGCCATCTTCCTCGAGGCCGACAAGGCTTCCGCGCGTCCCGCGGACGATCGCACCCTGCTCGTGATGCGGATTTGATTCCCAAGAAACGGCTCGGCCAGCACTTTCTGCATGATCCCGGCATCCTCAGGCGCATCGCCGAGGCGCTCGAGATCGCGCCGGGCGACACCGTGCTCGAGATCGGCCCTGGCCCCGGTGGACTGACCGCCGAACTTGCCGCCCGCACCGGCCGCCTCGTCGCGATCGAGAAGGACCGGGACCTGATCCCGCATCTCCGCGCGCGGTTTCCTGCGCTGGTACTGGCCGAGGGGGATGCGCTCGAACTCGACTGGCACGCGCTGACCGGGGCAGGGCCGCTCCGGGTCATCGGCAACATCCCCTACAACATCACCTCGCCCCTGCTGGAGAAGGCGCTGCTCCCGCCACGCCCCGCCTGCATCGTCTACCTGGTGCAGAAGGAGGTCGCGCTCAGGGTGGCCGCCCCTCCGGGTGGCAGCGACTACGGCGCCCTCTCCGTTGGCGTGCAGGCGGTCGCGAAGGTGGAGCGCCTCTTCTCAGTCGCGGCCGGTGCCTTTCGCCCACCGCCGAAGGTGGACTCTGCCGTCCTCCGCCTGACGCCACTGGCTCTCCCCCTGATTCCGGACGAGGCGGTTCTCCCCTTCCGGCGCTTTGTGGTGGGGCTGTTCAGCTTCCGGAGGAAGCAGCTGGTGCGTGGCCTCCGCGAACTGACCGGCGAGCCGCAGGCGCGGGTCGCGGGCTGGCTCGCCGAGGCCGGAATTCCCGAGACCGCCCGCCCCCAGGAACTCCCTCCGCCCGTCTTTGCCCGGCTCTTCCAGGTCGTGAACGGCTGAGTGGGGCGTTCGACCCTCTCCCCGACAGGGCGCCGTCCTACTATACTTGTGAAATCTTTCACAAAACCCTGATGCGGAAAATCGCCGAGTCTACCGTCCGACGCCTGTCGCTCTATCTCCGCTTCCTCGAGGAATTCGAGGCGCAGGGGTTCGAGACCGTGAGTTCCGAGGCGCTGGCCGCACGCGGAGGGACGACCTCCGCTCAGGTGCGGAAGGACCTTTCCTTTTTCGGCTCGTTCGGCAAGCGGGGCCTCGGCTACTCCGTGGCCGAGCTGGTGCAGAAGCTCCGCGAGATCCTCGGGCTGGGGCGGACCTACCGGGTCGCGATGATCGGGGCGGGGAAGATCGGCAGTGCGCTGGTGCAGTATCGCGGCTTCCTGCAGCGGGGCTTCGAGATCGTATCCATCTTCGACACCGATGCCTCGAAGATCGGCAAGGCCTGGAACGGACTCACGGTCCGGGATGTGAAGGAGCTCGAGGAGGTCGTGCGACGGCACCCGGTGGATATCGCGGTGGTGGTGACCCCGGCCGATGTCGCGCAGGCGCTGACGGACCGGTGCGTGGCCCTCGGGATCAAGGCGATCCTCAACTTCGCGCCAGTCCAGCTCACCGTCCCCGATGATGTCGTGGTGAAGACCGTCAACCTGGCGCTCGAGCTGGAGACGCTGAGCTACGCCCTGACCAATCGATAGCTCCGCCGCCGGTCCGCGCTCGCCGGGGCTTCGTGCATCTCCGTCCGCCACGGGATGACACGCCGCATTCGCCCGGCTACACTTCGCGGAAATCCATGCCGCCCATCCAGATCACTTCCGAAATCGGCACCCTGCAATCGGTGCTCGTGCATACCCCCGGGGCGGAGTTGCGCGCGGTCACCCCGGGCAACAAGGGCGACTACCTCTACGACGACATCATCCAGGTCGAGATCGCCCAGCGCGAGCATCGCCGGTTCGTCGCCGTGCTGCAGCGGTTCGCCGAGGTGCTGCAGGTGGCGGACCTGCTGTCGGAGGCGCTGGAGAGGCCGGACGCCCGGGAATTCTTCATCCGCAGCACGCTCGACGTCGTGCCGTCCGCGCTGCTCGGCCGGACGCTCAAGGAGCTCGACCCGAAGGCGCTCGCCCGCCTGATTATAGAAGGGGTTGAAGAAGAGGGCGGGGCGCTGGCCCGTGCCCTCAACTCCGTCGGCTACACCTTGCCGCCGCTGCCGAATCTCTTCTTCCCGCGTGACATCGGCATGGTCCTCGGCGGGCACGCCGTCGTCGGCTCGATGCGCCACGGGGTCCGGTGGACCGAGGAGCTGCTGGTGAAGACGCTCTTCGCTTATCACCCGCGCTTCGCGAACGACGGGCTGCTGTACGACGGGTCAGAGGAGCGGCGCAACGATTACACCCTCGAGGGCGGCGACATCCACATGCTCCGCCCCGACCTGCTCGTCGTGGGGTTCAGCCAGCGCACGTCGCCGGCGGCGATCGACAACCTGTGCGAAGAGGCGTTCCAGAAGACGGGGATCACCGATGTGCTGGTCGTGGTGATGCCCAAGGAGCCGACCGCGATTCACCTCGACATGCTCTTCACCCAGGTCGACCGGGAGTTGTGCGTAGTCTATCCGCCGTACTTCGTCGGGCCGGAGCGGCGCGCTGTGTTGCACCGGAAGAAGGGACGGGACGGGGTGCGCGAGATGCCGGACTTCTTCGCCGCGCTCCGCGAGGTAGGCTCCCCGCTCGAGCCGATCTTCGCCGGGGGGACGCACCGGTCCACCCAGGACCGGGAGCAGTGGACCTCCGGCTGCAACTTCCTCGCGCTCAAGCCGGGGATGATCGTCAGCTACCGGCGCAACGAAGGCACGATCGACGCGCTGCGGCAGGCCGGGTTCCGCGCCGTCTCGAGCGTCGACTTCGTGGCCTTCGACGACTGGCTCGACACCAAGCACCGCACCGTCATCACGATCGACGGAGACGAACTGGTCCGGGGCGGCGGGGGGCCGCGCTGCATGACACTTCCGCTCCGCCGGGCCGCGATATGATCGGGCTCACGAGTTTCCCCGAGCGCACCCTCGTCGAGCGCGCCCTGCTCCTCATGGGCAGCGGGCCGGTCGGCGCGGAGCGCCTGGCCCGCGAGGTGCTCGGTCTCGAGCGCGCGCCGCTCGCGGTGGCGGAGCGGCTCGCCATCGCGCTCTTCGCCTCGGACCCCCGGGTGCACCAGCTCGACGACGGGCGCTGGGCGCTGGTCGCGGAGGTGCAGGGCTCGCCGCTGCTGGAGGAGACGCCGTTCGCCGTCGTCGACGTGGAAACGACCGGCATGCGTGCCAGCGGACCGGACCGGGTGACGGACGTGGCCGTGGTGGTGGTGCATGGCACCCGGCGCGAACTGGTGTTCGAGTCGCTGGTGAATCCCGGCGTGCCGATTCCGCCGCGGATCGCCGGACTCACGGGGATCACCGATGCGCTGGTGCGTTCCGCACCGAACTTCGACCAGGTGGCGGACGGCCTGCTCGGCGCGCTGGCGGGGCGTGTGTTCGTCGCCCACAACGCGCGCTTCGACTGGGGATTTCTCACCGCCGAGGTTCGGCGAGCGCGGGCGCTCGGACTGACCGGCCCGCAGCTCTGCACCGTCCGCCTTGCGCGGCGGCTGCTGCCCCAGCTCGAGAGCAAGAGCCTCGACAGCCTGAGCTATCACTTCGGCCTCGAGAACCGTGCCCGGCACCGCGCCGCGGGCGATGCGCTCGCGACCGCCGAAGTGCTGGAGCGCCTGCTGGTCCTCGCGCGGGAGCGGGGCGCCCGCACCCTCGCCGATCTCGAGAGCATGACAAAGAAGAGCGCCACCGCATGAGCCGCGCGCAGTCCTTCCAGCTGGGGGCGCTCCGCTGCCATCTGCTCGAAGGCGGCCTGCAGCGTCTGGATGGCGGCGCAATGTTCGGCGTCGTGCCGAAGCCGCTCTGGTCGCGCCGCATCGTGCCCGATGACCGCAATCGCATCCTGCTCTCGATGCGCTGTCTCCTGATCGAGCATCCGGAGGGTCTGGTGCTGATCGACACTGCGCTCGGGGACAAGGAGGACGCGAAGTTCCTCGATATCTACGGGGTCGAGAACAGCGGTGCTCCCGGTCCCACCTGGATCGAGGATGCGCTGCGCGAGGCGGGCCACCAGCCATCGGACGTGAGCTGGGTGATCAACACCCATCTGCACTTCGACCATGCCGGCGGCAACACCCTGCGGGACGGGACGGGGGTACGGCTCGCCTTTCCCAACGCCACGTACGTCGTGCAGCGCAACGAACTGCACTTCGCACGGCACACCAACGAGCGGACCCGCGCCAGCTACATGCCTGCCAACTACGAGCCGGTCGCCGAGGCGGGCCGTTGGCGGCTGCTCGAGGGGGACGCTGAGATTCTGCCAGGCATCCGTGCGCGAATGACGCCCGGACACATCCCGTGGCATCAGAGCATCGTGGTGGAGAGCGGAGGCGAGACGGCGGTCTTCCTGGGGGATGTGATCCCGACGCACCACCATCTCCCGTTGCCCTGGATCATGGGCTACGACCTGGAGCCGCTCCGGACGCTCGAGTCCAAGCGGTCGCTGCTCGCCGACGCCGTCGCCGGCGGCTGGCATCTCATCTTCGAGCACGACTCCGATGTCGCCATGGGCCGGGCGGTTCAGGATGGAAAGAGTGTCGGGCTCACCGACGTGAAGGCACCCGCCTAACCCCCACCCGGAGGCGCCGCACACCGCCGCCGGGCCCCTGCATTTCTGTCGCACAAGGTTGTAACACGCCCCCCGCGGCCCCCCATGGCGGCGGGGGCTCGCCCAGCCGGTCCGGCGACCGTTTGATCGGACATTCGCTGCCTCTTCAGGCTGCCTTCACGGTGCCTCACGCTGATTTCTGCTGTCGCTCCTACACCACACCGGCAGAACGTCGGACAAAGGCGTGGGCCACTTGACGTCACAGCGAATCGGTGCCAAAATCGTCACGCCAATGTTGGTCGCGGAGTCGGAAATCCTCCCCGCAGCCGGCACCGAGGCGCTTCTCCTAACATCACAATCATTGTCGTCCGCTCACGGGACTAGTTCCCAGGACGCTCGCATGCGGCAGTCAGGTTGCCGACACAGGATCTCGGTGGACGCTCCAGAGTTGTTCGTCCGGACCGCCCCGCCTTGTCCGGATCATCTGCGACAGACCTCTTGGTTCGAACGCCCGGTTCGAACCGCCTCCAGTGTTCCCACGCGACGGCAACCCCTCGGCCGGAGCTTTCTTTTCGTCAGGTGCCCCTGAAAGGAATTGTGAGTATGAGAAGGCTTGGCTACGGTCTTGGTGTGCTCCTGGCAGTACTCGGAGCCACACCGCTTCACTCTCAAACCACGACGGGCACGATCCACGGCGTTGTCAGCAATGGATCGACCAAGGCCCCGCTCGCGGGAGTGACCATCACGTTCGGGAGCCGCGCCACGGTCAGCAAGGTGGACGGCCAGTACACCCTGCGCGGCGTTGCGCCGGGAACCGACAGCCTCCGGGCCCGCATGATCGGCTTCGCGCCGACCGCGCAGCAGGTCACGGTGGCGGCGGGCGAGAACGTGCAGGTCGATCTGCTGATGGTCGAGAAGGCCGTCAATCTGTCCGAGATGGTCGTCGTCGGTTACGGCGAGCAGGCGGCGGGTAACATCACCGGCGCGGTCACCAGCGTGACCGCCGAGGAGTTCAATACCGGGCGCATCATCAGCCCGACCGAACTCATCCAGAACAAGGCCGCCGGCGTCCAGGTGGTCGAGAACAACGAGCCGGGTGGCGGGACGACGATCCGCGTCCGCGGCGCGACCTCGATCAACGCCAGCAGCGAGCCGCTCATCGTGGTGGATGGAGTGCCGCTCGGCACCGGCGCAGGCGGCGGTATTTCGGCCGGCCGCGATCCGCTCAACTTCCTCAATTCCGAGGATATCGAGACCATCACCGTGCTGCGGGATGCCTCGGCCGCGGCGATCTACGGGGCCAACGCCGCGAACGGCGTGGTCCTGATCACCACCAAGAAGGGCCGTGGGGCGCCGAAGTTCGAGTACAGCGGCAGCTTCTCCTCGTCCGCGGTGACCCGGCTTCCCTCGATGCTCAATCCCGCCCAGTTCCGGGCGGCTGTCACCCAGTATGCCCCACAGAACGTGAGTCAGCTGAGCAACGCCACCACCAACTGGTTCGACCAGGTGGACCGCACCGCGTTCGGCCACGAGCAGAACTTCGCCGTGTCCGGGTCCGGCAACAGCAACAACTACCGGCTGTCGGCCAACTACCTGAGCCAGGACGGCATCATCCGGGGGACCAACACCCAGCGCGTGACCCTTGGTGTCAACTACAATCAGCTGCTGTTCAGCGACCGCATGAACCTGCGGTTCCTGCTGCGCGGCTCGCGGGCGCGGGATCAGTTCACCCCGGGCGGCGTGCTGTCGAATGCGGCCCAGATGGGCCCGACGCAGCCGGTGCACGATTCGACCACCCAGACCGGCTACGGCAACTGGCCGATCAACATCCAGTCCGCGGACAACCCGGTCGAGCTGCTGAACCTGTCGAAGAATGAAGGCACGACCTTCCGGGGCATCGGCAACGTCCAGGCGGATTACAGTCTTCCCTGGATCGCCGGCCTGAAGGCGAACCTCAACCTCGGCTTCGACGCGAGCAAGGCGGAGCGGGTGAGCTTCTCGCCGAGCACCCTGCACGGCCAGATCAAGAACGGCAACTACGGCAACTACAACCGGCAGAACCCGTCGCAGCTCAATCAGCTCTTCGAGTCCTACCTCTCGTACGCCGTGCCGCGGAACCTCGGCCCGGGCTCGCTCGACCTGACCGGCGGCTATTCGTATTCGACGTCCCATGCCGAGTTCCCGTCGACGTCGGCGGACAGCCTCAGCACGGACCTGCTCGGCACCGGGGCCATCCCCGCCGCCAAGACGATCAAGAGCACCCAGTTCATCGACGAGAGCAAGCTGATCTCGTTCTTCGGGCGGCTCAACTACAACATCAAGGACCGGTACCTCTTCAACGCCTCGCTGCGCCGGGACGGTTCGTCCCGCTTCGGCAAGGACAATGCATGGGGCACCTTCCCGTCCGTCGCGGTGGCGTGGCGCATCTCGGAGGAGTCGTTCCTCAAGAACATCGGCGCCATTTCAGACCTGAAGCTCCGCGGCTCCTGGGCGAAGACCGGCAACCAGGCCTTCGGCAACTACCTGCAGTTCTCGACGTATACGGTGGGTGACGCCCAGGCGCAGTACTGGATGGGCAACGGCTTTGTCACCACCATCCGGCCCAGCGCGGTGGACCCGAACATCAAGTGGGAGGCCACCCGGTCGTTCGATATCGGCCTCGACTACGGCTTCAAGAATCAGCGCTTCACCGGGGCCATCGACTGGTACAGCAAGAAGACCACCGACCTGATCTTCAACGTCCCCGCGGCGGCCGGCACCAACCTGGCCGACTTCGTGACCACGAACATCGGCAGCATGCAGAACAAGGGCCTCGAGATGAGCCTGAGCGCCCGGCTGCTCGAGGGTGGACGGCACGGCCTGAGCTGGACCGCCGACTTCACCGCGGCCCATAACAGCAACAAGCTGACGACCATCACCCCGTTTGGCGGTGGAGCGCAGCAGATTTTGACCGGCGGCATCGCCGGTGGCGTCGGCAGCACCATCCAGGTGCTCATGCCCGGCCAGCCGATCAACTCGTTCCTGGTCTATCAGCACAAGCTCAACGCGCAGGGCAAGCCGATCTACGCGGCCACCGACACGGCCATGTATGTCGACCGGAACAACGACGGCATCATCAACCAGAACGACCTCCGTCCGTTCCACGACCCGGCGCCGAAGTGGATCCTGGGTCACTCGTCGTATCTCGTGTACAACAAGTTCGACTTCGGCTTCACCCTCCGGGCGTACCTGGGGAACTACGTGTACAACAACGTGGCCTCGAACCTGGGCACCTACTCGGAAGTCACCCGGGGCTCGCCGTACAACCTGCACACCTCGGTGCTCAAGACCGGATTCCAGACGCCGCAGTACTTCTCGGACTATTATGTTGAGAAGGCGTCGTTCCTCCGGATGGACAACATCACGGTGGGCTACTCGTTCAACCTCCGTGGGCAGCAGGCCCGGGCCTTCGGCACCGTGCAGAACGCGTTCACGATCACCGGCTACAGCGGCGTGGATCCGACCGCGGGTCTGAACGGGATCGACAACAACATCTATCCTCGCTCGCGGACCTTCACCGGCGGCATGAGCCTCCGGTTCTGACCGAGTGACCATGGACTTGAGCCCCTCAAAAGGAACCGACACATGAACCGCAGCATACGCCATGCGCTCACGACCGCCGTCGCCCTGCTGGGCATCGGCACGGTCGGCTGCACCGACACCACGGTGGAGCCGTCGAGCACGGTCAGTGAAGCCAACATTTTCAATAATCCGGCCGCCTACCAGCAGTTCCTGGCCAAGGTCTACGCGGGTCTCGCGGTGACCGGTCAGCAGGGTCCGGCCGGCAATCGCGACATCTCCAGCATCACCGACGAGGGCTTCTCCTCCTATCTGCGCATCTACTGGGAGGTCCAGGAGCTGCCGACGGACGAAGCGATCATCGGCTGGGGTGACCAGGGTCTTCCCGAACTGAACACGGCGACCTGGGGATCGGCCAACCGGTTCGTCGCCGGCATGTTCTCCCGGGTCTACTTCCAGATCGGGATGGCGAACGAGTTCCTCCGCCAGACCACCGACGCCAAGCTCTCCGAGCGCAAGGTGAGCGCCTCGGTGAAGACCACGGTGCAGCAGTACCGCGCCGAGGCCCGTTTCCTCCGGGCCCTCAGCTACTGGCACGGGCTCGACCTCTGGGGCAATATCCCGATCGTGACGACCATCCAGTCGTCGCCGCCGGCCCAGAACACCCGGCAGGAGGTCTACGACTTCATCGTGAGCGAACTGACGGCGATCCGGGCGGATCTGCCCTCGGCCGGCCCGGGCACCTACGGGCGCGCCACGAAGGAAGCCCTCGACATGCTGCTGGCGAACGTCTACCTCAACGCCGAGGTCTACACCGGCACCCCGCACTACGCGGAGGCGCTGACCGCGGCGCAGTCGGCCATCAACGGCCCGTTCAGCCTGGATCCGACCTACCAGAACGTGTTCCTGGCGGACAACAACACCTCGCCGGAGATCATCTTCCCGGTCATCCAGGACGGGCAGCACACCCAGTCGTACGGCGGCGTGAACTTCATCGCCCACGCGAGCTGCGGTGCTTCCATGAGCAATGCCGCCTATGGTCTGGACGGCTGCTGGTGGGGCATTCGTCTGCGCCCGGAGGTCTACAACCTGTTCGCGGCTGGCGATGCGCGCAGCGGCTTCTTCTACACCAGCGGGCAGACGGTTGCGATCAACAACATCGGCGACTTCACCAACGGCATCGCGGCGCCGAAGTTCCAGAACATCACGTCGACCGGCGCCCCGGGCTCCAACAACCAGTTCGTGGACACCGACTTCCCGATGTTCCGGCTGGGTGAGGCCTACCTGATCTACGCCGAGGCGGCGGTCCGCACCGGCACCAACCTGGTGACGGCCCTCGGCTACGTGAACGCGCTGCAGGACCGCGCGTATGGCGCCGGCAACAACACGCTGACCGCGCCCCAGCTCACCCTGCAGTTCCTGCAGGACGAGCGGAGCCGCGAACTCCTGTGGGAGGCCCACCGCCGGACCGACCTGATCCGGTTCGGCACCTTCAGCGGCGGCAGCTATCTCTGGGCCTGGAAGGGCAATGTGCAGGCCGGTGCTTCGACGCCCGCACACCTCGACCTGTATCCGATCCCGGCGACGGAGATCTCCGCGAACCCGAAGCTGCAGCAGAACACCGGCTACTGAGTCCGGAGCACACTTCACCTGGTAAGGGTCCGCAGCTCCGTCGCCGTTCTGGCGGCGGGGCTGCGGTTCTATCATGACCTACCTCAGTCGGTGGACGCCGTCTCTGCGGCGCGTGGTGGTCCTCGGCGCCCTCGCGGCCCTCTCGGGTGCGTGCAGCACCCCGACCGACAATCCTCCCACCGGCGGGGGCGGACCACCGCCCGGACGCCCGAGCTTGCCCGCGACCTATCGCCCCAGCGGCCACATGGCGGCCGGGGACGTGTCCGTCCACCTCTTCGACTGGCGCTGGGCGGACATCGCCACTGAATGCGAGAATGTGCTCGGGCCGGCGGGGTTCACGGCGGTCCAGGTCTCGCCGCCGCAGGAACACAGCATCACGCCGAGTCACGACTGGAGCGAGCGGTACCAGCCGGTGAGCTACAGCCTCGCCCGCAGCCGGTCGGGGACGGATGTCGAGTTCGTGGACATGGTGAACCGCTGCAAGGCGGTGGGCGTCGGCATCTACGTCGACGCGGTCATCAACCACATGACCAACTTTCCGAGCCCCGGCGTGGGCAGCAACGGCACCGCGTACACCAAGTACTCCTACCCGGGCCTGTATACCGCCGCCGACTTTCACACGCCCTGCACCGTCAGCAACTATCAGAGCGCGGCGAACGTGCAGGACTGCGAACTGCTGTCGCTCCCGGATCTCAACACCGGGCTGCCCTCGGTGCGGCAGAAGATCGCGGACTACCTGATCAGCCTCGCGCGCATCGGCGTGGCGGGATTCCGCATCGATGCGGCGAAGCACATCCAGCAGGTGGAGCTCAACCAGATCTTCGCGATCGTGGACTCGACCATGACCGCGGAGGCCCTGCCGATCCCGTACTATTTCCTCGAAGTGGTGGGCGGCTCCGGGGAGGCGGTGACGGCGCACGACTATTTCGGAGAAGCCTACGCCTCGGGCGGGGCGGCGGACATCACCGAGTTCACCTTCGTCGGCGTCGGGGACAAGTTCCGCAAGATCGGCGGCCAGCACATCTCGCAGCTCAATCCGAACGGTCCGACCGGCAGCCAGTTCTCGCCGCTCGCCTGGGGCATGATGCCGTCGGACAAGGCGGTCGCCTTCCTGCAGAACCACGACACCCAGCACTCCTGCGGCCTGAGCTACCGTGACGGCGACGTGTTCCGCCTCGCCAATGTGTGGATGCTCGCGGAGCCGTACGGGTATCCCTCCGTGCTCTCGAGCTTTGCGTTCAACTGCCCGGGCGGCAATTCGGCGGGACCACCGTCGGACGCCAACGGCTGGACGCTGCCGGTCACCTGTGCCTCGAGCCTCGAAACGGCGGTGATCGGCCAGTGGGTGTGCGAGCACCGCGACCCGTCCATTCGCAACATGGTGCGCTTCCGTCGTCACGTCGCCGGCTCGAACCAGAATCACTGGTGGGACGACGGTGACAATGCGATCGCCTTCTCCCGGGGCAGCCTGGGCTTCGTGGCGATCAACCGGCAGGACACCACCGTGGCGGTAACCGTCCCGACCGGAGTGGCGCCAGGCACCTATTGTGACCTCCTGACCGGCGGGCTGAGCGGCGCCGCCTGCGTCGGGACGACGCTGGTGGTCGACTCGACCGGCGCGATCCAGCTGCAGCTCGCCCCGCGCTCGGCGGTGGCGATCGACACCTCGACCAAGATGTAGACCCTCCCCTGGAGGAAGTCATGTCCGCAGTATCCGCTCTCTTCCGGAACCGGCTGGCCATCGCGGCGCTTGGCCTGGGGCTGGGGACCGCCTCTCCCGTCGCGGCCCAGATCCCGGACCGTCTCACGGCCCCAGACACCTCCTGGGTGGCCCGTAGCGCGCTCTACGAGGTGTTTGTACGCGACTTCACCCCGCAGGGCGACCTCCGGGGCCTGACAGCCGGACTCGACCGCATACAGGCCTCTGGCGCGAATACCATCTGGCTGATGCCCATCCAGCCGGTCGGCGTGGTAAACCGGAAGGGACCGCTCGGGTCACCCTATGCACTGAAGGACTACCGGGCCATCGATCCCGCCTACGGGACACCCGGGGATTTCAGGGCGCTGGTCACCGCCGCGCACGCCCGCGGGCTCAAGGTGATCCTCGACTTCGTGCCGGACCATACCTCGCCCGACCATCCCTGGGTCAAGGAACATCCCGACTACTACTTCCGCGACGAGCAGGGCGCGCCGAGTGTTCCCCGGGACGCGAGCGGCAAGCTCACCGACTGGACCGATGTGGTGCAGCTGGATTACGGCAACCCCGAACTCCGGCGCGAGATGATCGCGGCGATGCGGTTCTGGCTCACGGAGTATGACATCGACGGGTTCCGCTTCGACGTGGCGGGCTTCATCCCCTACCGCTTCTGGAGCGAGGCGGTCCCGGCGCTCCGGGCGACGCTGCCGCGGCCGATCATGATCCTCGTCGAATGGGGCGACCTGCAGATGCACCGGGTCGGCGTGGACCTGACCTATGCCTGGGATTCCTATAGCCGTCTCAAGGCGGTGTTCCGGGGTGGGGCAGCCTCCGAGTTCGTCGACCGCGAGCTCGAGGACATGCAGGCGATGCCGCCCGGCGGCGCGCGGATGCGCTTCACGACCAACCACGACGAGACCGCCTGGGACAATCCGCCAGCGGCGATCTTCGGCGGCTCGGCCGGAGCCCGCGCCGCCTACGTGGCGATGACGATGCTGCCCGGTCGTCCGCTGCTCTACAACGGCCAGGAAGTCGAAAGCCCCCAGAAGCTCGGACTGTTCGTGAAGGACAGCGTCGACTGGAAACAGCCCGGAGCCGACGCGGCGCGCGCGTTCTACAAGAAGGTCCTCGGGCTCGGGCTCGGCGAGCCGGAGCTGCTCACCGGCGAACTCCGGGGTGCCGAGACCAGCGCGCCGCACGACGTCATCGCCTACCGCCGCGGACAGCTCCTCGTCCTCGTCAACCCGAGGCCGCGCCCGCTGCGCGTGGCGGTCACCGGCTTCAACGCCAATCGCGCCGTCGATCTGCTGTCGAAGCGCGTGCTGGCGGGCAGGACCGTCCTCCTCCCGGCGTACGGAGCCATGGTGCTCCGGAAGCCGGGGAGCTGACCATCATCCGGGAGTACTTCATGTCCCGCTGCGTGTCGTCCCTCCTCCTCGCCTTCGTGCTGCTCGGAGGCGGGGCGAGCCCCACCGCCGCGCAGCGGCAGCGTCTGTCGATGGACCCGGGGTGGCGCTTCACCCTCGGCGACCCCGCCGGGGCCGATCAGCGGACGTTCGATGATCACGCCTGGCGGGCGCTCGACCTGCCGCACGACTGGAGCATCGAGGGAACGCCGGCCAGGGATGCGAAGGGCGGGGGCGGTGTCGGGTTCTTTCCCGGCGGCATCGGCTGGTATCGGAAAGCCTTCCGGTTGCCGGCAGGCGCACGCGGTCGCGAGCTCTGGCTCGAATTCGACGGCGTCTACATGAACAGCGACGTCTGGATCAACGGCGTCCATCTCGGCCACCGTCCCTTCGGCTACATCAGTTTCGCCTACGACATCACCCCGCATCTCGTCACCGGGATCAACGTCGTGGCGGTGCGGGTCGACAACTCCCGACAGCCCAACTCCCGCTGGTATACCGGCAGCGGCATCTATCGCCATACCTGGCTGACCGTCGTCGATCCACTCCATGTCGGGCACTGGGGGACCTCGGTGACGACTCCGCGCGCGGACTCGGCCGGGGCGGTCGTCGCGGTACGGACCCGGGTCGAGAACGATCGTGCGGCCGTGCGGAGCGGAATCCTGCGCGCCATCGTGACGGATAGCGCCGGGAACGAAGTCGCCCGCACCGAGACCCAGTTCACCCTCGCGCCACACAAGCAGGTGGATCTTGATCAGACGCTCTCGGTCGAGTCGCCCCGGCTCTGGTCGGTCGATGCGCCCACCCTGTATGCGGTGCGCTCCGAACTCCTCGAGCAGGGCCGTCCGGTCGACGCCGTGACAACGGCGTTCGGCATCCGCAGCATCGCCTATGACCGTGACCGCGGCTTCCTGCTCAACGGACGCCAGGTCAAGATGCGCGGCATGAATCTCCATCACGAGGCGGGCGGGCTCGGGGCCGCGGTGCCCGAGGCGGTATGGGAACGACGGCTGCGTCTCCTCAAGGCGATGGGGGTGAATGCGATTCGGACCTCCCACAATCCGCCCGCACCGGAGTTTCTCGATCTCTGCGATCGGCTGGGCCTGCTGGTGATGGCCGAAGCGTTCGACGAATGGACCATCGGCAAGGTGCCGGAGGGGTATCACCAGTACTTCGCCGAGTGGGCCGAGCGCGATGTCACCGACTTTGTGCATCGCGACCGCAATCACCCCTCGATCGTGCTGTGGAGCGCGGGCAACGAGATCGGCGAGCAGGGTGCTCCCGACGGTGCGGAGGTGCTCAAACGGCTGGTGGGGATCTTCCACCGTGAGGACCCGACCCGTCCGGTCACGACCGGCAACGACAACATCGCCGCCGAGGGGCATCCGGCCACGCTGGCCTTCCTGAATGCGGAGGACATCGTCGGCTACAACTACGTGGATCGCTGGCACGAACGCCGCGAACTCTTCGCCGAGCAGGACCGGCACGACCATCCCGAGTGGCGGATGATCGGCACCGAGAGCGGCACCCTCTTCCAGTCCATCGACGAGCAGTATTCGCTTGGCGACGAGCCGGCGGTCGTGCGCCCGAACTACAACAGCGGGATGACCCAGGCCGAACGGTTGTGGAAGTGGGTCACGCTGCACGATTACTTCGTGGGCGACTTCATGTGGACCGGCCTCGACTATCTGGGCGAGAGCACCTGGCCGTTCAAGGGGTTCGCCTCCGGCGCGATGGACATCACCGGCTATCCCAAGGATGCCTTCTACTTCTACCAGAGCCTCTGGACCGACCGGCCCGTGCTGCACCTCTTTCCGCACTGGAACTGGCCGGGGCGCGAAGGCCAGGTGATCCCGGTGCTGGCGTACAGCAACTGCAACAGCGTCGAGCTCTTCCTCAATGGCCGCTCGCTGGGGGAGAAGCGGATGGAGTTCCCCGCGCAGGGGACTTCGGGCGGGTGGAACAGCTATGCCAAGCCGGTGGTCCGGGCGACGACGAACGATCTGCACCTGAGCTGGGATGTGCCCTACGAGCCCGGCACCCTGAAGGCGGTGGGCCGGACCCGTGATGGCACGCCGGCCTGCGCGGCGGAGGTGCGTTCGGCCGGTGCGGCGGCCGCGATTCGGCTGACGCCCGACCGCGGGACGATCACGACCGCGCCGGGCGACGTCGCGCATATCCAGGTCGAGATCGTCGATGCCAACGGCACCACGCTCCCCCGGGCGAGCGACCTGGTGCGCTACACGATCAGCGGTGGAACGCTGCTGCTCGCCGACAACGCGAATCTGCGCGACCTCGAGCCGTATCGTCCCGATCAGCGACGGGTGTTCAACGGGCGGGGCCTCGTCATCCTGCGGGCGGCCGGCGCCGGAACGATCCGGCTGACCGCCACCGCCGAGGGCCTGCCGCCGGCGAGTGTGATCCTGCAGAGTGTCGCCGCTCGTGGCCTCGCCGTGGTGCCGGGCGTTTCGGCACCATGAGCACCTTCCCGATGATCTGGCGACGGATGCTGATCGGTGCGACGGGCATGCTCCTGTCGGCCGCAGCAGCGCCGAATCTCGCGGCGCAGGCGGGTGCCGACACGCTCCCGGCGACACGCGCTGTCTACCTCGACAAGGACGGCGTGATCCGCTGGCGCGACGATCGCAGCGAGGTCACCCTGTTCGGTGCGAACTATGTGATCACGACGGCCTCCGACTATCGCGCGGCGGGGTACGTGCACGGCGATCGCAAGCGGATGATCGACGAGGACATGGCGCAGTTCGCCCGGCTGGGCTGGGATGGCATCCGCCTCACCTTCTGGGGAGACTGGGAATCTTCCGACAGCGCGGGGAACCTGATCGCGAACGACCACCTCGACCTGCTCGACTACCTGGTCGCCCGGGCCCGGGAGCGGGGCATCTACATGCTGTTCAGCCCCATCCAGCTCTATGGCTCGAACTGGCCGGACGCCCAGGGGGATACGACGGCCCCCGGTTTCGGACGCCACTTCGGCAAGGGGAAGATGGGGACCGACCCTGCAGCGATCGCGGCGCAGGTGAACTACCTGAAGCAGATCCTCAATCACGTGAACCCGTACACCGGGGTCGCCCTCAAGGACGAGCCGGCGATGCTGTTCGTCGAACTCGTCAACGAGCCGTGGCATCATCCCGAGGATCTCAGCGGCTCCATCGCCTACATCAACGCCCTGACCGACGCGGTGCGGAGCACCGGCTGCAAGAAGCTCATCTTCTACAACGTGAGCCAGGACTTTCGGATCGGTGAGGCGATTCTGCGTTCGAAGGCCCAGGGCCTCACCTTCGGCTGGTATCCCTCCGGGCTCAATTCGGGCCACGAACTGCAGGGCAACTACCTCCGCGCGGTCGACAGCTTCCCCGACATGCTGCGCCCCGACCTGGCCCGGCTGCCGCGCATCGTCTACGAGTTCGACACGCCCGACCTCCGGACCGGGACGCTGTATCCCGCCATGGCGCGCACCTTCCGCACGGTGGGAACCCAGTTCGCCGCGATGTTCGCCTACGACATGCTGCAGACGGCCTCGCGGAATCTCGGCTGGCAGACCCACTACCTGAACCTGGTCTACACGCCGCGAAAGGCGATGAGCGCGATCATCGCGGCAGAGGCGATGCATCGCCTGCCGAGAGGCAAGTCCTACGGGGAGTATCCGGAGAACACCCGGTTCGGAGAGTTCCACATCTCCGCCGAGGAGAATCTCGGCGAGCTGGTTGCGCGCGATGCATTTCTGTATGCCGGATCGACGAAGGCCGCTCCGCCCGAGCCGGCGGCGCTCAGGCGGATCGCCGGCTACGGCTCCTCGTCCACGGTGCAGTACGGGGGAGAGGGGATCTACTTCCTGGACAGGGTGCGCCCCGGCCTGTGGCGCCTCGAGGTGTATCCTGACGCCTTGCCGGTGCGCGATCCCTTCGAGCTCATGAGTGTTGAGAAGGTGGTGACCCGCGCCATCAGCCGGGACTGGCCGATGACGGTCACGCTCCCGGATCTCGGCCCGTCGTTCACCGTGCAGCCGGTGACGGCCGGCAACGCCGCGCAGGCGACGGCGTCGTCCGGCCGCTTCCCGGTGCGCCCGGGCGTCTATGTGCTGAGTGCGACGGGGCCGGTCGATGCGGCCACGCTGCCGCGCAAGCTGGGGCACCTTGGCTTCGCGGAGTACCACGCGCCACCGGCCGACACGGTGCCACTCACGGTCGTGCCACTCACGATGCCGAGCTACCTGAGCGGACGACCGGCGGACATGCGGGCCCGCGTCGTCGACGCCACGCCTCCCGATTCGGTGAAGCTCTTTCTCCGGCTGTCGGCCGGCGATTACTACCACGGCTACACGATGCGTCCGGCCGGCGGCTACGACTTCGCCGCGACGGTGCCGGGCACCGACCTCCGGCAGGGACCGCACCAGTTCGTGATCACGGTCTTCCGGGGCACGGGCGCCGTGACCTTTCCCGAGGGACTGCCACATCAGCCCTGGGACTGGAACTACTACGGGTCGGAGGCCTGGACCTTCGATGTCGTCGGTCCGGCGACACCGCTGCGCCTCTTCGACGCGTCCACCGATGCGGCGCATCTCGCATTCACCCGGATCGGCGATGCCGGCCGGCAGGGACTCTTCCGGATGGGACTGTCGGATGCGAGCGGGAAGGCGGCCTTCCACCTCGAGCTGCCGGTCACTGAAGCGGGCTGGAGTCCTCCCGACTACACCGCTTCGCTGGTCGTGAGAGATCGCGTGCGGGCTCGGCAGGAGACGGTCGCCGGCGCCGAGTCGGTGCATCTCCTGGCCCGCGGTCTTGGCGCACACCAGCTGCTGCACATCACGCTCATGGAAGACGACGGCACCAGCTGGAGTGCCGCGATGGTACTCGGTCCCGAATGGCGCGAGAGGTCGCTGCCCCTCTCAGCGTTCGCCGCTGGTCGTGGCGTGCTGCTCCCTGAGGGGTTCCCCGGCGAATGGAACTACTGGGTCGGTTCGGCCTCGAGGCGGGGCGGGGCCGGCGACCATCCACGCTTCGACCATGTCGAGCGCGTACAGCTGTCCCTGAGACCTGACGAAGGTGTTCGCGTGACGCCTGGGGGCTACGGCTTCGAGCTGGAGTGGCTGCAGCTCGACTTCGGACGCAGCGCCGGAACGCCGCCATGACGCCGGGCCGCAGGGCGGCCGTGATCGTCCTCGGGCTCGCCCTGCTCTCGGCCTGCGGCAGCACGGCCCCTTCCGAATCTCCCTCCTCTGTCCCCCTTGCGGGTGCCGACATCTCGGCGCTCGAGCGCATCGAGCAGGCCGGGGGGGTGTTCCGGAACGCCGGTGTCGCCGGGGACGCCATCACGATTCTCCGGGCGCATGGCAGCAACCTCTTCCGGCTGCGCCTGTTCGTGAATCCCAGCGGCCAGGAGGTGCAGGTCAACGATCTTGCCTACACCATCCGCATGGCGACCCGGGTCAAGGCCGCGGGAGCTCGACTCCTCCTCGATATCCACTACTCCGACACCTGGGCCGATCCAGGCCATCAGGTGATTCCCGCCGGGTGGGATACCGTCGATGTGGCCGCGCTCGAGCAGCAGGTCGAACTGTACACCACCGACGCGGTCACCCAGCTCAGACTCGCCGGTGCACTGCCCGACATCGTCCAGATAGGCAACGAAATCGATGGCGGGATGCTCTGGCCGCTCGGCAAGCTCAGCAGTGCGAGTGACTCGTCCGTCCAGTGGGATCACCTGGCAAGGTTGCTCAAGGCCGGCGTGCGTGGTGTCCGGGCCGCGCTCAGTCCGGGCGACAGCGTCCGCATCATGCTGCATTTCTCTGGAGGCGGAGACGCCGGCGGGACCGCCTGGTTCTTCGATCACCTGGGTGCCTACGGTGTGCCGTACGACCTCATCGGCCTGAGCTACTACCCCTGGTGGCACGGCGGGATCGTCAGCCTGCGCGCGAATCTGCAGGCCACCGCGCTCCGCTATGGACGCGATGTCATGGTGGTCGAAGCGTCGTATCCCTGGCGCGCGGGCGGCTGGGAGGCGATCGCCACGAACCGGACCTGGATGAGCTGGCCCGTCTCGTCACGAGGCCAGGCGAGCTTCCTCCACGACGTGCGCGACGCCGTCGCCGCGGTGCCGGGGGGGCGTGGTGCGGGAGTGGTCTGGTGGTATCCGGAGGCGGTGTCGGTCCCCGGCGTCTACATCTGGGGGGGAGGGTCGCTCGCCCTGTTCGACGACGCCGGCAATGTCCTGCCGGCGGCGTCGGAGCTGCGGGCGGACCGCTAGGGACGGATGGTCGCGGTGCTCGCGAAGAGCTGGACGCCGATCACGAAATCCACCACCGCGCCCGGGGAGAGCAAGAGGGGACCGGAGCGCGCCACGTCGCGGGTGTTGCCGGTGGGGTGGGCCTCGAGCTCGGCCGATCCGTTCCCCACGATGTTCTGCGGGAGCACGAATGCGGTGACGGTGCCGGGATAGACCGTTCCGAGGCGTTGATTGGCCCCCCCGCCGGACACGTAGACCTCGACCGGAAGGGAGTACTTGTTCCGGACCTCGACTCGGACCGGCGGAAGGTCCGCCGGTGCGGGCTCCGTGTCGGGGTTGGCCTTGTGGTGTGCGCAGGCCGCAGCCAATAGCAGGAGTCCGGGAACGAGGTACCGCCGCAGGCTGTGGATCACACACCCCTCCATTCACGTGGTTGCCGGGTTGGCGCGGCGAGGAGGCGCCTGACTCCCAGCGGTGACGTCAGCGGGCGGCCCTGCTCGCACGGAGCGCCAGCCCAAGCATCAGGAGTCCGAAGGTGAGCAGCACGAGGCCCCACCAGAGATTCACGTTGATGCCCAGCGACTTGGCGTAGATCTCGTTGTCCGAGATGACCCCGAAGCCGGTCAGCAGGGCGCCGAAGAGCGTGAACATGAGTCCCATGGGGAGTCGCAGGTCGAGATTCATGTCGCGATCACCAGAAGAGAATGTTGAGGGCCAGCGTGAGGCCCAGCACGATGACGCCAAGGGTCGCGGGCCGGCGATACCAGATCTGCTCGCCGTCCGAGATCCGTGGCGTCAGCGAGTAGACGAGCCCGGTGAGCTCCTCGTCGGTCTTGTTGCGCCGGGTCGCGAGCGAGATCACGATGGTCGCCAGGAAACAGATGCTCCAGGCGACGATGGCGGTCCAGAAGTTCTGCGCCATCTCGCTCGGGTAGGTATGCACGACGCTGCCGAGGAAGCCGCCCTTGAGCCCCGGGACGCCGCCATGCGGCAGCGTCAATCCGTGGTGGGCCGCCGCGGCCAGCGTGCCGGTGAGCAGACCGAAGAAGGCGCCATGCCCGGTCGTGCGGCGCCAGAACATGCCGAGCAGGAAGGTGGCGAAGAGTGGCGCATTCACGAACGCGAACACCAGCTGCAGCATGTCCATGATGTTGTTGAAGCGCGTCGTGGCGTACGCCGCCCCGACGCTGAGCACGATCCCGAACACCGTGGCCACGTGGCCCATGTGCAGGTAGTGCTTGTCGGTCTGTCCCGGCCGGATGTACGACTGATAGATGTCGTAGGTCCACACCGCGTTGAAGGCGGTCACGTTGCCCGCCATGCCCGACATGAACGAGGCCATGAGCGCGGTGAGCCCGAGGCCGAGGAGACCCGACGGCAGGTAATGGGCGAGCAGGACCGGCACGGCGAGGTTGTAGTTCGGCAGTCCATCACTGCCGAGGGGCAGCAGGCTGCCGCGGGAGTTGTGCAGCGCGATGGCGATCATCCCGGGCAGGATCACCAGGGCAGGGAAGAGCATCTTGGGGATGGCGGCGACCAGCGGCGTGCGCCGGGCGGAGGACATCGACTCCGCCGCCATGGCGCGCTGGATGACCAGGAAGTCGGTGCACCAGTAGCCGAACGAGAGCACGAAGCCGAGGCCCATCACCATGCCGAACCACTCGACCCCCATCGGATTCGCACTCGCCGAACCCAGGTGAGTCCAGGAGTGGGACCATGCGCCCGCATCGTACCCGGCCCCCGTCGCGACCGGCTCGAGCTTCTGCTTGAGACCCGTCCAGCCGCCGACATCCTTGAGCCCGAGCAGCACCAGCGGGAGGAAGCCGAGGACGATCAGGAAGAACTGGAGGACCTCGTTGTAGATCGCGGAGGTCAGCCCGCCAAGGAAGATGTAGACCAGGACGATGATGGCGGAGAGAATGACGCTGGTGTGGAAGTTCCAGCCCAGCACCAGCTCGAGCAGCTTGGCAAGCGCGTACATCGAGATCCCGGAGGAGAGCACCGTCATCGTCGCGAACGTGATGGCGTTCAGGCCTCGGGTCTTCTCGTCGAAGCGGAGCCGGAGGTATTCCGGGACCGACCGGGCGCGCGAGCCGTAGTAGAACGGCATCATGAACACGCCGACGAAGACCATCGCGGGGATGGCGCCAACCCAGTAGAAGTGACTGGTCATCATGCCGTACTTGGCGCCCGACGCCGCCATGCCGATTACTTCCTGCGCACCCAGATTGGCGGAGAGAAATGCGAGCCCCGCGATCCAGGTGGGAATCGACCGCCCCGACAGGAAGAAGTCCTCGCTGCTCTTCACGCCGTGGCGCAGCACCCAGCCGATGCCGAGGACAAACACGAAGTAGACGATCAGGATTGCGTAGTCGATCGCGCCGAGCTGGATCTGATGCACAGTCGGAGTACCCGGGAAACGGAAAGGAAGGATGGGTCGGGACGGGGGGCTCCGCCCGGCCCTGGTCGCGCCGGTAGTGCGTGGAGCCCCGGGTATGTTCGGTCACGCGGTCCTCTCGCGCAAGGTCCGCTGGCCAGAGGGGCGCGGGGGTCGTACCTTGTTTGTGACAGCAATTTGGATCCCCGGCAACGCCGCCGGAGGTCACGCACCGCTGGACCCGATTCCAGACACAAGGATTTCTTCATGCGCCGCCTTTCCGGCGTGCTCGTCGCCGGCCTCGCCGCGGTCGCGCTCGCCGCCACCCCGCTCCGGGGTCAGGTCAGCGTCGCCTCCCCGGACGGCCGAACCGTCGTAACGGTGCAGGTGACCGAGGGTCGCCTTACATATGCCCTGGCCCGCGATGGGCGCCCCCTCCTGCTGCCCTCCGCGCTCGGCTTCGAGTTCAAGGGCGCGCCGGCGCTGCGTGACGGGCTCCGCATCACCGACACGACTCGGCAGTCTCACGACGAATGGTGGACACAGCCCTGGGGCGAGGTCGCCCGGGTCCGCGACCACCACAACGAACTGGCGGTCTCGGTCGAGGAGACGGCGGCCCCTTCGCGGCGATTCACGTTGCGCGTGCGGGCCTTCGATGACGGCGTGGGATTCCGCTACGAGTTCCCCGCGCAGCCGGGACTCGGCGCCTTCGAGTTGACCGGTGAGCTCACCGAGTTCGCGCTGGCCGACAACGCGCGCGCCTGGTCGATCCCCTCCGACCGGCCACGCATGGACCGCTCCGAGATGCTGTACTCCTCGGGACCGATGAGCCTGCTCCAGCATGTGCAGACCCCGCTCACCATGGAGACCCAGGACGGTCACACCTATCTCGTGATCCACGAGGCCGACCTCGCGGACTATGCCCGCATGAACCTGCAGGGCTCCTGCATCGAGTGCCGGACCCTGCGGGCGGAACTCGCGCTGATGGGCGACGGCATCGCCGTCCGGGGCCAGACCCCGTTCAAGACACCGTGGCGCACCATCCAGATCACCGATCGGGTCACCCAGCTCGCTCCCTCGCTCCTCGGCCTCAATCTCAATCCCCCGAACCAGCTCGCCAGCACCGACTGGATTCACCCGATGAAGTACGTCGGCATCTGGTGGGGGATGCATATCGGCAAGATGAGCTGGTCCTCCGGTCCGCTGCACGGGGCCACGACCGAGAATACGAAACGCTACATCGATTTCGCGGCGGCCAACGGATTCGGGGGCGTCCTCGTCGAGGGCTGGAACACCGGCTGGGACGGCGACTGGATCAAGAACCGCGATGCGTTCTCCTTCACCCAGGCCTATCCCGACTACGACCTCCCGGGGCTCGCCGCCTATGCAAAGCAGCATGGGGTGCGCCTCATCGTGCACAACGAGACCTCCGGCGGCATCGAGAACTACGAGCGGCAGCTCGATTCCGCCTTCGCGCTCTATCGCTCCCTCGGTCTCGACGCCATCAAGACCGGCTACGTCACGGATACCATCGCGGGCGGACATTCGCACTGGTCTCAGATCATGGTGCGCCACTATCGGCGGGTCATCGAGACGGCGGCACGCGATGGCATCATGGTGGATGTCCACGAACCGCTCCACGACACCGGCGAACGTCGCACCTGGCCGAACATGATGAGCCGGGAAGGGTCGCGCGGGCAGGAGTACAACGCCTGGAGCGGCGACGGCGGCAATCCGCCGGAGCACGAGACGATCCTCTTCTTCACCCGCCTGCTCGCCGGGCCGATGGACTACACGCCCGGAATCTTCGACATTCTGCGGGACCGGAGTACCGGCACGGCGCAGCGCCCCGATCAGCCGCGGGTGCGCACCACGCTGGCCAAGCAGCTGGCGCTGTATGTCGTGCTGTACTCGCCGCTCCAGATGGCGGCCGATCTTCCCGAGAATTACGAGCACCAGCCCGCCTTCCAGTTCATCAAGGACGTGGCGGTTGACTGGGACACCACCCGCGTCCTCGATGCCCGCATCGGAGATTACGTGGCGGTGGCGCGGCGGGAACGTGGCGGCCAGAACTGGTTCATCGGCGCGATCACCGACGAGGAACCCCGTACCCTCGACGTCTCGCTCGCGTTCCTCACGCCCGGCAAGCGCTACATCGCCGAGATCTACGCCGACGGCCCGAAGGCCGACTGGCTCACCAACCCGCTGCCCGTCACCATCACCCGTCGCCCGGTCACGTCGGCGACCCGGTTGCGCCTTCTGCTGGCGCCCGGTGGCGGCCAGGCCATTCGCATCCGACCCGCACGATGAGCACACCGACAAAGGAACTCACGCCCCTTCGCGCGCTGGCCCGTGCGATGGGGGTTGCCACGCGCTACACCGACGGACTCGGTCGCAAGGTCGTCGTCGGTCCCGAAACGCTGCTCCGCGTCTGTACCGCCGTCGGCGCGCCCGTCACCTCCGTCGCCGATGCCACCGAGGCCCTGCGGGCCGTCCGCGCTGGGCGCGGGGGCGGGCTGATTCCTCCAGTGGTGGTGGCGTGGGACGGTGTCTTCGCGCCGGTCCCGGTCTCGGGCCGGGGAAAGCCTCGTGCCGAATTGCATCTCGAGCAGGGAGGCCAGGCCGGGATCGAATGCGCCGACCGCACCATCCGGCTGACCGCTCCTCTGCCGCTGGGTTATCACCGCCTGACGGTGGAGGCGGCCGGCCGACAGGACAGCGCAACGGTGATTGCGACGCCGGTCCATGCCTGGCGGCGGCCGGGGGCGCACCGGAGCTGGGGCGTCGGGACGCATCTCGCCGCGCTCCGCTCGGCGCGCAGCCGCTCGGTCGGCGACTTGCGCGATCTGCGCACCCTCTGCGAGTGGGTCCGCGAACGCGGCGGCGATCTGGTGACCGCCCTGCCGCTGTTGCCCACCTTCAACTCGCCCTGGCCGGAGCCGAGTCCCTATTCGCCGGTCAGTCGGCTCTTCTGGTCGGAACTGATTCTCGATCTGGGCGAGGCGCATCACCCCGTGCCGGCCCCTGCGCGGCTCGATGTGAGCGCCGCCGAGGCAGAGGTGCGCGCGGCGCTCGCTGGCCGGCCGGCGCCGGATCCCGCGGAACTCGATGAGGAGCTGCTGCGCTACGCCCGCTTCCGCGGCGCGCAGGTGAAGTTGGGCAGGAACTGGCGCGAGTGGCCGGCGGCCGCCCAGGGCGGCGCACTCGCTCCCGAGCATGTGGATCCGGACGAGGAGCGCTTCCACCTCGTGGCACAGACGATGGCGCGCCACCAGCTGCGGGAGCTGCGGCAGCATCTCGATGGTGGAGGATTCCGGCTGGGCCTCGACCTCGCGGTCGGCAGCCACTCCGATGGCTACGATACCTGGTCCCGGCAGGATCTCTTCGTCGCAGGCATGTCGGTCGGCGCGCCGCCGGATGCCGGCTTCCCGGGGGGTCAGGACTGGGGCTTCTCGCCAGTGCACCCCGGGCTCTCCCGCCGGGAAGGGCACCGCTATCTCGCAGCGTCCATCGCGCATCAGGCGAGCCTCGCGGGGGTGCTTCGGGTCGATCACATCATGGCGTGGACCCGGCTCTACTGGATCCCGCACGGCATGGGGCTGCACCAGGGCACCTACGTCACCTATCCGGCCGACGAACTGTTTGCGATCCTCTCGCTCGAATCGAACCGGCATCGCTGCGAGGTCGTCGGCGAGAACCTCGGCACTGTACCGCCCGAGATCTTCGAGGCGCTGCCGCGTCATCGCATCTGGGGGATGTATCTCGCGATGTTCCAGGCGTCGGGTGGTCCCAATGTCACGCCCCCGACGTCGGCGGACATGGCGCTGGTCGGGACGCATGACACCCCGACCTTCGCGGGCTGGCTCGCCGGGAACGACATCAAGGACCGCGTCCACTATGGAATGCTGGCGGAGCGGGCGGCGCCGGCCGCGATCGAAGAGCGGGTCCGCGCGATCGGCTGGCTTGCTGAGACCCTCGGGGTCCACGCCGAGGACCGAAAGGTCTTCTTCGCGGCGCTGCTCACCTGGCTCGCCCGGTCCGACAGTCCGCTGGTGGTGCCGTGGCTCGAGGATCTCTGGCTGGAGGAGGTCGCAGTGAACCTCCCGGGCACGCCCTCCTCGCTGCGGCCCAACTGGCAGCGGCCGATGCGGCGACTGCTCGACGAGATCTACGCCGATCCCGAGATCGACGCGCTGCTCCAGCACCTGCACGCGACCCGCAATGCTGCGCACTAAGCACTAGGCACTGAGCACCACGCACCCGTCTTCCCCGACGCCCCAGGTCCTTCATGGCCGCGCACGCCACCACCGCTCCCGCCGTCACCGCCGCTCACTCCAAGCCGCGGCTCTCGTTCTGGGAAATCTGGAACATGAGCTTCGGCTTCCTCGGGATCCAGATCGGCTTCGCACTGCAGAACGCGAACGTCAGCCGGATCTTCGAGACCCTCGGCGCCAAGGTGGAGAACATCCCCATCCTCTGGATCGCCGCTCCGGTCACCGGCCTCGTGATCCAGCCGATCGTCGGGTATTTCAGCGACCGCACCTGGAACCGCCTCGGGCGGCGCCGGCCGTACTTCCTCGGCGGTGCGATCCTCGCCTCCCTCGCGCTGCTCGCGATGCCCAACTCCCCGACGCTCTGGGTGGCCGCGGGGATGCTCTGGATCATGGATGCCTCGATCAACATCTCGATGGAGCCGTTCCGCGCCTTCGTGGGAGACAATCTCCCCTCGGAGCAGCGCACCACCGGCTTCGCCATGCAGAGCTTCCTCATCGGCACCGGCGCCGTGGCCGCCTCCGTCCTGCCCTGGCTGCTCACCAACAAGTTCGGCGTGAGCAACGAGGCCCCGCCGCACATCATCCCCGACTCGGTGCGCTTCTCGTTCATCTTCGGTGCGGCGGTGTTTTTCGCCGCCGTGCTCTGGACCGTGCTCCGCTCCAAGGAGTATTCGCCGGAGGAGATGGCCGCTTTTTCCGAGAATCAGGTCCGGGAGGTCGCGATGCGGGAGCGGCGCACCGCAGCGGAATTCGCCGAGAACGGCAGCCGCCAGATCCGGCTCGGATGGATCGTCTTCGCGGTCGGCGCCCTGTCCAGCGGGTGGCTCGCCAGTCAGGCGATCTACCAGGTGATGATTCTCTCCGCCGGTCTCGGTGTGGTCGGCCTGCTGCTGGTGCTGAGCGGTTTCCTGCAGAAGAGCGGCAGCTACGACAACGGCTTCGTCACCATCCTGAACGACTTCCAGGACATGCCGCGCACCATGAAGCAGCTGGCCTCGGTCCAGTTCTTCTCCTGGTTCGCGCTGTTCGCGATGTGGATCTACACCACGCCCGCGGTCACCAGCCACCTCTACGGCACATCGCCCACGCGATCTGTCTCGCCTGCGGTGCCGCCGGGCTCCTGTCGATCATCCTGCTCAAGGACCCCCGCTTCCTGCTGGGGTCGATGGTCGGCGTGGGCATCGCCTGGGCAAGCATCCTCGCGATGCCCTACGCGATCCTGACCGGGTCGCTGCCGCCGTCGAAGATGGGCTACTACATGGGCGTGTTCAATTTCTTCATCGTCATTCCCCAGATCATCGCCGCCGCGGTGCTGGGTTTCTTCGTCGGGCACTTCTTCGGCGGTCAGGCCATCTACGCGCTCGCGATCGGCGGCGCCTCGCTGCTCCTCGCGGCGGCACTCACGCTCCGGGTCGAAGACCGGGACGACAGGGACGCGACCACATGGCACCCAGGCTTTCCGCCCGCGGTCTGATCGGGACCGGGGCACTCCTTCTCGCCGCGTGCGCCCCCCGCGCGCCCAAGGCGGCGCAGGAGCACACCGTGGCCGTGCCGGCGGCCACACCCGCGCTCGCCCGCTTCTGGAACGGCGCGACGGTCTATTTCCTTCTGCTTGACCGGTTCGCCAACGGCGACAGCACCAACGACCATGCGCTGGGCCGCGCCCACGATGGCGCCCTGCTGCGGAACTTCGAGGGCGGCGACCTGGCGGGCGTGCGCGCCCGGATCGAGGCGGGGTACTTCGACAGCCTCGGCGTCGACGCGATCTGGATGACGCCGTTCGTGGAGCAGATCCACGGTGCCGTCGACGAGGGCACCGGCAGGACCTACGGCTATCACGGCTACTGGGCCCGCGACTGGACCGCGGTCGATCCCGCCTTCGGCACCCGGGAGGAGCTGCACGCGCTGGTGGACGCAGCGCACCGCCACGGGATCCGCGTGCTCATGGATGCGGTCATCAACCATGTCGGCTCACCCACGTCGGTTGACCCTGCGTGGCCCACGGACTGGGTGCGCACCAGCCCGAACTGCAGCTACAAGGACTACGCGACGGCGACCGCCTGCACCCTGGTCCCGACACTGCCGGACATTCTCACCGATCACGACGAGCCAGTGGAGCTTCCCGCCGCGCTCACCGACAGGTGGCGCCAGGAGGGGCGGCTCGAGGCGGAGCGGGCGTCGCTCGACAGCTTCTTCCACCGCACCGGCTATCCGCGCGCGCCGCGCTACTACTTCATCAAGTGGCTCACCGACTGGGTCCGTGAATTCGGCTTCGACGGCTACCGGATGGACACCGCGAAGCACTTCGCCCCGTCCGTCGCGGCGGAGCTCAAACTCGAGGCCGATCGCGCCTATGCCGACTGGAAGGCCGCCCACCCCGGCCAGGCGCTCGACAGCCTCCCCTTCTACATGGTCGGTGAGGTGTACGGTTACGGCCCCTGGCAGGGACTCACCTACGACTTCGGCGACCGGAAGGTGGACTACTTCGCGAACGGGTACGACGCCCTCATCAACTTCAGCTTCAAGGGCGACGTCGCGGGACCGCTCGACAGCGTCTTCACACGCTACTCGGCGTCGCTGCACGGAGGACCGCTCGACGGCGTGGCGCTCCTCAACTATGTGAGCTCGCACGATGACGGCTCCCCCTACGACGGGGAGCGGAAGGATCCGCTCGGCGCCGGGACGAAGCTGCTCCTCGCGCCTGGGGGAGCCCAGATCTACTATGGCGACGAGACGGCCCGGCTCCTGAAGGTGGAGGGAGCAGAAGGGGATGCCAATCTCCGCTCGCTGATGAACTGGAGTGCGCTCAAGCCCGGCAGCGCCACCGCCGCGACACTCGCCCACTGGCGGAAGCTCGGCCGGTTCCGCCACGCCCACCCCGCCATCGGCGCGGGCGAGCATCACACGCTGCAGGCCTCGCCCTACATCTTCAGTCGTATCCTCGACACGGATGGCATCCACGACCGGGTGCTCGTCGCGATGGACCAGGGAAGCGGCGCCCGGACGATCCCGGTCTTCGGGGTATTCCCCGACGGGACGCCGCTGGTCGACAGCTACTCGGGAGAGAAGGGCACGGTGGCAAAGGGCGCGGTGACCCTGAAGGGTGGAGCCCCGCTGGTCCTGCTGAGTGAGGCACCGGTCGCACGCTGATTCGTGGGGAAGTGGGCCGCTGCCTTACACCACCCGCGGCCCGTCCAGTTGCTGTAAGTGGACACCCGGTTACTCCCGGACCCATACCCGCGCCGTCCGCGGCGGCAGTTTCGTCGATAGCTTGCCCGCGACGGCGCTGACGACCTCGCCCGCGGGATAGGCCTGCCGATAGCTGCCCTCCGCCGCGACCGAGATCTCCTGCGGGCGGTCGGAGTTGTTGAAGGCCACGATGGCCCGTTCAGTTCCGAGGAGCCGGGCGTAGGCGAGGAGCGATCTCGCGTCGTCGGTGACCAGCCACTCCAGGCTCCCATCGGCGAACAGCCGGAGGTGAGCCTTCCGGAGCGCGATCAGCGCCTGGTCGATCCGGAACTGATTCGTGTCAGGCACCACCCGGTCGCGGCGCCGAGGCCGTCCGTACGGGTGAGTGGTCTCGTCGTCGTAGCGGAGGTCGCTCCAGACGACGGGCTTTCGTTCGTCGGGGTCATCCGCACCCCACATGCCGACCTCGTCGCCGTTCCAGATGTGCGGCGCGCCGATGTAGGTGAACTGCTGCACCAGGATCATCTCCTCGATCTTCCGGGTGCGTTCGTCGGGCCGGTCGATCTTGTAGGCGGGATCCTCGCGCGGATTGGCGTGGTACTTCTCCTTGCCGGGATTGTAGATCGAGGTGCTGAAGCGCGGTGTGTCGTGGCTCGCGGTCAGGTTCATCATCGCCTGCTGGTGCGCGACGCCGATCCCCGTTCCCAGCGAATCGAGGGCGGCGGCATAGCCGGAGGCGGTGAGGGCGGGGGGAGCCCCCGCGAAGAAGCGCCGGGTTGGCGTGAACCACTGATAGTGCATGACCGCGTCGAAGACGCTGTCGACGACCCACGGCGCGGGGTCGTACATCTTGTCCGGCCATTGCTCCCACCAGATCTCACCGACCAGATACGCCTCGGAGTTGATCCCCCGCACATAGCGGCGGTAGTCGCGCCAGAAGCCGAGCGGCACGACATCGGCGACGTCGAGACGGAAGCCGTCGATGCCGTCGGAGGGGTCGCCATCGCCGTTGGGATCGAGCCAGCGCCGGGTGACCGCGAAGACATGATCCTTCACCCCCGGCATGAGGTTGCCTTCGATGGCGCCCTTCGTCTGCCCCGCCGGCCGGCCGACCTTCTTCCATTCCGGCAGCGACTTCGCCCCGGCCCAGCCCTTGTACGAAAACTCGTTGGTGTCAGGCGTGGCGGGGTCGTCGAACCGTTCGACCTCGTACCAGTCGGCGAACTTCGACTGCCGCTGCTTGGCGAGCAGGTCGCGCCATGCCCAGAAGCTGGTTCCCGTGTGGTTCCACGAGTAATCCATGATGATCCGCATGCCTCGGCGGTGGACCTCGTGCACCAGCTTCAGAAAGAGGCTGTCGGCCGAGGTCCACTTCCACGTGGCGGGATCGGCGGGATCCTCCGCCGCCATGATCGCCTCGTCGCCCCGCGGGTTGGGGCCGAAGTTGCGATCGACGTGCGTGTAGTTCCGGGCGTCGTACTTGTGCAGCGACGGCGCGTCGTTGATGGGGTTGAGGAACAGCGCCGTGACGCCGAGGTCCTGGAGGTAGTCGAGCCGATCGAGCACCCCCTGCAGATCACCGCCGTAGCGCCTCGCCTGGACCGTTCCGTAGAAGTCCTTGCCGGTCGCCTTGGCCCACGGTTCCTGGCGATACCAGTCCCAGGTCCATGGGGTCGGGGCCCATCCGGCGGGAAGCCCGGCCGGACTGTAGCTCTCGATGTCGTGCGCAGTCGGATCGTTCTCCGGATCGCCATTGCGGAAGCGCTCCACGAAGATCTGGTACCACACGACGTCCTTCGACCAGGCGGGGACGGCGAGGTTGACCGGGGTCTTGTTGCCGGTGGGCGCGCGTCCGGAGCACGCCGTGAGAAGAACCAGGACGACACATCGAGAGAGGTTCACGGGGAACTCCCGCCGAAGAGGAAAGTCAGCGGATCCTCGAGGCGCGCGCGCCAGGCCGATTCGCTGTGTGAGGTGCCAGGATAGGGACGGACCACGAAATCGCGGCCTTCGCGGCGGCCCTGGGCGAGCAGCCAGGCCTGCACCGCCGCGTGGGTGGGGCCGTAGGTGGAGTCGAGGCCGATGCTGCCGTAATCAAACCAGTAGCGCGCGCCGGCGGGCGCCCGCAGTCCGGCCGCGATGTCGCGAATGATGTAGGGAGTCGTATCGGGGTGTGCCGGCGCGGCCGTGTCGTGCAGAACCTGCGCGATGAACGCCTCCGAGAGCGGGAAGTGGCTCGAGAGACAGCCGCACGCACCGAACACCTCGGGGTGGTGCGTGACCAGATAGAACGACACCAGGCCGCCCATCGAGGATCCCATCACTGCCGTGTTCGCGGGGCCGGTCTTGGTCCGGAAGGCCGCATTCACCCTGGGCAACAGCTCCTCGATCAGGAAGCGGGCATACTCGGGTGCGCGATGCCAGGGGGAGTACTCGGCGAAGCGATCCGCCGTGTTCCAGATGCCGACCACGATGATCGGCGGGATCGTACCGCTGGCCACCAGGCGTCCGGCCGCTTCGTCCACGCCCCAGTCCACGCCCTCGTTGGCCGTCCGGGGATCGAAGAGATTCTGGCCGTCCTGCATGTACAGGACGGGATAGCGCGCCGCCGGATGCTCGTCGTAGCCGGGGGGGAGCCAGATTTCGACGTGCCGGCTCCGCGCCAGATAGGCGGAATGGACGTCGGTCCAGTAGACCAGCCGGCCCTGGACGCCCGATCCCTGCCAGTCGGCGATGTACGCCTTCGGGTCGCGGCTGAAGCTGGCGACCTCGTGGACCACGACGGTGTCGTGATCGACGCGCAGGGTGTGGCTCGGCATGACCGCACCGGCATAGCCGAGTTCGACCCGGTCCCACGAGCCGAGGGTGAACTTGTATTCGATGGCGGTGCCGGGGGGCACGATGACGTCGGCGTGGCGCTCTCGTCCCTCACCCGCGAGCGCGAGGCCATCCACCCGCCAGGGGCCGAGCTGAGGCAGACTGCCGGTGAGATAAACGACGCCGGTTCCCTGCGGCACGGTCAGCCGGAAGGTGACGGTGCAGCAGGTTGCCTGACGCAGAGTCCCCGCATCCCTGGATGCGGCGGTCGACAGCAGGGCGAGGAGCGCGAATGCCGGGAGCAACGGGGGACCCCCGATGGGAACGCGAGTGAGCTAGCTGGGACTCGACTGGGGCGCCGGCCGGGACAGGATGATGGCGAGTGCGATCGCACCGACGGTGATCGCCGCATCGGCCACGTTGAAGACCCAGAAGCGCGTGCCGCCCACCCCGACGTCGATGAAGTCCACCACGCCGCGCGACATCCGCAGCCGGTCCCACAGGTTGCCCGCCGCGCCGCCCCACACCAGCGCGATGGCCGTGACCTGCCATCCCGCCGACGGTCCCGAGCGCCGGTACCAGAGCCACAGCACCACCAGCGCCGTGGCGGCGGCGATGCTCAGCAGATAGCCCGCGAAGGGTCCGGTGAGGAGGCTCATCGCCGAGCCCCGGTTGTACACCAGGGTGAAGCGGATCAGCTCACCGACGACGGGGTGGGGGACATGCTCCGGCGCGAGGTTGCGCTCGGCCACCGTCTTCGTGGCGCAGTCGGTCAGGAAGACCGCGGCGGCGATGGGCCAGAAGTGGTGGGCGCGGGCGGGGGTCTGCATCGGATCCTCTGGCCTGGTGACTCGGGGTGCCGGTGAGGCGTCGGCTGTTTCAGGTACCCTGTTCGGTCGCAGCCGTGCTGAGCCGTTCGAGCAAATCGTCGAGTTCCGCCACCCGTCGGGCCGCGGCCTTCTTGAAGAGGACGCGCCCGAGGGCATAACTTCCGGAGACGGCGGCGAGGGTGCTGAGGATGGCGGCCAGGGGTGAGTGGAACACTCCCATGCCGATCCCGAACCAGATGCCGGTGCCGCCTCCGCCGAGCCCGCCGACCAGCCCCCCGAAGAGTGCCGCCGCCAGCTTGTTGAGCGGCTCGTCTACCCTGAGCACCGTGTTGCCGTCGTGCACCGTGGCCGTGACCGTCACATGCCGCTGGGTGCCGGCGTTCCCGGTCTGGGAGAGGGCCGACCAGGTCCGGTTGCGCCCGACCTTGGAGACGAAGCCCGGCATGCCGAGGCTCCGCTGGACCTCCCCCACGATCGCCTCCCACGCCGCCTCGCTCAGTTCGCCGGGAATCACCCGTTCGAGCCCGACCCGGCGCGGCCCGCCGGTCCAGGGCGACGGTTGCAGGCTGCTCCGGAGGGAGACCTCGCGGGCCGCCCGGCGGACCAGCTCGGGGGAGAGTCCGGCCTCGCGGGCGAGCGCCTCCATCTCGTCGACCGTGAGTCCCCGGGACTGGCTGACGGCCTCACCTCCGGAAGCCAGCTCGGCGGTCCGCCGGAGGATGGCGTCGGTGTCCGCCTCGCTGAAGCGGCGGAGCGGGACGGGCTCGTTGGACATGGCTCAATTTCTCCCTCCCGGGCGGCGGGGGCAACTGGCCAGTTGACCGGAAGGGGTTGTGGGGGCTAGGTTTGTCGCCGGTTTACTGAAGCGGGAGCCGGTGGCTCCCCACCCCCAGCCCGGTTGGTCGACGGTGCGACAGGGTCCTGCACAGTGGGTCACGCAGCCGGCGCCCTTGGGGCGGCGGGAACGTGAGTGCCGGACACCCGGGGAATGCCACGGGTGTCCGTTTTGTTTTCCTATCACGCGGGAGTTGGGCACTGTCCACAAACGAGCGCGAACGGCGGACACGCGTCAACCGCCAGATCCGGATCAGTCCGGTCCGGGTGATTGGTCCTGACGGCGAGCAGCTGGGGGTTCTCACGATCGACGAGGCCCTGGCCGCCTCACAGGAGCGCGGGCTCGACCTGGTGGAAGTGGCCCCGATGGCTCGGCCCCCCGTGGTCAAGATCATGGACTACGGGAAGTACAAGTTCGAGGAGGCGAAGGCCGCCCGGGCTGCCAAGAAGAAGCAGCACGTGATCCACCTGAAGGAAATCAAGGTGCGTCCGAGCATCGAAGAACACGATTTCGAGTTCAAGAGCCGGCACGCCCGCGAGTTCCTCGGCGAGGGCAACAAGGTGAAGGTGACGATGATGTTCCGCGGCCGGCAGCTCGCGCACATCGAGCTGGGACGGGCGGTGCTGGACCGGTTCGCCACCGGGCTGGCGGATATCGGCAAGATCGAGCAGGACGCCAAGCTCGAGGGCCGCAACATGGTGATGGTGATGGGGCCGAAGTAAGGCCGGGGACGGGCACTGAGGCCCGCCCCCACGACCGTAGGACCGGCCTCCGCGCCGGTCCACGAACGGAGATCGCAATGCCCAAGCAGAAGACCAAGCGCGCCGCGATGAAGCGCTTCAAGCGGACCGGTACCGGAAAGCTGAAGCGGTGGCACGCCAACCACAGCCACATCCTGACCAAGAAGACCCGCAAGCGGAAGAACCGGCTCAAGAAGGGCGCCCTGGTGGCGTCGGCCGACTTCCCACGGGTAAACCGCCTGCTTCAGGCGTAAGGGAGAGAGACCATGCCTCGCGTAAAGAGCAACGTCGCTCACCACGCCCGCAAGAAGAAGATCATGCGCGCCGCCAAGGGCGCGCGTGGAGCCCGCAGCAAGCTCTACCGTCCCGCCAAGGAGACCGTCGAGCGGGCCATGCAGTATGCCTATCGGGACCGCCGCAAGAAGAAGGGCGAGTTCCGCAGCCTCTGGATCACCCGCATCAACGCGGCGTGCCGGATGCACGGCTTCAACTACAGCGGCTTCATGGCGGCGCTCAAGAAGGCCGGCGTCGAAGTGAACCGGAAGGTCCTCGCCGACCTCGCCGTGAAGGACATGGACGCGTTCGCGAAGATCGCCGAGGTCGCGAAGGCCCACGCGTAGGGCGAGCCCGATGTGACGTACTTCGTGGGGTCGCCCGCCCGAGGTGGGTGACCCCGCGTGCATTCTGGTCCCCAGGGTCCCATGACTGACCACGCCGCATACGACCGCGATCTCCAGGAGATCGCTGCCCGTCTTCCCCTGATCGCCACGCTCGACGAGCGCGCGCTCGAGGCCGAGTACATCGCGCTGCTCGGCCGCAAGCAGGGGCGCCTGACACTGTTCCTCAAGACCGTCCTCCCCGGACTCCCCCCCGACGAGAAGCGCTCGGCCGGCCAGCGCGCGAATACCCTGCGCGCCGATCTCGAGGCCGCCGTCGAGGCGCGTCGCGCCGTGCTGGCGGAGGCCGCGGCGGTGAAGAGTGCGGCGGCCACCGACCTCACCATGCCGGCGCGGCCGCGCTGGCGCGGCGGGCTGCATCCGGTGACGCAGGTGGTCGAGGAGATCGTGTCGATCTTCCACGGACTCGGCTTCGCGCGGGCAACGGGGCCCGAGGTCGAAACCGAGTGGCTCAACTTCGGGGCGCTCAACTTCCCGCCGGACCATCCGGCGATGGACATGCACGACACGCTGTACCTCGACGTGCCCGATCGTCGCGTCAATCGCACCTCCGGCCTCGCCGCCGAGCACGAGCGGCGCGAGCGGAACGAGGGACGGCTCCTCATGCGGACCCACACCTCGCCGGTGCAGATCCGGGTGATGATGGAGACCCCGCCGCCGATCCGGGTCGTCATTCCCGGCGCGGTCTATCGCAAGGACACCTTTGACGCCTCGCACGCGCCGGTGTTCGCCCAGATCGAGGGGCTCGCCGTGGACGAGGGGATCTCCTTCGTCGACCTCAAGGCGACCCTCGCCCACTTCGCGCGGGAGTTCTTCGGCGCGAGCACCGCGGTGCGCTTCCGGCCGTCGTTCTTCCCCTTCACCGAACCGTCGGCGGAGATGGACGTGACCTGCGGCGTCTGCGGCGGCAAGGGCTGTCCCGCCTGCAAGGGCACCGGCTGGATGGAGATTCTCGGCTCGGGAATGGTGCATCCCAACGTGCTCACCAACTGCGGCATCGACGCCGAGCGCTACACCGGCTTCGCCTTCGGCATGGGCCCGGGCCGCATCGCGATGAACCGCTTCGGGATCAGCGACATCCGCCTGCTGTACGAGGGGGACATGCGCTTCCTCGACCAGTTCGCCGATCCGGGAGCCCGCCGATGAACGTCTCCCGTCTCTGGCTGGAGGGGTTCCTCCGCCGCAAGCTCGATGCGAAGGATCTCTCCGCACGCCTCGCGATGCTCGGCGTCCCGGTGGATGCCATCGAACCGCTCAACCCGGGCCTCGACCAGGTCGTGGTCGGGCTGGTGGAATCGGCACGTCCGCATCCCAACGCCGATCGGCTGCGGGTCTGCCTCGTCAACGACGGGAGCAGCGAACGCCGCCACGTCGTCTGCGGTGCGCCCAACGTCACCGAAGGGAAGAAGTACCCCTTCGCCCGCGTGGGTACGACGCTGCCCGGGGGGCTCACCCTGGAGCGCCGGAAGATCCGCGGCGAGACCTCCGAGGGGATGCTCTGCTCCGCCCGCGAACTCGGCCTCGGTCAGGACCACGATGGGATCCTCGAGCTGGCCACCGAAGCGGCGCCGGGCACGCCACTCCTCCAGGTGCTCCCGGTCGACGATGACCGGCTGATCCTCGACGTCACGCCCAATCGTCCCGACCTGCTGGGCCACAAGGGCGTCGCGCGCGAACTCGCACAGGCCTACGGTGTTCCCTTCCGGTTGCCCGAGATCCCTGGTGCCCCCGAGGCCGGACTCGGTTCGCTGCGCCGGGTCGAGGCTCCACGTGGCACCATCGCGGGCGTCACCATCGGCACCGACGATCCGCACGGCTGTCCCCGCTTCACCGCCACCATCATCCGCGGGGTGAAGATCGGGCCCTCGCCCGCGTGGCTCAGCGACCGCCTGCAGGCGGCCGGCGTCCGCAGCATCAACAACGTCGTCGACGCCACGAACTACGTCATGCTCGAACTCAACCACCCGATGCACGCCTATGACCTGGCGCGGGTGGAGGGGGCAATGATCGTGGCGCGCCGGGCGGCAGCTGGAGAGAAGGTCACCACGCTCGATGGGACGGCGCGCGCCCTCACCGAGGACATGACCGTCATCGCCGACGGCCGCCGCGTGGTCGGGGTCGGCGGTGTGATGGGTGCCGAGAACACCGAAGTGACCGACGCGACGACCGACCTGCTGGTCGAGTGCGCGTACTTCGAGCCGGCCCGGGTGCGTCGCTCCCGCCGCACACTCGGACTGTCGACCGATGCCTCCTATCGCTTCGAGCGCGGCGTCGACCTCTGGGGACTCCCCGAGGCCCAGCGCCGCTGCGCGGAGCTGATCCTCGCCACCGCCGGCGGCCGGATCGAGGATGCGATCGATGTCTGGCCGACGCCCGCCAATCCGCCCCGCATCTTCGTCCGGATGGCCCGTATCGCTCAGGTGCTCGGCGCCGAACTCGGCGTCGGCGCGATCGAGAAGTACCTCGTGGCAATCGGCTGCACCGTGCTCAACAAGCCCGAGGATGCGCGACTTGCCGTGGACGTCCCCGGCTGGCGACCCGATCTCATCAGTGAAATCGATCTGATCGAGGAGATCGCCCGGATCCACGGTTACGACAATTTCCCCGTGGAACTCCGTCCCTACCGCGTCGGCCGCCTGGGTGATCTCCCGAAGGAGCAGGCGATCGCCCACGTCCGCGACGGGCTCGTCCGACTCGGGCTGCTCGAGGCCGCGATGCTTTCGCTCGGTCCCTCCGAAGGTGACGGCAGTGTGAAGCTGCTGAATCCGCTCTCCGCCGAGGACGCCTGGCTCCGGCAGACGCTGCTGCCGGGCCTCGCGCGCGCGGCCGAGACCAACTGGTCGCGCCAGGTGCGCGACATCCGGCTCTTCGAGGTCGGGACCGGCTTCCGCGCCTCCGCCGCCGGGGGACGTCCCGAGGAATCCAGTCGGGTGGCCGCCGTGATCTCCGGTGGGCGGGTGGCTGGCCACTGGACCGAGGGAGGCCAGGCGCCGGACGTCGATCTGTGGGACCTCAAGTCCCTGTTCGAGGCGGTCGTGGCTCTGGCAAATCCCTCCGCCACGGTGCAAGTTGATGCAGGTGGCTGGATTGCGAAGGACCGGGAGGGGCGTACCGTCGGGCATGCCCGGACCCTCCCGCTCGACCCGCCCGCATGGGCGGCGCCGGTGCTGGGCCTCGAGGTCATCATCAGCGAAGCCCCGCGACTCCCGGTGCGCTACAGTCAGCTGCCGACCACTCCGTCTTCCTGGCGCGACATCAATCTCCTGCTCAAGCCCGCGACCTCGGCCGCGGACGCCATGCGGGTGATGCGGGCGAGTGGCAAGCTCCTCGAGGCCGTCGAGGTGGTCAGCGAATTCCGTTCGGAGCAGCTCGGCGAGGACCGCCGGGCCGTGCAGTTCCGGCTGGTCTTCCGCGCGCCGGACCGCACGATTCGCGACGAGGATGTGGACGCGGCGCTCAGCCGGATCCTGAAGGCTCTGGAGAGAGAACTTGACGCAAGGCTACGAACGTCCTGACGAGCGGGCCGTCCACGATCTGGGGGAACTCCTCCAGCACGTGGGCGAGGAACTCGCTGCCTGGCGTCGCCGCTCGCTCAAGGCCGAGGCGGAACTCGGCGAGGCGAAGGCGAAGGGCGGAGTCGTGGCCGGCCCGGAGCTGGTGCATTCGCGCCAGCGGGTCCTTGAACTCGAAATCGAGAACCAGGCGCTGCGCGAGCGGGTCGATGCCGCTCGCGACAAGCTCAGGATCCTCGCCAACCGGCTGAGCTTCCTGGAGCAGGACGCCGATGAGGGGGCCGCATGAATCAGCCCAAGCACGCGGTACGTGTCACGATCGGCGGCGAGGACTACACCGTCCGCTCGGAGCTTCCGCCGGAGTACACCCGCGAGGTCGCGGCCTACGTCGATGCCGCGCTGCGCCGCATCCGCGACATGCTGCCCCAGGTCGAGACCCACAAGGCCGCGATCCTGGCTGCGCTGGCGATCACCGACGAACTCTTTCAGGCCCGGCGCGGCGACCGCGAGCATGCGGCCCGCCTCAACGCCATGGCCGATGATCTGGCCCGGCTGCTCCCGCCGTCCAAGCGGGGCCGCCGCAGCGGAGCCCAGGGGATCCCAGGCTAGGTGAACCCTCGGCGCGCACGGCCGTGCGCGCGGGGGAGAGGTTGCAGGATGGCGCGCGCGGCCGTACGCGCGCCCGAAGCAAACAGGTTGGCGTGCACGTCCGTGCGCGCGTATCGGATTTTCCCGGCGTCCTGATGGGCCAAGTGAGCGCGCGTCTCCGGACGCGGCGCTTTGGAGATAGATCGCATGTCGCCATTCCTCTCGCCCCTCCTCGAGGGGCTCGCCGCCGGGCTGGTAGCCGCCTCCGTCATCTTCGGGATCTACAGCCGCCTGCAACGGCAGAGCGCCGCCCGGACCCTCGTCGCCGCCCGCAAGGAAGCGGAGACCCTGGTCAGCGACGCGGCCGCGAAGGCGCAGGAGGCCCGCAATCAGATCGTCCTCGAAGGCAAGATGGAGACGCTCCGTCTGCGCGAGGATCTGGACAAGGAGGCCCAGCGCCGGCGGGAGGAGTGGGACCGCTTCGAGCGACGGGCGGAGGAGCGCGACAAGTCGCTCGAGCGGAAGCTCGAGGAGGTCCGCAAGCAGGAGTCGGGATTCGGCCAGCGGGAATCGACGCTCGCCAAGCGCGAGGAGGCGATTCGCCAGCGTGAGGCGGAATCGGAGCGCTCCGCGGGCGAGGTGCGGCAGCGGCTCGAGCGGATCGCCGGTCTGACCGCGGAAGAGGCCCGGCGCGAGGTGCTGCAGCGGGCGGAGGACGAGGCGCGGAGCGCGGCGCAGGCCCTCGCGCGGGACATCCGGGAGCAGGCCAAGCGGGCCGCGGACAAGGATGCCCGGAAGATCGTCGCCCTCGCGGTCCAGCGGATCGCGGCCGAGCACACCGCCGAGACCACCGTCTCCGCGGTGGCGCTCCCGAGCGACGAGATGAAGGGCCGCATCATCGGCCGCGAGGGCCGGAACATCCGCGCCTTCGAGCAGGCCACCGGCGTCGACGTGATCATCGACGACACCCCCGATACCGTCATCATCAGCTGCTTCGACCCGGTGCGCCGCGAGGTGGGCCGCCGGAGCCTCGAGGCCCTCATCGTCGACGGCCGCATCCATCCGGGGCGGATCGAGGAGCTGGTCGCCAAGGCCCAGAAGGAACTCAACGCCGAGATGCAGGAACTCGGCGACAAGGCCGCCTTCGAGACCGGGGTCCACGGTCTTCATCCAGAACTCATCCGGCTTATCGGTCGGATGCGCTATCGTACCTCGTACGGCCAGAACATCTACGACCATTCGAAGGAAGTCGCCTGGCTGGCCGGCATGATGGCCGCCGAGCTCAAGCTGGACGTCAACCTCGCCAAGCGCGGGGCGCTCCTGCACGACATCGGCAAGGTGCTCACCCACGATCACGAGGGCACCCACGTCGAGCTCGGCGTTGAGATGGCGCGGAAGTACGGCGAGAGCGCCCTGGTCATCAACTGCATCCAGGCGCACCACGACGACGTGCCGCACGAGACGGCCGAGTCGGTGCTGGTGCAGGCGGCGGACGCGATCAGCGGTTCCCGTCCCGGCGCCCGGCGCGAGGCGTTCGAGAGCTACGTGAAGCGCCTGACGAAGCTGGAGGAGATCGCCAACGGCTTCCAGGGGGTCGAGAAGTCCAACGTGATCCAGGCGGGGCGCGAGGTCCGGGTCATCGTCACCCCGGAGAAGATCGACGACGGTGCCGCCGTCGCGCTCTCCGACCAGATCGCCCGCCGCATCGAGAACGAGTTGCAGTACCCGGGGCAGATCCGGGTCGTCGTCATCCGTGAAACCCGAGCCGTGGATATCGCCCGATGAGTGCACGCATCATCGACGGAGTCGCCCTGGGAAAGACCATCCGCGCCGAAGTCGCGGAAGAGATCACGCGCCTGAAGGGGAAGGGCGTCGTCCCCGGGCTCGCCGTCGTCCTGGTGGGAGAAGATCCCGCGTCCAAGGCCTATGTCGGCAGCAAGGAGAAGGCGTGCCTCGAGGCGGGGATGAAATCGGTGAAGATCACCCGCGACGCCACGCTCCCCGAGGCCGACCTGCTCGCGATCGTCGATCAGCTCAACAGCGATCCGACGATCCACGGCATCCTGGTCCAGCTCCCGCTGCCGAAGCACATCAACACCGAGAAGGTGCTGCACCGCATCGACCCGATGAAGGATGTCGACGGCTTCCACCCGGTCAATGTCGGCAAGCTGGTCATCGGGGACCCGACCGCGCTCCGTCCCTGCACACCGTGGGGCGTGATCCAGATGCTGATCCGGAACGGCATCGAGACGAAGGGCGCCCACGCCGTCGTGGTGGGCCGCAGCACGATCGTCGGCAAGCCGATGGCGAACCTGCTCATCCAGCAGGGGCCCGGCGGCGACGCGACGGTGACCGTCTGCCACTCGAAGACCCGCGATCTTCCCGCCGTCTGCCGCAGCGCCGACATCCTCATCGCGGCGATCGGCAAGGCGGAGTTCGTGCGCGGCAACATGGTGAAGCCGGGTGCAGTGGTGATCGACGTCGGCATCAACCGGGTCGATGATCCCTCCCTCCCCAAGGGCTACCGCCTGACGGGCGATGCGGCCTACGCCGAGTGCGCCGAAGTCGCCTCCGCAATCACGCCGGTGCCGGGCGGTGTGGGCCCGATGACGATCGCGATGCTGATGGCCAACACGCTGCAGGCGATGAAGCAGCGGATGTGAGCGAAGGCCCCGATCTCTTCACCCAGGGGGACGCCCCCTGGACCCCCTCGCTGCTCGCCAAGGCGGCGCGCCGGGTGCTGGAGGGCGGCATCGGCCCGCTCTGGATCCGCGGAGAGGTCTCCGGCCTCAAGGCGTATCAGAGCGGGCACTGGTACTTCACCATTCGCGACGCCGAGGCGCAGATCCGCTGCGTGATGTGGCGGACCTACTCGGCGCGGGTGAAGACCCAGCCCGCCGAGGGTGCGCAGGTCTTCGTGTTCGGGACGCCCACCGTCTGGGAGGAGCGCGGCGAGTTCCGCCTCACGGTGACCGAGTTCCTGGTGACCGACCAGGTCGGGCAGGCGCAGCTCGAACTGGAGCGGATCCGGAAGGCGCTCGAGAAGGACGGACTCTTCGACCCGGCGCGGAAGCGCTCGCTCCCCGCACTGCCGGAGCGGATCGCGGTGGTGACGAGCCTCGACGGCGCGGCGCTCCGCGACATCATCACCGTCACCCGCAAGCGCTGGCCGGCGATCGAGCTGCTCGTGGTCGGCACCAAGGTGCAGGGGGCCGAGGCCCCGGCCGAGGTCGTCCGGGCGCTCGGGATCGTGAACCGGCTGGAGCGGGTCGACCTCTGCATCCTCGCCCGGGGCGGGGGATCGAAAGAGGATCTCGCGGTGTTCAACAGCGAGGCGGTCTGCCGGGCGCTCGCGGCGGTGAATGTGCCGACGGTCTCGGCCGTGGGCCACGAGACCGACGTCTCGTTCACCGACCTGATCGCGGATGTGCGGGCGGCGACGCCGTCCGCCGCCATCGAACTCGCCGTGCCGGACCGCGCTGATCTCGCGCGTCAGGTGGCGGGACTCGGCATGCGGCTCGGCAATGCACTGGGTCGGGGTACCCGGCTCGCGCGGGAGCGCCTCGCCCGGAGCGCCGACCGGCTCGAGGCGGCGCTCACCCGACGGCTCGAGGTGCCGCGGCGCGATCTTGAACGGCTCTCGGCGCAGCTGGATGCGCTCTCACCGCTCAGGGTGCTCGAGCGCGGTTACAGTGTGGCACAGGACGGTGAGGGACGGGTGCTTCGCCGTCGTGCCGACTTCACTCCCGGTTCTCCCTTTACGCTCCGCGTCACGGACGGCACCGTCCCGGCGCGGGTGGATGACGCCTGATGCCGCCGCGCCCGAAGGAACCGAAGGCCACGCCCGAGGAGCGCGCCTCGCTCGCCGAGGATCTGCGGCGGCTGGAGGAGATCGTGCGCCAGCTCGAGCGTGAGGACGGCGATCTCGATCAGTCGCTGGCCCTGTTCGAGGAAGGGGTCGGCCGCCTGCGCAACGCCCGCGGCCGCCTCGGCGAGGCCGAGGCGCGGGTGAAGAAGGTCCTCGAGGATGCCGAGGGAACGCTGCGCGCGGAGGAACTCGACGGTGGGACCTGATGTCGCACTGATTCTCGCCGAGGCGCGCGAGCGGGTGGATGGCCTGATGGGCGCGTGGAGTGAGCGTATCCAGACCATCGTCCCCGGCCGTACCGGGGAGGCGCTGGGATATTCGCTCTCGACGCCGGGAAAGCGGGTGCGCGCGGCGCTGGTGCTTTCCGCCTATCGCTCGGTCGGTACTCGCTGGTGCACGACGATCTCCCCTGCATGGACGACGACGACCTCCGCCGCGGCCGTGCCACGACTCATCGCGCCTACGACGTCCCGACCGCCACTCGGGTCGGCTTCCTGCTGGTCCCGGTCGCCGGGCTGGTCCTCGCCCAGGCGGCGAAGGACCTGGTGCTCTCCTCCGAACAGCTCGGCCGCATGGCCCGGGAGCTGTTCGAATCGGGCGGCATCGAGGGGATGGTCGGCGGGCAGTGGCTGGACCTCGAGGCGGAGCGGAAGACGCTCGACCACGACGGCCTCATCGCGGTCCACCGGGGGAAGACCGGGGCCCTGATCCGCGCCGCCTGCGTGCTCGGCGGGATGGCGGCCGAGGCGCCCCCCTCGATCATCGACGCCCTGGCGAATTACGGCCACGAGATCGGCCTCGCCTTCCAGATCGCCGACGACGTGCTGGACGTAACCGCCACCAGCGCGCAACTTGGAAAGACCGCCGGCCGCGATGCCGCCCTCGCCAAGTCCACCTACGTCAGTGTTTTAGGCGTGGACAGGGCCCGTTCCGAGGCGGCCGCGCTGGCGAGCCATGCCATCCGCCACCTTGAACAAGCCGGGATCCCGACCGCGACCCTCGGTGCGCTGGCACACTATATTGTGAGCAGGAAGTCCTGACACAGTTCGCGTCATCCTGAGGCAACCGCCACCAACCCGGGTTGCACGACCATGAGCCTACTCGACACGATCAAATCCCCGGCCGACCTCAAGCGCATTCCGCGCGAGCAGCTGCCCGCGCTCGCCCAGGAGATGCGGGAACGGCTGATCGACTGCTGCTCGCAGACCGGCGGCCATATCGGGGCGAGCCTCGGTGTCGTCGAACTCTCGATCGCGCTGCTGTACGAGTTCGACCTCCCCGCCGACAAGGTGGTCTGGGACGTCGGGCATCAGGCCTACGCGTGGAAGCTGCTCACCGGCCGCAACGACCGCTTCCCGACGCTGCGCCAGACCGGCGGCATCTCCGGCTTCCTCAAGCCCTCCGAGAGCGAGTACGACGCGTTCGGCGCCGGCCATGCCGGCACCGCGATGTCCGCCGCCCTGGGCATGGCCACCGCGCGTGACCTGCAGGGCGGCAGCAACAAGGTGATCGCGATCGTCGGCGACGGGGCCCTCACCTGCGGCCTCTCCTACGAGGGGATGAACAACGCCGGTCACTCCGACCGCGACGTCATCCTGATCGTCAACGACAACGGCATGTCGATCTCGCCCAACGTCGGCGCGATCAGCAAGACCCTCGGCACCATCGCCGCGAGCCCGGCGACCAACCGGCTCCGCGAGCACATCAAGCACTGGACCCTCCGGCTGGGCAAGGTGTTCGGCCCCGAGGTCGTGGACTTCGCCAAGAATCTCGAGGAGAGCGCCAAGAATCTCTTCTCCGACGGCATGTTCTTCGAGGAACTCGGCTTCCGCTACTTCGGCCCCATTGATGGTCACGACCTCAAGAAGCTGGTGGACACCTTCCACTTCGTGAAGCCGATGACCGGCCCGCGGGTGATCCACGTCCTCACCGAGAAGGGGAAGGGCTTCGAGCTCGCCGAGAAGAACCCCGAGAAGTGGCACGGCCTCGCGGCGTACGACCCGGAGACCGGTGAACCCCGCAAGAAGTCGAGCGGCCCGCCGACCTGGACCCAGGTCTTCGGCGACGCCCTGACCGAGCTCGCGAACGAGCACAAGGAGCTCGTCACGATCACCGCGGCGATGCCGAGCGGCACCGGCACCAACATCTTCCAGAAGAAGTGGCCGGAGCGGTTCTTCGACGTCGGGATCGCGGAAGGGCACGCCGTCACGTTCGCGGGCGGGCTCGCGACCCAGGGCGTCCGCCCCGTGGTCGCGATCTACAGCACCTTCCTGCAGCGGGCCTACGACAACGTCATCCACGATATCGCCGTGCAGCACCTGCCGGTGGTGTTCGCAATGGACCGGGCAGGCCTCGTCGGCGAGGACGGTCAGACCCACATGGGCCTCTACGACATCGCCTACATGCTGGCCGTGCCGGAGATGACGGTGACGGCGCCGAAGGACGGCGACGAACTCATCGGTCTCCTCAAGACCGCGCTGGTGCACGAGGGCGGTCCCTTCTGCACCCGCTATCCGCGCGACAAGGTGCCGGTCGACGTGAGCCCCGTGTCCGCGGTCAAGCCGGTGCCGTACGGGACCTGGGAGCAGCTCCGCGAAGGCAAGGATGTCGCCATCCTCGCCGTCGGCACGATGGTGCAGCCGAGCCTCCAGGCCGCGGAGCAGCTCGCGGCCGAGGGGATCGATGCCACCGTCGTGAACTGCCGCTTCATCAAGCCGATGGACTCGGCCATGCTGCAGGTGCTCGCGGCGCAGCATCGCACCCTGGTCACGGTCGAGGAGGGAACGATCGTCAACGGCTTCGGCGCCTACCTCGCCGAGACGATCCAGACCACCCACCCCGAGGTGCGGGTCATCGCCCTGGGCGTGCCTGACAAGCTGGTCGAGCAGGCGCCGCGGAACGAGCAGCTCGAGAACTTCGGCCTCACCGCCGGCGGGATTGCCCGCCGCCTGCGCGCGCTCCATAGCGAGGAGGGCGTCGAAGCACGATGAAGGTTGGAGTAGTCGGTAATCCTCGTTACGCCGACCTCCGGGCGCTGCTGCGTGAGCTGGCGGAGCTCACGCCCTCACGCGGCATCCGACTCCTCACCGAACCGAGCCTCGTCCCCCTGTGGGACGAGGTGCTTCCGCTGCTCGACCAGGACGTCCCCGACGTCCTCATCACCTTCGGCGGCGACGGCACGCTGCTCCGCGGCGCCCGCCTCCTTCACGGCCGCGAAGTCCCCATCCTCGGCGTCAATCTCGGTCGGGTCGGCTTCCTCACCACTTCCACTCGCGAGAAGCTCCCCGACGCCCTCGACGCGGTCATCTCCGGCCGCTACGTCCTCGAGCGGCGGCTCTCCCTCCACGCCACGATCATCAGCGACGAGGGCGGGGTGCGGAACGAGCAGGTCGCCCTCAACGACGTCGCCATCCACAAGTCGGGCGTGGCGCGCGTGGTGCGGGTCCGGGTGAGCATCGACGGCGAGGATCTCGGGCCGTACAGCGCCGACGGCATCGTCGTCGCCAGCCCGACCGGCTCGACCGCCTACTCCCTCTCCGCCGGCGGCCCCATCGTGGCCCCGGGCGTCGAGGCGATGATCGTGACACCGGTCTGCGCCCACACCCTCGCGGTCCGTCCCGTCGTGGTGCCACCCGATGCCACCATCTGCGTCGAGCCGGTCTCGCCTGGCGCCGACGATCTCCTGGTGTCTTACGACGGCCAGCTCGGCACCACGCTCACGATCGGAGACCGGGTCTACGTCCGCCGGGCACAGTCCTCGGTACTTCTGATCCGTCTCGGATCGGAAGGGTACTTCACCCGCATGCGTCAGAAGCTCAATTGGGGCGACCTGTCGGAGCGGGAGGTCATCCGATGATTGCCGAACTGCGAGTCCGCGATCTGGTGACGATCGCGGAGGTGACGCTGCAACTCGGCCCCGGTCTCAACGTCCTCACCGGCGAGACCGGGGCCGGAAAGTCCATGGTCGTGGACGCCGTCGCCCTGCTGCTCGGCGCCCGGGCCGAGAGCGGCATGGTGCGCCCCGGCGCGCCCCGCGCGATCGTCGAGGGGGCCTTCGAACTGGAGGATGCGTCGCTCCGCCGCCGCTTCGAAGGGCAGGGGCTCGACGTCGAGGACGGCCGCCTCGTCATCCGCCGCGAGATCGGCGCCGATGGCCGCTCCCGCGCCTGGGTGAACGGGAGCCCGACGACCATCGGCGTGCTCGCCCGCATCGGCAGTCTCCTCGTCGATCTCCATGGCCAGCACGAGACCCAGTCGCTGCTCCACGCCGAGGCGCAGCGGGACATCCTCGACGCCTTTGCGGGCGCGACCCCGGAGCGCGCTGCCCTCCTCGAAGCGTACGAGACGCTGCAGGTCGTACGGGAGGAAGAGGCCACGCTCACCGCCCGCCGCGACGAGGTCCGCCGCCGCGCCGACTATCTGCGCCACGTGGTGCAGGAGATCGACCAGGCCAGGCTGGTCGCGGGCGAGGATGAGGAACTCGAGACGGAGTCGCGCCGGCTCGGGCATGCCGCGACGCTCGCCGAACAGGCTCGCCGGCTCGGCCAGCTCCTCGACGGCGATGAAAGCGGCGCCCTCCCCATCCTCGGCCAGGCCGACCGGCTGCTCGCGAGCCTCGAACGGATCGACACCGCACTGCCCGGCTGGCGGGAACTCTTCGACGGCGCCTACGCGAGCCTCAGTGAACTCGCCCGGCTCGCGAATGATTACGGCGACGGCCTGCAGGAGGATCCGGCGCGCCTCGCAGAGATCGAGCGGCGCCGCGACACCATCTATCGCCTCAAGCAGAAGCACGGCGCCTCCCTGGAGGCGGTGCTCGCGGCCCGGGCCGAGGCCGGCGCCGAGCTCGAGCTGCTCGACTCCGCCGATCTCGATCTCCGCCAGCTCGGCGCACGCCGAGTCGCCGCCGAGGGCGCCTGTCAGGCGGCCGCCGACGCGCTGAGTGCCAAGCGCCGCGAGGCGGCAGGCCGCATGGGCCGGACCGTCACGCGCCTGCTCCCGCAACTCGGCCTCACCGGCGGGAAGCTGGACGTGGAGCTCACGCCGCTGGGCCGGATCGAATCGGTGGGGCAGGAGAGCGTCACCTTCACCGTGCGGCTCAATGCTGGGCTCGATGCCCGACCGATTGCCAAGGCGGCGTCAGGCGGCGAACTCTCCCGCATCATGCTCGCGCTCAAGGTCGTGCTCGCCAAGCACGATGCGGTGCCCACGCTCATCTTCGATGAGGTGGACCAGGGGATCGGTGGGGAGATCGGGGCACAGGTCGGTGAGGCGCTGGCGGAGGTCGCGGGGAGGCGGCAGGTACTGGTGATCACCCATCTGCCGCAGATCGCCGCGAAGGCGGAGCGGCATCTCGTCGTCTCGAAGGCGGCGCGGAAGGGGCTCGCCACCAGCGACGTGCAGCAGATTCACGGCGAGGACCGGGTGACCGAACTGGCCCGCATGCTCGGCGATCCCGATGCCGAGACCGCCCGGCGCCACGCCGCGGCGATGCTGGGGGCCGCGCGGGCGTAGGCGCGCACCGCCGTGCGCGCCTACACCCGCGCCCCTACCGTCCCAGCATCTCCGCGAACACCGCCAGACGCTCCGAGCGGTCGCAGATGATCTTGAGCGTCACCAGGATCGGCACCGACAGCACCGCCCCCGGCACCCCCCAGATCCACAGCCAGAACAGAAACCCGACGAAGATCGCGAGCGGATTGAGCGGCAGGCGCCGGCCCAGCAGGTGCGGCGTCAGCAGGTTCGCTTCGACGCCATGGAGCGCCAGGTAGCAGAGCGGTGGCAGCAGCGCCTGGCCGACATCGGGCAGGGTGATCAGCGCCACCATCGCCAGCAGCGCCGCCATCACCACCGGCCCGAAATACGGCATGAAGTTGAGCGCCGCCGCGACCGCGCCCAGCAGTAGCGGCGTCGGCATGCCGAGCAGCGCCATGATCGCCGCGGTGAGCAGTCCGATTCCGACGTTGATCGCGGTGACGGCGAGGAGGTAGCGCGAGATCTGCGATTCCGCCTCCTGCACGATCCCCAGGATCCGTTCCGCCTGCTCCCGATCCAGTACGCGCGGCAGGCGCCGGATGAGTGAACCGCCCGAGGCGAGGAAGAAGAACGTCAGCACCAGGGTGATGAGGAGTCCCGCGGCGAATGACCATGCCCCGCCAAGGATGATCTCGCTCAGGCTCGGCTCCTTGATCGCCACCTGCGGCGTGTCGGAACCGGTGACGTCGGCGATCTGGTCGACCTGCGCCGCCGTGCGGGTGACGCTCTCGACCGAGCGCATGATCTTGCGGATCCTGGTGTCGAGCTTCTTGAGGTCCTGCGGCGCGCGCGCCACCCACTCGGAGGCCGGCGTCCAGAGCTCGTAGCCGGTCACGAAGATGCCGGTCACGAGCAGCAGGAGCACCAGCGCCGGGGCCGCCGTCCCCCGGATGTGGAGGCGATGGAACAGCCGGACGACCGGCGTGAGCAGCAGGGAGAGGAAGAGCGCCAGCACGATCGGCAAGAAGAGATCGCGGGCGAGGTGCAGCGTATAGAACACCGCAAGGACGAAGAGGCCGGTGATCGCCACCGAGCGCAGCTCCGCGGGACGAAACCGTGAGGGCGGTGTCGCGGCGGGCAACAGGGTCATGGGGGCCTCAGCGCCAGATGCGTTGGTACCAGCGGATCTCGAGCCGTGTGGTTCGGAATTTCAGCACCCGGTCCCCGCTGCCCTGGACGACCGTGGTGTAGTTCCACGACGCTTCGACGGGCCAGCCGCATCTCTTGCCAGGCTCGCATTCGTGCGCGGAGCGGCCGACGTAGCTGATGCCGACGCCCACCGCGAGCGAACTCCGCGGCCCGAGCGAGAGGATGTTCGGGTTGAGCCCGCCGATCGAATCGCTCGGCTGGTCGTAGGCGTTCCGGTCGGACCCGATCCGCTGATAGTCGACCTGGCTGACGAGCGCGAGGTTCCGCGCGACGCGGATGTAGGGCTGCACCCCGACGCTGAGGATGTCGCCGGCGTTGAAGCGGATGTTGGTGAGCCGACTCGCGTCGGGGTAGGCTTCGCTCGGTGCAGCAAGGCGGCGGACCCGGAGCGCCGGGAAGCGGACCAGGTACCCGCCGGTGAAGCGGGCGCCCCACACCCTGCCCGAGACATCGGCGGTGCCTGACGCGCCGGCCTCGTAGCGGCCGTTGCCGGTGCCGACATCGAGCAGATTGTTGGGATTGTCCCGCTGCCCGGTCGGCAGGCGCAGGAGCCCGGAGACGGCGAAGCGGAATCCGCCGGTCGTGCCGGGCCGGTCGAAGTCGTCGATGAAGGTGTACGTCGCGCCAACGTCCATGTCGCCCATGCGCGCGATCTTCGACTCCGCCAGTGGGAAGGCCGCGATCGGCCCGAGCTGATCGCCAATCGCGGAGGCGAAGTCGGCGTCGCTGAGCCGGCTGGCCGGCAGGAAGGGCGCGCCGGTGAAGCCGGATACGGAGAGACTGGTTGAGAGGGTATCCTGCAGCGCCTGGATCTGGGCGAGGATCTGCTGGCCGGCCGCACTCCCCCGCGAAGGCAGGAAGTTGGTTGCGGTCCCGGGGTCGATCGTCAGGGCGCGGAGCTGGTCGCGGAGGGCCGCGGCGCGGGCCGAGATCGACTGGGCCAGCGCGAGTTGCGCCCCCGAGTAGCTTCCGTTGGTGATCCCGTTGTCGAGCGTGGCGAGCGCGTTGTCAAAGCCGGTGAAGAATGCTACCGCGGCGCCGTTGTCGGTGTGACCGGGGAGCGCGGTATTGAGCCCGGCGTTTGCCGCGGCGGAGTCGAGCGCGACGTGGGCCTGGACCCGCGTAGTCACCAGCGGGATGTTGCCGAAGAGCGTCAGCCGGCTCGTGATGCCGAGCGCGGCACCGATGGTGCCGGTGCCGATGGTCAGCTGGCCGTTCGCGCGCTGCGTGCCGAGATTGAGGCGGCTGCCCGACTGGCCGAGGATGGCGCTCAGCAGGGAGTCGGCGCTGCGGAGTCCGGGAAGGCGGTCGCTCCCCAGGGCCGCGCTGCCGAAGTCCGCGAGGTAGTCTTCCGTGTGCCCGCCGAAGATCCGCTGGTCCACGCTTTCGAAGCTGCCGCGGAAATCCACCCGGAGCGTCCCCTTGGGGGCGCCGACCGGGGCGAGCTGGGCCGAGAGCGGTCCGGCCGCTGCGAGGAACAGTATCGCGCCGAGCTGCACGTACCGATGCAAGAACCCTCCGGGAAGGAACGCCGACGGTGAGACCAGAGTCGCCAGTTCGACAGGCAACATCGCTCTTTACGGAGCGGTTTGGAAGCGGGCCGACGGTGCTGGTGTCCGCCCCGGGACGGGTCAATCTGCTCGGAGAGCACACCGACTACAACGGCGGGCCGGTGCTGCCCTTCGCGCTCGACCGGCGGACCGCCGTCGCGGCCGCGCACGCCGAGCGCTGGGAGGTCATTTCGGCCAACGATGCCGAGCTGCACCAGCTCGATCCCGACCGGATCGTGCCCGGGGCCTGGACCGGCTACATCGTCGGCGTCATCCGGGTGCTCAAGGCGCGGGGCATCACCGTGCCGCCGGCCCGGCTCGCGATCGCGAGCCGGGTGCCGGTCGGTGCCGGGCTCTCGAGTTCCGCCGCGCTCACCGTGTCGACGGCGCGGGCACTCACCACGCTCGCCGGCCGGCGCAGCCACGCGGCCACCCTCGCCGACATCGCCTATTACGCCGAGCACGATGAAGTGGGCGTGCACTGCGGCCGGATGGACCAGACCATCTCCGCCCTCGCGAAGGCGGGCCATGCGATGCTGTTCGAGACCGGGAGCGGCTCGGTGCGCCACCTCCCCCTGCCGGGACGAGTCTGGGTCTTTGATACCGGCGTCTCCCACCGGCTCACCGGCGGGCACCTCAACGAGCGCCGCCGCGAGTGCGAGGAGGGACTGCGGCTCGCGCGGGAGCAGGGCGCCGCGGTGGCGCACCTTGCCGATATCAGCGAGCAGGCGCTTCCCGGTGTCCTACGTGGAATGCCTGCCCCGTGGAGTGCCCGCGTCCGCCACGTCGTCTCCGAGACCCACCGCACCCGCGCCGCGGCGCAGGCCCTCGCCGCCCGCGATCTCACCACCCTCGGCCGGCTGATGCTCGAGGGACACGAGTCGCTGCGGGTCGACTACCAGTCGAGCTGCCCCGAGGCCGACCTGCTGGTACAGTCGCTCGTGGCGCACGGCGCACTCGGTGCGCGGCTCACCGGGGCGGGGTGGGGCGGGGCGGTCATCGCGCTGCTGCCCGAGGAGCGCAGTGCCCGGATCGCGGCGGAAGTGCAGGATGCGTATCGCGCCGCCTACGGGCGAGTGCCGCTCGTCTGGTCGACCCGCGCCGGGGCAGGGGTGCGGAGCGAGAAGTGAGGCGCGACGAACGGGCCCGCGATGCGGGGCCCGTCGTCACGTTCACGGGCGTCAGGGGCTGCCCGAGATGAACACCTGGTCGATGTCGATGTAGTCGGCGCGGGTGCGGGTGCCGCCCTGACCGCCCCAGGTCGGATTCCATTTCCACGAATTGAAGCCGGAGGGTGCGCTCGGCGTGATGTAAATGACGTTGCTGTAGTTGTGGGTCTGGACCCCGTCTATCCACATCTGGAAGGTCCCGTTGGCGCTCCCCATCGTGTTGACCGACATCGTCGCCTCCCAGTGATGCCAGGTCCCGACGGACATCAGGTGGGTCTTGGTCACGTTCTGGGTCAGATTGCGCGACGTCGTGCCGTTGGTCTGCAGGATGTTCTGCTCCTTGAAGAGCACCTGGAAGTCGCTCTGCAGCCGCTGGGTTGCGAGACCGTTGTCGAGGAAGAAGGTCAGTTCGTTCAGTGCCGACTTCGGATCGCCGACTCCGATGAATCCCGCCTTGGTGCCCACCTGCTGGTTCTCGAAGTTCGTCCCTTCGACCTTGATCCACATCGAGAAGTAGATCTTGCGGTAGTTCATCGTCGCGGGGCCGACCCAGCCGCCCATGTTGACGGGCGCGACGCCGCCATTCATCCCGGTCGGGAAGCGGCTGCGGATCACGGAGCCGGCGCTGACCGGGGCGGTCGCGTCGCTCATGATCGTCAGGTTCGGATTCGTGGCTAGGTAGCTCCACCACTGACCGACCGTGCCGGAGTTCGTCGCCGGCCAGGTGGGCTTGGTGTCGAACCGGTTGTCGGCCAGGGTGGTGTAGCCGGCGGGGGCGTTGACGTTGGCGAGCACCAGCGGCGTGGGCGTGCCGGAGCCGGGCTGCCCAGTGCCGCTGGTGGTCGAGGTCGTAAGTGACGGAGCCGTCGGCTCGGCGGTGCAGGCCATGATGGTCAGGGCGGCCGCAAGCACGCAGGCGGCAAGCCGGTACTTTCTGGAGTACATGTTCGAGTCCTCGGTCGAGCAAGTCGTTGATGGGCGCACTTGCGTCCGGGAGAGGTGGCGAAAGCACGCCACCCCACCCCTGCGAGCGAGCCGCGAGTCGTTGTGAACGGGTGCCGAGCGGGTGAGTGCGGCGTCGGGCACGCGGGGACATCCTCGACCGGTCGCCGTGCCATCACGGGGCACCGAGCGGAACCGGGAGCGTCACGCGGGTGAGATCACCGCCTCACTTCACCAGGCGGGTCCGTTTCCGTGTGCCGGGAACGGACAGATGCTGTGTTGTGTCGTGCAGGACTTCCGCCATGGGCCGCGCTGCGTGTGGGCGACGTGCGCTGCGTCGTCGAGGGCCACCGTCGCGAGCCATTCCGAATGTCGCGCCCCTCAATGGCAAGCGGTGTACCACGCGCGCGCGACGAATCCGCGCGGCGCCAATCGCGCCTCACGGAACGTCTTAGCCGCGCTGCTGATTTCCGCCACGCGGTGCACTGACGCACTCTCGCGCGGCACGGCGTGCCGCGCGGCAATGCCTGTTGCCGAATGAGAGTGGAATCGAGGTGGGACGCGCGAATGCCGCGCCGGTGGAGGCGCGGGCATTCGTGAGGCGGAGATGAAGGCGGGAAAATTGTTAGGCGGGTGCTTCCGCCTCGAAACGCGCCGGCGCCGAGGCGGAGCCCTCCGGGACTACGGGGTGCCGGAGATGAACACCTGGTCGATGTCGATGTAGTCGGCGCGGGTGCGCGTGCCGCCGGAGCCGCCCCAGGTCGGATTCCACTTCCACGAATTGAAGCCGTAGGGCGCGGTGGGGGTGATGTAGATGACGTTGGTGTAGTTGTGGGTCTGGGTCCCGTCGATCCACATCTGGAAGATCCCGTTGGCGCTCCCCATCGAATTGACCGCCATCCTCGCCTCCCAGTGATGCCAGCTGCCGGCGGTCATGAGGGGTGTCCGGTTCCCGTTCTGGGTCAGATTGCGCGCCGTCGAGCCATCGGTCTGCAGGATGTTCTGCTGCCTGAACTGCACCAGGAAGCTGCTCTGCAGCCGCTGCACGGCGAGGCCGTTGTCCAGGAAGAAGGTAAGCTCATTCAGCGAGGACTTGGGGTTCCCGACGCCGAAGAACCCGGCTTTGGTCCCCACCTTCTGATTCTCGAAGCTCGAGCCCTCGATCTTGATCCACATCGAGAAGTAGAGCTTCCGGTAGTTCATCGTCGCCGGGCCGATCCAGCCCCCCATGTTCACCGGGGCCACGCCCGCCACCATGCCGGTGGGGAAGCGGCTGCGGATCACCGACCCGGCGCTCACCGGCGCGCTGGCGTCGGTCATCAGGGTCAGATTGGGGTTGGTGGCGACATAACTCCACCACGAGCCCACCGTGCCGGTGTTCGCCCGGGGCCAGGTCGGCTTCTTGTCGAACCGGTTGTCGGCCAGGGTGGTGTAACCGGCGGGCGCGTTGACGTTGCCGAGCACCAGCGCGGCCGGTGTGACCGGCACCGTGGCTGTCACCGGTGTCACGGCTGCGGGGGTGGCGTCGGGGAGCGAAGGAGTGAGCGGTTCTGAGCTGCAGGCGGCGAGGATCAGGATGCTGGCGAGCGAAAGGGCCGAGAAGCAGGCAGTCCGGAGAAAGGTGGAGAGGCGGGGATCGAGAGCCGCGAGGGCTGAGGATCGGGAACGCGCGTGGCCGCGCACGGCCGAGGAGTGCGTAGTCAAGGAATGTGCTCCACTACGTAAGCTGTTGGCATGAAACGACTCGTCTGCGCAAATGCGGCGCGGTTGGAGCCGTTCCATCGACTGTCGTGTGTGGGAGAGCGAACCGTGGGGGTAAGGAAGGCACCCACTCCCGGAAGCGGCGCGGAGACGACCTGTCTTCCGCACCGTCACTCAACCTAGGGATGTAGTGCCAGAGGTGCGGTGATGCAGGCGAGCATATTTGTGAGATGTGTGTTGCGTTTATTCGGAGAGCCGGCGCACGTTCTTGCGCGCGCGCTGCCGGCGGCGCTTGCCCTCGCGCGCGAGATGGACGACTTTCCGCTCACCCGCTCGGGTGGCGAAACTGGCAGACGCATGGGACTTAAAATCCCAAGAGGAGCAATCCTCATGTGGGTTCGATCCCCACCCCGAGCATTCCGCGCCACCGTGAGCGAGAGCCTCCCGGTGGCGCGCTGCATCCGACGCGCGGACGATCGTTGAATGGGCTCCATCGGAGGGACGCATCCCCCTCATCCCTCCACCTGGTACCCCACCCGGAAGCAGCCCCAGTGCCGGCCACGGATGTGGATCGGCGCCGACACATCCTTGACGATCGCGAAGACCCCGCCGCCCAGATCCCTCCGGTAGGTCTGCACCAGGATCGGCTGCAGGTTCCGCGCGCTCGAGAGTCCCACCCGGTCCTTGTAGATGCGCCGGTTGCGGCAGTGGGCCGAATTCCATGCGGGGTCGCTCCCCTGCGGCTGGGAGAAGGCCCGGTTGTGCGTCGGGACATAGCCGTGGTCGTCGGCGGCGACCGAGAAGACGATGCGCCGGTCGCTCGCGAGGGCCGCCTCGAGGATCGGCGGCAGCACCCGGTCCATGTAGTCGCTGTAGCGGGTGAGATACTGCTCCGGGCGGGTGCCCGGAATGAGGCGGTACTCCCGGTCGAAGAGATCCTCCAGCGAGAGCTGCCGCAGGTCCACCGCCTCGGCGAAGAGCCGGGCCAGTCGCTCCGCATGCTCCGTGGCCAGCCGCACGAACGGGGTGTCCGGCGTCTCGACGCCGCTCTGCACCGTGATGCCGATCAGCGCCTCGCCGACGCCGATCAGGTTGTTCACCCGCTCCCGGGTCTGCTCGAGGGTCTGGCGCGACTGCTCGACCTCGCCGGTCATGCCGCGGAACTCCTGCACCAGCGCGGTCGCACGCCGTCCGTTCTCGACCGCGGCGCCGTCGATGACACCCGCCTCCCGGGTGACCACGGCCAGCGCCTCGCCCGCGGTCTGCATCGCCTCGCCGATCGCCGAGGTGCCGCGCTCGACCGCCTCCGCGATCCGGGTGGTGGCGCCGCCCTGTTCGACCAGTCGCGCCGCGTCCGCCCGGAACTGCTCCAGGGTGGCGGCGATTTTCCGCGTCGCCTCGCCGGTCTCGCGGGCCAGCGTCTTCACCTCGCCCGCCACGACCGCGAAACCCCGCCCCAGCTCCCCGGCCCGCGACGCTTCGATGGTCGCGTTGAGCGCCAGCAGATTGGTCTGCTGCGCGATGGCATCGATGGTCCGCGCGATCCGCGCCACCTCGGCCACGGTGGTGGTGAAGCGGCCCGCCTGCGCGGCGCTCTCGGTGACGGCCCGGAGCAGCTCGTGCACGTCGCGGAGCGCGGCCTTGGCCGCTTCACTCGAGCCCAGCACATCGGCTTCCGCGGCGCGGATCCGTTCCGCCGCCGCGTCCGCCGCCTGCACGATGCGCTGATTCGCCGCCGCCATCTCCTCGGCGGAGGTCATCACCTGCTGGAAGGACTCGGCCTGGCGGCCCACCAGCCCGGCCACCCGTTCCACGTCGCCGGCCACATCCACGATCTCGGTGCTGAGCCGGCCGGCCTGGCGGGAGATGTCGCCGATCACCCGACGCTGGGTTTCCTCCGCGGGCGCCACCGGTTCCCCGGCCGCACGCATCGGCATTTCGGCGAGTTCCGCCACGGTCTTCTGCCCGGTATGAGGTCAGTCCCATTATCGGGTCGTCGGGCGCCGTGGTTGAATGCCCGGAGCGATGCGTCGCTCTCACCGGCGCCGGCCGCTGGAGCAGGCTCCTCCACCCAGGGGCCGCCGGTCCCCTGAACGGAACGTCATCCCTGCTTCACTCCCCGTTCGGCACTGGCATGCCACCATGGTTCCGTCCCCTCCCCGGGGCTGGACCATGACACTCCGCCCGAGTCCCCGCGCGCGCCGCGTCGCGGCCGCCGGCAGCACCCTCGCCGTCCTCCTCGGCGTGACCGCCACCTGCCAGTCGAACACCGAGCCGCGCCCGGCCGCATCGATCACCATGTCCGCGACGATCGACGGCGCCGCCTGGGTCGCCACCCGGCCGAAGCACGGCGTGCCGCCCTACGCCAACTACACCGCGTGGGACAGCACCCTGGTCCTCTCCGGCCTCCGGGCCTTCGGCAGCGACTCCTCCCTCGGCATCGTGCTCGTGGCCGGTCCCGTCACCGGCGCGGGCGTCTACCCGCTCGGCGCGCATTCGTCGCGGAGTTACGCCACCCTCTTCCGGTCCACGGGTGATGTGTACGCGGGGACCTACCGAACCCACTGGTGGTACTCGAGCGACTCGACCGGCGGCACGCTCACCGTGACCGGCTTCGATCCCGCGACCCGGCATGTCGAGGGGAGCTTCAGCTTCGCCGCGACCGACAGCACCGGGCTCACTCGTCAGGTGGGCGCCGGGGTCTTCGCGGGCACCTGGCTCGTCCCGCTCGACTAGCCGCACCGGCGGCCGCCTGACTAATCTTCACGCTGCCCCGGGGCGCTCTCGTCAGGCTCCCCACCGGGCGCACTCCCCAACTCGATCGCCCGAGCCCGGAGCCCCTCATGCCCAGCTGGCCGCGCACGTCACCCCGACTCCTCGCCACGCTCTTGCTGCTCGCCCCGGTCGCGCTCGCGGCCCAGGCGGCGCCGAAGACCGGGCTCGATGTGCTCAAGCGGATGCACGACGCCTACGCGACGACCTGGTATCACACCCTCACCGCCGTGCGAAGGACGAAGAGCTACGGTCCCGGGCAGCGGCCCGACAATCAGCTCTGGTTCGAGAGCCGCGCCGCGCCGGGACTTCTCCGCTACGAGATGGGCGTCCGGGGCGGCAGCGTCTTCGGCGTCATCAGTGCGCCCGACTCCTCATTCGTGTTCAATCACGGCGCGGTGGTGCAGCGCACCGGCGGATCCAATGCCCTCATGGCACTGACCATGGGGGTCTACCTGCAGGACCCGGCGAAGACCGCGGCCCAGCTTCGTGACGCGTACATCGACCTAACGAAGGTCACGAGCGCAGTAGTCGAGGGGAAGCCGGTGTGGATCGTCGGGACCACGAGCGCGAGCGACACGACGTCGCAGCAGTTCCGGGTCGAGGCGCAGCGGCTCATCCTCCTCCGGCTGATCATGAGGCCCGGCGACGCATTGCAGAGCTTCGATACCCGCCTCGATGACTACCGCGAGGCGGGGACGGGGTGGCTCGCCACCCGGGTGACGGTCCGCATGAGCATGAATAGCGGGCAGCAGCAGGTCTACAGCGACTGGAAGGTCGATCCGCCGCTCTCGCTCGATCTCTTCGATCCCGCGAAACTCGCGACCGATCCCCAGTGAGCGCACCGGCACCGCCGAGCGACGCTGGCCGGTGTGAAACCCACCCCGGCCCGAACCCGTCCGGCCCCCGTCCGCGCGCACTCCCCCACTCCATCGAACCATCCCGGAGCGATCTCATGCCCAGCCGGCCGCGTCCCTCACGCCGACTCCTCGCGACACTGCTGCTCCTCGCACCGACGCTCCTCACGGCGCAATCGGCGCCGAAGACGGGGCTCGAGGTGCTGACGCGCATGCACGATGCCTACGCAACGACCTGGTACCACACCCTGACCTTCGTGCAGAAGACCAAGATCGATCGCCCCGGCCAGCCCCCCGCCGACCAGACCTGGTACGAGAGCGTCGCCGCGCCGGGCATTCTCCGCATCGACATCGCCGATCCCGACAGCGGCAACGGCGTCATCTACTCGACCGACTCGACCTTCATGTTCAAGGGCGGGAAGCCGGTGCGGAGCGTCCCCGGCGGGAATCCCTTCCTGCCGCTCATCATGGGGGTGTACCTGCAGGACCCGGCGACCACCGCGGCGCAGCTCGGGGAGTATCACATCGACATGACGAAGGTCTCGAGCGCGATGCTCGACGGGAAGCCGGTCTGGATCGTCGGGGCCACGAATCCCAGCGACACCACCTCGGCCCAGTTCTGGGTGGAGGCACAGCGGCTGATCGTGCTCCGGGTGATCAGCCCGATCGGCAACTCGGGGCTGACGTTCGATGCCCGGCTCAACGATTACCGCGAGGCGGGGAAGGGGTGGCTCGCCACCCGGGTAACGATCGCCATCAGCAACGGCACCAAGCAGGAAGAGGTCTACACCGACTGGAAGGCCGATCCGCCGATCTCGCTCGATCTCTTCAATCCTGCGAAATACTCGACCGCTCCCCACTGGGCCCACCCCGCTCACTGAACGCGACCGGGGCCGGTGCGGAAGAACCTTCGCACCGGCCCCGGCCTGTCCGGCGGCTCGCTTACGCCACCGTTTCCTCTCCGCCCTTCTTCTTGGCCTTTGCCGCATCCACTGCCGGAGCGGGCCAGACGATGGACTTCGCCCGCGACCAGACCGCCAGCTGTTCGGGATTGTCCCGGAACCGCAGCCGGTTCATGCCGTCGAGCCGTTTCACGATCAGGGCGATCTGGCGCAGCACCTCTCCGATCTCCACCCGTGCGGCGACATGCATCGCGGTGGCGGCGTCCTGTGCCGCATGCGCCGCCTCGTACCGTGCGACCCGTGCCGTGAGATCCTCGATGAAGGTGGTTGGCATCCCGTCCCGGACGAAGATCTCCTTGTAGCCCATCGCCTGTTCCAGCAGCGCACGCGTCGTGGCCAGGAAGGTGGGGTGATTGATGTTCTTTCTCGGCAGACGGAACCGCTGCGGCAGTTCCGGCTTCTCTCCCCCCGCACCCCGGGCGATGCTCGCCACCAGCCCCAGTTCTGCCCGGATGCCGTCGTGCTCCTCGGTCTTGGTCGCGGTCGCGGCTGTGGACGCCAGGTACCCGCTCTGTTCCTGCGTCGCCAGCACTTCGAGTCTCGCGACACCATCCACGAGCCCCTTGACCAGGTCGGCATACCCCGGGGCGGTGCTGGGGTGGGCGAGGCTGTGATCCCTCACCCGGACGGCCCGATCGACCTTGTTCAGCGTACGGTTTTCCATCTGAGCCTCCTGCTCGCGAGACGAGTCGCGACTCGGGGCCGAGTGAGGCGGCGAACCGAGAGTGTCGTAGGGAAGTGCACCGTCACCTGTCCTCACCCCGGTGCGGCCGGGAGGGGGGAGAAGCAACGGGTGTGCCAGCGCACGAGTGCGCTGTGTGAGGCAGCACAAAGCTGCCTGACGCCGCGCGTGAAAGTCGCGACGGGGCAAGCAGATGCCGAACTCATGCGAGCGGTGCACGCCGCCGTCACGCCGCAGCGCACCGTCCTGGTCGAGTGTCCTCGATCGGAGACGCGTGGACACTCCGCTGGACACTCGAGGACGCCCACGACGTGGTCGGCACGTGCCACGATATGATCGGGAGAAGCCGCGATGCGGCCGGGACGGGCACCGAAATGCTCCCAAATGGCTGACGATGGGGTCGGAACGGTCCGCGATCTGGTCGGAACGGGTCGCCATGGGGTCGGGGCGATCCGCAGGACGGTCGGGGTTGGCTGACGATCGGGTCGGGGCGCCCCGCAATGCGGTCGATGCCTGTCTGCAATGAGGTCGGATCGTTCCGCGGTGTGGTCGGAGTCGATCGGCGATGCGGACCGACGCACCCGCGGCGTGGTCGGAGTCGATCGGCGATACGGAACGACGCACCCGCGGCGTGGTCGGAGTCGGACGGCGCTGCGGAACGACGCACTCTCGGCATGATCCGGGTCGGTCGGCGATGCGGAACGGCACACCCGCGGCGCGATCGGGGCCTCTCCCTTTCCACTATATAGGGCCGACAGGACGGTTCCGGCCGGCCTGCTTGACGCCCCGGGGAGCCCGCCGCATCATTCCACTATACGCACAACATGTTCACGATATGAACACCCCGACAGCACCCTATCCGGGCACGCAGGCGGTCCTGCGCGCGATCGAGCTCCTCAAGGCTTTCGGGCCGGAGAGCCCGGAGCGGAGCCTCGCCGAGCTGGCCGAGGCCGTCGGCCTCAACCGCACCACGACCTACCGACTCCTGAGCGCGCTTCAGAGCGAGGGGATGGTCGAGCGGGACGGCACCCGCTACCGGCTCGGCCCCGAGATTGCCGCCCTCGGCGCCCGCGCCTCGGGGAGCGGCGAGCTCCGCGCCGCCGCCCGGACCGAGATGGCCGCCCTCGCGGAGGCGATCGGCGAGACGGTCTCGATCGAGGTGCTGGTCGGGCGGGACGTGCTGATTCTCGATGAGGTGAGCGGGCGGTACGTCGTGGGCACAGTGCCGTCGGTGGGGACCCGGTGGCCGGCCCATGCGACCTCGACCGGCAAGGTGCTGCTCGCCTTGGCGCGGGCCGAGACCCTGGCCGAATTCCTCTCCGAACCCCGCGCGCGGCTCACCCCGCGCACCATCGTGGCGACGACCGCCTTCGGCCGGGAGCTGCTCCGGGTGCAGGAGCGCGGCTTCGCGGTGACCCGGGAGGAACTCGAGGCGGAGTTCGTCGCGGTCGCGGTGCCGGTCCGCGGCGCGAGCGGCGCGGTGGTCGCGTCGCTCAGCATCGGCGGGCCGCGGGCTCGACTCACCACGGAGCGGGTCACGGCACTGGTCCCCCCGCTCAAGGAAGCCGCCGGACGGATCTCCGCCCGGCTCGGATACCAGCCCATCACCGCCCGGAACGGCCGCGCCGCCGGCCGGCGGCGCCCCTGAGGGAAGGAATCGCATGCGTCCCACACTGAGCGTCCTCGATCCGTCGCTTCCCTCCCGCATCGTCGACGAGGCGATGGAGGTGCTCGCGCGGGTCGGCGTCTTCATCGAGGACAGCCGGGCCCTCGAACGGCTCGCCTCGGTCGGCGTCGTCGCCGACCTCACCACGCACCGCGCGCTCTTCCCCCGGGCGGTGGTGGAGCAGGCGCTCAAGATGACGCCGTCCTCCGTCACCCTGTACAATCGCGACGGCGACCCGCACGCGACCCTCGCCGGCGACAAGGTGCATTTCACACCCGGATCTTCGGCGCTTCGGATTCTCGATCGCCACACCGAGAAGCCGCGCGAGCCGAACTCTGCCGACTTCGTCGAGTATGTGAAGCTCGCCGACGGGCTTCCGCACATCGACTACCTCTCCACCGCCTTCATCCCGAAGGACATTCCGCAGGACATGGCGGATGCCTGGCGGCTCTACATGGTGCTCGCGCATTCGCGGAAGCCGGTGGTCTCCGGCGCCTTTACCGCCTTCGGCGTGCCGCGGATGGGGGAGATCATGGGGAAGTTCCGCGCCTCCCGCGCGGAACTCATCGCGAAGCCGATGAGCATGTTCACCTGCTGCCCCAACACGCCCCTCCGCTGGGGCGAGGACCCGATCTGCAACATCATGGACTGCGCCGAGTGGGGCATTCCGATGGAGATCGTGCCGGTGCTGCTGCTGGGCATGATCTCGCCGGTCACCACCGTCGGCGCCCTGGTGCTGCACACCGCCGAGGTGCTGTCGGGGCTCACGATCGCGCAGCTGGTGCGGCCCGGGACGCCGGTGGTCTTCGGCGGGGCGCCGGCCTCGTTCCACATGCAGCTCATGACCAATCCGATGACCGCGGTGGAGGCGCTGCAGCTCTACTGCGGCTACGCCGAGGTCGCCAAGTATCTGAAGCTCCCCTGTCAGGCGTACATGGCGCTCTCCGACTCCAAGTTCAACGACCCGCAGGCGGGGATGGAAACGGGTATCGGCGCCTTCCTCGCCGCGACGGCCGGGATCAACTCGGTCTCCGGTCCCGGGATGCTCGAGTACGTGAACTGCTTCAGCCTGGAGAAGCTGGTCTTCGATGACGAGGTGATCGCGCACGCGCAGCGCTTCGTCAGGCCGATCGAGGTGCGCGGCGATCTCCCGACGCTCGACCTGATCGAGGAGCTGGTGCGGGAGAAGCATCTGCTCACCGCGGAGCACACCCTGGAGCACTGGCCGGAGGAGCTGTACCTCCCGGGACAGATGGTGGACCGCACCAACTGGGACCAGTGGGAGGAGCAGGGGAGTCGCGACTGGCGCCGCCGTGCCCTCGACACGATCGACGAGACGCTGGCCCGCTACGAGGAGCCGCCGCTCGACCCGGCGCTCGACGCCGATATCCGCGAGCTCTTCCTGCGCACCTGTCCGGAGCCCGGTCTCGTGCTCCCCACGTTCTGAGGAGATGGCCGTGATCGACTACGCCCTGATGAACCAGCTCCTCTTCGAGGGGAAGCACGAGCCGGTGAAGCAGATGACGGAGCAGGCCCTCGCCGAGGGGCTGGTGCCGATGGACATCCTGGAGCTCGGCCTGATCCGCGGCATGCGGGTCGTGGGTGAGGACTTCCGCCATAACCGGATCTTCGTGCCCGAGGTGCTGCTCGCCGCCCGAGCGATGAAGGCGGGGATGGCGGTGCTCAAGCCGCACCTGGTGGACAAGTCGAGCGGCGTCAGCGACTCGAAGGTGATCGTGCTCGGCACGGTGAAGGGGGACCTGCACGACATCGGCAAGAACCTGGTGGGGATGATGGCCGAAGGAGCCGGCTTCACCGTCGTCGACCTCGGCACCGACACCTCGGCCGACCGTTTCATGGAGGCGGTGCGGAAGCACAATGCCGAACTGATCGGGATGAGCGCGCTCCTCACCACCACGATGATCTACATGCGCACGGTGGTGCAGGCGTTCAAGGCATCGGACCTGAGCCATGTGAAGATCTGCATCGGCGGCGCCCCGGTCTCGACCGAGTACGCCAATGAGATCGGCGCCGATGGCTACGCCGCCGATGCCGCGACCGCGGTCGAACTCTTCAAGACGCTGCTCGGAGTGAAGGCGGCGTGATGCCGGTGCGGCTCACGATCAACGGCCACGCCGTCGTGCCGGCGGCGGGTGAGTCGCTCTTCGACTGCGCCGAGCGGGTCGGGGTAAGGGTGCCGACGTCGTGTCAGAAGAAGGGGAAGTGCCGCGAGTGCCTGCTGGAGATCGAGGCGGGGCAGGAACTGCTGAGCGCGCCGGCGCCACAGGAGCAGCACCTGCATGGCGCCTTCCGGCTCGCCTGCCGCACCGCGCTGGTCCCAGATGCAAGCGGGGAGGTGCGCTGCCACACGCTCCGCCGCGGCGCGATGCGGATCGAGACCGGCATCCGGGCGCTGGTTCTCTCCGACTGGCCGCTCGAGCCGACGGTCACCCGTGAGGGCGACAGCGTGCTGCTCGATGGCGTTGCCATCGCCCAGTCCGCGGCGCCTTTGCACGGCCTCGCGGTGGACGTGGGGACCACCACCGTGGCGCTCCGGCTCTACGATCTCGAGCGCGGCGCGCTGCTCGCCACCGAGTCGTTCGAGAACCCGCAGCGCTTTGGCGGGAGCGACGTCATGGCCCGCATCCGCTACGACGGGGAGCAGGCCGACCGAGTGCTGCAGCGCACCCTGCTCGGCTATCTCGGCCGCGCCATCAGGGAGCTGCCGGTGGATCCGGCGACGATCTACGAGGTGGTCGTCGCCGGCAACCCGACGATGCGCGATCTCTTCTTCGGACTCGACGTGCAGCCGATCGGGGTGCTGCCCTATCGCTCGGTGACGGAGGCGGCGTGGCGGGACGGCGCCGCGACGACGACGAGCGTGGCGAAGACCGCGCGTGAGCTGCGGCTCCCGATCCATCCGGCTGCGCGGGTCTACGGGCTGCCGCTGATCGGGAGTCACGTCGGCGCCGACGCCGCGGCGGTGCTGCTCGCGGTCGGGCTCTTCGACCGCGACGAGATCGGGGTGATCATGGATGTCGGCACGAACACCGAGGTGATCGTCGGCAACCGGGAGCGGCTGATGGCGGCGTCGTGCCCGGCAGGGCCCGCCTTTGAGGGAAGCGGCGTCAGTTGCGGCATGCCGGCGCTCGACGGCGCGATCGAGCGGGTCCATCTCGCGGACGACGGCCGCATCGAGACAATTGTGATCGCGGACGCGGAGCCGGCGGGGATCTGCGGCTCTGGACTGGTGGACCTGCTCGCCGAACTCCGCCGCACCGGACGGATGAACGGGCAGGGGAGACTCGAGGAAGATGCCTTCGTGGTCGACGAGGCGCATCGCCTGGCGCTCACCGAGTCCGACATCAACGAGCTGGCCCAGGCCAAGGGTGCCAATGCCGCCGGGGTGAGAATTCTGCTCGATGCCTTCGGGGTGCCGCTGGAACGGATCGGCCACTTCTTCCTCGCCGGCGGCTTCTCGGCCCACCTCGATGTCGACGCGAGCCGGCGTATCGGGCTCATTCCGACGCTGCCGGAGGACCGGGTCGTGAAGGTCGGCAACGCGGCGCTCGAGGGGGCCGCGATCGCACTCCTGTCCCGCAGTCGCCGCGCGGCGCTCGAGGCGGTGGTCCAGCGGGTCGAGCATGTGCGGCTCGAGGCGCATCCGAAGTTCTTCGAGCTGTTCGTCGAGGGGTGTCAGTTCGAGCCGTTCGGACGGGAGGTGCCGGCGTGACGGTGACGGTCGTGCGTCCCGAGGCGGCCGAGGTGGCCGCGGAAATCACCGCCCGGGAGCTCAACCGGGTGCTGGGGATGCCCCGGGAGCGGGAGCTCGAAGGCGATCTCGCGGACCGGGCCGCCGGTGCGCGCGCCTGGTATGCGGCGCACGGCACGCCGTACGTGCGGGTGTATCGCTACGACCTCGCGGACATCGTGTTTGAAGGGGTGACCCTCTCCAACGGGCAGCGGCTGGCCGGCGAGCGACTCGCCGAGCATCTGCGCCGGTACGATGCCCATGCCATCGCGGCGATCGCGGTGAGCGCCGGCGTTGAGGTGGACGACGCGAGTGCCGACGCGTGGCAGGAGGATCGTCCCGACGAGGGCTACTTCCTCGAACGGTTCGGTGTCGCCGTCGTCGAACGCCTGCTCTTCCGCACCACGCTCGATTTCTGCCAGCAATCCGAACTGGCCGGCGAGACGCTGACCCCGCATCTCTCTCCCGGCTGCGGCCGGTGGGAACTCGCGCAGCAGCACGTGCTGTACACGATGCTCTTCCCCGAAGCGGAGCGCGGCCCCATCACGCTGCTCGAGTCGGGCGGACTCGTGCCGAAGAATTCCCTGCTGGCCGTCGCCGGCATCACCAGGGGCGCGGTGGCGCACTCGCGCACCGACGCCTGTCGCTCCTGCAGTCTTGCGCGCTGCGGATTCCGCCGCGCTCCCTACGGAGGTTCGTTGTGAGTCGTCTTCTCGAGGCGCTGAAGGACCGGGTCCTGCTCGCCGATGGTGCGATGGGCACCCAGTTGCAGCTCGCCGGGCTCGAATCGGGTGGCTGCGGCGAAGCGTGGACGCTCGATCACCCCGACCGGATCGAGAGGATCCAGCGCGCCTACGTCGAGGTGGGGTCGGACTGCCTGCTCACCTGTACCTTTGGTGCCTCGCGCATCATGCTGGCGCGTCATGGGGAGGCGGAGCGGACGTCGGCCATCAATCGTGCCGCGGTGGAGATCGCGCGGGCCGCGTTCGGCGATCGCCCGGGTTTCGTCCTCGGCGACATCGGGCCCTTCGGCGGGCTGATGGAGCCCTACGGCGAGGTCGCGCCGGCCGACGTCGAGGCCGCGTTCCTCGAGCAGGCCCGCGCCCTCGTCGAGGGCGGCGCGGACGCCATCATCATCGAGACCCAGACCGCGCTCGAGGAGCTGGAGATCGCGATCGCCGCGGCGAAGGAGGCGGGTGCGCCGGCGGTGATCGGGTCGATCGCGTTCGACCGGATGCTGGAGGGCGACGATGTCCGCACCATGATGGGGGTCTCTCCCGAGGCGGCGGCGGAGTTCATGGCAGAGCGGGGCGTCGACATCCTGGCGCTCAACTGCGGCACCGGCATCGACACCGGGATGGCGGCGGCGATCGTGCGCCGGTATCGGGCGGTGTCAGGGCTCCCCGTGATGGCCCAGCCGAATGCCGGCCAGCCGGTGCTGGAGGACTTCAAGGTCTGCTACAAGGAGACGCCCGACGAGATGGCGCGACAGCTCCCCGAGCTGCTCGATGCCGGCGTCGCCATCGTCGGCGGCTGCTGCGGCTCCACGCCCGCGCACATCCGCCGCTTCCGTCAACTCCTCGACTCCCGCCAGGTGCCGGCATGAAGGTCACGATCCCGATCGACGAGGCGCAGGCCGACGGCTTCCTGCCGGGCAACAAGCTGGATGGGAGCGGGGTCGGCGTGAACTACGTGGACGCCTATCTCAAGCCGTTCAAGGTGACGCTGGAGGACGGCCGGAAGCTGCTCGCCAAGCGGCGCGGGATCCGGATCACCCTCACCATCGGCGACGCGAAGGGAGACGGGCTCCTCCGTCGCGTGGTCCACGGACCCGACCCGAAGGTGCTGATCCGGGAGGCGCTCACCGAGGCGGCGCGAGCGCTTGGTGCCCAATTCCGGGCGGCGCCGGGAGTGGCGGAGTTCGAGATCGGGTAGCGGCGATGCTACCTTGAGTCTTCCCCCACCGGCGGTGAACGATGCCTCGTTCCTCCCGTAGCGTATCTCCCCTGCTGCTCGCCTTTGCGCTAGCGCTCCCCACGGTCGGCACGGCGCAGACCTTCACCGTGCAGCGCTTCAGCATCGGGGGCGATGGCGGGACCGACTACCTGACCGCCGAGCCCGGCACGGGGCGGGTCTTCATCTCGCGCGGGACCCATGTGATGGTCGTCGATGGCGCGAGCGGCAGGGTGCTTGGTGACATCCCCGACACGCCGCGCACCCACGGCATTGCGCTGGTCCCCAGTGCCAAGCACGGCTTCATCACCAGCGGTGGCGACTCGACCGTCACCATCTTCGATCTCCAGACTCTCGCCCCGATCAAGAAGGTGCCGATCCCGACCGGTGGGCTCGACGGCATCATGTACGACGACTTCTCGAAACACATCATCCTGACCAACCACAGCCATCCCGCGGGGACGGTCGTGGCGCTCGACCCGGTGACGGGAGCGATCGTCGGCACGGCGGAGCTCGAGGACGACAGCCCGGAGGGGGCCGCGAGTGATGGGAAGGGGAAGCTGTTCGTGAACAACGAGGGGACGAGCACCATCCAGGTGCTCGATGCGAAGGCGCTCACGGTGAAGGCCTCGTGGCCGCTGGCGCCGTGCGAGGGACCCACCGGCATCGCCTATGACCGACGCAGCAACCGGATCATCTCGGGCTGCGGCACCAACTCGGTCGTGCTCGATCCGGCGACGGGGAAGGTGGTCGCCACGATTTCCAATGGCGAGGGTGTCGATGCGCTCGGCTTCGACCCGGGGGAGCAGCTCATCTACATCCCGGCGGGCCGTGACAGCGCGGTCACCATCGCGCGCGAGGACGGCCCCGACAAGTACACTGTCGTCGCGACGGTCCCGACGATGACCGGTGCCAAGACCATCAGCGTCGATCCCGTCCGGCACATCGCCTATCTCTTCCAGCCGCAGTACGGGCCGCCGCCGGCCCCCGATCCGAACGCGCCGCCGCCGCAGCCGGGGCGGCGGGGCCCGCGCGGTCCGGTGATCGCGGCGTGGTTCTTCGCGATTCATCACTGAGCACCCTCACCCACGGAATCGCATGATCGACCATTTGAGGCGCCTGTTGAGTGGCGCGGTGGCGCCGGGCGTCCACACGATCGCATACGAACCCGACCTCGTTCCCCCGCCGGAGCTCATGCGCACCGAGGGGATCGAGGTGCTGGAGGAGTGGTTCCGCTGGGCCGAAGAGTGGAGCATGCTGCTTCGGGTGTACGGGGGGATCACGCCACGGAGCGCGGTGCTGGAGATCGGCTGCGGACTCGGGCGCATCGCTTTCCCGCTCCGCTACATCCTGTCGTCGGAGGGTTCCTACGACGGTTTCGAGATCTGCGACTACAAAGTCGAGTTCCTGCAGCAGACCTTCCAGAAGGCCCATCCCAGCTTCCGCTTCACCTGGGCCAACGTCCACAACACCTACTACAACCCCAAGGGGGAAGTCCCGGCGGCGGAGTATCGCTTCCCCTATCCCGACGGAGCGTTCGACATCGTCTACGCGGCGTCGGTCTTCACCCACATGCTGCCGGAGGCGGCGGCGCACTACTTCCGTGAGGCGGGGCGGGTGCTCAAGCCGGGCGGCCGCTGTCTCTTCAGCATGTTCCTGCTCGACAACTACCGGGCGGGCCAGCCGCGCCCGAAGGGGTTCGCGCGGCCGGCCTTCAACTTCGATCATCCCTACGGTGCGTATCAGGACGGCTTCGCCATGGGCGTCCCGGAGAACCCGGAGGAGATGACGGCCTACCGCGCCTCGCTGCTCGAGCGCTTCGCCGGGGAAGCGGGGCTCCGCGTCGCGCAGCCCCCGCTTCCCGGTTACTGGTCGGGCAGCACGCCGACCTGGATCGGGGTGCAGGACCTGGTGGTGCTGCAGAAGCCTTGAATCCCGGCAGGTTCGACTACTCGATATCCGTCCCGATATCGGCGTCGACCTTCCAGCTCCCGTCCGCCTGCTTCCGCCACACGGTGAGATAGCGGGAGCGCCCCACCACCACGCTGCTGTCGCCCTGCCGCTTCCAGGTCTCGGACCGCCCCATGGTATAGCCCAGGGTCCCGTCGCCGGAGATGCGGGCGTAGTCGGGCTTCCAGCGGAGCTGAAGGGTCGTGTCGCCGAGGAAGCCGCTCATGTGGGCGCGGATCGCGTCATGGCCGATGACGAAGTCGCCGTGGCGGTCGGTCTGGCGCCCCGAGTCGGCGAAGAAGCTCACCCAGGCGTCGGTGCGTGAGGCGGCCACGGCTGAGTCGAAGGCGACGTCGGCGGCCATGAGCGAGGCCTGGCCGGCGGCGGGATCGGCGGGTGCGCCAGGGCGGGGGGCGCAGGCGGCAAGGAGCGAGAGCAGCGCGAGACGGGATAGACGCATCAGAATCTCCGTGGCAGGGGACGGTATTTCGACTCGCCGGGTGGCGAGGGGATCGGCATATTCCTACGGAGCGACTCACCCCAGGATTCCCTTGAGGATCTCATGGCCATGAAACCCGTCAAGCCCGGCGCGAAGGTCCAGCTTACCGACGAGACCGCCATCGACAAGAGCGAACCCCACGGCAAGGCGGTAGACGAGCAGCTCCAGCCGCTGCTCGACAAGCTCCCCGCGCTGCAGACGGCGCTCTACGCCGAGTCGAAGCAGGCGCTGCTGGTCGTGCTGCAGGGCCGCGACGCGTCAGGCAAGGATGGCCTCACCCGGGTGGTCTTCGGTCCGCTCAACTCCCAGGGCTGCGTGGTGAGCAACTTCAAGCGTCCCACGGTCTACGAGCTGGCCCGCGACTATCTGTGGCGGGTGCACCAGGTCGTACCGCCGAAGGGGAGCATCGGGATCTTCAACCGCTCGCACTACGAGGATGTGCTCGTCGTCCGGGTGCACGACCTCGTCCCCAAGTCCGTCTGGTCGAAGCGCTACGACCAGATCAACGACTTCGAGCGGATGCTCAGTGAGAACGGGGTCACGATCCTCAAGTTCTTCCTGCATATCTCCAAGGACGAACAGAAGGCCCGCCTGCTGGAGCGGCTCCATGACCCGCTCAAGAACTGGAAGTTCGAGGTCGGGGACCTGGAGGAGCGGAAGCGCTGGGACGATTACACCGAGGCCTACGAGGATGTGCTGGAGAAGTGCAGCACCGAGTGGGCGCCCTGGTACATCGTGCCGTCGGACCGGAAGACCACCCGGAACCTGCTGGTGGCGCGAGTGATCGTGGATACGCTCGAGCGGATGAAGCCGGTGTTCCCGCGGGTGGACCCGGAGGTGCTGAAGATCGCGCGGCAGTGGGAGCGAGAGACGACCGCACTCAAACGGATCGATGAGTGAACGAAGACTAGGCACTAAGTACTAAGTACTTAGTACTTAGTACTTAGTAATTGCCGTACTTATCGACGATGATGTACGTGAGCCGGTTGCCGGCGAAGAAGTAGGGGGCGTTGTTCCCCAGGTTCTGCGCCAGGGCGTTCATCAGCGCCGGATCGTTCGAGGTGAGCGAGATCGCCAGCATGTAGGGATCGGTGCTGGGCGCACGGTTGTCCCAGTCGAGCTGGTATGTGGGCGTGACGAAGCTGAATCCGTCCGGGAGGTAGGGGATCATCTCGCCGGGGACGATGCCGGCGTTGGCGCCACCGGGCCAGTGGTTGTTGTGGTCGGCCTCGTAGTTGTAGGCGGCGAGGCGGACCGTGGTGAACTCGCCGACCACCTTGGCCGCATAGGCGGTGCGGGAGAGGTCGATGTACTTGAGCGTCACGATCGACGCCAGCAGGCCGATCACCACCACCACCACCATCATCTCGACCAGGGTGAAGCCGTGACGCAGGTGTCTCATCTCCGCCTCCGCTGGGCCAGCAGGTCGTAGCTGTTGCCGAGGAAGTCCTTCGCCGACTGATTCGAGGTGTAGGTCAGGGTCACGCCCTTGTTGGTGCCCTCGAGCGAATACGCATCCCCACCCACGTTGTAGCGGAGCCCGCTGGTATCCGCTCCCGCCTCGAGGAGCGACGCGGGCAGCCGCGCGTTGACGTTCTTGAACTCCTCGATCCGGTCGATCTCCACGAACATCCGGACCCGGAGGCTCGCCGTGCGCAGCTCCACGCTCTCTTCCGGTGGCTTGGGGAAGAGCCAGCCGGGCTGGATCACCAGAATGCCTCCCAGGACGGCGATGAGCAAGCTCATCGTGATCCAGAAGGGGGCCTTGCCGGGCGGGACTTCGGGAACGGGCTGGGTGGTGCGCTTGTCGTGCTCGGTGCGGACGACGTCCTGATAGGCTTGCAGCAGCGCCCGTCGATCGTGGGAGCCTGGCGGCGGGGCGGGTGCCGGGGGTGGCGGGGGGGCGTCGGCCATTAGTTGGTCACTCGTTCTCCTTCGAGCGCCCGGGCCACCTGGTCCGGGAAGCTCCGAATGTCAATCGGTTTGGTAATATAGCCGTCAAACCCGGCGGCGAGAGCCCGCTCCCGGTCCCCGGCCATGGCGTGGGCGGTCAGGGCCACCACTCGGAGCGCCCGGTGAGGCGACTCCCGGATCTCGGCGAGCAGCTCGAAGCCGTCCTTCCCCGGGAGCTGGATGTCCATCAGGACCAGCGCCGGCTGGGCCTCCTCGATGGTCGGCAGCAGCCCCTCGCCGCTCGTCAGGCCGACGACGGCGTGCTTCCGCAGCGTGAGCAGGGTGCGGAAGAGCTTCATGTTGTCCGGGCTGTCTTCGACGACGAGGATGGTGGCCATGGGCTACGCCTTCATCCGCCGGAGGACGGCACGCACCCGGGCGGACAGCGCCGTCGGGCGTACCGGTTTGGTCATGTAGTCCTGGGCGCCGAGATCGAGCGCGCGGGTCTCGGTGTCGTCGGAACGGGCGGTCAGCACGATGACGGGAATCTGGGCCGTCGCGACGCTGGCGCCAAGCTCTTCGAGCACCCCCAGCCCGTCCATCCTCGGCATGTCCATGTCCAGGACGATCAGGTCGATCTGGTGCTGCGCGACGAGGTCGATCGCGTCGAGGCCGTCGGCGGCCTCGAAGACCTGCGCGCCATCACGCTCGAGCACCGCCCGCACCAGCCGACGCATCTGGGCATCGTCGTCGGCGACGAGGACCTTGGGGTGCAGGTTCTCGGTACGGCCGGGCTCGTGTGCCGCCGGTTTCGCCGGCTCGGCATCGGCGATCGCCACGGCCGCACGGACCTCCTCGGGTACCAGCATGACGCTCGGCCGGTTCGGCAGCGTGGAGCCGTCCTCCTGCACCCGCTCACCGAGCACCCGCACCAGCTCGTCGAGTGTGGTATGGCCCTGCCACATCCGGTCGAGCCCGCTCTCCCATAGCGACTGCATCCCCGCCTTCCGCGCCTGCTGTCCGATGAGGTCCGGCGTCGCGCCGCTGTCGATGAGCCGGGCGACCGACTCGTCGACAGGCATGATCTCCACCACGCCGAGCCGCCCGCGGTAGCCAGTCCCGCCGCACTTCTTGCAGCCGTTCGCCTTGCGCAGCGAGGGGGTCCCGGGCCAGTCAGGCGTCGGCCGGGCATCAGGAGGCAGATCTTCCACCGCCATCACCGTGGCGCAGTGGGGGCAGACTCGCCGCACCAGCCGCTGCGCGAGGACACCGCGCACTACGGAGGCCACCTTGAAGCTGTCGACGCCCATGTCGCGCAGCCTGACGATCGCGCCTGGCGCGTCGTTGGTGTGAAGCGTCGAAAGCACGAAGTGCCCCGAGAGCCCCGCCTGGATGGCGGTCTTGGCGGTCTCGGTATCGCGGATCTCGCCCACCAGCACGATGTCCGGGTCCTGCCGCAGCACCGAGCGGAGCGCGGAGGCGAAGGTGAGCCCCTGCGCCTCGTTCACCTGGATCTGGGAGACGCCGGCGAGATCATATTCGACCGGATCCTCGACGGTGACGATGTTCACCCGTCCGGTCTTGAGCTGATTGATCGCGGCGTAAAGCGTGGTGGTCTTGCCGCTCCCGGTCGGGCCGGTGACGAGCAGCAGTCCCTCGCGGAAGCCGAGCAGGCGGGTGAGCAGCAGGCGTTCCCGCTCGCTCAGGCCGAGATCGTCGATGGTGGACCGGAGATTGGTCTTGTCCAGGATCCGGATCACGACTTTCTCGCCCCGGCGGGCGATCGGCACGGTCGAGACCCGCAGGTCGACATGCTGCCCATCGACCTTGATCGCGGCGCGCCCATCCTGCGGGTGCAGCGGATCGGTGACGTCGAGGCGAGCGAAGATCTTGGCGCGGCGGACCAGTGAGGAACCGGCCGAGCCGGGCAGGCGCATGACTTCGCGGAGGACGCCGTCAACCCGGTAGCGCACCACCGTCGCGCCCTCCTCCGGCTCCGCGTGGATGTCGCTCGCACCCTGACGGACCCCTTCGGAGATCATCGCGTCGACCAGCTTCGCGACCGGCCCGTCGAGCACCGGATCGCGCTCCTCGGGTGCCTCGTCCTCGACCACGGTCTCGACGCGGGACGGCTCGAGCCGGTCCAGCAGCCGCTCGATGCTCTTCTCGGGACGGTAGACGGCGTCGATCTTCTCGATCAGCAGGGCGGGGGTCGTGACCTGGAAGTCGACATCCCGCCCGGTCATGAATCCGATCGCCTGCTCGGCATTCAGGTCTCGGGGGTCCGTGGTCGCCAGCCGGATGCGGCGATCGTCCGCCCACAGCGGGAGGACCCGATGTTTGCGCGCCAGGGACTCGGGCACCAGCAGGGCGGCGCGCGAATCGGCGTGGGTGAGGTCGGCGATCTGGAGCTTGTACTGGGTCGCGAGGGCGCGGAGGATGGTGTCGTCGGTGGCGATTCCGAGTCCGACGACCGATTCCCAGACCGTCTCGCCGTCGCTGCCGGACAGCACCTGCTCGGCCTGTGCGCGCGTGAGGACCCTCGCATCCTCGAGGGTTCGCGCCAGCCAGCCATCTGCAGGGAGAGCTCTCCGAGCTGCTTGCTCGATCACAAGTGTCCTTGGACGGAACCCGGCATCCGATCCGGGTCCATCCGGTTCGATTGGGGTCTGGCCCGTGGAGTCCGAATAGGCCAGAATTCGCGCAACCTGTTCCGCAGTCCCACTATCGGCAGCCGACGCCCGATCCTTTATGCGCCCCCAATCCCTCGCGGTGATCGGTCTTGGAGCCATCGGCGGCTCGCTCGCCTGGCAGGCCCGCCTTGCCGGGGTCCCCTTCGTGCTCGGGTACAGCCCCGACCGCGGCGACGGCGTGGAGGCGCTGCGCTCCGGGGCGGTGCACGACATCGCCGACAGCCCGATCCGGGCGGTCCGGGGCGCGGACCTCGTGGTGCTCGCCGCGCCCCCGATGGCGATCCTCGATCTCCTCGGCCAGATCGCACCGCACCTCGCGCCAGGCGCGCTGGTGACCGACGTCGCGAGCATCAAGCACCCCATGATCACCCGCGCCCTCGAGCTCGGACTTGGCGCGCGGTTCGCGGGGAGCCACCCATTTACCGGCACCCATGTCGCGGGCTGGGCCGGCGCGGCGAAGGACCGTTTCACCGGCGCGATCGTGTACGTCTGTTCGACCGGTGCCGCGGGGGATCCCGCCGCGCGCGAGGTGATGAACTTCTGGGAGGAGGTGCTCGGGAGTCACCCGGTGATGGTCGACGCGCTCGCGCACGATACCCAGCTCGCCTGGACCAGCCACCTGCCGCAGGCGGTGGCGAGCGCGCTCGGGCATGCGCTCGCCCACGAGCCGTCGCTGCGGGGTGCGTCCTGGGGCACGGGGGCGCGGGACACCACCCGTCTCGCCGCGAGCCCGGCCGAGATGTGGGTCGACATCTTCCTGATGAATCGCGAGCCCGTCAGTCGCGCGCTGGCAAGCGCGGAGCACGAGGTGGCCTCCCTTCGGCGCCTGATTGAACGCGGAGATCGGGCGGGACTGTATGCCTATCTGGAGGAGGCCGCACTCTTCCGCCGCCGGCTCGACGAGGGCGCGGCGCCCGCCGGCCCGTCACGCCGGCGCGCGACCGAGCCGGCAGAGGGGTGAGCGCGGCCTAGGTCTCGACGTAGAGCGTGATGATGCCGGTCTGCCCGTCGCAGGAGGAGACCAGGTCGAGATTGCCATCGCCGCCGAGGAGACTGTGAAGCGCGTCGCAGACGTAGGGATCGTGGGTGTATACCTGCACCATCTGCGCGGACACCTCGAGCCCGGCGCTCAGCCAGGTGGCGTGCCGCCAGGCGAGGTCGAAGTCGGCCTGGGTGAAGCTGAACCCGTTGGGCAGGTAGCCGCTCAGCTCGGGCGGGACCTGGCCGGTGCTGCCGCCCGGGGCCCACTGTCCGGTCGCCTCGTTGTAGGCAAAGGCGGCGTGGCGGATCACGCTGATCGCCCCGACGGCCTGGGCCGCGCGGGCCCGCTTCCGGATCTGCTGGTACTGCGGCACCGCCATCCCCATGATCAGCGAGAGCAGCGTCAGCACGACGAGCAGCTCGATGAAGGTGAAGCCCCGCTCGTCGCGCGTCATGCGCTGTCTCCCGTCTGCATCCGCGGTTCGATGGTGGCGCCGCCACGGTAGTAGAGCGAGTGCGGCCCCGTGCCGAGTCGCAGTTCGTACTCGCTGTCAGGCAGCACCTTGTAGCTGATGTGCGGCACATTGAGCCCGAGCTCGCTCAGCGCGTTCGGAAGCCGCCCGGTGGTGCGACGGAAGTCGTCCAGCTCGAGCGCGATGGCGACGAGCTGACGCTGCCCCGTCACCGCGGTTGTTGGCGCCTTGAGCGCCACGTGCGGCGGCGGCGCCAGCCAGGCGGGGTGGCCCAGCCAGACGTACGCGGACGCGGCCATGAGCAGCACCAGCGCGGCCGGCATCAGCAGCCGCTGCCAGAGCGGGGCCGGCTTCTCGACGCCGGCAGCAGCCTTCTCGGCCTCATGCTTGAGCACGCCCGCGAACGCCGAGCGGAGCTCGGCCATCTCCTCGGGGGGAGTCGCCGGGAGCGGGGCCGCGCTGGACCGGCGGGGCGGCGCAGCGGTCGGCGCCGCCGGCTTTTTCGGCGCCGTCGGCGTCGACTCCATGAAGTCCTTCACCGCCTGGTCCAGGGCGTTCTGGCCGGAGGGTGGTGGCGTTGGCATCAGGACGAAGCCTCTGGGTCGTGGCTGGTTGAGGAACACACCTGCGGCCGGTAGTCTTCAGCGCTCGCGCTTGCGCCAATTCCGGCCGGAACCGTCGGTTCCAGTATCGGCGCGAGTCACCCGGTGGTTGAATTCCAGATCTCAGAGGTCCCGATGCAGGTCCGTGGCACCATCCGCGTTCCCGGGGACAAGAGTCTCTCGCACCGCGCGCTCCTCTTCGCCGCCATGGCGAAAGGCACCAGTCACGTCGGCGGCATGCTCACCTCGCTCGACGCCCGTTCCTCCGCGCGGGTGCTGCGCCAGATGGGGATCGTGATCTCGCCGTTGAGCGAGGGACGGGTCGTGACGATCACGGGGCGGGGACGGCTGAAGAGGCCGGGGGCGGTGCTCAACTGCGGCAACTCGGGGACCACCACGCGACTGCTGCTCGGCCTGCTCGCGGCGCACCCCTTCAAGGCGACCCTCACCGGCGACAGCTCCCTCCGCAAGCGACCGATGCGGCGTGTTACGGTGCCGCTCTCCCAGATGGGCGCCACCATCATGGAGCGGAACGAGAAGGGGACCCTGCCGCTCTCGATCCGGGGCGGGAAGCTCAGGGCGCTGCGCCACGAGCTGCCGGTGTCCAGCGCGCAGATCAAGAGCTCACTCCTGCTGGCCGGCCTCGCTGGCGGCGTCGAGGTTGCGCTCAAGGAGCCGCACGGGAGGTCCCGCGACCACACCGAGCGGTTGCTCCGCGCCTTCGGCTATATGGTCGAGGAGGAAGCAGATGGCTGGATCCGCTTCGAACCCACCGGCACGGTCACCCCGTTCGACATGCAGATCCCGGGCGACCCTTCGTCCGCCGCCTTCCCCGTGGGGGCGGCGGTGCTCGCAGAGAGCGGTGACCTCCGGATCACCGGCGTGTGCGTGAACCCGACCCGCATCGGCTTTCTCGCGGTGCTCGAGCGGATGGGGGCGCCGGTGGAGGTGGACAATCTCGGGACCGCCTTCGACGAGCCGGTGGCGGATCTCATCGCGCGGCCGGCGCCACTCCGCGCCACCGAGGTGTACGCCGGCGAGATTCCGGGGCTCATCGATGAGATCCCGATGCTCGCCGCTCTCGCCACGCGCGCGAAGGGCACCACGATCTTTCGCGAGGTGGGGGAACTCCGGGTGAAGGAGAGCGACCGGCTCGGGCTCATTGCCCGGAACATCCGCGCCGTTGGCGGCGTGGCGGAAGTCGTCGGGGACGACCTGCATGTCACGGGGTCCGGCCAGACGCCGCGCGGGAAGGTGGTCACCGAGGGGGATCACCGCATTGCCATGGCGTTCGCGGTCCTGGGGACGGTGCCGGGCGCCGCGATCAAGGTCGACAACATGGCCTGCACCGCGGTGAGCTTCCCCGGATTTCCGCAGCTGCTCCGGAAGATCCGGGGCTGATGCCGGCGCACGTCATCGCCATCGACGGCCCCGCGGCCAGTGGCAAGTCTTCGACCGCCGATGCGGTGGCGCGGTCGCTGGGATTTGCCCACCTGGATTCCGGGGCGCTCTATCGCGGCGTCACCCTCGTCGCCCTCCGCTACTGCGGCGTTGTCGCCGGGAGTTCCATCGACGCGAATGCCCTCCTGCTCGAGGCGGGCCGCCGGGGACTCGCGCTGCACTTCGACGGCACCGGCTTCGCGGTCTACCTCAATGGCGAGCCCGCCGACGAGGCGATCCGGACCCCCGAGGTCACCGCCATGGTCTCGCCGGTGTCCGCCATCCCCGAGGTGCGCGAGTGGGTGAACGAGCGGCTGCGCGGGCTGGTGCGGGCGGGGCAGTCCGTCGTGGTGGACGGCCGCGACATCGGCACCATCGTCTTTCCCGACGCCGCACTCAAGGTGTTCCTCACCGCCTCCCCCCGGACCCGGGCCGCCAGGCGGCTAGCGCAGCGAGGGCAGGCCGTGGATCCCGCCCAGATCGAACGGGAGACGGCCACCCTGGAGGCCCGGGACCGGGCCGACTCCTCCCGTGCGGTCGCCCCGCTCCGGATGGCGGCGGACGCGATTCCGCTCGACGGCACCGACCTGAGCTTCGACGCGCAGGTCGCCCGGATCGCCGAGCTGGCCCGGGAGCGGCTGCGCCAGCTGTCCTAGGTCCCGTTCTCTTGTTCTAACTCTGCCTCCAAGCTACGTTTTCAGGCTCCCCGGCCCGGCAAATCCGCCGGTCCGGGGCCTTGACCGTCTGCCCGCGGCCCGTCTGGCGCGGCCACTCTGAGGTACGCTGTGGCCACCGAACGATCCACCTCCACCGTTGACCGCATTCAGTCCGCCACCGGTCTGCGCGTCCGTCCCGACCTCTACGATGAGGATTATTCCGAGGACGAATACGAGCAGATGCTCTCGATGTACGAAGGGACGATGTCCCAGATCGTCGAGGGCGAAATCGTCAAGTCGAAAGTTCTCCGCGTCACCGACAGCGCCGTCATTCTCGACGTGGGCTTCAAGTCGGAGGGCTCCGTGCCCCTCGACGAGTTCAAGGAGCCGCCGCAGCCGGGCGATGAGGTTGAAGTCTTCCTCGAGCATCTCGAGGACCAGGAGGGCGCGGTCGTGCTCTCCAAGAAGAAGGCCGACTTCATGCGGGTGTGGGAGAAGATCAAGCTCGCCCACGAGTCGGATCAGCCGGTGATGGGCACCCTGGTCAAGAAGATCAAGGGTGGCGTCGTGGTGAACCTGATGGGCGTCGATGCCTTCCTGCCGGGCAGCCAGATCGCGCTCCGCCGGGTGCCGAACATCGACGAGCTCCTCGGTCAGTCGTACGAGTTCAAGATCATCAAGCTCAACAAGCGCCGGCGGAACATCGTCGTCAGCCGCCGCGTGATTCTCGAGAACGAGCGGGCGCACAAGCGTGAGCACCTGATGAAGGAGCTCGCCGTCGGTCAGGTGCGGAAGGGCATCGTCAAGAACATCACCGACTTCGGGGCGTTCATCGATCTCGGCGGCGTCGACGGCCTGCTGCACATCACCGACATGTCCTACGGCCGGGTCTCGCACCCGACCGAGATGGTGGGCATCGGCCGCGAGGTCGAGGTGAAGATCCTCGACATCGACTGGCAGCGTGAGCGCATCAGCCTCGGCATGAAGCAGCTGCAGCCATATCCGTGGCAGAAGGTGGCCGAGCGGTATCCGGTGGGCACCCGGGTGCAGGGCAAGGTGGTCTCGATCACCAACTACGGCGCCTTCGTCGAACTCGAGCCGGGCATCGAAGGCCTGGTGCACATCTCCGAGATGTCGTGGACGCGCAACGTGCGTCACCCGTCGAAGATCGTGTCGATCGGCGAGACCATCGAGGCGGTGGTCCTCAAGGTCGACGAGAGCGAGGAGAAGATCTCGCTCGGCATGAAGCAGACCGAGCAGGATCCGTGGACCGTGCTGCCGCTCAAGTACCCGGTGGGCACCCGCATCAGCGGCAAGGTGCGGAACCTGACCAGCTTCGGCGCCTTCGTGGAGATCGAGCCGGGCATCGACGGCCTGATCCACATCTCCGACATGTCGTGGACCAAGCGGGTCCAGCATCCGTCGGAAGTCGTGAAGAAGGGCGACGGCGTCAACGTCGTCATCCTCAACATCGACGCGGACAACAAGCGGATCTCGCTCGGCCTCAAGCAGGCGGAAGAGGATCCGTGGCTCACCATCGGTGAGACCTTCCCGATCGGGACCGAGATCCAGGGTCGCGTCGCCCGCCTGATGGACAAGGGCGTCGTGGTCGACCTGGGCAACGACATCGAGGGCTTTGTACCGATGTCGCAACTGGGGATCGCGAACATCGAAGAGCCGGGCCAGGCGGTGAAGGAGGGCCAGGCGGTGGACATGAAGGTGCTCGAGGTCGACCCGATTCATCACCGGATCGTGCTCGCGGTGGTCGGCTATCCCGACCTCCCGATCATCCCGCCGAAGAAGGTCATCATCGACGAGACCCCCGCCGAGGAGTAACCTCCGGCAGGGCAGGGTGAAGGCGACCGCGGGGACCGTGATTCAGTTCACGGTCCCCGTCGTCGTTTGCCAGACCGGACTCCCGCGTCCTGCACGAGAAGGAAGCATGGTGTCGAACAATGCGTAGTGGTAAGCCATTGTATTTGAATGTCTTATGTTTGTGGCACGGCTCTTCCTTTACATCTTGGCGTCCCCATCAGGTGAGTGCTGTGATGGCTGCGTCGGAACTTGAGGAAGCCCGGATCAGGAAGGCCCGCCGGTCGAATGAGGCCGGTATGACCATCATCGAGCTGCTCGCCACCCTGGCGATCGCCAGCTCGCTGGCCAGCATTGCGATCCCCAAGTACCACCAGTTCGCCGAGACCGCCCGGACCACGCAGGCGATCGGTGACATCCAGGCGATCCAGACCACGCTCGACACCCGCGACTCGCTGCCGGACAACCTGGTGAACGTCGGCCAGAGCCTGGTCGATCCCTGGGGCCAGCCCTACGTCTACGTGAAGTTCCCGAGCGGCTCGCCGCGGGTGGACCGCTTCGGGGTGCAGGTGAACACGACCTACGACCTCTACAGCCTCGGGCCGGATGGCGCCTCGTCCAGCTCGCTCAATGCCGGCGCGAGTTTCGACGATGTGGTCCGCGCGAACGACGGCGGCTTCATCGGTCTCGGCTCGAAGTACTGATTGCCCCAGGGAGATCCCATGAGTCAGGCACTCGAAACCAAGCCCGAGGTCTCCGATCCTCAGGCATCCGTCCCGGTCGATTCGGCACCCCGGCACCGCTCGGTGGCCGACGGCGAGCTGATCACGACGTGGACGCTGTCGGACTTCTTCTCCTCCCTCAACACCGTCATGCGGCTGCCGGCCCGGGCGAGGCGGAAGGCGGCGGAGGAAGCGGCCTCGAAGGCGGCGAAGAAGCTTGGCCTCGGGGCGCTCGAGAACATCCGGCTGCCGAAGGGCCTGGTCGCGGCCTCGGTGGTGCTGCTGCTCGGCGTCTTCGTGGTGAAGCCGCTGGTACTTTCCGCCTCCGGCTCCGGTGATACCCGGAATCTCTCGGCGGCCTACGGTGTCTGGCAGGCGACGACGGGCAAGTACGCGGGCCGGATGTTCGAGGTGGGGCAGTACAGCATCGCGTTCCGGACCAGTTCCGATTCTCCGGACTACACCTGGCACAAGATCGACCAGGTCAAGATCTCCGGGCCGGCCGATTCGACCCTCTACACGGTCGTATACGAGGAGGAGGGGAAGACCGCGGAGTTCGCCTTCTGGTTCGTGGACCACGGGAAGCCGATCATCCGCTTCCTGCACCAGCCCGAGACGGTCTGGAACAAGACCCCCTACGAGCCGATCGCCCGTCCGAAAGTCTGATCGCGCCGCCCCTGAGTGCTTCGGGCCGGGTTCCCCAGCGGAATCCGGCCCGATCTGCGTCCTGCCCGCTCCGATCGCGCGACCCTTCCGCGCCGTTCGCTCCGCCTTACCTTCCAGCCCATGACCACTCCACGTCAGCGGCTGGACGAACTGCACCACAAGCAGGCGCTCGCCGAACAGGGGGGCGGCCCCGAGCGGCTCGCCCAGCAGCACAAGAAGGGGAAGCTCTCCGCTCGCGAACGGCTCGACCTGCTGCTCGATCCGGACAGCTTCATCGAACTCGACCGCTTCGTCACCCACCGCTGTACCGACTTCGGCCTGGACCAGCAGAAGATCCTGGGCGACGGCGTCGTCACCGGCTACGGCCGGGTGCACGGGCGCCTGGTCTATGTCTTCTCCCAGGACTTCACCGTGCTCGGCGGGTCGCTCTCGGAGACCTTCGCCCAGAAGATCTGCAAGGTCATGGATCTCGCGATGCGGAACGGTGCTCCCGTCATCGGTCTGAACGACTCGGGCGGGGCGCGCATCCAGGAAGGCGTCGCCTCCCTCGGCGGATACGCCGACATCTTCCTCCGCAACACGCTGGCGTCCGGCGTCGTTCCGCAGATCTCGGTGATCCTGGGGCCCTGCGCCGGGGGGGCCGTCTACAGTCCCGCCATCACGGACTTCGTGTTCATGGTGCGGGGGGTGAGCTACATGTTCGTGACCGGTCCGAACGTCGTGAAGACGGTCACGCATGAGGAGGTCAGCTTCGACCAGCTGGGCGGCGCCGATGTGCACGGCGGGACCAGCGGCGTCGCGCACTTCGTGCACGGTTCGGAACCGGAGTCGCTGGCGGCGGTGCGGGAGTTGATGAGCTACCTGCCCCAGAACAACGTGGACGAAGCTCCCCGCCACGCAATCGCGGACGATCCAGCCGACCGCCGCGAGGAGCGGCTGCTCGACCTCATCCCGGACACTCCGAACAAACCGTACGACATGCAGGAAGTGCTGGGGCTCGTGGTGGATCGCGGCTCGTTCTTCGAGGCCCAGCCGGACTATGCGGGCAACATCCTCACCGGATTTGCCCGGCTCGGTGGCCGGTCGGTCGGCATCATCGCGAACCAGCCAGCGGTGCTGGCCGGCGTGCTCGACATCAGTGCCTCGCTCAAGGCCGCGCGCTTCATCCGGTTCTGTGACTGCTTCAACATTCCCATCGTGACCTTCGTCGACGTGCCGGGCTTCCTGCCCGGGGTGGCGCAGGAGCACGGCGGGATCATCAAACACGGCGCGAAGCTGCTGTACGCCTATTGTGAGGCGACGGTGCCAAAGCTGACGGTGATCACCCGCAAGGCCTATGGTGGCGCCTATGACGTCATGAGCTCCAAGCACATCCGGGGCGACGTCAACCTCGCCTGGCCGACCGCGGAGATCGCCGTGATGGGGCCGAAGGGAGCGGTCGAGATCCTCTTCAAGAAGGAGATCGACCAGGCTGCCGACCGGGAGGCGGAGACCGCGAAGCGGATTGCGGATTACACCGCGACCTTCGCCAATCCGTATATGGCCGCATCCCGGGGCTATGTCGATGATGTCATCGATCCGCGGGATACCCGGCCCAGGCTCATCGATGCGCTGCGTACCCTCGCGACGAAGCGGGACCGAAACCCGCCCCGGAAGCACGGAAACATCCCGTTGTAGGCCGGTCTTGCCCTAGCGCATCCCTGTACAGCGCCCTAGCTTACCAGCCGATGGTCACCCCTTGGACTCGTCCGCTCCTCGCCCTCGTTGGGATCATCGCGGTGCCCGGTCTTGCTGCCGGGCAGGCCGCGGTCGATCCCTCGGTTGCCCCGCGCGCCGCGCAGATGGCGGTGGCGGGTCAGCGCGTCGACGCGACCGAGATGCTCGGCCGCTACCTGGCCACCGCTCCTGACGACGGCGGCGCCTGGCTCGAGCTGGGTCAGTTCTACATCCTCGACAGTCGCGAATGGCATCGTCGCGGGCATTCTGGTGAGCCCTCGAGCGCATTCTTTCTCGACTTCGCCGCGACCGCCCTCGATGCATCCCTCAGGCTGCCGACCGACTCCGCGCTCTACCTGCGCGCCATGGTCGAGATGGACCGTGCGGCGCTGCAGGTCGAGACCGATGGCTGGCTCGGCGTACGCGCCGGATTCCTCATGCCCTCGGACGTTGCGCCCCCAGCGTACGTCCTCGAGGCAGGACGCAACCTGGTCAGTTCCTGCCCGGTCGGCGGCGTGCTGGTCACCGGAACCGACCTGGAGTCGGTGGGGGCCTGGAGCGCGATCCTCGGCGACCGCAGCCGGGGGGATCTCGTCCTGATCCTCCCCGCTCGCTATCAGGATGACTCGCTCTATCGGCTGCGCATGGCGGAGGCGCTCGACATCAGGCCGGTGGCGCGGGTGGCCGAGGCGCTGACCGCGGTGGCTGAGCGCCGACCCGTCTGCCTTTCTCCGACGGTCGATTCCGCCACCGCCCCGCGCCTGCCGACGATCGTCTTCCGGCTGGTTCGGATTGCGGGGCCGGAGGCGCCTGAGGTCAGCGACCCGCTCGGCATCATCGAGCTGACTGCGACGGAGCGCTCCCGCTCCTCGCTGCTGAGCCGTCAGGTGGTCGAGCTGTACACCCTTGCCGCCCGGTTCAATCCAGTGCTCTGCACTTCGCTGCTCGCCCCCCTCGGCGCGCGGCAACGCAGCTCCTGCGGCCGCTGACGGTTCGTCCCTCCACGAGTCCGATGTCCTCGTTTCAACGGGTCCTGGTCGCCAATCGGGGCGAGATCGCCCTGCGCATCATTCGCGCCTGCCACGAGGAGGGGCTCGAGGCCGTCGCCGTCTATTCCGAGGCCGATCGCCTGTCCCCTCACGTCCGTGCGGCCGATTTCGCGATTCCCATCGGCCCGCCCGCCCCGTCGGAGAGCTACCTCCGCATCGACAAGCTGCTCGCCGCGGCGGCGTCCGCTGGGGCCGCGGCGATTCACCCCGGCTACGGCTTCCTCGCTGAGCGCGCCGCCTTTGCCCAGGCGGTGGTCGATGCCGGGCTGGTGTTCGTCGGTCCGCCGGCCAGCGCGATCGCGGCCATGGGTGACAAGACGGAAGCCCGGCGCCGCATGGCGGCGGCCGGCGTCCCGATCGTTCCGGGACTCACGGTGCCCGTGACCGATCCGCACCTGGCGCGTGAGGCTGCGCAGGACATCGGCTATCCGGTCCTGGTGAAGGCGGCGGCGGGCGGTGGTGGCAAGGGGATGCGCGTGGTCCGTCGCGCGGACGACCTCGAGGGGGCGCTGATCACCGCCGCCTCAGAGGCCCAGAAGGCCTTCGGCGACCCGAGCGTCTACCTCGAGAAGTATGTGGAGCGCCCCCGCCACGTCGAGATCCAGGTGCTCGCCGATCATGAGCGCACTGTTCACCTCGGCGAACGGGAGTGCTCGATTCAGCGGCGGCACCAGAAACTCGTCGAGGAAGCTCCTTCCGCGGCGGTGAGTCCCGCATTGCGTGAGCGCATGGGGGAGGCGGCGGTGGCGGCGGCCATCGCTGTCGGCTACCGGAGCGCAGGCACCTGCGAGTTCCTGCTCGCGTCCGACGGCTCCTTCTATTTCCTCGAGATGAACACCCGGATCCAGGTCGAACATCCCGTGACGGAGCTGGTGTATGGTGTCGACCTGGTCCGGGAGCAGCTGCGGATCGCCCGGGGCCTGCCGATGGGCCTGCCTCACGGAAGGATCGCGCCCCGTGGCTGGGCCATGGAGTGCCGCATCACGAGCGAGGATTCCGCCAACGGATTCCTCCCGTCGACCGGACGTCTGGACTACCTCCGGCTTCCGGCCGGTCCAGGGGTCCGCTGGGATGGCGGATTCGAGGTGGGGAATGACGTCACCCTCTTCTACGATTCGCTGCTGGGGAAGGTGATCACCTGGGGCACGACCCGCGACGACGCCATCGCGCGCATGCGCCGAGCGCTCGGGGAGCTGATCATCAGCGGCGTCGCCACGAACCAGGCGTTTCACCTGCGGCTGCTCCAGGACGAAGCGTTTCTGCGCTCCGAAATCGACAGCCAGTTCCTCGACCGGCGGGCCGACCTGCTGGAGCCAGTTCGTGACGATGCGCGTGTGACCCTGCTCGCGATCGCCGCAGCACTCGCCGAAGACGAGGCGCGCCGGAGCCGGCGGCCGGCGATCGCCGAGGATGCCCCGGCTGCGGGAGCGTGGCTCGCTGCCGCCCGCAGGGAGGGGCTACGCTGACCACCCGGATACTGCGCCTGGCCAGCGGGGGGGACGGCATCGGAAAGCTCGAGGATGGCCGCACGGTGTTCGTACCCCGCACTGCCCCCGGAGATCTGGTGGAACTCACCGGCATCCGCATGCACGCGCGCTTCGCCCGCGCCAGTGCGGGGCAGCTCCTGGAGCCCGGACCGGCTCGGGCAGCGCCTCGCTGCCGTCACTATCTCGCGGATGGCTGCGGGGGCTGCCAGGTGCAGCATCTGCAGTACGATGCGCAGCTCACTTTCAAGCGCGAGATGGTCACCGAGGCGTTGCGACGCATCGGCAAGCTCGAGGTCGATGTGCCCGAGGTCATTCCGGCCCCGGATCCATGGGGTTACCGGAGCCGGATCACGCTCGCGATTGCCCCGGGGCGGCGGCACGCCGGCTTCCACCCGCTCGAGCAGGCCGCGCGTGTCTTTCCGCTGGAGCATTGCGACATCGCGGCGCCGGTACTGATGGGACTGTGGCACGCGCTGCGTCGTGGCCTTCATCTGCTGCCCCCTGATGCCACGCAGATTGTGCTCCGTGCCGATCGGGAGGGCGGGCTCCACGCCGTGGTCCGATCGGCCGGCGGACAGGCGTGGAGTGGGGGCCGCAGACTGGAGGAGGTCACTCGCGCGTCCGGCGTCGCAGCGACCATCTGGTGGCACCCCGACGAGGGCGCGCCCCGAGTCGTGGCTGGCGATCGTGAGGCATTCCCCGCGACGGTGTTCGAGCAGGTCCATCCGGCACTGGGTGACCGCATCCGGGCGGATGCGCTGGGGCATCTTGGCCCCTGCGCCAATCTCCATGTGTGGGATCTCTACGCCGGGGTGGGGGAGACGACCGAGCGGCTCTTTGCGCTGGGTGCCAGCGTGGAGAGTGTGGAACTCGATCGCCGTGCAGTGGAGGCGGCCGAGCGGCGCTGGCGCGAATCGCGGCATGAAAGCGAAGCGTCTCAGCGCCCCGAGCCCGCTGGAGTCATCAGGCATGCGGGGCGTGTTGAGGACCTCGTCGGCACGATGAGGGATCCGGGTGCGGTAATCGCCAATCCCCCCCGTGGAGGGATGGGACGGGCCATCACCGATGCACTGCGCCGCCGACGCCCATCCCGGATGGTCTACGTTTCGTGTGATCCGGCGACGCTGGCCCGTGACCTCGGCTGGCTTTGCGGAAGCGCCGGAGGTGACGAGGTCGCTGACTCAGCCGGAGCGCCCTTCCGGGTGGTATCGGTCCAGCCGTACGATCTCTTTCCGCAGACGGCCCACGTCGAGACCGTCACGGTTCTGGAGGCCGCGTGAGGTATTTCGTGTCGGTCCAAGGCCAGGAGGTTCCCGTCGAGGTCGATGGGGATCGGGTCTCGGTGGGAGGGAAGGAATTCCGGGCGCACCTCACGGTTGTCCCCGGGACGCCTGTTCGGCACCTCCTCATCGACTCGGCCTCCCTTTCGCTCATTTGCGAACCGCTGGATCGGGGTGAATGGCGACTGGCCTCCGGGGGCACGGTCCTGGTCGCCTCCGTGGTGGACGAGCGGACCAGGCACATCCGGAGTCTCACGGGCGACCCCGGCAAGGCGGCGGGTCCCTCACAGCTCAAGGCGCCGATGCCGGGGCTGGTCGTCCGGGTACTGGCCCGGGAGGGGGATCGGGTCGAGGTGGGCCGCGGGTTGGTGGTGCTGGAGGCGATGAAGATGGAAAACGAACTCCGGGCAGCCGTTACGGGCGTCGTCTCCTCGGTGCGGGTCTCACCAGGGCAGGCTGTGGAAAAGGGCCAGGTCCTTCTGGAGTTCACCGCGTCGGGGCAGCCTGAGCACCCTTGACCTAAGCCATTCTCCGTGGCTAAGTTTCAAGTCTGTGCAGTTTCAGGGACTTCACTTCGGGGCACCAGGTCCGATGAACACGTTCTCAGCCAAGCCGACTGATATCACGCACGACTGGCACGTCGTGGACGCCGAAGGCGTCCCCCTCGGCCGTCTCGCCAGCCAGGTTGCCCAGCTCATCCGGGGCAAGCACAAGCCCACCTTCACGCCGCACATGGACGGCGGAGACTTCGTCGTGGTGGTGAACGCGGAGAAGGTGAAGCTGACCGGTCGCAAGCTGGAGCAGAAGCGGCATTTCCGGCACACCGGCTACATGGGGCATGAGCGCTATACCCCGGTCAAGAACCTGCTGCAGGGGAAGTACCCCGAGCGCGTGATCGAACACGCGGTCTTCGGGATGCTGCCGAAGAACTCGCTCACCAAGCAGAAGCTTCGCACCAAGCTGAAGGTCTACGGTGGGGCCGAGCATCCCCACGTGGCCCAGCAGCCCGTGCCTTACTCCGTCATCCCGAAGGCGAAGTGACATGAGCGGGAAGCCTGAATTCCGCTGGCAGGCCGTTGGCCGCCGTAAGACGAGCGTTGCTCGGGTGTACATCACCCCGGGCACCGGCAAGTGGGACATCAACGGTCGGACGCTGGGTGATTACTTCCCGCGGCCGTCGCTGGTCCAGCACATCCAGCAGTCGTTCTCCTCGACCGACACGCTCGGCGCGTTCGATGTCCGGGCGCATGTCGAGGGTGGCGGCCAGTCGGGGCAGGCCGGCGCATTGCGCCTGGCGATTGCCCGGGCGCTGGTCGAGGCGGACGCGCAGCATCGGACCAAGCTGCGGGCCGGCGGACTGCTGACGCGCGATCCTCGCGCCGTCGAGCGGAAGAAGCCGGGCCGTGCCGGCGCCCGCAAGCGGTTCCAGTTCTCGAAGCGGTAGCATCGACCGGCACCGGTTGGGGCGGTCCCCCCGGTGCCATGCCAATACGCAACACCCGGACGGCCTCATCTGGCCCCGGAACCACGCACGTCGCGGGATCGTCACCGGGGTGCCCCCCAGCGGGGTTCGGTGGCGAGACGAACGCGGCGGACGATCAACCCCCTAGACGACGAAGGACGCATCTTTCAGATGGCTCAGCCGCAGATTCAGGATCTTCTCGAGGCCGGCGTTCATTTCGGCCACCAGACCCGCCGTTGGAATCCCAAGATGCGCCGGTTCATCTTCGCCGAGCGTTCCGGGATCTACATCATCGACCTCCAGAAGACCCTGAAGCAGATCCAGCAGGCACAGGATCTGTTGAAGAATGTCGTTCTCAAGGGCGAAGGCGTGCTGTTCGTGTGCACCAAGAAGCAGCTGAAGGGGACCGTGCAGGCGGAGGCCGCGAATTCCGGCTCCTTCTGGGTCACCGAGCGCTGGCTGGGTGGGATGCTCACGAACTTCCAGACCATCAAGAAGCAGATCAAGCGGCTGCGTGATCTGGAGCAGGGTGCGGAAGAGGGCGATTTCGAGAACTACACCAAGAAGGAGCGCCTGATGTTCGAGCGTGAGCGCGAGAAGCTGCTGCGCAACCTCGAAGGCATCAAGCAGATGGGCCGCCTGCCCGGCGCTCTGTTCGTCGTGGACGCCAAGAAGGAAAAGATCGCCGTCCAGGAAGCCAACAAGCTCGGCATCCCGGTGGTGGCGATTGTCGATACGAACGCGGATCCGGACGTCATCAGCGTGCCGATTCCGGGTAATGATGATGCGATCCGCTCGGTCGCGCTGATCACCGGCGCCCTGGCCGAGGTCATCCGTGAGGCGCGCGCCCAGAGCCCGATCCGCGGGGAAGCGACCGAGGATGCCGACGGCGAGACCTACAGCACGGACGGTGGTTCCGAGGGCGATCCGGATGCCGACCGCAAGAAGCGGCGGCCGCGCCGCAAGCGGCGGCCGAAGACGGAAGCGATCACGGCGCGTATCAAGACCGGCGACGAGCCGGCGGGTGACGCTGAGCCGGCGGGAGAGCCGGAAGCGTAACCGGGGGCCGATCGGCCGCTACGAGCACCGCCGCCGTCCTGGCCCGCTGGGCTGGACGGCGGCTTACTATGCGGGGCGACCACACGGGTCGCCCATACAGTCGCGAGGAGGTTCCCCCCGCCGTGAGGCGGCACCGGGAGTCCCCCCGCCTGGATCAGTGAAAGAGGATATCAGATGAGTCTGCCGATTACGGCGAAGATGGTGGCGGAGCTTCGGGCACGCACCGGCGCAGGCATGATGGACTGCAAGGCGGCGCTCCAGGAGGCCGAGGGCGGCATGGACCGCGCCGTGGAGATCCTGCGCAAGAAGGGCATGGCCAAGGCCGACAAGCGCGGCGACCGGAGCGCGTCACAGGGCCTGGTGGTCATCGAGGCGGCTTCGAGCGGGCGCGAGGCCGCCATGATCGAGCTGAATTGCGAGACCGACTTCGTCGCGAAGAACGACGACTTCGTCCTGCTCGCGCGCGATCTCGCCAAGCATGCACTGCAGCATGCGCCGGAGGGCAATCATCCCGGCAGCGCCATCGAGGCCCAGCCGTTCCGCGGCGGGACCGTGGGCGAGGCCGTCAAGGAGATCTCGGGCAAGACGGGTGAGGCGATGACGCTCAAGCGGGTGGCGCGGTTCCACATCGCGGAGGGCACCGTCGGTCACTACCTCCACCACAATTCGCAGAGCGGCGCCCTGGTGGAGCTGGCCGGGATCCGTGGCGAAGTCGTCACCCATCTGGGTCGCGACCTCGCCCTGCACGTCACCTCCACCGATCCGCTGGGCGTGAGCGAGGCGGATATCGCTCCGGCGCTGCTCGCATCCGAGCGGCGCATCGCCGAGGAGCAGGTGGCGCAGGAGGGCAAGCCGGAGAACATCCGGGCGAAGATCGTGGACGGCAAGCTCAAGAAGTTCGTGGCCGAGCGGACGCTGCTCGGGCAGCTCTTCGTGAAGGATGACAGCAAGACGGTGGCCGACCTCGTGAAGGAAGTCGCGAAGCAGGCGGGCGGCCCGCTCACCGTCACGCGGCTGGCACGCTTCAAGGTCGGGGAGGGCTGATGCGCCGCGGGTACACCCGGGCGCTGCTCAAGCTTTCCGGTGAGGCGCTCGCCGGGGAAAAGGGCTACGGACTCGACTACAAGGTCGTGGATGCGTTCGCGGAGGAGCTGCTGCGCGTCCACGACCGCGGCGTCCAGCTGTCGCTGGTCGTCGGCGGCGGCAATATCCTGCGGGGCGCCACGGCGAGCCAGCAGGGACTCGACCGGGTCTCCGCTGACTACATGGGGATGCTCGCCACCGTGATCAACGCCCTCGCGGTCCAGGACATCCTGGAGCGCAAGGGCGTGCAGACGCGGGTGATGACCGCCATCCGGATGGAGTCGCTCGCGGAGCCGTACATCCGGCGGCGCGCGCTGCGCCACATGGAGAAGGGGCGCCTCGTTATCTTTGCCGGAGGCACCGGCAATCCGTACTTCTCCACGGACACCGCCGCGGTTCTGCGGGCGCTCGAGGTGGAGTCGGAGGTGATTCTGAAGGGTACCAACGTCGAAGGCATCTTCACGGCGGATCCCCGCAAGGACCCACAGGCCAAGCTCATTCCCGAGCTGACCTTCCAGGACGCGCTGGTCAACGGCTACGAGGTCATGGATCGCAGCGCCTTCGGGCTCTGCCAGACCAACAAGCTGCCCATCGTCGTCTTCAACATGAACATTCCGGGAAACCTGGACCGGGTGCTCCAGGGCGCCCCGGTCGGAACCATCGTCCAATGACCACGATTCCGGAACTGATCAAGCAGGCGAAAGACCTGATGCACAAGGCGGTCGAGAACACCCGCAAGGAGTTCTCGGCCATCCGCACCGGCAAGGCCACCACCTCGCTGCTGGACATCGTCCGGGTCGAGGCGTACGGCAACACGATGCCGCTGAACCAGGTGGCCATGGTGGCCGCGCCGGAGCCCCGGATGCTCACCGTGCAGCCGTTCGACAAGGGGCTGGCCCAGGTGATCGAGAAGGCGATCCGCGACTCCAATCTCGGGCTCAATCCCGCGAGTCAGGGCGGTCTGATCCGGGTCCCGATTCCGGCGCTGACCGAAGAACGCCGCAAGGATCTGGTGAAGGTCATGCACAAGCTCGGCGAGGAGGGACGCGTGGCCGTCCGTCACGCCCGTGGCGAGGCCCACGCCAAGATCAAGAAGGTGGAGAAGATCTCCGAGGACGACCGGACGCGCGGTGAGAAGGATCTGCAGAAGATCACGGACGAACACATCAAGCAGATCGATCAGCTGATCGCCGCCAAAGAGGCGGAGATCATGGAAGTCTGACCGGATGAGCGACGAGCTGCTCCGGCAGGTGAAGCTCAACGGCAGGCGACCGGCCCACATCGCGATCATCATGGACGGGAACGGCCGCTGGGCGCGCGGACGCGCGCTCCCGCGGCCGTTCGGCCATAAGGCCGGCATGAAGGCCGTCCGCGAGGTGGTCGAGGGCGCGCTCGCTGCCGGGGTCGAGGTCCTGACCCTCTTCGCCTTCAGCCAGGAGAACTGGCAACGGCCCGCCGACGAGATCGGCGCGCTGATGGGGCTGCTCGAGGAGTATATCGCGCGGGAGATGGCGGAGCTCGAGACGCAGGGTGTCCGAGTGCGCTTCCTCGGTGACCTGGACCGCCTGCCACCCTCGCAGCGGGGCGCAGTGGACCGGCTGATGGCGCATACTGCGCGCGGGGAGAAGCTCGCGCTCAACATCTGCATTTCCTACGGTTCCCGGGCGGAACTGACGCGGGCGGCCCGGCTGCTGGCGGCCGATGCCGTGGCGGGGCGGCTTGATCCGGCCGAGATCGATGAGGAGGCGATATCCTCGCGCCTCTACACCGCCGCGTTCCCCGATCCGGATCTGCTGATCCGCACCTCCGGCGAACTGCGGATCTCGAACTTCCTGCTCTGGCAGCTCGCCTACGCCGAGCTGTTCGTCACTCCGGTGCTGTGGCCCGACTTCGGCCGGGAACAGCTGTACGAAGCCATTCTCGAGTACCAGCGGCGCGACCGGCGGTTCGGGAAGGTCTCGGTCTAGCGCCTGCAATGGCTTCCAATCTCGCGCAACGCATCGGCTTTGCGGCCGTCGCCATCCCCGTCGCTCTCGGCGTGGTCTACCTCGGCGGATGGCCGCTCGTGGCCGTCGTATCGGTTGCGGCCGTCCTCGGAGCCCGCGAGCTCTATGACTTCGCGCGACGCCAGGGTACGGAACCGCTGACGCGGACCGGCCTCGTGTCCGCCGCCCTGCTGCCGGTGCTTGCCTATCTGAACGTCACCCGGGTGGTCGATCTCGCCGAATGGGGCTGGTTCTTCGGGGGACTCTGGCTGGTCGGGGTGCTGACGATTGCGCTCTTCCGGCGCCCGCCGGCCCGCCGGCCCTTCGCCAGTACCTCGGCGACCCTCTTCGGCATCCTCTATCCTGCCGGTCTTGCGACCTTCCTGATCCCGATCCGGCACGCGACCCATTCCACCGCGTCGTGGGCGGGGGCGTGGATGGTGTTCTTCCCCCTGGTCATCACGTGGGTCTGTGATACGGCGGCGATGTTCGGAGGGAAGGCGATCGGGGGGCGGAAGCTGTGGCCGGCCATCAGTCCTGGGAAGACCTGGGCGGGCTCGATCGCGGGTGTCGTGGCTGCGCTCGTCACCGTACCACTGATGAACGCCCTGATTCTCGACCGCGTCGGCGTGGCGCTCCCCCTGTGGCAGGGGCTGGTCTTCGCCCTGGTGCTGAGCGTGGTCGGCCAGGTCGGTGATCTCGCCGAGTCGCTCTACAAGCGCGAGGTGGGCGTCAAGGATTCCTCCGCGCTGATTCCCGGACACGGCGGGGTGCTCGACCGGTTCGATTCGCTCTACTTCGTCCTTCCCGTCTCCGCGGCGCTGTACCGGCTGTTCGGCGTGCTCTGATGCGCGGCGTCACGATCCTCGGCTCCACCGGCTCGATCGGCAAGAGCGCCCTCGCGGTGCTGGCCCGTCAGCGTGACGACTTCCGGGTCGTCGCACTCACCGCCAGGGAAAACGGCCCCGCGCTGGAGCGGCAGGTGGCCGAGTGGCGACCGGCACTCAGTGGGCTAGTGTGCGAATCCGGTGCGGAACTGCTGGTGGAAGCGGCGACCCACCCGGATGCCTCGATCGTCATCAACGCTGTCGTGGGTGCGGCCGGGCTGGATGCGACCCTCGCGGCGCTGCGGGCCGGCAAACGGGTGGCGCTCGCAAACAAGGAGACGCTGGTGATGGCCGGCGACCTGGTGCGCGCCGCCTCTCGCGAAGGGGGCGGGGAACTCGTCCCGGTCGATTCGGAGCACAGCGCCGTCCTGCAGTGCATCGCGGGCAGCGACGCCGGACTGGCCCGGCTCATCCTCACGGCGTCCGGCGGGCCGTTCCGGGAGTGGCCGGAGGAGCGCATTGCGGGGGCGACGGTCGAGGAGGCGCTCAATCACCCCACCTGGCGGATGGGCAGCAAGGTGACCGTGGACAGCGCCACGCTCGCGAACAAGGCGCTGGAGGTCATCGAGGCGCATCATCTCTTCGGCGTCGGTTACGATGCGCTCGAAGTCGTGGTGCATCCCCAGAGCATCGTGCACGCCTTCGTCGAGTTCTGCGACGGAAGCGTCATCGCGCAGCTCGGATTTCCCACGATGGAACTGCCGATCCTCTACGCGCTGACCTACCCGAAGCGGGTGGTGGATGGCGGCACCCGGCGATTCGACCCGGTCGCCGCCGGGAGTCTGACGTTCGAGCCGGTGCGCGCGGGAGTGTTCCGTGCGTTCCGGGCAGGGGTCGACGCGGGACGCGCCGGCGGCACCGCCCCGGCGGCGTTCAACGCGGCCAACGAAGTCGCCGTCGCCGCGTTTCTGTCAGGCGCGATTCCGTTCGGGCGCATCGCGGAGACCATCGAACGGGTCCTGGAAGCACATCGCATCGAACCGGTGCGTGATCTCGAGACGGTGCGCGCGGCGGACCAGTGGGCCCGCAGACGCGCGCACGAGGTGCTGGTGTGACGATTCTCAACAATATCTGGCCCCTCGCCGTCACCCTCGGCGTCCTCATTTTCGTCCACGAGCTCGGGCATTTCCTCGCCGCCAAATGGGCCGGGATCCGGGTGCACCGCTTCGCGATCGGGATGGGAAATCCGGTCCGCTGGCTCTCCTTCCGGAAGGGAGACACCGAGTACGCCATCTGCTGGCTGCCGCTTGGCGGGTACGTCAAGATGGCGACGCGCGAGGAAGGGAGTACCTCGAGTGCGCTCGAGGGAGGGGCGCTGGGCGACGGCACACTCCCGGGCGAGCCGCCGATGCGCGAGGACGAGTTCTTCGAGGCGAAGCCGATCTGGAAGCGGATGATCGTGATCGTCGCGGGCGTAACGATGAACGTGCTGTTCGCCTGGTTCGCGTTCACCTATCTCAGCGCGAAGACCGGAGAGCAGCTCGAGCCGACGACGACCATCGGCCGGGTCAATCGTGACAGCCTGCCGGCCGGTGCCGAATCGCTGGCGGAGCTCCAGATCGGCGACCGCATCATCCTCATCAACGGCGACACGGCGCGCTCCTGGGAGGACGTGACCTCCGGCCTCGCCTCCGGCTCGCGCGACACCGTCACACTCAACATGGCTGACGGACGCCAGGTCCGGCTCCCGATCCATCCTTCCGCGCTCTCCGAGCGTTTCCGGGCCTCGCAGGCGCTGCTGCCGTTCCGCGGTCCGGTCATCGGGCAGGTGCTCCCCGGGAAGCCCGCGGAGAAGGCCGGCATGGTGAAGGGCGACACCGTGCTCACGGTCAATGGCGACACGGTCGCGCAGTGGTATGACCTCGTCGAGCGCATTCGCGCAAGCGCGGGCCAGGAGCTGACCCTGCGCGTGGCGGGTGCATCCGGCTCGCGGGAAGTCCGGGTGACGCCCGAAGCGGAACAGGAGCCCCAGGCAGGTGGCGGTACTCGCGAAGTGGGCAAGATCGGCGCCGGGCCTCTCATCCGCGTGATGACACGGCCGTACACCCGTTTGCAGGCGTTCGGCGCGGGGTGGCATGCGACGCGAGCGGCCTCGACCCAGATCTTCCGTACCGTGCAGGGTCTGCTCTCCGCGCGGATCTCGAGCCGGGAGGTCGGCGGGCCGATTCTCATCGGGCAGATGGCGGCGCAGAGTGCTCGACTGGGATTCGATTCGCTCCTCGCGCTGATGGCGCTGGTCTCGGTGAACCTGGCCGTGCTGAATCTGCTTCCGGTGCCGGTGCTCGACGGGGGCCAGTTCTTGTTCCTGCTCGCCGAGGGAATCCTGCGGCGCCCGCTTTCGCTCAAGGTTCGCGAACGGCTGACCCTGGTGGGGCTGGTCCTCATCGCGATGCTGATGGTGCTCGCGTTCTCCAACGATTTCGCCCGCAACTGGGACAGCATCACCGGCTTCGTCCGGCGCCTCTTCCCCGGCTGACCGTCCTGCGGCTGGCACGCTGACTGCACTGGGCGCCGGCGGAAGGGCCGACTGGACACCAGGCACCCGGGGGCGCCTCTCCCCGGGACAGGACTGGCGGGTCATCCTGTCCGTGGCGACATTCTGTCCCCCGGCATCTCTCCGTCGAATCGCACAACCACAGCCATGACACTTCTTGCGCTTGAGGCAGTCACCAAACGCTACGGCAGCGTCACCGCGGTGGATGGGGTCACCTGCTCCGTAGACCGCGGTCAGGTGGTCGGCTTTCTGGGACCCAACGGGGCCGGAAAGTCCACCACGATGCGCATGATCACCCAGTACCACGAGCCCGACGCCGGCCGGATTCTCTTCGACGGGGTGCCGCTCGCCGAAGGGGGGCGCGAAGCGAAACGCCGGGTCGGCTATCTCCCCGAGAACAACCCGCTGTACACCGACATGCTGGTGTCGGAGTACGTCGCGTTCGTCGGCAAGCTCCGCGATCTTGCGGGACGGCCGCTGGCCGTCGCGACCGACGAGGCCGTGGCGGCCACCGGCATCGAGCCGGTCTACCATCGCCCCATCGGCGAACTCTCCAAGGGGTATCGCCAGCGCGTGGGGCTCGCCGCGGCGATCCTCCACAAGCCCGACCTCCTGGTGCTCGATGAGCCGACTGAGGGCCTCGATCCCAATCAGCGGGTCGAGATCCGGAAGCTGATCAACGATCTGGGCCGCGACCGCACCGTCATTCTCTCGACCCACATCCTCTCCGAAGTCCAGCATGTCGCGTCCCGCCTGCTGATCATCAATCGGGGCAGGCTCGCGGCGGATGGCCCGGTCGAGGATCTCATCGCGCGGGCGGGGGGCAGCGTGCACCTCGCGGTCGAGGCGGAGGGCCCTGGCATCGTCGAACGTCTGCGGGGCATGTCCGGCGTCATCGCCGCGGAGCCCTCGGAGCCCATCGACGGGCGGGTGAAGGTCCGGCTCACCGCGTCGGCGGCGAAGGATCTGCGGCCGGAGATCTTCCGGCTGGCGGCGCAATCGGGGTGGACGCTCTACGAACTGCATCAGGAGGCGGGCAGTCTCGAGGATCTCTTCCGGCAGCTCACCGGAAAGGCGGAGCAGGGATGAGAGCGCTCATGATCATCGCGCGCCGGGAGCTGAAGGCGCTCTTCGACAACCCCGCGGGCTACGTCCTGCTGGTGGTCTTCCTGGTCGTGAACGACTTCCTGTTCTTCCGTCAGGTCTACCTGACCAATTCGGCCACGCTGCGTCCGATGATGGACACACTGCCCTGGCTGATGCTCTTCTTCGTCCCGGCCGTCGCGATGCGGACGCTGGCCGAGGATACCAGGACGGGGCAGCTCGAGGTCCTGCTGTCGCAGCCGATCACGGAATTCGAGCTGCTGATCGGGAAGTACCTCGGTGCGGTGTTCTTCCTCTGGGCCGGGCTGCTGCTCACGCTTCCGATCGTGCTGGGCATGTCGCTCGGCGCGGAACTCCACTGGGGCCCGATCGTGGCCCAGTATGTGGGTGCGATGCTGTTCACGGCCGGCTTCGCGGGCGTCGGTGTCTGGGCGTCGTGCATCACCCGGAGCCAGATCACCGCCTTCATCGTGGCGGTGGCTGTCATGTTCCTCCTGGTGCTGGTGGGGCTCAATCCGCTGGTGGTCGGATTGCCCCCGCAACTTGGCCTGGTCGCGGCCCGACTCGGCGTGCTGGCGCATTTCGACAGCATCGGGAGGGGCGTGATCGACCTGCGCGATGCGGTCTACTTCGTGTCGCTCGCCGCCATCTTCCTCACGCTCGCGTATGGGTCGCTCCTGGCCCGCAAGCTGGCGGTCGGGCAGGGCGGGGTGCGGCGGCTCCGGCTCGGGGTGCTGCTGCTGGTGGCGGTGCTCGTGGTGGTGAATCTGCTGGGGAACTACATCGGCGGGCGGATCGACCTCACGCCGGGCCGGGCCTACACGCTCGCGCCGGCGACCCGGACGCTGGTGGCCTCGCTCGATGACATCGTCACCATCAAACTGTTCGCCTCGAGCGAACTGCCCGCCGAGGTCGCGCTGATGAAGCGCGATCTCGATGATCTGCTCGGCGACCTGCGCTCGGCCTCGAAGGGCAGGGTGAAGGTGGTCGAAAAGGACCCTGCCGAGGACCAGGCCGCGAGACAGGACGCGCAGTCGCTCGGCGTCCAGCCGGTCCAGTTCAACGTGGTCGGCAAGTCGGAGCTGCAGGTCAAGCAGGGCTACCTCGGCCTGGTCATCCAGTATGCCGATGCCAACGAGGTGATCCCCTTTGTCAGGCGGACGGACGACCTCGAGTACCGGATCGCCGCCGCGATCCGCGGCCTGACGCGCAACCAGAAGCCCGTCGTCGGCCTGATCGCCGCGATGGACGACTGGGGGCAGGAAGGGCGGGTCTTCGGCCTCCTGCAGGAGCAGCTCGCGAAGAGCTATACCGTGCGGCCGATCTCGCTCGGGGACTCCACCGCGCCCAGCGACTCCATCCGGACCCTGATCATCGCGGGGCAGCCGGACAGCCTGAGCACCCCGGTGCAGCAGTGGTTCGAACGGTTCTTCGCCCGGGGCGGCAGCGCCCTGATCATGACGACGGGCGCACCGATCGAGGGCCGGACACCCAAGGCCAGCGCCCGCGAACCGGTCTGGAATTCCCTGCTCAGCCAGTTCGGCGTGAAGGTGCGTCCCGACCTGGTGTACGATCTCTCCTCGAATCAGCTGGTGCCGGTGCCCGGCCCCGGGGGCGGCCAGGTGTTCCAGCCGTATCCGTTCTGGGTACGCGCGCAGCCCGCCGGCGAGACAGTCGTCACTGACGGCGTGGGCGAGATTTTCCTGCCGTGGGTCAGCAGCATCGAGACGCTCAAGACCGCGCGGTCGGTCGTGCACCCGATCCTGCAGACCAGCCGCGTCGGTGGCCTCGCCGAGGGTGACATTGACCTGTCACCGACGAGGGACTTTCCCTCGTTCGATCTCAAGACGCGCGTCGTGGGGGTCACCGTCGAGCCCGCGGCGGGAGATTCCAGCGGGCCGCGGGGCCGGCTCGTCCTGGTCGGCAACATGGAGTTTGCCACCGACCGCTACGCGAGCAGTGCCCAGGAGAATGCGGTCCTTGCCCTGAACGCGGTGGATTGGCTCTCACAGGATGAGGCGCTGATCTCCATCCGGAGTCGCGACCGCCGTCCTCCGCGGCTGCTGTTCTCCACGCCCGCGCTCCAGCAGGGAGTCAAGTACGCGAACGTCGTCGGGATTCCTCTCCTGATTGCGATCTTCGGCGCGCTCCGGCTGCTGAACCGGCGCCGGCGCTCGCTCTTGCCGTGGGCGCCGCTGGCGGGGTCGGGGAGGGAGGTCGCATGAGTCCCAAAGTGCTTCAACGGATCGCCCTGGTCCTGGTCTTCGCCCTGGGCCTCTGGCTGGCGCTCCACTTCTTCAGCACCGGACAGCGCGACGATGCCGGCCGCCTGACACTGCCGGCGCTGACTCCCGCCGGGGTGGACCGGATCAGTCTGGTGGGGAAGGCGGACTCGGTCATCCTCGTGAAGCAGGAGCGTGGCTGGACCGTCAACGGGGCACCTGCGTCGGCGAAGGCGGTGCAGGAGTTCCTCGATGCGGCGCATGACACCAGTGCCGGGAGCGAACTCACCGCGCAGAGTACCGCCTCGCATGCACGGCTGGGTGTCGACTCCGCCTCCGGGAGGCGGCTGACCATCTCCGGAGCCGGCGCGCCTCTCCTCGACCTCGTCGTCGGCAATCGCGGCCCCGAGCTCAACGGCTTCTACGTCCGCCGCGCGGGCGCGGCCGACGTCTACCTGCTGCGCGGTCCCTTCGCGGAGACGTTTGCGCGCGGTGAGAGCGACTGGCGGGAGCGGCAGCTGGCCGAAGTGAAGTCCGACAGTATCGCCCGGGTGGAAGTCCAGCGCGGGAAGGTGCACTGGACGCTGACCAGGAGCGGGACCTCCTGGTCGCTGGACGGGCATCCGGCCGATTCCACGAAGGTCGCCCGCTACCTCGCGAGTTTCGGCGACCTTCGGGCCGCCGGGTTCCCGGATCGAATGGAGCTCGACTCGATCAGCTTCGCCGCGCCGGAACGCGCAGTCACGGTCACCAGCACGGGCGGCGGGGTCATCCTCTCCCTGGTCTTCGATTCGACGGCGTCGGGGGCCTTCTGGGTACGGCCCGCCTCAGGCGGGCCGGTCTATCGGCTGGACGGGAGGACTACTGCCCTGGTAACACCGGAGGGGCGCTCGCTGCAGAAGTAGCCGGCCGTCTACCAGACCTTCCACCAGCCCTTCTTCCCCTTGTCGTCCTCCTCGCTGCGGACGGTCTTCGAATCGCGCAGGTAGCCGTCCGGCACCGGGATGTCTCCCGTCGCCCTGGCATGCGCCGACGCTTCCGCGAGATCCTCGAGCAGCGCCTTCGCCGACGGATACCGGTCATCCGGATGCTTGGCGAGCAGCCGGAGAACGATCCGTTCCATCCGCTTCGAGATGTCGGCGTCCCGGTTCCTGGGTGGCTCGGGCCGGTCCTCGACATGCATGCGGGCGAGCTCGAACCAGTCGCGCGACTTGAACGGGACCTCACCGACCAGCATCCGGTACAGCATGATGCCGAGGGAATAGAGATCCGAGCGCCCATCGACCGGCCGTCCCTGCGCCTGCTCCGGGGAGATGTACGCCGGCGTGCCGATGGTCATCATGAAGCCCGTGGCGGCGACATAGCCGCTGACGGCCCTGGCGATTCCGAAATCGGTGATCACCGGGCGGAGGTCGCTCGCGAGCAGGATGTTGTCGGGCTTGATGTCGCGGTGCAGGATGTTGCGCTCGTGGGCGAAGGCCAGGCCCTGGGTGACACCGACCCCGAGGCGGACGGTCTCGGCTTCGGTAAGCCGGGTTTCCCGCGTCAGTCGGGCATTCAGGTTGTCCGGGTGAAGCTCCATCGCGAAATAGGCGGTCCCGGGGTCGGTCCCCACTTCCTCGATGTGGACGATGTGGGGGTGGTCGAGCCCGGCGGCGAAGGCCGCCTCCTGACGGAACCGGGTCTCGAAGGCCGGGTCGCTCCCGTAGCGCGGCTTCAAAACCTTGAGAGCAAAGGACTTGCCGTCATCCCGTGCGGCGGAATACACCCAGGCAAAACCGCCCTGGCCCAGCAGTTCGGTCAGGGTGTAGCGGCCGAGCCTGGTTCCCGGCTGCGGGGCGTCGGTGGTCATTGCGGGGTTGCCCGAGTGGGGAGCGTGGGGTTAGTTTGTTGAGCTATCGACGATTACGTATCGCGGGGCCATGCCCCACCGCACGTGCCAAGAGGATACACGCAGCATGGGTTTTGACAAGCAGGCGATCATCGCCAAGCAGCGGTTGCATGAGACGGACACCGGTTCGGCCAAGGTGCAGATCTCTCTCCTGACTGAGCGGATCAACTCGCTCACCGACCACTTCCGCACCCACGCCAAGGATCACCACGGTCGCCGTGGCCTCCTCAAGATGGTGGGAACCCGTCGTCGGTTGCTGAATTATCTGAAGCAAAACGACCTGGCGACCTACCGGGCGTTGATCGATCAGCTCGGGCTTCGGCACTAAGCAGCCCGCACGAGCCAGGGCGTCTCAGCCATCACGGCCGGGACGCCCTTCAACCTATTGGGGCCCCAGAGACAGGAACAGGTCGTGACCGTACATCGCATCGAGACGCAGTTCGCCGGCCGCCCGCTCATCCTCGAGTCCGGCCGCTTCGCCAAGCAGGCCTCCGGATCGGCCTACCTCCAGTTCGGTGACACCGCGGTCCTCGCCGCGATCACCGTCTCCCCGAATCAGTCGACGCTGCCGTTCTTCCCGCTCACGGTGGAATACCGCGAGAAGACGTATGCCGCCGGCAAGATTCCGGGTGGGTTCCTCAAGCGTGAGGGCCGGCCGAGCGACAAGGAGATCCTGGCCTCCCGGGTGATCGACCGGTCGATCCGGCCGCTCTTCCCCGAGGGCTTCAAGAACGAAGTCCAGGTCTTCGTGACGGTGGTGTCCGCCGACCAGGAAAACGACGCCGACGTGCTCGGCGTGGTCGCGGCCTCGATCGCGCTGTCTGCGTCGACGGTGCCGTGGAATGGCCCGATCGCCGCGGTCCGCGTGGGCAAGGTCGACGGCAACTGGATTCTCAACCCGACCTTCCAGCAGCTCGAGTTCTCCTCGCTCGACATCACCGTGAGCGGCAGCGCCGAATCGATCATGATGGTCGAGGGGGGCGCGCTCGAAATCTCCGAAGCGGAGGTGCTCGAGGCCCTGAAGGTGGCCCAGAAGGGTCTCAAGGAGATCCTCGGTCACGCGGACAAGGTCGTCGCCAAGGTCAAGAAGCCGAAGCTCGAGTGGGTGAAGGACGAGCCGGATGCCAAGCTGGTGAAGAAGGTGCGCGAGCTGGCCGAGGCCGATTTCGCCAAGGCGATCAACGCCAAGGACAAGCATGCGCGCGCGGCCAACGCCGAGGCGCTCAAGCAGAAGGTCAAGGAGGCGCTGGCCGAAGCGTATCCCGAGGCGGGCAAGCAGATCTCCCAGCTGCTCGAGGATGTCGAGTACAAGGTGATGCGGGCGCAGGTGCTGGAGAAGGGCGAGCGGGTGGACGGTCGCGACTGCGATACGATCCGGCCCATCAGTATCGAGGCCGGGCTGCTGCCCCGGACCCACGGCTCGGCGCTGTTCCAGCGGGGCGAGACGCAGGCCCTCGTCGCGGTGACGCTCGGCACCCAGGACGACGAGCAGCGGATCGACAGCATCGATACCGCCGCGGAGTCGACCAAGTCGTTCATGCTGCACTACAACTTCCCGCCGTTCTCGACCGGTGAAGTGAAGCCGATGCGCGGCACCAGCCGCCGCGAGATCGGGCACGGCGCCCTGGCGGAGCGTGCGCTGCAGCCGCTGCTGCCCGACTACGAGAAGTTCCCGTACACCGTTCGGGTGGTGTCCGAGATTCTCGAGTCGAACGGCTCATCCTCGATGGCGACGGTCTGCGGTGGTTCACTGTCCCTGATGGATGCCGGTGTGCCGATGAAGGCCGCTTGCGCCGGTGTCGCCATGGGCCTGATCAAGGAAGGCAAGAAGATCGCCATCCTCACCGACATCCTGGGCTCCGAGGACGCGCTGGGCGACATGGATTTCAAGGTCGCCGGCACCACCAACGGGATCACCTCGATCCAGATGGACATCAAGATCGAGGGCATGGATCTGAAGATCATGGAGCAGGCGCTGGAGAACGCCCGGAAGGGCCGCCTGCACATCCTGAAGGAGATGGCCAAGGCGCTCGACGCGCCGCGCGCCGAGATGTCGAAGTACGCCCCGCGGATCATCACGATCATGATCAACCCGTCGAAGATCGGCGACGTGATCGGACCGAAGGGCAAGACGATTCGCGGCATCCAGGATGCGACGGGCGCCAAGATCAGCATCGATGACACCGGCCTGATCACCATCGCCGCCGTTGGTGGCGAGGCGGGCGAGAAGGCCCGGCAGATGATCGCCTCGATGGTCGCAGAGCCGGAGGTCGGCAAGATCTACGAGGGCCCGGTGAAGAGCACCACCGCGTTCGGCGCCTTCGTCGAGATCATGCCCGGCGTCGAGGGGCTGCTCCACATCAGCGAGCTGCAGCACGGCCGCACCGAGAAGACCGAGGACGTCGTCAAGAAGGGCGATGTCGTGAAGGTCAAGCTGCTCGAGGTGGACGAAAAGGGCCGCATGAAGCTGTCCCGGAAGGCCCTCATCCCGAAGGAGTAAGGCCGGCGCCGTGGAGACGATCCGCCTCGATCAGGGCCTTTTCCGGACCGTCGCCCCGAACGGCCTTACCATCCTCACCGAACTCCTCCCCGGCGTGCGATCCGTCGCCGTCGGGGTGTGGGTCCGGACCGCAAGCGCCCACGAATCCCGCGGCAAGATGGGCGTGTCGCACCTCCTCGAACACATGGTCTTCAAGGGCACCGAGCGGCGGACCGCGCGGCAGCTCGCCCTCGAACGAAGACCTGGCGCTCGAGCGGAACGTGGTGCTCGAAGAGATCGCGACCGTCGACGATACGCCCGATGACATCGTGTTCGAGCTCTTCAGCGAGCGGCTGTGGCCGGAGCACCCGTACGGGTATTCCATTCTCGGGACCCGGGAGACGGTCGGGGGCCTCTCAGCCACCGACCTCCAGTCGGTGCACCGCCGGGGGTACTACCCCGGCAACTGCGTCATCGCGGCCGCGGGGCGGGTGGACCACGAGCAGATCGTGGCTCTCCTGGGGAAGGAGGGCTGGTTCGACTCCCCGGGGCACGCGGAGGCGCTTCCCGCGATCGGTGCCCTTCCCGCCAAGCGGGGCGAGCTGCATCGGATCGAGCGAGACTCTGCCCAGGTCCACATGGTCTTCGGCACGGACACCTTTCCGTACCGGGACCGGCGCCGCTTCGCGCTTTCGATCATCACGAATGCCTTCGGCGGGGGGATGTCGAGCCGCCTCTTCCAGCGCATTCGCGAGGAGCTGGGACTCGCCTACGCCATCTACGCCTACCAGCAGCTGTACCGGGCGGCTGGCGTCTCCGCCGTGTATATCGGGACGCAGCCCTCGACCGCCGACCAGGCCGAGGCGGCGATCCGCGCCGAGTACGCACTGCTCGGACGGGACGGGCTGTCCGAGGAGGATGTCGGGCTGGGGCGCCAGCAGTTGAAGGGGCAGGTCATGCTGTCGCTGGAGAGCCCCGTGAGCCGCATGAACCGGCTTGCCACGCTGGTACTCCATGGCGAGGAGTACCGGCCTCTCGACGCGCTCCTCGCGGAGATCGATGCCGTCACCCGCGCGGACATCGCCGCCATCACGAACGAATTCTTCGATCCGGACCGGCAGACTGTCGTGCGCCTGGGTCCGGCGGCGTAGGCACACACGGCCGTGTGTGCCT
>JBGATI010000004.1:0-216671 GCA_044229245.1 Gemmatimonadales bacterium | reverse complement strand
TGGTGGCCTTCCAGCCCGACGCGTTGACGTAGGTCAGGGTCAGGACGTTACCAGTGCTCGGGACGAAGGTGACCTTGCCCGTGCCACCCGTGCCGTTGGTCTGGGCCGTGGGGTCGGTGCTGCCGGCGTAGTCGTTGTTGTCCGAGAAGAAGGCTTCCTGCGCGGTGACCAGGTTCCGCAGGTCTGACTTCATGGAGGCGACAATCGCCTTCTGCTTGGTGTTGGCGAACTTCGGAATCGCGATGGCGGCCAGAATGCCAATGATCACCACGACGATCAGAAGCTCAATGAGTGTGAAGCCACGGCGATTGAGCATTGCTTCCTCCAATTGGACAATGGTATGACGCCAGCCGCTCGACCGGCTCTTGATGGGAGGGTGTTATGCAACGCCCATACCCGTCAGGCGTGCCGATAGGAAGTTATTGTCAGAAAATCGGATGCACGAAGAAGCTGGGGCGCTGCGGGGCGGGCGGAAGCCGCAATTTGCAGTGATCGAAGGGGAAGCCACCCCTCCATCGGGAGGGGTGACCGAAACCGAACCAGCCCGATCACTCCGGCGGCGGAGCCCCACCCTGCTCTTCGTAGCGGGACAGCTTGCGGTAGAGCGTTGAGGGGTCGATGCCGAGGACTTCGGCCGCGCGAGTCTTGTTCCCTCCCTCGGATTGCAGCACGTACATGATGTAGGCGCGCTCGATGACCTCGAGCGTCGGATTGGGATACGACCGTTCAGCGACCAGCGGCTCCTTGCGCCGCCGAGTGATCCGCTCCGGCAGGGCGGAGGGATCGATGAGGTCTCCCCGCGTCAGCACCCAGGCGTGCTCGAGAGCGTTCTCGAGCTCACGAACGTTGCCGGGCCAGTCGTACACCATGACCGCGTCCAGCGCCTCCGAGGAGAGCGCCTTGGGCTCACTGCTGTGCTCGGTGGCGAGACGCTGCAGGAAGGACTCCACCAGCAACAGCACGTCCTCCCGTCGCTCGCGGAGCGGCGGGAGATGCATCGTAATGACATTGAGGCGGTAGAAGAGATCGGACCGGAACCGGCCGCGCCGTGCCTCTTCCTCGAGATCGCGGTTGGTCGCCGCGATGATCCGAACGTCGACGGGGATCGCTTCGGTCGCGCCGACGGGGATGGCCTCTCGCTCCTGCAGCACGCGCAGCAGCTTGACCTGCAGCGCCGGCGGCATCTCGCCGACCTCATCGAGAAAGAAGCTTCCGCCACGGGCCGCGGCGAAGAGACCCTGCTTGTCGCGCACGGCGCCGGTGAAGGAGCCCTTCACATGACCGAACAGTTCGCTCTCCAGCAGGTTCTCCGGCAGCGCGCCGCAGTTGATGGAGAGAAACGGACCATCGGTCCGGTTGGAGCTGTTATGCAGGTAGCGCGCGATGACTTCCTTGCCGGTACCGCTCTCACCCTGGATGAGCACCGTGGAATCGGTCGGCGCAACCTGCTCGGCGAGCTTCAGGGTATCGAGGAAGCGCCGCGACTTGCCGATCGGCCGATTCACCCCGGCACGATCCCGGCGCTTGATCTCCTGGCGCAGGTGCTTGTTCTCGACCCGCACCGCCCGGTATTCGCACGCGCGGCGCAGAATCGCCACCAGTTCGTCGTTCGCGAAGGGCTTCTGGATGTAGTAGTAGGCGCCGGCGTTGACCGCCGCGATCGCGGTCTGCAGCGAGGCCTGCGCGGTCATGAGGATCACGGGGGTCATCGGGTCCTGCTCGCGTGCGGCGGTCAGGATGTCGAGGCCCGTGACCTGCGGCATCCGCACGTCGGTGAGGACGATGTCGTGGGTGCCCGCCTTGATGGCCTCGAGCCCCGCCTTGCCACCCTGCGCGGTGGTGACGTCGAACCCCTCCTTCTTCAGGAGGATCCGGAGCGTGTCGAGAATCCCCGACTCGTCGTCGATGACCAGGACCGTTGGTTTCTGGTTCATGCCGCTTCCTCCGCCGCACGTCGGGCGGGAAAGTAAATGGTGAAGGTCGTGCCCGCGTCAGGCGCGGAGTCCACGAGTACGACGCCGCGGTGGGCCTCGACCGCCCGCTGCACGATGGCGAGGCCGAGTCCGGTCCCCCCGGCGCGGCCGGTGACGAACGGCTGGAACAGTCGATCCCGCAACTCTTCGGGAATGCCCGGGCCGGTGTCCCGCACTTCCAGGCAGACCGGATTCTCGATGCTGCATCCTCCCGGAAGCTCGGCGGGCTTCGCCGGCCGGGTCGACACCGAGACCATCGTCGGGCCGCGCGCCGCCTGCACCGCGTTGAGCAGCAGGTTGGCCACGACCCGGTGCAGCAGGTCCTCGTCGCCTTCCAGCACGGTCCGTGAGCCCTGCACCCGGATCTCGATATCCGGCCGGCAGTCCGGATGTTCGCGGACCAGGCGCGCGGCCGCCGTCACGACCGACTGCAGGTCGAGCGGAACGAATTCGGTGGCGCGCACCCGGGCGAAATCCAGGAATTCGGAGAGCAGGCGGCTCAGCCGGTCGCTCTCCCGCACGATGAGCTGGGCAAGATAGCGGTCATCCTCGTCGGCGTGGGCGGAGCGTGCAAGCTGCTCGACCGAACTCCGGATCGAGGCGAGTGGATTGCGGATCTCGTGCGCGAGCGAGGCGGACAGCGCCGCGACCGCCTCGAGGCGCTCGGCGCGAAGGTTCAGTTCGTTGAGCCGCTTGAGATCGGAAATGTCCGTGAAGATCGCCGTCACCGACGGCCGGCCGTCCGCGTCCCGCTCAAACGTGGTGGTGGAGAGGCCGATCGGGAAGATACGACCATCTTCATGCAGGACGGTTCCCTCGCCCCGGCTCACCTTGCGGCCGTGCCGGATCGCCGCAACCATGGCGGCCCACAATTCCGGCGAACGGAGCTTGAGCTTGTCCAGCACCGGCAGGCCGGTGGCCGTTTCACCATCGATCTGCAGCAGCCGTTCCGCCATCGGATTGATGAATGCCAGCCGTCCGGTGTCGTCGACGGTCATGACACCCGAGCGGATGTTCCGCAGGATCTCGTCCGCCTCGAGGCGGACCCGGCGGAGCTCGCTCTGCAGCGACTCGCGCTCCGCCCCTGCGGCGCGCAGCCGGTGCGCGAGCGCTCCCACCAGGAGATAGGCGGCCACGAACACGCCCACCTGGCCCCAGAAGGCGAGGCCCACCCGGGCGGGCTGCTGCCAGGCGCTGTCGGCGAAGTAGACCCCCGCGATCCCGAGCGCCACCAGGAGGCCGGCGCCGAAGGACATGAGCAGGGCGTACGCCGCGATGACGAGGATGTACAGCGAGGGGAAGGCGCTGTCCGGTCCCCCCGTGAAGTGCACCAGGAGGGTGATGAGCCCGATGTCGCCGAGCGCCTGACACAACAGGAAGACGTCGCCCGGCTGGCGCGCGCTGATCCGGACCCACCAGTGACCGTAGGCCGTGAGGACGAAGGCCGACAGGACGGCGACACTGATGATGAACCGCTGTTCGCGGGTGACCGTCCACACCAGGGCCGCCAGCACCAGGATGGTGGCGGCCAGCACGAGCCGGGCCCCGAAGACCCAGCCGAGGAGGGTCTTCTGGTCCGGGAGCGCGCGATCGGGGGTGCGGACAGTGGAGGATGTCATCAACGTCGGTGTAAAGTAGCAGGTGATGGGCGACGGGCGACAGGCAACCGCGATAACTTCCGGGATGAAATGGAGCGTCTATATCCTCCGTTGCGCCGATGGCTCGCTGTATACCGGCATCGCGCGCGATACCAAACGCCGAGTTGCGGCTCACAACGCGGGTCGTGGCGCGGCCTACACCCGGTCGCGGCTCCCGGTCACGCTCCTCCACCAGGAGCCGGCATCCACCCACTCCGCCGCGCTGCGCCGGGAGTGGGCCATCAAGCGGCTCACCCGGAAGGAGAAGGAGAAGCTCGTCATGCGCCGTCCCTCAGCCTCCACACCACCTGCCGCCTCGGCGGCCGGGTTTCCGGGGTTCCGCCCGGCGGCGGTCCGGTTCCTGAAGCAGCTTGCCCGGAACAACCGGAAGACCTGGTTCGAGGAGCACCGGGCCAGCTATGAGGAGGAGCTCCGCGAACCGATGAAGGCGCTGGTCGAGGAGGTCGATGTCCGTCTCGCCGCCTTTGCGCCGGAGATCACCGGGGATCCGCGCCGATCGATGTTCCGCATCAACCGTGACGTGCGCTTCTCGCGGGACAAGTCCCCGTACAAGACCCACGCCGCGAGCTGGTTCTATCACATGGATGCCGGACGAGGGGTAGGCGGAGAAGCCGAAGGCGGGGCGGGCTTCTATTTTCACTTCGAGCCGGGCCAGCACCTGATCGGCGCGGGCATCTGGATGCCGCCGCGTACCGCGCTCGCGAAGATTCGCGAGGCACTCGCCGACGATGTGGAGGGCTTCGAGGAGATTGTGCTGGCCCCGGCGTTCCGGCGGCGCTACGGCCCGCTCGACACGGAGGCGATGCTCACCCGGCTGCCGCGGGGCTTCGGCGAGACCCACCCGGCCGCCCGCTGGCTTCGCTATCAGTCCTTCACCGTAGGCCGGACGCTCCGCGAGACCGAGGCGCTTTCTCCTCGGCTGGCGACCATCCTGGAGCGCGATTTCGAGGCGCTGACACCGTTCGTCCGCTGGCTGAACGGGGCGCTGGGATTCCGGGCGCTCGACCGGCGGGTATAGAGGATGACGAGCCAGGTGCACGGGGCAAGCGCGGGTGTCCGGCATGACTAGTGTCAGGCCGCGGCCGTCGATCCCGCTGCTGTTCGGGCGTGCGCTCCTGCTCCGCTGTCCGTCGTGCGGCGGGGGACCGCTGTTCCACTCGTGGCTGCGAATGCGGGAGCGCTGCCCCGTCTGCGGCCTTCGCACGGAGCGGGGCGAGGATGGATACGTCGTCGGTGCGTACATGTTCAACATCGTTGCGGCGGAGCTGCTCTGGGCGGCCGTCATCCTCGGCATCGGCATCCTCACGTGGCCGTCGCCGCCCTGGGACCTGCTCCTCTACGGGGGTGGCGCCATGATGCTGGCGACCCCCTTCCTCTGCTATCCATTTTCCAAGACGGTCTTCCTCGCCTTTGACCTGGTCTTCCGTCCCGCGGACGAGACCGAGGCGTAACGGAACTCCAATGTCATCGCGGACCCTGTCATGACAGCCAGCTCTGCTCCTGCCCGCGTCCGGCTCGACAAGTGGCTCTGGGCCGCGCGCTTCTTCAAGACGCGCGCGCTCGCGGTCGAGGCGATCGACGGCGGCAAAGTCCAGGTGGGCGGAGACCGGGTGAAGCGGGCGAAGCTGGTTCAAGTCGGCGACCGGATCTCGATCCGCCTCGGACCGTACGAGCATGTGGTGGAAGTGCGGGGTCTTTCGGAGCGGCGGGGACCGGCACCGGAGGCGGTGCTGCTCTATGCGGAGACCGCGGAGAGCCTCAAGGAGCGGGAGCGGGTCGCCTTCCAGCTCAAGGCGGCCCATGTGCTGTTCGTTCCCGAGACCAACGAGCGGCCGACCAAGCGCGACCGGCGCCGGCTGGAGGAGTTCCGCAAGAAATCGGGCTGGGATTAAAGATCCGGGCGGGCGAACCGATACTGTCTACTAGCGGCTCCGGGCTTACGGATGGCCCCCAGTATGGCCGCGTGCGGATGAGCGGAGGACCCCCTGATGTCCGTCTCCGGCACTGCGATTACCACGGCGCTCAGCGCCCTCAAGATGTACAGCCGGCGGGTGGACCGATCCGCCGAGCAGATTGCCTCGGTCGGGCTGGATCTGCCGACCGATGCCGGCGATTCGGCGGGGATGCCGGGCCTGCCGGCGACCTCCGGTCCGGCGGTGGATCTCACCGACGCGATGACCAGCATGCTCATCGCGCAACGGGCGTTCTCCGCACAACTCCGGGTGCTGAAGACCGCCGACGAGATGCTGAAGGAGAGCGTCGACGTCGTCGGAGGGAAGTAACCGTACAAGAGCCCGGCAGCCCCCGGCCATCTGAGGATGGCCGGGGGCTGCCGGCGTTCAGGGATCCACGATGATCTGGGCGGTCATCGAGGGGTGCGGCTCGCAGTGATAGCTGAAGGTGCCCGCGGCCGCGAACAGGAACGTGTAGGTCGTCCCCGGATCGATCAGGGCCGAGCCCCACGCGCCGCCGTCGGCAGTGCTCGTGTGCGACGGCGTTCCGGCCGGTTCGCAGTTGAGCCAGGTCACCTTGCCGCCCACCTTCACGTGGACGGGCGTCGGCTGGAACGAGAAGCTCCGGATCGCGATCACCGTGGACCCGAACTGCGAGGGATCGAGGCTCACGCTGCAGGCGCCGCCTGACGGGCCGGTCACGTTGCTGCGCTCGCTGAAGCAGGCGGTCGCGAGGACCACGAGGAACAGCGCGGTCATCCCCGCAGAGAACAGACGGATCATCGCCATCTCCTCACTTCACCACGACCGTCCCCTTCATGAAGGGGTGCGGCGTGCAGTGGAAGGCATAGGTGCCCGGGCGGGTGAAGGTGTAGCGCCAGACCTGGCCATTCTCGATGAGGCCGGAGTCGAAGCTGTTGTCGTCCGCGGTCACGGTGTGGGGAACGGGGTCCTCGTTCTTCCATTCGATCGTCGTGCCGACGGCGATCTCCAGCGTGGTGGCAGTGAACTGCAGCCCCTGCATCGCGCTCCTGGTGAGCGGACCGGTCACTGCACCAACGGGCACCTGGCCGGGCGCGACCGGTGCCGGCGCGCCGGGCGCGGCGGCGATGGCCGGCGCCGGCTTCTGCTTGTGGCCGAAGTAGCGAGCGAGCGTGATCGGGATCGTGAACTCGAAGCCGTAGCGCACCTGCTTCGCGCCGCGTGAGGCACCCTGGAGGGTCCCGGTGTTGGTGTTCGTCGCGTGGAGTGAAATGGTGTGAGGCGTGTTGGGGATCGCGACCGCGATTCCCGCGCTCCAGGCCCCACGCTCGCCGGCGGCGGTATTGAGGTCCGTCAGGCGGACGTAGTCGCCGTGCAGCCCGAAGTGCCGGGTCAGCTTCAGGACCGCGCCGCCACCGAAGGCGAACTGCGGGTCGCCGTTCTTCTGCAGCGGATCGGCAAGCGCCCGACCGACCGCGATGACATGCAGCGGACCCGTCGTGCGTCCCACCGACAGCTCGCCATCCACCCCCTTGGCGGCGATGTTGTAGCCGATCTGCCCCGAGAGGTCCACCGGAAACCCGCCGGCCTGCGTCTTGGGCGCAGCGCGCAGGAAGAACTCCCACTCGTTCGGATAGGCGGGGGCAAGCGTGGAGTTGGTCGAGTAATTGAACCCGATCGTGGTGCCCTTGAGCAGCGAGGTCGCCACGAGGAAGGTGGGGAAGTTGCTCACCTTCCGGACCGGACCGGGGCTCCGGACGAAGCGGTGCAGGAAGTTGAACTGCACCGTCCCCGGACGCACCACCCAGTCGCCGGAGACGTTCGGCGACCGGTCGAGACTGCCCTGCGCCAGTCCGGCGACCGGCAGTCCGCACAGCAGGCCGCAGGCGAGAAGACACCGATTCATTGCTGCTCCCATGGTTCGGAGACGCAGGCCGCGCTACTGGACGCGGACCCTGCCGTTCATGCCCTGATTCTTGTGAATGGAGCAGAAGTACTTGTACTCGCCGACCTGGGTGAAGGTGCGGGAGACGTTCGATCCGGGGCCGGTATCGCCGACATTGCCGCCGGGAGGGGCGATCGTCTCGAAGGTGATGTTATGGGTGGTCCCTGAAATCTGCCAGACCACGGTCTGCCCGGGGCGGATCTGCACGTCGTCCGGATTGAAGGTCAGTCCGGGCGTGAGGATCGTGGCGGCGGCCACGGTGGCCACCGACACCACCGACGTGCCCGCATGCGTCGTGGCTCCGGAGGTGAGGGTTGCGGTGATCGTGGCACTCCCGGCGGCGACCCCGGCCACGAGTCCCGTCGGACTCACCGTCGCCACGAGCGGATTGCTCGACTGGTAGACCGGGGCCGGCAAGCCAATCATCGGCGCGCCGTTCTGATCGAGCGGTATCGCATCCACCTGCACCGTGCTGCCGACCACCACCGCCGGGGACTGGGGCAGGACCTGCAGCGCGGTGAACACCGACGTTCCCCCTCCCCCGCTGACCACAACCGTTCCGGTCATGCCGCTGTGCCTGGTGCAGACGTAGCCATAGGTGCCGGCCGTCGTGAAGGTCCGGGACTGACTGCTGCCGGCCGGCTGGTCCGGAATGTTCCCGCCCGGTGGCGTGAGGCCGCCGAAGGTCACGTTGTGCGTGTTCCCTGAGAACTGCCAGGTCACCGTCGCGCCAACCGCAATGTTCACCGTTGCTGGGGCGAAGCTCAGATTGGGTGTCGTCACGGTCACACCGCCGGGCACTGGAGCATTGACGAGGATCGTGGCGGTCGCGACGTGGGTGGTGGCACCGCTGGTGATGGTGACGGTGACGTTCGCCGTTCCTGCACCGGTGGCGGTAACGAGTCCGGCGGGATCGACCGTGGCGACCGCGGTGCTGGAGCTGAGAAAGGTCGCCGCGGGAAGCCCGGTCATCGGCACGCCAGCCTGATCGAGCGGGGTCGCCACGAGCTGGACGGCACCGCCGACCTGCATCGTGGCCGTCGCGGGGTTCACCGCGACCGAGGTGAAGACCTGCGCCTGCCCGGACTGCACGATGACCGTTCCGGTCATGTTGTTGTGCCGGGTGCATTCGTAGGTGTAGACACCCGCCGCCGGAAAGACGCGCTGGACCACGCTGCCCACTGCCTGGTCGGTGACATCTCCCCCGGTCGGCACCGGCCCCGGGAGCCATGTCACGTTGTGCACTGCGCCCGAGAACTGCCAGGTCACCGACTGACCGACCTGGATGGTCACCGAGGCTGGCGCGAAGGTGAGGTTGGGCGTGGTCACCGTCGCGCCCGCGGTCGGAGAGGTCACGGTAATGACGGCGATGGCCGCGTGCGTCGTCCCGCCGCTGGTAATGGTCGCGGTGATCGTGTCGGTGCCCGCACTCGCCGCCGTCAGCAGGCCGGTGGTCGAAACGACCGCGATTGCGGTATTCGAGCTGATGAAGGTGGCCGCCGGCAATCCGGCCATGGGCACACCACTCTGATCCAGTGCCGCGGCGGTCAGCTGCGCCGTTCCGCCGACGAGCATCGACAACGCGCCGGGCGTGATCGAGACGCCGGTGAACTGCTGGACCTGCCCCGACTGGACAATCACCGTCCCGTGCATGTTCGCGTGGCGGGTGCAGTCGTAGCTGTACTGCCCCGCCGCGGTGAACACCCGCGACACCTGCGAGGGCGGTGTCTGGTCGGGGATGTCCCCGCCGGGCGGAAGCGCCGCGCCAAACGAGACATTGTGCGTGGCCCCGCTGAAGAGCCAGGTCACGGTGTCGCCCACGGTGACGGTGATGGTCGCCGGCGCGAAGCTGGTACCCGGGGTGTTGACGGGGTGGGTTGGTCCTCCCGCCGGCGCGGGGGTCACCTCGATCTTCGCGGTGTCCGCGTGGCTGACCCCGCCGTCGGTCACGATCGCGAACACCCGGGTCGTCCCCGCCACCTGCCCGGTGATCGCGCTGCCGGTCGCCGAAGCGATGGTCGTGTCCTCGACGGTCCAGACGACCGCGGGCAGTCCGCTGATGGCGGCACCCTCCTGATCGCGCGGGGAGGCCGCGAGTTGGACGACGGCGCCGACCGCGACCGACGCGCTGTCCGGCGTGATGACGACCGACGTGAAGACCGGGGCCGGCGGAGCCTCGAGCGCGGCTCCGCCTCCGCCACAGCTGACGAGGACTGCGACGACCGCGCCCAGCGCGCAGAGATTCCAACGGGTGGTCGGCATCGTTTCTCCAGGGACGTCGGTTGGCACGGGCTGAGGGTGCGGCACCGGAGACCCGAGCAGTTTCAGGACTACCGGCCGGAGGGACTGCACTACCATGGTGCATCCCTCGTTCCCGAGGCCCTGGCGACGACCCCTCCCCGGACGCGCCGGAGAGCGCGGAACTCAAGCCGATGCCGCTCCGCCAGTTAGGGACAAACGCGGCGCGTCCGGCGACCTGGACTTCCGATCGCCGGACGCTGGACCTGCTGCCTGGAATCGGGACGGCCGTAGCGCTACGGTACAGCCGACTCCCCCCGGAGCCACGCCCCGGCCTGCGCGATTTCCTCGGCCTCGAGCTGGTGACCCGCCTGCCTCCAGTCGAGCGTGACCTCAGCGCCGGCGGCTTCGAGCATCGCCGCCAGGCGTTTCGCGTTCTCGATCGGCACGATCGGGTCATGTCGACCTTCGCCCAGGCGGATCCGGGTGCCTGACAACCCCCCTGGCTCCCGCGGCTCGAACGGCACCATCGCCCGCCAGAGCACCGCCTGCCGGATGAGACCCGGGTGACGGAGCATCAGACTGGCCGCGATGTTGGCGCCGTTCGAGAACCCCACCGCGACGATGCCGTCGGGATCGAGATGCCGCTCGCCGGTCTGCTGCCGGACGAATGCGGCCAGCTCGTCGGTGCGGACCGCGAGGTCCTCCTGATCGAACACCCCTTCAGCGAGACGCCGGAAGAAGCGGGGCATCCTTCCTTCCATGACCCGGCCACGCGGGCTGAGCAGATTGGCCTCCGGTGCCAGGGCCCGACCCACCGGCAGCAGATCGTCCTCATTGCCGCCGGTGCCATGCAGCAGCAGCAGGGTCCGGGACTCGCTCCCGGGCACGAACCGGAACGTGAACGGGCTGGTCATCGTGCCGGCACCAGGATCTCGGGCAGCCCGCGCTCGACCTGCTCCCGCTGCGTTTCGTATTGTGGCGGCAGCCGCAGCGACTCGCCGAGCGTCTCCTCCGGCTCGTCGATCAGGAAGCCCGGGTCATCGGTCGCGATCTCGAACAGCACGCCGCCCGGCTCGCGAAAGTAGATCGACCTGAAGTACTGCCGATCGACCACGGGCGTGACCTGCAGGCCGAATCCCAGCACCTCCCCGCGCAGCCTGGCCTGATGGGCGCTGTCCGCGGCGCGCCACGCGACGTGGTGCACGGTCCCCGCGCCCATTGCGCCGGCATTCCCGCTGGCGTCCCGGATCAGATCCACCCCACCCCCTTCCCCTCCCTTCGGACGGAATCGCTGGATGGGACCGTCGCTGGCCGTGAGCTCGAGACCGAGGACGTCGGTCAGGAGCGCCGCCGTCGCATCGGTTCCCCGGAGCTGCAGGAGGGTGCCGTGGATGCGCCGGATCGCTGCCGCATCGGGGATGTCCTCGTGTGAGGCAGGGGTACCCGATTCCGGCGCAGGACCGCCGACCAGTTCGAGGCCGAGTCCGTCGGGGTCGGAGAAGCGAAGGCTCCGCTGTCCGAAGCGCTCATGCTCGGAGAGCGTGATCCCCCCCTCTTTCACGAGGCGCTCCTTCCAGAAGTCGAGCGAATCCGCGGGCACCGAGAAGGAGGTCCGGACGGCCTGCCCGGTGCCCATCCTTCCGCCGCGGGCCCCTGGCCACGGGAAGAAGGTGAGCAGCGTGCCGGGGAGACCGGTCCGGTCGCCGTAATAGAAGTGATAGGTGGACGGATCATCGAAATTGACGGTCCGCTTCACCAGCCGGAGTCCGAGCGTCCCGGCATAGAAGTCCAGGTTGCGCTGCGGATCGGAGGCGATCGCGGTGACGTGGTGAATGCCGGTGGTCGGGGACGTCATGGGTGCTCTCTCCTGCAGGCCGGCTGAAGCGGCCGCGGTTGCGATTCGGGTGATACTGCGACATCGAACGATATGGGCACGCGCTCAGCTTTCGGCGCGGATGGCGAGCCCGAGTTTCCGGCAGAGCCGGCCGAGCTCGCGCTGTTCGGTGGCGGTCAGGACACCCAGCAGCGCGGCGATCCGCGCGGCGTGGGCGGGAAAGGCGTCCGCCACCAGGGCCTTTCCCTTTTCACTGAGACGGACGAGGTGCGCCCTGCGGTCCTCCGGATTGGGATCGCGGCGGACCAGTCCATCGCGCTCGAGGTTGTCCATCACGGTCGTGAGGTTGCTGCCGCTCACGAGAAGCTTTTCGCAGAGCCGGGCCTGCGGCATGGGACCGAGGTGCCAGAGTGCCTCGAGCACACCGAACTGGCTCTCGGTCAGCCCGTGTTCCTTCTGCAGCACCGGATTGAGCCGCGCGGTGACCGTGTTGACCGCCCGGCGCAGCTTCACGAAGGTGCCGAGGGCCAGCAGGGTGGCCGGATCCCGACGGAAAGTCGCCCGCATAAAGCTCCATGTCAAATAGTACGATGTCGAACATAATGCCCGCGGCACCGACCGTCAACCCGGTGCGGTCCGGTCGGCGGCGGCGAGCAGGGCGGCGCGATCGATCGTGTGCCCCCCGTCGAAGCGGCGGACCCGAACCGTGGCGCCGAGTTCGCGGAGCGCATCGGCACTGGCCTCGATGGTCTCTGCCGGAGCGTAGGGATCCCGGTCGCCTGCGGTGAAGATCACGGGGGTCGCGCCCAGCCGCGGCGCGAGGACAGAGGGTGGGACATCGCGCGGCAGTGGAGTGCCCCAGAGCACCAGGCGCTCCGGACGGACCTTTCCCTCGGCCATCCACCGCGCGGCCATCACGGATCCCTGCGAGAAACCGAGGAGGGTGAGCCGGGGACGCCACGAACCGAATCCATCCAGAAGGTGCTGGAGCAGTTGATCGAGGTAGCGCAGATGATCGGCGAGATCGGTCTCCCGGTCTTCGCGCGTGAGCCAGTTCGCCCCGATCACCGGACCGTGCTTGCCCTCGAGCGTCGTCTCGAGGTAGAAGCGGGAGAGCGCCTCGGGGGCAACGATCAGCGTCGCTCCGTTCTCGAGCGGGGCGAAGTCTCGCAGGAATCGTTCGGCAGTCTGGGCGTACCCGTGCAGGACGATCCACAACTCGGCGACCTCGCCGGATTCGGGGCCGAGGGTGCGGTACCGGGCTGTGCGGGTCACCGGCAGGTGATGGACGCTCATCGGAGCCCCGCGCGCAGCTGAGGGACACGCCCCATGACGAGCGTGCCAAGAGGGTTCGTGGAGAGGTGCATGCCGCGTCACTCCTCGCCCGGAGCGCCGGGCGGACCGCCGAAGGTGATGAGCCGATCTTCATGGCCGCGCTTCGCGCTTGCGCGGCCCCATATTTCCCGACAGCGATTCGATCGCCGATTCACGCCGACCCCAACCCATGGATTTCCAATGTGGCGCCGAGCACTGATTCTACTGGCCGTCACCGTCACCGGCCCGGCCGCCGGGCAGCAGGTGCCAGCGATCGCGGACTCCCTGCTGGTCACTCCCGCCTGGCTGGAGGCCCACCTGAGCGACTCGGGGCTCGCGCTGCTGCAGGTTGAGCGCGACCGGACGATCTACGCCGAGAGCCACATCGCGGGAGCGCGACTGGTACCGATGAGCGCCATCGTAGTAACCCGCGATGGCCTCCCCAACGAATTGCCCAGCGTCATCCAGCTCGACTCCGTCCTCGAAGCCGTCGGCGTCTCGAATACCAGCCGAATCGTGCTCTACGGTGATCCTCTCGCCGCCGGCCGACTCTTCTTCACCCTCGACTACCTCGGCATGGCAGGTCATGCCGCACTGCTCGACGGCGGCCTCGCCGGCTGGCGTGCGTCGGGCCGTCCGCTCACCCAGTCAGTGCCACCGGCGGGCGCCGGTCACTTCGAGCCACGTGTCCAGACCGACCTCGTCGTCGATGCCGCCTGGATTGCGGGCCGTCTCGGGGACACGACCCTCGCGCTGCTCGATGCGCGACCGAACGCCGAGTATCGGGGCGAGGTCGCCGGCGACGGTGTCCCGCGCGCCGGGCACATCCCCGGCGCCGGCTCCGCGTACTGGCGAATGCTGCTGAACGGATCGGAGCCGATGACGATGAAGGACCCCGCGATCATCCGCAAGCTCCTCGGCCGGGCCGGCCTCGCGGCGGGACGGGAACTCGTGACCTATTGCCGCACCGGTGTGCAGGCAAGTTACCTGTATTTTGTCGCAAGATATCTGGGGTACGCTCCACGACTCTACGATGGCTCGTTCATCGACTGGAGTCGCCACGCCGACCTGCCCGTGAGTCAGCCCTGACAGGGTCGCAGCACCCAACGGGGGCGCCCCCAGAAGTTCTGCAGGAGACGCCCCCGTCCCGGGCCTTCACGCCGGAGCTCCCGCGCGCGGACTAGAAAGCGAGGACCATCCCCAAGGTCAGCCGGGCGAGATCCTGCCCGACATCGTAACCGAACTCCCCGCTGACCTTGACGTTGCGCCTGACGATGTGGCCCACGCCCCCTGCGATGCTCTCGTAGCGTTTGACATTGGCCGGGCCGCCGACGCGTACGTCGAGGAGCGGCCGGTTGGCAGTCACCAGGTTGTACAGGGCGAAGCCGTAGAAGCGGCTGTTGGGCGGGCGGACGATGAGTTCACCGAACCCGCCGTTCATCCGCACTTCGGGTTCACCCGGTGTGTAGGTCGGCGCATCGTCCCGGCGATGGATGTATTGCACGTTGAGCTCGACGGGACCGGCGCTGACCGTTCCATCGACACCGAGCATCCGGGTCCGGTCGGTCACCCCATTCCCATGGGAGCGCCCGTAGTAACCGAAGGTGCCGATCCTGAGCGGAGTCCCGATATCCCGCGTCAGGTGCAGAAAGACGTTCTTGCTCGCATCGACATCGAACCGGCGATTGGCCTGGGCCGGTGCGACGCCGTTGCCGTTCATCAGTTCGCCGGTCGCGGTGACGCCCGCGACATCGAGCTGGGTCATGAGCCCGCGCTCGTAGGTGAGGTCCGAGGGAACACTGCCGAGCCGGGTCCGATAGACGGCGTAGTCCTCGAACTCCAGCCGGAGTTCCCGTTTGAAGATCGGGTCGGAAACCTGGAACTGTCCCACGAGGAGGTCGAGGGGAGCGCCACCGATGTCGTTCACATGCACGAAGGCATCCTCGACGCCGCCGATATCGCCCCGCTCGACCAGGAAGGTGTAGAAGAAGTAGGAGATGTTGCGGGAGATCGCCCCGCCGGAGAGGAGCTTGAGCCCGTACGGCGTCTGGAAGTCGGTCGCGGCCTTGCCGTTGGCATAGCCCTGCGCATACATGTCGAGCCGGATCGCGAGCGGCACATCCTTGAGCAGCGCGAGCAGCTGGTCCCCGGTGTCGATGGTGTCGCGGTATTCCTCGCGCGGCGCCATGCGATACCCGTTGGCGGCGAACTGCTCACCGAAGGCGGTGAGCTTGGGGATGGGGTTGTGGCAGAGGAGGCAGCTCACCTTGTAGCGGCGCGCAAACGCGGGGATCGCGTGCGCGTCGGGTACCGTGAGCAGCAGCAGGCCGAAGGCCAGCAGAAGAGGAGCGAACGAACGAGGTCGGAGCATGACATCTCCTTCGGGTGACGGTAACGCGGGCGAGTACGCGCAGAGTACCGATTCATCATGAACTGGCTATGAACCCCGAGCGAGCGTGCCTACTTTTCCCCGATGGCCTGGCTCAATTACCACCACCTGCTGTACTTCTGGACCGTCGCCCGTGAGGGGAGCATCGCCCGCGCGACCCGTGTCCTGCACCTCACCCAGCCGACGATCAGCGCGCAGATCCGCACGCTCGAGGAAAGCCTGGGCGAGAAGCTCTTCGTGCGTGGCGGGCGGCGGCTGGTGCTGACGGAAGTGGGACAGGTGGTGTATCAGTACGCGGAGGAAATCTTCGGCCTGGGGCGGGAGCTTCAGGACGTGCTGGCCGGCCGTCCGACGGGGCGGCCCGCGCAACTGAAGGTCGGCGTGGCGGAGCAGGTACCCAAGATGCTGAGCTACCGGCTGCTCGCCCCCGTCCTCAAACTGCCCGACCCGGTCCAGCTGGTCTGCCGGGAGGACAAGGTCGAGCGGCTGTTCACCGATCTTTCCACCCATGCGCTGGACCTGGTCATCACCGACACCCCGCTCACCAATCAGGTGAAGATCAAGGCGTTCAATCACCTGCTCGGGAAGAGTGGCGTGTCGATCTTCGGTACCTCACCCCTGGCCGAGAAGTACCGGCGCGGTTTCCCGGGCTCTCTGGCCGGCGCGCCCTTCCTTCTCCCGACCGAGGGCACCAGCCTGCGCCGCACGCTGGACGGCTGGTTCGAGCGGGAGCAGATCTTCCCCCATGTCGTCGGGGAGTTCAGTGACAGCGCGCTGCTCAAGGCGTTCGGCACCGCCGGCGCCGGCCTCTTCGCCGGACCGACGGCCATCGCGGCCGACATCCGGCGGCAGCTGGAGGTGCGTGCACTCGGCGAGGTCGCGGGGCTCGAGGAGGCCTTCTATGCCATCACCGTCGAGCGGCGGCTCCGCCATCCGGCGGTCCTGAGCATCTCGGACACGGCCCGTCACCGGCTGTTTGCCTAGCGGACCCCGTTCCCGCCCATCCCACAGACAGAGATTTATTCTATCGATTGATTCGCATAATTCCATTTGTTCGAAGCGTCGCAAGCGGGTATTGTTGCGCCCATGCTGCTGCTCACGCTGACCGCCGCCCTTGCACCGACCCTCGACGCCGTGCCGCCCATGGTCTGGGCCTATGCCGGCTTCCTCGGAATCGTCTGCCTCTTTCTCGCCCTCGATCTCGGCGTCTTTCACCGCGAGGCGCATGTCGTCCCGATGCGCGAGGCGGTCACCTGGAGCCTCATCTGGGTGGGCACCGCGCTGGCCTTCGCGGCGGCGGTCGTCGTCTTCTACGACCGGCACTGGCTCGGGCTCGGACTGAACGTGCCGCAACTCGATGGCACGGTCCGCCCCATGGTCGGCGGCCTCGAGGCCGCCCGCCTCTTCCTGACCGGGTACGTGGTCGAGAAGTCGCTGAGCATGGACAATGTGTTCGTCATCGCGATGATCTTCGGCTATTTCGCGACCCCGGCGAAGTACCAGCACCGGGTGCTCTTCTGGGGCATCCTCGGGGCCCTGGTCATGCGCGGCGCCATGATTGCGATCGGGGCCCAGCTCATCCACTCCTTCTCCTGGGTGATCTACGTCTTCGGCGGATTTCTCATCCTCACCGCGATCAAGATGGCCGTCGTGCCGGCCGGGAAGATCGACCCCGAGAAGAACCTGCTGGTCCGGCTGGTCCGATGGCTCATGCCGACCACCCCCGACTATGACGGCCAGCGGTTCTTCACCCGCGTCGATGGCCGCGTCGCCGCGACGCCGCTCTTCCTCGCGCTGGTGATGGTGGAGTTTACCGACGTGATCTTCGCCGTGGATTCGATCCCGGCCATCTTCGCGATCACGGCCGACCCGTTCCTCGTGCTGACGTCGAACGTCTTCGCGATCCTGGGGCTGCGCGCCCTGTACTTCTGCCTCGCCGCGATGATCGACCGCTTCCGCTATCTCAAGCCCGCCCTGGTCGCGGTGCTTCTGTTCGTGGGCGTGAAGATGCTGCTGGTGCATACGCCCTATAAGGTGAACCCCACTCTCTCGCTTGCTGTCGTGCTCACGATTCTCACCCTCAGTGTCGTGGCCTCCGCCATTGCAGTCCGGCGGAGTGGCGAGCAGACGACGGTGTGATGCGACCGGCTCCGCCGTCCGGTCCGGGCGTCTGCCCCGGACACCCCATCCGGTCCCCTTCTCAGGAATCCTTCTGGCCCGTCCCCTCGTGGGGCGGGCCATTTCCTGTTCCCTGGCGACCCCGCCAGCCGGTCGCCTCACTGGTCCATGACCAGGACCTCGGCACCGCGACGGTCCAGCACGCACCGGAGCAACGGGTGCTGGTACTGCCGACGCACCCCGCCAGCGCACCACGCGAGCGGACCCGCGGCGTGGATCCCGGTGGGGCGCGCTCCGCTGCACGAATACCGAGGGGAGCAGGACGATGGCTACCGGGTGTGGGAGGTCGCCTTAGCGGGTTCCAAGGGGCCGACCGCGACCTGCACCTCCGCCTCGGTGCGGACGCGTCGTTCCGGAGCGCGACAGGATGTGCGGACGGATGGCACGCGGCCCCGTCCGCCGAACGCGGCGGCGAGGCCGTTGCCCTGCCGCTTCCCGCGAGACAACAGGGAGCGGGTCAGTCCTTGTAGGGGTCGAACTCCTCGGCACCCGCCATCACCACGATGAGGGGCCGGAGGGTGTGCAGCACCTCGATCGTGCCGCGCTGGGCCTCGAGCACGGCGGGCAGGCGGCGATAGACCTGCGGACTCTCGTCCAGTCCGCCTCCCCGCAGGATCACCCCCTTCTCGCGAATCCAGCGCTGCATCATCTCGGGGCGCACCCGCCCCTCCGAGAGGACCCGCCCGGTCTTCCGGTGCACCTTGCCCGCCGCCTGGGTCCGGGACATGACCCGTCCCGCCCCATGCACCGTCGAGAAGAGTGCGGCCCGCTGCAGCGCGGCGACGTCGGGGTTCGTCGCGTCCTCCACCGCGGCGCCCCGGACGATCACGGCGTCGTCCCCCATCGAGCCACCGATGAAGCCGAGCTGCCCGGGAAAGGCCGGCGTTGCGCCCTTCCGCACGACCACGAATTCCTCGCCATCGTGCTGCTCCTTCCAGGCGAAGTTGTGGTGGTTGTGGACCAGCTCGACCTCCCGTCCGTGGAGAATCTCCACCACCTTGCGGGCGACCCACTCGCGACCGGCATAAGCGTACTCACCGGCGAGTTCCATCAGCGTCCAGTAGTCCTGCCCGATCGGCGCACTGAGTTCGAGGAGCACCTCTCGTTCCGGCACCCGGTCGCCCCAGGCGCCTCCCTGGCCCAGCGCAAGGAACGCGGAGGCAACCGTGTGGCCGAACCCGCGGCTCCCGAAGTGGACGCCCACCCAGAGCGCGCCGGATTCATCCACGAAGACGTCGACGTAGTGATTCCCGCTCCCCACCGTCCCGAGCTGCGCGCGCGCCTTGTCGCGCAGTCCGCCGCGATGCTTCGCGGGAATGGCATCCCACGCCGCGGACTCGAAGAGCGGTGCGTCCACCGGCGCGTCATCGGCGCGGTTCTTCCGCCCGACCCCGAAGCTGATCGCATCGTGGATCTCATCGGCGATCTCCCGGAGCGCCTTCTCCTGCTTCCCGGGGTTCTTGCCCAGCGCGTCGAGCGTGAGATCGGTCCGGATGGCGGCGTTGCCGCAGGCGATGTCGAAGCCCACCCCGACCACCGAGACGAGGTCACGGTAGGCGGCGACCCCGCCGATCGGCATCACGTAGCCGACATGCCCGTCGGCCATGAGCGCCACCCGGGCGGACCGCTCCGCCACCTTTTCCAGCTGGCGGAGGGTGTTTTCATCGTGCATTCCAAAGACCTGCATGCCGCCCGCCTTTCCGGGTTGCGTCACTCTTCTTCTTCGTCCAGCAGGCGGCGCAGGGTGCGTTCCGCACTGCGATTCTCACTATAGCACTGGCTCACCGAGCGGACATCACCGGCGCGGATGCGGACGCGCGCGCCCGTCACGTCGACGAACGAGATCCAGCGCGGCGTCAGCCAGCGGTTGAGCTGGTGTTCGATGGTGCGCGCCATGGTGGCGGACACACTCCAGTGTCCGCACTCCGCGCACACCAGGAAGTAGTTGGTCTCCATGGTCCTTCCACGGATCGGGGTTCAGATCAGTTCAGCACCTCCTCGAGCCTGGCCGCCTGACTCGCCTTCCCGGTCCGCGGCATCCGGACGATGCGCGGATAGATGAGAATCTCGGCCTGGCGCAGCATCGGGCTCGGCGCGTAACGATCCTCGGGAAGAGCAAGCAGCAGCGTGCGAATGTCCAGCATCGGTCCTCCTCTCCTTCGGGAAATCCGGCGGCGGAACGACAGGGTGCACCACGCGCACCGGGAGTCGCGTGTCTACCGTTCGCGGGCCACCCTGCCGCCCGCCGCCCGACATCCTCACCAAAATGGAATCGCCCCACCTGTCACGCTGCACCGGTGGGGCGATTCCCCGAACCGGACCGGACGAGGTATCCCCTCAGCCGGCGCCGGCCTCCCGTGCAACGACACGTACCCCATGATCGCGATCGCCCCTGGCGGCGCCCAGGACGGAACTCCATCCGGAGGGCACGCCGGCGATCCGCCGGGAGTCGTTCGCAAAGACTGCTGGACTACCTTGATGCATCCTGTTCCTCATTCGTGGCACGGAGGCCGGGAAACGAAAAAGTCGCGTCATCGAAGACGTGCGGCGAGCCACCAAGCATGGTGGGCTCACTGGACGACTGTCGGGACGCGACTCCCTGAGGGCGCACACGATACGAACGGGCGCGCGATCTGTCAAGCAGGAAATTCCTGGCCGCGGCTTTCCGCGGCCACGTTCAGTGCGCTGCGGTGGTGTCCACCGTGAGCGAGAAGGAGCCGTTCGCCGCCTCCATCCGGACCACGTCCCGACCATCCTTGCCCCGGATGCGCATGCTGGCGCCGGTCGAATCCGCGAGCAGACGGAAGATCGCCCGGCCAAGCGCATCGTCGATCTTGATCGAAGCCCCGGCGCTGTCGGCGAGCAACCGGACGCCCTGGCCATGATCACCGCGCGCGCTCACGCGAACCTGGCCGTCGGCGTCCGCGTTGACCTCGAACGGATCCCCGCTCCGCATCTCGGCCGTCGCCTGCCTGGTAATGCGGATCGGCCGGGACATCCCGAGCGGTTCGATGCGCGCGGCACCGATCGTCGTGAGTCCCGTCATCCCGTCATCCGCGCAGGTGAACCCCTTGTCCCCCGCGACATCGTCTCCGTTGACGGGCAGAAGATCGCAGTCCTCCAGGCGCGAGGCGTCGACCCCGTCGCGCAGGATCACCACCAGGTTCACCTCCGGGAGATCGCCCCGGCGCGCCCGACGGATCGCGAGATGCTGGATGTTACCGATGCGATCACCATCCAGACGAAACGCGAAGTCGTGACCCGCGCGGGCCTGACCCGCGTGCAGACTCGCGAGCTTCGAGGCCATCGTCGCCAGGTGATTCGAGGCGGCCGCCAGTTCGACCGCCGGAGCCTCAGGGACCGGAGGTACGGCCGGAGGGGCGGGAGATGCGGAGGCCTCCTGTGCTCCGACCCAGGACAGCAGGGCGTTCCGCGCCGTGTCGCGGGCGTTGTGAGCGAGGGTGAGCAACAGCATGCCGACTGCGAAAATGCCGAAGGCGCCGAGACCAATCCGCGTCCATAGGCTGCGCATGGGGTACCTCCGAAGACATCCGAACCGGGGAAAGACGAACGCCCGTCCATACGGGCGGGCGTCAATCCGGGTTTCAGGATGTGACGTTTCAGTCGTTTCAGGGGAGGGCTGGACGCTACTTCCCCTGAATCGTGGCCATCACCGTCTGCAGGTTGAGGGTGCTGGCCTGACTCTGAATCTGGCTCTGGACGGTCGGAAAGAGCCCGGTCGCCTCCTGCTGGAACTTCGCGAAGAGCGCCCGGAGATCGTCCTTGCTCAGCCGGCGGCCCTGGGCGTAGTACTGCTGGGCGACGTGCCCGAGCGCATAGGTGGACGCGAAGGACACCGCCGCGCCGGCGGCCACGCCGGTGGCGCCGCCGAGCATCCCACCGAGAAGCCCCTTCGCGAGCCCGCCGAGCAGACCGCGAACGACCCCTTCCATGACCTGGGCCGCGGCGCCGATGCCGAGTGTCCCGGCGAGGTCCTTGATCTGGTTGGCATCGAGCTGCTGTCCGTGCCGCTGACCGATCTGATACACCAGGCGGAGCTGGATGGGGATGATCGCCATGTTGGCGAGCCGGTCGGGGAGCAGTTCGAGTGCACCGGTCAGCATTGCCTGACGGAGGATCAGGTCATCGAGTGATGGGCCTGCCGGCGTCCCGGTGCCGATCTCGACGGCGGGGCCGGCGACGGCCGCGGAGGCAAGCGCGCTGGCATCCCGCTCGACCGGCTGGGAGGCGCTGGGGCTCAATCCGAGCGCCGTACGGAGCTCGCCGAGGAAGCGCTGTTCCTCGGGGCCTGCGGCACCATCGGCGTTGGCGACGACGACCGCCGTCTCGTAGGCGAGCCGCCGGGCCGCATCGTCCGAGAGCTGCGCGGCGAGATCGCCCAGGCGGAGCGATCCGGCCGCGAGCTGCTGGCGCAGGGCATCGAGGTCGCCGAGGCCGGCCTGCGCGGCGACCGCCGCGATGGCGTCTTTCTCTCGGGCATCCTGGCGCCCGTCGGCCATGGCCGCCATGAGCGCGATCGTGAGTATGGGCTGGGCATCAGAGGCGTTCATCGGTTCACTCCTCGTCTCGAAGAGCCGCGGGGGTGGGACAGTGCCGAATGATAGCGGCGTCGGCAGTCAGGGGTGGCCGGGTCAGCGGATCACGTGCTTGGCACGCAACTCCGCGAGATCGGCCTCGCGCAGGCCCAGCTCCCCGAAGACGGCGGCGTTGTGCTCGCCCAGCTCCGGGGCCGGTGTCCGGATGCTGCCCGGTGTCCCGGTCAGGCGGGGCGTGATGTTGTGCATGCGCACCGTACCCAGCGACGGATCGGGCGCATCGACGAAGACGTCGCGCTCGATCACGTGCGGATCGGCCACGAGCTGGCTGACGTCGTACACCGGCGCGGCGGTGATGCCGGCGGCCTCGAAGAAATGGACGTTCGCATCGAGGGTCCGGGCGCTGATGAAGCCGTCGATGATCCGGTCGAGTTCGTCGACGTTCGTCACCCGGTCGGAGTTGGTGCGGAAGCGGGCATCCTGGATCAGTTCGGGGTGCCCGATCGCGGTCATCAGGCGCTCGAACATCGGCTGCATGGAGGCGGACACCGCGAGGAAGCGGCCGTCGAGCGTGTGATACACGTTCCGGGGAGCGCTGACGCTCAGGCGATTGCCGATGCGGAACGGGATCTGGCCCGTCGCGGCGAACACCGCGGCATCGGGTCCGATGATCGAGATGAGCGGCTCGAGCAGCGACAGATCGATCACCTGGCCAGGCGCTCCATGCGCCAGCCGCGCATGCACCGCCGTGACCACGGCGAACGCGCCGTAGATGCCCGCGACCATGTCTGCAAGGGCCACATTCGGCAGTACCGGCGGATGGCGCGGAAAGCCGGTCTTCGCGGCGAAACCCGACATGGCCTCGATCAGGGTGCCGAAGCCGGGGCGCATCCGGTAGGGACCGGTCTGGCCGAACCCCGAGACCCGGACGATCACCAGCGCAGGATTCCGTTCGAGGAGAACCTCGGGCCCGCACCCCATCTTCTCCAGCGTCTCGAACTTGAAGCTCTCGACCAGCACATCGGCGCGCTGCACCAGCTGCAGGAGCAGCGCCCGCCCCTCGGGGGTCTGCAGATCGAGCGTGACGCTGCGTTTGTTCCGCGCGTACACCTTCCAGAACAGACTCTCTCCGTTGGCCTTCCATTCCCGGAGCGCATCGCCGGTCTCGGGATCCTCCACCTTCACGACGTCGGCACCGAAATCGGCGAGCAGCAGAGTCAGCATGTTGCCTGACACCAGCCGGGAAAGGTCGAGTACCCGGATGCCTGACAACGGCAGGTTGTCCCCGGAAGGGGTGGCGTCGGAGGCGGGGCGATTGTCGGGCATGGCGGGCAGGGGCTGGACGGGTGAAACCGCTGACCGGAAGCTGGTCATCGCCGGTGAAACACCGGTGAAGCCGCCATGAAACGGGGCTCAGCGCGACACCTTCCGCCTACAGGTCCTTTCATCGTTCCTTCACGCGCCCGGGGCGATGTTCACGCCCGCAATCAGGAGGCCGTCAGCAGGAGATCCGACGCTGAGTTCCGTTAGGCCGTACCAGAGGAGTCCCTCACATGCCCACAGAGCCCAACCGCATTTCCGCCGAAGCGCTCCCCGACTTGCAGACGCTGCTCGACGCCCTCGTCGGCATCGCCGAGGATCGGCTGCTGGAGGCGGGCGGCTTCAAGCCGTTCGCGGCCCGGATGGCCGAGCAGGCTGAAGTCGCCCTCGTCGTGCCGGAGCCGCCGGACAGCGAGCTTCCGGCGCGGGAGATCGTGGACATCCTCGAGAACAAGATGCGCCGCGAGGCCACCGCCCAGCCGATCCGCGCCGCCGCGATCTGCGAGCACGTCGAGATCCGGAATGCCTGCGGCCACACCCGCGCCGTGAAGGTCAGCGCCGAGCACGCCTTCGGGGAATCGGTCTCGTTCTACCTGCCGTACCAGGCCACCCCGTCCCGCGACCTCCTCTTCGGGCGGATGACCGCCCGGCCCCGGCCGCGGTCGATGCTCACCGCCGTGCCGGGCTGAGCGCACAGGCCCCCCGGGAGCGGTCCCGGGGGGCCGAGCCGGCGCAGCGCCCCCCGCTCGTCCCCCAGCCGGTCAGAATCTGAGTCTCTGGCCCCCCATTTGCGTGGTCGGGCACAGTCATCCGGGCCATTCCTGCTCTCCCTGAGCCAGCGTGGCGCCGGCTGGCCACTCATTGTGGGTCCGGGACCGGCAGTTAGACTATCCCGCTCCCGGACCGCTCCACGACTCGCCAGCGTGCCAGCCGCCCTCCCAGTGCGGGGCATCGTCGCATCGATGCCCCACCCCGCGGGGGCGGCCACGACAGGGACACCATGGTCTTCAGCTCGCTCACGTTCGTCGTGTTCTTCACGGTGGTGCTGCTGCTCTACAGCCTGCCGGTGTCGTGGACGAGCCGGAAGGTCATCGTGCTCATCGCGAGCTACGTGTTCTACGCGGCGTGGAACCCGCCGTTCGTGCTGCTCCTCATGGGGTCCACGGTCATCGACTGGATCGTGGCCAAGCGCATCGACGCCTCCGAGCATCCGGGCGCCCGCCGGGCGTGGCTGATGCTGAGCCTCGGGTTCAATCTCGGCGTGCTCGGTTTCTTCAAGTACGGGCAGTTCCTGCTCGACAACTTCATCGCGCTGGTCCACACCTTCGGCATCGACTATCACCCGCCCCATGCCGGGATCGTGCTGCCGGTCGGGATCTCGTTCTACACCTTCCTGACGCTGTCCTACACCCTCGACGTCTACAAGCGCGAGATCCGGCCCGGGGACTCGTTCCTCGACTTCGCCTTCTTCGTGACCTTCTTCCCGCACCTGGTCGCCGGACCGATTCTCCGTGCCGCCGACTTCCTGCCCCAGTGCGTGACCCCGCGGAAGGGCACCGCCGACCAGATCGGCTGGGGTATGGCGCTCATCGTGATCGGCCTGTTCGAGAAGTCGATCATCGCGGACGTGCTGCTGGCCCCGGTGGCCGACACGGTCTACCAGTCGGTGGAACGGGCGGGGTTCATCGACGCCTGGGCGGGCACCCTCGCGTTTTCGGCCCAGATCTTCTTCGACTTCGCCGGCTACTCGACCTGCGCCATCGGCGCGGCGATGTGCCTCGGCTTCGTGCTGCCGGACAATTTCCGGTTTCCCTACGCCGCGGTCGGCTTCTCCGACTTCTGGCGCCGCTGGCACATCTCGCTGTCCACCTGGCTCCGCGACTACCTCTACATCCCGCTGGGCGGCAACCGGGACGGGGAGGCCCGCACCCAGCGGAATCTTATGCTCACCATGCTGCTGGGCGGCCTCTGGCACGGTGCCGCCTGGCGCTTCGTGGTCTGGGGAGGCCTCCACGGGACCTACCTCTCCGTCGAGCGGCGGCTCAAGCGCCGCTGGGGCCATCTCCGCTGGCTCGAGTCCCTCGGCGCCCAGATCGCGCTCGGGCTCGTGACCTACTACCTCGTCTGCATCACCTGGGTCTTCTTCCGCGCCGACACCTTCCAGAGCGCGCTGCACCTGGTGCGCACCATGCTGATCGGCGGTCCCGACCGGCTGTCACTGGGCGCTCCGAAGACCCTCACGGTGCTTGCCATCACGGTCGGCCTGCTCGCCAGCCACTGGCACATGCGGGACAGCACCCTCGAGGATCGCTGGCGCTCGCTCAACTGGTGGAGCCGTTCGGTCGTGCTGGCCTCGCTCATTCTCTGCCTTGCCTTCGTTTCCGGTGACGAACGTGCCTTCATCTACTTCCAGTTCTAACGACCGGATCCCGGCCGGATCCTGGCCGCACTCCTGGCTGCTCACCCTGACACTCGTCGGGGTGCTGCTCGGAGGCTGGGAAGTGGTTCTGCGGAAGGACGGCGTGACGCCGAGCGTGGAGGCGGACCGCGAGGCATGGATCCTTGCGCGCGGACGGATCGGCAGCCGGAGCACCGTGGTCGCCGGCTCGTCGCGCATTCAGGCCGTGCTCAATCCCGACATCTGGGTCGCGGAGGTCGGCGGTGCCCCGCCGGAGAACCTGGCGCTGCCGGGCGGGAATCCCATCCCCATCCTCGAGGACCTCGCCGCCGACACCAGCTTTCGGGGGCTCGTGCTTACCGAAATCCTGCCGATGTACATGTTCGACCTGCGCAGCACCGCAGCCGCGAGCGCGCGCGAGCATGTGCAAGCGTACCATGACGCCAAGTCGAGCCCGGCCGCGCGATGGGAGGCGTGGCTCCGGGTGCATGTCGCTTCGAAGTTCGCCTTTCGGCGGCCGGACGACCTGCCGCAGCAGAGCTATGCGACCATCGCGAAGGGTGAACTGCCCCCGAGACCGTTCACCGGAAACACGCCCGAGCGGTACCACTATCTTTTCTTCCGACGCCTCGGATTCCCCGCGAACCGCCCGGACATCATGGACACGCTCGCCTTCCGGCCGAACATGCTGAACACCCGGCCCGCCCAGGGCACCGTGCTGGACAGCCTGTTTCACAGTCTCCAGCAGAGCGTCGCTGCGATCCGGGCCCGCGGCGGGCAGGTGGTATTTCTCAAGTTCCCCGCGTGTGGCGGCCGGCGCCTGCTGGAAGAGAAGTTCTTCCCGTCCGGCGTCTACTGGACCCCGTTGAAGGCGATCACCGGCGCACCGATGATCGACCTCGGCGAGTACCCGGACGTGACCTCGCTCGACTGCTTCGACGGCTCCCACATCGACGTGTCCGACGCGCCGCTGGTCGAGCGCATCATCACGCGAGAGGTCCGGAAACTGGTGCCGCTGCCGTTGACCCCGTGAGGCACGGCAGGGCCTGCAGACATCACGTCCTCACGGCCGCAACACCGATTCACCACGCAGGAGACTCCATGCCGCTCCGCCCACGCATCCTGATCGCCCTGACCTCGCTGCTCGTCCTGCCGGGCATGCTCGCCGCGCAGAACGAGCGGGCGTTGCGCCAGTACTTTGAAGGGCGCCTCGTCACCGCGCGCATCGACATGCCCGGCACCGAGGACGGGATCGACATCTATCCGGCCTCGTCGCAGCCGCTCGACTATCCGAAGTATGCGACCCGCATCAAGGATTTCGGGGTCGCCATCCGCAACGGCCAGTCGGTGATGGTCACGAAGGTCAAGGTGAAGGACAAGCTGATCGAGTTCCAGCTCGCCGGCGGCGGGTTCGGCACGTTCGGCGACGACGACGCCACCAGCGTCTCGGTCCCCGCCACGTCCAAGAGCCAGCGCGAACGCGACCTGGAGAAGTCCATCAAGACCGAGACCGACCGCGACCGGAAGCGGGAGCTGCAGCGCGAGCTCGACGATCTCCGTCAGGCCCGGGAGCGGGAAGATCGCCGCAACGAGGCAATCGCGACGACCGCCTCGGAGCAGAAGCGCGAGCATGTCCGGCAGCGCCGCCTGGAGGGGGGCAGCCGCTTCAATCTGCGCTATCGCAACGGCGTCCCCGCCTCGGCGCTGACCCCGGAAGCCGTCATGCGGGCGCTCGAGAAGTACCTCGATTTCCCGGCGGACCACGCCACCGACGACCAGCGCGACGAGCGTTCGCCCGCGCCGGCGCTCCGTCTCGGCATGCTGCTCGGCGAGGTGGACTCGCTGCTCGGCGCGCCCGCGCGCACCGAGGAACGGATGGAAGGGAAGTATCGAGTCTCGGTCCGGACCTACCACCAGGGCTCGCGCCAGGTCACGGCGGAGTTCGTCGAGGGGGTGGCCGTCCGGATCGTGAACTCGGAACGGTGAACCGGGCCCAGCGCCATTATCCTTGAGGCCGCTCGGAACCGGCCGAAGCGCAGACGGGCCGGCAGCGGACACCTGGAAGGCGGATCGGCATGGCGTTGCTCGGGATGCGGGATGTCAGCGTGGCGTTCGGCGGCCCGCTGATTCTGGACACCGCCGGCTTCAGTATCGAGCGGGGCGAACGGGTCTGCCTGCTCGGGCGCAATGGAACCGGCAAGAGCACGCTGATGAAGCTGCTCGACGGCACGATCCGCCCCGACAGTGGCGAGGTGATCCGGCAGAGCGGCCTCACGATCGCGCGGCTGGAACAGGATATCCCCGAGAACCTGACCGGGACGATCTTCGAGATCGCCGCGGGCGGATTGGGCGAAGCGGGCACCCTGCTCGCCCGCTACCATGAGGCCAGCCATCGGGTCGGCGCCCATGCGAGCGATGCCGCGCTCCGCGAGCTGGATCGGTTGCACCACGCCCTCGAGGCAGCGAACGGGTGGCAGTTGCAGACCCGCGTGGAAACCGTGCTCTCCCATCTGGGCCTCGATCCCGAGATCCCGTTTCCGCAGGCGTCCGGCGGCCGGCGGCGGCAGACGCTGCTGGCCCGGGCGCTCGTGCGCCAGCCGGACGTGCTGCTGCTCGATGAGCCGACCAATCACCTCGACGTCGACGCCATCGAGTGGATGGAGGACTTCCTTATCGGCTGGGGCGCGACGCTGCTCTTCGTCACCCACGACCGCGCCTTTCTCAGACGCCTGGCGACGCGGATCATCGAGCTCGATCGCGGCCGCCTTGTGGACTGGGGCACCGACTACGACACCTACCTCGAGCGGAAGGAGGCCGCGCTCGCCTCCGAAGGGCGCGAGTGGGCCGAGTTCGACAAGAAGCTTGCGAAAGAGGAGGCGTGGATCCGTCAGGGGATCAAGGCCCGGCGGACCCGCAACGAAGGCCGGGTGCGGTCCCTCGAGGCGATGCGCCGCGAACGGGGTGCCCGCCGGGAACGCACCGGCACCGTCCGGATGCAGGCCCAGGAGGCAGAGCGCTCGGGCAGGCTGGTGGTGGAACTCAAGAGCGTCGGCTTCTCGCATGGCGAGCGTCTCATCGTCCGGGACCTCACGACCACGATCACCCGCGGGGATCGCGTCGGACTGATCGGGCCCAACGGTTCGGGCAAGACCACTCTGCTCCGCCTGCTGCTCGGCGAACTGGCCCCGGGCACCGGCACGATGCGTCAGGGCACCAACCTGGAGATTGCCTACTTCGACCAGCTCCGCGAGCAACTCGACCCCGACCGCACCGTCTTCGACAGCATCGCCGGCGGAAGCGAGTTCGTGGACATCGGCTCCACCCGGAAGCACGTCCTGGGCTACCTGCAGGACTTCCTCTTCCCTCCTGACCGGAGCCGGACTCCGGTGCGGGCGCTCTCCGGCGGAGAGCGGAACCGGCTGCTGCTCGCCCGGCTCTTCACCCGCTCCTTCAATGTGCTGGCGCTCGACGAGCCCACCAACGATCTCGACATCGAGACCCTCGATCTGCTCGAGGAGCTGCTGCTGGATTTCTCCGGCACGCTGCTCGTCGTCAGCCACGATCGCGCCTTCCTGGACAACGTCGTGACGAGCACGCTGGTGATGGAGGGGGACGGCGTCGTCGGCGAATATGTCGGGGGCTACAGCGACTGGGTGCGGCAGCGACCCGCGATGGCCGCCCCGGTGCAGCCGGCGGCGAAGCCCGCGGCCGCGACCTCCATTTCACCGCCCAGGCCTGCGAAGAAGCGCAAGCTGTCCTTCAAGGAGTCCCAGGAGCTGGCGCAGCTTCCCGACCAGATCGACGCGCTGGAGCAGGAACGTGCGGGGCTCTTCACCTCCCTGACCCAGCCACTGTTCATCAAGTCGCGTGCCGCCGCCGAGGCGCGGACCCGCCTGACAAGTATCGAGCAGGAGATCCAGAAGCTGACCGCGCGATGGGAGCAGCTCGAGAGTGTGGCCGCGGGCGGCTGATGGCGGCGGACCTCACAGATATTGCTGGAAGAGCAGCATTGCCACCGTGGTCAATCCCACCAGCACGCTGATGGTGCGCCCCTCCGCCTCGTCGTAGGCCTCGGGCAGCAGCTCGATGAGCACCATGTAGACCATCGCACCTGCCGCGAAGCCCAGTCCGTAGGGCAGCGCCGTCCGCACCCGTTCCACCAGCAGGAACGCGGGTACCGCCATCAGCGGCTGGGGCAGCGAAGAGAAGATGCTCCAGAGAGCGCACGCCAGCAGTGGCACCCCTCTCGGCCTCATCACCGCGGTGATCGCGATTCCTTCCGGAATGTTGTGGATTGCCAGCGCGACGGTGATCGCGATCGCCAGCGCCTGGCCTCCCCCGAACGACACCCCGACCGCGATCCCCTCCGCAAAGGAGTGCACGGTCATCACCACGATGACGAGGAGCATGCGACGCGCCCCGGCGCCGGTGAGCGAGGCGAATTCGATCTCGTGATCGCCGAGGAGAGCCTGCGTGATGAGGATGAAGGCGATGCCTCCGGCGGCGCCGATGAACGTCCGGCCCGGATCGTGGCGCACCCCTTCGGCGAGCAGGCCCAGACTCGCACCGAGCATCAGCCCGGCCGCAATGGCATTGGCGAGCGCGGCCACGCGCGGCGACAGCGACTTGATGAACAGGAATGGAATCGCGCCGAGGCCGGTGGCGAGCGCGGTGATCAGCGCACAGAGGAAGACCGTCCAGCCGATCGGCAGGCCGAACATCGCGGTCATCGGGCGACTCCCATCAGCGCCACCATGCCGGCCGCGAGACTGACGACGACGGCGATGCCGGTGCGGCCGACCTCGCGGTAGCTCTGCGGCAGCAGTTCCGCGACGATCAGGTAGAGCATCGCGCCGAATGCCGCGCCGATGCACCAGGGGAGCAGCGCCGGGATGGCACCCACCAGTTCCATGACGCTGACGGCGAAGAGCGGCTGGCTTGAGCGGGCGATGACGGCGACACCCGCGACGGTGAGCGTCCGGCTGCCCGCGTGGCGCAGCCGGACCCCGAGGACCGCGCCTTCGGAGATGTTGTGCAGGGCGAAGGTGATGAGCAGGAAGCGCGCAATCGGAACACCCACGGCGCCGGCCGCGCCAATCGCGACGCCCTCCGCCGCGGAGTGGAGCGCGCTGGCAAGGATGGCCCCGGCGTCATTGGCCGGCGGCGCGGAGACCCGGGCGCTCCCCGGTTCCGCCACGGCGCCACGCGCGGAGAGTGGCACGCCGTCGAGCAGCCGCATGATGATGAGTCCCGCGATCGCCCCGAGGAGCGTCGGCGCGGGGGCCATCGCCTGTCCCGCGGTCAGCAGGACGTAACTCACACCCAGCATCAGCCCGGCCGCCGAGGCGGACGCCCACCCGATCACCCGTCCCGGCATCCAGGGCCGCGTGCCGAGGCCGGCGCCTACGCCAGCCCCGAGGGCCGCGAGAAAGCTCCAGAGCAGCAACCTTCCGATATCCATGGCAGCGGTCATGATACGCCTGGCGCGGGCGGGCTATGGCGTAGGGCGCACGAGCAGTTCCACTTCCATGCGGAGGGTAACACCGTGCCATGAAAGATGGGTGAACACGCGGCGAAGCCGGACCGGCAACGGACGACGGCGCGCGTTCCGCAGGGAGCGCGCGCCGTCTGGGGTCTGCGGGGCCGGAACGAGTGGCCCGTGCCGCCGGATCACTGCACCGCGTTCATCATGTCGAAGATCGGGAGGTACATCGCGACCACCATGCCGCCGACGATCACGCCGAGGACGACGATCATCATCGGCTCCATGAGGGAGAGGAGCGCGCTCACGGCCACGTCCACCTCTTCATCGTAGAAGTCGGCGATCTTGGAGAGCATCTCGTCCAGACCGCCGGTCTGCTCACCGACGGCGATCATCGAGATCACCATGGGCGGGAAGACCTTGGACTTCTCGAGCGGGCCGGCGATGGTCTCGCCGCCGGCGATCGAGTTGCGCGACTCCATCACCGCGTCGTGGATGACCCGGTTGCCGGCGGTCTTGGCGGTGATCTCGAGGCCGTCCAGGATCGACACGCCGGAGCTGATCAGGGTGCCGAGAGTCCGGGTGAAGCGGGACACGGCCGACTTGCGCAGCAGGTCGCCGAGCACCGGGGCGTTCAGCATCATCTGGTCGATCTTCTTCCGGCCATCCGACGTCGCATAGTACTGCCGGACCCCGTAGACCGCGCCACCGATCATCAGGATCAGCAGCCACCAGTAGTTGATCAGGAAGTCCGACATCCCGATCACGATACGGGTCGGCAGCGGCAGCTCCATGCCGACGCTCGCGAACATCTTCTGGAAGGTCGGGATGACGAAAATGAGCAGCGTCGCGACGGCGATGCCGGCCACCGAGAAGATGACGCCCGGGTAGACCATCGCGCCCTTCACCTTCCGGATCAGGGCGTCGCTCTTCTCGAGGAAGGTCGCGAGCCGCATCAGGATGGTGTCGAGAATACCGCCCGCCTCGCCGGCGGCGACCATGTTCACATAGAGCTCGGTGAACGCCTTGGGGTGCTTGCTGAAGGCGTCGGCGAGGGTGTGACCGCTCTCGACGTCGAACACGACCTGGCGGGTGACGTCGCCGAGGGCGGGGTTCTCGGTCTGCTTGGCCAGAATGTCGAGGGACTGCACCAGCGGCAGGCCCGCGTTGATCATCGTGGCGAACTGCCGGGTGAAGATGACGATGTCGCGGGTCTTGATGCCCGAGCGGCCGAGCGAGAAGGAGAGCTGTTTCGGCTGCTCCCGCACGTTGACCATGATCATCTTCTGCTGCTTGATGTGCTTCAGGACCTCGTCCTTGGAGGGCACATCCAGCGTGCCCTTGAGGATCTGGCCGGTCGCGGCGTTGCGCGCGGTATACTCGAACACTGGCATCAGCGTCTCCTGGTGGCTCTAGCGGCGGACGGCGGGTCGGCCCGAAGACTTCTTGTCGGCGTCTCCCATTTCCTGCTCTTCCAGCGGCGTCTCGCCGCACATCCGCATCAGCTCGTTGGGATCTCCCGACGCGCGGAGGCATTCCTCGAGGGTGACTTCCCGGCTCATGTAGAGCTGGAAGAGGGAGTCGTTCAGCGTCTGCATGCCGTGCTTCTTGCCGGACTGCAGCGCCGAGTAGATCTGGTGCACCTTGTCGTCGCGGATCAGTGCCCGGATGGCGGGGGTACAGACCATGACTTCGGTCGCCATCGCGCGGCCGCGGCCCTTGGCCTTCTGCAGCAGCGTCTGGGTGATGACCCCTTCCAGCACGAAGGCGAGCTGAGCCCGCACCTGCTGCTGCTGGTTGGAGGGGAAGACGTCGATGATGCGGTTGATCGACTCCGCCGCCGAGTTGGTGTGCAGCGTGGCCAGCGCGAGGTGACCCGTCTCCGCGATGGTGAGGCAGGCAGCGATGGTCTCGAGATCGCGCAACTCGCCGACGAGGATGACGTCGGGGTCCTCGCGGAGGGCGTACTTGAGCGCGTTGGCGAAGCTCTTCGTGTCGGTCCCCACCTCGCGCTGGTTGACGATGCACTGCTGGTGGCGGTGGATGAACTCGATCGGGTCCTCGACCGTGATGATGTGGCCCTTCCGCTCCTTGTTGATCTTGTCGAGCATGGCCGCCAGCGTGGTCGACTTGCCCGAGCCGGTCGGCCCGGTCACCAGGATGAGGCCGCGCGGCTTCTCCGAGAGCTTGGACATCACCGGCGGGAGCCCGAGATCCTGGAAGGTCCGGACGTTGAACGGGATCATCCGGATCACGACCGCCACGCAGCCGCGCTGCTTGAAGACGTTGCCGCGGAAGCGGGCCAGGTTCTGGATGCCGAAGGAGAAGTCGAGCTCGTCCTCGGTCTCGAACCGCTTCTTCTGGTTCTCGGTCAGGACCGAGTACGCGAGCGCCAGCGTGTCCTTGGGCGTCATCACGTCGGGAGCCGACGCGTTGGTGATGTCGCCGTCGATGCGCAGCTTGGGACGCTCCCCCGCGGTGATGTGCAGGTCGGAGGCGTCCTTCTCGATCATTTCTTCCAGCAGGGCCCGCAGGTTCACCGTCATCCGGCCGTCTCCTTGATGACCTCTTCCATCGTGGTCACGCCGCGCGAGATCTTCTTGATACCGTCCATCCGGAGGGTGAGCATCCCGTCGACCACGGCCTGATCACGAATCTCGGCCACGGACCCGCCCCGGAGAATCAGGCGGCGCAGTTCCGGGGTCATCGCCATGACCTCGTACAACCCTGCGCGGCCCTTGTACCCCGTCCCGCTGCACGTTTCACACCCGGTGCCACGCATGAAGGTCATCTGCTTCAGCTCCTCGACGTTGTCCCCGAGGACCTTGATCTCCTCATCCGTGTAGGTATGCGGCGCCTTGCAGTCCTTGCAGATGCGGCGCACGAGCCGCTGCGCCACGACCAGGTTGACCGCGCTGGCCACGTTGAACGCCTCGATGCCCATGTCGATCATGCGGGTGATCGTCGAGGGGGCATCGTTGGTGTGCAGCGTGGAGAGCACCAGGTGCCCGGTGAGCGCCGCCTTGATCGCGATGCCGCCCGTCTCCAGGTCGCGGATCTCGCCGATCATGATGATGTTCGGGTCCTGCCGCAGGAAGGCCTTGAGCGCCGCCGCGAAGGTGAGCCCGATCTCGTTGCGCACCAGCACCTGATTGATGCCCATCAGGTTGTACTCGACCGGATCCTCGGCCGTCATGATGTTCGTCTCGATGGTGTTCACCCGAGACAGCGCCGAGTAGAGCGTCGTGGTCTTGCCCGAGCCCGTCGGGCCGGTGACGAGCACCATGCCGTACGGATTCAGGATGTTCCGCATCAGGTCCTGCTCGGCCTTCGGCTCGAAGCCGAACTTGGACAGGTCGAGCGTCAGGTTCCCCTTGTCGAGAATTCGCAGCACGATCTTCTCGCCGTAGATCACCGGCAGCACCGACACCCGGAAGTCGATGACCTTGTTGCCGATCTTCAGCTTGAGCCGGCCGTCCTGCGGCACCCGGCGCTCGGCGATGTTCAGCTGCGAGAGAATCTTGATGCGCGAGGTGAGCGCTGCCTTCATCTTGACCGGCGGCTTCATCACCTCGAGCAGCGCGCCGTCGATCCGGTAGCGGATGCGGATCTCGTGCTCGAACGGCTCGATGTGGATGTCGGAGGCGCCCCGCTTCACCGCGTCGGTCAGGAAGCCGTTGATCAGCTTCACCACCGGCGCATCGTTGATCTGCGCCTGGGTCGCCGCCTCGTCTTCCTTCTCTTCGACGACTTCGACGTCGCCATCCCCGAGCTCCTCCATGTCCTTGAGCAGCGTCTGCAGCTGCTCGTCGGAGGACTCGAAATGCTTCTCGATCAGGTTGCGGAGGGTGTACTCCCCGGCGATGACCGGGAAGAGGTCGTAGCGGGTGATGAACTTGAGGTCATCGAGCACCCCGGTGTTCGTGGGGTCCGCCATCGCGACCGTCAGCGTCCGTCCCTCGCGCTTGAGCGGCAGCACCACATGCTTCAGCGCGAAATCCGACGGGACCAGCTTGATGATCTTGGGATCGACCTCGAAGCGCGTGAGATCGACGGCGGGCATCCGGTACTGCCGGGCCAGCACCTTGGTGACCTCGAGCTCCTGGACGAGCCCGAGCTTCACCAGGACGTAGCCCAGTCGGTGGCCGGTCGACTTCTGTTCCGCGAGGGCTACCGTGAGCTGGTCACGGGTGATCAGCCCCTCGCGCATCAGAATGTCGCCCAGCCGGTCGTTGGATCCGGCCGCTGCAGTCGCCATCGGCTCGCGATGCTGGATTGTGAAGTGCGACAACGGTTTACGTCGATTGATCTAAGCTAGGTTGTCGGGGGAGGGTGTCAAGAGTTCCGGATCACCGGGAACCCCGGTAAACCGGCCCTTTTCCCCCCTTCCACCGGTCGCCTGACGCCCTTCCCGAGTATCGGCCGACGGTTCCGGCCAGCGGAGCCTACTCCACGATCAGCCGCGCCCGAACCCGCGCCAGCGTCGCCGGACCGACCCCAGGCACGTTCACGAGGCTGTCCACCGCCGCAAACGGCCCATGCCGCTCGCGAAAGGCCACGATCTGCCCGGCCATGTAGGGGCCGACAAAGGGCAGGCGCTCCAGCTCGGCGACCGTGGCGTGATTCAGGTTGACCCGTGATTCCTCGGCTCGAGGCGCGGCACCTGGGTTTCCCGTCGGCCCGGGAAGCCCGGTTGGCCCCGCTGGCGGCCCGCTCGGGCTTCCAACCGACGAGAATGCGACCTGGGGAGCCAGCGCGGCGAGCAGACCGGCCCCGATTCCCGGCACCCGGTCGAGTCCCTCCAGGCTCCCGAACGGCCCATGGGCTTCACGATAGGCAACGATCGTGCGCGCCAGCGTCGGCCCCACCCTCGGCAGGCGAGCGATCTCGGCGACGCCGGCGCGGTCCAGATCGACCCGCTCTCCAGCGGCGAGGGGGCGGTCCACCACGAGGCTCGATTCGCGGTGCGCGCGCGGAGATCCTGACGGTCCCCCCGCCAGGAGGCGGGCTTCGCCGGGGGGCATATCGGGACCGGCCGCACGGCCGCGCAGCCACTGCCCGAGGACCGCGAGGCCCAGCAGAAGCAGAACCGCGCGGCGTTCGGGAGGCATGACAGAGGATAGAGGCGGATCCGTCGAGGCGCGGACCCGACCAACGCAGACCGGACCACCGTGGCGCAGCGGCCTGAGCCGCCGGACCGGCCTTGCAGGCGCGATCGGCCGATCTCGCGACTAATGCCGCCGGATCAGCCCCATGCCGACGTCACCGACCACCTGCAGGCTCTGGGCACTGACCTTGTCGAGCGTGTCGGCGGGAGTGTGCCAGTAGGCGTTGGAGGGTCCGTAGTTGAAGTCCACCACGTCGATCGCGCGGATGCCGACCTTCTGCAGCTCCACGTGATCGTCGATGAGGTACGGGCCCGACTGCGGAACGTCGAGGAAGATGCCGCCGTGGCCGATCTCCTTGGCCACCTTCCAGACGAGATCCACCACCTCGGGGGCCGCGAGCAGCGACTGCCCCTCGGGATAGAGCCGGAGGTCCTTGTCGCCCACCATGTCGAACAGGACGGCGTACAGCGGCTTGGGGCCGGGCGGCAGGTTGCGGGCGAAGTAGCGCGCGCCGATCAGCACGTCGTCCTTCTCCTTCTCGAAGATGCCGTAGTCCTCGCCGTCCTCGAACAGCAGATCCACGCCGACATCGGGCGCCCGCTTCTTGAGCGCGTCCGCCATGCCGAGCAGCACGGCGACGCCGGAGGCACCATCGTTGGCCCCCGGGACGGGGGTCCGTGGTCCCCGATACGCGGGATTGTCCGAGACGGGCCGGGTGTCCCAGTGGGCCATGAACAGCACCCGCTCCGTCGCCTTGAGGTTGAAGCGGGCGACGAAGTTCTTGAGCGGCAGGCTGTCCCCCCGCACGGTCACGTGGGTCCATGACTGCACCACCAGGGTGTCGGCGCGCTGGCGCAGCAGCGAGTCCAGCCAGGCCGCGGTCGCCTCGTGGCCAGCGCTGCCGGGGATGCGGTAGCCGAAGCCGACCTGGCGCTGGAGATAGGTGAACGCGGTCGCGCCATCGAACTCGCGTGGGGCGGAGGAACCGCCGGAGCAGGCCGCGAGCAGGAGCAGGGCGGCGAAGGAAGGGCGACGCATCATGACACAGTCCCAAAGAAGAGAGCCCGCGGCCGGAAGGGGCCTCGGGCTCGGAAAGCTACAGCCCCGCGCGGGCGCGCCAAAGCCTAGCGGTAGTCACCCGCGAAGAGCGAGAGCTGGAAGCTGGCGGTGAGGATGATCTGCGAGAACTTGCGGTCGAGACTCCTGGCATCGTTCAGCGAGTAGCTGAACTGCAGTCCCCCGGTCATGATCCGCGCGATGTCCGTATCGAGATTCGCCCGGTACTCCTGGCGGCGCGTGTCGGACACTCCGGTGCAGCTGGAGCCCCCGCCCGAACGAAGACAGGTGAGGCTCTTCGAAATCACCGCCGAGAGCTGCGAACGGATGATCCGCCGCACCCGGCTGATCGCGGCCGGCAGCGCGAAGGCATGGGTGAACCCGGCGGTGAGGTCCTTCTGGTCGAGCTCGGTCTGGTTGCCGTTGGCCACATTCAGCTGATTGAGCATGGAGTAGCTGAACGTGAACGCCATGCCGTTCCGCAGCGTGGCCTGTGCGTCCGGCGTCCAGGTCGAGGAGGTGTTGAGCACCCGGACCGGTCGGCCCGTCACGCTCGGGAGAAGCGTGGAGCCCCGCACGCCGCGGAAGGAGGTCCCGATGCCGATCACGGAGATGGGCGAGCCACCGAGGGTGCGGGTGAAGCGGATGCTCCCCTTGGGCCACTCACGGGCGTAGGTCTCGGAGGTCAGGAACGAACCGGGGACGTGCTGGAAGCGGTTGGTACGCACCCGGCTGTAGGCGAGCGTGAACGAGGCCCCCATCGGCAGGTCCGCGCCAGAGGAGAGCGTCGTGTTGCGGATTTCCGCCGCACCGATGGCAGAGTCGCCCTGCTGTTCGAGGAAGGAGCCGAGCCCGCCCAGCGCGAACTGGTAGCCCATGCCCGGGCTGAAGGCGGCGAGGTCGAATGTCGAGCTGCGGGACAGCCGGTCGCTCACATCGAGCGGACGCACCCGGCGCGTCGCCCTGGCCACCGACCCCGAATCGCCGGCGAGGCGGCTGATCAGTCGCCCGAGGTCGAGCGAGACGCCCACCTCGTTTGACCGGGTGTTGTTGAGGGTCTGCGGAAGAATGAATGCGCCGAGGGTGTCCCCATCCTCGCGAATCGGCTGGCGGCTGGTCAGGCTGCGCGACAGGACGAAGCTGCTCCCCGAGAGGAACCGGGGACGGAGCCACGAGGCGATCCTGGGCGTCAGGGAGAGGCTGGTGGTGAACTGCCGGTCGCGCTCGACGCCGACATCGAGCCCGGCGAGCCGCTTGCGCGACGCCGTGGCCACCCGGCCGAGGGTCGTGGAGTCGGAATAGCGGCGGAGGTCCCGGGTGCTGGCCAGATCGCTGGAGAGATTCAGCATGCCGAGCGGCTGCCAGGAGAACCCGGCGCTGTTGCGCCAGAGGTGGGTCAGCGAGGTCACCGTCGTGAGCAGGGAATCGGACGCGCGCCGGACAGGGGCCTGGAAGGCCAGGAGGTCGCCCTGGAAGCGCTGCAGGCCGCTGGAGAGCCGGAGGTTGCCTGGCACCAGGTTGAGGTAGGGGCGCTGCAGCGCCTTTCCGCCCTCGCTCCGCTGCAGGAAGCGCGGCAGCAGCCGCACCAGCCCGCCGAGATTCAGGGTCGCGCCGCGGCGGTTCGAGACGAGCGTGTAGTTGGCCGCGAGGTTGTGGGCGCTCGAGGTCGCCTGCGAGAGCTCCGTCACGCTGTTGCCGCTGGAGAAATTGCCGGACACACTGAGCGGGTCGAGAAACCCGCGCACCACCCACGAACGGCCGCGCTGCGCCCGGCGTACCGAGAAGTTGTAGTTCAGATTCCAGCTCTCCGGCTTCCGCAGCCCGACCAGGTCGGCGCCCTTGATGTCGGTCCCGGTGAGCAGCTGGGGATCGACGGTCGAGCGGGAATAGCTGATCTGCACCGGAAAGACGAGACCGAGCGAGGTCGGCAGGAAGCGCTCGAGCCGGAGGCCACTTCCCACCTGGATGGTTCCCGTGGTCCGGTAACTGGGATCCTGGCCGATCTGCTGGAAATAGCCATCCTGCCGCATGTAGGAAAGCGAGAAGTCGCCGACGTCCGACGCCACCAGCCGTGCGTCCAGCGCCACCGCGGACCCGACCTGTGAAATCGGCTCGACCAGGCGAATGTCGTCCACCCACACTTCCGCGCTGTCGGTCGGATCGGTGAGTCCGGTGCGGATGATGCCGGCCGCGATCTCCTGCACGTTCGCGAGATTGGGCGGATTGACCGCGGGGTCCTGGATGAAGGCGAGGTACGGCCCGTCGCAGAGCACGTAGGCGGTGGACAGCGTGTCGCCGCCGCAGGCGACGCGCGCCGCGCTGTCCGCCGGCCCCTGCAGCCGCTGGTACTCGATCTTGGCCCGCAGCGCCCGCCAGCGATCGAGATCGACGGTGATCTCCGCGCCCCAGCTCGTGGTCTGGGACGGGGTGCGGTACTCGTAGAAGTTGCGGCTGTCGCTGCCGACCCGGAGGTACACCTGGAAGTCACGGGCTCCCGGATCCCATCCCGGCCCGCGGCCCCGCGCCCACCACCGGAGCTGGCGATACCGGAGCAGGTTCTGCGCGCCGCTGGGGAAGCGCAGATAGGCCTCGGCTCGCGCGCCGAGCGTGATCTGCCGCGCGAGGAGCCGGAGCGAGCGCTCGTTGATCTGACTGCCGAACTCGCCCTGACTCCCCCCCTTCTTGTCGAGCCCGGTCAGCACCCCCGGCGGCGAGGTGTAGCCGAGTTCGATGTTTTCGGTCGAGACAGTCGAGGAGACCACTTCGCCCTGCGAGGAACTGGTGGCGCCGTCCAGCGCGGCGACCGGCCGGTCGGAGCGCCGCACCCAGGGCGAGCCGAGAAACCGCATGCGGGCCAGCGCGAAGAAGGCCCGGAGGTCGGGACCGTTGTTGTCAGGCTGACCGACGACCGTCACGCGGAAATGCTTGATCAGGCGGATGTTCGGGGCACCGAGGGTGTACTCGGGGGTGCGGAGCGGAATGCGATAGAGCCGCCAGCCGCTCTGGTCGGTGGAGGACTTCACCCCGTCCCGAACGAAGTAGGGACTGGACGTGCCCCGGAGATCCACGACCCAGCGCAGCGTGTTCTCGGCGCTGCCGGTGGCATCGAGCTGGTTGTCCCCGTCGAGATCCTCGGTGTCGAGGAAGCCGTTGCCGTTGCCGCAGCGCTCCCCGAGATCGCCCCAGGGAAAGACCGGGACGACGTTGGCGAGCTGCTGCTTGCAGAGCGCGACGTCGGGGAACGGCTCTCCGTTCACGACGAAGTTGTCGGGCCGGTCGCCGAGGATCCCGATGTCGTCCTGGGCGGCATTGTATACGCCGGTCGGCTCGCGCTCCGTATCCAGCCGGCCGAGGCCGACGAACTGCCTCCCCGTGAAGACCGAATCCCCGGCAACGACCGAGAGACTCTCTGGCGCCGCCGCGATGGCATCTTCGCTCACACTGCCGAGATCGAGCACCATCTCCACCCCGGCCGAGTCGGCGGTGGAGCGCGCGTCGTGATAGACCCAGAACTCCAGGAATTCGTTCTTGCTGAGGTCCACGCCGGTGGGACTGAGCGAGGTCACCATCGACCGCCACCGCGGCCGATTGAGCTTGGTTGGCAGGGTCCACCGGATCTTGCTCTGCGTGTTGATCTGGCCACCGGCGGTGTCCGGATGCAGCGTCATGTAGAGCACGGTCTCGAGCTGGTCCTGCTGGCCCGCCACCTGGATCCGGTTGTCGATGTCGCGGGCGCGGAGCTGCGCCGCGGAGCCGGTGGCAGGATCGGGGATCAGATTCTGCCAGGTCAGCTGGACCGCTTCGGTGGTGTCGAACGCCCCGCCGAAGAGGTTCTGCACCCCGTCCGTGAACTGCGGCTTGCTGCCGAACTCCCACAGCGTCTCGCGCAGCGAGAGCGGCACGCCGGGGTCGCCCTCGAATTCCTCCAGATAGGCCTGCCCCGAGCGGTTCGGGTCCGGCTTCGTGAAGGCGATCTCGGCATTCAGATCGAGCCGCGACTGCGCGGTCGTCGGGCTCGAGGTCAGGTGATTGAAGAACCGGGTGACGGCGGTCGGCTTGAAGCGGAGGTCGGTGCTGATCCCGCCCACCAGCTGGGCCGAGGCCTCGAAGCCGAGCTGGGGACGGTTGAAGGCGCTCTGCTCGAGCTGGTAGATGCCGAGCAGGTTGACGCCACCCGTCTCGCCGAAGCTGTAGCGGGTCGAGAGTCCGTAGATCTGGGTCGGGGCCACCGCGAAGATCCCGCGCTCCTCGAAGCGGGCCTGGATGGTCCCGCTTCCGCCACCGAAGAGACCCTGCGGGTCGACGAAGGTGACCTGTCCGAGGTCGTAGTTGATGTTATAGTCGGTGCCGCGATCGAGCCGGCGCCCGTTGAGATACAGCGCTTCGCTGCCGTCGCGGATCTGCAGCGCGCCGAGATCGAGCGAGGAGCGGTCCCCGCCGGAGCTGGCATTGTACTGCAGCCGGAAAAGGAACTTCCCCGGGGGTCCTTCACTGTAGAGCAGGTAGCCCGGCGTGCGGTAGAGCGAGTCGTTCCGCTCCGTGGCGACCAGATGCGCCCCGCCGGCAAAGGGCTGCAGCTCGGGGAAGACGATGTAGGAGTCCTTGATCGTCAGCGACGCGTTCGGATCGCGGGTCCGCGGGAAGAGCCGGTCCTGGAGGTTGAAGGTGTTGGGGTCCGCCGGCACCGCGAGCCCGAGCTCGGCCAGATAGGTCGGCAGCGCGCCCGGACGGAGCGGCCGTTCGGAGCGGTTCAGCGTCAGGTTCACCTTCAGCGAATTGGGATCGAGATCGGCACCGGCGACGCGATAGACGTTGCGGATCTCGTGACGGAAGGTCGCCAGCGCGGCGCTGACCTTCGGCTGCACGATCAGCAGCAGTGTGTCCCTGGGCGGCTGCCCCGGCGTGAGACCGGCGTCCTGCGAGGGGAAGGTGCCGACCTGTCCCGCCGCGCTCCGGTAACTGACCGCGAGATAGTCGTTCTGGTCGAGACGCGCGGAGAGCGCCACCCACACGCCGGTCGGATCGACGTAGTAGTCGAGATCGCGCTGCAGCAGCTGCCACTGGGCCGTCACCCGCTGGACCGTGTCCTCGCCGATCGCGATCGCGTTGATGCCGCCCAGATTCGGATTCACCCCGTTCCGGGTCGAGGGCCGGTACCGGTAGACCCGGACGTCGCCCTGATTGATCTGTGCCGCCGGTGGCAGGGTGGTGCGGTCGATCTGCAGAATGTCGATCGCGGGAAAGCCGCCCAGGATGAGCGGATCGACGACCCAGAAGAACCGGCTCGACTCGAAGTCGATGTCGCGCACCTCCCGGTCCTGCGGCTGGACCGTCGAACTGCCGACGCTGTAGGTGCGCTCCGCGACGACGCTGCCCTTCTGCGTGGCGGCGATCCCCTGGAACTGGAGCGCCCCGACCTGGAAGGTCGCGTTCACGCCGAAGTTGTTGGCCGGGATGTTCGCCGTGATGAAACGTGAGGGCGGGGGCCGGAAGGTGACCGTGCCGACTTCGACCCGGCGGACGATCTCGTCCTCGAGGCCCTCGTAATACACCTGGAGATTGTTGCGGGCGTTGAAGTCGCGCTCGGTATCGTAGTCGATGTCGACGTGCAGGCGCCGCCCGATCAGGCCGCCCGACCGCAGCGCGAGGTAGGTGTCCAGCCGGGGCGGCTTGAATCCGCCCCGGCAGCCGGAATTGAGGTCGAGAAACTGCGCCGGGGTGCAGCGCAGGTTCTTGAGCTTCTCCGTCCGGAGTTCGATCCGCGCGGTGCCCTCGATATTGAGGTCGGCGTACTTCCTGGACAGTCCCAGCACGCCGCGCCGCTCCTCCGGTGCGGCCTCACCAAGCCCTGCCTTGCGGCCGTAGATCCGCCGCATCCGGAGCGCGGTCTGCCGGTTGACCCGGAGCGAGTCGACCACCCGCGCCACCTCGCTCTGCCACTCCGCCCCCACGGCCTCGGCGGACAGCCGCGGGCCCGCCGCCCATGGACTCCGGTAGATCGCGGGTATCTTGAGGGGCGGCAGCGGCGTTTCGGCCCGGAAGCGCATCCAGCCAGACGTGACCGAATCCCCCTGCGCATGGAGCATGACAGGAGCGACCGCCAGGAGCGCAACGACTGCAAGCGCGCGCACTAGCCGGAGTGGGATTCGGAACTGAGCAGAGACGTCAGGCTTGAAGGTGCGGGACACCGGGAATATACTGGCCGGGTAGAAGGCTCACAACTCGTTATCGCGCGGAGACTTCGCCTGTGGTGCGATTGCTCGACCGTTACCTCGTGCGGCAGTTCGTGCCGCCGCTCACCTTCGCCTTCGCGGCGATGACGAGCATCATGCTCCTGAATCAGATCGCGCGCCGCTTTGGCGCGCTGGTCGGCAAGGGGCTGCCCTGGTCGGTGATCGGCGAGGTCTTCCTGCTCTGCCTGCCGTTCATCATCGCGATGACCCTCCCGATGGCGGTCCTCGTCGCGATGCTCTACACCTTCAGCCACCTCGCGGCCGACAGCGAAATCACCGCGATGCGGGCGAGCGGCCTGAGCGTGCTCCAGCTGCTCCGCCCGATGATCGTCGTCGGCCTCCTGCTGACCGCGGTGAACTTCTGGTTCACCGACCAGGTCCTGCCCGACAGCAACGCCAAGCTGCGCAACCTGCTGATCAACATCCAGCGCAAGAAACCCACCCTGGAGCTCCGCGAACAGGTCATCAACGAAATCCCCCCCAGCGGCATGTTCCTCCGGGCCAGCCGGATCGATGCGAACACCGGCCGGCTCCGCAGCGTCACCATCTATGACATGGCGGGTACCGACAGCCGGCGGATCATCTACGCCGACAGCGGCATCATGGGCTTCACCGATCAGGGCACCAACCTGCAGCTCAAGCTCTGGACGGGGGCGATCCACGCCTTCAAGCAGAGCGATCCGGCGCTGATGCAGGTGACGGATTTTGCGACCAATACGATCCTCGTCAAGGACGTCTCGAACCGGCTGGATCTCGAGGCCAATGACGGGGTCCGCGGGGATCGCGAGATGGGCTCCTGCGAGATGATGGAAGTGGTGCAGGAGGCGGAGTTCGAGAGCGACATGGCCGAACAGCGCCGCCGCTTCACCGCCGACCGGGATCTCCGTGCGCTGCTGGCCCTTCCGCCGGTGAGGACGACCCCCCGGGTTCCCCGCCCCCATCCGGTCGCCTACTGCCGCGCCTTCGCCGCGCTGGGTCGCACGCTGGGGACGGACAAGGCAGACTCGACCGCACAGCCGCGGCAGGCCACCTCCGCCGAGGTCGGGGTGGATGACGTCCCACCCAGCGTGGCGCTGACCGGAGTGGTCCGCCCCCCGCAGCCGCACGGCGTCCGCCAGCCTCTGGGGATCACCCTCTGGTCGGAAATTTCCTCGGCCCGGGATGAAATCAAGAGCTCTGGGCTTCGGGCCGACCAGTACCTGGTCGAAGTTCACAAGAAGTGGGCGATCAGCGTCGCCTGCCTGGTCTTCGCGCTGGTCGGGATCCCGATGGCGCTGCGTTTCCCCCGCGGCGGAATGGGGCTCGTCATCGGCGGCGGGCTTGCGGTCTTCGCCATCTACTACATCGGCCTCATCGCCGGTGAGGGGCTTGGCAACAATGACATCGTGGATCCCTGGGTTGCGATGTGGGCTCCCAACATGATCTTCGGGGCCCTCGGCCTGTTCGGCCTCTATCGGGTGAGCCGGGAGTCGGGCTCCACCCGGGGAGGCGACCTTGGCGAACTGTGGGATGGCATCACGAGCCGGTTCCGCCGGCGGAAGGCGGCCTGAGTGCGCATTCTCGACCGGTACGTCCTCCGCTCGTGGGTCGTGATCTTCATCCTCACGGCGCTCGGCTTCCCGCTGGTGTCCATCATGATCAACATGACGGACAACCTGGAGCGGCTCATCGCCCGCGGGCTCCGCATTCCCGAGATCGTCGTCAGCTACTTCTACGCCCTGCCCGAGAACGTCTTCCTCGTGATGCCCGCGGCGGTGCTCTTCGCCACCGTGTTCACGGTGGGCAATCTGGGCCGGTATTCGGAACTCACGGCGGCGAAGGCCGGGGGATGGAGCTTCTACCGCCTGACACTGCCGATCTACATCGCCGCGACACTGACGTGCGGCCTGGCCTTCGTGGTGGGCGAGCTGGCCCCGGAGTCGACCAGCCGGCAGCTCGAACTGCAGAAGGCCAAGCTCGCCAAGCCGCGGACGGCCCGCTACAACTTCGTCTTCCGCGCCGACCAGGGCTGGGTGTACACCATTCGCTCGCTCGATGTGCAGAACCGGATGCTCCGCCAGCTGGTGTTCGAGCGCCAGGGCAAGGGCCCCGACTACCCCAACCTCGCGGTGGTCGCCGACAGCGCGACCTACGACGACACGCTGCATACCTGGCGGCTCTGGGCGGGCACCAGCCGGCGGATGTTCGACCGCGGAATGCAGGTGAGCCTGCGCTTCCACTCGGCGCGGCTCAAGGCGCTCTCGCAGGAACCGGTGGACCTGCTGGCCGAGCCCAAGGCGCCGGAAGAGATGCGCTACGCGGAACTCACGCGGTACATCGAGGCGCTGCAGCGGTCGGGCAACGACACCAGCAAGATCGAGGTCGACCGCGCGCTCAAGATCGCGCTGCCGGCGACCTGCCTCGTGATCGCGCTTTTCGGCGCCCCGCTCGCGGTCTCCTCGCCGCGGCAGGGCACCGCGATCGGCATCGCGATCAGCCTCGGCACGACGGTCCTCTTCCTCTCCCTGATCCAGCTCTCGAAGGCGGTGGGGGTCACCGGGATCGTGAATCCGGTCGCGGCGGCGTGGGCGCCGAACGTGCTCTTCCTTGGTGCGGCGATCTGGCTGATGCGGCGGGTGCGGACCTGAGCGGGCGCCAAGGCATGCCTTGGCGCTCCCTCCGCCCCCTATATTCCTTCCATGGCTTCTTCCCCCCGCCCCGTCATCGTCGGCACCGGTATCGCCGGGCTCTGGACCGCCTGGCGCCTGGCCGCCGAGGGACAGCCGGCGCTGCTGGTCACAAAGGGGCTCCTCGCCGACAGCGCGAGTTCCTGGGCCCAGGGTGGCATTGCGGTCGCGCTGGGACTGGGTGACAGCCCGAGCCAGCATGCGGCCGACACGCTCGCCGCGGGCGACGGCATGTCCGATCCGGAGGCGGTACGGGTCCTCACGGCCGAAGGCCCGGACCGGATCCGCGAGTTGCTGGCCGCCGGTGCGGTCTTCGACCGCGGTCCCGATGGGTCGCTCCGTTTCGGCCTCGAGGCGGCGCACACGCGGCCCCGGATCATTCATGCGGGCGGCGACCGCACCGGGGCGGCGATCGTCTCCTTCCTCACGGAGATCATCCGCCGGCACCCGCTGATCGAGATCCTGCGCTACACCGAGGTCGCGTCGCTCTGTCACGACGGCTCGCGGGTGACGGGCGTGATCGCGGTGCGCAACGGCGAGCCGTTCGAGCTGGAGGCACACGACGTGGTGCTGGCGACGGGCGGCGTCGGCCAGCTCTACGCCGTCACCACCAATCCGCTGGTCGCGACCGGCGATGGCTGGGCGCTCGCCTGGCGTGCCGCCGCCGAACTCCGGGACCTCGAGTTTCTCCAGTTCCATCCGACCTCGCTCAAACTGCCGGGCGTCAATCCGGCACCGCTCATCACCGAGGCGGTGCGCGGCGCGGGCGGCATCCTGGTGGACAAGGATGGGCGACGGTTCGCCTTCGACGCCGACCCGCGGGGCGAACTCGCGCCCCGCGATGTCGTCGCCCGGGCGGTCGCCGCGGCGGACGCCACCGGCGGGGCCTGGCTGGATGCGCGGGAGATCGCCGACTTCGAGGAGCGCTTCCCCGGCGTCACCAAGATTCTCCACGACCACGGCCTCGACCCGCTGCACGACCTGATCCCGGTGGCGCCCGCGCTGCACTACGCGATGGGGGGCATCCGCACCGATCTCGACGGCCGTTCCACCCGCGAGGGGCTCTGGGCCGTGGGTGAGGTCGCATGCACCGGGGTGCACGGCGCCAACCGGCTCGCCTCCAACTCGCTGCTCGAGGGGATGGTATTCGCCGACCGTGTGGCCCGGGCGCTCGCCGCGCGGAACCGCGCCGGCGAGGCGACGGGCCGCCCGCAGGAATGGATGGACGGGGGACCGGGCCGCGCGGTGCCGAGAGGGCGCGGCGAGTCCTTCGCCGCACGGTGGCGTCACGCGACGCCGGTGCAGTATCCGGTGCCGGCCTTCCCGCCCTCGTCTGGTGACGAGTTCGCGGGCCGCTCCGCGGATGACGCGGCGACCGGCGCCCTCGCCGAGATGCGCGGGATCATGACGACCGACGTGGGCCTGGTCCGCACCGAGCAGGGACTCCGCCGGGCGCGCCGCGCCCTGGCGCGCCTGACACGAATCGTCCCGCCCGAGGCCTGGCGCACCCACAATCAGCTGCTGGTGGCCCGGCTCATCACCCACGCGGCGCTGCGCCGCCGCGAGAGCCGCGGCGGGCACCGCCGGCTCGACTACCCTCCCGTGGCCGCGCCTGGCGGCATGGCGGCACCATGACACTCGCACTCCCCGTCATCGAGCCGACCACGCTGAATCCGGCGGAGATCGCCGCGCTGCAGGAGGAGATCCGGGCGCTCGCGCGCCGCCGCAACGCCGTCATCCTGGCCCACAACTACCAGCGCGCGGAGGTGCAGGATGTTGCCGACTACGTGGGCGACTCGCTCGGGCTCTCCCGCAAGGCCGCGGCGACCGACGCCGACGTGATCGTGTTCTGCGGCGTCCACTTCATGGCGGAGACCGCCGCGATCCTGGCGCCGGACAAGCGGGTCCTCCTGCCCGACCTCGCGGCGGGCTGCTCCCTGGCGGCGACGATCACCGCCGACGACGTCCGGGCCTGGAAGGCACAGCACCCCGGCTACATCGCGGTGGGCTACGTGAACACCACGGCCGAGGTCAAAGCCGAGCTCGACTACTGCTGCACCAGCGGGAATGTGCTGGAGGTGATCGACGCGATTCCCGAGGACAGGGGGATTCTCTTCTGCCCCGATTTCTTCCTCGGCGCCCACGTGAAGCGGATGCGGCCGCACCGGAAGGTCGAGGTGTGGATGGGGGAGTGCCACGTGCACAAGGACATCAACCCCCACACGCTCGACCGGATGCGGCACGACCACCCGCAGGCGGAGGTCCTGGTACACCCGGAGTGCGGCTGCGCCGGCCAGCTCATCTACGCGATGGGCCACGGGGACATTCCCTCGGAGGGAGTGCACATCGCCTCGACCGAGCGGATGATCCAGCTGGTGCAGGAGCGGCCCGCCACCGAGTTCATCATCGCGACCGAGACCGGGATCATGCACCGGATGGAGCAGCTGGCGCCTGACAAGCATTTCTATGCCGCGGACCGCGCCGCGGTCTGCGCCTACATGAAGACGATCACGCTCGAGGGCACCCGCGATGCGCTGCTCAAGGACCAGTTCCATGTGAGCGTCGCCCCCGCGATCGCCGCCCGGGCCCGGGCCTCGCTCGACCGGATGGTCGCCCTGGGGCCGGGCGTCACGAAGAAGCCGGGGGACTGACCCCATGATCATCGAGCGCGACCTCAGAGTCCGCGTGGGAGCCGATGCCCGCCGCATCGCGGAACTCGCCCTGATGGAGGATGGCCTCCGGGACGTCACCACCGAGTCGTGCGTGACCCCGGGCCAGTTCGCGACGGGCAGCCTGCTCTTCAAGAGCCGCGGCGTGCTCGCCGGCACCTCCTATGCCGATGCCGTCGCGATCACCTGCGGGCTCGACCCCGTCGTCTGGTACCAGCCGACCGGGTCGCCCCTCGAGGCGGGCACGCTCGCCGGCGTGGTGCAAGGCGACCTCGCCTCGATTCTGCGGGCCGAGCGGCCGATCCTGAATCTGCTGCAGCGTGCCGTCGGCATCGCGACCGCCACCAGTGCCTACGTCGACGCGGTGAGAGGCACCTCCGCGCAGATCCTCCACACCAGGAAGACGGCGCCGGGCCTCCGCCTCTTCGACGTGACGGCCGTGCTGGCCGGCGGCGGCGCCATGCACCGGCTCGACCTCTCGACGACGCTCATGGTGAAGGACAATCACTGGCGGGCACTGGTACGGAGTGGCCGGACCCTGGCCGACGCGCTGGCGGCGGCGGCCGCGCGCGGGGTGAGCGACTGTTTCGTCGAGGTGGAGACCCCGGAACAGCTGGATGAGGCCTGCCGGGCCGGTGCGACGCGGCTCCTCATCGACAACCAGACCCCGGCGACCGTGGCGGCGTGGAGCAAGCGGGCCAGGGATTCGCGCTCCGATATCGCCATCGAGGCGACCGGCGGAATCACCCTGGCGAATGTCAGGAGCTACGCGGAGGCGGGCGCAGACTTCATCTCGGTCGGCGCGCTGACCCACAGCGTCACCGCGGCCGACATCTCGCTGGAAATCGCCGACGGGTGATCGCGGGGAGCCGGCTCAGCGGCTCCACCGCTTCCAGCCGTAGTAGACCGGCACCCCGGTGAGAATCACGCCGATGTCGACGGCGAACGCCCTGGGCTCGGACACCAGGTAGTTCCCCAGCAGGAACAGCGACGCCCCCAGAAAAAGCAGCGGCACCACCGGGTAGCCCGCGGTCCGATACGGCCTCGGCAGATCCGGCTGCGTGCGCCTGAGCACGAAGACGCCCGCCACCGCCATGGCGTAGAAGGGCCAGATCCCGATGACGAACTGATCCGCCAGCTCGGTGAAGGTCTTGATCAGCACGAAGATCACGCCCATCACCGCCGCGAGCAGGATCGCGGCCGTGGGCGCGCCGGTCTTCGGATCGACCTTTGCGATGGCCTTGGGAAAGAGCCCGTCATCCGCCATCGCGAAGAAGATTCGGGGAGCGGTCATCATCGACCCGTTGAGGGTCCCGAAGGTGCTCACCGCCACCGCCGCCGAGACCGCCACGATGCCCGCCGGCCCGATCAGCAGCTGGGCCACGTCGGCGGCGACCAGTTCGGCCTGCTTCATCTGCCCGATCGGGATCAGGTAGAGGTAGATGAAATTGGCGCCGAGGTAGAGCAGCACCACGACCGAGGTCCCGATGATGAGCGCGCGAGGAAGCGTACGCTGCGGATCCTTCACTTCGCCACCCACGAAGGCGAGGTCGGCCCAGCCGTCGTAGGCCCAGAGAATCGACACCATCGCGAGCAGGAAGGGAGAGACGGCGACCTCCGCACGCTGAGCCAGCATCGGCGCGATGCCCTGCCCCTTCCCCATCGCGAAGCCGAGAATCACGAGTGTCGCCAGCGCCCCCACCTTGAAGATCGTGCTGAGATTCTGGATCACCGCGCCGCGCTTGATCCCGAAATAGTTCACCGCGCCCACCACGATGATGAATGCCGCGCCGAGCAGCTGGTCGCCCCGGAAGGGAAGGCCACCGAGCTGTGCCGCCGGATCGAGGCCGACGGTGCGGAGCGAATAGGCCGAGGCGGTGATCCCGATGGCGCCGTAGGCGCCCGGCCGGATGATGAGCAGCTCGGCCCAGCCAAACAGGAATGCCGGCAGCGGGCCGAATGCCTGACGGAGAAAGACGTAGATCCCGCCGCTCCGCGGAAAGGCGGCCGCCAGTTCGGCGTAGGTCAGCGCCCCGCAGACCGCGACCACACCTCCGATGACCCAGGCGAGCAGGAAGAGCGGCACGTCGTCCACCCGCTGCGCCACGGAGGCCGGGGTGCGGAAGATGCCGCTTCCGATGGTCGAGCCGATCAGGACCGCAACGGCGCTCCAGAGGCCCAGGCGGCGGGGGAGCCGCTCACCCCATTGGTCGGGGGAGTTGGTCATGGAATCGAATGGCTCCGGGGGAGGGGTCGGGGAGGGGTAAGTTGCCCCGCCAATCTCAACTTGACAACCCGCGCCCCAAATCCGTTCTTTCCCCCCGTCTTAAGGCCCCCAAGGGCCTTTTCCTCATAAGGTTCGGAGTTCCGGGATGAATTCAGAGGCGGACGCGGGCGCCCAGCTGTACCGCAGGGGCGCCATGATCGCGGCGGGGCTGGCCGTCGGCCTGATCACGCTCGGTGGCGTGGTGCGGATCACCGGCTCCGGCATGGGTTGTGGCGATCACTGGCCCCTGTGCAACGGCCGGATCCTGCCGAACCTCTCCGACACCCTCGAAGTGATCGAATGGAGCCACCGCTGGGTGGCTGCGCTCGTCACTTTCGCGGTGGCCGCGCTCGCCGGCATCGCATGGAAGCGTCACCGGAACCAGCCCAGCCTGCGGAACCCCGCCTTCCTGGCGATGGCCGTCCTGGTGCTGCAGATCGTGCTCGGGGCGGTCACGGTGAAGCTCTGGAACGCGGCGCCTACGGTCGTCGTCCACCTGACCAACGCCATGATCCTGCTCGGCGTCCTGGTCGTGGCGGTGCTCCGGGCCGGTGAGCAGCTCCGCGGCGAGCAGGTGATCCCCGGTCGGGGTCCCACCGCCGCGCTTCTCGCGCCGGGCCTGGCCTTCCTCGTCGTCGTCTTCGGCGCGTTCGTCGCTAACTACAACGCCGGGCTCTACTGCCTCGGCTTCCCGCTCTGCGGTGGCGAGTTTCTGCCTCCCGCCGAAGCGCTGGGCAAACTCCAGTGGGTCCACCGGGTGCTCGCCTTCCTGTTTGTCGGCCACAGCCTCGGACTCGCCTTCGCATCACGCCGACTGACCGGCGAGGGGTCGGCCGCGTATCGCCGGGCGGCCTGGATGCTGGCCGGTGCGGTCCTGCTGCAGGTCACGGTGGGCGCGGCGATGATGCTGAGCCTCATGCCCACGCACCTGCGGGCCGCGCATCTCTTCGTGGGCTCGCTGGTGTGGACCTCGGCCATCGTGGTGGCGTTCCGGTCGCGGCGCATGCTCGCGGCGCGCAGCCCGAAGCATCCCGACCCGGCGCTCGAGCCCGGAACCTCCGGTGGCATCATCGGTTCCGCCAGCGCGCTCGCCAGTGACGGAGAACCCGTCGCCGCGCCCTCGATGATGGCCGACCTGGTGACGCTCACCAAGCCGCGCATCATCTCCCTGCTGCTGCTGACAACGATCGCCCCGATGTACATCACCGGGCACGGGATCCCACCCATCTCCCTGGTGCTCTGGGTGACGCTGGGTGGCTACCTGATGGCCGGCGGCGCAAACACGGTGAACATGTGGTTCGACCGGGACATCGACATGCTGATGTCCCGCACCAAGCTGCGCCCGATTCCCTCGGGGCGGATCCCGGCACTGGGCGCACTGGCCTTCGGGCTCGCCCAGGGCGCCGTGGCCTTCTGGATCTTCTGGCACTTCGTCAACCCACTGAGCGCGTGGCTCGCCTTCAGCGGCTACCTCTTCTACATCTTCGTCTACACCGTCTGGCTCAAGCGGATTTCGGCCCAGAACATCGTCATCGGCGGCGCGGCCGGCGCCTTCCCGCCGCTCGTCGGCTGGACGGCGATGACCGGGACGCTCGACCTGCCCGCGATCTATCTCTTCGCCATCATCTTCTTCTGGACCCCGCCCCACTTCTGGGCGCTGGCCCTGATCAAGAAGCAGGACTACGCCCGGGCCGGGATTCCGATGATGCCGGTGGTTCTCGGCGATCAGTGGACCAAGATCCAGATGCTGGCCTACACCCTGATGCTGATTCCGCTCACCGTCATGCCCTCGATTTTCGGGGCACTCGGCCTCTTCTATGCGGTGGCCGCACTCGCGCTCGGCGGCCGGCTCCTCTGGTACAGCATCAGGGTGCTGCGCGAGGCAGGTGTCACGCCGACGGCCTGGAACATGTACAAGTACTCCCTCCTCTACCTCGCGCTGCTCTTCGTGGCGATGGGTGTGGATCGGGCGCTGCCGTTCGGGCATCAGTACGAGCGTGCGCCGCTGCTCATCCTCGACCAGCCCGAGACCGAGGCGATGGCCCCGGTCGGCAGCACCATGCCGGCCCAGCATCACACGCCCTGAGCAGGCTCCTGTTCAGGGCAATCATGCAGGGTTGAACAGCCCCCGGAACCCAGCTTCGGGGGATTAGTTTTCCCTCCCATGACCTCTCCGGAAGCAACCCGCAAGCGGCGTCTCCCTCCGCCGACCGCCCTCAAGCGCCTCCTCCCGCTCATTCGCCCGCATGCGCTGGCCCTTTCGGCAGCGATCGTCTGTCTCATCCTGGCCACCGCAGCGAGCCTCACCTTCCCGCGGCTCACCGGGTGGCTGCTCGATGCCGCCTTTCTCAAGGGCGGGCGGGAGTCGCTCGATCGCAAGGCGCTGCAACTCGTCGGTGTGGTCGTCGCGCAGGCGCTGCTCAACTACGCCCAGGCGTACCTGCTCACCGCCACGGGCGAACGCGCCGTCGCCGGTCTCCGGGAGACCCTCTTTTCGCGGCTCCTCGACATGCCGCCCGGCTTCTTCGCGGAACGCCGCACCGGTGAACTGATCAGCCGCCTGACCACCGATATCGGACAACTGCAGGGAACGCTGAGCCACCAGTTCGCCGACTTCTCGCGTCAGCTCCTGACGCTGGGAGGCGGGATCACGATGCTCGTCATTGTGCAGCCCCGGCTTACGCTCACCGCGCTGGCGGCGGTCCCCGTGGCGGTGGGGGCGATCTTCTTCTTCGGGCGCCGGCTCAGGAGGATGAGCACCAGCGTGCAGGACATGGTCGCCGAGGCCACCGCCCTGGCCGAAGAGGCGATCAGCCAGATCCGCACCGTGCAGAGTTTCGTGCAGGAGGATCAGGAGCGCGGACGCTATGGCGCGCGCATCCGTGAAGCGGTCTCCGCCGCGATCAACCGGGCCCAGGTGCGCGGAGTCTTCTTCGGGGTCATCACCTTCGCCACCTATGCCGCCATCGTCATCGTGCTCTGGCAGGGGGCGCGGCTGGTGCTGGATGGCCAGCTCACCCCGGGCACGCTCTTCACCTTCATGATCTACACGATCATGATCGCGGGTGCGGTGGCCTCGCTGATCTCCTTCTTCAGTTCATATCAGGAATCGGTCGGAGCGGCGGAACGGGTCTTCCAGATGGTCGAGATGGTCAGCCCGATCACCGACCCCGCCGCCCCGCTGGCGCTGCCGGCGCCCGTGACGGGCCGGGTCACCTTCGACCGGGTGTCGTTCCGCTATGGCGAAGGCGCTGACGCGCAGTGGGCGCTTCGCGAGGTCACCCTCGAGATCGCTCCTGGCGAGACCGTCGCGCTCGTCGGGCCGTCCGGCGCCGGCAAGACGACCCTCGCCTCGCTGCTGCCCCGCTTCTGGGATGTCACCGAGGGTACGATCGCACTCGATGGCCGGGATGTGCGTCAGATCCGGCTCGCCGATCTCCGGCACGCCATCGGCATTGTGCCCCAGGAACCGGCGCTCTTCAGCGGTTCGATCCGGGAGAACATCGCCTATGCCCGGCCTGGAGCTGCGTTGTCGGATATCGAGGCGGCAGCCCGTGCCGCCCACGCCCATGAGTTCATCGAGCGACTTCCCACCGGCTACGATACGATCGTGGGCGAGCGAGGGGTCCGGCTTTCCGGCGGGCAGCGTCAGCGCATCGCCATCGCCCGCGCCATCCTCAAGGATCCGCGCGTCCTGATCCTGGACGAGGCCACCAGCAGCCTCGACACCGAGAGTGAGAGACTGATCGAGGATGCGCTGGAACGGCTCCTGGTGGGCCGCAGCACGCTGATCATTGCCCACCGGCTGTCCACGGTCCGTCGCGCCGATCGGCTCGTGGTGCTCGATCACGGGCGCATTGTTGAGCAGGGAACGCACAACGAGCTGCTGACCCGGGGTGGTTTGTACGCCCGACTCTATCAGCGGCAGTTTCGCGAGGGGGACGCCGAGTTCGCCGGGTAGGCCGAGAAACAAGTTGAAGCGCAGGTGGCCTCTGGCCCCCGGATGCTCCGGGGGCCTTCTGCTGGAGGCCGAGGCACGGTTGGAGCGCCACCGCATGAGTGTGCTCGATGGCGCGGGAGGTTTCCTCCCCTGACGTACAAAGAGAACGGCCCCCGGCTTTCGCCGGGGGCCGTTTTCGTCCTGGCTGCAGTCCTACCCGATCACTGACCGGTCAGGGTGACGTTGATGTCGGTCGGATCGACATCGTTCGGCGGGCCGTAGAACGGTGCGAACGAATCGACGACCAGGAAGTAGGTTCCAGCCGCGAGCGACGCGGTGCAGGTCTCCGGCTGACCACCAGCGCCGGCTCCCTTGGCGTCGCAACCCGTCGTGCCGGTGACAGCGCCGGCCGCCGTGGAGAAGTAGACCCCGATGTCGGTGGTCCCCTGCCAGGAGGCGCTCACCGCGAAGGTGCGGGCGCTGCTGATCGTGAAGGTGTAGATCCGGCACGGGCCGCCGAGCGAGTTGCTGCAGATCGCGGGGCCCACGGAGAAGGCGCCAGCATCGATGATGCCGCCGGTCTTGCCTGCATCCGGAATCACGATCTTCGGCGCGGTGGCGAAGGCACCAGTGCCAGCCAGCGGCGTAATCGATGCGCCAACGTTCGCGGTCGCGGTGATGGTGCTGGTGAACGGCACCGAGGTCAGGAAGCTGAGGGCGACGTTGCCCACGGAGACCTGGCCGCTGGCGCCGGACTTGTGCGCGCGGATGACCAGCGAGTTGCTGTCGGCGGCGACGCTCGTCACCGTCTGCTGGTCGTTGCCAAAGAAGACCTTGGCGGACGGCAGGAACTTGATGCCGGCCGGGGCGGTCAGGGTCACGTTGTCGTTGATGTTCGGCGTGGTGGTGCTGAACGTCACAGCCAGGTTGGAAACGGCCGGGGTGTTCAGGGTGGTCGCGCCGGTATTCAGCGTGAACGTGCCGAGGCCACCGGCGCCGTTGACGACGACGTTGTTCACCGAGACGGCCGCGGCGGCGCTCGGTCCGATGAGGAAGCTCAGCTGTGTGCTATCCGCCGAGATCCCGATCTTGGACAGCCCAGCTCCGGTCACGGTCGGCGTGCTGGCCGGGGTGAACTTGTACGGCGCCGGAGCCGTCACGACGATGGTGTCGCCGGCGGCGGCGTTCGTGGTGTTCAGCGTCAGGGACGGCGCGGCGCTCGTGGTGATCGTGTTGCTCGAGGTCATCGTGTAACCGCTGACCACGGTCGCGTACTGGACGACCAGGCCGCTGACGGACACGGTGCCGGTGGCGCCGGGGCCGGGAACGAACTGGATGGTGGTGCTGTCGGCCGAGATGCCCAGCGTCGCGACGACGGCGGTTCCGTTGGTGACCACGCTTGCCGGCGTGAAGAGGAAGCTCGCCGGGGCGGTGAGGCTCACGGTGTCGCCGACGTTCGGCGTCGCGGACGAGACGGCGGTCCCGGGGGCGCTGTCAGGCACGATCCGAACCGGAATCGTGATCGACTTGCCACCCGCGGTGACGACGAAGCTCGAGTTGCTCGTGTTGGCCACGCCCGAGACGATGTACTGGATGCGGGTCCAGTTCTTCGGCGGAACCAGGTGACCCTTGGTGTCGAAGACCAGGTTGAAGGAGTCGTCCGGCACGACCGTGATCCCGGCGCCCACGTTGCCGAGGGTGAAGGTCGCCGCGAGGCGGTTGCCCTGCTTGTCGAGGGCCTCGATCAGCACGTTCTTGGACGAGTCCGGGTGGAGGAAGATCGCGCCCGGCTTGGCGATCAGATGATCGATGCCGCCCCGGAGATCGCCCGTCGGGTCGCCTTTGCAGGAGACCATGGCGACTGCGGCGGCGAGGAAAACCGTACCACGTGTCACACGGTTCATGACTGTGTACCTCATGTCAGAAGTCGGAAACTTGAGCACCGCTCGCCCGGCAACGGGTCCTGATTCTCTTCAACAGCTGTTGCTGTGTTACTGCTGATCGTTGATTCGTCCGTTATCATCGCGGAACAGATCGATCCCCAACCACCGGCTGATGTCCTGGAGCGCCACGGCGCCGAGAATGTCGGCGTATCCGGGCGTCGAGGTCTCCTTCAGGCTGTTCGTGGCCAGGAGCTTGTAGGCCCCGAACCCGCTGCGATCGGCGAAGATGTAGTAGATCTCTTTCCCGCGGGTGTAGCGCCAGACCTGATAGGGCGGCGACTGCCCCGACGGGGTCCTGCGGTCCAGCATGTCGGCGGGCTGACCGTACTTCACGAACACCCGGCCGCGGTCCGTCTTCCAGCCCGGCGTCCCGTTCCGGCCACCGTCACCGAACGACTTGTTCGCCTGCGCAATGAGCCCGTAGAAACGTTCGCGGAGCTCGTTCTTCGGCGTCCCCGGTGTCGGGTCACGCTGAGCCCAGAAGCGGGTCAGGAACTGCTGCTTCGCCTGCACCGAGAGTCCGGACTTCCACACCGAGAGCGAATCGGACGAGGTCAGATACGCCAGCGGCTCTTCGGCCTCGTCCAGCTGCGCGGCGGTCATGGCGCCGAAGTAGCCCTCGTCGGAATCCCGCTCGAGTGCCGCCAGCCCCTGCTGCCGCTGCAGAGCGTCCTGCAGGTCGGCCATCGTGAAGTCGTCCGACCGTTCTTCCTTCCAGCCCGGGGTCGTCAGTTCGATCGTCATCCGGTACCGCCCCGCGGGGAGGCCGGCGAGATCGAGCTGTCCCTTCAGCACCGAGCCGCCAACCGCAAGCTTCACGGGAGCGGGACGGGTGCCGACGAGCGTGCGTCCGGTCGAGTCGGAGACCTTCACCTGCATCGTGCCGGAATCCGGCGACGCGGCGTAGGCCTCCAGCAGGTAGTACGCCTTCGCCCGCTCCGGAGTCAGCTGGAGCTTGAGCGCGGAGGTCACCATCGTGTTCCCCCACCGCCGCTCACCCGGATTCGGCATCGTGTCGCTGTCGGTGGCGATCCTCATCTTCGGTGACAGCATGAGGTCCGACACCTTCGGCGAATCGCTCCAGGCCTCGACATCCGTCTTGCTCGCGAACTGTCGCCCGCTCACGGAGTCGGTGACGACCACCGCCACGTGGTACTTCCCGGGTGCGAGGGAGAAGTCGAGTATCTCCAGCTTGCTGGCCTTCAACCCGCGGAGGTCCGCCCTGGCCCGGCCAGGCCAGGCGGCCTCGTTCAGCTTGGTGCCATTCGCGTCGGTGATCTGGACGACCACACCGTACCTGAGATCGCCATTGGCGGTCGCCGGGGCCTCGAGGAGGTCGTAGGGCACCTCGACGAACGCCGTGACCAGGGTCTGGTGGCCTTCCGCCCTGTAGAACCGGAAGGCCCGGACTGCTACCGCCTGCTCGGCCTGCCCAACCATCACCGTCGGGATCAGGGCGGAGATGGCCGCGAGACCGGCCAGAAGCTTCCACCGTCGCATCATGTTCCTTGCCGGGGCCGATCCCCGTTGAGGGATCGCCCATTCTGCGTGGGGGCGCGCGGTTCGCGCGCCCTTGCCAACCTTACCAACCCAGTCCGAAGCTCACGAAGTGGGTGGGCCCGAGGATACCCATGTACTTGTAGGCGTAGTCAACGCTGAGGTTGAAGTTGCCCTGGCCGTACATCAGGCCGCCGCCCACCGACAGACCCTGCAGGTTCTCTTCGCTGCTGAGGTTGGTCGAGAGCGTCTTCGGAGTCAGGTTGTTCGCCGCCGCATAGTTGTAGCTGCCACGGAGAGCGGCCGAGAACGGCGACCCGCCGAGGTTCTTGCTCATGAACTCAGCGCCCGCCGAGAACCCGGCCTTGCTGTTGTTCGGCTGGTTGAAGTCGCTGAGGAAGGTGACGCGATTGCTGTTGCCGGTGAGCAGATCGTACGCCAGGCCAACCCGGAAGGTCGTCGGAAGCGGGAAGGCCTTGGTGCGGAACTGGCTCGGCTGCGGGATGCTGGGAACCGGATCCTCGCCCGGCAGCGGCGTGCGCGGGGTGCCGCTGATCAGCGCGTTGCCACTGTAGCCGATGTTCGAGCCCAGGTTGGCGAGCACGAAGGAGAACTTGACCGGGTGGCCGTTGAGCGCGGCATGGAAGTTCGTGCCGAAGTCGACGGCGAAGGCCCGGCCGCTCGCGTCACCGAGGTTGTCGGAGATGTACTTCGCCGTGATGCCCGCCGAGAAGCGGTCCGAGAAGTTCTGGGCGTAGGTCAGGCCCAAGAAGGTCTCGCTCACGTCGTAGGTTGCCCCCGTGCCATCGGGCTGGTCCACGGTGTACACCGGCTGGTCCTTGAAGCCGAAGGTGCCGATCTGCACACCGAAGGTCTTGGACGCGCCGTCGAACGGGAAGGCGATGCCACCCCAGCTGTAGCGGGTGTTCGCGACGTAGTCATAGGTGCCGACCGTCACGCCGGGACGGGTCATGAGGGCAACGCCGGCCGGGTTGTAGTACAGGGCGCTCGCATCGTTCGCGATCGCCGCGTACGCACCGCCGAGGGCGGTGCCGCGGGCGCCTGCTCCGAGGAGCAGGAATTCCGCGGACGTCGAGCCATAGGCCGTGTTGTCCTGCTGGGTACCAGCCTGCGCCATGAGGCTCGGGGCAGTCCCACCCAGCAGGGCCGCCACCAGCAGCAGGCGCGGGGGAAGAGTGTGCTTCATCTGTTCCATTCTCCTGGCTGTGGAGCGGGCCCGGATGGGCCCGCCCCCTGGGGGACTACTGGGCAAAGTTGACGATGGTCATCCGGCCGACCCGCTTGGCCGACCCACCGCTCACGCCGTTCGCTTCGATGTGATAGAAGTACACACCGCTGGCGACGACCTGATTGTTCCGGTTGCGGACGTTCCACGTCTGGTCACCACCGTTCGTGGTGCTGTTGTGCTCGAGGATCTGCACCAGCACGCCGCTGGATGAATAGATGCGGATGATGGCGCGCTGCGGCAGGTTCACGAACTTGATGACCTTGTTGTCCGTGGTCTGCTCGAACTCGTTGGTCACGTAGTACGGATCGGGCACCGTGTGGACCTGCTTCAGGTCCGCGAAGGTGGCGTTCCGCACCGCGTTGGTCACGTCGAAGTCGACCGACAGCGCCGCACCCACCGCCGAGAACGGCCGGGGAGCGGAGTAGAAGGCGAACGGCCCTTCGTTGCCGGTGTGACCGTTACCGCCGGTGATGGCGCCGACGTAGTCGCGGAGCGCCCAGACGGTGCCCTGCGGCAGCGCGGCGGTCTGGAACATGTACAGGCCACCAGGCATGTAGAGCGCGAAGCCGGTGCCGGTGTTGGTGCTGGTCTGCGCGTTGCTCGTCGCAGTGCCGGTGAAGAACGCGATCGACCCGAGCGCCGCCTGCTGGCTCAGCACGTACTGCGGTGCCGTGCATCCGATGATCGCCGCGGACGCCGCAAAGGTGCGGAGCGGCGGGATGCAGCCGAAGTCGGTCAGCGTCAGCTCGGCCCGGTTGTCGAACGAGCCTGCGAAGGTGGCCGCGGCCGCCTGGTTCAGGACGCCGTAGCTCGCTCCGAGGAAGTTCGCATCGAACGGCACCACGACGTTGTGAGTCACGTCGATGACGCTGTCGATGAGACCGGCCGTGGTCGCGCTCCAATACACGTTGTAGTCGGCCGCGCGCTTGAAGCTGCCCAGCACGCCCTCGACCTGACGGTACGAGTTCGAGGTCGTGAGGTAGCCGAGGGTGTTGTGCACCACCGAGACACCCGTCAGTTCACCGGCGTTGTTGAAGCCGGCGTTGTTGGCCGCCGCACGGTCCATCGTGCGGGTCCCCGAGTTGTCGTTGCCGGCATTCGGGTTGCTCAGCGTCTCGTTGTTCGCCGGCGACGGGCCGTCGAACCACCGGCTGCCGTTGTAGTCACAGCCGCCACCCACGTCGAAGCCCGTCGCGCCGTTGATGCAGCCGCGGCCGTAGGAGTTCGTGTGGTAGTTGCCCGCCAGCGTGATGCTCGCCTGACCCTTGAGGGCGTAGCTCGAGTCGCCGCCGTAGAGCTTGGCGAGGTTGTTGTCGATCTTGACCGCGTCGAACAGCGCGCTGCCGCTCAGCGCCGCGTCAAACACGTCCTGGACGATCGGCACCGAGATCTGCACCGTGTTGCCGCCCGAGCCCGCGGTCATGTAGTAGGTCGTCGGCGCGCCATCATAGGCCGAACCGGCGCCAATCGAGTCCAGCGTCAGCGAGAGCGAGCCCGGAGCGGCGATGACCTGCTTCACGAACTCACCCACGAAGCCGAGGGTCACGCCATCCGCCGGCGGCATCGGACCGGTGAACTTGCCGGTCGTTGCGTCGAGGTTGGGAACCGTCGGGAAGACCGAGTCCTGCCGCACACCGCGGCCGACCACGTGGGTCGACAGGGTGCCGGTGTTCACGTAGTTGCTGGCCGGCTTGACCGGGGTCACCGACTTGGTGTTGCGCGGCGACTCGAGGCTGGTCGGGCCGGACTCGATCGAGTTCACGTCGAACGCCGTGACCGAGTAGAAGTACCGGAAGTTGTTCCGGATGGTACGGTCGACGTAGACGAACGGAACGCCGGTGTCGTCCAGCTTGGGGCAGACCGACTTCGGTCCGCAGCCGCCGGAGGTACCGCCACCGCTGACCGCCGTGTCGGACTTCACGATGATCGCGTTGCCGTTGGCCAGCGCGAGGCGGCCCTTCGAAGGACCGGTCACGCTGAGCTGGACGACTTCGCCCACCAGCGGGTAGTCGACGCTGTTGGTCAGCTGCGTGCCGTTCTTGAGGTTCGGCGCGAAGGCGACCGGGCAGCCGGCATTGATGGCCAGTTCCGGCGCGCAGTCCTGCACCGGATTGACGACACCCGTGAAGTCGGTGATGACGGTGCCGCTGTAATCGTACTGCGCCAGCAGGGTCAGTTCGTTCGGGGCATCCACCCGGCCACGATAGATCCGGTAGCCCTCGACGTCGTTCTGACGGTAGTTCGGGTCGTACAGCGCGTTCGCAGCGCCGAGGACGTCCTGCGCCTGGCTGGCCAGGGCGAAGAACGGATCGCCGGTGGTCTCCGAGGCGGACGGCTTCCAGAGCACGGTGACCTGGTTGTCGCCCGGGATCAGGAAGAAGTCCGGCGGAGCCGGCGCGAACGGCAGCAGGAACTTGCCGTCGAACACGGCCTGCGCGACCAGCGACTTGCCGAGCAGCGAGCCCGGCACCACCGAGAATTCATCCTGGGTGGCGATGTTGTCGCCGTTGATGTCGGTGTAACCGCGGAAGCCGGTGATGGAGTCGATGGTGTTGGCACCGGTCGACGCCAGCGTGCCGGCGTTGGTCAGCACCGTCGCGTTGCCCGGCTTGATGTCGCAGGCCGGGCTCGGGCAGCTGCCGGTCTTGACCGGAGCGGCGAAGATGTAGGCCACGACGATCGATCCGCCCTCGCCCGGCGCCAGCGTCAGCGGCGTGGAGGACTGGAAGAAGCGCATGTCCTGCGGCGAGGTGTTGTTGACGAAGCAGATACGCGTGACGGCCGGGTTGCCGGTGTTGCAGGCCTGGTCACCCTGCGCCGGGCTCAGCGTGCCGGACAGGTAGCGGTAGAGCTGGGACACGTCGCGCGGGTCGTTGACGGCGCCCGCGAACGGCTGGCCGTTGATCGTGTTCGAGAAGAGCTGAATGGCGCCTGCGCCAGTCGGGCTCTTGAGGTACTTCACGCCCACGAAGCCGACGCCGGGGAAGAACTGTCCGCCGAAGATGGACGGATCGTACTGCCACTGCGGCAGCTTGGTCTTGTCGCTGAAGATGTGGTCGTACACGTAGCCGAGGGCGAACGGCAGGTTCACCGAGGAGTAGTTCGACCCGGCCTCACCGACGTCCATGTCCGCGCCAAACGCCGCGAACAGGTTGTTGATGGTGTAGCCGCCGGCCGGCACGGTGGTGCCCTGCGCGGCAGCGCTCGCCTGAAACGCCGAGCCCTGCGCGGCCAGGATGGTGGCCAGCGACGGACGGACGCCGTGCGCGAGGTAATCCGCCTGGTTCGGCGTGGTGATGTTGTAGAAGGTGTAGATGAAGTACAGGATGTCTTCGTTGCCCGACGGGAAGTTCCAGCCCATGCCGCGGGTTTCGACCGCGACGCCCAGCGGATGCTGGCGGCCGGCCTTCAGGCTCGAATTGCCCTCCCAGGACAGGAACCAGACGTCACCCTGCGACGCCGACTTGCGGCAGAACGGGATGCCCGTGCCATCGCCGGTGGCGCCGGTGGTCGCATCGGACTGGAGCAGCGTGTTGAAGAGCGACGCGCTCGAGTCGCCGCGCGGCACGCACGCCGCCGCCGGCCACGAGGCCAGGTCGAGCGTGTTGGTCGCGTTGGAGATCGGCATGACCTCCTGGCCGTGCTGGGTGGTGCCCTTCGGATCGAAGAAGAAGCCGCCGGTCGTATCACCCGCCCACGGGCCGCCGTCCGGGCCGATGACGCCGGCCACCTGGAGACCCGAGTTGAACACGTACTGGTCCGGCGTGCCCTTCGGCCAGAACCCGCCGCCGATCGTCGACGAATTGGTCGAGTCGACGCAGATCTGGCCATCCGAGGCCAGACCGCAGTAGACCCGGTTGATGGTCATGGCGCCCAGCGCCCGGGCGAAGAGCCGGAAGCCCTTCTTCGTGACCCCGGGCTGCGGCTCGGCCGATGCGACGTTCGGCACGGCCACGCTCGCGAGAACTGCCACGAGCGCCGCCAGCAGAACGCCTTTCATACGGAATCGTGAGTGCATTCTCCCCTCGCTCTGTAGATATGCGGGGAACCTGGCCCGGGATCGTCTCCGGACCAGGCCACCGCGAGGACTCAGAAGTTGATTTCGAAGCCGAGCCGGATGCGCCGGGGCGCACCGGTGAAGCTGCTGACGCCACGGAAGACGTAATACAGCGCGTCGGACGCACGGATCTGCTCAGCCTGCGTGAAGACGCCGTCGCCATTTCCGTACCGCTGCTCGGCCCGGATCATGTAGATGCAGTTCGGCGCGGCTGAGGCGCCCTGATCCGACACCCAGCTTCCGCATCCGCCCGTGCTGGCACCGCCGAAGGTCAGACTGATCGAGCTGTCAGCCGCCAGCACGCCGTTCCGCTTCCCTTCCGCCGCCCACGACTGCAACTCGGAGTCGCGGATCTTCTGCCGCTCCTTGTTGTTGACGATGTCGTTGGTCTGCGCGAAAACGGTGTTGACGTTCCTGAAGTTGAACAGGTTCCGCGCCTCGGCGTAGGCGGTGAAGTCCAGCCCGCCGACCGCGAACCCCTTGGTGAGGCGCAGGTCGAACTGCTTGAAGGACGGGAGCCGCGCGCCGTTGTAGTCGCCCTCGATCCGCTTGCCGCAGACGCCGCCGGCGAAGACGTTGTCGTCTTCCGGCACGTCCACGGGGCAGCGGGTGAAGGCGGTGCCGCTCGCGAACCGGAAGGTGGCGAAGACGCCCACGTTCTCGAGGATCGCGCCGGCGGTGGAACCCTGCTTCCAGTTGTTCGGGAAGGCCACCGCGAACTGGCCGGCGATGTTGTGCGGCCGGTTCTGGTTCGTGGTCAGGATCGCCTGCGGCGGCGGCTGGTTACCACCACCGATGGCGTTCAGGATCCGGGATCCGAAGTTGATGTAGGTGAACGGATCGGAACCGGTGTTCTTGGCCTGCTCGTAGGTGTACGCGATGCTGCCGTTGAACAGTTCGCCGATGCGCCGGTCGAACCGGATGTCCACGCCGCGCGAGTTGCCGAAGTCCGCGTTGGTGATCACGCGGATGTCGGTGTTCCTGCCCGCGAACGGATCGAAATAGGTGACGAGACGGCCGGCGGCGTCGGACAGCTTGTCCTTGTTGTACGCCGAGATGTCGAGCACCATGTCGTCGTTGAACGAATGCCGGATGCCGAACTCGAACGTGATGGTGCGGCCGAAGTCCAGGTCGCTGCCGTACACGTGGTTGGTATTCGTCGTGCTGAGGTCGGTGTTGATGCCGCCGAGGATCAGCTGGAAGTCCGGTGCCTGCACCTGGTGGGCGTAGGAGAGGCGGAAGTTGGTCCGCTCGGTCACCGGGAAGGCCACCTGAACGTGCGGGCTCAGGTAGGAGTGGCTCTTGTCCGCCACGAAGCCGGCCGTCGGATCGTTCGCGTTGAACCCGGGCATCGTGGAGATGCGGGGGAACCAGCTGCGATTGCCGAGCGAGTCGGTGTAGTACGGACGCGAGGCGCCGCTCTTGTACCAGTCGTAGCGCAGACCGCCGACGAGCACGACGTCGCCGAGGTCGAGACGGTCTTCGAGGAAGGCGTTCCAGCGGGTCGGCTTCTCGTGGTAGCCATCCGCGAAGGCCTGGCTGGTGAGACCCGAGGAGTACGCGTTCATGAAGTACTTGGTGTACTCGCCGCCGAGCTTGACGCGGTTGTAGCGATCAACCTGCCAGTCGAGGTTCGCCTTGCCGACCGCCCGGTCTTCCTTATAGAGACTGAGACGGCTGTTGCCGTTGCCGCCCGCGTCCCAGAAGGTCAGCAGTGCACCGGCCACGCCGTAGGCGTTGTTGCGGTACAGGTCGACCGGCTGGTACTGGGTGGTGTTCTTGATGTCGTACGGCGAGAGCGCGCCCGAGTTCAGCCGGAACCGGGTCTGGATGTCGCTGATCGGGAAGTTGCTGAAGTCGAACAGGAAATCCATCGGCTTGATGATGAAACCGCCGAACGGATCGCGGCTGCTCTGCTCGCCGCTGCGGCTGAGCGGGCCCGTGATCGAACGGTCCCACTGATACGACGCGTACATGTCGAGCGCCAGCGCCTTGTCAGCCGACTTGGACAGGTTCTGGGTCCAGTTCAGGGTGACGACGTTGTTGCCGCTGTACCCGCCGTTGAGCTGCTGCGGGTTGGTCAGGGCGCCGTAGTTGAACCCGCGGTTGTTGGCCTGGCTGCGGACCGCGCTCAGCGCGATACGGCTGCCGGTGCCGAAGGTGTACTGCAGCTTGGTCTGGACCCGGTAGCTCGAGTTGGTGGTCGCCGGGAGACGGGCGCCCTGGCAGCTCAGGCCGTAATTGTTCCGGATGTCCGAGTTCACGCTGTGGCTGAACGCGTCGCAGTTGCCGGTGTACATGGCGAACTTGAGCACGTCGACCTTGGTGGTGTCGCGCGGCGCCGAGCCGCTGATCACCGACACCGTGGTGTCGACGCCCGCGGAAACGAACACCGGATAGTCCTGGCCGTTCAGACCCTGCCCCGCCGACTTGTTCCCCTCGAGGTCGCCGGAGAAGTAGAAGGTCAGGTTGTGGGCCAGCGGACCACCGAACGAGCCCTGTACCGCATTGCGGCCCAGGCTGTGGTTCTTGCCGCCGATCTCATCGTTCTCGTACCCGATGCTGCCGCCCCACTTCGAGCCGCCGCTCTTGGTCTGGATCGCGATGACGCCCGACTGGGCGTTGCCGAACTCGGCCGAGCTGCCGCCGGTGGTCACCGAGGCGTCTTCGAACGACTTGGTCGACACATCGACCGTGCCGCCGGTGGTGCCGACGAACTGGCCGCCGCGGCCGCCCGGGCTCACCGGGACGCCGTCGACGTAGACCGAGGCTTCGTCCGTCCGGCCGCCGCGGATGCTGATCGCCCCGTTCTGCTGGGTGACCACGCCCGGAACCAGCGCGATGACGTTGCCGATCCGGTCGACCGGCAGCTTCTCGGTGTATTCGCCGCTGATGTTCTGCTTCGTGGTCACCGCGTCGCGGGGGACCAGCGCGTTCTGCGCGCCGATGACCTCGATGACGCCGATGTCCACCGCCTGCTGCTCGAGGGCGAAGTCCTGGGTGATCGTCTGACCGGCCGTGATCTTCAGCGCAGTCAGTCGTACCGGCTTGTAGCCCACGAACTGGGCCAGCAGGTCCACCGAGCCCGACGGAATATTGTTGATGAAGTAGTAGCCACGGCCGTCAGCAACGGCGCCGTAGGCCGTCCCTTCGATCCGTACCTGTGCACCGGGGATCGGCGCACCGGCCTGGTCCCGAACTCGGCCTTCGAGCTTACCAGTCGACTGAGCGTGGAGCGTGCCCGCTCCCACGAGCAGCGCGACTGCCGCGAGCGCAAACCACCGCGCTGCGCGAGCGAAGGCGCCAACACCGCTTTCTTTCATGGAGACGTCCTCCGATGGCGTGATACAGAGCTGCCAACAACACGGAACTGAAAAGGCGCTGACGGCCGTAAAGCCGTCCTCGACCCAGAGCGGGGAGAGATGCGCCTGACCTACCTGATGGAATGCCTGCGGGTCAAAACGGGTGTGCAACTGGATTGCTGCCGACCGCGGCCCGGTCGGGAGGCTAGAATATGGAGTGACTAAAATCACGTGTCAAGGAAGCAAGCTATGGCGGGTTTCAAACACGTATCAGCCCGTAACTCCTTGAAACGATTGAACATTGGTGAAACATCGCGGCTCCGCTTCGAACCCGGAAATCACCAATTTTCACCCCAAAAGCGAAAACCGAGCGCGAGCGCCTAAAAATCTCGTTACCAAAACTTGCCCGCCATGTGACCGCCTGTCATGGCAGAATCAGCTCCACCTGTGGCGCTTTTGGAGTCACCATCGGGCCCTCCGGCGCCCACACCATATTGATTTCGCTCCGCACGCCGAACTCGCCAGGCAGGTAGATCCCCGGCTCGATCGAGAACCCGGCGCCGGGCTGGATCTCCCGATCGTCATGGGTCTCGTAGTTGTCGAGATGCGGGCCCGAGCCGTGCAGGTCGCGGTCGATCGAATGCCCGGTCCGGTGCACGAAGTAGTCGCCGTACCCTGCCTGACGAATCACCCCGCGCGCCGCGTCGTCGCCCTCGTAGCCGTACAGCGGCTCCTTCCCCGCCTTCCGCATCACCACCGCGATCGCCGCGTCCCGGGCATCCCGCACGGTGCGCCACACCTCCTGCACCTTCGCCGGCACACGCTTCCCCGAGAACCCCATCCAGGTCTGGTCCGCGAAGACCGTCCCCAGCCGCGTCCCGCCCCAGAGGTCGAGCAGCACGACCTGGTCGTGCTCCAGCGTGAGATCCTCTCCGGGAACCGGCTCATAGTGCGGATTGGCCGCGTTGGGACCGAAGCCTACGATCGGCGGATGGTCGAACTCGAGCCCCTTGGCGTGGATCGCGTCGATCACCTTGCGCTGCAGGGCGCTCTCCGTGAGGCCCGTCTCTCCCTGCGTCACCGCCCAGCGGAGCGCCGTCTGCGCGATGTCCGCGAGCGCCTCCGCCGCAAAGAGATGCCCCTTCAGCTCCTCGGCATTCCACGCCGAGGCGAAGCGCGTCACCAGGCTCGCCGAGGTGCGGACGGTTCCGCCGAGCCGGCGAACCAGCTCGACGACGCCGAGCGGTACCCGGTCGAGGTAGGGCACGGCATCATCGGAGGAGATCTCCATCGCGACCGTCTTGCCGCCAACCAGCGTGGTGAGCCCGGCGTGCAGCTCCTCCCATCGCGCGTAGCTGATGACTCGGCCAGGGAAGCTGTTCCCGCTGAAGGCACCGAGTTCGATCTTGTGCACCAGCGCGAGCGGCTCCCCTTCCCGCGGCAGCAGAATGAAGAGCCGCCGGCTGGAGAAGCCGATCTCGCCCAGCACCCGGGACAGAATCGGATTGATGCCGCGAAAGTCGAACAGCAGCCAGCCATCGAGTCCCTGCTCGGCGAGCGTGGCGCGGACCCGGTCGAGATCCAGATGGGCGAGCAGCATCAGTCGTATCCTCCGACGGCGGTGGCCCGCCAGCGGCAGGAGGCATCGCCCCGTCCGCGGCAGAGTTCGTGAACCATGGCCCCTTCGAATCCGGTGAGGACCCGGAGCAGTTCGGCCAGGGCTGCACCATAGAAGGTGCAGGCGGCGCCATCCGGAAGCGCCAGAATCGAAAGCGGCTTCGCGATCTCCCCCTCGGCGCCCGACCCGTCGACCTTGAGGTCGACGCCCAGAAAGCGCTTCGCCGCACGGCTCGCGGCACTTGAGCCGAGCGCGCGACCGATGCCGCCGGGGGAGATCCGCACCGCGGCGCGCGCCACCACCGGCGCCCGGCGGGCGGCGTAACGGGCGGCCCGCCGGCCGGCGTCGGCAAACACCAGCTGCGCGTCGGGCCGGCGCCCCGCCAGCCGGAAGACCGAGATCGCCTCGTCGACCGAGACCGGCTCGCCTCGCCGGACCGCATCCTGATACCGCGCGATCTGGGCGGCGACGGTCGCCGAGAGCCCGAGCCGCTTGGAGACAATCTCGCCGGCAAGCTCCTCGAGCCCGTCTTCGACGGGGGTATCGAGATTGCGGAGCGCCTCGAGGAGGCTCATGGGGATGATGGTGGGGACCGTCACGGGGGTACAATATAGAGTCACCTCCCACCCCTGACGCTACTTGCCCCTTTCGGCGGCCCTTCCCATCTCGCTCGTCATCGCCCTCGCGGGGTGGTGGACGCGTTCCCTCTCGGGGCCCGGCGCCGTCGCGGCGACGCTGGTCGGCACCGCAATCCTGCTCGGTACCGGCGTACCGGGGATGCTGGCCCTGGGCACCTTCTTCGTGGGATCGAGCCTGATCTCCCGGATCGCACCCGACCGGAGCTCGGCGCTCGACGCCAAGGGGAACACCCGGGATGCGTGGCAGGTGCTCGCCAATGGCGGAGCCGCCGCGGTGGGTGCCCTGGTGCCCGAGGCGGCGCTGTGGATCGCCACGGCGAGTCTCGCGGCCGCGGCCGCCGACACCTGGGCGACCTCCGCAGGCGGCTGGAGCCAGACGCCTCCGCGCAGCATCATCTCCTTCCGGCCAGTGGCCCCGGGCACCAGCGGCGGAGTCACGCTCCTCGGAACCGCTGGCGCGGTGCTCGGCGCCGCGCTCGTCGCGGGAGCAGGCGCCGTGCTCGCCGATGGCATGGCCCTCGTCTGTTCGGCACTCGCCATCGGGGTCCTCGGCATGTTCGCCGACTCGCTGCTCGGCGCCACCCTGCAGGGACGGTTTCACTGCGCCCGCTGCGACCGCGCGACCGAGCGGCGGGTGCATCGCTGCGGAACGGCGAGCGACGCGACGGGCGGCCTGGCGTGGCTCAGTAATGATGGCGTGAACGCCGCCGCGACCGCATTCGCCGCCGTGCTGGGTTACCTCGCGTGGCGACTCTGGGCTCGCTGACCATCTTTCGGTCGAGTAGCCTTCCGGTCGCAATTCGGGCACCTTCTATCAATGACGCAGATTGATGTGCTCATCGCCGGGGCTGGCCCCGCCGGCAGCGCGACCGCGACCCATCTCGCCCGCCTCGGATACCGGGTGCTCGCGGTGGACCGTGCCGCGTTCCCCCGTGAGAAGCCGTGCTCCGAGTACATGAGCCCCGAGACGGTCCGGTTCCTTGACCGGCTCGGCGCGGTGGCGGACCTCGAACGGGCGGGAGCCCAGGCGATCGAGGGCACCCGGGTGATCGCGCCACGCGGGTCGTCGCTCGTCGGCCGCTTCAGCCGGACCGAGGTGAAGCCCTTCCGCAGCGCCGGTCTCGCGGTGGCCCGCCGGATCCTCGACCAGCGGCTGGTGGACGGCGCCCGCGCGGCGGGCGCCGAAGTGCGGGAACGCACGACGGTCGAGGAACTGCTCTACGATGAGGGACGCGTGGCGGGCGCGGTCGTCCGGGGCGCCTCGGGACAGAGGGAGAGCATCCGCGCGCGCCTGGTCGTCGGCGCCGACGGCCTCCGCTCCCTCGTGGCGCGGCGGGTGGGCCGGCGGCGGCACGGCGCGCTCGCGCGAGTGGCGTTCGTCGCGCACGTCGCCGGCGTCGCCGGACTCGAGGGCATCACCGAGATGCACGTCGGCGACCGCGGCTACGTCGGACTCAACCGGATCGCCCGCGACATCGCCAACGTCGCACTCGTCGTACCGAAGCGCGTCGCGGCCGACGCGCGTGGCGACGCCACCGGATTCTTCTTCTCCATGCTGGAGCAGTTTCCCGGGGTGCGCGGCCGGGTGTCGCGGTCGCGACTGGTCCGCGAGGTGCTCGTGACCGGACCGTTCGCGGCCTGGTCGGGACGGGTCGTCACCGATGGCGCGCTGCTGGTGGGGGACGCCGCCGACTTCTTCGATCCATTCACCGGTGAGGGCATCGGGACGGCGCTCCGCGGGGCGGAGCTCGCCGCGGCATCCGCCGCCGACGCGCTCGCGCTGCCGGGACCGGTCACCGCGGCCGGCCTCCAAGCGTATCGTCTCGCCCGGCGCGCCGCCTTCCTCGGCAAGTGGACCGTCGAACGGCTCGTGGGGTACGGGATGTTCGCTCCGGCCCTCTTCGACCGCGCCGTCGGGCGACTCGAACGCCGCGGGCTGGCCGACACCTTCATCGGCGTCACCGGCGACTACGTCCCGGCCCGCGCGGTGCTCAATCCCTGGTTTCTCGCCCGGATGGTCCTGTGAGCCTCCCTGATATCGACGGCAGCGACTTCCGCCAGCTGCTCGGCCGCTTCGCCACTGGTGTCACCGTGCTGACCACGCGCGACCAGCGTGGCGTTCCGGTGGGGATGACCGCCTCGAGCCTCGCCTCGGTGTCGCTCTCGCCGCCGCTGGTCTCGGTCTGCGTGGATGTCTCGGCCGACATGCACCGGGCGCTCTCCTCGAGCGGGGACTTCGTCATCAACATCCTCGCGGCCGATCAGGTCGAGTTGTCGCACCGCTTCGCACGGGTCCCGGCGGAGGCACGCTTCCAGGACACCCCATGGCGCGAGACCGCCACGGGACTCATCGTCCTCGACGGAGTGCTCGCGCACATCGAGTGCGAGCGCCACGCCGACTTCCCGCTCGGCGATCACACGCTGTTCGTGGGCCGGGTCACGGGCGGCGCCGCAGGCGACGGCGAGCCGCTGCTCTATTTCCGGGGCGGCTACGGCTCGCTCCGCCGCCCGTGACCGCCGCCATGCTGCTCGCGCCCCTCGGCGACGAACTGCTCGACCATCCCGACGCCGACCCGCGGGTGGTGCACGACTCGCTGCATCACATCGCCCGGAGCAACCGCTGGTTCGGTGGCTGGTGGGCGGTCCGGCACGGTCTCGAACGGATCCTCGCGACCGTACCTGACCATCGCCTCCTGACGCTCCTCGACATCGGCACCGGGCTCGCGGACCTGCCGCGTGCGGCGGTCCGGTGGGCCGCGCGCCGTGGCGTCGCCATCACGCCGCTCGGCCTCGAGCGGCACCGCACCGCCGCCGCGCTTGCGAGCCGGAACGGGGTCAGCACCCTGCTCGGCTGTGCCGGCGCGCTGCCGGTGCGCGACAAGAGCGTCGACCTCGTCATCGCGAGTCAGCTGGTGCATCACCTCGCCCCGGAGGCGATCGTGACCTTCTGCCGCGAGGCAGACCGGATCGCGCGACGTGGTGTGGTCATCGCCGACCTGCGCCGCTCCCGCTGGGCGATGGCCGGCTTCTGGGTCGGCTCGCGGCTGCTCGGATTCGACCGGGCCACGCGCGACGACGGACTCACCTCGGTTCGGCGCGGCTTCACCGCGCCGGAACTCCAGGCCCTGATCGCGCGGGCAGGCATCCAGGCACGGGTCGAGCGCACGCCGGGATTCCGTCTCGTCGCCACCTGGCGGCCCGGACAGGCCCGATGATCACCATCGACGAACGGCGCATCGCCGCCGCGCCCGACGTGGTCTTCGCCGCCGCTGCCGACGTCGAGCGCTGGCCGGCGATCCTCGGCCACTATCGCTGGGTGACCATGCGGGAGCGCCGGCCCGATGGCGGCCTGGTGGAGATGAGCGCCAACCGCCCCTTCGGTCCGTTCAACTGGCCCACCTGGTGGATGTCGGAGATGTGGATCGACCCCGACCGGCTGGAAGTGCGCTACACCCACGTCCGCGGCATCACCCGCGGCATGGACGTGGTGTGGCGGATCGTGCCGGAGGGCTCCGGCTCGCACGTCACCATCGTGCATACCTGGGCCGGACCCCGCTGGCCGCTCATCTCGTGGATCGCCGCGAACTGGGTGATCGGGCCCGTCTTCGTGCACGGCATCGCCTCCCGCACCCTCGCCGGGATCGCCCGGGCAGTCTCGCAGTAGCAGCACAGCACGCGCACGGTCGTGCGCGGCAACGGTCCCCTCGTCAGGCAGGTCGTTCCCATGGTCGCCTCTCCCCGCCGCGTCGTCATCACCGGAATCGGTGCCGTCACCCCCCTTGGCATCGGCGTCGACGCGCTGTGGAGCGGGCTCCAGGCGAAGCGGTCGGTCGTCGGACCCGTCACCCGGTTCGACCCCGCGCCCTTCCGTACCCGGATCGCGGCGCAGGTGCCGGACTTCCACGCGACCGATTTCATGGAGGCGCGGCGGACCAAGCGGCTGGACCGCTTCGGGCAGTTCAGCATCGCGGCGGCGCGACTGGCGATCAACGACGCCCGCCTCGATCTGGCCGTCGAGGATCGTGACATGGTAGGCGCCATGATGGGCACCGCGCTCGGCGGCATCGGCTACGCCGAGGAGCAGTATCCCAACTACATGCGGGAGGGGGTGCGGGGGGTGGATCCCGCGCTCGCGCTGATGGTGTTCGCCGGCGCGGCGAGCTGCAACCTCGCGATCGAGTTCGGGGTGAGCGGTCCCAACAGCACCAACGGCATGAGCTGCGCGTCCGGCGCGATGGCCATCGGCGAGGGATTCCGTGCGATCGTCCGCGGCGAAGCGGACGTCATGCTGGCCGGCGGCGCGGAGGCGCCGCTCGCACCGCTCTGCTACGGCTCGTTCGCGATCATCCGCGCGATGTCCACCCGGAATGACGACCCCACCCAGGCGAGTCGGCCGTTCGACAAGGGCCGCGACGGCTTCGTGATGGCGGAGGGCGCGGCGATCCTGATACTCGAGGAGCGGAGCCGGGCGGTGGCGCGCGGCGCGCCCATCTACGCCGAGATCCTGGGCTACGGGACCAACAACGATGCCCACCACATGACGGCGCCGCGTCCCGATGGGCGTCAGGCCGCCCGCGCCATGCGGATGGCACTGACGGAGGGGCGGCTCGCGCCCGGCGAGATCGGATACATCAACGCCCACGGGTCGTCGACCCCGCTCAACGACCCCACCGAGTCCGGCGCGATTCGCCAGGTGTTCGGCGATGAGGTCGCGGGCATCCCGATCAGCGGGACCAAGGGCTACTACGGTCACGCCCTGGGCGCGAGCGGCGCCTTCGAGGCCGCCATCTGTGCGGTCGCGAGCCAGCGGCGCTGGCTCCCGCCGACGGTGAATCTCAGCGATCCCGACCCGACCTGCGACCTGTCCTACCTCACCGGGGACGGGCGCGTGGCCGATCCGGAATTTCTGCTGAGCAACTCGTTCGGCTTCGGCGGCATCAACGCCTGCCTGGTCTTCCGCCGGGAGGATGGGCGATAGTAGAATCCCCGCGCCCTCAACCCCTCACGGAACCCTCCATGTACCGACTCTCCGGTCGTCTGGTCGCCGAGGCCATCGGGACCTTCGCCCTGGTCTTCTTCGGCTGCGGCGCCGTTCTCGTCAGCGCCACGCCCGGCGCCGGTTACGGCCTCCTCGGCATCGCGCTGGCGCATGCGCTCGCCCTCGGCATCATGATCACCGCCACGATGAACGTCTCCGGTGGTCACCTGAATCCCGCCGTCACCCTCGGTCTGCTGACGATCCGCCGCATCGATGCCGGCAGCGCGGTGGCCTACATCGCCGCCCAGCTCGCCGGCGCGGTCCTCGCCGCGCTCACGCTCAAGGCGGTCCTCCCCGCGCCGATGACCGCCGGCGGCACGCTCGGCACGCCGGCCCTCGCGAACACGATGAGCCTGCAGGGCGGCATCGCGCTCGAAGTGGTGCTGACCTTCTTCCTGATGTCGGCGGTGATGGGAACGGCAGTCTCGAAGGATGCGCCCAAGGTGGGAGGCTTCGCGATCGGCCTGGTGCTGCTCTTCGACATCCTGGTCGGCGGCACACTCACCGGCGCGGCCATGAACCCCGCGCGGGCGTTCGGGCCGGCGCTCATCAGCGGCACCTGGTACGCCCAGCCGGTCTGGTGGGTCGGCCCGATCCTGGGGGCGATCGTGGCGGCCCAGCTCTGGGACCGGGTGATCCTCAAGCAGTAGACGTCACACCCGGGGAACGCACCGGCGTAGACCAGGTAGGTCACGCCGACGACGGCGTAGGCCGCCGTCAGGTATCCGGAATTGTCAGGCGGCATCGGCGGCCTCCCGGTGATCCTGGGCGAGCTGGATGCCGTACCGCAGCGTCACGAACCCGAGATACAGCAGCAGCGCCGCCCCGATCCCCAGCAGCAGCGCGCGAAGCATCACGGGCGGCAGGCTTGGCGCGCTCGGCTTGAGCACGATCGGCTGCGGGTGCAGGCCGCGCCACAGATAGACGCTGAGGTGGATGAACGGCACCAGCACGAGTCCCATGATGCCGAGAATCGCGCTGAAGCGGGCGCGCTCGAACGGATCGCGGATCGCGGCGCGCATCGTCTGGTAGCCGAGCAGCAGGAAGAAGAGGAAAAGGGTCAGCGTGAGGCGGCCATCCCAGGTCCACCACGCGCCCCAGATCGGCCGGGCCCAGATCGGCCCGGTGATCAGGGTGACCAGGCAGAAGACGAGGGATACTTCGGCGCTCGCCGCGGCGAAGCGATCCAGCCGCTGGTCGTGGAGCCAGAGGTAGAGCATGCCGGCAAGCGCGGTGGCCGGCACCGCCACCCAGAGGGCGACGAAGGCCGCCGGCACGTGCACGTAGAAGATCTTCTGGGCCGGGCCCTGCGATGCCTCGACCGGCGTGTACTGCAGCGCCACGAGCATCGCACCCGCCACCGCAAGCAGACCGAGGGCGGTCAGCACCTGGCCACGGGTGATCAGGGAGCGGGCGGCACCCGCATCAGCGGTCATTCGTCCACCACGGCGGAGAAGAGGAGCACGGCCAGGGTCAGGAACACGACATCATAGACGGCGAGGAACCTAAGGCCGTCCACCACGTCGCTCAACGGGCGGCCGCTGAAGAGCGGCACCGTGGTCTTCACCGCGAGGATGAGCGGCGGCACCATGAACGGCAGCAGCAGCACCGGAAGCATCAGCTCCGCGAAGCGGGTCTTCACCACCATCGCGCTGAAGATCGTCCCCACCGCCACGAACCCCATCGTCGCCAGCAGCATCGTGAGCAGGAGCCCCGGCAGGGCGTGACTCAGATCCAGGTTGAAGAACAGCACGAAGAGCGGCAGTGCGATCGCCTCCACCACCAGCACGAACGCCAGGTTGGCGAGGTACTTGCCGAGGTAGAGCACCTCGCGGGGGACCGGGGCGAGCAGCAGGCCATCGAAGGCTCCGTGCTCGCGCTCCACCGTGAACGCGCGATTCATCGCGAGGACGGAGGCGAACGCGACCGTCACCCACAGCACGCTCGGCGCGAGATCGAGCGTGGAGACCGCGGTCGGGTCACGCGCAAAGTTGAACACCAGCAGCACCAGCGCGGCGAACACGGCGGCGGACAGCAGGCTGGTCCGGCTGCGCAGCTCGAGGCGCAGATCCTTGCCGGCAATCACGAGGATGAGCCGAAGGAGTCTACCCACGGGCCATCACCTGGTACTGCTGATCGAAGGCGGTGAGATCGGCCGGACGCGGAATATCGAGCGCCCAGCGGCCACCGACGAGCACGCCGATCCGGGTCGCCAGTTCCCAGGCTTCGCTCGCGTGGTGGGTCACGATCACCATCGCGCGTTCCCCGCGGCCATGTTCCCGGAGCAGGCCGCGCAGCCGGTCCGCCGCGATCGCGTCGAGTCCGGTGAACGGCTCGTCCAGCAGGAGCAGCGCCGGGTCGTGCAGGAGCGCGCGCGCGATCGCCGCGCGCTGCAGCATGCCCCGGCTCAGACTCCTCGGGCGGTCATGGCCACGGTCGGCGAGGCCCTGCGCCGCGAGCGCCGCCTCCGCCTGCTCCCGCGGGCGCGCCACGCCATAGAGACGCGCGGCGAAGATCAGGTTCTCCAGCAGGGTCAACTCGTCGTACAGCAGCGACTGATGCGAGAGGAGTCCGATCGGACGCCGGGCATCCGGGTCGTCCGCGCTCAGCAGGCGGCCGGCGATCTGCACCGTGCCGGACTCCGGCCGGAGCAGTCCCGCCAGACTCCGGAGCAGCGTCGACTTGCCCGCGCCGTTCGGGCCGAGCACCAGCAGCACCTCGCCGGCGGCGAGGGTGAGGTCGACCCCGCGGAGCGCGCGGACGGCACCATAGCTCCGGGTGAGCCCGCGCGCCTCCACCAGCGGCGCGTCAGCGGGCGACATCGATGTGCCGGCCCAGGTCCGCCAGGTCGAACGGCTTCACGAGGTATGCTGAATGGGAGAGATCGAGCACCCGGAGCTGGGGCTCGAGACTGACGTAGGCGGAGGTGATGACGACGGGCAGGTTCGGCATCACCGCACGCATGCGGCGCAGCAGGTCGATGCCATCGGTATCCGGCAGCCGGAGGTCGAGCACCACGACCTGCGGACGGTGGGACCCCAGCAGCACCAGGGCCTCGGCGCCCGACGCGGCGAATGCCGCGTCGTAGCGTGACGCAAAGGCGCGTTCGTAGCTCTGGCGCAAGGCGGGCTCGTCTTCGATGAAGAGCACCCGCCGACGGGACACGGCGTCGACCATGCCCCGAATATAGCGCTAGGCGGCGTCCGCCTCGACTTCGAAGAGATCGTCGAGCTTCGTCAGCACCAGCAGGAAGCGCAGCTCGTCGTTGGGACGCTTCAGGACGACGACCTGACGCCGCTCCGACGCCTTGCGCTGGATCAGCATCAGGGCGCCGAGCCCCGCGGAATCCACCGTGCGCGTGCCCCGCAGATCGACCACGAGCTTGCCAGTCCGCTCCGGCAGCTGATCCAGCATACTGATGGCGCTCTGCCGGAAGGTGGTGCGACTCTCCAGGCCGAGATGTTCGGGGGCCGAGAGTTCCAGAACGTTCGCTTGCGTGCTCTGCATGGTCTGCCTCCAGCGCTCTTATGAATTGAGCGCGATGCTTCCGCCGGCCTGTCCTGCTCGCGGGGCGCATCGCGCTCATCGCGCGGGGCACCCGCCTTCGGCACCGAGCTATCTCAGATGGCACTGGACCCTAGTGTCCAGCCCAGGCAGGCACGCTGGCCTCCCCCCACCTCAGACCTCTAGTTTTGCGGCCCCGGATCACTCCGGGTGTGCTCTTATCGGGCGGATCAGTTTTCGCGAGACCTTGTGGCCTCTGGCCGGGTGAAAGGCGAGCCCGGTGCCACGAAGTCAAGCCTTGTATTGACAACGACTTGAGAACTGTCGTCGTGCCGCCGCAACGGGTTTCTGCCTCGCATGGCGCGGCGTCCGTGTGCCAACTGCAAGCCTGCATCCGGCACCCTCCGGACGGAGGTCGCCGAGACATCTGTCGCGGCGCTCTTGCCGAAAGGGCAGAGCAGGCCGCATCCTCATGATGCCGCGGAGCCGGAGCCGCTCCGCCACGGTTCATCGAAGTCATCCGGGCGACCTTCGTGGTCGCCCGTTCCATCCCCCACGAGAGCCCAGCGCATGACCGACCAGCTCAGCACCCTCCTCACGGAGAGCCGCCGCTTCCCCCCTTCGGCCGCCTTCACCCGGCAGGCGAATGCGCAGCCCGGCATCCATGACGCCGCGCGGGCCGATCGCCTCGGCTTCTGGGAGGCGCAGGCGCGGGCCCTCGACTGGATGGCCCCCTGGAGCACCGTCCTCGAGTGGAAGCCGCCGCACGCCAGGTGGTTCGTGGATGGCAAGCTGAACGTCTCGGTGAACTGCGTCGACCGGCATCTGAAGACCGCGCGGCGCAACAAGGCGGCGATCATCTGGGAAGGCGAGCCGGGCGACCGCCGGACCATTACCTACTGGGAACTGCATCGCGAAGTCTGCCGCTGTGCCAACGCGCTCAGGAAGCTCGGCGTCAAGAAAGGGGACCGGGTCGCGATCTACCTGCCCATGATCCCCGAGGCGGCGATCGCCATGCTGGCCTGCTCCCGGATCGGCGCGGTGCACTCGGTGGTGTTCGGCGGCTTCTCGGCGGAATCGCTGCGCGACCGGATCAACGACGCCCAGGCGGTCTGCCTGATCACCAGTGATGGCGGCTACCGGCGCGGATCGGTCCTCGCCCTCAAGCGCGTGGCGGACGAGGCCATCGCCCAGTGCCCGAGCATCAAGGACGTGATCATCGTGCAGCGCCGGCCCGGCGCCGCGGCAGGCGACGAGTCCTTCGCGAACATCGTCGAGGGTCGCGACCACTGGTGGCACCGGCTCCTCGATCAGGCGGACACCCGCTGCGAGCCGGAAGTGGTGGACGCGGAGGACATGCTCTTCATCCTTTATACCTCCGGCACCACCGGGAAGCCGAAGGGCATCGTCCACACCACCGGCGGCTACCTGACCCAGGTGACCGCGACGATGAACTACGTCTTCGACCTCAAGGAAGACGATGTCTTCTGGTGCACCGCCGACATCGGCTGGGTGACGGGGCATTCGTACGTGGTCTACGGACCGCTCGCCAACGGCGCCACCGTCCTGATGTACGAGGGCGCGCCGGACTGGCCGGAGCGGGACCGGTTCTGGAAGCTCATCGCGCGCTACGGCGTGACGATCTTCTATACCGCGCCGACGGCGATCCGCGCCTTCATGAAGTGGGGCGAGCAGCTCCCCGCCAAGCACGACCTCTCCACTCTCCGGCTGCTCGGCACCGTCGGGGAACCGATCAATCCCGAAGCCTGGATCTGGTACCACACCCATATCGGCCATGGGCGCTGCCCGATCGTGGACACCTGGTGGCAGACCGAGACGGGCGGCATCATGATCACCCCGCTGCCCGGGATCACGACCACGACACCGGGATCGGCCACCGTGCCGTTCCCGGGCATCTCGGCGGTGCTCGTGGACCAGAAGGGGAATCCGATTCCACAGGGCGGAGGCCTGCTCGTCCTGACCGAGCCCTGGCCCGGAATGCTGCGGACGATCTATGGCGACGACGCCCGCTACCGCGAGACCTACTGGAGCAAGTTCGAAGGGAAGTACTTCGCCGGGGACGGCGCCAAGCTCGACGAGGACGGCAACTGGTGGATCCTCGGCCGGGTCGATGACGTGCTCAACGTCGCGGGACACCGGATCGGGACCATGGAGGTCGAGAGCGCGCTCGTCGATCACCCCGCCGTCGCGGAGGCCGCGTGCGTGGGGAAGCACCACGACCTCAAGGGTCAGGCGATCGCGGCGTTCGTGACGCTCAAGGAAGGCAACCGTCCCACCGCCGAGCTGAAGGACGACCTCAAGGATCACGTCGCCAAGAAGATCGGCGCGATCGCCCGGCCCGACGACATTCTCTTCAGCGCGGATCTGCCCAAGACCCGGAGCGGCAAGATCATGCGCCGGCTCCTCAAGGACATCGCGGAAGGCCGCGCCCTCGGCGATACCACCACGCTCGCCGATCCCGGCGTGGTCGCGAGACTCAAGGATCAATACGAAGCCGAGGAGAGCTGACCCGCTGGGCGACCGGGTGGCACGGTGGCTATACTCCATGCAGGCAAGAACCCGTCGTCCAGTCATCACCGGAGTTGATTGATGCGTCTGACCCGTCTCCTCCTCGCCACCGCGGCGGTCGCGACGCTGGCCGCGGCCACCTGGCCGAAACCGGGCGCCGCGGGCGCGGCCCCGGCCGTCATCACGGTGTATCACTCACCGACCTGTGGCTGCTGCAAGAACTGGGTGACCTATCTCCGGTCCAACGGCTTCACGGTGAAGTCGATCGAGCAGGAAGATCTCTCCGAGGTGAAGGCGGATGCCGGTGTTCCAGGCCGCCTCGCCTCCTGCCACACGGCGATGGTCCAGGGCTATGTGATCGAGGGTCACGTTCCCGCTGGGGACATTCAGCGGCTGCTCCGGGACAAGCCGAGAGTCATCGGCCTCACCGCCCCGGGGATGCCCGGCGCCGGACCCGGGATGGACATGGGGAAGGAGCCCTACGACGTGCTCACCTTCGATGCGAAGGGCAACACTACCATCTGGGCGCATCACTGACGGAAGGCCGGAGGGCAGGAAGTCGGAAACGATCAGGGCGGTGCTCCCCAGGGAGCCCCGCCCTTTCGATGGCCACCGATGCCCGCTGCGTCCGCCTGACCGCCCTCCCGCCTAGAACTGGATCTGTGCTCCCATCTCGACGACGCGGTTCGGCGGCAGGTTGAAGAAGGTGGTGGCAGACTGCGCGTTCCGGCTCATCAGGATGAACAGCTTCTTCCGCCAGTAGGCGAGCGCGGGTGGCGCATCCGTCGGCACCGGCCTGGCATCCACCTTGGCGATGAGCGTCTCGCGACCGAGATAGAACGTCGTCTCCATCGGCCGCACCGCGACGCCGAAGGCCTGGAGCCCCTTCAGGATCTGGGTCACATCAGGCGACTCGATGAACCCGTAGCGCGCGTTCACCGAGTAGAACTTCTGTCCCAGATCGGTGCAGCTGATCCGTTCCTCCTCGGCGACGTAGGGAACGTCCTCGGTCCGGACCGAGAGGAGGATCACCTGCTCGTGCAGCACCTTGTTGTGCTTCACATGGTGCAGCAGCACCGGCGGCGCGCCGCCGGGGTGCGAGGTCATGAAGACCGCGGTGCCGGGCACCCGCACCGACAGTCGCTTGGCGATGTCGTTCAGGAAGAGTTCCATCGGCAGCGAGTTCTCTTCCATGATCCGGTTGAGCCGCACCCGGCCCCGCTTCCACGTGGACATCAGGGTGAAGATCAGGATCGCGACCACGATCGGGAACCAGCCGCCATGGGTGAACTTCACCAGGTTGGCGCTGAGAAATGCGAGGTCGACGAACAGAAAGAGCCCGCAGATGGTCCAGGCCTTGGCCATGCTCCAGCCCCACTGCTCTCTCGCGACCACACTGAAGAGCATGGTGGTGATCGCCATCGTGCCCGTCACCGCGATGCCGTAGGCCGCGGCGAGGTTGCTCGAGGAACGGAAGCTGAGCACCAGCCAGATGCAGGCGACCATCAGGGCCCAGTTGATCTCCGGGACGTAGATCTGCCCCTTCTCCTTCTCGGAGGTGTGCGTGATCGTCACCCGGGGGCTGTAGCCGAGCTGCACCGCCTGCTGGGTGAGGGAGAAGGCGCCGGAGATGAGGGCCTGGGACGCCACGATCGCCGCGCTCGTCGCCAGCACGACCATCGGGATCAGGAGGGGTGCCGGCACCAGGGCATAGAACGGATTGGCGGCGGCATCGGGGTTCTGCAGCAGCAGCGCGCCCTGCCCGAAATAGTTGAGCATCAGCGCGGGCAGCACCACGCCGAACCAGGCGAGCCGGATCGGCCGCCGCCCGAAGTGGCCCATGTCGGCGTAGAGCGCCTCGCCACCGGTGAGCACCAGGACGACCGCACCGAGGATCAGGAATCCCTGCAGCCCGTCGCGCACGAAGAAATCGACCGCGTACCAGGGGTTGATGGCCCGCAGGACACCGGGCTCCCGGACGATGCCGGCGACGCCTAACGCGGCAATGCAGAGGAACCAGGCAACCATCACCGGCCCGAAGACCATGCCGATCCCGGCGGTGCCGAAGCGCTGGAACAGGAAGAGCAGGAAGAGGATGACGACGGTGATCGGGACGATCCAGGTCAGAAAGAACGGCGCCGCGAAGCCGAGGCCGTCGATGGCGCCGAGCACGGAGATGGCGGGGGTGATGACCCCGTCCCCGTAGAGCAGCGCCGCCCCGAACAGGCCGAGCATGACGAGAGCGGTGCGCCGCTTCCCCTCCCGGCCGCTGACCAGCGCGAGCAGGGCGAGAATGCCGCCCTCCCCGCGGTTGTCCGCCTTCATGACCTGCGCGATGTACTTGTAGGACACCACGAAGTTCATCGACCACACGATCAGGGAGAGCACCCCCAGAACGTTCTCCCGGGTCGGCGGGATCCCGTGAGTTTCGCCGAAGCACTCCTTGAGCGCGTAAAGCGGGCTGGTGCCGATGTCGCCGTACACCACGCCGAGCGCGGCGAGTGACAGTCCCGCCAGGGCCTTCCCCGAGACCGGGTGCCCCCCGTGCTGATCGCTCATGCGGCGGCACCTGACCCGGCCGGTCGAAGCCGTCCGAGATCGACCACTGCGAGCCGTGGGGACATGCTATTTGGCCGGACTGGCCTGGATCGAGTCCAGCATCGCCTTCAGCATGTCGTAGTGGACCTGGCCGCCGCCGGCGTACAGCCGGCCATTGATGAGGAAAGTGGGAGTGGATTGAACACCCACCTGGATTCCCTCGGTCTTGCCCGCCTCGATCCGGCCGGCGTAGCGCGCGGAGGCCATGCAGGCATCGTATTTCGCGACGTCGAGTCCCACTTCCTTCGCGATGCCGCGGAAGACATCACTCGCATCGCCCATCTCGGGCCAGCGCGGCTCCCAATCGTACAGCCGGTGGTTCATCGGCCAGTACTTGCCCTGTTCATCGGCGCAGGCAGCGGCGTGTGCCACCACGCGGGTGTGCGGATGCGGGGCGTCGAGCGGGAAGTCCCGGTAGCGCCACCGGACCTTGCCGGTCTGGATCAGCCGTTCCTCGATCGTCGGGAACTGCACCGAGTACCACTGCTGGCAGGCCGGACACTCGTAATCCGCGTACTCGGTCACGGTCAGCGGGGCGCTGTCCGACCCGAGGTAGTAACCGTGGAAGCCGCTCGTGTCGCTGACTTGCACCGCGACGTTCGCCGGGATGCTCACCGTCTTCCGGTTCGCCATCATGTAGAGCGTACCGGCGCCGGCGACTGCGACCGCGCCCAGGATGAAATAGAAGCGGTTCAACCCGCTTGAGGCGGCCGCCATTCTTCGTCCTCCAGATCTTCAGGGGAAAAGGTGCCCTGCCGCGCCTCGTCGACGATGCGGCGGCTCTCGGCCACCTCGGGCGTGTCGTAGGTGCAGCGGACTTCGTAGTGAAAGAGTTCGCTTCGGGCATCGCCCAGCAGACGCTGCAGTTCGGGGGCCGCGTTCAGCAGGCCCCCGGCACGATCCAGCTCCACGATCCGTCCAGCCAGCTGCCGTAACAGCGCGAGCAGCTGGACCTCGCGCTCGCGGCCGTACAATTCGTCGTGTTCGCTCATGGATCGCCTCGCTCGCCGGACCCCCCAACCAGGCGGATGCCCCGGCTCGGATGGGTGGGGAATCTAATCTGGCAGGGGGAATCCGTGGGTATACCCCGGATTTGCCCGGGCGTGTCACGCCCGGTTATATTCAGGGCGGACATTTTGGCCCTTGGAGAGATCATAGAATGGCAAAAGGAAAGCCCGCCCGTCGTCCTGCAACCCCACCCGCTGCTCCCCGGCTTTTCGATCAGGCCCGTGACGAACTGTTCAGCCACATTCTTCGCTGCGGCGTCCTCGAAGCGCTTCCCGAGCACCAGAAGGAGTGGTTCGACGACACCATGAGCTACCTCACGGAGCGTTACGAAGATCTCTCCGCAGAGGAGCTTGGGCAGTTGCGGTTGCTCGGCGAGCGGTACTGTCAGCCGGTGGCGAACCGGCCGGCCGCTCCGTCGGCCGAGACTGAGACCGAGGCTGCTACCGTCATCTAGACGGTCGGCCCGAAACCGGTCGATGAAGCGCCCCGGCAGGAGGCTGGGGCGTTCGCATTCATGGGGGTTCCGACCCCGACGAGTGCTGCCAGCGCCAGCGCCACCCGACGGAAAGTCGCACCCCTCCGCCGATACCCGCCTCGACGTGCCAGCCGCTGCCCAGCCCGGGCGCCCGCTCCATCCCCAGCCCGAGAACCAGCCACCCCGCATCCCGCCGCCCGATCTGGCCCGCGATACCCCCAAGCCCGTAGAACCCGATACCCTGAATTCTGGCCGGTGAGAGCATGAGGTGACCGAGCAACTCGGCCCGACCAGCAAGCCGATGCCGCTCGACCCCCGGGATCACCGCGAGCACGATGCGTGTGCCTCCTCCAGGACGGATGCCCAGCGAGACGCCCCCACCGGCGAAGACCGGACGCGCCAGTGCAGTGGTGAGCTCGAGTCCCGCCTCCAGGCCGCGGGGCTCCTGGGCTCCGGCCACCGTGGCGAGACAGCCCAGCGCCAGCAGGACCCAGGTCAACACCCGGGTGGTGAGGCGCCTGTTCCCTGCCAGATCCGGCCGCACGGCTAGTCGAGTACGAGCGCGGAGGTGATGGCAATGTCCTTCGCGAGCGAATGCACCACGGAGCAGTACTTCTCCAGTGACAGATCGATCGCGCGCCGGACCTTGCTCTCGTCCAGGTCGCGACCGGCGACATGGAAAACGAAGTGGAGCGCGACATAACGTTTCGGCTCCTCCTCCCGCCTGGTGCCGGTGATCTCGATCCGGAGTCCCGTGAAGCCGAGCCGCATCTTCTCCAGGATCGACACCACGTCCGCCCCGGTGCAGCCCGCCGCCGCCAGCAGCAGGGTGATCATCGGACTCGGCCCCAGCACGGAATCCCCATCGACCACGATCGACGGGCCATCGGGAGCGCCGCCGGTGAAGGCGAGCCCATTCGTCCAGGTGAGTGTGGCATGGCGCAGATTGGACATGGCAACCGCGGGATGAAGGTCGGTGGCGGTTCGGGTGACAGGGAAAATGTAGGCGGGTCCGGGCACGGCGCGCGCCCCGGCCCACGCCGCGCGCGGGCGACCCCGGCCAACGTTCACCGGGGTCGCACGCGGGACGTTGCGTCAGGCGGAGTACCGCCTATTTCGCCGGCTTCTCCTCGAAGCGGGACTCGATCGTGGCGATCATGGTCTGGCGCTCGGAGATCTGGTCGCCCGTCGGCACCCCCATGAAGCGCCGGCTCTCGAGCGCGGCCCAGGCGCCCACCATCACGACGATCATTCCGAGGGTCAGGTAGAAGACCTTCTCGTTGGGCGGGAAGAAGCCGGTGATCGCCAGGACCACCGCGCCGACGACGGCGAGGAGCGCGATCGGCTTCGACCAGACGCCGAGATTGAAGGGCCCCTTCTCCTTCCACGTCTTTCCCTCCGCGAGCAGGCCGGCGAGAATCGGCATGACGTACGAGAGATAGAGGAACACCGCGCACCCGGTGGCGAGCACCACGAAGGCATCACCGTAGACGACCGAGAGCCAGGCGACGACCACCGTCGTCCAGATTGCGTAGGTCGGCGTACGGAACTTCGTGCTCACGTGCGACAGTGCCCCCGATGCCGGGAGCCCGCCGTCACGGGCAAAGGCGTACATCATGCGCGAGGTCGAAGTCATGCCCGCGAGCGCGCAGAGATAGTTCGCCACCACGATTCCAATGCTGAGAAAGGTCCGCACGGGGGACGCCATGCCGGACTTCTCGTACAGGAAGTAGAACGAGTTCCACCCCTGGCCGGCCCCTTCCTTCACGCTGGGGAGCACGAGCACGAAGGTGCAGACCATGAGGAAGCCGAACACCCAGGAGACGAGCACCGCGGTCCACATCCCCTTGGGGACGTTGACCTGGGCGTCGTGGGTCTCCTCCGAGGTGTGCGCCGAGGCGTCGAAGCCGGTGATCGTGTAGCAGACGAACAGGAGGCCGAGCAGGAACGCGAAGGGCGCCGCGCCGGTGGCCGGGAAGACACCTCCGCCCGCGTCACCGGTGTAATTCTCGAAATGCGTCAGGCGGGAGAACTCGAGCGGCACCGGGGACCCCAGGAGCAGCGCCCCGACGAGGACGACCGCTACCGCGAAAATCAGGTAGCCGCTGAAGTCGGTCAGCATCGTGGTGAGCTTGATGCCGTAGTGATTGATCAGGCCCTGCGAGGTGAGCAGGACGCCGACCGCGATGAGCTGCCACATGTCGATGGTGAAGGCCGGCGAGATCGCGAGCTGCCAGCTGGGCTCGATCTGGAACATCGGCTTGAGGACCAGCGACTTGAAGAGCTGGTAGACGCCGACATCTACCGAGGAGACGACGAAGACCAGTCCGAGCAGGTTGAACCACGCCGTCGCCCAGCCCCAGGCCCGTCCGCCGAGAATCGACCCCCAGTGATAAAGTCCGCCGGCGGTCGGGAAGGCGGACGCAATCTGTCCCATCGCGACCGCGACGCTCATCGCGAAGAGGCCGCCGACCAGCCAGCCGATCGCGACGGAGAACCCGCCCCCCGCGCTCAGCGCCACGGGAAAGGCGGTGATACCGCCGGCGAGGATGCAGATGATCGAGAACGAGATCGCGAAGTTGGAGAAGAGGTTCATCCGGCGATGCAGCTCCTGCGCATAGCCCATGCGGTGCAGCACCTTCTTGTCGTGCTCGAGGACGGTATCGGCCATGTGCATCGTCTCCTGAGGGGGAGGAAGGGCGAACGGCGAAGCCGGATGCCATCTCCTGATCGCACGCGCATGCCCGGAGCGGCCGCCCCCCGTACACGTCGCGGAGGTGGCACGGTCGCGGCCCGGGCGCGGAGCAGGACGGCGCCGCGCCGGAGCGGGACAATCGAGGATGCAGGTGCAGTCGCGGAGATCCCTCAGACGACCGGACGCTCGGTCGTGAGGGTGCAGACAGAATGAACGCCGCTACCGTTATACCGCGCGATCCGCCAGGCCGCTAGAGGAGGACGACGGCCGTTACTGGCCCAGGGGGCGCTTGGCGCGGGGCGCGGCGGCGTTGTAGTCCCAGATGGCGTAGAGCGCGACGGCCCCGGTCGCCCAGGCGAGTGGCCGGAGCAGCGGAGAATCGGTGAGAAACGCGATCAGGGTGAGCACCTGGGCCACGGTGACCGCCTTGCCGCCGAGCCGCGCCGGGATCGACATCGCCCGGCCGGAGAAGTAGGTCACGAGAAAGGCGATGGTGGCCACCAGGTCCCGGAGCAGCACCGCTGAAATCTCGTACCAGGTGAGTTGCCGGGAGAGCGCGACCACCAGAAAGGCGGCGGCCATGAACAGTTTGTCGGCCACCGGATCGATGAAGGCCCCGAAACGGGAGCTGCCCAGTCGGCGCGCGAGGGCCCCATCGAGCAGATCGGTCGCCGCGGCGACGGCGAGGATCAGCAGGCGCGCGACCGGATCGGGCAACAGCAGGAAGGCGACGGCGAGCGGAATGCGCGCGAGCGTGAGCAGGTCGGCGGCGGTGAGACCGGTGTGGGGTGGTGATGGATGACCTTGCTCCCCCCCACGCCGGGGGCTAGCTTCGTTTTCCGGCCCGTTGGGCAGCCCTGCGTGCCGCCTGCTCACCCCTCACCGCACCCGACCATGGAACTCGAGCTCCTGAAGAAGACGGCGATCTTTGCCGACCTGGACGAGGGTGAACTTGCCCGCGTCGCGGAAATCTGCAAGGAGCAGAAGTACACCGGGGGCCAGTACGTCTTCAAGGAAGGCGAGCCGGGCAACCGCTTCTACCTGATCGTCACCGGCGAGGTCCGCATCAGCCGCAACATTCCGGGCTCGGGCGAGGAAGCACTCGCGGTCCTCAAGCCGGGCGCCTGCTTCGGCGAGATGGCGGTGTTCGACCGCTCCGAGCGGAGCACCGACGCCATCGCCAACGGGCCGGTGACGCTCATGACGATCTCGCGGCCGGACTTCGAGATCCTGCTCGACTTCAATCGCGACATGGCCTACAAGATCCTCTGGTCCATGACCCGCCTGCTCTCCGCGCGGCTCCGGGTGACGAACGACAATCTCCGCTCGCTGCTCGCGATCTCGATGTTCTAGATCAGGGGCCGTCAGCCGTCGGCGTCCCGTCGCAGGCGCGGCGGTGCCCCGGCGGCCCATGGCTGATGGCCGATGGCAAACTTCTCCCACACCATCACCGATCTCAGTGGCGTCACGGTGCCGACGCTTGCTGACGAGCAGGCACTGGCCGCGCTGACCATCGCGGCGGCGGGCGCCATCGGCCTGACCGCGCATGGCCCGCCGGTGACTCGCACCGGTCCGCAGGGCATCGCCGTCGGCCTGCTGGGCCATGGGGGTCACATCGTCCTGCACGCCCGCCCGTCGGGCGGCGCCTGCCTGGTGGACGTCCTCACCTCGGGCACCACCTCCCCGCAGCGCGCCGTCGATGTGATCGCGCGCCGCCTCGGCGTCACCGCACCCACGTCCTGATCGCACCGTCCCAATCTCAAGCTCCGGTTCTGCATATGCTCAAGGAAACCCCCGATCACTTCGATGCGGATCTGCTGCTCAAGATCTACGACCTGCGCCGCGAGGAAGTCATGCGCGAGTCGCGCAACGCCATCAATCGCGACTATTGGCCCCGGAACGCCGACGAGGCGCTCGCCGTGCTCCGCCCGGACCATCCGCTCAACCGGGCCTGGCGCCAGACCTCGACCTACTGGGAGATGGTCTATAGCATGGCCCGCAATGGCGTCGTGCATGCGGATTTCCTGGCAGAGAACAACGGGGAGGGGCTGCTGCTCTACGCCCGGGTCGAGCCCTACCTCGATGCGCTGCGGCAGGCCACCTCACCACGCACCTTCCGCAACGCCGAGTGGATCGCCAAGGAGACCGAGATGGGCCGCACCATCGCCGACACGTTCCGGGCCCGGGTGCAGAAGGTGCTCGCGGGCAAGTGATCCGCACCATCACGCGGAGTCTCTGGCTGCCGCGACCGCGGCAGCAGATCTTCGCGTTCTTCGCCGATGCGTCCAACCTGGAGCGCATCACCCCGCCCGAGCTGCGCTTCCGCATTCTCACACCGTCCCCGATCGCCTGCCGGCCGGGGACGGTGATCGACTACCGCCTGGCCCTCTTCGGACTCCCGATGCGCTGGCGCACCCTGATCACCGTCTGGCGCCCCGGCGAGCGCTTCGTCGATGAACAGATCGAAGGACCCTACCGCCTGTGGGTACACACCCATCGCTTCCGCGATGAAACCGGCGGCACGCGGATGGACGATGAAGTGCGCTATCGCCTGCCGTTCGCGCCGTTCGGCGAACTGGCCGCGGCGGCGGTCGGATGGCAGCTGAAGCGGATTTTCGATTATCGAACGAGAATCGTGACGGAACTGCTGGGCGGGTCGGCTACGGGCGCTTCAGCCGACGCGGACGGCTGAGCCAGGCGACGATGCCAGCCAGCGCGACAGTGGCGAGCAGCGGCTCCCGCACCGCCCAGAGCGCCGCCACCACGGTGGCCACCGCGATCAGCCCGATCCGCCGGGTGTCATCGGCACGGTGGCGGTCATCGGCCACCGGAGGCTCGAAGGCCGGCAGGCTCGGCCGAAAGGCGAGGTCGCTCCCGGCGGGATGCAGGAGGGCGAGCCCCGCGAGGGCGGCCGCCACCGGATTGATCGGGGCGTCGGTCGGCGCCGCCTGACTGGAGACTCCGGGCGCTTCGTCGCGCATCGAGTGGCGCGCCTCGAGCACCAGCTCGAGCAGGGCCTCCGGTTCGGTCCGTCCCGGCACGATGGCCGCGGCGCGGAGCGCCGCCTCCACCGCCGCCTGCGGATCACCCGCGCCCTGCTCCAGCGCTGCCTGCAGATAGGCGATCGCCGCGGACCCGGGAAGATGGCCGGTCGCGACGCGCGCGAGTTCGAGCGCCTCGAGGACCCGGCCCTGACCCGCGAGCAGCCAGAGCCGCAGATACCAGCAGCGCTCGTCGTGCAGCTCGTGATGCCAGACGGCATCGAGCAGCTCCATGCCGCGGGTGAACTGCCCCGCGCGAATGAGCGCCTCGACGAGTGCCAGATGATCGGGGGTGGGACGGGTCTGCGGCAGCGCGCTCCAGCGCGACTGGAGCCGATCTGCCACTGGTACCGGTCCCGGCGGCGCGACGCGCGGAGCGCCGCTCGGGCGGAACTCGGCGGTGCGGCTCGGGAGGGGAGTGACTCCAAGGGGCGTGGTCATCCCCTCCATTATCGGCAGGCGCCGCCGGAGCTTTAGCCCCGCGCCTTCCCACGCACGACGCCTTCGGCTCTCGGCCCGGCGAGCGTCCTCGCCGCGACCTCACGGATCTCCTCGGCGGTCACCCCCCGGTAGCGCCCGGCGGGATCCTCGAGATCGGCGAGCCCGCCACCGGACAGCCACGCTTCAAGCATCTCCCCAGCGACCGCCGAAGCGCTCTGACGATTCACCGCCGTCTGTCCCGCCAGGTAGCTCGTCGCCTGGGCGAGTTCGACCGGCGTGACCCGCTCCTCCGCGAACCGCTGGAGCTCGTGCAGCATCTCCCGTCTCGCCTCTTCTTCCCGCTCGGGCGCGGTGGCGATGTAGCTGACCAAGGCGCCGCCCCGGGCCTTCTGCCACGACGACGCCACCACCGTATAGGCGAGTGACCGCTTGTCGCGGAGTGCCTCGAACAGGCGGCCGCCGAGGCCGCTCGCGACGGCGCACCAGACTTCCGCGGCGTAACGGGCAGGGTCGCGGCGCGACGCGCCCCGGAAGGCCATCGCGAAGGCCGACTGCGCCTTCTCCCGCGTCACCATCCGCATCACGTCTTCACTGCCGAGCGCCCAGGCGACGGGCGCATCAAGTCGCGCCGTCGTCCGGGCAGCATGACGACCGAAGGTCGCCGTCAGCGTTGCGATCGCAGCGTCGACATCCAGGTCACCAACCGCAAGGACGACCCCGCGCTGTCCGCGCAGCACCTGCTGGTGCCAGTTTCGGATATCGGCAGCGCTGATTCCAGCGAGCTGCTCCGGCCAGCCGAGGGCCGGGACACCGTAGGTCTGATCGCCGAACGCCGCCGCGAAGGCGAGCTGGAAGGGGTAGCGGAACATGTCGTCGCTCGCCTGCGTCGTCTCTTCGACCAGCAGCCGGCGCTCGGCCGCCACCTGCTCCTCCAGATAGGCAGGTTCAGCGACGACCAGATCGAGCAGCGACGCCGCTGCTTCGAGGTTGTCCGCGAGCACCGACGTCCCGAGCCCGAGGTAATCGAGCGCGACGCTTGAACTCAGCGTCCCGCCGAGCCGCTCGAACGCGAATGCGAGAGCGGCGGCATCGAGGCCGGCGGCGCCCCGGATGGCGCTGCGGACCGCGAGGGCGCTCACGCCGGCCTTGCCGGAAGGATCGAAGGCGGTGCGCGGGAAGTAGACGCCGAGATTCACGAGCGGGACGCCGGGCTTCTGCCGCACCAGCAGGTCGAAGGCCGGGAGCGGGACATGCCAGACGTCTGACATCCGGCTGCGTGGCGCGGTGGCCGCCGCGACCACGGCCGGGGGCCGGTCGCTCACGCCGGCCGCTCGGCCAGGCGCACCGTTGCCGGCGGCGATCGCGGTCACGGCAAATGCGCGGGCCAGATGATCAGCGTCGAGGTCGGCGCCGCGATCGCGCGGCTGATAGACCACCGCCGAGACGGCTTCGGGATCGAGGGTCTTCGCGGCGGCCTCGCGCACCTGATTCGCGGTTGCGGCCGCAAGCTCCGCAAACTCCCGGTCGAGCAGGCGGTAGTCCCCGAGCGCCTCGGCGCCAGCCAGAGCGGAGGCTCTTCCATCCATCTCCTCCATGCCGCGTGACCAGCGCGAGAGCAGCAGTGTGCGGGCGCGCTCGAGGTCATCGTCGCCCGGACCCCGCAGGGTCAGGCGGGCGACGGCCTCCGCGACCCGGTCGACGACCGTCCCCACCCGCTCGGCATCGCAGTCGGCACCGATCGAGAAGACACCCAGCTCGGTCGGCGAGTAGTGATGCGCACTCACCGAGGTCGCGATCCCGGTCTCGCGGAGCGCCTGGTAGAGCCAGCTTCCCCGGCCACTGCCGAGCACCGCGGCCGCGAGATCGAGGGGGACGGCGAGCGGATCGAGCGCGCCCACCCCACGCCAGCCGAGCGCGACCTCCGACTGCGTCACGTCGCCTCGGAGCGTGCGCGAGCGCACCTCGCGCCGCGGCGGCTCCGTGGGAGAGGGGTTCACCGCCCCTTCGCCGGGCGCCCAGCCGCCATAGGTCCGGCGACCCAGCGCCAGCGCCTCCTCTTCGTCCACATCGCCGACGATGACGACGATGGTCCGCGACGGCACATAGCGGGAGCTGTAATAGCCGAATACATCCTCCCGCGTGAACTTCGCGAGATCCTGCTCGTAGCCGATCCGCCAGCGGCGAATCCGATGCCGGTCGTACATCACCTCGTGCAGCGTCTCGTGGGTGACCGCGCCGGGGTGATCGAGCTTGCGCTTCGCCTCCTGAATGATGACCTGCAGCTCGCGCGCGAGTTCGTCGCGGTCGATCAGCGAATGCATCAGGGCATCCGCCTGAATCGCGACCGCCTCACTCAGGCGATCGGCCGGCATCACGGCGAAATAGCTGGTGCGGTCGTAGCTCGTGCTGGCGTTCAGGTACCCGCCCACCGCTTTCGTGTCTTTCGCGATCTGCCCCACCGCGCGCGTCGGCGTGCCCTTGAAGAACATGTGCTCCAGCACGTGCGAGATCCCGATCCAGGCGTCGGGCTCATCGAAGAAACCGGCCTTCACGTGAGTCACGACGGCGGCGACCGGTGCGGAACGGTCGCGCTGCACCAGCAGGGTCAGTCCGTTGGGGAGCACCTCGCGGCGCACACCAGCGGTCCAGGCAGGAATGGAGAATGGCGACATGGAGGGAACGGTAAACGCAGGCGGGAGAAAGAGGAAAGGGAAGCGGGAGGAGGCGATGGCCTCGATCCGCTTCCCTCAGCCCTGCGCAGCCGGATGCTACTGGATGATCCGGACCACGCCTGCCTGCGCGCTGCCGCGCAGGAAGGACTCCGCGTCGGTCGTCGGGATCACCACACCGGTCTCCGCCGCGCCGCGGCGGGCCAGATCGGCCATGAATTCGTGCACCGGCGACTCGGCCCATTCCCGCTCGGCACTCTTCATCTGGTCGAGGATCTCGTCCCAGGTGCCGCGAAAGGTCTTGCCGCTCAGGTTCGCGATCGTGTGCGTCCCGGCGGGAATCGAGCGCTTCTGCATCGCCTGCAGTTCGGTGAGCAGCGTCCCGAACAGTTCGAGCTGATTGGGATCCCTGGTGCTGCCGTCCGGCTGGGTGGCCTCGACCTCGGCGAGCAGCTGATCGACGGCATCCGGCTCGCCCGAGACTTCGCCGAGACGCGCAAACCAGGGACGGAGTTCGGGATCGTCGTCCGGCAGACGATAGAGCGACTTCTTCAGCTCGATGTAGCGCCAGATGCCGAGCTCGTCGAAGTGATCCTCGGGAACGGTCTGATGCAGGTGGTGCATCGCCGCTTCGGACTCGCTCCGGTCGTACAGCATGTTGGCCAGGTAGATCCGGGCCTCACTGTACTGGGGATCGATCTGCAGCGCGCGCCGGAGCCAGTAGAGCGCGCCGCCATCGTCGTTCAGCCGGTGGCAGGCATAGCCCACACAGGCCGCCGCCTCGGGGCAGTCCGGCTGCGCGTTGACCGCGTATTCGAAGAAGCTCTGTGCCGCCGCGAGCAGCCCCTCACGAAAGAGGGCGCGCCCGATCTGCAGCATGAGCTCGTGATCTTCCTTGAAGCCCAGCGCGAGGATGCGATCGAAGCACGCGAGGGCCGGAGCCCGCTCGCCGAGCTTGAGCAGCACCTCCCCGTAACCGGCGAGGGTGTCCTCATGGTCGGGATCGAGAGCCCGGGCGCGTTCGAAGCTCCGGCGGGCCCAGGCGACGTCCTCCCGCGCGAGATAGGCATACGCCATCCCGACGTGCAGTTCCACGCTGTTGGGATAGAGCTGGATGCCGTCCTGGAGAAGGTCGAGCGCTTCGTCGAAGCGACCTTCGTTGTAAAGCTGGTGGGCGTGTTCGTCGTAGTCGTCGGAGCTGAGAAACCGTTCCGGCATCGAGAAAGGCCTCCGGCGGTGAGTGAGTCTAAGGTAGTGCAGGACATGGGCCTGCAGCAAGAGCCGCGGGTCGGGAAGGTGCGAGCAGGATCGCGCGGTGGGGAATTGGGAGTTGACCGATCAGAGTCCCGAAATATATTACTGACCGGTCAGTTACTTATTTCCGGAGTGCACATGCCCCGTTCCGCACCCAAGCCCGCCGTCACCAGTCCTCGCTGGCGGCGGAGGCCCGACGCCAGGCCCGAGGAAATCCTCGAAGCGGCCATGGAAGTCTTCGGTGAACTCGGCTTCGCGGGCACCCGGTGCGACGACGTCGCGCGGCGGGCAGGCATCAGCAAGGGCACCCTGTATCTCTACTTCGATTCCAAGGAAGCGCTGTTCCGCGAGATGGTGCGGGCCAAGTTCGAGGCCAGCATCGCCTCCGCCGAGGAGTTCGTACGGACCTGGGAGGGAAGCAGCGCCGATCTGCTCGTGGCGCTGATGGCCCGCTACTGGGAGAAGGTCAATCATCCGCTGCACGTACGGCTCAGCCGGCTGGTGCTCTCGGAACTCAGCAACTTCCCCGAGCTCGCGCGCTGGTACTACCAGACCATCATCCTTCGCGGCCGCCGTGTCATCGAGTCGGTGCTGACCCGTGGCATCGAAGCCGGCGAGTTCCGCAAAGTGGAGACGGCCTTCGCGGCCAGGGCGCTGCAGACGCTCTGCGTCCAGCTCGCCCAGTTCCGGCACTACTTCCAGCAGTACGATCCGGCCCCCCTGTCATCCGAGGAACTGCTCCGCGGCATGACGGACCTCTATCTGCACGGCATGCTCGTGACGTCGTCCCAGGAATCGTGACATGCGCCAGCTCACCCGACTGATCCCCCTGCTGCTCCTCGCCGGCCCGCTCGCCGCGCAATCCCCGGCGCCGGTCACGCTGACCCTTCCCGGCGCCATCGCGATGGGACGCCAGCGCGGGGTCAGCGTCGCGCTCGCCCGGCTCAATGAGCGGATCGCCAACGCGCGCGTGGGCCAGCGCCGGGCCGACCTGCTTCCTTCGGTGAGCCTCGGCGGCGGTGTCACGCGGCAGACCGTGAACCTCGACGAGTTCGGGCTGCCGTTCGTCTCCGGTGTGACCGACCCCTTCACCGTCTGGCGCTTCCAGGCCCGCGCATCGGAGACCCTGTTCGACGCGAGCACACTGAGCCGCTACCGCGCGGCCCGGGACTCCGCGCTCGCGAGCGGCGCCGATACTCGTGCGGTGGGCGAACTGTCCGCCGCCAGCGCGGGGCTCGCCTACCTCCGCGCGCTCAGTGCCACGGAGACAGTGCGGGCGCGGGAGGCCGACAGCGCCATCGCCGCCTCCCTGCTCGATCAGTCACGCCAGCTGGTCGCCGCGGGGGTCAGCGCGGCGATCGACGGGACCCGGAGCGAGGTCCAGCTCGCCGCGGTGCTCACGCAGCTCGAGATCGCGCGCAATCAGCAGGACCGGACCCGTCTCGATCTCGCCCGCGCGCTCGATCTGCCGCCCGAGACGCCCCTCATCCTCGCCGATTCGCTGGCCGGGGGTGACACGCCGCTGCCCGGAACGCCGGAGGCGGCGGTGAGCTTTGCGCTCGAACACCGGGCCGAGATGGAGGCCGAACGGGCACGCACCAAGACCATCGAACGGTCCCTCAAGGCGATTGGCTACGAGTACATCCCCAGCCTCTCGGTGCTCGGCGGCTACACCCAGAGCGGTGCGAAGCTGAATTCGATGGCCGGCAGCTACAACATCGGGATCCAGCTCAGCGTACCGCTGCTCGACGGCTTCCGCCGGCCGGCGCGGCAGCAGGAGCAGGCCGCGCGGCTCGAGGCCCAGCGCGTCCGGCAGCACGACCTCGAGCGCCAGATCGCCACCGACACCCGGCAGGCGCTGCTCGACCTCTCGTCCGCCGATCATCAGGTGCAGCTCGCGACCGACCGGCTGCGTCTCGCCGAGCGGGAGCTCGCGCAGGCGCGGGACCGCTTCGCGGCCGGCGTCGCCGGCAGTGTCGAAACCACCAGCGCGCAGGGCGGGCTCGTCGCGGCTCGCGACGGCCTGATCCAGGCGCATGTCAACGCCGCGGTCGCGCGCGTCCTCGCGCTGCGGGCCCTCGGAGTATTGGAGCAGCTCAAGTGACCACCGTCGCTCAGGAACCGATCATGACGTCGTCCGTGCCCGTCGCCTCCCCGCGCCGCCCGATTCTCCCCATCGTCGCCACGATCGGGGGCATCGCCCTCGCGATCTGGGGCTGGCGCACCTACAGCTTCTCGCGCAACCACGTCGAGACCGACAACGCCCAGGTCGACGGTCACATCACGCCCATCGCCCCGAAAGTCCAGGCGTTCGTTGCGCGGGTGTTCGTGGAGGAGAACCAGTCGGTCAAGGCGGGCGACACGCTCGTCGTCCTCGACGACCGCGACCTCAAGGCGCGACTGGCGCAGGCGGAGGCCGATCTCGCCACCGCACTCGCCGCGGTCGGCAATCGCGGTCGGATCGGGCAGGTGCAGGCCCAGCTCGCGGCCACCGAGGCGCAGGAGCAGTCGGCCCGCGCGACGGTGGCCTCGGCCGAGGCGGCGTTCCGCAAGGCGAGCGCGGATCTGGAGCGTATCAAGGGGCTGGCGGCGCAGAAGATCGTGGCGGCACAGCAGCTCGACGCGGCGCAGGCGGCGTACGAATCGGCGCAGGCGAATCTCGATGCCGCGAAGCGGATGGCCGCGGCGGCGGGCAGCCAGGTTTCGGCCACCAGCGCCATGGTGGGCGCGGCCGAGTCGCGTGTGCTGAGCGCCCGCGCGGCGGTGGAAACCGCGCGGCTGCAGCTGAGCTACACGGTGCTCACCGCTCCGGCCTCCGGGATCGTTGGCCGCCGGTCGGTGGAACCGGGCGCCATCGTGCAGGTGGGACAAACTCTGATGTCGGTGATCCCCGATCGCGACGTGTGGGTGACCGCGAACCTCAAGGAAACCGACATGGAGGACATCGCGGTGGGCGACTCGGTGAGCTTCACCGTCGACGCCTTTCCCGGCCATCACTTCTCGGGACACATCGAGAGCCTGAGCCCGGCCACCGGCGCGCGCTTCGCCCTGCTGCCGCCCGACAACGCCTCGGGCAATTTCACCAAGGTGGTCCAGCGGGTCCCGGTCCGGATCGCGGTGGACGACGGGGCCGACACGACCTACCGGTTGCTGCCCGGCATGTCCGTGGTCGCGACGATCACAACCAAGTAGCGCATGGCCACCCTCGCCCTGCCGCTGCGCCAGGCCCGCCTGACGCGCGAAGAGGTCTTCAAGCACCGCTACCTGATCGCCTTTGCGGTCGTGTCGGCGAGCGTACTGGAGCTCGTCGACACCAGCATCGTCAACGTGGCCATCCCGCACATGATGGGGAACCTGGGCGCGACCCTCGAGGAGATCGCCTGGGTGAGTACCGGCTACATCGTGGCCAACGTCATCATCCTCCCCCTCACGAGCTGGCTCTCGGACCGGTTCGGGCGGAGGAACTACTACACCGGCTCGATCATCCTCTTCACCGCGGCCTCGTTCCTGGCGGGCAACGCGCACACCCTCACCGAACTCGTCGGCGCGCGGGTGATCCAGGGGATCGGCGGCGGCGCACTGATCTCCACCGCACAGGCGATTCTCTTCGACGTCTTCCCCCTGCACGAACGGGGCAAGGCGATGGCGATCTTCGGCATGGGCGTCATGGTCGGCCCCACCCTCGGCCCGACGCTCGGCGGCTGGATCACCGACAACTACTCCTGGCCCTGGATTTTCTACATCAACATCCCGCTCGGCATCGCCGCCGCGATGCTGACCTGGCGCTACGTCCCCGAGCCGGAACACGCCAACGAGCGATCCAACACGGTGGACTGGCTCGGGCTGGTGCTGCTCATCGCCGGCATCGGGGCGCTGCAGATCATGCTCGAGCGGGGCGAGTCCAAAGGCTGGTTCGACGCCACCGAGATCCGCATCGAGGCGCTGGTCGCCGCGATCTCGCTGGTCGGCTTCGTCTGGCACGAACTGCGGGTGGAGCATCCGGTCGTCGATCTCCGCATCCTCGGCAACCGCCAGCTCGCGGCCGGCGTGGTCTTCGGCCTGATCCTGGGCTTCGCGCTGTATTCGAGCGTCTTCGCGCTGCCGGTCTTCCTGCAGTCGCACCTCGGGTACACCGCGTGGGACACGGGGAAGGTGATCCTCCCGGGCGCGCTGGCGAGCGCGGTGACGATGGCGGTCACCGGACGCATCACCGGCAGGATGGACGCGCGCTATCTGATCACGCTCGGCGTCGGTCTCTTCGCCTGGTCGATGTGGCTGCACTACCACTTCACCCTCGACATCGGGATGGGCGATACGGTCTTCCCGATGATCCTGCGCGGCGTCGGCCTCGGGCTGATCTTCGTCCCGCTCACCCAGGTTGCGGTCGCCGATCTCCGGCCCCAGCAGCTCGCGCAGGGCACCGGCCTCTTCAACCTGTCGCGCCAGCTCGGCGGCAGCTTCGGTATCGCGGTCACCGCTACGCTGCTCACCCGGTTCACCGAGCAGAGCCGCGAGGCGCTCCGGGCCCACCTGAATCCCGCAGAGCCCGCGACGGCCGGATGGCTCAACGGCGTCACCAGCCGGATGCTCCAGCTCGGCGGCAGTCTCCAGGAGGCGCAGACCCGGGCCTTCGAGCTGCTCAACCTCAAGCTCTACCAGCAGGCGAGCGTCATCGCGTTCGAAAAGGTCTTCCTCATCATGGGCGCGCTCTTCGTCCTGGCGCTGCCGCTGCTGCTCGCCTTCCGGACCGGACGCACGCAGGGGGGAGCGGGCGCCGCGCACTAGCGGCGCCCCTCCGGGTGCGACAGCCCCGCGCTAGATTGGGGCATGTCCGATCCACTGCTTGACCCGCTCGACGCCGATGCCTCGCCCGAGGCCGGCGCCCTCTTCCTCGACCTCGTCGCCCGCTATCTCGCGAGCACCGCGCGGGGCGAGGGACCCGTCTCCACGTCGCTCGCCCCCAGCGAGCTGTACGCGCGGTTCGACGAGCCGATGCCGCGCGAGGGCCGCCCGCTCGCCGAGATCGTCGAGCGCCTCGAGCGGGAGGTCGTGAGCGACGCGACCCGCCTCACCCACCCGATGTATCTCGGCCACCAGGTCTCGGCACCGCTCCCCGCGACGATCTGGTGTGAGGCGCTGATCAGCGCGCTCAACAATTCGACCGCCGTGCGCGAGATGTCCCCCTCGGTCAACGCCATCGAGCACCGGCTGGTGCGCTGGTTCGGGGATCTCGCCGGCCTCGGTCCGGACTGCGGCGGCACGCTCACCTCGGGCGGGACCGAGGCCACCTTCACCGCCCTGCTGGCGGCGCGGGCGGCGGCCCTCCCGGACGCCTGGGAGCAGGGCGTCGGCGCCAATCCCCCGGTGATCGTCTACGGCGAGCAGTCCCACTACGCCGTCACCCGCGCCATCGGCGAACTCGGCATCGGACTCCGCTCCGGCATACCGGTCCCGACCCGCAAGTACCGGATGGACTCCGAGGCGCTCGTGGCGACGCTCGACCGCCTCGAGCGGGAGGGACGGGCCGTCATGGCCGTCGTCGCCACGGCCGGTTCAACCCCGGTCGGCGCCTTCGACGACCTCGAAGCGATCGGCGCGCTGTGTGAGGCACGCGGGCTCTGGCTGCATGTCGATGGCGCTCACGGCGCCTCCGCCCTGCTCTCCGCCCGGCACCGTCACCGGGTGGCCGGCCTCCGCTACGCCCGCTCCATCGCGTGGGATCCGCACAAGGCGATGCTGCTCCCACTGTCGGCCGGCATGGTGCTGGCGCGGCACGAGCGCGACCTCGACCAGGCCTTTGCGCAGCGCGCCCCGTACCTCTTTCACGGCCAGGGCTCCGAACGGGTCTGGGATCAGGGGGTCCGCAGCTTCCAGTGCTCGCGCCGCGCCGATGCCCTCAAGCTCTGGGTCGCGCTGGAGCGCTATGGCGCCGACGGCATCGGCCGGCTCTACGACCGGCTCTGCGATGTCACGACGCAGCTCCACCAGGCGGTCTGCGCGCATCCGGCCTTCGAGGCGGTGCACGAGCCCGAATGCAACATTCTCTGCTTCCGCTATGTGGGCGATGGGAGGACGACGGGTGCGGCGCTCGACGAGCTCAACTTCAACCTCCGCCAGCGGTACAACCGCTCCGGGCGCGGCTGGATCACCACCACGGTGCTGGAGGGCCGCCGCATGCTGCGGGTGACCGTGATGAATCCACGCACCGGACCGGCCCACGTCGAGGCTCTGCTGGCGGGATTGGTGGAGGAGGCGCGGAACCTGTAGCTTCTCCGGCGTGACCTTTCAGCGAAAGCTCCTCCTCGGCGTCTCCCTCATGGTGCTCCCCGCGCTGCTCATCGGCGCGGAGGCGATCCGCAGCAATGCGCTCGAACAGCGCGCGCTTCAGACACTCGGCGACCGCCTGGGACGCAACCGGACCTACGCGGAACTCGAGACCGCGATGTTCGATCAGAGCGAGGTCATCTGGCGCTATCTGAGCGGCCTCGACCCGAGCGCCCGGAAGGAATTCACCCTGGCCGGCCAGGTGGTCGACTACCGCTTCACCCAGTGGAAGGCGGAGCTGCCCCCGGAAGATGCGCCCCTCGCCGAGGCGATCCAGGCGATCCAGGCGCAGTTCGTCGCGGTCGGAGACTCGGTCTTCCGGCTGGTGGACCAGGGCCAACGGGCCCGCGCGTACCAGATTGCGCGCGACGAACTCAAGACCAATCTCCAGCCGGCGCTCACCACGCTGAACCGGCAGATATACCGCCGCACCCGCGAAACGAGCGTGCAGGGCGCCTTCGCGCGAGTGGAGGAGATCGTGCGCTCGGAGCAGCGGGTGCTGGTCGCCGTCTTTCTGGTCTCCCTCGCCGCCGGCATCGGCGCGGCCTGGTTCATGGCCCGCGGCCTCGTGCGGCCGATCCAGGAGCTGCGCCAGGCGATGGCGGTCGTCGGAAGTGGCAACCTCGACCACCCGATCGAGACCCGGAGTCGCGACGAGATCGGTGAACTCGCGGCCGCCTTTGCCGGCATGACGGCCCAGCTGCGGGAATCACGCGACCGGCTGGTCCAATCGGAGAAGCTCGCCTCCATCGGCGAGATGGCGGCCGCGGTGGCGCACGGGCTCCGCAACCCGCTCGCCAGTCTCCGGGCATCGGCGCAGCTCGTGCTCCGCCACCCCAACTCCGCGGCGGCTGGCGAACAGCTCACGGCGATCATCGAGGAGGTGGATCGTCTCGACCGGCGGATCACCCACCTCCTCACCTTCTCGCGGCCCGCGCCGTTTCATCCGATCCCCGAACGAGTCAATGCGCTGGTGCAGGGAGTGCTGCCGGCGTTCGCGGAGCGGATCAGGACGCAGGGCGTGACGCTGGTGGTGGAGGTTCCCGAATCGCTGCCGGAAGTGCGGGTCGACCCGATGAAGCTCGAGCAGGCGCTGGTCGAGCTCATCGCCAATGCGCTCGACGCCATGCCCTCCGGCGGGATGCTCACGATCGGCGCCAGGACGGCCAGCGACCCCCAAGGTGTCGCCGGCGTCGTGGTGACGGTGCGGGACACCGGCCGCGGAATTCCCGCGGAGGCGCTCGCCTCGGTCGGGCAGCCCTTCTTCACCACGCGCCAGGAGGGGACGGGACTCGGCCTCGCCACCGCGCGCCGCTTCGTCGAACAGCACGGCGGCCGGCTCGATCTCGAGAGCACTCCGGGCAGAGGGACGGCAATCCACGTCTGGCTTCCGGTATCTTTGAACGCATGAGTACCTCCACGATCCTCATCGTCGACGACGAACGCACCCTCGCCCGCGCGATCAAGGCCTTCCTCGCCGAGTCAGGCTACGAGACGGAGATCGCGGGCGACGCGGAGACGGCGCTCCAGATGCTGCCCTCGCTCCGGCCCGATGTCGTCTTCACCGACGTGCGCCTGCCCGGCATGGACGGGATCGCGCTGCTCAAGAAGATCCGCGAGTTCGATGCCTCGATCTCGGTCGTCGTGATGACGGCCTATGGCTCGATCGAGGGCGCGGTCGAAGCGGTGAAGCTCGGCGCCTTCGACTACGTCAAGAAGCCGCTCGATCTCGAGGAGCTCAAGCTGCTCGCCGATCGGGCCCGCGAGACCGGCGCCCTCAAGCAGGAGCTCTCCTACTACCGGAAGCGCGTCGCGCCCGAGGTGCCGTTCGCGGACATCGTCGGACAGTCGCGGGTGATGCACGCGCTGCTGGAGCAGGCCCGGCAGATCGCCGCCCTCGATGAGACCCCGCCGGTCCTGATCACCGGCGAGACGGGCACCGGCAAGGGGCTGATCGCGCGCACCATTCACTCCTCCGGGCCGAGGTCGGGCAAGCCATTCATCGACGTGAACTGCACGGCGCTCCCCGCCAACCTCATGGAGGCGGAGCTGTTCGGCTACGAACGGGGCGCCTTCACCGATGCCAAGGAGTCGAAGCTCGGGCTCTTCGAAGCCGCCGAGGGGGGATTCATCTTCCTCGACGAGATCGGCGATGTGGAGATTTCGCTGCAGGGGAAGCTCCTCAAGGCGATCGAGGACCGGGTTGTCAGGCGGGTCGGCGGCATCCGGGACCGCAAGATCGACGTCCGCATCCTCGCGGCCACCAACCGGGATCTCGAGCGCGAGTCGGAGGGCAACCACTTCCGGAAGGACCTCTACTTCCGGCTCGCAGTACTGCTGCTGCGACTGCCGCCGCTGCGGGAGCGGGGCGACGACGTCCTGCTGCTCGCCGATCACTACCTCAAGCGCTTCTCCGCGAAGTACGGCAAGGATGTACGGCGGCTGAGCACCGAGGCGCGACAGCTCCTGCTCACCTATCCGTGGCCCGGCAACGTGCGCGAGCTCTCCCATGTCATCGAGCGGGCGGTGCTGTGGAGTCGCGGCCCGGAGTTGTCGTCCGAGCATCTCTCGCTGACCCAGCCGGGAGGCACCCGGGCGCCGGAGAACGTCGTTGAAGCGACGCCCGTCCTGGAGCACGCCACGGAAACCGGCCATCGCCGCGGCGCGGAGCCCGATCAGCGCCTCCCGCCCGCCGGGGTCTCGCTCGATCAGTGGGAGAAGTCGCTGCTCGAGCAGGCGCTCCGGGAATCGGGCGGCAATCAGACCCGCGCTGCCCAGCGACTCGGCATCTCCCGGGACACGCTGCGGTACCGGATGAAGAAGTACGCCATCGGTGGGTGAGATCCCCCAATCTCACCCAGTTACCCCAGCGCCACCCACCCCTGCCCCAAGTCTCTCAGCTCCTCCTAACCCCTTCCCCCGCAAGCGTCTCGGGGAATCCGACTGCATCTTTCCCCAAACGGCACGGCAGATGCGTTCCTGAGGGCGTGGTCAGGCTAGCCCTCCCCCTGACTGGGTGAAGCCACCCAACGCTGACAACCTCTCTCCCGCGGAGTTTCCGATGACCTGGACCAAGCCCGAAGCTGAGATCGTCGCTGTGACGATGGAAGTCACCGCGTACGTCGCGACCCTCTAAGTCGCGTCGAACCGGACGGGGCTCGCGAGGTTCGCGGGCCCCGTTTCCTTTGCATGCAGGTCCTCCTGCTCGGCACCGCTGCCGGTGGGGGCTTCCCCCAGTGGAACTGCTGGTGCCCCTCCTGTCGCGTGGCCCGTTCCGCCCCTGAGCGCGCCCACCCGCGCACCCAGTCCTCCGCCGCGATCTCGGCGGATGGGGTGCGCTGGTTTCTGCTCAACGCCTCGCCCGATGTGCGCGACCAGATCGGTCCGCTCACCACGAACGCGCCCGCCGGCATGCGCCACGTCCCCGTCGAAGGGATCATCCCGACAGATGCGGAACTCGATCACACCCTTGGCATCGCGCTGCTCCGCGAAGGACGGGCGCTGCAGCTCTACGCGACCCAGGCGGTGCTCGAGGTGCTGCGGGAAGACTCGCGGGTGCTGCCGGTCACCGAGGCCTTCGCCACGGTGGCAATCACCCCGCTCGCACTGGACGCGCCGACCGCGCTCCGTCATGCCGACGGCTCGGCGAGCGGACTCACGGTGACCGCCTTCGCCGTCCCGGGAGGCCCGCCGAGATTCGCCCGGCACGATCAGCCCGGGCACACTGTCGGATTGACCATTGAGGATGCGGCGACGGGTGGTCGTCTCGCCTTCGTGCCCGGATGCGGTGCCCTCGGCGACGAATTGCTGGCCCGCCTCGCGACCGCCGACCTGCTGTTGTTCGACGGGACCTTCTGGACCGACGATGAGATGCTGCGGCTCGGCCTCTCGGAGCGCACCGCGAGGCAGATGGATCACCTGCCGGTGTCGGGCAGCGATGGAAGCCTGGCGCTGCTGTCCGGGCTTCCCTGCCGGCGGAAGGTCTATACCCACATCAACAACTCGAATCCCATGCTCATCGAGGATGGCGCGGAGCGCCGGGCCGTCGAAGCGGCGGGCATGGCGGTCGGTGACGACGGCATGAGGTTCACGCTATGACCGCGACGAGCGCACTCCGCCCCTCCGAACTCGCGACGCCGCCCAGGCCGCCGATTCCCGATCTCGTCCGGCCGCTGACCCCGGACGAGCTCGAGACGGCACTCCGGAACTTCCACGGCTCCTATTACGTGCAGCATCCCTTCCACCGGCTGATGTACGAGGGGAAGCTGAGCCGGCGCCAGTTCCAGGGGTGGGTCGCCAACCGGCTCGCGTATCAGCGCGTCGTTCCCCGCAAGGACGGCGCGATTCTCTCGAACTGTCCCGATCCGGCGGTGCGCCGCGAGTGGCTGCAGCGCATCGTGGATCACGACGGCACCAGGCCCGGCGAAGGTGGCATCGAGCTCTGGATCCGTCTGGGGATCGCCCTGGGCGTGCCGCGGGAGGAGATGGAAGACGAGCGCCACGTGCTGCCATCGGTACGGCTGATCTGCGAATCGTACGTCTGGTTCTGCAAGTCGAAGCCCTGGGTGCAGGCGTGCGCCTCATCGCTCACCGAGCTGTTCGCGCCCCGGATCCATCAGGAGCGGATCCAGTCGTTCCCCATCCACTACCCGTGGATTCCGCCCGAGGGACTCGACTACTTCAAGAGCCGGCTGGTGCAGGCGCCACGCGATGTGAAGCACGGCCTCGCGATCGTGCAGCAGCACTGCACCACCGTCGAGACCCAGCGGATGGCATTCGAGGCGCTCGCGTTCAAGCTCGAGATGCTGTGGGCGATGATCGACCTGATCCACAACGCGTACAAGGACTAGCGCCGGCCCGCGCGACGCCATGACCACGACCCTGACCTCCCGTCCCCGACTCTGGCGCCTCGCACGCATCGGCTTCGACCGGGTGCGCCAGCGGCCGGTGCTGCTCTATCCCGAGGGGGCGATGTTCCTCAACGAGACCGGCAAGGCGATTCTCGAGCTGTGCGACGGCAAGCGCAGCGTCGCCGAGATCTGCGATACGCTCGGCACCCGCTATGGCGCCGATGTCACCGGCGACGTCCTCGAGTATCTCGACACGATGGTGCAGCGCGACCTGGTGGCCATCGGCGCCTGGTCGACCCCTTCCCCCCCGGGGCCCTCCGCCGATGCCTAACCAGCCAACGACGCTGCTCGCGGAGCTGACCTACCGCTGCCCGCTCCACTGCCCCTACTGCTCGAACCCGATCCAGATGTCGCGAGCCGAGGCGGAGCTGTCGACGGACGACTGGAAGCGGGTCTTCACTCAGGCGCGGGATCTCGGTGTGCTGCAGCTGGGGCTGTCGGGTGGGGAGCCGCTGGTCCGGAAGGACCTCGAGGAGCTGGTCGCGCACGCCCGCAACGAGGGGCTCTATACCACGCTCGTCACCTCGGCCCTGGGGCTCACCCGGCCGCGGGCGGAACGCCTCAAGGAGGCCGGGATCGACCACATCCAGATCTCCTTTCAGGACACCGACACCGCGAACGCCGACCGCATCGCCGGCATCAAACTGGGTCGCCAGAAGTACGAGGGTGCGGCGCTGGTCAAGTCGCTCGACCTCGCCTTCTCGGTGAACGTCGTGCTGCACCGCGGCAACCTCGACCATCTGCCGCAGATCATCGAGATGGCGGCGGAGCTGGGTGCGGACCGGCTGGAGCTGGCGAACACGCAGTACTACGGCTGGGCGGAGAAGAACCGGCACACCCTGATGCCGACGCGGGAGCAGGTCGAGCGCTCCCGCGGCATCGCCGAGGCGGCGATCCGGCGCTACAAGGGTCAGATGCAGATCCTGTATGTGCTGCCGGACTACTACGAGCAGTTCCCCAAGCCCTGCTACGGCGGCTGGGGAAACGTCTACATCCTCGTGACGCCGGACGGGCGCGCCCTGCCCTGCCACGGCGCCACGCAGATCAGTCATCTCGAGTTCGTGGACGTGCGGGCTCACGAGCTGGGATGGATCTGGGAGCGCTCGCCGATCTTCAACGCCTTCCGCGGCGACGCCTGGATGAAGGAGCCCTGCCGGAGCTGCCCGAGGAAGGGACAGGACTTCGGCGGCTGCCGTTGTCAGGCGTTCGCGCTCACCGGCGATGCCACCAACACCGACCCGGTCTGCACTCTGAGCCCGCGGCACGCCCTGATCGAGTCGGCGCTCACCGAGACCACCGCTCCGCTGGAGTACGTCTACCGCGAAGTGGCACGCGGCGCTGCGGGCTAGTCCGCACCCGCTCGGCAGGACCCCGCGATCCGCTCGACCGAGATCTGCTGTTCGATCCGGGTCCGGAACGGCTGCCGGACGGGACCACCCGCCGGCACCGTCACCTGCACCGTGACTTCGCGGTCCCAGCGCACCGGGCCCAGCTCGCCCGACCACTCGAGCACCGACGCCTCGGTCTCGGCGCGCTGCGCGCGTACCTCACTCGAATCCGACAGCAGTCGCGTCTCCTCGCGCTCCAGCTTCCGGTTGATCCGGTAGCGCTCGACCCGCCGTCCGGCTCTGGTGCCATCGGGAATGCGCAGGATCACCGTGCCGAACTCGTCCTTCCACGCGGCGCCGGGCAGCAGACCCACCGGCGGAAGCGACGGAAACAGCTCGGCGAGTGCATCGCCGACATCGGCCACCTGCGCGATCTCATCGGGAATGAAGGGCCGGTCGGTCTCCGTGAAGCCACCCGCGCGCGTCAGGGTGCCGCGGAAGCGTCCGCCGACGACGCCGTCGGTCTCCGGCTCGAGCCGCTCTCCCGAGCCTTCGCGCCAGACGGCGAGCGTGTCGAACCAGGCCTCGAGCCGGAGCACTGAATCCGCCGCAGCGGCGCGGATCGACAGCGTGCCGTCGCGACCCGTGGTTTCCCTGCTGTGCTGTTTGCCGCCGTCGAGCAGGATCACGCTCCGCACCTGCTGCCGGAAGCGCGAGCAGTCGAGCTGCGCCGGGTGATACACCGGACGCTCCGGCCCCTGACCGTGCGCGGGCGGTGCCGAGATCAGAGCGATGACGGCAAGACACGCGTGCGCTGCGCGCGCGAGCCTGCGACACCGCAACGCCCCGATTCCGGGCGTCCTGCAATTCGGCTGCAAAGGCGGATCATCTCCCGTCGGTTCATCGCGGCCACCGACAGCGTCCGTGGCGACAAAGAACGACCCGCTGGCGGACATTGCCGAGCTCCAGCGGGTCGCATTCGTGAGGAAGAACGGCGTGATCGACAAGGCGCCCTGAGGCAGGCGCCGGCTACTCTTCCCGCATGAACGGGTAGCGATAGTCCTTCGGTGGAACGAAGTTCTCCTTGATGCTCCGCGGCGAGACCCAGCGGACCAGGTTGAGAATCGAGCCCGCCTTGTCGTTCGTGCCGCTCGCGCGCGCGCCGCCGAAGGGCTGCTGACCCACCACCGCACCCGTCGGCTTGTCGTTGATGTAGTAGTTGCCCGCTGCGTGACGAAGCGCCTTGTCGGCTTCGGCCAGCGCACGCCGATCCTGCGCGAAGACGGCACCGGTAAGAGCGTACGGGCTGGTCGAATCGACCAGCTCGAGCGTCTCGCTCCAGTCGGCATCGGGATAGACGTGCAGGGTGAGCACCGGGCCGAACAGCTCGTCGCACATCGTACGGTACTTCGGGTCTTCCGCCTGCAGCAGCGTCGGCTCGACGAAGTACCCGGTCTCGTCGTGGCACTTCCCGCCCGCGAGAATCGTGACCCCGCTGTCGCCCCGGGCCCGGTCGAGATACCCCTTGAGACGATCGTACGCCCGCTTGTCGATCACGGCGCCCATGAAGTTGCGGAAGTCGCGCACGTCGCCCATGCGGATGTCGGCGATCATCGCGAGGACCTGCTCCTTCACCTTCGGCCAGAGGCTTGCCGGGACGTAGGCGCGGGAGGCGGCGCTGCACTTCTGTCCCTGGTACTCGAACGCACCCCGCACCAGCGCCACCGCCAGCGCATCCACATCCGCGCTCCGATGCGCCAGCACGAAGTCCTTGCCGCCGGTCTCCCCCACGATCCGCGGATAGGCGGCGTACTGCGGCAGGTTCCCCGCCACGGTCTTCCAGAGCGACTGGAACACCGCGGTCGAGCCGGTGAAATGAATGCCGGCAAGATCGTGCGCGGCCAGCAGCGCGTTGCTGATCTGGACCGAATCCCCGGGGAGGAAGTTGATCACGCCCGCCGGAAGCCCCGCCTCCTCCAGCAGCTTCATCACGTAGTAGTTGGACAGCGAAGCGGTGTGCGACGGCTTCCAGATCGCGGCGTTGCCCATCATCGCCGGCGCGGTCGGAAGATTGCCGCCGATCGCCGTGAAGTTGAACGGGGTGATGGCGTACACGAAGCCCTCGAGCGCCCGGTGCTCCATCCGGTTCCAGATCCCCGGCGACGAGCTCGGCTGCTCCAGGTAGAGCTTCTCGGCGAAGTGCACGTTGAAGCGCCAGAAGTCGATCAGCTCGCAGGCGCTGTCGATCTCCGCCTGGAACGCCGTCTTGCTCTGGCCGAGCATCGTGGCCGCGTTGACCTTCATCCGCCACGGGCCGGCCAGCAGATCCGCCGCCTTGAGGAAGACCGCGGCCCGCTCCTCGAAGCGCATCTCCGACCATTCCCGCCACGCAACCTTGGAGGTCCGGATCGCGGCGTCGATTGCCGCCTGATCGGCCATGTGCACTCGGGCGAGCACCCGGCGGTGATCGTGCGGACTCACCACATCATGGAACTTGCCGGTGCGGATCTCCTTCCCGCCGACGATCGCCGGGATCTCGATCGTCTCGGCCGCCATGGCGTTGAGCTGCGCCTTGAGCGCGGCCCGCTCCGGCGAGCCGGGGGCGTAGCCGAGAATCGGGTCGTTCTGCGGGCGGGGAATGTTCGGGATGCCACTCATGACGCCTTCCGGGTTGGGCGAGGGCGGGGAGATTAGCCCCGTCGCGGGGCGCGCGGCAAGGCTCGCGGCGCGGAACCGGTCCGGCGCTCGGAATCCGTCAGGGGGTAGGGAGCAGCTCCACCGCGCTCGGCTGCACCGAGACGGTCCAGTGCCGGTCGTAGTGCAGGCACAGCTTCTCGTGCACCAGCTTGGGCACGGCGATCTCGAGGTCGTAGCCGCGGGGCGGCGGATCGCCCTCGCCCTCGACGATGAACTGCAGCGCGTAGATCGCCCCCATGTCCACTTCGCCCACGAGCGAACCGCGCACCAGGTTGGTCTTCCGCGCCTCGGGCGCGCCGTAACGGTCCTTGCGCATCAGCCGCACGTGCTCGGGACGGATGAAGAACCGCACCTTCATGCCGGCCACCGGCGCGGCCCGATGGGTTGCGGCGGCCACCAGCAGGTGACCGCGCCACAGCAGCTGGACCCGCTCGTCGTCCGCGCTGACGACCACACCCTCGAGCACGTTGCGCATCCCCAGGACCGCCGCGACGTCCACCGACGCCGGCCGGCTCACCACCACGTCCTTCGCACCCTCCTGGACCACCCGCCCCTGGTCATAGACGACGATGTGGTCGGCGAGCTGGCAGGCTTCCGCCAGGTCGTGGGTGACGACGACCGCCATCTTGCCGAACCCCCGGAGCATCCCCGCGAGTTCATCGCGGAGGGTGCGACGCAGCGGCGAGTCCAGCGCGGCGAGCGGCTCATCCAGCAGCAGCAGTTCGGGATCGGGGGCGAGCGCGCGCGCCAGCGCGACACGCTGCTGCTGACCGCCTGACAATGTCGCGGGCTTCGCCCCGCGCACCGCGCCGAGCTGGAAGCGCTCCACCAGCTCCTCCATCCGCGCGCGGCGGGCGGCACGGGAGAGCCGCGCGAGGCCGAAGAGGATGTTCTCCTCCACCGTGAGGTGGGGAAAGAGCGCGTAGCCCTGGAAGACCGCGCCGAGTCGCCGGTCGCGCGGCCGGCAATGGATCCCGCGGAGCGAGTCGAACAGCGTGCGCCCGCCCAGCGCCACCCGCCCTCCGTCGGGGCGCACCAGCCCGGCCAGGCATTCGAGCGTCAGGGTCTTCCCCGCGCCGGAGGGGCCAAACAGGGCCACGACGCCTGACTCGGCCGACCACGAAGCATCGAGCGTGAACCCGGGGAAATGATGCAGCAGTTCGACCTGGAGCATCATCTCACCCCACCGCACGGGTGAGCCGGCTGGCGGAGACCACCAGCACGCCGGCGCAGGCGAGCGCCAGGAGCCCGAGCCCGCTCGTCGCGAAGGTCGCCGGCCCGCCCCGGGCGACCAGGAGGGTGAGGGCAAACTCCGCCACCGCCCGGCAGAAGGCGAGGCAGGCCCCGGCGACGACGCCGCGCCAGGCCAGCGGAAGAGTCACGGCCCAGAACAGACTCCACTCCGAGCGTCCCAGCGTCCGCGCCGCCTGTTCCAGCCTGCTGTCCACCCGGGCGAACTCCCGCTGCGCGGAACTGATGAACATCGCCAGCGCACCGATCCAGGCGATGACCAGCGCCATGCGCCAGTCCAGCACCGGGGAGAGTCCGACCCAGCCCAGTACCCGAATCATCAGGGGATGCTGCCCCAGCGCGACCACGCAGTAGCCCAGAAGGGTGGCGGGGAGAACCAGCGGGAGCAGGAGGCCAGCCTGCAGCGGCGACTTGCCGGGGAATTCGCGGCGGCCGAACAGCCAGGCGAGCGGCAGCCCGGCCAGGACGGCGAGCAGCGTGGCCATGCCGGAGACGACGAGGGCGAGCGGTGCGGTCTCAGTCACGGCCGATCATCACCTCGGTGGACTTGATGACGGCGAGCACCATGTCGCCGCGCTTGAGCCGAAGCCGCTCGGCGGAGGAGCGGGTGATCACCGAGACCAGCTCCTGGTCGCCGATCTCGAGCCGGACGTCCGCGCAGCTGATTCCGCGCACTCAGCTCCACTGCGCCCCGGGCGGATGGTTCGGCGGGCGCACCGAGCATCGCCTCCACCCGGTCACGCGGGAAGAGCCACTTCCGCCCGACCCGCGAGGCAGGCAGCGTCCCCGCGCGCGCGAGCGCCTGCACCCGTTTCACATTCAGGTGCAGCAGCTTGGCGGTCTCGGCGACGGTCAGATAGTTCAGCGGGCAGTCCGGACGAGCATGAGTCGCCAAAGGTGCTGCGCGGCGGGACGGAACGGAAGGGCCGCGGCCTTCATGATTCCACGCGAATGGTGAAGCGCTCCCCCGGTCTTTCGATCGTCGCGCCATGCCGCGGAGTCCGCGACCGGGAAAGCGAGTCTCCGGTGCCCGAGCAGCGCGCGGGAAGCCGTCTCAGAAGCGTACCTGCAGTTGCGTCTGCAGCGCGCCCCGCCGGATTCCCGGCGCGCCGATCTTCCGGCTCACGTAGAACGCCGACAGCCGCACCCCGGGCGAGACCACATACCAGTTGAGCCCCGCCGACCAGGCCCGGTTGTGCTGCGCGGCGCTGATCGCATCCCGGCGGAAGTCCTCGTACTTGCCGACCAGCTGGACGTCGGGGACGACGCGATACCCGGCCAGTGCCCACCAGCCACGGTCGCTGTGACCGCCGAGGCTGTCCCGCTGCTGCGCCAGCCACTCGCCCCGCGCGAGAAACCTCGCCGTCTCGAGCGAGATATCCGCGCCGTAGCGGGTGCTGTCGCCGAAGTAACGCGCAACATTGGCCCCGATGGTCAGCTCCGGGATCGGCCGGACCGTGGCGCGCGCCACGCCGAGCACGGTCGAATCCTTGTTCGAGGTCACATTCTGGCCCTCGCCATTGAACGCGCCGACCGAGAAGGTGGCATGCCTCCCCGCCTGGTAGTCCACCATCACGCCGATGTCCCGCTTCGGCGCGAGCGAATCCACCACCGTGGAGCGGTCCAGCGACTCGATGTCGGCGATCGACATCAGGTATTCCTTCGTGAACGGCGTCTTGAACTGCCCGACCTGGATGCCGAGCGCCTGATGCGCCCAGCGGATGTAGGCATCCGTCAGCGAGACCGAGGCCTTGCCGGTGCCCACATTCCCGGTGCGGAACTCCGCTTGCAACCGGTAGCTGAAGCCGCGACTCAGCACCCCCGTCGCCTGCAGCCGTGCCCGATTGAGCGTCGCGGTCATGCCAGCCTGGGACTGATAGGTCACCCGCGTCTGCATGAACCCGCCCAGCTTCACGGGAGACGCTGGAGCCGCCGGCGCGGCCGGGGCCGGCGCCGCGGGCTGTTGGGCTGCCAGCGAAACGGGAGCGAACAGGAGAAGGAGCAGACGTCGCGACATCAGGTCCTCACCTTGCGAGGTGTGGGAGAAGTACGGCGATCATGCGTAGGCGGCGATGCTGGTCGCCTTGAAGGTGGCATAGACCGGAGCACCAGGGACCAGCTTGAGCGTCGCCGCGGCCACGGCGGTGATCTCGGCAACCAGCGCCGGTGCCGGCCCCACGACGACCCGCACCCGCTCGCCGAACGGTGGCTCCGGCAGCACCGCCTCCACCACGCCCGCGAAGACGTTGCGGGCGCTCGCCGAGGGCGGCTCGACCGAGAGTGTCACCTGGTCGGGCGGCACCACCACGAAAAGTTCGTTACCGGCCGCCGCCTGGAGCACGGTGACCGGTCCGCGCAGTGTCTCGAGCGTGACCTCGTCCCCGGGGCCGCGATGTATCACCCGCCCGGGCAGCAGATTGAGACCCAGGAGCGAAGCGACGTACCGCGACCTCGGTTGCCGGAGCAGCGACTCGCGATCGCCGACCTGCGCCACCTGGCCCTGCTCCAGCACCACGATCCGGTCACCGAAGAGCAGCGCCTCCAGCGGCGCGTGGGTCACGAACACCGTCACGCAGTTGAGCCCATGCAGCAGGCGCGCGAGTTCGCTCCGGATCGTGTGTCGGGTCTCGACATCGAGCGCGGAGAGCGGTTCGTCGAGCAGGAGCAGCGTCGGCTCGAGCGCGAGCGCCCGCGCCAGCGCCACCCGCTGCTGCTGTCCACCGCTGAGAGCGCCGGGTCGCCGGTCAGCGAGGTCGGTCAGTCCAAAGCGTGCAAGCATCCCGTCTGCCCGCGATCGCACCTCGCCCCGCGGAAGTCCGAGCGCGGCGGGACCGAAGGCGACGTTCTGCCTGACGGAGAGGTGCGGAAAGAGCGAGTAGTCCTGCGGCACATACCCGACGGTACGGGCGCTCGCAGGCAGCCACGCCCCCGTCGCCCGGTCGCACCAGAGCTCGTCGCGGACCGAGATGCGGCCCGTGTCGGGGCAGAGCAGACCGGCGAGCAGCCGGAGCGCCGTGGTCTTTCCGGACCCACTCGCCCCGACCAGCACCAGGGTCTCCCCCGGCGCGGCCAGCAGCTCGCAGTCGAGCCGGAACTCACCGAGCCGGTGATGGAGACTGGCGTGCAGCACGGGAGGGAGCGAAGAAGCCGAGCCCCGCCTGCCGCATCGCGGCGAGGAGGACGACGGCCATCACGATGAGCAGGAGAGAGAGGGTGGCCGCCCGTTCGAGATCGCCCTGCAGTTGCAGATACACCTCGAGCGGCATGGTGCGGGTCGTGCCCGCCATGTTGCCGGCGAAGGTGATCGTGGCGCCGAACTCGCCGAGGGAACGCGCCCAGCTCATCCCCAGCCCGGCGATCAGACTCGGCAGCGCGAGCGGGAGGCGGATGCGCCAGAAGGTGTAGATCTCGCCGGCGCGAAGCGTCGCGGCGGCGTCGAGATAGCGAGGATCGACGCCGGCGAGTCCGGCGCGGACCGCGCCGACGAAGAACGGCACCGACATGAAGACCTGGGCCACCACCACCCCGGCCGTGGTGAACGGCAGCGTGATCCCGAAGAGTGACAGGGTGCCGCCCAGCAGACCCGCGCGCCCGAAGGCCATCAGCAGCGCAAAGCCCGCGACTGTGGGGGGAATCACCATGGGCAGATCGAGCAGGATCTCGAGCGCCCGCTTGCCGGGGAACTCGCGCGAGGCGAGCAGCCAGGCCATCGGCAGACCGAGGAGCAGACAGCAGAGTGCCGCGGCGGCGCTGGTGACGAGGCTCAGCCGCAGCGATTCGCGCACCGCCGGATGGCCGAGCTGCTCGAGCAGCGTCGCCACCGGCACCCGGAGCACGAGTGCGACCAGCGGGAGCCCGACCAGCAGCGCGAGCATGATCGCCCCGGCGATACCGACCAGCCGTCCACCGCCTTCCAGGAGGCGCCGGCTGCCAGCCCGTTGGAGCATGGTCATGGCGCGCCGGACGGCGGGGCGAGAAAGCCGCGGGCCGCGAGCAGCTCCTGCCCGGTCGGAGAGAGCAGCATCGCGATGAACGCCGCGGCGAGCTCGCGCTTTCCCGTCGCGGTCGGCGCGACCGGATACTCCGCGATCGGGTTGCTCGCGTGGGGGATCTCGAGGACCCGGAGCCGGGACCGGATCGCCGGGGTGACATCGGTGGCGTACACGATGCCGGCATCCGCCTCACCGAGCTGAACCTTGGCGACGACGCCCTTCACGTTTTCCTCCTCGGAGACCAGGTTGGCGAGCACCCGGCCGGCGAAGTCGGCACCAAATCCTGACACGACGCCAAGGCGGCGCAGCGCCTCCCGGCTGTAGCCGCCCACCGGCACATGTGCCGCCGCGAGCACGAGCTTGAGCCCGGACCGGGCCAGGTCCTGGAGCGTGTCGATGGACCCCGGATTCGCCTTCGGGGTGATGACGACCAATCGGTTCCGCGCGAAGACCCGGACGGGCCCGCCTAACAGATGACGCTGCTCCGCGTACTGCATCCAGCGCTGGTCGGCAGAGGCGAAGACATCGGCGGCCGCCCCCTGCTCCATCTGCGTCGCGAGCGCCTGACTCCCGGCGAAGTTGAATTGCAGCGTGACCCCGGGATGCTCCTGTTCGAAGCGCTGCCCGACTGCGGTGAAGACATCGGTCAGTGACGCCGCCGCGAAGATGGTGAGGCGCTGCTGCGCGGCCGCCGTCGAGGCCAACGCGACGGCAAGGAGGAGCACCAGGAGGGCAATTGCCGGGAGCACGCTGCGGCGTGCCCTGAGGGCCACTAACGTCACTTTGAGTCCACAAGTGGAGTTGCCGAGGGATATACAGGGATGTTTAGCGGACGGCAAGGCGGCAGGGCGCTGCTGGGGCGATGGACCGGGCTAGGCCGCCAGCGGGGTGGCGAGCGCGAGCAGCGCGGCCGGATCCAGTGGCTTCCGGAGCACCCCCTTCGCGCCGAGCGCGGCCGCCTCGCCCGGAATCTCGGGGGATTCGTCGGCCGTGATCACGTAGACGGGAATCGCCGCCGTGCGGGGATGATCATGCAGCTTCCTGAGGACCTGGGGTCCGCCACCGGCGGGCATGTGCCAGTCGACGAAGATCAGCTTCGGCAGCTGTCGCTGCGCTACCAGGAAGCCCTGAATGGCGTCGTACGCCGCGACGGTGGCAATGCCGACGGTCGCGAGCACCGTACCCACGAACCGGGTCATGTCCGCATCGTCGTCCACGATGAGAACAAGCGCCGTTGGCGGCGCGCCGGCCTTGAACGTGCCGGTGCCCGCAAGCTGGTACTTGAGTTGAGTCGTCGGACGAGGCTCTCTGATCACGCCCTGCTCCAGAATTCGTTCTCCAGCGGTTACGCCGAGCCCTGGTTCCCCTCTCTTCTACTCTCGGTTGGCGGCAAGGCGGGTTGTAGCACCTCTTCAGATAGAGAGGGTTTCGTTCCCCGGAGGTGACCGAAAACACTCCACATCAATCGGAGGATCTTCGGGTTACGGGAACCTCGCTAACTGCTTCGGGCCCAAGGCGCTCGGTCGAAGGGGAGATGGTCAACCCCCGAATGCAAGGAGAGGTCGCCATCAAGAGGGGGGCTGGACAGAACGTGGGGGTGCGCACCAGACTGGCTCTGCGGCCCCTGTCTTGGCGGGGGGCGTGTTTGAATCCTCCGATCCTCGGAGGGTCCGATCTCGCGACTGACAACACCCTTGAGTTGCGACCCCTGTAAGCGGGGGGGGCGAGGTGTTCCTGGGGAACAAGTGGCGCAGCAGCGAGGCGCCGTGCGTTCGAACGGACACCAGACCGAGGCCCGCTCCACAATGAAAAGAGGAGTCTGTGAAAGTCCTGGTGTTGGGCTGTGGCGCGGTGGGGACCGTGTCCGCCCTCAAGTTCGCGCAGGAAGCGGCGTGCGAGCAGCTCATCGTCGCCGATGCACTACCCGGGCGTGCCCAGCAGCTGGCCGACCGGATCGGGAGTCCGCATGTGCGGGCACTCACGCTAGACGCGGGCGACCGTGATACGCTTGCCCGGGCCATCCGAGAGACCCAGAGCACCATCCTGCTGAATGCCGCGTTGCCGTCCACGAACCTGATCGTGATGCGGGCCTGCCTCGATGCCGGCTGCGACTACATCGACATGGCGAGTGGCGGGGCCGAGAACGACGGCACTCCCAAGCTGCCGGACCAATTCGCCCTCGACGCCGAGTTCAAGGCGGCCGGGCGGCTCGCGCTGCTGGGCATGGGCGCCGATCCGGGGACGAGTAACATCTACGCGGCGTATGCCGCCAAGCATCTCCTCGACGAAGTCACCGAACTCCGCGTCCGGGACGGGGACAACTCGGTGTGCGAGGGCCACAACGGCTTCCTCGCGACCTTCAGTCCCTGGGTCTTCATCGACGAGTGCACCTGTGGCGCCATCTCCTGGCGCGACGGGAAGTACCACCTCGAGGAGGCGCTGTCCGGCCTCGAGCCATTCGACTTCCCGGAGCTCGGCGTCCTCAACACCTACTACGTCGACCACGAGGAGTCGCGCACCTTCCCGATGTTCTTCCCGCAGCTCAAGGTCGCCGACTTCAAGCTCTGCATGGACAACACGACCTGGCAGACGCTCAAGGTGCTGAAGGACCTCGGCCTCTCGGGGAAGGACAAGGTGAAGGTCGGCGGCGTCGAAGTGTCGCCGCGCGATCTCGTCGTTTCGCTGCTGCCGGAGCCGAAGACGCTGGGTGGCCGCATGCAGGGGAAGACCTGCGTCGGCACCCTCGCCAAAGGCATCCGCGACGGCGTGGAGCGCTCCTTCTACATCTACAACGTGACCAGTCACGCTCAGACCTGGCGCGAACTCGGCGTCCAGGCCACGGCGTACCAGACCGGCGTGCCGCCGGTGGTCGCGGCAAAGCTCATCGCCTCCGGCGCATGGGCGGGGACCGGCGTGCTGTCGCCGGAGCAGTTCGATCCCGATCCGTTCATGCGGCTGCTGGATGTCTCGGGCATGCCCTGGCATATCCGCGACGAGCAGACCGGTGTCATCGATCCGGAGTACATCTGGATCGAGGAGCCGATGGCGGCGTAACAGCAACGCGATTGCATGGGCCCGACCCGACGTACGCGCGCACTGGCTGTGCGCGCGAGCGACCGGGCGGGCCTGCGTCATTCTGGATCCCTGGAGCTGGTACGCGCGCACGGCCGTGCGCGCGAGCGATCCCGCCCATGCCTAGAAGCGGAACGACACCCCGACCGCCTCAGGCTCGAGCAGAAACTGCGGCGCGCCGATGCCGAAGACCCGCCAGTGCCCGTTCATCAGCTTGGCGCTGGTGATGCCGAGCGCGGCACCGGCAAGCACGTCGCTGAGCCAGTGGCGATTGTCGTTGAGGCGGGACCAGCCGGTCAGGGTAGCGGCGCTGTAGAGACCGATCGTGACCGGGGTGCTGCGGACTTCATCGCTGACGGAGGCGGCCAGCGCAAACGCCATCGTCGTGTGCCCGGAAGGCCAGGCATCCCGCCCCGAGAAGGGCTTGAACCGATAGGCTCCCCCCGTCAGATCGGGGCGGCGGCGTCCAACGACCTCCTTGGTCAGCGCCCCGAGCGTCCCCGCGAGAAGCAGCCCGGCGGAAATGCGTTCGCCGGCACGGCGAATCCGCGGATTCCCGGCCAGCATGCCCACCGCGATCGTGCCGAGTCCCACGGTGCCGAAGACCTCGGCCTGACCCATCCGGCGAAAGACCCCCGACACGTCGTCCTTCCCGCGACTCCGGTGGGCCTGCAGCTGGTCCCGGACGTTCTCATCGAGCAGCGAGGCCAGGGCGATGCCCCCGAGCACGGCGCCGGCGTGGTACCAGCGAAACTCGCCCGGGCGCGAACTCGAGAGGCTGGACCCGGGCCGGGGGACCGAATCCGGCGCCGTTTCGACGGTGCCCACCGAAGGCGACGGCGCCTGAGCGGACAGCGTGGCCGATGGGCCGGCGACGGCCAGCAGGGTGACGGCGCAGACGGTCGCGTGGTAGTTGCGCATGGGGACGGGAATCTAGTAGCTTCGACCGCTCAGGAGACCAGACCAATGATGCATGCATACCGCCGGACCCTCATGCTCGCCGCCCTCGCCGTCACGGCGCTGACCGGCTGTCGCGACTACCAGTACCAGCGCCATGTGTCGGACCAGGCAGGACTGATTCCTCCTGACCAGTTCGCGCGCTACGGCCGGGAGCAGGCGATCACCGTGGCGATCGGCCGCGAATTCGCCCGGCCGTACAACTCCGGCGCCGAAGCCCAGGCCGATGTCGCGATCAACTACGCGCGCAACAACTTCGGCAAGGACATCGCGAACATCTCGGCCGATCCGCAGGGGAACCGGCTGGTCGTGACCTTCAAGAGCGGGTGGCGGACGGCGATCGTGCCGATCAAGGACGGCAAAACAGGCAACGACACCAAGATCCCGTCCTAGGCGCATCCCACCGGCACCACGATGATCTGAGTGAGGAGCAAGAAGCGGCGACTTCTTCCTCCTCACTTTTCACATTCGATCCCCCCTTTTCCCCCGGAGGGCTGCAATGCCTTCCCGCCCCACCCCACCCCCCGGCGAATTCCTCTACCTCCTCGCGGCGGATCATGAGGGACTGATCGAGGCGTGCACCGACCTGCTCCCGGCGGACATCGCGGAAGCGCTGAGCGACCTCCCGCCCGATGCCGCGGCGAAGGTGGTCGGTGCGCTGCCGTTCCACCTCGCCGTGCAGGTCTTCGACGAGCCGTCACTCGAAGCGCGCGAGGAGCTGATCGAGCGGCTCCCCGACGACTTCATGATCCCGATCATCCAGGCGATGTCGGCGGACCGGCAGGTGGGGCTCTTCCGCGGGCTCAAGGAGGCGGACCGCGCCCGGTTGCTGCACGTCCTCGACGCGCCGACCCGGAATCAGCTGCGCCTTCTCATGAGCTACCCGCCGCGCAGTGCCGGCGGCATCATGACGACGGAGTTCGTGGGTGTGCCCGCGACCTGGAACGCGCTCGAGGTGCGCAAGCACATCAGCAAGGTGGGGAGCGCCAAGGAAACGGTCTACGCGATCTACGTCCTCGACGAAAAGACCCAGAAGCTGCTCCGGGTGATCTCGCTCCGCGAGGTCATCATGTCCGAGTCGGACACCTCGGTCATGGATATCGGCGAGGGACGGAAGCCCATCACCACCCGCCCGACCGCGACCCGCGAGGATGTCGCCCGGCTGATCAGCAAGTACGATCTGCTCGCCATCCCGGTCATGGACGACAACGGCCACGTCCTCGGCATCGTCACCGTCGACGACGTCATCGATGCGATGATCAGCGAGCAGACCGAGGACGTCCAGAAGATGGGCGGCCTCGAGGCCCTGAACGAGCCGTACATGGAGATCGGGCTGGTCAGCATGATCAAGAAGCGCGCGGGCTGGCTCTGCGCGCTTTTCCTGGGCGAGATGCTCACGGCGACCGCGATGGGGCACTTCGAGCACGAGATCAGCAAGGCCGTGGTCCTCGCGCTCTTCATTCCGCTGATCATCAGTTCCGGCGGCAATTCGGGGAGTCAGGCCACCTCGCTGATCATCCGGGCCATGGCGCTCCGCGAAGTCACCCTGATCGACTGGTGGCGGGTCGCCGTGCGGGAGATTCCCACCGGTTTCGCCCTCGGGATGATCCTGGGGCTGATCGGCACCCTGCGCATCGAGCTCTGGCAGCATCTCGGCTGGTACGATTACGGCAGCCACCATATGCTGGTGGCACTCACCGTCGGGCTCGGCCTGGTCGGGGTGGTACTCTTCGGATCGCTCGCGGGCTCGATGCTGCCCTTCGTCCTGCGGCGGATCGGCTTCGACCCGGCCAGCGCCTCGGCGCCCTTCGTGGCAACCCTGGTCGACGTGACCGGGCTGGTGATCTATTTCTCCGTCGCCTACGTGATGCTGAGCGGGACCCTGCTCTAGCCTGGAACCGATCGAGCGGAAAACCCGTCGGATCGGCACCAGCGACAACCATCGGACCCACGTCCCCAGGAGACCATGACCGCCACACCGTCCCCCATCGAGAGCGCCCCCTCGGTCTGGGAAGATCTGCTGGAGATCTTCTACGCCCCGACCGCGGTCTTCCAGCGCCGGCGCGAGACCCCCGCCTTCGGACTGGCGCTGATCATCTTCGCGGTCCTGCTGGTCGGGCTGTCGTTCGTGTTCAAGGGCATGATGGAACCGGTCTTCGACGTCGAGTTCAAGCGCAACATGGTCCAGGCCATGAAGCAGAACCCCAAGCTCACCCCCGAAATGATGGAGCAGGGGAAGGAGATGGCGAAGAAGTTCATGTTCGTCGGGGTGGCCGTCTTTGCGCTGCTGGCACCGATCATCCTCGGCCTCGTCCTCTGGGTGGTCGGCAAGCTGTTCGAGAGCAAGGCCGAGGTCGGGCAGACCATCATGGTCGCGACCTACGCGATGTTCCCGCGCGCGCTGGAGACGATCCTCAACGCGGTCCAGATGCTGATCCTGCCCGAAGACACCGTGACGTCGCGCTTCAGCCTCACGCTCGGCGTCGGAAGATTCCTCGATGCCGATACGGCGGGGCCGCTCGTCATGGCGCTGGTGGGCCGGCTGGACCTCTTCACCCTCTGGATCACCGTGCTGCTCGGGATCGGGCTGGCGGTCATGGGACAGATCCCCAAGTCGAGAGCCGCGATCGCGGCGATCATCATGTGGATCGTGGGCGCGATCCCGGCGGTCTGGGGCGCGCTTCGGGCGGGGTAATTTGCGCAGGATAGCAGCAGGGAGACGACGAGGGGCGGCCGATGGGGCCGCCCCTCGTCGCATGCGGGTCTCAGTCGATGCGCGGAGGAGACCCGCCGACGTGAAGCGCCGAAGCGGAGCCGCCCCATGTGGCCCAGGTGAGCGGGCAGCCCTTGCCGAACGGGGGATCGGGATGCCCGGGGCGGCCGAGGAGATCGTGCAGCATCTCGTGCCGCACCACCAGCTCGTTGTCGAGCCAGTCCGCCGAGATGTAGATGGTGTGATCGTCTTCCCAATGCCCGACGCAGCGCCCCCCAGGGCAACTGAAGGAATCGCCGGGCACGACGTACCACTGCACCCGCGCAAAGTTGGCCTGCAATCCCGAGCACTGCTCCGTCCGGCTCCACCACACCTGAAACTCGGCGGGCGCTTCCATGCGTGCGGAGGCCTCGGGCTCGAACCGGCTGCAACCGGTGAGTCCGCTGAGCAGCATGAACGCGACGGTGAGCAGTACGAAACGCCGCATCGATCCGGGAGTCCTTGCCCGCGCGGTGGTCGACCGAGGCAGCAATCGGGAAAGCCTCGGTCGTAGTTCTGGTATCGGCGGGTGGCAGGACGGCTTGAGGCGGGATCGGCGGGCACGTGTGCGGAAGAGAAGGGCAGACCTTGAATGGAGACGGATGGGTCACGCAGAGCGCCAATCGACCCACGAATCGAGTCGCTGAATCGCGAATCGAGACGATCGGCCCCCGATGCGAGCTTTTCGGGCAGCGAGGCGAGGCGATCCGAGCGCGAATGGAGGAGATTGGGCCGCGATACGAAGCCTTCGAACCCCGAATCGAGTCGCCGAATCATGAAATGAGACGATCTGGTCGCGATACGAAGCCTTCGGACCCCGAATCGAGTCGCCGAATCATGAAATGAGACGATCTGGTCGCGATACGAAGCCTTCGGACCCCGAATCGAGTCGCCGAATCATGAAATGAGACGTTCGGGCCGCGATACGAAGCCTTCGGACCCCGAATCGAGTCGCCGAATCGCGGAACGAGACGTTCGGGCCGCGAGACGAAGCCTTCGGACCCCGAATCGAGTCGCCGGCCCGGACCTCGCTCAGCCCGCGACGATGCTCTGGCTGAATCGCCGCGCTAACGCTAAGCTACGAGCGACAGTGCGGATTCAGTCTTCCCCTCTCCCCACCGAATCCATGAAGCGCGGCACCCTCATCACGATCGTCGCCCTGGTCGCGTTCGGCGCCCTGCTGCTGTTCAATACGCTGAGCGCGCAGAAGGCCGAGTGCACCGTGTGCGTCGAGTACAACGGGCACCGCAATTGTGCCACCGCCTCGCACGCCAACGAAGCCGACGCGAAGACCTCGGCGCAGAACACCGCCTGCGGCGTCCTCGTCTCCGGAATGAACGAATCGATCGCCTGCGGGCGGATCGACCCCATCTCGGTGCAGTGCAAGACCCGCTAAGCGCCAGCAAACGACCCGGCAGCTCGAGCGTGGCCTGCGGGATCCTCCTGCTGGCCGCGCTGGGCCCCGGAACTCTCATCGCCCAGTCGCCAGCCGCAACCGAGTGGCCCACCCACGGCGGCGACTACAGTAATCAGCGCTTCTCCCCGCTCGCCCAGATCACCAGCAGCAATGTCCATCGACTCGTCCTGCGCGAGATGGTGCAGACCGGGACCGAGCGGCTCAACGGCCTGCTGACGACTCCGATCGTGGACGGCGGCGTCATGTACCTGACTACCCCGTTCAATCAGCTGCTTGCGTGGGATCTCCGGAGCCATCGCCTGCAGTGGCGGTACGAACACAAGCTGGGCAACTATATCCCCTGCTGCGGTCCGACCAATCGTGGCGCCGCGGTCGGCCACGGCCTGGTCTTCATGGCCACGCTCGACGCCCAGGTCGTCGCAGTGGACGCGGCAAGCGGCCAGCTCCGCTGGTCGGTCCAGGACAGCGACCCCGACTCCGCCTACAGCTTCACGCTCGCGCCCCTCGTGGTTGGCGATCTGGTGATCGTCGGGACCTCCGGCGCCGAGTACGCAACGCGAGGACGGATCACGGCGTATGACGCCCGAACCGGCGAGCAGCGCTGGCGCTGGTACACCATCCCCTCGCCCGAGGAAGGCGGCTGGTGGGGAAAGTGGAGCCAGACCTCGCCGTGGGGGGATTCCCTGCCCCGTGACCTCGCCCGGGAGCATGCGGACAGCGCCCGCTTCGGCGAGGCGTGGCGGCTGGGAGGCGGCTCGGTCTGGACGACGCCTGCCCATGATCCGCAGTCGGGGCTGCTCTACTTCGCGATCGGGAACCCAACGCCGGAGTACGACGCCGACGCTCGTCCGGGCGACAACCTCTACACCGTATCGCTCGTCGCACTCGAGGCCACGACCGGACGGCTCCGCTGGTTCCACCAGTATCTGCCGCACGACGAGTGGGACTTCGACGCCGCGAACCCTCCGGTGCTCTTCAGACAGAAGGGCAAACTGCTGCTCGCGCACGCCGGGAAGACCGGCTGGGTCTACGTCGTCGATGCGGCCACGGGCGCCCCCGTCAGGCGCTCGGAGCCGTTCTCCGCACAGGAGAACCTCTTCATGCGACCGACTCCGGAAGGTGTGCGACGGGCGCCCGGTGCGGCCGGCGGTGCCGACTGGCATCCAAGCGCCTATTCCCCGCCGCTCGGCCTGCTCTTCGTTCCGGCGTCCCACTTCCCGATGCGGTTCAGGCATTTCGAGCAGGTCGCCGAGGCGGGCAAGGACTACCGCGGCGGCACGGAAGAGGAGATCAAGGACGAGCCGACGTGGAACACACTGAGCGCCGTCGACCTCGTGACCGGGAGGATCCGGTGGCAGCATCGGGACGAACCACCGGTGGCCAGCGCCGGAGGGGCGCTTGCGACGGCCGGCAATCTGGTCTTTTCGGGAGACGGCCAGGGCTGGTTCCACGCCTATGACGCCCGCGATGGCCGCGAGGTGTGGCGGTTCTTCTGCGGCGCGGGCATCAACGCGCCGGCCGTCAGCTTCACGGTGAACGGGGAACAGTTCGTGGCCGTCGCCGCGGGGGGAAGCTTCTACAGTGGCAACCTCGGCGCGGCGATCCTGATCTTCGGATTGCCGCGCCACCTTCCCACGAAGCACTAGCACATTCCGCCCCACGGGCACTGCCATGCGCTTTCCGCATCCACTCGTCCTGCTGGTCGGCTGCATCCTCGTCGCCGCCGCACTCTCGCGGGTGGTGCCGGCTGGGCGCTTCGAGCGGCGTGAGGACCCGGTGACGGGACGCAGCGTGGTCGTCGCGGGCACCTATCAGCGAGTGCCGCCCGCCCCAGTGGGCGCCTTTCAGGCGGTGGTCGCAATCCCGCGGGGGATGGCCGAGGCGGGTGCGGTGATCTTCTACGTCTTCCTCGTGGGCGGGGCGTTCGCCGTTGTCGAGAAGACGGGCGCCTCCACCCGACTGATCCAGCGGCTGGTCGTCAGACTGGCGCGCCGAGAGAATCTGGTGATTCCGCTGGTGAGCATGGCCTTCGGCCTCGGCGGTGTCCTGATCCAGATGTCGGAAGAGCTGATCGCGTTCGTCCCGGTGCTGCTGCTGCTCACCAGGAGGCTCGGATTCAGGCCGCTGGTGGCCTGTGCCGTCAGCATCGGAGCCGCGGCCGTCGGAGCGGCCTTCAGTCCGGTGAATCCCTTTCAGGTCGTGATCGCGCAGAAGGTCGCCGACCTGCCCCCGCAATCGGGCACCGGATTCCGGCTGCTGATCCTCGCTCCGGCGATGGCGCTCTGGATCTGGGCGACGATGCGCTATGCCGCGCGAACGCGGGTGATTCCGGAATCCGCCGCCCCGGACTCCGGGACCGCCGACAGCGAGCCGGTGACGGCACGGGACAGCTGGATACTCGCCATCATCGGCGCGACCTTCGCGCTGTTCATCATCGGGGCGCAGCGCTGGGGCTGGGACTTCGACCAGTTCAGCGCCCTGTTCTTCCTGATGGGCCTCGCGACCGGGCTGATCGGTCGCCTGGGCATTGGTGGCACCGCGGAGGCGTTCGTCGAGGGATTCAAGTCGCTCGCGTATGCGGCGCTGCTCATCGGTTTCGCGCGCGGGATCTTCGTCGTCCTGAACGACGGACAGATCATCGATACCCTGGTCCAGGGCGTCTTCGCTCCCATCGCCGAACTTCCCGTGGCGCTGTCGGCGCTCGGCATGCTGGGGATGCATGCGCTGCTGCACTTCCCCGTCCCGAGCACCAGCGGCCAGGCGGTTCTGACGATGCCAGTCCTGGTGCCGCTCTCCGATCTGCTCGGGCTATCGCGACAGGTGACGGTCCTGGCGTACCAGTACGGGGCGGGCCTCTGCGAACTGCTCACGCCGACCAACGGCGCCCTCATGGCCATGCTTGCCGCGACCGGCGTGCGGTTCGACGAGTGGCTCGGCTTCGCGCTCAGGCAGTGGGGCATCCTGATGCTGCTGGGCGCCGGGGCGCTCCTGCTGGCCATTGCCACGCACCTCTGACCCGGAAAACCCGCCGGAACGGCACTGCCGAGTGTCCTTGACGGAGACACCAGTGTCGCTCGTCGAGACACTTTTGTTTCCAGAGCAGCCCGGACCCATCGCATAATTGGTTGTGGGGTAATAAGTTGCGAATGGGAGCAATTCCGAGCGATCGGTTCGCCGCTGGCATCAAGGTTGCTTATCTTGCAGGCGAGGCTGGAACCTTTGGCTCCGGTTGCCGATAGAAGAGGAAGTATGAGCGAACTCACCATTCGGGAAATGGAAAGCGGCGAGGAATTCGCCGACTGGTTCTCCGACCTCACCCTGCGTGAGGAGGAGGCCAGCGATGATGTCGTCCATCTCGAAGATCACTACCTGATTCTCAGCAACGAGATCGGGGACTGGATCGGGGGCCTGCGGTATTCCCTCCGCGGTGGGGTGGCTCATATCCAGGATATCGCCGTGCGGCCCGAGGAGCGCCATCAGGGGCACGGCCACCGGCTGCTGGAAGGGTTCGAAGCGCGGGTGCGAGACGCGGGTGCTCACCTTGCCGAGTTCTGGACCGACGATATCAGCAGCGAAGGCGAGATGCTGCTGCATGGGTGGCAGCGGGTCTTCAAGCGGGAGGGCTACATCGGCGGACGGACCTGGTTCCTGATGGAGAAGCCGCTGGAGCCAATGATCTAGCGTGTGCCTCAGCGGGCGCCTATTCTTCCGAACGCGCCCACAATCCCCTGACACGCAACGTGGCGGCCCGGGACGGATGCCGGGGCCGCCACTCTCTATTTGAGGACGCCTGAGCCGATGGCTCTTGATTCTGCGGCACGCCGCTTCTTCACCAAGATCGAAGTCCTCAAGGATCTGGAGTCGAAGGTCAACGAGCTCACGGCGGCGCACGACGTGAAGCGGCCGCTCTGGTTCCCGACCGACCTTCTTGGCCCCAGGCCGGGTGACGATCCCGATCGGCACCTCGAGCAGATGCGGAAGCGCGCCGAAGGAATCCCGGATGCGGCGCGGGCGGCCCTGGCCCTGAATCTGCTGACCGAAGAGGGGCTGCCGCACTTCCACCGCCTGCTGGCGGTGTATCTCCCCGACGACAGCCATTGGCGGCACTGGAACAACCTGTGGACCGCCGAGGAGGACCGCCACGGTGCGGTGCTCCACGATTACATCCACGACACCCGAATTCTGAATCAGCGCCGGCTCGAGGAGATGCAGTTCAGTTACCTCAAGAGCGGGTTCCAGCCGGAGTGGGACAAGGACCCGTACCGGGTCTTCGCCTACACGACGCTGCAGGAGCGGGCGACCCAGCAGTCGCATGCGGAGACGGGCCGGATCGTGGGCAACTACGAGCCGCTCCTCGGCGAGGTGCTCAGCAATATCGCCACCGAAGAAGCCCGGCACTTCAACTTCTACCGCACGATCTTCGAGGAGATTCTGCGGCGGGACCCGGATGAAGCGCTGATCTCGGCCTCGCACATCCTGCCCAGCATCGAGATGCCCGGGGCCAGCATGCCGAACTTCCGGGAGATCGCGGACGTGATCCGCCGGTCCGGCATCTACGGCCCGCGCGACTATCTCCGCATCGTGCAGGAACAGATCCGCTACTGGAAGATCGATGCGATCAACGGGCTGAACGAGCTGGGGAAGCGGGCGCAGGAGAAGATCCTCGAGATCCCGGACCGGCTGCAGCGCATCGCCGAGCGCATCGAGACCAAGCACATGTCGAAGACGTTCAGCTTCGAGGTAGTCTTCAACCGTGAATTCGCGATGGAGTAGCAGGAGAGCGGGCGCGCTGCCCGCTCTCCTGATCGCACTCCTGGTCGTGGGGTGCGGCAAGAAGGAGAAGGCCGCAACGAGCGGCGCCGCCCCCGCCAAGCCGGTCGATCCCGCGCAGGTCGAGGCGGAGCAGCTCGGTCGCGAAGCCGCTGACCTGGTGGACCGGGTGCTGGCCTACAAGAGTGCCCACCAGAACCGGCTCCCCGCCTCGATGCGCCAGGCGGGCCTCGACAGTCTGACCTCCCAGACCATCCGCCGACTGACCATGCGCGGCGGGGAACCGGTGATCACGGTGATCTACCGCCGGTCGGCCGGTCACCTCGTCAGCGGCTGCGAGGGCGATCGCTCCCTGCTCGAGGACATCCAGCTCACCCATGGCACGTTCGAGGTCGCCTGCGACATGATCGCGGGCGGGCGTCGGACGTTCACCATCGAGCCCCCCCCACCGCCCAAGCCGGCCTCATGATTCCCATCATCATTCTGGCCACGAGGGTAGTCGTGATCGTGGTCTTCGGAATCGCCGCGCTCGTCGCGGGGACCCACTGGGCCGTGAAGAACGGGCACCTGCAGCCGTTCGGCAGCTTTCCGCGGGGGGTCCGGTCGCTGGGGCAGCCATTCCTGCGGCCCTTCGAGCGGAGCCTGTACCGAGGAGGCGGCAATCCGGTGAACGCGCCCTACATGTTCTTCTGGGTGGCGCTCCTGGGCGGGCTCGCGGTGATTGGCCTGGTGCAGTGGCTGATCGGCACGATCATCTCGCTGATCTACAGCGCTTCCGCGGGGCCGAGGGGACTGCTGGCGTTCGCCGTGAACGGGGTCTTTTCCCTGCTCATGCTCGCGCTCTTCGTCCGGGTGCTCTCCTCCTGGTTCGGTGCCTCGCCGCACTCGAAGGTGATGCGAGTCGTCAATGTGCTCACAGACTGGCTGCTGGATCCGTTGCGGAAGATCCTGCCTCCTTTCGGCATGATCGACATCTCGCCGATGGTCGCGTACCTGATGCTGTCACTCGCCCGCTGGTTCGTCCTCGGCCTGCTCTAGGCCGGCCGCCCCGTTCCGCAGCTTCCGCCTCCAATGAGCGTGCTCACCGCGACCGCTGGCGGAGTCCGCATCGCGATCCAGGTCCAGCCCCGTGCCTCCCGCACCGAACTCGCGGGGCTGCATGGCGAAGCGCTCAAGATCCGGCTGGCGGCACCGCCAGTCGATGGCGCCGCAAATGACGCACTGATCCGCTTTCTGGCGGAGACCCTCGGCGTGCCCCGGTCAGCGGTCTCGATCAGCAGCGGATTGAGCGGGCGAAAGAAGAACGTCATGGTGAGTGGCCTGGGCCTCACGGAGGTGGCCCGGCTCCTGCAGGTTGGCACCGGGTAACGAAATTGCTATCATTAATCCGACAATTCGTGCTCCGTGGTGATTTGCGCCTATTGCAGCCACGTTAAACAAATGCTAAAACGGTAGCCCCACGGGAGCCGTCAGGTGCCCGGGGGCCTTTTTGTGACGACTACGCAGACATCCCGCACGACCCGACTGGCGCGCCTGCCCCATCTGCTCGAGGAACGGATCCTCGTGCTGGATGGTGCGATGGGCACCATGATCCAGCGACACCAGCTCTCCGAGGCCGACTATCGCGGCGAGCGCTTCCGGGACTGGCCCCGGGACCTCAAGGGCAACAACGACCTGCTGACCCTGACCCGTCCCGCCGTCATCCGGGAGATTCACGCCGCGTATCTCGAAGCCGGCGCGGACATCCTGGAGACCAACACCTTCAACTCCACCGCGGTGTCCATGGCCGACTACGGCATGGAATCGCTGGTGTTCGAGCTGAACCGCGCGGGCGCGGCGCTCGCGCGCGCGGTGGCGGATGAGTTCGAGGCGAAGGACCCGGCGCGGCCGCGCTACGTCGCCGGCATCCTGGGACCGACCAACCGGACGGCGACGCTCTCGCCGGAAGTGGGTGATCCAGGCTTCCGCAACATCTCCTTCACGCAACTGGTCGACGCCTACGCCGAGGCGACCAGGGGGCTGCTCGAGGGCGGCGCCGACCTGCTGATGGTCGAGACCATCTTCGACACGCTGAACGCGAAGGCGGCAATCTTCGCCATCGAGCAGCATTTCGCGGAAAGCGGCGTGCGGGTCCCGGTGATGATCTCCGGGACCATCACCGACCAGAGCGGGCGGACCCTGTCGGGGCAGACCGTCGAGGCGTTCTGGAACTCGGTGAGTCATGCCCGGCCGCTCAGCGTCGGGCTCAACTGCGCGCTGGGTGCGCGTCAGCTCCGCGAATACGTCCAGGATCTGTCGCGGGTGGCACCGGTGTTCGTGAGCGCCCATCCGAACGCCGGCCTCCCCAACGCCTTCGGCGGGTACGACGAGACGCCCGAGAGCATGGCGGAGGTGATCGGGGAGTTCGCGACGGCGGGGCTGGTCAACATTGTCGGTGGCTGCTGCGGCACCACCCCCGAGCACATCGAGGCGATCGCGAAGGTAGTGCGGGGTGTGGCGCCGCGCCGGAAGGTGCATCTCGCACCGCGCTGCCGCCTGTCAGGCATGGAGGCGCTGACGATCGGCCCCGAGACCAACTTCGTGAACGTCGGCGAGCGGACCAACGTGACGGGCTCGCGGAAGTTCGCGCGGCTGATCCTCGACGGGAAGTACGAGGAGGCGCTCGCGGTGGCGCGCCAGCAGGTCGAGAGCGGCGCGCAGATGATCGACGTGAACATGGACGAGGGGATGCTCGACTCCCAGGCCGCGATGGTGAAGTTCCTGCGGCTGGTGGCGTCGGAGCCCGCGATCGCGCGGGTGCCGGTGATGGTGGACAGCTCCAAGTGGTCGGTGATCGAGGCGGGGCTGCAGAATCTCCAGGGCAAGGGGATCGTCAACTCGATCAGCCTGAAGGAGGGGGAGGCGCAGTTCCTCCACCAGGCCGAGCTGGTCCGCCGCTATGGTGCCGCGGTCATCGTCATGGCGTTCGACGAGGAGGGCCAGGCGGACACCGTCGAACGCAAGGTGACGATCTGCGAGCGCGCCTACCGCCTGCTCACGGAACGGGTCGGCTTCCCGCCGGAAGACATCATCTTCGACCCGAACATCTTCGCGATCGCGACGGGGATCGAGGAGCACAGCGGATACGCGCTCGCCTACATCGAGGCGATCCGGCAGATCAAGCAGCGGCTGCCGCACACGCTGATCTCCGGCGGGGTCTCCAACATCTCGTTCTCGTTCCGGGGCAACGATCCGGTCCGCGAGGCGATCCACTCCGTGTTCCTCTACCACGCGATCCGCGCGGGAATGGACATGGGCATCGTCAACGCGGGCCAGCTCACGATCTACGACGACATCCCGAAGGACCTGCTGGAACGGGTCGAGGATGTGGTCCAGAATCGCCGGCCCGACGCGACGGAGCGGCTGCTGGAGATTGCCGAGCGGTACAAGGGCACGGGGGCGAAGATCGAGAAGCCGGAGGCCGAGTGGCGGGCGCTTCCAGTCGAAGACCGGCTGGCGCACGCGCTGGTCGAGGGAATCGACACCTACGTGGTGGAAGACACCGAGGAGGCACGCGGGCGGGTGACGCGGCCGATCGAGGTGATCGAGGGCCCGCTCATGCGCGGCATGAACGTGGTCGGCGACCTGTTCGGCTCGGGGAAGATGTTCCTGCCGCAGGTGGTCAAGAGTGCCCGGGTGATGAAGAAGGCGGTCGCTCACCTCATCCCGTACATCGAGGCGGAGAAGCTCGCGAGCGCGGACACCCGCTCGAAGGGCAAGGTGCTGATGGCCACCGTGAAGGGGGACGTCCACGACATCGGCAAGAACATCGTCGGCGTCGTGCTGCAGTGCAACAACTACGACGTCGTCGACCTCGGCGTCATGGTGCCCTGCGCGAAGATCCTGGAGCGGGCGCGGGAGGAGAAGGTGGACGTGATCGGGCTCTCGGGGCTCATCACGCCGTCGCTCGAGGAGATGGCGTTCGTGGCGGGGGAGATGGAGCGGGAGGGGTTCACCCTGCCGCTGCTCATCGGCGGGGCGACGACGTCGCGGGTGCACACGGCGGTGAAGATCGCGCCGAAGTACTCCGGGCCCGTCGTCCATGTACTCGATGCCTCGCGCGCGGTCGGCGTCACCAGCAACCTGCTCAGCGACACGCTGCGCGATGCCTTCGTGGCGCAGACGCAGACCGAGTACGCCACGATCCGCGAGGAGCGGAAGGATCGCGACGGTGACAGCCGCCGGATCACGGTGGCCGAGGCACGTGCCAACCGGCTGGCGGTCGACTGGAAGGCGACGACCCCGCCGCGCCCCACGTTCCTGGGCCTCCGGACGCTCGAGCACTACCCGCTCCCCGAGCTGATCGACCGGATCGACTGGACGCCCTTCTTCCAGGCGTGGGAGCTGGCGGGACACTATCCGGCGATCCTGCAGGATCCGGCGGTCGGCAAGACGGCGCGAAGCCTCTTCGACGACGCACAGCGGCTGCTCGCGCGCATCGTCCGCGACCAGCTGCTCGAGGCCCGCGCCGTCTTCGGCTTCTACCCCGCGGTGAGCGAGGGCGACGACATCCGGGTGCTCGGCGAGCGGCCGGGTGGCGAGCCGCTGGCCACCATCCACACGCTCCGGCAGCAGTCGAAGAAGGGCGATGGCCGGCCCAACCTGGCGCTGGCGGACTTCGTGGCGCCGAAGGAGTCGGGGGTCACCGACTACATCGGCGTCTTCGCGGTCACCACGGGGGTCGGACTCGACGGGCTGGTGGCCGAGTTCGAGGAGGCCAACGACGATTACAATGCCATCCTCTCGAAGGCGCTCGCCGACCGGCTCGCCGAGGCGTTCGCCGAGCGGCTGCACGAGCGGGTCCGCCGGGAGTTCTGGGGCTATGACCCCGCGGAGTCGCTCGACAACGACTCGCTGATCCACGAGAAGTACCAGGGGGTGCGGCCGGCGCCGGGGTATCCGGCCTGTCCCGATCACACGGAGAAGCGGACGCTCTTCGCGCTGCTCGAGGCGGAAGCGCGCACCGGGATTCACCTGACCGAGAGCTTCGCGATGCTGCCCGCGTCGTCGGTGAGCGGATACTACTTCTGGCGGCCGGAGTCGCAGTACTTCGGTGTCGGCAAGCTGGGACGCGACCAGGTCGAGGACTATGCCAGGCGGAAGGGCGTGCCGCTCCCCGAAATGGAGCGCTGGCTGGCGCCCAACCTGGGATACGACCGGCAATAGCAGGCGGCGATCCCGCTCCGGCACATGCCGGGAAAGAAGACAGAGGTCACGAGGCACATGGCAACACTCCGAGAATTGATCGACGACGGACGCACCCACGTCGTGGACGGCGCGATGGGCACGCTGCTCTACAGCCGGGGCGTGTTCCTGAACGTCTGCTACGACGAGCTGGTGCTCCGGCAGCCGGACCTGATCCGCGACATCCACCGCGAGTACGTGCGGGCGGGCGCGGAGCTGCTGGAGACGAACACCTTCGGCGCCAATCCGATCAAGCTGGCGCAGTACGGTCTGGCGGACGAGACCGAGAAGATCAACGCTGCCGCCGCCTCGCTGGCCCGGGATGCCGCGGGCGCGCGCGCCTCGGTGCTCGGCGCGATCGGACCGCTGGGCGTGCGCATCGAGCCGTTCGGCGAGATGTCCACCGACGAGGCGCGGAGCGCCTTCGGGCGGCAGGTGGACGGGCTGCTCTCCGGGGGCGTCGACGGCTTCATCATCGAGACCTTCAGCGACGTCGAGGAGGTCCGCGCCGCGTTCGAGGCGATCCGGGCACGGACCAGCCTGCCGGTCATCGCGCAGATGACGGTGGGCATCGACGGCAAGACCTACTACGGCACCGAGCCGGAGACCTTCGGTCCGCTGCTGCAGGAGATGGGGGCGGACGTCATCGGGGTGAACTGTTCGGTCGGGCCGCACGGCGTGCTGGAGGCGATCGAGAAGCTCGCCAAGGTCGTCACCATCCCGCTCTCGGCGCAGCCCAACGCGGGACTGCCGCGGGAGGTTGGGGATCGCAAGATCTACATGGCGAGCCCCGAGTACATGGCGGAGTACGCCAGGCGGATCGTGGAGGCGGGGGCGCGATTCGTTGGCGGGTGCTGCGGGACGACGCCGGACCACATCAAGGCGATCATCGGTTTCGTGAAGAGCGTATCGCCGCGGCAGGTGGTGCCGCGCGCGTCGGCCTCGAGCATGGCGCAGCCGAAGGAGGCGGTGCCGTTCGCGGAGCGCTCGGGGTTCGCGGCGAAGCTGGCGCGGGGGCAGTTCGTGACCAGCGTGGAGATCGTGCCGCCGCGCGGTGTGGACCCGGCGCCGATGTTCAAGCAGGTGCGCGAGCTCAAGGCGGCGGGCGTCGACGCGGTGAACGTACCGGACGGGCCGCGGGCCCAGAGCCGGATGGGGGCGCTGCTCTCCGGGCTCATGATCCAGCGGGAGGTCGGACTCGAGGCGGTCGTCCACTACGCCTGCCGGGACCGGAACCTGCTCGGGATGCTCTCCGACCTGCTCGGTGCGGCGGCGAGCGGGCTCCACAACCTGCTGATCGTGACGGGCGACCCGCCGAAGATGGGACCGTATCCCGAGGCCACGGCGGTCTTCGACATCGACAGCATCGGCCTCACCAACCTGGTGAGCCGGCTCAACCACGGCCTCGACCCGGGCGGGAACGCCCTGGGCGGCCAGACGAGTTTTGTGTTAGGCGTCGGCGTCAACCCGACCTCCACCGACCTCGACCGGGAGCTGCGCCGGTTCCAGTGGAAGGTCGAGGCGGGGGCGGAGTACGCCATGACGCAGCCGGTCTTCGACCTCGACCAGCTCGATCGCTTCCTCAAGCGGGTGGAGCCGTTCGGCATCCCGATCATCGCCGGCCTCTGGCCGCTGGTCTCGCTCCGGAACGCGGAGTTCCTCGCCAACGAGGTGCCGGGTGTCACGGTGCCGCAGGAGATCCTCGACCGGATGCGAAGCGCGTCGGCCAGGGGCAAGGAAGACGGGCTGGCGGAAGGCATCCAGATCGCACGGGAGATGCTGGCCGCGGTGCGGAGCCGGGTGCGCGGCGTGCAGGTCGCGGCGCCGATGGGGCGCGCGGACGTCGCGGTGCAGGTGATCCAGCCGTAGGGGCGAGCGCCCGAAGGACTCCGGGCTTTCTAGGTTTCCGTCTTCAACCGGTACCCGACCCCGGGCTCGGTGAGGAGCAGCCGGGGCTGGGTGGGATCGGCCTCCAGCTTGTGGCGGAGCTGGGTCATGTAGACCCGCAGGTAGTGGTTCTGGTTGATCGCATTGATGCCCCAGACTTCCTTGAGCAGCTGCCGGTGGGTGAGAACCTTGCCGGCATGCTTCACCAGCGTGGCGAGCAGCTTGTACTCGAGCGGGGTGAGGTGGACCTCCACTCCCTCCCGATACACCTGACGCCGTGCCAGATCCATCCGGATTCCTCCCCCTTCGAAGACCGGCTCCTCGACCCCGCCGGAGGCGCGGGCATGCCGCAGGGCCACCCGCATGCGGGCCAGCAGTTCCCCCACCCCGAACGGCTTGGTGAGATAGTCGTCCGCCCCGGCATCGAGCGCGGCCACCTTGTCACGTTCCTGGCCGCGCGCGGAAATCACGATGATCGGGGCGCTCGACCACTCGCGGATCTGGCGGGTGACGTCGAGCCCGTCGGCGTCGGGGAGCCCGAGATCGAGCAGGATGAGGTCGGGATTCCGGCCGGCGGCCTGGGCGAGGCCGTCGCGCGCGGTGGTGGCCTCGACCAGGTCGTACTCCTCCGCCCCGAGTGCCGCCCGGAGGAAGCGGCGCATCTGGGGCTCATCCTCGATGAGCAGCACGACCGGAGGGGCTGCCGTCATGGGCGGATGGCCGGTTTCTGTCAGGCGGGGTCCGCTTCCTCCGGAATCGGCGGGGGCGCGGGTCCGCTCAGCGGGAGCGTGAAGTGGATGAGGGTCCCCCCGCCCGGGCGGGGCTCCGCCCAGATGCGGCCACCGTGGGCGGTAATGATGCCGCGGCAGATCGTGAGGCCGAGACCCACGCCCTTGCCGGGCTCGGCATCCGGGCCGCGATAGAACTTTTCAAAGATCCGGGACTCCGCGCCGGGGGGCAACCCCGGCCCCCGATCGGCAATCGTCACCTGTACCGCTCCGGGCACCGCACGCGCGCTGATCTCGACCGGTGTGCCGGCGGGGGTGTGCTTGGTGGCGTTCTCCAGCAGGTTGATGAAGACCTGCTCGAGCAGGACGGCATCGATCGGAACGAGCGGGAGATCGTCCGGCAGGCGCACCGTGGGCGGGTGATCGTGCATCCGCTCGTCGAGGCGGAACAGCGCCACCCCCACCGTGTCCTCCAGCGGCTGCCACTCCTTCTGGACCTCGAGTGAGCCCGTCTCCAGCCGGATCATGTCGAGCAGATTGCGGATGAGCCGGTTCATCCGCTCCGACTCCTGCAGAATCGAGTCGAGCAGCCCGGCCCGATCGGCCGGCGTCATCTGCTCGCCCCGCTCGCGCAGGCCGCTGGCCGCACCGGTGATGACGCCTAACGGAGTGCGCAGGTCATGGGAGAGGGAGCTGAGGAGGGAGGTGCGGAGCCGTTCGGCCTCCACCTCGAGCCGGGCCTGCTGGGTACGTTCGGAGAGGGTGACGCGCTCGAGCGCCACGGCCACCTGCCCGGCGAAGGTCTCGAGCAGATGGCGGTGCGAGGGATTCTGGAACCGCTCCAGGTCCTCCGCGCCCACCATGAGCACCCCGACCACCCCGCCGGCACCCGCGAGCGGCAGGTGGAGCGCCGAGGCCCCGGGCAGGGTGGCCGTCCCCGCGCCGGCGATCTCGTTCCGCCGATAGACCCAGTCGGCCACGCTGCGCTCTTTCTCGTCGAACGGCGGCAGCGTGGCCGCAGGCGCCAGCACCTCGAGCGTGCCGTCCTCCGCCGGCGCGAGGATCTGCATCGTGCCCTCGAAGGTGTCGGCCAGATGACGACGAGCCACCTGGACGATGTCTCCCCGGGTGCGGCTGTCGGCGAGATCACGACTCAGCGCGTAGAGCGCCGCCGTGCGGCGCTCGCGATCGCGGGCGGTGTCCGCCTGCTCGCGGATGCGGAGTGTGAAGCCGCTGATGAGCAGCGCCGTGGTCAGCATGACGCAGAAGGTGAGCACGTAACGCAGTTCGGCGACGGCGAGGGTGAAGATCGGCTCCACGAAGAGGAAGTCGAAGAGCACGATGCTGCACAGTGCGGCGAGCACCGACGGGCCACGGCCGCAGCGGCTGGCGACCACCATCGCCCCGAACAGATAGACCATGGCGACGTCGGTGACGCTGAGCCGCCGGAAGATCAGCCATCCCAGCAGCGTCGCGAGCGCCACGACGAACAGGGAGAAACCGTACTCCCGCGCCGGTGAGCGCGGGGCCCGGAATGCCGGCCGCAGCCGGGGACGGTCCTCGACCTCGCCGGTGATGACGTAGACGTCCACATCACCGCTGCCCCGGACCAGCCGGTCGACCAGCGAGCCGCGCAGCCGGTCGCGGAGCCGGCGATGGGTCGGTTTCCCCACGAGGATGCGGGTGACGTTGTGCGCCCGGGCGTAGGCGAGCACTTCCTCCGCGATGTCGTGCCCCTGCACGGTCTCGGTCCGCGCCCCGAACTCCTCGGCCAGCTGCAGGTTGTCGATCAGCGCCGCCTGATCGCCTTCGGCGATGGGGGCGGCACCCGGGGTCTCCACGTGGAGGGCGATCCACTCGCAGCGGAGGGTCCCGGCGATGCGGCGGCCCGCCCGCACCAGCCGGGCGGAATCCGGATTGGCGCCGACGCAGACGAGCAGCCGTTCCCCCGCCGGCCAGGTTTCGCGGATACCGTGCTCGCGCATGTAGCCGCGCATCTGGGCATCCACCCGCTCGGCCACACGCCGCAGCGCGATCTCCCGGAGGGCGATGAGATTGCCCTTGCGGAAGAATCGATCGCGGGCCCGCTCCGCCTGCTCGGCCAGATACACCTTGCCCTGCTTGAGGCGGAGCAGCAGGTCGTCCGGCGTGAGGTCGGCCAGCTCGACTTCGTCCGCGCCATCGAAGACCGTGTCAGGCACGGTCTCGCGGACCTGAACCCCGGTGATCTGCGCGACGACGTCGTTCAGGCTCTCGAGATGCTGGACGTTGAGGGTGCTGTAGACGGAGATCCCGGCGGCGAGCAGTTCCTCGACATCCTGCCAGCGCTTCTCGTGGCGGGAGCCCGGCGCGTTCGTATGCGCCAGCTCATCGATCAGGACCAGAGTGGGGCGCCGGGCGAGCGCCGCGTCGAGATCGAACTCCTGCAGCGTGACACCGCGGTACGGGATGTCGCGGCGCGGCAGCAGTTCGAGGCCGGCGAGCAGTGCCGCCGTCTCGGCCCGGCCGTGGGTCTCCACGACGCCGATGACGACATCCATCCCCTCGAGCCTGCGCGCCCGCGCCTCCTCAAGCATTGCGAAGGTCTTCCCGACGCCCGGGTTGGCGCCAAAGAAGATCTTGAGCCGGCCACGGCCCGCCCGCGCCTCCTCTTCCCTGATCCGGGCGAGGAGCTCTTCGGGACTGCGGCGCGGCTCGTTCATCGGACTATGGTGTGCGGTTCAGGCTGTCGAGCGCAAGGTTGAGCGGCAGGACGGCGACTCGCGGCTCGCCCAGCACCCCGAACTGCCTCCGCTCGGTGAAACGGCCCACCAGAGCCTGCACCGTCGCCTCAGGAATGCCCCGGGCCCGCGCCACGCGTGCCAGCTGGTAGGCCGCCGCCGCCGGCGTGATGTGGGGGTCCAGCCCGCTCGCCGAGGCGGTGACCAGATCCACCGGGACCGGGGCGCTGTTGCCCGGATCGGCCGCGTGCAGTGCCGCAAGACGGTCCTTCACGGCCTGGAGCTGCGCCGGGTTGGTCGGGCCGAGATTGGAACCGCTCGAGAGCGCACCGTTGTAGGGCACCGGCCCGGTGGCCGACGGCCTCGACCAGAAGTACTTCGCCTGACTGAACGGCTGCCCGATGAGACCGGATCCCTGCGGAGCCTGGTCGCTGCCGAGCAGGCTGCCGGCGGCCTGGCGAGGGAAGAGCAGGGACGCCAGCCCGGTGACGATCGCGGGGTACACCGCGCCCGTCAGCAGAGTCAGCACCAGCAGCGAGACGAGCGCGGGACGGATCAGGGTACGCATGGTAGGCCCTCAGGTCAGATGCAGGCTGACGAGCAGGAGGTCGATCGCCTTGATGCCGGCGAACGGGACCAGGATCCCGCCGAGGCCGTAGATGAGCAGGTTGTTGCGGAGCAGCGCCGCCGCACCGATGGGCCGGTACTTCACCCCGCGGAGTGCCAGCGGAACGAGAAAGACGATGACCAGCGCGTTGAAGATGACGGCCGAGAGGATCGCGCTCTCCGGCGTGGCCAGGCCCATGATGTTGAGCGCCCGGAGCGCGGGATAGGTCGTCGCGAACGCGGCGGGGATGATGGCGAAGTACTTGGCGACGTCGTTGGCGATGCTGAACGTCGTGAGCGCCCCGCGGGTGATGAGCATCTGCTTCCCGGTCTCGACGATCTCGATGAGCTTGGTGGGGTTGGAGTCCAGGTCCACCATGTTGCCCGCTTCCTTCGCGGCCTGGGTCCCCGAGTTCATCGCCACCGCGACATCCGCCTGCGCGAGCGCCGGCGCGTCGTTGGTGCCGTCGCCCGTCATCGCGACGAGCCGGCCGCCCTGCTGGTGCTTCCGGATGAGCGCGAGCTTTGCTTCCGGCGTCGCCTGCGCGAGAAAGTCATCCACTCCGGCCTCCGCCGCGATCGCGGCGGCGGTGAGCGGGTTGTCCCCGGTGATCATGATCGTCCGGATCCCCATCTGCCGGAGTTCGGCGAACCGCTCCTTGATGCCGCCCTTGACGATGTCCTTGAGCTCGATGGCGCCGAGGACCCGGCCCGGTTCGGCCACGACGAGCGGGGTCCCGCCCTTCCGGGCGATCGTGTCGACCGCGGTCCGGACGCCGGCGGGAACGTGCCCGCCCTGCTCCTTCACCCAGGCCTCGACCGCATCGGCGGCGCCCTTGCGGATCTGGCGGTCGCCAAGATTCACACCGCTCATGCGGGTCTGCGCGGTGAAGGGCACGAAGGTGGCGCCGAGGGTGGTGACGTCGCGCTCGCGAATCCCAAAGCGCTCCTTGGCGAGTACAACGATGCTGCGTCCTTCGGGCGTCTCGTCGGCCAGCGAGGAGAGCTGGGCCGCATCCGCGAGGGTCGCCTCGGCGACACCGTCGGCGGGGACGAACTGGGTTGCCTGACGATTACCGAGAGTGATCGTGCCGGTCTTGTCGAGGAGCAGCACATCCACGTCGCCGGCCGCCTCGACGGCGCGACCCGACATCGCCACGACGTTCTTCTGGATCATCCGGTCCATCCCCGCGATCCCGATGGCGGAAAGGAGCCCGCCGATCGTCGTCGGAATGAGGCAGACGAGGAGCGCGATGAGGACCGTGACCGTCACGGGGAGCCCGGAGCCGGCAGACTGCACGGCGAAGACCGAGAAGGGCGAGAGCGTCACCGTGGCGACGAGGAAGATGATCGTCAGTCCGGCGAGGAGGATCTCGAGCGCGATCTCGTTGGGCGTCTTCTGCCGCTTGGCCGCCTCGATGAGGCCGATCATCCGGTCGAGGAACGACTCCCCGGGGTTGGCGCTCACCCGCACGATGATCCAGTCGGAAAGGACCTTCGTTCCGCCGGTGACTGAACTGCGGTCGCCACCCGCCTCGCGGATGACCGGCGCGCTTTCGCCCGTGATCGCGCTCTCATCCACCGAGGCGACACCCTCGATAATCTCGCCGTCACCGGGGATCAGCTGCCCGGCGTGCACCAGGACGTGGTCACCCTTCCGGAGCGCGCTGGCCGGGACGTTGGTGAAGCTCAGCTTGTCCTTCGGATTCTGGAGCTTCTTTGCCTGCACGTCGCGGCGCGCGTTCCGCAGGGTGTCGGCCTGCGCCTTGCCCCGACCCTCGGCCATCGCCTCCGCGAAGTTGGCAAACAGCACGGTGAGCCAGAGCCAGACCGAGACCGCGGTGATGAAGCCGCCCGACTCGGGCAAACGACCGCCGAAGGCCAGGACCGCGAGGATGGTCGTGAGCAGGCTGCCGACTTCCACGACAAACATCACCGGATTCCGGACCATGTGCCGCGGGTCGAGTTTCACGAAGGAAGCCCCGATGGCCCGCCAGGTGATGGCCGGGTCAAAGAGGGGACGGGACTCCGTATGGGCGGACATCGTGGTCTACCTCGGGAAAAGCTGCAGATGTTCGACGATCGGACCGAGCGCGAGACCGGGGATGTGGGTCAGCGCGCCGACCAGCACCACAGTACCAACCAGCAGCAGGACGAAGAGCGGGGTGTGGGTGGGCAGCGTGCCGGCGCTCGCCGGGATCTGCTTCTTGCGGCCGAGCGAACCGGCGATCGCGAGCGTCGGGATGATGACCCAGAAGCGGGCCATCCACATGGCGATGCCGCCCAGCAGGGTGTAAAGAGCGTTGGTCGCGGTCAGGCCGCCGAAGGCGCTGCCGTTGTTGTTGGCCATCGAGGAGAAAGCGTAGAGCACCTCGGTGAAGCCGTGCGCACCCGGGTTGAGAATGCCCGACCGGCCCGCGCTGGTGGCCACGGCGATCGCCGTGCAGAACAGGACGAGGAGGTTGGGGATCAGGATGGCGAGGCTCGCCATCTTCATCTCGTAGGCCTCGATCTTCTTGCCGAGATACTCGGGCGTCCGGCCGACCATCAGTCCGGCAATGAAGACCGTGACGATGGCGAAGAGCAGCATGCCGTAGAGCCCCGAGCCGACACCGCCGTAGATGATCTCGCCCAGCTGCATGAGCCAGAGCGGAATCAGCCCGCCGAGCGGGGTGAACGAGTCGTGCATTGCGTTGACCGAGCCGTTGGAGGCGGCGGTCGTCGCGACGGCCCACTGGGCCGAAGTCGTGATCCCGAAGCGCACCTCTTTCCCCTCCATGTTGCCGCCGGCCTGGACCGGGGAGGCCCGCTGATCGACGCCGAGCGCGGCGTACGCGGGGGCATGTGCGTGCTCCGCCAGCACGCAGGGAATCAGCAGCGCGCTGAAGACGATGGTCATCGCCGCGAGCAACGCCCAGCCCTGACGGGTATCGCGAATCATCCGGCCGAAGGTGCAACAGAGCGCCGCGGGGATGAGGAGGATCGCGAGCAGCTCGAGGAAGTTGCTGAACGGGGTCGGATTCTCGAAGGGATGCGCCGAGTTCGTGTTGAAGAAGCCACCGCCGTTGGTGCCGAGCTGCTTGATGGCGACTTGTGAGGCAACCGGACCCATCGGCAGGACCTGGGTGGTGACGCGCGCCGTCTCGGGACCGGCGGCCTCGACCAGGGGCACCGTGCGGTAGCCGCCGAAGTTCTGGATCACCCCCTGCGAGACCAGCGCCAGGGCGAGCAGGACAGCGAGCGGCAGCAGGATGTACAGCGTACCGCGGACGAGATCCACCCAGAAGCTTCCAAGCCGGTCGGTCTCCGCGCGGCTGATCCCCCGGACGAGCGCGATCAGCACCCCCATCCCGGCGGCCGCCGACACGAAATTCTGGACCGTGAGGGCCGCCATCTGGACGAGGTAACTCATGGTCGCCTCGCCGCCGTAGGCCTGCCAGTTGGTATTGGTGACGAAGCTGATGGCGGTATTGAGCGCCAGCTTCGGTTCCACCCCGGCGAGGCCGGCGGGGTTCAGTCCGAGCAGCCCCTGTGTACGCTGGAGCAGGTAGACCAGGACCGTGCCCGCGACGCTGAAGAGCAGCACCGCCGCGGCATAGCGCTTCCAGTCCATCTCCTCATCGACTGCGACGCCGATGGCGCGATACGAGAGCCGCTCCAGCGGCCCGAAGAGGCGCGCCAGCGGATGCGGGGCACCCTCGTAGACCCGCGCCATGTAGTCGCCCAGCGGCTTGGCGAGGCCGAGCAGCACCGCCATGAAGAGCCCCAGTTGGAGCCAGGCGCTAGCCATCATGAGAAGTGCTCCGGTTTGAGCAGGGCCACGAAGAGATAGAGCAGCAGCCCCAGGGCGATGACGCCCACGATCAGATTGAGCAGCGACATGACATCACACCTTTTCACAGAGCCGGACCAGGCCCCAGGAGAGCAGGGCCAGGATCAGGATCAGCACCAGCAGCAGCAGGTCCACACGTCACTCGTCGTTGGGGACAGCGGGAAAGCTGGGGGCTGGCGTGTCAGGGAGGTGTCGGAACTGCTGGGGGGGATATCAGGAAGTTGTTAAGACGAACTGGCGCGTCCGGGAGACGGGACGCTAGACTGCCGCATGCTCCTCAATCCAGTGACTCTCGAAGGGGTTCATGTCCGCCTCGAACCCCTTGCCCCGACGCACCTTCCCGGACTGATCGAGGTCGGCCTGGCGCCCGAGCTGTGGGCGCTCACCGTGGACCGGATCGCCGCGGCCGCCGATCTGACGCGTTATGTGCAACGCGCGCTGGCGGAGGCGGCGGCCGGCAGCGCGCTCCCCTTCGCGACGGTATGGCGCGCGACCGGCAGGGTGATTGGAAGCACCCGCTTCGGCAATTACGTGGCGGCGCACAAACGGGCGGAAATCGGATGGACCTGGCTGGCGCCGGACTGGCAGCGCACCGCGGCGAACACCGAGGCGAAGCTGCTGATGCTCGCCCATGCATTCGAGGCGGCCGGCCTTCGGCGGGTCGAGTTCAAGACCTCGACGCTCAATCTCAAGTCGCGCGCGGCGCTGACCCGGCTCGGTGCGGTGGAAGAGGGAGTCTTCCGCCAGCACATGATCAATGAAGACGGCAGCAATCGGGACAGCATCTATTTCAGTATCCTCGATCGCGAATGGCCCTGGATCCGCGCCCGGCTGTTGGCCCGGCTCGCCTCTGCATAGCTTTCCGGCATGACCGACACCCTCACTGCCCAGCCGCTCACGCTTCTCTCCGAAGAAGAAGAGCTCTTCCGCGCCACGGTCCGTGAATTCGCCGAGACCGAGGTGAAGCCCCATGTCCACGAGATGGACGAAGCCGCCAAGTTCCGCCCCGACCTGGTTCAGAAGATGTTCGATCTGGGGCTGATGGGCATCGAAGTCCCCGAGCAGTGGGGCGGTGCCGGCGGAACGATCTTCCTCTCGGTGCTCGCCATCGAGGAACTCTCCCGGGTCGATGCGTCGGCGGCGATCTACGTTGACGTCCACAACACGCTGGTGAACAATGCGCTCCTGCGCTGGGGCAACGACGAGCAGAAGGCCCGCTACTTCCCCCGGATGACGACCAGTCTCCTCGGAGCCTTCGCGCTGTCGGAGCCGGCCAGCGGCAGCGATGCGTTCGCGCTGGAGACACGCGCCGAAGACAAGGGAACCCACTGGGAGCTGACCGGCCGGAAGTTCTGGATCACCAACGGCGGCGAGGCGGGGATCTTCCTCATCTTCGCCAACACGGACTTCAGCAAGGGCTACAAGGGCATCACCGCGTTCCTGGTCGAGAAGGGCTTCGCCGGATTCAGCGTCGGCAAGAAGGAGAACAAGCTCGGCATCCGCGCCTCGAGCACGACCGAGCTGATCCTCGAGGGATGCAGGGTTCCCAAGGAGAACGTGCTCGGACCGGTGGGTCAGGGGTACAAGATCGCGATCGAGACGCTCAACGAGGGACGGATCGGCATCGGCGCCCAGATGATCGGGGTCGGGACCGGTGCGCTCGAGGCGGCGGTGCAGTACGTGAAGGAACGGAAGCAGTTTGGCCGGCCGATCGCCGACTTCCAGGGGGTGCAGTTCCAGCTCGCCCAGATGGCGACGGAACTCGAGGCGGCGCGGCTCATGGTCTACAACACGGCGCGGATGAAGGACCGGGGCCTCCCGTTCCAGCTCGAGGCCGCCATGGCGAAGCTGTTCAGTTCGCAGGTGGCGGACCGCACGACCTCCAAGTGCCTGGAGCTCTTCGGCGGCTACGGCTATTCGAAGGAGTACCCGGCCGAGAAGTTCTACCGCGACGCGAAGATCGGCACGATCTACGAGGGCACCAGCAACATGCAGCTCAACACCATCGCCAAGCTGGTGCTCAAGTGATCCGGGGGTGACCCCGGTCACCCTGCCCTCGCTGGCAACTGTCTTGCTCTATCCTGAAGCGTCCCGGCCGATCGCCCGGACGCTTCTTTATTCAAGTTGTTGCCGGTACTGTACTTGCGAAACATTGGACGGCCGGTAGATTGCTCCGGCCGGCCGAGATCCCTTCAGGCAGTGGACAAAACTGCCGAGGATAATGACATAGTGCGCCTCCTGACCCGCCTCTCCGCCCTGACCGTTGCCGCCGCGCTCCTCTGCGCGGGGGTCGTGTCACGGGCCCCGGCGCAGGAGCTGCCATCGGCCCTCAAGCTCAAGCTGGACCGCTGGTATCGCTCCGCCCATCGTGCGGCGCCCGGTACCTGGGGGATCGTCGTCGCCGACCAGCAGGGCCAGATCCTGTGGAGCGTCAACCAGGACATGCCGCTGGTGCCGGCCTCCACCGTCAAGCTGCTGACCACGGGATACGCCCGGACCGTTCTGGGCTCCGATGCCCGCCGCGCGACGCGCGTGATCGGCTACGGCACGCTGGACGAATCCACCGGGGAGTGGGCCGGCCGCTGGGCGCTGCAGCTCAATGGCGATCCGACGCTCGAAAGTCCCGATGGCCGTGGCCCGAGGCTGCAGGACCTCGCCAATCAGCTCGCCCAGTCAGGCGTCCGGGTTCTCCGCGGGCCGCTCACCGTGCTCAGCAGCGACGGTCAGCCGGCCGAAGCGCACTATCCCGAGGCCTGGCGAACGGGCAACTGGGGCAGCATCTACGCGCCGCTGATCGGTTCGCTCACGCTGCACGAGAACGTGGTCTGGCTGCATGTCCGTCCCGGTGCGAGGCCGGGATCGCGACCGGTGCTGGTGGAGACCTCGCCCGCGGGCCTCGGGGCGCTGGTGAACATCCACGCCTCGACGGTGTCAGGCAGCCGTTCCCGCCTCCGGATCACCCGGATGAAGGACGGTGGGTATCTGGTGACGGGTGCGGTGGGTAATCGCGCCGGCGTGCGGCGGCTGGTGACGGTCGCAGGCGACACCAAGGCCGTGCTGGCCGCGACCTGGGCCCGGGCGCTCGCGCAGGCGGGCATCACGTGGGACCGGACGCCGCAGGCCATTGCCGTCGAGAACGATCCCACGGAAGTGCTGGCCGAAATCGAATCGGCACCGTTCGATTCCGTCGCGTACGAGATCAATCGCCGGAGCCTCAACATCGGCGCCGAGCTGCTGCTCCGCTGGGCGGCGGGACGTGAGCATGGACCGGAGCTGCTGACCGAGCATGTGCAGCAGGTCGCCGGCGTTGCCGGCGGCGTGAAACTGGTGGACGGCAGCGGGATGTCGCACGATGACCGCGTGACGCCGGCAACGTTCATCTATTACATGGCCAACTTCCAGAATACGCCGGCGGGGCGGAACTTCCCCTCGCTGCTGCCTGCCAACGGCCAGGGGACGCTCGCAAAGCTGGCCGGCGGCCTTCCCGGGCAGGGCGTCGTGCACGCCAAGACCGGAACGCTGGCGAATGTCTCGACCCTCGTCGGCTACCTGGGGCGCAAGGACGGGATGTTCCTGGTCTCGCTGATGTACAACGGGCCCCGGTCCAAGGCGGCCAAGCGGCAGCAGTGGGCGGCCTTCAGGCTGCTTGGCGCCGACGGCGCCTCGATCCCCAGCGACGACGCGCCGGACGAGGCCCCCGAAGCGGAACAGCTGGGCGGCGATCCGATCAACGACTGATCGCACCACCCCGAAACAGCCCCGAAGACATCTCGCCAACGCCCGCGCCTCATGGCGCGGGCGTTCTTGTGTCTTCTCTCAGGGGTTTAATCATGAATTCATCACCGGGGCGTAGGTTGGATCGGGCATCCCCCACAGTCCGTGGAGTTGTTATGGACGCCGCGCATCTTCACCTGATGCTCAATCACCTGCCAATCATGGGTGCTCCCCTGGTGGCAGGTCTTTTGTTCTGGGGCCTGATTCGCCGGTCGCGGGACGTGCTCCGAACCGGGCTCGGCGCCGCGGTCGTCGTCGCGGCGCTGAGCTACCCCGTCTTCCTGACGGGCGAGCCGGCGGAGGAACAGCTGGAGGACACGGCCTGGCTGAAGAGGCGCCTGGTGCACGAACACGAGGAACGCGCCGAGGCCGGACTCATCGCGATCCTGCTGACGGGCGCGCTGGGTGCCGTGGTGCTGTGGCAGAGCCGGGCGGGCCGGAACGTGCCGAGTTCCAGCGCGGGACTCACCCTCTCGGGACTGGTGGTGAGCACCGGACTCTTCGGCTGGAGTGCGCTCGCCGGCGGACAGATCCGGCATGATGAGCTTCGTACCGGCACCGCGAACATCGTGATTCCGGCAGAGGGCGCAGCGACGGTGGACGGTGTGCCACCAGCCAGACGGGAGGGTGATTCCGATGGCGACCGCGACGACTGAAGGGACGGGAACCTTGCGTGTACTACTGGTAGAGGACGAAGCGAAACTCGCGGACAGCATCGCGCGCGGGCTTCGTCAGGCATCGCATGCCGTCGACGTGGCGGACCGCCTGTCCGCGGCACGCACCAAGCTGGAGATGGAGCGGTACGATGCGGTCATTCTGGACGTGAACCTCCCCGACGGCTCCGGATTCGGGCTGGCGGCCGAACTGCGCAAGCGGGCGGTGCCGGTGCCGATCCTGATGCTCACCGCGCGCGATTCGGTGGAGGACCGTGTCGCCGGGCTCGACAGCGGGGCGGACGATTATCTGGTGAAGCCCTTCTCGTTCGAGGAACTGCTCGCCCGGTTGCGCGCGCTGCATCGGCGTCAGCCGGACAGCCGGCCGACGCTGATCGAAGTCGGGGAACTTGTCCTCGACCCGGCGAGCCGAACGGTGACCCGACGCGGGGCGCCCATCGAGCTGACCACGACGGAGTACTCCCTCCTGGAGTATCTTGCACGGCATGTGGGCCAGGTCTGCGGGCGCGCCGCGATCAGCGCGGCGGTATGGGATGAGAACTATGACCCCTTCTCCAACATCATCGACGTGTACGTCTCCCGGCTGCGCAGGAAGATCGATCAGCCGGGCATGACGCCGATGATCCACACCGTTCGTGGCGCGGGCTACACGCTCGACCCCGCGCGGGCATCCCGGCACGGGTGAGTCCGCTCGGGCTCAGGATCCGGCTCTCGCTGGTCTTCACCGCGGGCTTCGCGGTCCTCATGGGCCTCGGAGCCCTCGGCATTTTTCTCTACCTCGCGCGCGGCTATCGCCGGGATTTCGACCACGCCCTGATGGATGCGGGACGGGGGGCGCAGTCGATCTTCCGGCTCGACCGGCCCGAGTTCGGAACGACGAGCGCGGCAGCCACGCACATCGTGAGCGAGCTCGTCTATGGCGACCGCACGATCGTCGCCTTCGACAGCCTGGGCCAGGTGATCACCACGAGCCGGCGGTTCCCTGACGAGCCATACTTCAACGACGTGCCGGCAAGCGGACCGCTCGGACGGCCGGTCACCCTGCAACTGCGCGACGGACCGGCGCGGATCATCCGGGTGCCGCTCGACGACAAGGTCGAACTCGCGATCGCGATGAGCACCCTGCCGCTGCAGTATCGGCTCAGCCGGATCACCAGAAGCCTCGCGACCATCCTCCCGATCATCCTCGTCCTCGGCGCCGTCTTCGGCGCCTCGGCGGCCAAGCTCGTCCTGCGTCCGATCATCCGTGTCGCGGAGTCCGCCGAGCGGATCGGCAACGAGGTCGCGGCGGGCGCGGTGCGCTTCGACCGCCTGCCTGCACATGCCGCGGGCGACGAAATCACGACGCTCACCGATGCGTTCAACCTGCTGATCGAGCGGCTGTCCACCGCCCTCGAGTGGGAACGGGGGGTGGCCCAGCGGCAGCGGCAGTTCCTCGCGGACGCGGCGCACGAGCTGCGCACCCCCGTCGCGATCCTGCGGAGCGAGGCGGAGGTCACCCTGCGGGGTGAAGGGGATGTGCGGCTGTACCGGCAGGCGCTGGAGCGGATTGCGGCGGAGGCGAACGAACTGGGGCTCCTCGTCGGCGACCTGCTGCTGATCGCCCGGGGCGACGCGAACGCCATTCTGCCGGCACGCCAGCGGATCTATCTGGACGATGTCGTGAACCAAGCACTCTCGCGGGCGCGTGCCCACCCGGCCGCAACCGGCCATGAGCTTCGGCGCGGGGAGTTCGAGGCGGCGCCGGTGGACGGGGATCCTGCGCTCCTCGAGCGCGCGATCCTGGTGCTCATCCACAACGCCATGATCCATGCGCCCGGATCGGCCATCGAGGTCAGCACCGGCACGGTGTCCGGCGGGGATGGCCGCTGGTCCTGGGTGACAGTGCGTGATTTCGGCCCGGGAATTCCTCCAGATCAGCGCGAGCGGATCTTCGAGCGGTTCGCGCGGCTCAACAGCGCCGCCCCGGGCACCGGCCTCGGACTCGCCATCGCGCGGTCGATCGTCGAGGCGCACGGTGGCCGCCTGACACTTGACGCGGTGTCGCCCGGGGCCTCCTTTACCGCGCGCATCCCCGCCCCCGCCTAACTGCCGAGCCCGCCGGGCTCCAGCCGGATGCGGAGCAGCCGCGTCGCGGCGCGGATCATCGGGTCCGTCTCCTGCGCCGGCCGCTGGAGACAGGGCAGTACGGATGCCCCCGCGTTCTGCAGCACCCGGAAGGCAGCGCCGCGCACACCGGGGCTCGAATCGGCCAGGTGCTGGACGAGGAGCGGGCAGACCGGACTCACATCGTCCTGCCCCTGCCCCAGGGCCAGCGCCGCCGCCAGCCGGGCCCCTTCGTCACCGTAGCGCAGATCGCGTCCGAGACTCAGCAGCTTCGGTGCGTGCGCCGGCGCAATGCGGGTCAGACTCCAGTCCGCCATGTTCGCGACCGCCGAATCCGCCCCGCCCATGAGCGGGACGAGTTCGTGCACCGCCGGCTCCCCTGATGGACCCAGCGAGCCGAGCGCATAGGCGCCGAGCCGCTGGCTCCGGGCATCGGGTTCCCGGAGCAGCCGGCGGATGGCGGGGAGGGCCACCGGGCCGGCATGAGCCAGCAGTTCCGCCGCGTGCGCCGCCTGCGCGCTGTCCGCCCGCACGACCGCCGTCGCCACGTGGGACCAGACCCTCGCGTCGCCCGGCGAGGCCTTGACGAGAGAGTCGAGATTGCCGAAGGAGGCCACGGCCTTCGCGGGAGGGCGCGAGCAGCCGAGGACGAGGATGGCGCCTGCGAAGCCGAGCCGGGCCGTGCGGAGGGGGCGCGCGCCAGACCAGAGCATGGTGCATTCTCCTGCTCGTGGCCCCACGGAGCAATCGGCTCCGCGGGGCCGCGGAAATGAGGGATCGGTCAGCGGTGCAGCATCAGACCCGCCCCCGCCGCCACGAGGACGATCAGCGGCTCGGGCACCTTTCGCAACTTCACCGCCACCGTGAGGGCCGCCACGGCGATCACCAGCGTCGGCAGGTCCCGCACCGACTGTCGTCCAAGCACCAGGACGGCACCGAGGATCGCACCGACCGCGCCCGCCGTGATGCCGTCCACCAGCGCCTTGAGCCAGGGCTGCGCTCCATGACGGCGGAACCAGGGCGCAGGCAGCACGGTCAGCAGGAAACAGGGAAGAAAGGTCGCACCGGCGGCGATGCAGGCTCCAGGCAGCCCCGCCACCAGGTAACCAATGAACCCGGTCGTGATCACGACGGGGCCGGGCGTGATCATCGCGACGGCGACGGCATCGAGAAACTGATGCTCCGTCAGCCAGTGATGCTGCTGCACGACGCCGCCATGCAGAAAGGGCACGATGGCGAGGCCGCTCCCGAAGACGAACGTTCCGGCATAGCTGAAGAAGCCGAGCAGCTGCAGCAGGAGCAGCATGCTCCCGGCCTCGAGGAGGCTGGTGCCGGGACGGAGCCACTTCGGAGGTGTCCGCCAGAGCCAGACGACGGCACCACCAGCGAGAATGAGCCAGGCAATCTCCCGCCCGGTAACGACGGTGCTCGCCGCCAGCACCAGCGCGATGCCCCAGAGGAGCCAGTCTCGCGCGAGCGTCTTCCGGGTGAGGTTCCACGCACTGCGGGAGATGAGCCCGATGACCGCGGCGCCGACGCCGTAGAAGACCGCCTGCATCCACGCCAGTTCGCCGAAGCGCACGTACGCCCAGCCGAGCGCGATCACCATCAGGAAGCTCGGCAGGACGAACGCCATCCCCGCGAGCGCGGCCCCGCCCCACCCTCCGCGCACATAGCCGATGTAGAAGCAGAGCTGGGCCGCGAGGGGCCCGGGAGAGAGCTGGGCGAGCGCCATCCCTTCGCGGTACTCCACCTCGCTCAGCCAGCCGCGCTCCTCGACGAGGTCCCGGTGCATGGCGCCCACGAGCGCGATCGGGCCCCCGAAGCCGAAGGTGCCGAGGCGGAGGAAGTAGCGGGAGAGCGCAGAGGTCGAGGGCGGTGGCATTGCGCCCCAAACATACCGGGGACCCGCTTCATCGCCACCTGCGCCGTCAGAGGATCAGATGCGCCAGTTGCGGCCCCTGCGGTGCCGGGCTGGAGGAGCCTTCCGTCTCCACCGTCAGCGCGGCGCCCATGACCTTTCCCGGCGCGCGGGGCATGCCGAGGGTCAGGAATGCCGGCGCACCCATCTGGGTCTGGACCGGCACGCTCTTCACCATGCCGGAGTCGGTGATGAACCAGAACTGGCAGACCTGGCCGGGGCGCGGGGCCGGGAGGCCGTAAACCATGACGTTCCACCGGTGAGACTCGGTGTCCGCGAAGATGATCAGGCCGCCCTTGTGCTCACCCATCGTGATGTCCGCGTGCCGCACCATCCCCGCCTGACGAATGATGCCCAGCGTGTCACGGGTCATCGCGAGTTCGCGCGCGACCCGCTCCCGCTCGACCGAGACATCGTCCTCGAAGGCGCGGACGGTCGACCAGGCCCAGAACCACGAACCGACGGACAGCAGCAGCGAGGCGGCAAGCGCCAGAGGCACCAGCCACCGGGGGGCCGCCCGCGGCGTGCCGAGCGCCCCCTCGACCAGCGCCCGGGTGAGCCCCGGTCTCGGCGCGACCGGCATGACGCCCATCGGCAGCCAGGCGAGATCCCGCTCGATCCGCTCGATCTCGCCCCGGCAGTCGGCGCAGCCCGCAAGATGTTCGCGGAAGCTGCGTTCCTCGTCGGGCTCCAGGGTGCGGGTGACAAAGGCGGTGCGGTGTTCGAGGAACCAGTCGTGCGCGGTCATAACACCCACTCTCTGATCGAGGCGAGTCCGGTTCGAAGCTTGTCGAACGCGAGGCGGAGACGGGTCTTCACGGTGCCGAGCGGGATGCCGAGCCGGCCGGCGATCTCGGTGTGCGTGAGCCCTTCGAAGTAGGCGAGCTGCACCACGGCCTGCTGATCGTCAGGCAGCTGGCGGAGCGCGGCATGCACGGTCTCGTGCACATGCCACCCGGGATGGGCGGTCTCATCGGGCTCCTCGGGTGCGGTGGAACCGTCACCGAACACCTGGAAGCTCTCCAGGCGGCGTGCCTTGAGCAGCTGGCGCCGACGGGCGCGCAGCCGGTCGATCGCCCGGTTGCGGGTGATTCGCAGGAGCCAGGGAATCAGTCGTCCGCTCTCGCGGTCGAATAGGTCGACGCGCCGCCAGGCGATGGTGAATGCCTCCTGCACCACCTCCTCGGCTTCGTCGCGATCGGAGAGCATCCCCTGGGCGACGCCGAGCAGCCACGGCGTCGCGAGCTCGACCAGTTCCACCAGGGCGCGTTCGTCGCGGGCAAGAAGGCGGGCCTGCAGCGACGCCTCGCGTTCAAGGCTCAGCAGGCGCCCCGCCGGTCCGCCCTCGAGGCGGTCCGGCGAAGCGGGTATGCGCGGGCTGGGATCGGAGTCGGCCACGGGTCAGTATGGCATCATCGCGCCGGCGAGCGCCAGTTCCGCGGTGCGGGGCAGCGGGCCGGTCGCGGGACCGGCCGGGAGGAGTGGCCGAATGTCATGCCTCGCTGAAGAGGTGACGGGGATGACTCACCTCTTCAACGAGACGGGCCGGGAAACGGATCCCGGCTACTGGACCTTGTAATGCACGCGGAAGCTGTGCTCGTCCGCCAGGGTATCGTGGCCGAAGCCGATGTCCAGATCGCCCTGCTGGCCGCTCACCGCACCGACCACGACGTCATGACGGAAGTGATGACTGGCACGACGGGTGGCGGTGATACCGGTCGAGGGCGTGAAGGTCAGCGAGGAATAGTGCTCGGCTTCGGCGTCGTCGAGGTTGTCGTTCGCCGCGTTGAAGAAGGTGAGCTGCACGGTGTCCGTCGCGCTCGCGGCGAACGTGACCGTATCGGTGGTGTCCGTCGGCACCCCGTTGATATCGAGAGACACGGGCGTGTGGTCCTCCGCAGGGGCCTCGCTGTTGCTGCAGGCGAGCGCGAGGGTGGCACCGGCGAACAAGGCGAAGAGCAGCGTTGGGGCAGTGCGAGTCATGACGGTCATGCTCCAAGGTTCAGGGAGAGGTGACAGGAAGCCGGAGGGCGGCACGCACAGTGAACGGCTCGCCCGGATTGATGAAGCCGGACGCGCGGATTTCCGGGTAGCGCGCGTTCAGCAGATTCTGCACATCGATGTCCACGGTGGCCCAGCGATGCAGCCGCACCGACGCACCGATGTCGGCGACCACGTAGGCGCGGGTTCTCACCGCCGGTTCCCCGATCGGTGCGAAGGGACCCGTCAGGCGAATCAGACCCCGGACATCGAGCGCCTGGGATGCTGTCACGGCGAGCTCCGCCCGGCCGAGATATCGAGCGACCCCGGGAACGGTTGCACCGGGAGTCAGGGGAACGTCGTGAAAACTCGGCTTCGTCGGGTCCGCCAGGGCGGCCATGACGGGAGAGACCAGGGCCCCGGACGTGTCGCGGACACCAGTGATCTTGGCGTCGTTGAAGGTGCCCTCCGCGGAGAGACGGACTCGCCCGCCGAGTGCGACCGCGAAGGAAGCGGACACACCCCGCCGGCGGCTCATGCCCGCATCCGAGAGCTGCAGCGTGGTGGGATCCAGAATGCGCTCGTTCCGGGTCCTGGTCTGGAACAGCGAGAGCTCGGCCTGGGCGCGATCGGAGCTGTGCTGAATGCCGACTTCTTCCGACCAGGCGGTCACCAGCGGCTGTCGCGGGTTGGCGATGGTGCCGATCGCTCCACGAAAGCCGCGGCTGACCGTCGCGATCGCGCTCCAGGGCCCGCCGAGCAGCGCCCGCGCCCCGACTTTGGGCAGCAGGACCGTGTGGACCTGATCCCGAAAGCCCGAGCCTGCAACGAGCCGGTCGCGCGCGTTGACCCGGATGGCTTCACCACGGAGGCCGAGATCATACTGCAGCCAGCCGAAGAGGAATCCGCGATAGCGGGCGTAACTCGCCCCTTCGACATAGCGCCCGTCGGTCAGCTGCTTTGCGGTGCCCCGGGAACGACGGGCCGTAGCGTACAGATCATAGGTGTCCCAGTCCGCACGGCCATCGAAACCGATTGCGACATCCCCGACGCCCACCGAATGCCGCCAGCTCACCGAGGTGCCCACGGCACTCCGCCGGTCCCGCTCCTCCTGCTGGCCGAGAACACCATTGTCGGAGAAGGTGAGGAACACCGTGGATCGTGCGGCCTGCACCCAGCCGAGCACGTCGATCTGACTGCTCTCGCCCACCGGATGGCTGAGGGCACCGTGCAGAATCGCGCGGCCCCCAGAGCCGCCGTCGGTCGGATCAGCCGCCTGACGGAGCCGGTCCGCGTTGAAATCGGCGACACTCAGGAAACCGGGTGATCGCCAGTCCGCCGCATAGGTCGCGAGTCCTCCCTCGATGCGCGAGCGTGCCCCCACCCGGCGCCAGCCTCGCACGAGCAGATTGCCGAGCCAGCTGCCGCTGTTGTCCCGCCACCCTTGACCCCGGCGGCCGTCAAACGCGAGCAGCGATCCGCCCTGCTGACCCCTGTGCCCCGTCTTCACCCAGCCACCGGCATCGCCGTGACTCGAGGTACTGAGCGACGCGGAGCTGCCCGTTGCATCGGAAGCGGTGGTGACCTCCACCACGCCCGCAAACGCGAAGTTCCCGTACAGCGGGCTGGCCGCGCCGTGGATGACGCGCAGGGACCGCACGCCCGCCGGCGAGAGGATACTCCAGTCCGAATACCCTTCGACATGGCCATGAACGGGGAGGTTGATCGGGACACCGTCCATCACCAGCAGGACATCGGACGAGTGGTCCGAGGTGAATCCGCGGATGACCACGTCCGAGGCCCACCCCGGCCCCTGGCCCTGCTCATGGACCTCCAGCCCCGCCGCGCGACGGACGAGATCGTAGGAGTTGGCGCTCTGCTGCCGCTGCACCACCGCGGCCGGAACATCCACCACGAGCTCGGGTGGCGGCACCGCGCGGGCACGCTCGGCCGTGACCTCGAGCGGCGCGAGCTCCACGGGAGTGGAGTCACGCTGGGATTGCTGCGCGGCGAGCGGCGAGGCAACTGCGACAAGCAGCAGGAGCGACCGGGACAGGTGTCCCGGAACGCCACAGCGGAAATCGGACATCGTCGGCCTGAGGGAAGGAGACGCTGTGCGCGCGCACTGACCACGGAGGGCTACTCCGGGTGCGAGCGGGATCCGTCGGCGATCAGGTCAGGCGAGGGGGGCCGAGCGCGAAGGGAAGGAGCTGCGGGTCGTGGAGGCGGATGGTCGACGTGAAGACCGCGACCAGCTCGACCAGCTGAGTCGGGGCGGCAACAAGCGCCGGCGTGGCGGCGGGAGCGAGGGCGTGCCCGGCGCCGTGGCAGGGCGCGAGACAGGGGCAGAGCCCCTGGTGACTGCCCGATCCATCATGCTGTCCGCCATGATGGTGGCCCTCCATCGGCGCGGCGCCGCCCGCCAGTACCCCGACTCCGGCATCATGATCGGGGCACCGATGGACACCGCTGCCATCCACGAGCTGCATGGCCAGCAGCAGGATCGCCTGGAGGGCGAACCCGGCTCGGAGGAGGGGGCGGGAGGGGGGCCTGGTCACGAGCCAATCATAGGTGCGGACCCCCGGGGTGGCAAACGAGCCTCTGGCTGCCTAGGGCTGCAGGTCCCGGGCATCACGGCTGCCCTTCCCGCGCAGGCGCGCGGCCGCCTCTTCCAGCAGGTCGTCGGTCTTGCAGAAGACGAAACGCACATACCGCCGGCCCAGCTCCGGACGGCTGAAGAAGCTGGAGCCGGGGACGGGGGCGACCCCCCGTTCCCGCGCGAGCCAGTGGGCGAAGGCCGTGTCGTCCAGATCGGAGAGCGCGGAGAAGTCGGCCAGGATGTAGTAGGCCCCCTCGGGGGCCGTGGCGATGAAGCCGGCCTGCACCACCGCGGCGTGAAGCAGGTCGCGGCGGCGGCGATACGCGACCGCCATCGCGTCATAGTACTCCCGGCCCAGGGCATCCATGGCGACGGCGAGACCCTCCTGCAGTGGAGCGGGCGCGCCCACGGTCAGGAAGTCGTGCACCTTGCGGATGGCGTCGGTCGCGGCGGCGGGGGCGACGATGGTGCCGATCCGCCAGCCGGTAATGCTGAAGGTCTTCGACGCGCCGCTGATCGTGATCGTGCGCTCCCGCATCCCGGGGAGCGTCGCGATCGGGATATGCTCGCCCTCGTAGCGGATGTGCTCGTAGATCTCGTCGGTGATCGCCCACGCATCGTGGCGCATGCACAGTGTAGCGATCCCCTCGAGTTCGGCGCGCGTCAGCACCCGGCCCACCGGATTCGCGGGGGTGTTGACGATGACCGCCCGGGTCCGCGGTGAGAATGCCGCGGCGAGCCGGTCGAGGTCCAGCGGCTGTCCGGGGAAGAGCGGAACATAGACCGGCGTCGCCTCACACAGCACCGTGTCCGGCCCGTAGTTCTCGTAGAAGGGCTCGAAGACGATCACCTCGTCGCCCGGGTCCACCAGCGCCATCAGCGTCGCGATCATCGCCTCCGTGGCGCCGCAGGTGATGGTGATTTCGGTCTCCGGATCCACGGCGAGCCCGTACCAGCCGTGGTACTTCCGGGCCACCGCCTCCCGCAGATGCCGTGCACCCCAGGTGATCGCGTACTGGTTGATGTTGTCCCGGATCGCCTTGGCCGCGGCCTCCTTGAGGAGGTCGGGGGCGGCGAAGTTGGGAAATCCCTGGGCCAGGTTGATCGCGCCATGTTCCGCGGCGAGCCGGGACATGCCGCGAATCACCGATTCACGGAAGGAGCGGGTGCGTCTGGAGGGTGCGAGAGCCATCGGCCGTCGGCGGTCAGAGTGGAGTGAGGGTGGTTCCGCTCCAATTCTAACCGCGAATGTCGAAGATGCCTGCCTCGGCGGTCAGGGAACGCGGCCCGTCGCCACCACGACGTCGTCCACCCACATCGTCTGGGCCACCGGGGAGCCAACGCCGATCCACGGCGCGATCAGGAACTGATCGAACTGCATCCCCGGATTCGCCCCGGTCCGGAACTGCACGTTCCGGTGGTCGATGAGCAGCTGGTCGTCGAACCAGTACTGCGCGATGCCGTCGCTCTGCGCCGTGCCGTTCCGGATCGAATTGAGCTGGAAATACACCTCGATCTTGTGCCAGTCGTTCTTGTAGCCCGGCCCGGGCGTCGGCGAAAAAGCCACAGGGCCGCCGTTCCACCGCTTCTCGTTGAACCACTGGCCACCCTGCTGGTAGCAGTTCGTGGTGAAGCCGTCAGGCTGGCCGTTGCAGCCCCCGGCGGCGCGCTGCTCGGTGAGGCCGGTCAGATCGACGTTGATCTTCGTCGTGTCGATGTTCAGGGCATCCTGCATCGCGAGGCGCGGGATGCCGCCGTTCTGATAGCCGTGCTCGATGTAGGTGGTCAGATGGGTGGCGGAGGGGCCGACCCAGTCGCCATCGAGGTTGGTCACGAAGTGGAATTCGTGCGGGTGATAGCTCACCCCCGACCCGATCCAGTTGGCGCTGTACTTCACGTAGTAGCGGAGAAAGACACGATCGGTGGGCGTGAACTTGTGGCGGAGCGAACCGCCCTTCACCGGCTTGGTGCCGCCCTGCGCGAACGCCATCTGGAGCGCACCCGACCCGCCATGATGCTCCACGGTGCTGATCGCGGGCGCGGTGTTGTCATACCAGCCGCGGCCGGCGACGCTCGCGTCCTCGAACCCTTCGCTGAGGAGCACCGCGCCGCCGGCGGGCGTCGTGGTGTCGCGCACGATAACCACGGCGGTATCGGCGATCTGCGCGGAGGCTGTGGCCACCACCCGGAAGGTGCCGGCCGAGGCACCGGCCGTGTAGAGACCGGCGACGGTGACGCTCCCACCGGTCCCGGCCCAGGTCACGTTCGCCGGACGAACACTCCCATCGCTCCAGAATCCCTGGGCCGAGAATGCCGCCGCCGCACCCGGGTCAAGCGTGACCGCGGCCGGGGTGACGCTGATGCTCGAGAGCGTGGCCACCGTCGTGGTATCGCGGACGACGATGCGCGCCGTGTCCGCATGCAGTGGCTGGGCGGTGCTCGCGATCACGAGGTACTGGCCCGGCGTGGCGCCGGCATGGAAGACCCCGCCACCGGCCATGCTCCCGCCGGTCGCCACCCAGCCCACGGGAACGGAAGCAGTCGAGCCATCGGACATCTGCGCGATGACGCTGAACGCGATCGAGTCGCCCACCTGCAGGACCACGCTGTCAGGCGCGAGCTGGATGCTCGAGACTACCGGGGCCGGCCCGAGCCCGCCCTCTTTCGCAGGGGCGGCGCAACCGGGCACGATGAGCAGGGACACAGCGATGACCGCGAGCCGCTGGTTCATGGTGCCTCACACGTTGGGCCGGGGCCGGCCCTGGTCTATTGAATGACGACGACCGCGGTATCCGCGTGCAGGAACTGCGCCGTATTCGCGATGACCAGGTAATGGCCCGGGGTCGTGTCCGCGTGATAGACCGCACCCGCGCTGACCGAGCCGCCGGTGGCAACCCAGCCGACCGGGACGTGGGAGCTCGAGCCATCGGACAGGTGAGCGCTGACGCTGAGGACGATCGAGTCCCCTGGCTGCAGGGTGGCACTATCGGGCGAAATCTGGATGCTGGTGATGACCGGGGCCGGACCGAGTCCACCTTCACTGGCGGGAGTGGTGCAGGCAGCGATACCGAGCAGCAACGCGGTGCAGAGAGCAAACCGCTGGTTCATGAAGCCGTCTCCATCTTGGGTGTTTCTCTACTATCGGCATCCGACCCGAACGGCTCAACGACGGAGCTACCACGATTGACGTGATTGCGATCACCGAGGCGCCTCGCTGGACTTTCGGCGAATTGCAGGCACATTTTCACGCTTCTTTCACCCTCGCCCGGCGGCCCATGGATTCACGCTCGCTGCAGTTCCTCAAGACTCTGCTCGATTCCCCCGGCCCGTCCTCGTATGAAACCCTCCCCGCGCGCGCGTGGCGCGCGGAGGCGCAGGGATTCGCCGACGAGGTCGGCGCCGACGTCAGCGGGAATTCCTTCGCGACGCTCAATCCTGCTGCGGCTCCGCGGGTGATGCTGGCCGGCCATATCGACGAGATCGGGGTCATGGCGACCTACATCGACGAGGACGGCTACATCAGCTTCGACACCATCGGCGGCTGGGACCACCAGGTGTTCGTCGGGCAGCGGGTGCAGCTGCTCACGCGCGGGGGCGTCGTGGCGGGGGTCATCGGCAAGAAGGCGATCCACCTGATGGACAAGGACGACCGCGAGAAGGTCTCGAAGGCGTCCGACCTGTGGATCGACATCGGCGCGGCCGGCCGGAAGGAGGCGGAGGGGCTGGTACGGATTGGGGATCCGGGCGTGCTGGCGTCCACCGTGCTCGAATTCCCGAATGGCAGACTGGTGAGCCGCTCGCTCGACAACCGGGTCGGGGCCTTCGTGGTGCTCGAGGCACTCCGTCTCCTCTCCCCCAGCCGGCCCTCGGCCCGGGTCACCGCGGCGGCGACCACGCGCGAGGAGATCAGCTACACCGGGGGCGGCGCACGCAGCGGCGCGACCGGCCTCGCCGCGGATGTCGCGATCGTCGTGGACGTGACCCACGCGACCGACTATCCCGGCGTGGAGAAGCGGAAGCACGGGGACTACAAGCTGGGCGGGGGACCGGTGATCACCCGCGGGGCGGCGATCAATCCGGTGGTGTTCGAGCTGCTGGTGGAGACCGCCGAGGCGGAGAAGATCCCCTACACGATCGAGGCCGCGCCGCGCGACACCAGCACCGACGCCGACAACATCTTCACGGCGCTCAAGGGAGTCGCGACCTGTCTCGTGTCGGTGCCGCTGCGCTACATGCACAGCCCCAACGAGATGGTGGTGGTGGAGGATCTGGAGCGGACGGCGCGGCTGCTGGCGGGATTCAGTGCGCGCGTGACCACGGCGACCGACTTCGTGCCGCGCTAGATGCCCACCCGCCCCGCGGCCTCAGGCCGCGGCGGGTGCCTACTCCCAGAGGGTGCTGAGCGCCCGCTCGACCGCCTCGCGGACCTCGCGATCGTCGTCGGCGAGCAGTTCCTTGAGGGCGTTGGCCGCGGAGGGGCCCGCCGCATGCAACCCAGCCACCGCGGCCAGCCGCACGGCGAGGGGCTTGCGCCGGAACAGCCGTCCCCCCGGTTCGGCCGCCTTCGACAGGGCCTGGATGGCGTCGGAAGACGCGATCCTGCCTAACGCAAGATACATCTCCTTCTGCACATCGGACTTGCTCTCTTCGTCCGCGGCGACCGCCAGCGTCATCGCGAGACCGCGGCTCTTGCGCCCGTCGAGGTCGCGCGCCGCCTGCAGCCGGACGCCCGGCGAGGGATCGCGCAGCGCGCGGCGGAGCGGCTCGAGGGCACCGGCGCCTCCGATCCGGGCGAGGGCGCCCGCCACCGCCCGCCGGACCCGTTCGTCGTCGTGCCCCATCTGCCGGGCCAGCGCGAGCACCGCCTTCTCCAGCCGGAGTTCCCCGCAGAGGTCCGCCACGTTCCGCACCACGAACCACTGATCGTGACTCAGCATGTGGATCAGCAGCTCGCCGCCCTCGGTCATCTCCTTGAGGGCGTTGAAGTAGGCGCGGCGCTCGGTGACGTCCTCGGAATTGACCAGCGCGTTGAGCAGGACCTCGGTGCTGTCCGCGCCCATGCGCCGGAGCACCGCGACCGCCTCGGCCTTCATGCCGCCCTGGGTGACCAGCCGGGCAATGCGCTCCAGCACCGACCGCGGCAGCATCCGGCGAAGCGCGATCCCGAAGCTGCGATGCTCCGTCCCCGGCGCGTTGCGGGTCTCCAGCTGCACCAGGCCATGGGCCGCCTTGAGCACCTCGCGCCACTCCGACTGACGGGCCGCCGCTTCCCCCGCCGTGATGAGCTGGTTGAGGAGCTCGGTGGTCGCCGCTTCCGTCTTGGCGTGCGCCAGACCATCGACCAGCGAATCCGTGGGGCCAAGCGCATGGGTCTGCAGGGTGGCGAAGTGCATCATGCCTACCTTCGCCTCCGTCAGCGCATCGAGACCGAGGGCATTGATGTGCCCGTCATCCTCGGAACGGGTGCGCGGCGCGGGGTCGGCGGCGGGCGGCTGCACGACCGCGGATGCCCCGGGCATGCCGGGCGGCAGCGGGAGAATGGTGACGATGCCGCACCCCGCCGCGTCGAGCCGGGCGCTCAGATGATCGAACGACCCGTAGGTCCCCACCGGCGCGCCCAGAATGCGGAGCACGGAGAGGAGCGTGGAGGTCATCAGCGCGGCGGGGAGCCGGATCTCGCCGACGTTGTGGCCCCGCAGATGTTCGTACAGCGTGACCAGCTCGCCCCGCCCGATCGGCACGTCCACCTGGTCCCAGTTGAAGCCGGTGGCCGTCACCTTGAGCACGTGGCTGGCGTCGGGAAGATCGGCCACGAAGCGGTGGAAGGCGTGCTTCAGCTCCTCCTTCTTCTCGGGATGATCCCGGAGGAGAAGCAGGACACCCGCGAAATCGTTGAGGATGCCGGCTGGCGTGGCCATGAATGGTTTCTGGGCATCAAGATAGCTTCTACCTCAATGCCCTGCAATGGGTTACGCGATTCTCCCTCGTGCGGACAGCGCGCCGCTACACCCGGCCCTGAGCCGAGGCTACTATTGACGCCATGCGTGCCCTTCGCCATCTCGTCGCCCCGTTCGGACTCGGCCTCGTCCTCTTCGCGCCCACCCTCGCCGCGCAGTCGACGGCGGACGCGATCACCCTGCTCAACGACGTGCGGTATCTCGCCGACGATGCGCTGTCCGGCCGGCTGATCGGCACGCCGGGCGCCGACTCGGCCGCCGCCTATCTCGTCCGGCGGTTCAGGGCCGCCGGTCTCCGCGCGTCGCCGGCGGGATGGTACCAGAACTTCACCGTCAATCGGGATGCCCCTGCGGCGCTGCACGCCGGCATCGGCGGCGCGGTCGGCAAGAACGTCATCGGGGTGCTGCCCGGCAGCGATCCCGATCTCCGCAACGAGATCGTGATCGTGGGGGCGCACTACGACCACCTCGGCCCCGGCCAGTTCGGCGCGCTCGACCCGGACAGCACCGGGCGGATCCACAACGGCGCGGACGACAACGCCTCCGGCGCGAGCGCGCTGATCCACATCGCGCGGAAACTCGCCGCGGCCCCCCCGGCGCGCACGATCGTGTTCATCGCCTTCAGCGGCGAGGAGGCCGGACTGCTCGGCTCCGACTATTACGTCAAGAATCCGCTGTTCCCGCTCGCGAGCACGTACGCCATGGTCAACATGGACATGGTGGGCCGGCTGCGGAACGAGCGCCTGCTGGTCTACGGCTCGGCGACGGCGAGCGAATTCCCGGCCATCCTCGACTCGCTCAACGGCGGGCCGCATTTCGACCTGCGCTACTCGGGCGATGGCTGGGGGCGCAGTGATCAGTCGCCGTTCTACGGGGCCGGCCGGCCGGTGCTCCACGTCTTCACCGACCTGCACGAGGACTATCACCGGAGCACGGACGACTGGCAGAAGATCAACGCGGACGGCCTGGCCGACGTGGCGGACTTCACCACGGCGATCGTCCGCACCCTGGCCAATCGGCGGACGCCGCTGACCTTCGTGAAAGTCCCGCCACCGGCCGCCGTCGCGGGCACCACCTCCTCGGGCTATGGCGCCTATCTGGGTACCGTGCCTGACATGGCGGACAGCCCGGGCGGGGTGCGGCTCACCGGCGTCCGGGCCGGCAGCCCCGCCGAAGCGGCCGGACTGCGCGGCAACGACATCATCACGGGCATCGGCGACACGCCGGTTGCCGACCTGCAGGCGATGACCGCCGTGCTCCGCCAGCACCGCCCGGGCGATGTCGTCGTGATCCGCTACCTCCGCGACGGCGCGGCACGGAGCACCAGCGTCACCCTCGGCACGAGAGGCGGCTGATGCCCCCGGTCCTCGATTCCCATCCCATCGTCGCGGGGCTGCGCGGGCTCTTCTGCAAGGACGCCGACCGGCATGCGCTGCTGCAGTACGCCGCCGACCGCATCCGGGGCGCGGGCGCCCCGTACACCTCCGTGTACCTCTATATGCTCCACGGCAACGAACTGGTCCTCGAGGCCTGGAGCGGGCGGGACACGGAGCACACCCGGATTCCCGTCGGCAAGGGCGTCTGCGGTACCGCGGTCGCGACCGGGAACGACCAGAACGTGGGCGATGTCCGCGCGATCGGGAATTACATCGCGTGCAACACCTTCACCCGCTCCGAGCTGGTCGTCCTCATCCGGCGCGGCGCAACCATCCTCGGCCAGATCGACGTCGACAGCGACGTGCCCGACCCCTTCACGGCCGACGAGGAAGCCGCGGTGCGCGCCGTGGCCGACGGCCTCGCGGCGCTGCTCTAGGCCGTGACGCCACCGGCCGTGGCGGCGGCCGACCGCCGATGACGCGCGCCTGGTCCTCCGCCCGCTTCTCCGTGCCCCTCCCCGAGGGACACCGCTTCCCCGTCGCGAAGTACGCCCTGCTCCGCGACACCGTGGTGCGTCAGGGTCTGCTGCCGCCTGAGGCGGTCGAGGAGCCGGACGCGGCGACCCGCGAAGATCTCGCGCTGGTTCACACCGATGACTATCTCGATGCGGTGTTCAATGGCACCCTCGATCCGCTGGCCATCAGGCGGCTCGGCTTCCCTTGGAGTCCCGAGCTGCTGGAACGCGCCCGCCGCACGGTCCAGGGCACGATCGAAGCGGCACGCGACGCCCTGACCGGGGGCGCCGGCGTGAACCTGGCGGGCGGTACCCACCACGCCTTCAGCGATCGCGGCGAGGGCTTCTGCGTGTTCAACGACGTCGCGGTCGCGATCCGGGTCCTGCAGCGGGAGGGCCGGCTCACGCGGGCGACGGTGGTGGACCTCGACGTCCATCAGGGAAACGGCACGGCGCAGATCTTCGCGGACGATGCGACGGTCTGCACCTTCTCGATGCACGGCGAGAAGAACTACCCGTTCCACCGGGAGCGCAGCAGCCTCGATGTGGGACTCCCCGATGGCTGCGACGACGCCACCTACCTCGCGACGCTCGCACTCCATCTCGACCCGGTGCTCGATGCCAGCCGGCCCGATCTGGTCTTCTACCTCGCCGGCGCCGATCCGTACCTCGGCGACCGGTTCGGACGGCTCGGGCTGAGCTTCGCGGGACTGCGTGAGCGCGACCGGATGGTGTTCGCCGCCTGCCACGCGCGAGGCCTTCCGGTCGTGATGACCATCGCCGGCGGTTATGCGAAGGCGATCGAGGACATCGCCACGATTCACGCCGCGACCCTCGCCGAACTGCTTGCGATCTATTCCGAACCGCCTGCGATCCCGGCCCGGGCGGCTGGCGTAATCCCCCGATGAGCACCGAGCGCCTGGTCGCGGTCAACGGCGTCACGCTGCTCGAGCGGCGCATCGGCGCGGGTCCGCCGGTGGTGGTCCTCCACGGAGGACCGGGCGCCGACCACAACTACCTCCTGCCCGGCTTCGACGCGCTCGCCACCGGCCGGACGCTGATCTACTACGACCAGCGAGGCGGGGGACGCTCCCCCGTCCCCCGGGAGGTGCCCGTGGGCTGGCGGGAACAGGTCGCCGACCTGGAGGCGCTGCGCGAGGTCTGGGGCCTCGCGCGCCTGACAATTGCCGGCTATTCGTGGGGCGGCATGCTCGCGATGCTCTACGCGATCGCGCACCCCGCACGGGTCGAGCGCCTCGCCCTGGTCTCGGCGGCGCCGGTCTGGCGCGCCGCGCGGGAGGAGTTCGAGCGCCGATTCCAGGAGCGCACCATGAGCCCCGAGCTGCAGGCGGCCCGCAAGGCGCTCCGCGACAGCGGACTGCGCGATCGCGACCCCGCCGCGCATGCGCAGCGGCTCTTCGAGCTCGCGGTCGCGGGGTATTTCCACGACCCCGCCCGGGCCCGGGCGCTCACCCCCTTCCGCGTCACGGAGCGCACCCGCGCCGAGGTCTGGGACAGCCTGGGGGACTTCGACCTGCGACCCGCCCTCCGCGCACTGCGGGTCCCGGCGCTGGTGCTCCATGGGGACGACGATCCGATTCCCGCCGAAAGCGCGCATGAGGCCGCCGACTGCCTCGGCGCCGAGTTTGTCCTGCTCGGGGACTGCGGGCACGTGCCGTACGTCGAGGCGTTCGACGCGTTCGTCCGGCAGCTCGACCGGTTCCTCCCGAGGACGGGACGACCGCCGGGGAGCGATTAGCTTTCCCGCGTCCCGATACCCTCGACGGCAGGCTGATGGCCCCTCGACCCACTCCGTACGACATCGCCTTCGGCGCCGACGCCGAACCCCGTTTCGTCCGCATTCGCGAGTCGCTGGCGAGCGGCGGCCGGGACGCGCACGACCAGGACGCCTTCGTGCTCGATCGCGAGGTGGTCACCTATCTGCGCGAGCTGGTGCCGGAGGAAGGCGTGGGGGAAGGGATGGAACAGCACGTCGCCCTGCTCCATCACGCCTACCTCTACTGGGCCGAAGGGGGCTGGCTCATCCGGCCGTCGAAGACCCGGGCCTCCGCCCTCCTCGCGGCGCCAGCCACCGAGGCGACGGCACCGGGCACAGCTCCGCCGGCGGCCGCACTGCCCCGGGCGTTCTACCTGCAGCTTCCCGAGCGGCTGGTCTGGGCCGAGCTCGGCCCGGGGGAGCCGCATCAGCCGCTCGACGGCATCTTCGTGCGGCCCTGGCCAGGAGGCGGGTTCTTCGTGCTCGCGATCTTCGGCCTCCATCCCGGGCGCGAAGGGTTCAGCGTGGTGGACGCCGACGGCTATCGTGAGGGCGAACTCGAGCGGGGCGATGGCACCCCGCTGTTCAGTCCGGTCCTCCCGGGCGGAGCCGCGGCGGGGCTGTACTCGATCGTCGGTGGCGAGGAGCTGCTGGAACTGGCGGCGCGCGCGACGTCGCTCCTGCCCGAGGCGCTGTCCTGTGCCGGGCCGGCGCACCGTCCGCATGTCGCGGTGGACCTGAGCTGAGGATGACGATGGACAAGAAAGCCGTGGCGCAGACGCTGGAACAGATCGCGTCGTTCATGGAACTGCAGGGCGAGAACACCTTCCGCGTGCGCGCCTTCCGCACCGCCGCCAAGGCTGTGGGAGCGCTGAGCGTCGAGCTTCCCGAAGCGCTGGCGGATGGCACCCTCGCCGCGACCAAGGGGGTCGGCCCCGCCACGCTCCAGATCGTGCAGGAACTGGTGAGCACGGGGCGCGCCTCCGTGCTGGAGGAGCTGCGCGGGCAGGTGCCCCCCGGCCTCGTCGAGATGCTCCAGATCTCCGGTCTCGGCGTCGCCAAGATCCGGCAGCTGCACGAGGCCCTCGACATCGACTCCCTGCCGGAACTCGAGGCCGCCGCCCGGGACGGCCGCCTCGCGCGGCTGCCGCGCTTCGGCCAGAAGACCGCGGAGAACATCCTGAAGGGCATCGCCTTCCTGCGGCAGGCGAGCGCCTTCAAGCTGGCCCATCATGCGGAGGAAGAGGCGGAGGCGCTCCGTGCGGCGCTGGCCGCCGTCCCCGGCGTCCAGGGGGCGATCGTCGCGGGCGAGGTGCGCCGCCGCATGGAAGTCGTGCGCGACATCGTGCTGGTCCTGGTGGCCGAGGTGCCGCCGGCGGAGATCTTCCGGCGCATCGGCGAGTTGTCAGGCGTCCATGAGTTCGCGGGCCAGGACGAGCGGCGGATGACCCTCAGGATGAGTGGCGGCGCCCAGGCCCAGATCGTGGTGACGACGCCGAAGAACGTCGGGGCGGTCCTCGTCCAGGCGACCGGCAGCGACGAGCACCTCGCGGCGCTCGCGGCGCATGCGCGCACCCACGGCTTCGCCCTCGACGGGGCGGCGCTCTGGAAGGGCAGTGCCTTCATCGCCACCGGCGACGAGGCGGCGTTCTACACCGCGCTCGGGCTCGCGGAGATTCCCGCGGAACTGCGGGAAGGACGCGGCGAGATCGAAGCCGCGGCATCCGGCGCGCTGCCGCGGCTCATCGAGCAGCGCGACCTGCGCGGCTTCCTCCACTGCCACACCACCGCCTCCGACGGCTCGAATTCGGTGGAGGAGCTCGCCCTCGCCTGCCGGGACGCGGGCTACCAGTGGATCGGCATCACCGACCACAGCAAGGCGGCCGCCTACGCCGGCGGGCTCTCCGCCGATGACCTGCTCCGGCAGGCGGACGAAATCGACGCCGTCAACGCGAAAGGCCTCGGCATCCGCGTCCTCAAGGGGATCGAGGCGGACATCCTCGCCGCGGGAGAACTGGACTACGACGACACGGTACTGAGCCGTCTCGACTTCGTGATCGGGTCCATTCACAGCCGCTTCAGCCTCAGTCGCGAGGAGATGACGGCGCGCATGCTGCGGGCGATGGACAACAGGCATCTCGACATCATCGGACACCCGACCGGGCGTCTCCTGCTGAGCCGTGATCCCTATCCGATCGACATGGAGGCCGTCATCGCGAAGGCGGCGGCCACCGGCGTCGCGATCGAGATCAACGCCGACCCGCACCGGCTCGACATGGACTGGCGCCTGCTGCGACAGGCCAGGGACGCAGGCGTCGCCATCTCCATCGGGGCGGATGCCCACAGCCTCCCCGGGCTGCACAACATCCAATACGGCATCGGGATCGCCCGGAAGGGCTGGCTGACGAAGGGGGATGTGCTGAACACGCTGCCGGTGGAGGGGTTCCTGGCGCACGTGGCGGCGCGACGGGCCCGATGAAGCCGCGCGGCCCGGAGAGCGCCGCCGCCCGGGGAGCGCGCGCGCTGAAGATCCTCACCCTGCTCAAGCGGGCCTACCCCGATGCCAGCTGCGCCCTCGAACATGGCGACGCCTATCAGCTGCTCGCGGCGACCATCCTCTCCGCCCAGTGCACCGATGCGCGGGTCAACATGGTGACGCCCGCGCTCTTCGCGAAGTACCCGACGCCGGCGGCCCTCGCGCGCGCGTCCCAGCCCGACGTGGAGAAACTGATCCAGTCCACCGGCTTCTTCCGCAACAAGGCGAAGAATCTGATCGCCATGGCGCAGGCGATCGTGGCGGACCACGGCGGGAAGGTGCCGAAGACGATGGCGGAGCTGCACGCGCTCCCTGGAGTTGGCCGGAAGACGGCGAACGTGGTGCTCGGCAATGCGTTCGGGATCAATGAAGGGGTCACCGTGGACACCCACGTGACCCGGCTGGCGGGGCTGCTCCAGCTCACCCGGCAGACTGATCCGGTGAAGATCGAGCAGGACCTGATGGTCCTCATCCCGCGTGAGGACTGGACCCTCGTCTCCCATCTCCTGATCCTGCACGGCCGCGCGGTCTGCATCGCCCGGCGGCCGCAGTGCGGGGCCTGCGTCGTGGCCGGGCTCTGCCCCTCCGCCCGGCCCGCAGCCGATCGCTGATCACGCCACCGTGGTCTGGTAGGTCTCCTCGCGAACCGGACGGAATCCCCGCTTGATATAGTTAGGCAGTGCACCGGGGTGATCCAGGGTGCACGTGTGCAGCCAGACCCTCGTCGGCCGCAGGGCCCAGGCCTCCTCCACCGCCCGGGTCAGCAGGTACTTGCCGAGGCCCCGCCCCACGAATTCCGGCAGCAACCCGAAGTAGCCGATCTCGATGGACCCGTCATCCTGGCCCCGCAGCTCGAAATAGCCGGCCGGTGCACCGCGCACCGAGAGCAGCCAGATGTGGCTCGGGCCCGCCAGATGTTCCCGGAACTGGGCCTCGGTCCAGACCAGCCGGTCCTTCCAGTGGTACTGCCGGCCGACCTCCACATAGAGGTAGCGGTAGAAGTGCCAGGGACAGTCGTGCACCTCGTCGAGGCGCACCTCGCTCCCGGCCTGGCCCTCGGCGACCAGGTCGCCCGGCGAGGTCATTTCCAGGTAGGTCCGCACCACGTCGATCGTCGGCATTCCCTATAGTAAATCACTCGCCCCGAGACCGGACGGGGTGGCCGCCCCGTTCAATTCCCCTCCAGCTGCCCGGATTCCCGCCGCGCCGCCGGGCTGGTCCGGGCCTGTGCAATACCCCCACCCCCGCGCATCCCCCGCGCGTCCCGAAAGCCAAAGAGGCAGTTCATGCACCGCACAATCCTGAGCGCCCTCGCGCTTACCTGTCTGGCAGCCCCCCTGAAGGGGCAGGGCTGGATCGATGTCCCCACGCCCCGAGTCCCGAGCCAGTCGAACCCGAGCATCAGCCGGGTGGCTTCCGACGTCCGTTCCACCATCGAAGGCCGCATCGTCCGGGTCGAGGTCGAGGAGCGCTTCCGCAACACCGGCGGCCGGCTCGCCGAGGGGAGCTACCTCTATCCCCTGCCCGGTGAAGCGGTCTTCCAGAACTTCTCGCTCTGGATGGGAGAACAGGAGGTGCGCGGCGAGATGATGAACGCCGAGCAGGCCCGCGGCATCTACGAGGAAATTGTCAGGCGGCAGCGGGATCCGGCGCTGCTCACGCTGGCCGGTCACGGCCTGGTCCGGGCGCAGGTCTTCCCGATTCAGCCCGGTGAGACCCGCAAGGTGGTGCTGCGCTACACCCAGCTCGTCGAGCGCACCGGCGACGCGCTCCGTATCCGCTATGCGCTGGGTGCCCGGGGCGGATCGTCCGGCACCTGGCGCCTCACCATTCCCGATGAAGCCTCCTACGGCACCCCCTATTCGCCCTCCCATCCGCTGACGACCCGGCGCGACTCCGGGCGCCTCGAACTGACGATCGACACCCGGGAGGGCGGCGATATCGACGTCCTGATCCCCCTGCGCCGCGGGCTGGTGGGGACGACCGTCCTCACCAACGCACCCGGCGGCGAGGATGGCTACGCGATGCTGCTGCTGGCGCCGCCGGCCACCGAAGAGGGACCGGTCGTTCCCCGCGATCTATCGTTCGTGGTGGACGTCTCCGGATCGATGTCCGGCCAGAAGCTGGACCAGGCCAAGGCGGCGCTCCGTCAGGCGATCGGCACCCTGCGCGCCGAAGACCGCTTCCGGCTGGTCGCGTTCAGCAGCAGAGTCCGGAACTTCCACGACGGCTGGTCGCCGGTCACCGCCGAGACGCTGCGTGACGCCCGCAGCTTCATCGATGCACTCGAAGCCGATGGCGGCACGAATATCTCCGGTGCGCTCGATGCCGTGCTGGGCGCGAGCGTCGCCGAAGGGCGGCTGCCGATCGTGCTCTTCCTGACCGACGGCGTTCCCTCCGTCGGTGAGCAGCAGCCGGATCGCATCGCCGAACTGGCGGCGGGCCGGATCGGGCGGGCCCGGGTCTTCACCATCGGCGTGGGCCACGACGTGAACACCTACCTGCTGGAGCGCCTGGCCAAGGAAGGCCGCGGCTCGGTGGAATACGTCGCGCCGGATGCGAGCGTGGAAGTCGCGGTCGGCAACCTGGTCGGCAAGCTGCGCCGCCCGGCGCTGGTCAACCTCCGCATCGTCGAGAGCCCGGTGCGGTTCCTCGATCTGTCGCCCACCCAGCTGCCCGATCTCTTCTTCGGCGAGGAGCTGGTGATCTTCGGGCGGTATCACGGCGAAGGCCGCGGCGCGGTCGTGATCGAGGGTGAGCGCAACGGTCGGCGCGAACGCTTCACGACCGAGGCGAATTTCCCGGCCGTCGCGAGCGGCAACGAGTTCATCCCCAAGCTGTGGGCCTCGCGCCGGATCGGCGACCTGACCCGGCAGATCCGGATCGAGGGACAGAGCGACGATCTCATCCGCCAGGTGCGGGAACTCGGACTCAGGCACGGCATCCTCACCGAGTACACCTCCTACCTGGTCCAGGAGCCGGGGATGCTCGCGACGCGCGGGATGGATGCCGGCTCGACGCCGATGCGCAACATGGCGCCGGCAGCGGCACCGGCGGCGCAGACTGGACAGGTCGCGTTTGACCGGGCCAGCGAGAGCGGCAAGATGTCGCAGGCCTCGAGCCTCGCCGAGGCAGAATCGGTGGCCGACGACAAGTTCCGGGCGATCGGCGGCAGCAGCTCCGAGATGAAGCGCGCCGGCGGCCGGGTCTTCGTGCGAACCGACGGCGTCTGGACGGATGTCAATCACCGCGATAGCCTCCGGGTGCTGAGCGTCGCCCCGTACAGTGCGGCATACTTCGCCATCGCTCGGGCACTCCCGGATCTCGCCAGCAGTCTCACGGTGGGTGACGCGGTGCTGGTGGCCGGACAGCGGGCCAGCCTCAAAGTCGCCGCGGGCGGGCGGGACAAGCTCAGCGAGTCCGAAGTGCGGGAGTTCGTCCGGGCCTTCCGCGGAGCGACGCCATGAGAATGCTCGCCGCACTCGTCGTGATCGGCGCCTGCTCCGCTTCGGCGGGCAGCGCGCCGGACCCGGCATGGAAACGGACATGGGCCTCGGCGGATTGCGCGCCGTGGGATGGCGCGGCGACGTCGATCTACATGAGCGACGCACCGGAGGATTCGGTCTCCGCCTATCCCATGCTTCGGATCTCGGTGTACCACCACCTCGCCTCGGTTGGCGGGGCGAGATCGGCGATCGGCGGCTCCGGGCCGGATGGTGCCGCCGGTGTGCTCTGCGCTCCCGGCAGCAACTGCACCAGCGCGACCGGAGGATGGGTAGAATTCGAGAGCGCCACGCTGGACGGCGCGCTCCACGGGCGTTACCAGCTCACGATGCCTGATGGACACCGGCTCCACGGGAGCTTCGTGGCGCCGGTGAGGCAGACGGCAGTCTTGTGCGGCTGAGGCAGGCCATCGACGACAGGATGGGCATGACCGGACCATCGATCGAACAGCTCTTCGCGCAGTACTACGAATCCCTCGTGCGGATGCTCTATCGCCGCACGGGGGACCGTGACCGCGCGGAGGACCTGGCGCAGGAGACCTTTGCGCGCGCCGTGGCCGCGCCGCCCGACAATCCCCGGCCGTGGCTCTTCGCCGTGGCGCTCAACCTGGTGCGCGACGACGGCCGGCGCGCGGTACGCCAGGGCCGACGCCTGCAGCTCCTCAAGGGCGAGTCGGTCACCAGCGCGCCCGGCGCGGACGACGACTACGAGCGCGAGGATCAGACCCGCACGGTGCGCGCGGCGCTCGCCGACCTGCGCGACGTCGACCGGGAAGTGCTGTTGCTGAAAGCCGAAGGATTTGACTACGACGAAATCGCGGCGGCCACCGGCCTCGCCAAGGGCGCAATCGGCACCACGCTGTCCCGCGCCCGCCGGCGACTGGTCGAGGCCTACCGCGCGAAAGAGAAGGACCGCCATGCCGCATCTTGATGAAGGCCAGCTCGCCGCCCTGTTCGACAATGAACTGGAGCCGGACGAGAAGCGGGCCGCGGAGACGCACCTCGCGAGCTGCGCCGAGTGTCGCGCCCTGTGGGACCAGACCCGCGACTTCGCCGGCGAAGCCGACCGGCTCGTGGCGAAGCTGGAACCGCCACCGCTCAACCGGCCGAAACCGGCCATCGTGACGACGCCACCCGCGCCGAACTCGGCCGCGACTCCTCGACGGCTCCTGCCTTGGCGCACCGTCGCATGGGCCGCGAGCGTTCTGTGCGCAGTCGGCCTGGGCTACTCGCTCCGGAGCGCCGCCCGGGACACCACCGACATGGCCGGCGCCCTGCCCACCAGTCAGCCGATACCGGCCGAGCGCGCGGACAAGGCGATGGCACCCGGCACCGCAGCGACCGGGGCCCCGACCGGCGCCAGCGCAGAAGCCGCCCCCGCCGCCACTCGGGATGAGCGACCGGCTCCGGCCGAAATGGCGAACGCGGGAAAGGTGGCCGCCGCACCACCCGCCGCTGCGCCGACCCAACCGACGGCTCCGGCGATGGATGCCGTGACCCAGCCCGCGGCGGGCGGGAGCGTCGCGCTCAGTCAGCCTGAAGCGGAACCCCGGGCGGCCCGCAATCTCGCGGCCCCGAAGCGCACGGCCTCCCGGCTGCTCACCATGGAGGAGGCGGTGAGAACACTCGCCGGCTCGATCCGTCTCGTGGATGGGCTCGAGCCGGTCAAGCTGCTGGCGATTCCCGGCGGCATCCTCGTGCCCGGCGAGCCGGGCCAGGAGACCATCCGGGTGGTGTACGAGGATCCTCCGGGCCGGGAATTGTGGCTGGATCAGCAGCGGCCCACGAGGGCTGCGGAGTCTGCCCGCGCCCGTTCGGCCGAGTCCCTGCTGCCGGGCGACACCCTGATCACCCCGGCGGAGGGGGGGGGAAAGAGCCTCCGGTGGATCGACCAAAATGGCTTCATACTTAGACTTACGGGCTTTCTGCCGGGCGACTCCCTGCGCGCCATTGTGTCGCGGGTGCACTGAGAGATTCCGGGTCGGCGGAGGCTGGCGCTGGAGGGTAGATTTAGCCTGCCATGTTCCACCTGACTGATCGACTCCTCGCGAAGCTGATCGACGGCTCCGCCACCAGTTCGGACCTGCAGCGCATTCGTCGCCATATTGACGAATGCCGCGCCTGTGCGCGCAGGCTGGAGGAGTGGCGCGACAACTTCGCCGAGGTGGACGAGCGGTTTCCCGAACTCGCCGTGGAGGCGGGTCCGCTGGCGACGGTCACCCCTGGTGGACTCGTGATGCTGCCGGGCTCGGAGCCATCGAAGCGGGTGACCCCGGATCTGACAACGCTGCTCTGGATCGGGGCCGTGCTGATGGCGCTGCTGGTGGGGTATGGGGCCAGCCGTCTGCGTCAGCCGAGCGAAGGCATGCGGGTCGCCACAATGGATGAGGCACGCGGTATTCCGCGGACGCCAAGCCCGAAGCCGGCTTCGACACCGAGCGCCACCACGTCCCAGCCAGCGACAGCCGGGCCGGTTCCCGCGGCTCCGCCCCCTCGCGATGCGGTCACGGCCCCCGCGGCCGATCCGCAGACACGACCTTCCGCACCGGTCGCCACGGCGCCACGTCCCTCCGCCGCCGCGGGCCAGTCGGCGGGACCACTCACGGTCTCGCCGCACTTCCGCGAGATCGGGCGGGCCGAGGCGGCGCGCCGGGCGGGCGGCCCGCTCCGCTCCATCCCCGGCCTCAAGCTGGATCATATCGAAGTGGGGCCGGCGTCGGCCGTGCCGGGCGCACAGCACGGCATCGATGTGATCCGCCTGGTCTATCGGGCGGCGGACGGCAGCCCGCTCTTCCTCGACCAGCAGCGGATTCCGACCGACAGCGACGGACTGCGTTCGATCGATGATCCCACCCTTGAGAGCGGTGAGACGGCCTACGGCAGCGCCCCGAACGGCGTCAGTGTCGCCAGCTGGCTCGATGAGGAAGGCTACCGGCTCTCGATCGCGGCGCGGACCCCGCTCGATTCGCTCAAGAAGCTGGTGCCGCTGGTTCAGTAGCATCCGTCCGCGCCCGCCTCGATTCGGCCGCCGCGCGTAGCCTGAATTACCTGCCTGACGTGACTCTCGTTACCGCCCCGAAGGCCGGCACTGGAGTATCTCTGGGTATCCCTCGATCCCCGGAGTCCATTCATGCCCACACGAGCCGCCCTCGCGGTCGTCGGCCTGCTGCTCGCCCTGCCTCCAGCCCTCGCCGCCCAGGGGGACATCCGCCTCGGCCTCGGCGGCGGCATCATCGTGCCGGTGCGAGCCCACGCCGACCTGGTCAAGAAAGGGTGGATCGGTGACGCCAGTCTGACCTACTTCCCGGCGGCCTCGACCGCACTCGGCCTGCGGCTCGATGGGCTGTACGGGCGGGCCAATCTGCGCCAGGTCAGCGGACGGCAGGAATACGTCGGCGGACTGGCGAACCTGGTCTTCCAGTTCGGGTCCCGGCGCACGCCGAACCGGTTCTATCTCCTCGGTGGGGGCGGCTATGTCCGGACCAGGACGACTGGGCCGGGCTTCGGCGAGTCGCGGCAGACCAGCCCCGCCATCAACGCCGGGGCTGGGTTCTCGTTCGGGGGTCGCGGGCTCGCACTGTTCGTGGAGGCCCGGTATCTGAGCATCTACACCAGCGGTTCGAAGCCCCAGTTCCTTCCGATTTCGGCCGGTTTTACGTTCGGTGGATTTTGAAACCTGCCGGGGTGCATCTCCGTTCCACCTCGGAATCCGGCCGCTGTGGCCGGAGGGGCCCTCAGGGGGCTCAATGTCTCCAAGGAGCGGAAAAGGAACTAGGTATGAAGCGAAATATCGCGAAGGCAGTTGCGGCCCTGGCCATTCTGGCCCTCACGGCGACCGCGGCTCAGGCCCAGTCCGTGACCATCGGCATCGGCGGTGGCGCGACCATCCCGACCGGTGATTTCAAGACCGCCGCGAAGACCGGTTGGCACGGTCTGGCGAACATCGGATACAACCTGCCCTCGGGCCTCGGGTTCCGGGGCGATTTCTACTACGGGCAGAACACCTGGAAGGGCGGCCTCAGCGGCAAGGCGAAGCTCACGGGCGGCCTGGCCAATGTGACCTACGAGTTCCAGAACGCTGGTGGGGTGAAGCCGTATGTCATCGGCAGCGCGGGCATGTTCAACACCAAGGGCTCCGCGAGCGGCGGTGGGTTCAGCGTCTCCGGGTCCGAGACCAAGTTCACCTTCGGCGGTGGCGCGGGCGTGAAGTTCAAGGCCGGCGCGAAGGCGAACGTCTTCCTCGAGGGCCGCTACCTCAGCGTGCAGAGCAGCGGCAGCAGCACGAACTTCATCCCGGTCAGCCTGGGCGTCAGCTTCGCGCTCAAGTAAGCCGGCGCGGTATCAGGAATCTCGTGGGGCGGGCCTCGTGCCCGCCCCTATTTCTTTGCCGCTCCCATCCCCGCCGTTCGCCCGGTCGCCCAGGCCCACGCGAAGTTGAAGCCGCCGATCGGACCGAACGCGTCGAGCACCTCCCCGCAGAAGAAAAGTCCACCGTGCACGCGACTTTCCAGTGTGCCCGGCTGGACCTGATCGAGGGCGACACCGCCCCCCGTCACCTCCGCCTTCTTGTAGCCCTCGTCCCCGGTCCAGGGGAGGGGATAGCGCACCAGCCGCTCGATCAGCGCCCGGCGCGCCTCGCGCGGCAACTGCGCGAGCTGGCATCCCGGTCCGACGCCCGCATCGGCGACGAGCCAGTCCGCCAGCCGGGACGGGAGCTCGCCCCGCAACACCGTGCTGACCGACTGGGCACTGCGCTGTGTCAGGCGCTTCTCCCAGGCCTCGTCTTTGAGTGCCGTCCAGCAGACCCTGAGCGGCTGTCGTTCCGCCCCGGCCTCGCGTGAGCGGACGGCGAGATGGGAGAGGTCGAGCACCACCGGGCCGCTGTAGCCGCGATGGGTGAAGAGAAAGCCTCCCGTCGCGGACCGCATGCGCCCCGCGCCCGGGGCTTCAATCGTGACCTCGAGCGAGATGCCGGCGAGCGCGGCATGGACGGCGGGATTCGCCGTCAGGGGCGTCAGCGCCGGATACGTCGGGTGGACCACATGCCCGGTGCGGCGTGCGATCTCGAAGCCGAGACCATCGCTGCCCGTGGCGGGGACGGAGAGACCGCCCGTGGCGATGATGACGGCGCGGGCACTGATGGCCTGCCCGCTGTCGAGATGCACCCGCCAGCCACTCCCGGCGGGGCTCGCATCGACGACGCGACACCCGCCCCGGAACTCGACGCCGCGCGCCCGCGCGAGCGAGACCAGTCCGTCGCGGACATCGCGGGCACGGCCGGATGCAGGGAAGAGTTTTCCCGTCTCCGCTTCAAGCGCCAGCGGGACGCCGACGTCCCGCTCGAAGAAGCTCCGCTGCTCCGCGAGCGGCCAGGCGAGCAGCAGGCTGCGGAGCAGATTCGGAGAGGAGTCAGTGACGAACCGGGCGGGATCGAGGACCGAGGGCAGGATGTTGCACCGGCCGCCACCGCTGATCAGGATCTTGCGGCCGCCATCGGCGGTGCGTTCGAGCAGCAGGACCCGGCACCCTCCCGCTGTGGCGTGGATCGCGGCCAGGAGGCCCGCGGCGCCGGCGCCGATGACCACGATCTGATCTTCCGGGGAACTCGTCATGCCCGGAATATGGAGCCGACCGGGGATTCAGGGCATATTGCATCCCATGAAAACCATCATTGAGCCGTTCCGGATCAAGTCGGTCGAACCGATTCACCTCACGACGAGAGCTGAACGAGAGGCGCGGCTGGTCGAAGCGGGCTACAACGTCTTCCTGCTCAGATCCGACGACGTGCTGATCGACCTGCTCACCGACAGCGGGACGTCGGCGATGAGCAGTCAGCAGTGGGCGTCGATCATGCGCGGGGATGAGTCGTACGCCGGCAGCCCCTCGTTCTACCGCTTCGAGCAGGCCATCCAGGACATCTTCGGATTCAAGTACGTCTTCCCGACCCACCAGGGGCGCGCCGCGGAGCGGATTCTCTTCTCGGTGATGTGCAAGCCTGGCGACGTCGTCCCCAGCAACACCCATTTCGACACGACCCGGGCCAACGTCGAGCACACCGGCGCGAAGGCGGTCGATCTCGTCATCGCCGAGGGACGCCAGCCGCAGACGCTGCATCCCTTCAAGGGCAACATGGATGTGGCCGCGCTCGAACGCCTCATCGGCGAGGTGGGCCGGGAGAACATCCCGCTCTGCATGCTCACCGTCACCAACAATTCGGGCGGCGGGCAGCCGGTCTCGATGGCGAACGTGCGCGCGGTATCGGCGCTGTGCCGCCGGCACCGGATTCCCTTCTACATCGATGCCTGCCGCTTCGCCGAGAACGCGTACTTCATCAAGCTGCGCGAGGAGGGCTATGCGGACCGGTCGCCGATCGAGATCGCCCGCGAGATGTTCGCGCTCGCCGACGGCGCCACGATGTCCGCCAAGAAGGACGGCATGGCCAACATCGGCGGATTCATCGCGAGCAACGATCCGGCAGTGGCCCAGCAGGAACGGAACCTCCTGATCCTCACCGAGGGCTTTCCGACCTACGGCGGGCTTGCGGGGCGCGACCTCGAGGCGATCGCCGTGGGGCTCTACGAGGCGCTCGCCGAGGACTACCTGCTCTACCGCATCACCTCGACCACCTACCTCGGCCGACACATTTCGGAAAAGGGGGTGCCAATCGTCCAGCCACCCGGCGGGCATGCCGTCTACATCGACGCCGCCGCGCTGTTTCCGCACATCCCCCCGCATCAGCTCCCCGGCCAGGCGCTGGTGGTCGAGCTGTACCGGGAAGCGGGGATCCGGGCGGTCGAGATCGGCACCGTGATGTTCGGACGGCGCGATCCGGTGACTGGCGAGGAAACCCCGGCCGGCATGGAGCTGGTGCGGCTCGCGATTCCGCGGCGGGTCTATACCCAGAGCCACATCGACTACGTGGTCGAGGCGATCCTCAACGTGCACGCCCGCCGTAACGAGGTCCGCGGGCTCCGCTTCGTGGAGCAGGCGCCGTTCCTCCGTCACTTCACCGCGCGGTTCGAGCCGCTGGGTTGAACACTCTCGTTTTCACCCTGCTGGTCATCGCCGGATCGCTCTGTGCCGGATTGCTGGGCGCGCTGACCGGACTGGGTGGCGGCATCGTGATCATCCCCATGCTGACGGTGCTGTTCGGCATCGACCTGCGATACGCCATCGGCGCCTCGCTCGTCTCGGTCATCGCGACCTCCTCGGGCGCGGCCGCCGCCTACGTTCGCGAGGGTTTCACCAACGTCCGGCTCGGCATCCTGCTCGAAGTGGCCACGACGATCGGCGCGCTCTCCGGCGCGGTGCTCGCCGCGTACATCTCGAAATCGGCACTGGGCATCCTCTTTGGTGTCGTGCTGCTCTACACCGCCTACGTCGGTTCGCAGCTGCCCCAGGAACATTCCGATCTCGAACCTCCGGACCCGCTCGCCACGCGGCTCCGTCTCGATTCCAGCTACCCGGCGATCGACGGCGAGAAGGCCTATCGGGTCCGACGGATTCCGGCCGGACTGGCCCTTATGTACGTCGCCGGCGTGCTCTCCGCCCTGCTGGGTATCGGCTCCGGCGCCGTGAAGGTGCTCGCGATGGACCGTGCTATGGGCTTACCCTTCAAGGTCTCCACCACGACCAGCAATTTCATGATTGGCGTGACCGCCGCCGCGGGTGCGGGGGTCTATCTGCACCGGGGATACATCGAGCCGGGGCTCGCGTTCCCCGTAATGCTCGGCGTCCTCGCCGGCGCGATGGTCGGGGCGCGGATCCTCACGACCACGCGCACCCATGTGCTCCGACGCGTGTTCACCGTGGTCGTGGTGGTGCTCGCGGCGGAGATGCTCTACAAGGGACTGCGGGGCGGCCTGTGAGCCCGACCGCCGACGACGCCATGGAGCGGGAAGTCGGCCGCTGGCTCAAGGCCGGCGTGCTGCTCGCCGCGGGCGTGGTCCTGGCTGGCGGAATTGCGCAGCCTGATCGGCATCCTGTCGGGTGCCGTGGCGCTCGACAGCCGGGCGATCATCCAGCTGGGCGTGGTGCTGCTGATCGCCACGCCCATCGTGCGGGTCGCGCTGACGCTGGTCGGCTTCGTGCGCCAGCGGGATCGCCAGTACATCGCGCTCACCAGCGTGGTCCTCGGCCTGCTGCTGTTCAGCCTGCTGCACGGGACGGGCTGACCCGTACGCCGGCGGCGGCGGCTCGGGGAGGAACCGGCGCGCCGGCTCCGGCACCGGCGCCAGTGCGCGCAGCAGATATAAATATGCAGCATACATATATTACCTCCACGAGGCAGGATCGCACGGCCGCTTCACGGCCGTGCAGGCACGACGGCGCACTCCACCGGACAGGTGCTTTCGGGACAGGCGGTGAGGTCACAGAGACGGCAGATGTGATCGGCATGCTCGCGGCCCTTCGAGAGACCGGCGAGCATCTTTTCGGTGAGCCGGCCGAGCTGGGCCCGCTCGGACGCCGTCAGCAGAGCGAGAGCGGGGGCGAGCGCGGCGCGCCGGGCATCGAGAACGGCCTTCGCCTGGCGCCGGCCCGTCGGGGTCAGATGCAGCGCGGCGGTCCGGGCATCCGCGCCGGCCTTCCGCTCGACCATGCCATCCTCCACCAGGCAGTCCACCAGTCGTACCGTCCCGCTGTGCGAGAGGCCGAGGATGCGCCGCAGCTGTTCGATGGACATGCCGGGCGCGGCGAGCATGGAAGCGAGCGCGGCCGGAAAGGCCGCACCGTGCCGGGCTTCCTCGGCGGTCGCGGCCTCGAGTTCATCCTGCAGCGCGGTGATCAGCGCTCCGAGCAGATTCGCATCACGGGCGGTGGACATGATCCAACATATGCGCTACGCACATATGTGTCAACGGGCGGGTCAGTGCTTCCGGTAGAGCCCGTCGAACGCCACCTGCCAGGTCGCGCCGTGATCTGACGAGGTCTCCCAGAACTGGCGCACCGTGCCGTCGGCGTTGTTGAAGAAGGTGAGCCGCTGATCCGCCGGCTTCCCGTCCGGACCCGGGGCGACGCCCGTCAGCACCAGCCGCCCGTCGGCATAGGTGCCGGTCAGGTGCAGGTAGTTCCCGGCGTTGTCCACCCAGAACTGATGCCATTTCCCCGCGCCACGATCGAAGAAGTTGAAGCTCTGCCCCGTCCCGCCCCGCGACCCGGTCCAGTGTTCGTGGATCACGCAGCGATCCTCCTCGAGCGTCACGTTGTTGGTCCCGGCGTTCTTCCCGCCGACCGTGACGTCCCAGTTCCCGACCCAGAAGTCGAACTGCCGAGCCTCGGCGCTGGAGCAACCGGCCGGAGGTGCGCCCTGCGCGCGCGCGACAGAAGCCGTAGCGGTGGTGCCGACCAGAAGCATGGCAGACAGGAGTCGCCTCATGGGAGCCTCGAATGTCGGTGCGTGAGTGGAGGAGAGCGTGCGTTCCGTACGCGCCCCACCCCGCCCGGTTTCGGATGGTGCAGAAGCGAACGAAGCTAGAACTGGAAATAGAGGAAGGGACTCGGCGTGGCGAAGCGGAGCAGGCAGAGCACGAAGAGCAGCGCCAGGGCCGCACCCCAGACGGGACGACGTGGGACCTCCAGCCGCCAGGTGTCGGGGACGAACCAGGCGATTCCAAGCGCCGCGACCAGGACGGGATAGGCAAGCGGTGTCGTGACGAGGGCGAGGTTGCCGCCCTGCCCCGTCCGCAGACCGCTCATCACACCGAGCAGCTGCCAGGCCTCGCCGAGTGAGGCGGCGCGGAAGAAGACCCACCCGATCATGACGGCGAGGAAGGTGCAGGCGACCGCGAGTGGCCGGACCCGGGGCACCCAGCCCCGCCGCCGAACCACCGAATGACCGGCGAGCAGTGCGCCATGATACAGACCCCAGGCAACGAAGGTCCACGCGGCACCGTGCCAGAGCCCGCCGAGGAACATGACGATGCCGAGATTGCGAATGGTGCGTCCGGGCGTGCCCTGATTCCCGCCGAGCGGGATGTAGAGGTAGTCGCGCAACCAGAAGGAGAGCGACATGTGCCAGCGGCGCCAGAACTCGGCGATGTTGGCCGACTGGTAGGGCGCATCGAAGTTCTGGGGGAAGCGGAAGCCCAGCATGAAGGCGAGGCCGATCGCCATGTCGCTGTAGCCGGAGAAGTCGAAGTAGATCTGGAGCGTGTAGGCGAGGACGGCGAGCCAGGCCTCGCCCGCATCCAGCAGCCCCGATTGGTGCCAGAGCGGGGTGACGATCTGGGCGGCGAGGAGGTCGGCGATGAGCACCTTCTTCGCCATGCCGAGCACGAAGAACCAGCAGCCCATCAGCGTTCCCGCCCGGTCGGGGCGATCGGGGATGCGGGCGAACTGGGGAGCGAGGTCGGCGTAGCGGACGATCGGCCCCGCGACGAGGTGCGGGAACATCGCGACGAAGGTGGAGAACTCCAGGATGCTCGTGGCCGGGCGAAGCACCCCGCGATAGATGTCGATCGTGTAGCTGATGGAGTTGAAGGTGTAGAAGGAGATGCCGACCGGGAGCACCAGCCGCAGGAGCGGCAGGTTCATCTCCGCGCCCACCAGCGCGCCGAGACCATTGAGGCTCCCGGCGAAGAAGTCGTAATACTTGAAGACGCCGAGAATGCCGAGATTGAAGCAGAGCAGCAGGATCAGGCAGGCGCGGCGCCGGGCCGGATCGCTGCTCCGCGCGATGTAGCCACCAGCGACGAAGTCCGCCGTCGTCGAGACCAGCATGAGCGGGACGAAGCGCCAGTCCCACCAGCCGTAGAAGAAGTAGCTCGCGAGGGTGAGGAAGCCGAGCCGTGCGCGCGTCGTGGGCAGCAGCCACCACCCCGCGAGCGCGGCGGGGAGAAAGACGAGGCAGAAGACGTAGCTATTGAAGAGCACAGCGTTCCGGACTCCCGGTCAGCGCCTGCACCAGCGTGGCGGCCACCGGCGCGAGGAAGTGAATCGCGTCCACGTACTGCGTCGTGTCGGCACTCGTCGCGATCAGGTCGCGGACCTCGACGTAACGGAGCAGCCCTTCCTGCTCGAGGCCGCGGAGCAGCCGCACCGTCTCCTCCGTCCGCGGTCGCCACGCCGTCCCTGCGGCGGTGCGCTCGAAGGCGGGGTGCACCGGCGGGATGAACGCCACCACCTCGACCCCTGAGCGGTGCGCCTCTTCGGCGAACTGCCGCAGGGCGTTCATCCGCTCCGGATCGAGACTCGGGAACGACTCGTAGCGCCCGAGGATGCCGGGGATCGAACCGAGGATCCGCGCCGCATCAGGCGCTTCGCCCCGCGCCAGCGCGGACTCGGCCCGGGCATAGTGCTGAAGGCCGTCCGCATCCAGCGTGAACTCCTGCGACGGGTTGCCTGACTGGAGCCGGGTGGTGACCGAACGGATCGCCGCGCTCACCGCCTGCCAGCCGAACAGGTCCGCCCCAAGGTTCCCGCGCGCCCGCGCCGCCCCCCCCGGAGCATAGCGCGCGAGGTAGCGGCTACCCTCGAGGGCCCGGTGCACGCCGCCGGCACTCTGCAGCATCTCCGGATCGATGCCGGCGTAGATCGTCCGGAGCTCGCTCCCGCCCCCGGCCTGCACATAGTGCAGAATGGCGACGAGATCCTCGCTGCCGGCCCCGTTCACCGCGAAGTTGAAGGCGGTGCGACCGGTGAGCTGCTGCAGGCAGGCCGGGGCGATGGTCTTCGAGCGGGACGAGCCCAGGACCAGGATCTCCGGGGCCGGAGTACGGGCCCGGTAGAGCATCGCCTTTTCGTCCCGGTCGGAGGAGACCACCGGCGGAAGGAGCCCGGTGCCGAAGCGGCCGAGCGGATCGGTGAGGACGACGAACAGCGCGACAATCGCCAGCAGCGCGGCGGTGGACGTGAAGAAGGCCCGCAGGAAGCCGGCGTCGTGGGGCGAGGGCTCGGGCGGTGTGTGGGGATGAGTCACCTCGGAAAAGTCCGTGGGGGCCTTGATTAATCAAGGCCCCCACGGACTTTTCCCGCATGAGCAACCACCTCGGCAGTGCCGCCTCCGCCTACCTCCAGTCCGCCGCCCACCAGCCGACCCACTGGTATCCGTGGGGACCGGAGCCGTTCGCCGAAGCGGCGCGGACCGATCGCCCGATCCTGCTCGACATCGGCGCGGTCTGGTGCCACTGGTGTCACGTCATGGATGGCGAGTCCTACGAGGACGAGGCGATCGCCGCGTTTCTCAACGAGCACTTCGTCTGCATCAAGGTGGACCGCGACGAACGCCCCGACGTCGATACCCGGTACCAGCGCGCCGTGCAGGCGATGGTCGGTCAGGGTGGCTGGCCGCTGACGGCGTTCCTCACGCCCGACGGGCAGGTCTTCTACGGTGGCACCTACTTCCCCCCGGACGGGAAGTACGGTCGGCCCGGATTCCGCGCTGTCCTCGAACAGGTGCGCAAGGTCTATCACGAGCAGCGGGAGAAGGTCGCCGCGCAGGCGCTCGCGATTCGCCGGGTGCTGAGCGAGCAGCTCGACGAGCATGCGCCCGGCGAACCGAGCCGAGCGCTGCTCGCGGATGCGACGCTCGCCATGGGCCGGCTGTTCGATCCCACCAACGGCGGCTTCGGCAGCCAGCCCAAGTTCCCGCACCCCGCCGCGGCGAGCTTCCTGCTCGCACGCTGGTATGACGAAGAGACGCCCGACGAGTGGCCGAGGGAGGTCGCGGAGAAGACGCTCCTGGGGATGGCCCGCGGCGGCATCCACGACCAGCTCGCCGGCGGTTTCCACCGCTACAGTGTGGACGCGAAGTGGATCGTGCCGCACTTCGAGAAGATGTCGTACGACAACGCGGAGCTGCTCAAGGCCTATCTCGACGGCCACCTCGCGCTCGGGAACGAGGAGTTCGCGCGCGTTGCCCGTGGCATCGTGCGCTGGGTGCGCGAGGTGCTCGCCGACCCCGACGGCGGCTATGGTGCCAGCCAGGATGCGGACGTCGGCCTGCACGACGATGGCGACTACTTCACCTGGACGGTCGAGGAGGCGCGCGCCGCGATCGGTGACGAGACCGCCCTCGCCGTCGCCAGCGCCTACTACGACATCGGCACCACCGGCGAGATGCACCACGACCCCGCCAAGAACGTGCTGTTCGTCGCCGACTCGCTGGATGCGATCGCGACGGGTCTGGGCATCGATCTCGCGCGAGCGCGCGCGCTGCTCCAGATGGCCGAAGACCGGATGCGGTCGGCCCGCGCCACGCGGACCGCACCGTTCGTGGATCGGACCAGGTACACCGGCTGGAACGGCATGCTCGCCGGTGCGCTGATCCGGGCCGGCGTCGTCCTCGAGGATGCGTGGGCACTGGAGCACGGGCTCGCCACGCTCCGGCGCATTCGCGGCGAACAGACCGACCCGGCCGCGCTCGCGCACAGTCCTGGCGGCATCGGGGGACTGCTCGACGATCAGGTGCAGGTGGCGCTGGCCGCGCTCGAGGCGCACGAGGCCACCGGCGACTCGGCGTGGCTCGCGTGGAGCACGGCCCTCATGGACCGCGTCTGGCAGGACTATCTCGACCCGGTGGAGGGTGGGTTGTTCGACGCCGCCTCGAAGACCGGCGAAGGACTGCTCCCGACCCGGGCCAAGCCGGTGCAGGACGCGCCCACGCCCTCGCCGAACGGCGTGGCCGCGCTCTGCCTGGCACGGCTCGCGGAGGTGACCGGGGCGCCCCGCTTCGTGGAGCGCCGCGATGCCCTGGTGCGGGCCTTTGCCGAGGCGGTCCCGCCTCTCGGACTCTACGGGGCGACCCTGGCCCACGCGATGAGCTGGGCCGTAATGCCGGCCACCCACCTCGTGATCGTCGAGGGCGCGGGAGAGGAGGCGCGGCAGCTCGCGCAGGCGCTGCACCGGGCAGCGCTGCGGCACTTCGTCCCCCGCCGCGTGGTGCAGCGGTTTCGCGCGGGTGAGGCACCGCAGGGGGCCCTCCCTCCCGCCGTCGCCGGAATGCTCACGGCCGGCGCCCTGACACGCGGCTACGCCTGCACCGGTGCCACCTGTCAGGCGCCTGCCGAGTCGCTCGACGCCTGGCTCACCACGCTCTCGGCGCTGTCGTCCGCCTGACAGGTTGACGCCCGTAAGGCGGAGCCCGATACTGGATGCGTCCAAGATCGCCTCCGCACCCTGACCATCCGGGCTTCCGATGCGCGTCTCCACGACTCTTGCGGCCTGCTGCACCCTCCTGCTCCTCCCCATCCGACTCGCCAGCCAGACCACCGCCTGGACCGGTACGCCGGCCGACAGCTACAGTGACCGTTTCCGCGAGCTGTGGAACATCAAACCTGCCTCGGATCGGGCCGCCTCTGTCAGGCACCTCGTCCTCAAACGGGACGCCGGCGAACTGGTATTCGAGGAGGGGACGCTCTACCTGCTGCAGCCGCTCGGCGGGCAGGTCATGGGGGCACTCTTTCGCGGCAGGGGCAGCTTCCATTTCAGCGCGCCGCTCGCGGTCGAGCGGGAGCGGCTCCGGCTCTTCCGGAAGGACACGGTCGTCGCCGAACCGTTCGAGGACGTCTTTCTTCTCTTCGCCGATTCGACCCTGACCGAGCTGCAGCGCCAGCTCACCTTCGGACCGGGGGAGGCACCCGGCGATCTCAAGGGGCTCACCGAAGACGCGCTCGAGTTCCTCGGCAACGAGGATCACCAGTCTCTCGATCCGGACGTGATGCGCGCGGTGCTGAACGGGGAGCAGACGGGGCTCTTCTATGCCCACATGGCGCGGGCCAACTTCGAGCCGTGGATGTTCATGATCGATCCGCACGAGGTGGAGAGCGTGCGCTTCCTCGCGCGGGCGAAACGGACCGGCTTCACGCACTACGCCGAGCCGATCGCGCAGTTCCCCCGGCAGGGAGACACGGTGCGCACCGGCGGCCGGACGGAGCGCCGGTCGGAGGCTCGCATCAACCGCTATACGATGAAGATCGGGCTTCCCGAGTCGGGGGGCGGGGGGCTGGGTTTCCGGACGGCCGCGACGCTCGCCATCACCGCCGACAGCACGACGGGCCAGTGGGTGCCCTTCTATCTCTTCGACAAGATGAGCGTGGACTCGGGACGCTGGGAGAGTGGCGCGCCCGCCGTCGTCTTCAAGGGAAAGGACAGTCCCAACCTCTGGGTCCGGCTCGAGCATCCGCTCAAGGCCGGGGACGTGGCACCCCTCACGCTCTACTATCATGGCGACCTGCTGGACCGCGCGCTCGACCTCTTCTTCATCAAGACCTCGATCTCCTGGTATCCGCTCGCCATGGATGAGCGCCAGAAGGCGATCTTCGATCTGACCTTCGAGAGTCCCGAGGCCTTCACCCTGGCCGCCGTCGGCAACCGGACCGACTCCGCGGCGATCCCCGAGCACATGACCCGCACCCGGTGGGTGACGCCGCAGCCGATCCGGAACGCCTCCTTCAACCTCGGGGTCTTCCAGGCGTTCCCGGTGCAGGTGGACAGCACGCCGCCCGCGGTGATTCTCTGGTCGGAGACCACGCACCGCGCGCTTTCGCATGTGTACATGAGCGGGAAGAACATGCAGAAGCAGGTGGGCGGCGACGTGGGAAGCGCCATGCGCTTCTACGAGCACGTCTTCGGCGAGGCCCCGGTCAGACACTTCTATGCGACCGAGATCCCCGATCTGCATGGGGAGGCCTGGCCCGGCATCATCGGCCTCTCCTATGCCACGTTCATGGAGAACGACGACCAGGGCAACAACGAGGTGTTCCGGGCCCACGAGGTCGGCCATCAGTGGTGGGGCATCGCGGTCGATTATGCGACCTACCGCGACCGCTGGATCAGCGAGGGGTTCGCCGACTTCTCCGGGCTCTGGTACATGCAGACCCGGCGGAACGACAACCGCAGATACTTCGACATGTTGGACCGCTGGAAGGCGGACATCATGCTGCGCCGGGACGACAAGCTCCCGATCTGGCTCGGGCACCGGGTGGCGACCGCTTGGAATGGTGGCGACTACGACGCGATCATCTACAAGAAGGGCGCCTGGGTCGTCCACATGCTCCGCATCCTGCTGCTCGACATGAAGACCATGGGAGAGGACCGCTTCACCGGCGTGATGCACGACTTCTACGCCCGGTTCCGCGGCAGGGCGGCGTCGACGGCGGATTTCCAGCAGGCGGTCGAGCGGGCCACCGGCCAGGACATGACCTGGTTCTTCCGCCAGTGGGTCTACGGCTCCGACATTCCGACCTACCGGGTCGCGCAGAACGTCACGCCGACGCCCGACGGCAAGTACCAGGTGGTGCTGCGCGTCGAGCAGGAGCGCGTGCCGCCGGAGTTCCTGAACTACGTGCCGGTGACGATCGATCTCGGCAACAATCAGGTGGCGCGGGTCCGGGTGAAGGTCACCGGCGCGAAGAGCGAGATTGCGCTGCCGCTCATGCCCGCGAAGCCGAAATCGGTCAAGTTCGACGACATGGCCGGCGTCCTCGCGGAGGTGAAGGAAGTGGCGTGGTAGCCCGCCCCTGCTACCTTACACGACCCTTTTCCCCAATCGACCATGAAGACCGCGACCATCGAAACCAGCCGGGGCACCATCGTCGCCGAGTTGTTCGACACGGAGACCCCGAACACCGTGGCCAATTTCGAGAAGCTGGCCAACTCCAACTTCTATGACGGGACCCGCTTCCACCGGGTGATCAGCAATTTCATGATCCAGGGGGGCTGTCCCAATTCCAGGGAAGAGAACGACCCGCGCGCCGGGACCGGCGGGCCCGGGTACAAGATCAAGTGCGAGACCCATCTGAACACCCACCGGCACGTGGCGGGGACCCTCTCGATGGCCCACGCCGGCAAGGACACCGGGGGGAGCCAGTTCTTCATCTGCCACTCGCCGCAGCCCCACCTGGACAAGGTGCACACCGTGTTCGGGCAGGTGACGAAGGGGATGGATGTGGTGAACGCCATCCGCAAGAACGACCTCATCACCTCCATCCGGGTGGCCTGACCCTGCTGCTCGATTTCGCGGTCCTCGCGGACTACGCCCTGATTGACCAGCACGGCAAGCTCTCGGTGCTGGGGCTGTTCCAGCATGTCTGGGTCCCGCAGTTTCCCGCCGTGCATCCGCGCGCGCACCTGGTGCTCCGGGTGCGCGGCCGGCGGACCGAAATCGGCACCCATACGATGCGCATCCGGTTCCAGGATGAACGGGGCGCGACGCTGGTGGAGGGCGAGGGAACGGTGCAGTTCGGGGAGCCGCCCGCCGGGGTGACGGACGTCGAGGCAGGCGCCGTGCTGGTCTTCGACCTGCCCCTCCCGCAGCCCGGTCAGTATTCCTTTGAAATCACGCTCGATGGCGAGGATGAATACCAGGTCCCGCTGACCGCCTCCCAGCTGCCGCTGACCGCGCCCGGGGGCGAGGGGAGTACCCTGCACTAGGCCGCCTGACCGGTATTTCCGAGTGCGATCCCACGAAATTGTTCTTGTTTGACAAAGCTGTCGGAGAGGCGTAGACTCGCCTCTGAGGTCGCTTCAGCTCCGCAGACCCCATTTCTACCGCATCTCCCTATTCGAGGTCCATCTATGCGGCGGTTCCACGTATGGTTGGCCGTCGGAGGACTGGCCGCCCTCACCGGCGTGCCCATCTCTCTTTCGGCCCAGGGTTTCAGCGTCAACGAGCACAGCACCTGCGCCATGGGGCGCGCAGGCACCGCGGTCGCGTCGCCGTGTGCGGACGGGTCGGCCATCTTCTTCAATCCGGCCGGCGTGGCCAGCATGGAGAAGGGGAAGACCACCATCTCCGCGGGCGGCACCGGCATCGCCCCGCGCGGCGGCTTCACCGATGACGCCACCGGGCTCAAGTCGAAGATGAACGACAAGCTCTACCCGGTCCCCGCGGTCTACATCAATCACGGGTTCAGCGACAAGGTCTCGGCCGGCATCGGCATGTTCGCGCCGTACGGCCTTACGACCGACTGGCCGACGACCTCGCAGGGACGCTTCCTCGGCTACAAGAGCGTGATCCAGGCGATCTACGTGCAGCCGACGGTCGCCGTGAAGCTCGGCAAGATGGTGCAGCTCGGCGCCGGCTTCGACCTCAACTTCTTCCACGTGCAGCTCCGCCAGCGCGTCGACCTCTCCAGCCAGCTTCTCCCGGCTCCCGCGCCCCCGGGCGCGACCTTCGGCAACATCGGCATCCCGGTGGGCACCGACTTCGCCGACGTGAATCTGCACGGCAACGCGACCGGCATCGGCTACAATCTCGGCGCGATCTTCAAGCCGACCGAGCGGCTGAGCCTGGGCGTCCGCTTCCTGTCCCGCCAGAAGGTGAAGCTGGACAACGCCACCGCCGAGATCAAGCAGGTGAACACCGGCATCCTGCTGCCCGCCGGCAATCCCCTCAGCGCCCCGGCCGGCACGCCGCTGGACGCGATCCTCGCGGCCCAGTTCTCCGGCAACGGCCCGCTGCAGAACCAGGGAGGCCGCACCGCCATCCGGATGCCGGAGCAGCTCGTCGGCGGCATCATGGTCAAGCCGGTCGACAAGCTCAAGCTGCTCTTCGATGTGAGCTGGACCAACTGGAAGGTCTTCGACACGCTGGCCATCATCACGGACAAGCTGCCCCAGAGCAACATCCCCGAGAACTTCGGCTCCACCACGGCCTGGCGCTACGGCGCGGAGTACGAGGTCACGCCCAAGACGGTGATCCGGGCGGGCTACCTCTTCCACAACGCCGCCGAACCGACCGGCTCGGTCACCCCGAATCTTCCGGAAGGCAGCCGCGCCGAGTTCACGATCGGTCTGGGCACCAGCCTCGGCAGCAGCCTCCACGGCGACATCGCCTACCAGTACATCAACCAGCAGGACCGCCGCGGCCGCACCGTGCCGTTCGGTCAGCCTGACAATGGCCTGTACACCTTCAAGGCCAACCTGTTCGGCGCCATGCTGACGTACACCTTCTGAGGCCCCCGGGAGCCTAACCATGCAGATCAAGCGACTCTTCAGCACCCTGCTCGTCGCGCTGCCGGTCCTCTCCGGCTGCCGGACGGACGAGAAGATCAACGCACCCAAGGTGGCCGACCCGGTCTTCCAGCGGTACGTCTCGCTCGGCAACAGCATCACCGCGGGCTTCCAGTCCGCCGGGATCAGCGACAGCACGCAGCTCCGTTCCTACGCCCAGCTCCTCGCCAAGGCGATGGGCACCACCTTCAACTATCCGCAGCTCGCCGGTCGCGGCTGCCCGCCGCCGTTCACCAACAACGTGACCCAGACCCGGGTCGGCAGCGGCACCGCCGGCACCTGCGACCTCCGGGTGGTCCGCCCCGGCCCGTACAACAACGTGGCCATCCCGGGCAACGTGGTGGCGAACCTGTACACCAACTTCGGCACGCCGGCGTCGAACTTCGACCCGCTGAAGACGATCTTCCTCGGCGGCCGCACCGAGCTGGAGATGACCAAGGCGATCAACCCGACCTTCGTCTCCCTCTGGATCGGCGCGAACGACGTCCTCGGCGCGCTCATCTCGAGCACCAACGCCGGCGACACCACCCAGATCACCTCCGCGAGCGCGTTCAACACCGCGTACGACAGCGTGGCGAACGTGATCGCGGCCACCGGGGCCAAGGTCGTCCTGGCCAACGTGCCGGATGTGACCACCATCCCGTACGCCTCGCTGGCGGCGATCTACTACTGCGCCAAGAACGGCGGCTGCCCCGCGCCATTCCCGGCGCAGAACCCGCTGCTCGCGGGCGTGCCGACCTTCACGGTGAACGCCAATTGCTCTCCTCTTGGCATCGGAACCACGACCCTGGTTCCGTGGCCGGTGGCGCTGACCAAGCTTGGCGCGGCCCTGCAGGGCCAGCCGCAGCAGATCGACTGCACCGTGGCCAACGAGGTCATCAGCGGCGCCGAGGTCGCGGCGATGGCGACGGCCGTGGCGGGCTACAATGCCCACATCGCGTCAGTGGCGAACGCCCACGGCTGGGCCCTCGTCGACATGAACGCCATCCTGCAGGACGCCCGGGCGAACATTCCGGGTGCGATCCTGCCGTTCCCGGATGTCAGCACCCTCCCGGCGGGGCCGATCACCTTCGGCGCGCTCTTCTCGCTGGACGGTATTCATCCGAGTTCGCTCGCGCACCGCATCATCGCCGACAGCATGGCGTCGGCCATCAACCAGAAGTACGGCACCAGTCTGCCGGTCCCCGTCTGCGGGGCGGTGAGCTGCCCGGCGGCACCGTAAGCGCCAGGGCCTCAGCGGCCCGGCAATCGACGGCCCTCCGTGCAATGCACGGGGGGCCGTTCCGCATCCGGTCCCGGAGGGCACCGCACCCGGGGCTATATTCGACTCCAACCCTCACCCCGCCCCCCGATGACCTGGACTCGCGACCGCGCCCTCGCCCTGATGCACGAGTACACCCCGTCCGACGCGCTCAGGAAGCACATGTATGCCGTCGAGGCCGCGATGCGCGCGATGGCGGTGAAGGAGGGCGCCGATCCGGAGGAATGGGGACTGGTCGGACTGCTGCACGACTTCGACTACGAGCGCTTCCCCAACGCCGCGCACTCCGCCACCGAGGAACACCCCGCCGAGGGGGTCCGCATTCTCGCGGCGCAGGGATTCCCCGAGCATCTGCAGCGCGCCATCCTCGGACACGCGACCTACTGCGGCGTGCCGCGGGACACCCCCGTCGCGCGCGCGCTCTTCGCGGTCGATGAACTCTGCGGCTTCCTGGTGGCCTGTGCCCTCGTGCGCCCCACGAAGAGTCTCATGGATCTCGAGGTCTCGAGCGTGAAGAAGAAGCTCAAGGACAAGGGGTTCGCGCGCGGGGTGAGCCGCGAGGATGTCCTGCGCGGGGCCGAGGAACTCGGCGTGCCCCTCGAGGACCACATCGGCTTCGTGCTCGGCGCCCTTCGCCCGGTGGAGCAGACCCTCGGCCTCGGCGCGCCGTGACCGATCCGGTGGAGCCCCGTGCCCGGGTGTCGACGACCGCGCGGCCCGTCGGCCAGCGCGCGATCGACCGCGCGGCCGCCGCGCGCCCCATCCCGGGCAATCGGGTCTCCCTGCTGCAGGACGCCGAGGCGCTGAACGCGATGCTGGACGTGATCGCCCGCGCGATCCGCTTCATCCATTTCGAGAACTACATCATCCGCGACGACCCGACCGGCTGGCGCTTCGCCGAGGCGCTCGCGGCGCGCGCACGCGAGGGGATCGCGGTACGGGTGCTGTACGACTGGCTCGGCTCGGTCGGCACGGGACGGAAGTTCTGGCGCTTTCTTCGCGAGGCGGGCTGCGAGGTGCGTGCCTTCGGCCCGCCGTCGCTCTTCCGTCCCCTGCGGATGATCTCGCGAGACCACCGCAAGCTGGTGGTGGCCGATGGCAGCCTCGCGGTGGTCGGCGGCCTGTGCATCGCCGACGAATGGGCCGGCAACCCCGCGATGAGCATCCCGCCGTGGCGCGACACGGCCGTGCTCATCGAAGGCCCTGCCAGCCATGCCCTCGATCTCGCCTTCGCGCGGATCTGGGCGCTCACCGGCGTGGCGCTGCCTGACGAAGAGCGGGCGGTCGACGTTCCCCCGGCCGGGGAGGCCGCCGTGCGCGTGGTGGTGGGAGAGCCGGGGAAGGAGCGCGCCTACCGGGTACTCGAATACCTCGCCGCGGGGTGCCGGCGCCGTCTCTGGGTCGTGGACGCCTACCTCATTCCGCCCCAGCGACTCTTCGAGGTGCTGGCGCTCGCCGAAAAGGATGGCGTGGACATCCGCATCCTGGTGCCCGGTTCGAGCGACGTGCCGCTGCTCCGCAACCTCACCCGCATCGGCTACCGCGACCTGCTCCGGGCCGGCATCCGGATCTTCGAGTGGAACGGACCGATGATCCACGCCAAGACCATGGTGGCGGACGGACGCTGGGTGCGCATCGGGACCAGCAACATCAACGCCTCGAGCCTGAGCGGGAACTTCGAGCTCGACGTCGTCGTCGAGGACCAGATGCTCGCCCGTGCGCTCGAGCACCAGTTCCGGCGGGACATCGGCGACAGCGTGGAGGTGGTGCGCCAGAAGCGGAAGGCGCCGGTCGGGCTGGAGCGGGTGATCCCATCGCGACTCGAGCGACGCGGCTCGCAGGAGTTCCCTCGCCGGCGCGGGGCGCGCGAACTCCGCGCCCGGACGGTGGTCGCCGCCCGCCGGCTCATGACCGGCGCCTTCCGCTCCGTCGTCGGGCCGATCAGTCTCGGCCTGCTGGTCCTGGGAGTGCTCTTCCTCGGCCTGCCCAAGATCATGGGCTACGTCTTCGGGGGGCTCTGTCTCTGGTTCGCGCTGGCGTCGGGGCTGCAGGTCTGGCGGAGGCGGGATTCGGCGTAGTGGTGTGAGGCGGTCCGGCGCCTCCTCTCCCTCGGGCGGAGCGGAGACCCGCCGGGCCCCGAGTTCAGACCGGCACGACCTCCCGGTACCAGCGGTTGAGTGCGGCCCGGTCATCCACCGCTCCGAGTTGCTCCAGCAGCGACAGCGCCAGCTCCGCATCGATCTTGAGCGCCGACCAGTCCTGAATCAGGGCCGACAGCCGGGCGCGGGCCTCGCGCGATTCCGCCTCGATCAGCGCGCTGCCATGCTCATGCGCCAGCGCCACGGCGCGGTCGAGTGCCTCGCGGGCGCCGGCCAGCGCGCCGAGCGCGGTGCGGGCCGCGCCGGTGATGCGAAGGGCATCGGCCTCGCCGAGGTGATCGGGAATCCTCGAATACTCGAGCGCGCCGAGCTGTGCCCCCGCCTCCGCCACGGCGGCCTCACCCCGGCGGAGCGAGAGTTCGGCCCGCCCCACCTGCGCCATCGCGAGCAGCCGCTTGTTCCCCGCCTCACGCGCGTACTCGATCGCCCGCCGCTCCTGCTTGTCGGCGAGATCGAGCTGCCGCAGCTCGCGCAGCGCGAGCGCCATGTTGTGATGAGTCTCCGCGAGTCCGGCGCTGGCGCCGAGCCGCTGGTAGGCCGGCACCGCGAGCTGGTAGAGCGAGAGCGCCTGATCGTAGGCTCCGCGGATGTGCGCGATCATGCCGAGATTGTTCGTGGCCCGCCCGACGGTGAGCAGGTCGTCGCCGGCGTTCCCGAGCGCCAGCGCCTCCTGGAAGCGCTGCTCCGCCGGCACCATCAGCCCCAGCTCGAAGGCCGACGCGCCCAGCATGTTCACCGCCCGCCGCCGCGCCGGGGTGTTCCCCTGCTGCGCGAGCAGCGGCACCACCGGCTCGAGCAGCGCCCGCCCCTCGGCCAGGAACCCGGTGCGCAGGCTGGCTTCCGCCAGCAGCAGCACCAGCTCCGGCACACGGGCCTCCGCCGGGGTCGGCAACAGCAGCTCACGCACCGCCCCCCACGCCCCATCGGTCGCGAGGGTCTGGGCCAGTTCGAAGCGGGTAGCGACGGAAGACATCAGCGTCGATCTCAGTACGCGACGGCGAACCGGGTGAACCCGGCGATATCGGCCTCGACCTCGAGCTCAGCCATGTTCAGGGTGCTCGGCACGAGCTGCCAGTGCGCGTCGTTCGGGTGTTCCTGCTTCCAGATGCTCAGGTTCGTGATCAGCGCGGTGTCGGCCGCAGTCACGACGCCATCCTGATTGAGGTCGGGATCCGCCTCGCCGAACTTGAGCCAGAGCCGGGCCGGCCGCGACGGATTGAACACCAGGCCGCTCGGCTGGAACTCGGTGACCAGGTGCAGCGAGTCGATGATGCTCAGCGTGATCAGCAGCGAATCGCCCTGCGCGATCGGCTGCCCCGCCGAATCCGTCACCAGGGTCCGGTCGTCCACCCGGAAACGGGCGAACTCCACCGAGTCGCTCTGGCCACTCGCGGGCCGGTACATCAGGCGGATCTCGCGATTCTGCCCGCGCACCGCCCAGAAGCTCACCTGCCGGTCCGCGAGCGGGGGAGCGCTGAGTGAGGCACGCAGGAAGTGCAGGCTGTCCTGGGCGAGGGTGGAGTCCGATCCGCCGGTGCCGGGGTTTCCGGCGGCACCGGGATCGGCGCCGCAGCCGAGCAGCACGGCGAGAGTGACGAGCACGCAGGCGCGGAGATGCATCAGACTTCCTCCTGAACGGACGCAGGGCGGCGGCCACGGGCCGCCAGCAGGCGCAACAGACGGGTACGCGAGATGCCCAGCCGCCGGGCCGCCTCGCTCTTGTTGCCATCGCAGAGGCGGGTCATCGAATGCGCCGCCGCGCGGGTGATGTCGGACATGGACGCGGGGAACGGCACGCCGTCGCCCGACTGCACCGGGCGGTGGCTGTCGAGACCGAGGTCGGCGGCCTCGAGCCGCTGCCCGGTCGCGAGCAGGATCGCCCGCTCGAGCACATTGCGGAGTTCGCGGATGTTGCCGCTCCACGGATGCGCCTGGAGCCGGCGTTCGGCATCGCTCGAGAGCGTGGGAACCGGCAGGCCGTACTCCCCCGCGAAGCGGGTGAGGAAGCTCGCCGCCAGCGGGAGCAGATCGCCGGTGCGCTCGCGGAGTGCCGGGAGCCGGAGGCCAACGACGTTCAGCCGGTAATAGAGGTCTTCGCGGAACTGGCCCTGCTTCGAGGCCTCGGCGAGGTCCACATGGGTGGCGGCGATCACCCGCACATCCACCGCGATGTTCGACGTCCCGCCGACGCGCCGGATCTCGCGCTGTTCCAGCACGCGGAGGAGCTTCCCCTGCAGCGAGAGCGAGAGGTGCCCGATCTCGTCGAGGAAGATCGTCCCGCCATTGGCGATCTCGAACAGGCCCGGCTTGGCGGCACCGGCATCGGTGAACGCCCCCTTCTCGTGCCCGAAGAGTTCGCTTTCCAGCAGGTTCTCGGGAATCGCGGCGCAGTTCACGTCGACGAACGGCGCCTTCTTTCTCGGGCCGTTGTAGTGGATCGCGCGCGCGAGGAGCTCCTTGCCGGTCCCGGTCTCCCCATTGATCAGGACCGTGACGGCGCCGTGCGGAATGATGCGGGCGGCGCGCTCGAGCGTTTCGCGGAGCGCGGGACTCTGCCCGAGGATGCCGTCGAACTGGTACTTCGCGGCCTCCCGTGAGGCGAAGGTCGCGGTCGATCGCGCGGTGCGGGCCCGATCCGCCTGTTCCCGGAGCCAGGCCTTGAGCAGCGCGAGATCCTGCGGCAGCGCGAAGTACTCCGAGGCGCCGGCCCGCACCGCGGCGATGGCGACCCGGTAGTCCGCCACGGAGGCGATGACGGCCGTCGCGGCCGCGCCCGCCGGGAGTTGCGCCAGGATGCTGCCGATCGAATCCTCGACCCCGGCGGCCACCACCGCCACGATCCCGCCCTGCACCGCCGTCGGCTGGGGAGTGACCACCAGCTCGAGCCCGCAGTCGGCGGCGAGCCCCGGCCAAATCGTGGAGAAGGAGTCGCTCATCGGTACGACGGTGAGCGCGGCGGAGGGTCCGGACACGTGACCTCGGAGCTGAACGGGGGGACGACGGGTGTCGCCCCTGCCATGCGCAGGAAACAGACCGGCATCCGCCGCTCGGCTCAAAAGCGCTAACCCGTTCACCGGTAGCGCCTTACGCAAACACTCCCCGCCAGCTCCAAACTCGCGGGCGGTATGATTCGTACCACCTGTACCAAAACGATCAGGCCCGCCTCGAGCTTCGAGAGGGTTCCACCAGAAGCTGTCGCGACACCAGCTCTTGACGCCATCGCCGCCTCCGGAGCATCCAAGGGTGAGAATCGCCGTGCCGAGGTCGGCAGAGCGGGGCCCTGCCTCCCTCTGGCCGGGGCAAGTCCCGTTCTTCATCGGAGCCGCCGCGGGCCTCGATGCTATCCGCTCTGGCGACAAGAACTTCACCGCCGCCAACGTAGGGCAGCCCTGGTATCGGCGACGTGACGATTCGATCCACCCTGCGCCGCCACGGTACAGCGACCGCCTCGCACCGGGTTCGCGAATGCCGGGGCCGGGCTACTCTTATAGGCTGAGGAGTTCCTTATCTCATGGACGGCTCGGGACTGGTGACTCGTTGATGACGCGAGACGGCTGGCTGCCTGGGGCAGGACTTCTCCCCCAATGCGACGCTCAACGAATCCGCGGCGGGGCGCGTACTAGCCTGTGACCGAGGGAGAACTGATTCAGAGGGCTCGTGATGGCGACGCCGAGGCCTTCGGGGTCCTGGTGGAGACGCACGCGGGATTCGTCCGCCGGCTCACTCACGCAGTACTGCACGATCGTGAAGACGCCGACGATGCCGCGCAGGATGCGTTCTTCTCGGCCTGGCGGGCACGGGAACGGTTTGATCCCGCCCGGCCGTTTCAGCCCTGGCTCGGCCAGATCGCCATCAATGCCGCGCGGGATCTGCACCGCCGCCGTGTCATTCGCCGGACCGAGGCGATACCGGAAAGCATGCCGGGAGCGGGGGCCTCACCAGCGGCGGCCACGGAGCAGGCAGATCTCCGCCGGCGGCTGAACGACGCACTCGCCGGCCTGCCGGAGCGACAGCGCGTGGCGCTGGTGCTGTTTGAAGTCGAAGGCTACGCGCACGCCGAGATCGGCCTGCTGCTGGGCATACCGGAAGGAACGGCTCGATCCGAAGTGTTTCATGCGCGGCGCAAGCTGCGCACCGTGCTTGGCGAGCCCAAGGAGCAGCCATGACGAACATCGATCCCTTCGATTCGCGACCGGACCCGGTCCTCGGCGCCCGGCTGCGCGACTGCCTGGATGCGGGCGATGACGCGGCCTTCGCGGCGCGGGTGCGGGCCCGGCTCCCGCGGGCAGCGAGTCAGTGGGAGACGCTGGCGCGCTGGGCGCGACCCGGCATCGCGGCGGTGCTCATGATCGCGGCCGCGCTCGGCTACTGGGTGGTGCTGCAGGAGACGCGTTCGGCTCCGCCCGGCGAGGCCACCGAAATCGCGACCGGCGACCAGCCGACCAGCAGCGACGCCCTGATGTCCGCGGTGCTCGGCGGCGCCAGGTAACCGGAGACTCATGGAATGATCAGCAGTACATGGAAGGCCGGTCTGCTGCTCTGCCTCGCCGCGGTGGCGGGTGGTGCCGTGGGCAGCGCCCTGACGGTGTGGGCGATGCACGAGCGGCACGGCCCCGGCAACGGGCAGCGCCGCGGTGGGGACTGGTACGTGGAACTCCTCGACCGCGAGCTCAAGCTGAACGACGCCCAGCGCGACAGCGTGAAGGCGATTCTCCACCGCCACCGCGGCGACATGGATTCCATCTGGGGCGAAGTGAATACCCGGCTCGACCAGATGCGCGACACCATCCGAGCCGAAGTCCGGGTGCAGCTCACCCCCGAACAACTGACGCGCTACACCGAAGTCACCGCCCGGCTCGATGCCGAGCGGCGTGCAACGAAAAAGGATTCGACCGACCGATGACCGTCTTCCGGCCCCTCCGCGCACGGACGTGCGCCCCGCTCGCCCTGGTCCTCCTGCTGAGCCTCGCGCCCCGCGGCGCCTCGGCCCAGACTCCGGCCGTGACGCTGGATGAGGCGATCCGCCTCGCCCAGCGTGCCCAGCCCTCCGTGGTCCAGGCGCAGGGCTCGGCGCGCAACGCCCGCGCGCAGGTCCGCTCCGCCACCGGCGCCTACCTGCCGAGCCTCAACGCGACCACGTCGGGCAGCCGCGACTATTCCGAGCGCCCGACGACCAACTCGTCGTCAGGCAGCGTGCAGTCGGGCAGCACCAACAACGTCAACTTCGGCCTCACCTCGAGCATCGACCTCTTCACCGGGTTCCGCCGGGGGGCCGACAGCCGCGCCGCGAAGGCCACCCGGACGGCGGCGGACGCCTCGCTCACCGACGCGGAGTCGCAGGCCGCGCTCACCGCCACGCAGCAGTTCTTCGACGTCCTCGCGGCGCAGCAGCTGGTGCGGGTGCGTGAGGCGAGCGTGACCCAGGCCGAGGAGCAGCTCAAGCTGTCGGTGGCGAAGCTGCATGTCGGCTCGGCCACGCGCTCGGACTCGCTCCGTTCGCTGGTGAACCTGGGGACCGCGCAGCTGGCGCTGGTCTCGGCGCAGAGCAGCGTCGCGGCGACCCAGGCCACGCTCGGACGGACCCTCGGCCTCGATGGCCGCGTCGCCGCGACCGACGATTCCGCGTACTACAGCTTCACGGCCGCGGTGGACACCGCCGAGCTGCAGCAGGAGGCGCTCGCCAACTCACCGTCGGTGCAGGCGACCGCCGCGACCGCCGCCGCCGCCCGGGCGCAGGTGTCCTCGGCCAAGGCGGCGTACTGGCCGACGCTCGCGCTCTCCGGGTCGGCGAACTGGAGCGGCTCCAATCAGACCGCCAACGACTACCAGCTCTTCGCGCGGCGCTCGCTCGCCCTCGGGCTCAGCTGGCCGATCTTCAACAAGTTCCAGCGCGAGCAGACCATCGTCACCCGGACGTCCAATGCGGAGGCGGCCGAGGCGACCGCCGCCGACACCCGGCGCCAGGTGCAGGCCGCGGTGACCACGCAGGCCGCGGCCCTCGAGGCGGCGAAGGTCCGCATCGATATCACCCGGACCAGCGTCGAGGCCGCGGGCGAGGATCTCCGCGTGGTGCAGGAGCGCTACCGCGTCGGGGCCGCGACGATCCTGGACGTGCTGACCTCCCAGTCCGCGCTGGCCCAGGCACAGGTGGACGCGGTGAATGCCCGGTTCGACTACCTCAAGGCGAAAGCCCAAATCGAAGCCCTCATCGGACGCCATCTATGAGCTCACTGTCGACGACTGAAGAACGGATGGCCCAGCTGCCCGCCGATGTCCCGCGGGATGCGGTCATCGTCACCCGGAACATCGAGCGCGAGTACGACATGGGCGGCGAAATCGTGCGGGCGCTGCGCGGCGTCGACGTCACGATCCGGCGCAACGAGTTCGTGGCGATCATGGGCCCGTCGGGGTCGGGCAAGTCCACCCTGATGAACCTGATCGGCTGCCTCGATACCCCGAGCAAGGGCGAGTACTGGCTGAACGGGTTCCGGGTCTCGGAGCTCAACGACGACGAGCTGGCCCGGATCCGCAACCGGGAGATCGGCTTCGTCTTCCAGACCTTCAACCTGCTGCCACGCGCCGATGCGCTGCACAACGTGGAGCTGCCGCTGGTCTACGCGGGAGTGGGCAGCAAGGAGCGCCGGGAGCGGGCCACCGAGGCGCTCACCCGCGTCGGGCTGCAGAACCGGATGGATCACCGACCGAACGAACTCTCCGGCGGCCAGCGGCAGCGCGTCGCGATCGCGCGCGCGCTGGTGAACCGGCCCAGCATCCTGCTCGCCGACGAACCGACGGGCAATCTCGATTCCACGACCAGCACCGAGATCATGGCGCTGTTCCGGGAACTGCATAACCAGAATCAGACCATCGTCCTGGTCACCCACGAACACGATATCGCCGCGCACGCCGAGCGGCAGGTCCACCTGCTCGACGGCAAGGTCGAGCGTGACTTCCTGACTCCGAGGAACTAAGTGTCGAAGAAGCTGCCTCTGCTGGTCCTCTGTCTCGCCGCCTGTGCCAAGCAGGCGGCGCCCAAGCGCCAGGTCTACCAGGCGGTTCCGGTCGAACGCCGGGACATCGTGGTGTCCGCCCGCGCCAACGGGACCATCCAGCCCGATACGCTGGTCGAAGTGAAGTCGCAGGCCTCGGGTGAGGTGCTGCAGGTGCGGGTCGAGACCGGCCAGGTGGTGCGCGCCGGCGAGCTGATGGTGCGGATCGATCCGCGCATCCCGAAGAACAACGTCGACCAGGCCACGTCGCAGCTCGAGGTGGCGAAGGCCCGGCTGGTGAACGCGCAGACCCAGAAGGATCGTTCGGAGACGCTGCTCAAGTCGCAGTCGATCACCCAGACCGAATACGATCAGGCGGTCCTCGACTACGCGACGGCCAAGGCCGGCGTGGTCACGGCGCAGGTGAACCTGCAGAACGCGCAGATCACCCTCGACCAGACCGACGTGCGCGCGCCGATCACCGGCACCATCGTCGAGCTCGATGTCGAGCGCGGCCAGGTCATCTCCTCGCCGATCAGCACGGTCGGCGGCGGCACGGTGCTCCTCAAGATGGCGGACCTCAACCGGGTGCAGGTCAGCACCCTGGTGGACGAGACCGACATCGGGAAGATCCAGGCGGGGCTCCGGGCGACCGTAACGGTGAACGCCTATCCGAACCGGCCCTTCGACGGCCAGGTGCTGAAGATCGAGCCCCAGGCCACGATCCAGCAGAACGTCACCATGTTCCCGGTGCTGGTGCGGATCGAGAACCGCGAAGGGCTCCTCAAGCCGGGCATGAACTCCGATGTCGAGGTGCACGTCGGGCGGCGGGACAGCGTGCTGGCGATTCCGGTCGGCGCGCTCCGGACCCAGCGCGACGTGAGCAGCGCGGCCGAACTGATGGGCATCACCGAGGCCGACGTGAAGGCCCAGCTCGCCACCAGCGAGCCCAAGCCGGCCGGCGATACCGCGGTGAAGACCCGGGTCGCGGCCACTGCGGCGAAGCCCGCGGGCAACACGATGACGCTGCCCAACGGGAGCACCGTCACGCTGCCGCCCGGCGTCACTGAGGACCAGGTGAAGGCGATCTTCCGCAAGCGGATGAGCGGGGAGAACCCCACGCCGGAAGAGCGCGCGATTCTCCGCCAGGTCTTTCAGGGGATGGGTGGAGGCGGAGGTGGAGGCGGAGGCGGCGGCGGAGGTGGTGCGGGTGGCGGGATGCGTCGCGCCGGCAACGACCCGCGCTTCGGCGGCAAGTACATCGTCTTCGTGAAGCGGGAGGGCAAGCCGTACGCCGTCAACATCACGACCGGCCTGACCGACCTCGACTACAGCGAGGTCACCAGCGGCCTGACGCCGCAGGACTCCGTGCTCATCCTGCCGAGCGCCAGCCTGATCCAGCAGCAGAAGGACTTCAACGATCGCATGGCGCGGGTGACCGGTGGCGGCGGCATTCCCGGCATGAGCGCCAATTCGGGCAGCAAGGCGCCCGCCACACCTTCCGCGAGGCCGTGAGCCATGCAGATCGGTGAGATCCTGATGGTGGCGCTGCAGTCGATCCGCGCCAACGCGCTCCGCTCCCTGCTGACGGCGCTGGGCATCATCATCGGGGTCGGCGCGGTGATCACGATGGTGGCCCTCGGCGCCGGGGCGCAGAAGGCGGTCGACGAGCAGATCAAGTCGATGGGCGCCGGCGTCCTGTCGATCTATCCCGGCCAGATGATGAACCGGGGCGTCGCGTCGAACATCCGGGTGAGCCTGCTCGCCGACGATGCCGTCGCGCTGCAGAAGGACGGCACGCTCTTCAAGTCGGTCGTGCCGGAGCTGATGACGCAGCAGCAGGTGAAATACGCCGGCACCAATATCAACACCTCGATCTCCGGCTCGACCGCAAACTGGCCGGACGTGAAGCGCTACACCGTCGCCTACGGACGCTTCTTCACCGCCGGCGACGACGAGGCTCGCGAACGGTACGCCGTCCTCGGCGCTTCCATTCCGGACGAGCTCGGCACCAATCCCGCCGCGCTCATCCACCAGACCGTCCTGATCCGGAGCATCCCCTTCGAGATCATCGGGGTGCTGGCGCCGAAGGGGGCCAGCAACTCCTTCCAGGATCCCGACGAGATGATCGTCATCCCGCTGAACACCGCCCGCTACCGCGTCTTCGGCACCGACCGGCTGCGGCAGATCAGCGTGGAAGGCAAGGACAGCGTGCCGATCGAGCAGGTGATGGTCGACATCGAGCGGGTCATCCGGAAGCAGCACAAGATCCGGCCCGGCGGCGAGAACGACTTCATGATCCGGAACGCGCAGGACATCCTCGCGACCCAGCAGGCGACGACCCAGATCTTCACCACGCTGCTCGCCAGCATCGCGGCAGTCAGCCTCGTCGTCGGCGGCATCGGCATCATGAACATCATGCTGGTCTCGGTGACCGAGCGGACCCGCGAGATCGGCGTCCGCAAGGCGCTCGGCGCGACCCGGGTCAACATCATGTTCCAGTTCCTGGTCGAGGCGCTGGTGCTCTGCCTCGCGGGCGGTGCCACCGGCATCGGACTCGGCGTCTGGGTGACGGGGCTCCTCGCGAAGGCGAACGGCTGGAACACCCTGGTCTCGACCCAGAGCATCATGGTGGCCTTCGGCACCAGCGCGGCCATCGGCCTGATCTTCGGGATCTGGCCCGCCAGCCGCGCCGCCAAGCTCGATCCAATCGTCGCGTTGCGATACGAGTAGGCGCACACGGCCGTTGGCCCGCACGGCCGTTGGCCCGCACGGCGTGGGCGCGCACGGCCGTGCGCGCGTACACCGTGCGGGCCCCCGCCCTACCCATCCGCGCACCGCCCCCTAGATTGTCGCCCATGATTCTCGCCCTTCTCGTCGCCCTGCAGGCGCAGGACACCGTCGCATCTCAGCCCACCGTCAGCATCCCCCGCCTCGAGAGCGAAGTCGTCATCGACGGCCGCCTCGACGAACCGGTGTGGCAGCAGGCCGCTCGTCTCACCGGATTTCATCAGTACCAGCCGGTGGACGGGCGGCTCGCCGAAGAGGAGACCGAAGTCCGCGTGTGGTACGCACCGAACGCGGTGTACTTCGGCATCATCGCCCACGACAGCCTGGCGCAGGCGATCCGGGCCACCGTCGCCGATCGCGACAACCTCGATGCCGATGACCGGGTGACACTCTACCTCGACACCTTCAACGACCGGCGCCGCGCCTTCTTCTTCACCGTCAATCCACTCGGCGTGCAGGAGGACGGCGTCCGGAGCGAGGGCGGCTTCACCGCCGGCTCGCTGCAGGGCGGGACCACCGACAAGAACCCCGATTTCCTCTGGCAGTCGAAGGGCCAGGTCACCGACTCGGGGTACGTCGTGGAGATCCGGATTCCGTTCAAGAGCCTGCGCTATCCCGGCAACGGCGCGCAGACCTGGGGGATCAACATCCAGCGCCGGGTGCAGCGGACCGGCTACGACGACACCTGGACCGACACCCGCCGCGCCAACGCGAGCTTCCTGCTGCAGGCGGGAACCATGACCGGCCTGCACGATCTGCAGCGCGGGATCACCACCGAGATCCAGCCCTTCGTCACCGCGCAGGCCAACGGCCAGCGCACCACGAACGGCAGCTTCTCCCGCGAGGATTTCTCGCCGAGCGCCGGCGTCAATCTGCGGCTGGGCTTGAGCAGCAACCTGTCGGTGGATGCGACCTACAACCCCGATTTCAGCCAGATCGAGTCGGACGCAAGCCTGGTGACGGTGAACGAGCGCTTCGCGCTCTTCTTCCCCGAGAAGCGGCCGTTCTTCCTCGAGGGAATCGAGCTCTTCGCGGGCCCGAACCAGCTCATCTACACCCGGCAGATCGTGAACCCGCTGGTCGGCGGCAAGGTCACCACCAAGTTCGGCAAGACCAACCTCGCCAACCTCGTGGCAATCGACGAGCAGAAGGGCGCCAACGCCTTCTTCACGCTCACCCGCGCCCGGCGCGACATCGGCAGCAACTCCACCGCGGGTCTCGTCGTCACCACGCGGGACCAGGATGGCGCCTTCAACCGGGTGATCGCCGGCGATGCCCGCATCGTGTTCGGCAAGCTGTATTACGTGGCCGGGCAGCTCGGCGGCTCGTGGACCCGTGATGCAAGCGGCAATCCCACCCGAAGCAGCCCGCTCTGGGAGGCCGAGTACGACCGCACCGGCCGAAGCTGGGGTTTCAACTACAAGCTCACCGGCATCGGCGAGGACTTCAGCGCGCAGGGCGGTTTCGTCCCCCGCAACGACGTCGTCCAGGGGCGCGCCTTCAACCGGCTCTCATTCTACGGTGCCCGCGGCGCCTGGATCGAGCAGTTCACCACCTTCGGCGGGGCAGAGCGGATCTGGCAGTACGGCGGCCTCTTCACGCACGACATCGAAGGCACCGAGAGCGCCGATGCCAGCCTCAGCCTTCGCGGCGGATGGCGGGCGTCGGCGCATGGCGAGCATCACTTCGTCGACTTCGATAGCGCGAGCTACTCGAGCTACCAGACCACGCAGGGCGGTATCCTGAGTCCGTACAAGGCGCTCCCGGGTGTGAGCAACGGCTTCTCCTTCTCCGGCAGCGTGACCACGCCGACCTGGCAGACGATGAACGCCACGGCCAGGGTGGCCCGGAGCCGGGGCGCCATCTTCGCCGAAGGTTCGCGCGGATACGAGACCCGGATCACCGCCAGCCTCTCGCTCCGCCCCACCGGCTCCATCCGGCTGACCGCATCGAACACCTACTCGCGGATCACCCGTGACCGCGACGGGTCGGAGTTTGCGCGCACGATCATTCCGCGGGTCAAGCTGGAGTACCAGCCGAACCGCAGTCTCTTCTTCCGGGTGGTGGGGGAATACGTCTCGCAGCGGCAGGCGGCGCTCGAGGACGCGCGGACCGGCGATTCGCTGGTCGTGGGTGGGACGCCGTCGGCACCGCAGGCCTCGAACCGGCTGCGCCTCGACTGGCTCATCTCCTTCGAGCCGACCACCGGCACCGTCGCCTTCCTCGGCTACGGCTCGTCGCTCGACGATACCAGCCCCTTCAGGTTCCGGCGGGTGCAGCGCTCGAGCGACGGCTTCTTCGTGAAGCTGGCCTACCAGATCCGCCGCTAGCGGCGCGGGCCGCTACTCCTCGGTCACCTCGACGTCCGCCGTCCCGTCCTCGTGGTAGTGCACCTGCACCCGCCACGGTTGGCAGCAGACGGGACAATCCTCCACATACTGCTGGGAGACGCCGCTGCCCGGGTCCAGGGCGATGCTGCAGCTCTCCCCGCAATAGGGACAGGCCACCTCCGCCTCGAGGTCGGCCACCCCGTCACCGAGCGGGAAGTCCTCGTCGAGCGGGTCGGGTGGTTCGGGACGATCGATCATGGCCGGTGCCTCGGGCTCAGGAGTTCAGGCGCCAGATGGTGTAGGTGAGAAACGAAGCGAAGCCGACCCAGATCAGGTAGGGCACGAGCAGGAGACCGGCGAGCGGCACCACCCGCCAGAAGGCGAGCGCCGTGAGCAGGATGACGACCCAGAAGACGAGGACTTCCGCGACCGCCGCCCCCAGCATGTGCCAGCCGAAGAAGAGCCACGACCAGAGGGCGTTGAAGACGAGCTGCACGATGAAGAGCGTCAGCGCCGTGCGCACCGAGGCCTCGCCCCGGCGGGACCAGACCAGCCAGGCCGCGACTCCCATCATGATGAAGAGAATCGACCAGACCGGCCCGAACACCCAGTTGGGCGGGTTCCAGCTGGGTTTGTTGATGGAGGCGTACCAGGCACCGGGGCGGGCGGCGTAACCGCCGACGGCGGCAGCCGAGAACGAAAGCAGAATCCAGCCAATCAGCGCGGGTATCGACATGGGTGTGTGACCCCATTGCCCACGCCACGTTCCCGATTTCCTCCTGCTCTCTTGCTCCCGGGCTCCGCGAAGGCGACCTTATCGGCGCCAGTCCACCAGCAGCCTCCCAGGGGAGTTCCCGCATGCGTCCCAGCCGCATCATCGGCACCGGCTTCGCCGTGCCGGATCGGGTCGTCACCAACGACGACCTTTCGCGCGTCATGGATACCACCGATGAGTGGATCCGGACGCGGACCGGAATCCAGGAGCGGCACTGGGCGGTGGAGGGGGAGACGGGGGCCGCGCTGGCCCTCAAGGCGACGGAACGCGCCCTCGAGATGGCCGGCCTCAAGCCGAGCGATCTCGATGCCATCGTCTTCGCCACCTCGTCGCCGGATCACTTCATCCCGGGGAACGGGGTCTTCCTGCAGCGGCTGATGGGGGTGAAGACCATCCCCGCCATCGACATCCGCCAGGCCTGCAGCGGCTTCATTTATAGTCTCTCGATCGCCGACGCCTTCATCCGCACCGGCACCTTCCGCCACATCCTCGTCGTCGGCGAGGAGATCCAGTCGACCGGGATGGATATCTCGACCGAGGGACGGAACACCGCGGTGATTTTCGCGGACGGCGCCGGCGCCGTGGTGCTCGCCCCGTCGGACGACGACAGCCGGGGGCTGCTCGCCTTCGATCTCCACTCCGACGGCGACTTCGCCGAGATGCTCTGGGTCGATTCCCCCGGTTCGATGTACCATCCGCGGGTCAGCCACGAGCAGATCAACGCGGGAAGGCACTACCTGCAGATGGATGGCAAGGAGGTCTTCCGCCACGCGGTGACCCGGATGCCGGAATCGGTCACCGCGGTGCTCGGCCGCATCGGGCTCGGTACCTCGGACATCAGCCTCCTGCTCCCGCACCAGGCCAATCTGCGGATCTCGGAGATGGTGCAGAAGAAGCTCGCGCTTCCCGACGACAGGGTCTACAACAACATCGAGCGGTTCGGCAACACCACCGCCGCAACGATTCCGATCCTGCTCGATGAGTGCGTGCGTTCGGGACGGGTGAAGGCGGGGGACATGATCGTCATGACCGCCTTCGGCGCCGGCTTCTCGTGGGGGAGTGTGGCCTGCAGGTGGTAGGGGGTGGAGGAGCGAGTCCGCGGCTTACCGCCCTAGCTGATGTCACTGAAGTGACCCGGTCACCGAGCACGTCGCTTTAGCGACATCAGCCGAGCCGTCGCTTCAGCGACGGGCTGGCACCCAGCTCGGACCGCAGAAGCCAAGGTGTTCCAGTCCTCCGTTGTCGCTCGAATCGTTCCTCACCGTACTGCCCTAATACCGATCACTTCCCGTATTTCCTCCCAAACAACGAACCAAACACTTTCCACTGCTCGACAGCTGAGTGCTGTTGTATAAACAGTTAACAGATAATATCTTACTGCACTTGTAAACCAAACAATAAACCAGACAAAATCTGCCAATGGACCCGACCATCCCCGATCGCCCGAGGCTGGAGGCACTTGCGGGGGAGGTCGCGACCACGGCAGCGGGGCTGGGCATGCGATTGCCCCCGGAGACGATGGCGGCGGTCGGGGCGTTGCTTCGCACAGTGAACACCTACTACAGCAACCTGATCGAGGGTCACGACACCCATCCCGTGGACATCGACCGGGCGATGCGGGCCGACTATTCCCAGGACCCCAAACGTCGCTCCCTCCAGCTCGAAGCGAAGGCCCATATCGAGGTGCAGCTCCTCATCGAAGAGCGGCTCCGGAACGACCCGGCGCAGAACGTGTGTGCACCGGAGTATCTCTGCTGGATCCACCGCGAGTTCTACAAGCGACTGCCGGAGGAACTCCGGATCGTCAGGGGCCCGGCGCCTGGGGAGGAGCTCGTGGTGGAGCCGGGGAAGATCCGCGAGTATGACGTCCGCGTCGGCGAACATATCGCTCCGCCCTGGAGTGAAGTCCCCGACCTGCTGGACCGTTTTGCACGGACCTATGACCCGGCCGGCCGGACAGCGGTGGACGGCCTGATCGCATTGGGGGCAGCCCACCATCGCCTCCTCTGGATTCACCCCTTCGGCGACGGCAATGGCCGAGTGACTCGGCTGATGACGGACGCCTATCTCCGCCGGATAGGAGTCGGCGGGCATGGCCTCTGGACCGCGTCCCGTGGACTGGCGAGGCGGAACAGGGACTATCGGGGCGCACTCGCGGCCGCCGACGAGGTTCGCTGGAACAGCTATGACGGGCGCGGCCCGCTGTCGCTCCGCGCACTCAGTGACTTCTGTCTGTTCTTCCTCGAGGTGCTCCTCGACCAGGTGAGGTACATGGGCGGCCTGCTCGATATTGCCCATCTGACGGACCGGGTTCGGATCTATGCGCGCGCCCGCGAGGCAGGACTGGTGACGGGGCCGACGGAGAGCTTCCGCGAGGAGGCCGGGGTGCTGCTCGAGTACCTGGTCTACCGTGGGTCAGTGCCCAGGGGCGAAGTTGCCAAGCTCCTTCGACTCGAAGCCTGGACCGCACGGCGTGTGGTGCGGGTCCTCACCGATGAGGGGTTCATCGAGTCCGCGACAACTCGCGCTCCGCTCAGGCTCCGTATCCCGGCCCATGCCGCCCCGCACCTCTTTCCTGGCCTCTATCAGGTGCAGGCGAACTGATCGGCGCGGAGAGGCACTACCTGCAGATGGATGGCAAGGAGGTCTTCCGTCACGCCGTGACCCGGATGCCGGAATCGGTGACCGCGGTGCTCGGCCGCCACGGGCTCGGGCCCTCGGACCTCAGCCTGCTGCTGCCACCGCCGCGACGATCCCGATCCTGCTCGATGAGTGCGTGCGCTCGGGACGGATCAAGCCGGGGGACCTGATCGTCATGACCGCCTTCGGCGCCGGCTTCTCATGGGGGAGTGTGGCCTGCAGGTGGTAGGGGGCGGAGGAGCCAGGTGGCACAGGGTGCTCAGGAGACCGCGCGGAACATCGATGGCCTGGCCGAGGCCGCGAGAGGCACCAGCGAGGGCGCCGACCAGAGCCAGCGCGCCACGGGCGGCTTGGCGAGCGTCGCCGCGGGGCTGCAGGCGCTGGTGGGTCGGGTTCGAGTTGGTGGGGGCGGGGGCGGCGCCGGGTCGGGGGGAGTCGGAAGAGAGTACCGAGTTCCGAGTGCCTGGTGTCTAGTGCTTAGTGCGCAGTGCCTGGTGCCCAGAAAGCACAAAGCCGCAATTGCTTGCGGCTTCGGGTGCTGTGGTTCATGAGAGGCGCCGACCAGAGTCGAACCGGTGATGGAGGGTTTGCAGTTCTCTGGTGCGGGGGCGATGCCCCCGCACACACTTGAATAGACAGCACTTAGCCTCCAGGCGAGCCCTATTGGATGGCATTGAAGCGTGTCAGTCGGCCCAACGATTGTCAGTCGGCCACTCGGACCGCCCTGAGCAAGGTACCGGTCGCCCAGCCCGCGCCATCGGTCACTGCGGAGAATCCCGGCTGAGCTCGCCTCGCCCAGGGTCCCTGAACGGTGCCGTCGTCGGATCAACTCATCCGCGGGTGATGTCAGCAAAGCGGGATACGCCTGATCGGTGCGGGAACTCACATCTAACCATGATCTCTGCATTTCCTGTGTCTCTATGCGGAGTCCTGGAAAATCCCAAACCACTTAGGGGACATAGCCCAGCAGGTCTCGCCTCTAACCGAGCCCGGCGAAGGCCCACCGCTTCGCCAGTGAGCAGGCTCGCGAGAGAGGGGCATGGCTTCAATGGAAATGATCGGTAGCCCAGGATCGGCCCCGGACCCTAGGATGGCTAGGTGCGCGGATCTGGAGTCAATAACCAGTGTGATTCTATACACATCCGACCGTTCGGCAAGATTCCTCATGCGGATGAGGCTTTGGGGCAACGAGCCCTGCGAGCAATCGGAGAGCAAGATACGCGGCGATCTGTTGAAAAGGGAGGCGATTCGACCATGGCTATGAGGCGCATGGCGTTGGCGCGTGCGCTCAGATCGCGTGAAATCTCGGAATAGACTCGAGTATCCATCCCCTCGCGGAATACCATCCCAACACGGTCTCGAGCTACGCGGATCCGGTCAGCCGTCGATCGTTCCACAGAATCAGCGCTCTCACCCGCAATACGGGGCGAGGGGGCGAATCTGTATCGTGAACTTTGACCGCAATAGTAGCATCGCGGAATCACCCCGATAGCCGACTTAGCCCCTCAATACTCTTTCTGGGTAACTGCCCGCGCGAATCGAAGGTAGCTAAGGCTAAGCGCCTCAGGCGCGACGTACGGTCAGAGACGAGGTCGCGAAATGACAGTTCTTGCCCTGCACTACTCGTTTGCCTCCTCTGTCGCCGATTGCTTCTGGTGCAGATGTTTGATCACTTTCTCTAGTGGAGCCCGAAGACGCTTGAGGTGACCGACCAAGTCGTCGTAAGTCCAGGCTTGGAGGCGCACAAGCGCGTCGGCTGCTTCCCTGTCGCGCCCAACCGACAGGATGCCGGATTCTACGCTCTCGACCAGAATCTTCGCTGATCTATATGCCTCCCCAAGATCGACTGCGAACGTGCTGGGAAGAGTCAAGCCTTCTTCTCGCCCCCAAGCCTCTATCCGCCTAATCGTCTCTACCGTCTCGCGTCCCTGCTCCCTATGCTCCATAGAAGTTCCCTTCTCGAGTGTGAGGACTATTGCAGCTTTCCGAGCTGCTGAGTGAGATCTTCGATCCGCTGCAGGAGCGCCTCGCCGGTCTTGCCCGTGACCTTGGCGGCATACTTGCGGGCGTTGTTCAAGGCCTTTTGGGCATGCTTCGTCCAATCGCGTTTCTTCCCCTCGGGATCGTTATCATCCGGCCCAAGGTCTTGGATCTGTCCGATGTGCTGCTCAGCTACTTCCAACTGCGCCTTGGTCTTCTTGATATAGTGAGCCTGAACTGTAAGGTAGATGGCCCCGGCTGTGGCCACACCGAAGCCAATGACAGCCCCGACTGCTCTTCCAATCCCAGCCCCGACCATCGTCCCGCCGCCAGGTTCAAGCGCAGTCCCGATGGCCGCTCCCGCAATCGTACCGCCTTGAGCTCCAACCTGGGCCGCCTCAAGAGCGCATAGCGGGAATGGGAAGCACAGGCCGAACGGATCTGTAAAGGATACAGGGTCATTTCCGTTAAACTGGTAGAGGTTGACTCCACCCGCAATACCAATCGGGTCCTCCTGAAGCCACCGACCTGAGTTCGCGTCATAAGCGCGATTGCGGAAGAGCGAGACGCCCTGCTGGTTCGGAATCTCCATCCGGGTCGCGTTGAAGGAAGATCCATTGGCCGTCGTCCCCCCATACGCGTAATCGCCACTGCTCCATACAACCTGCTGGCGGCTGCCGTCGAAGTCTCCGGCGGTCAGCTGCCGGCCCTGGCCATCCGTGACAAAATAGATCTCATCGAAATGTGCGCCGTAGGGGTAGTAGTACCGCGCCATCAAAACATCGTCGATTCCCGGGCCATCGATGAAGCGATACGATGGATCCGCAAACCGAGTTACGTTGCTTCCTTCATAAGCGAGCAGCTGGCCGTTAGGAGTACACGGCTTGTAGACCTGTCCCTCCGGGTCGTACCAGCAGCCGTTCACCGGATCGGATCGAATGACCAGCTGACTGCTCACCCACTCGGCATACTTGTACCCGGCCTGCCGTCCAATCGCGTCATACGTCCAGAAGCGTTCCTGCGTAAAGTTCTGCTGATTCGCTGCTGGAGTGACGTGCTGATGCGTCCGCGCACCATCTGCATCGTACTCGTACGTCAGATTGAATGGGACATAGGTGTCGGTTCTCACACTCGACATGAGCCGATTTGTACCAGAAGGGGTGGAAAACTGGTCGACCGTGTATTGCTGTAACTGTCCACCATCCCAACGCGCCCGCCGCCCGAGGTTCCCCGAGACATCATAGGCTGTTGAGTCGCTCGTCATGATGCCGCCTTCCACGGCGACCTGAACCAGCAGTTCGCCGCGGATGTTGTATCCACTGCCAACGTCACGCGCGACTCCGTCATGCCCGCACGGCGTGCCACTCTTGTCGGTGATCGAGTAGCTCATGCACTGGTAGAGCTGATGATGTACCCGCCCAACCGCGTTGACGAGCGACGCGTCATACTGAAAATCAAATCGATCGGTATAGGACGGTGGAGGCGGATTCAGCGGCTTGTTCCCATGCACACTCACCAGGACATCCTGCTTGTCATACACGTAGGTGATCACCTCGCTGTTTGGATAGGTCACCGTCTGACGCCGCCCGAGGCTGTCCCATGTGAATCGGAACGGGCGGCACGGGGGCATCGTCATCGTCCCCCAGTTCAGCGCCTTTCCGAAGCACACCCGGAGCGTGTCGAGGTCGCCCTGGGGGTTGTAGCGATACAGCACTGAATCAGTCCAGGCCCCGGCATACCCTGGTTCGCCAGCCATGTACATCGTTACCCGCGCCCCCGCAGTGTCGTACACATAGCGGATCGAGTCGGTGAGCGCGTGCACCGGAGTTCCAAAGTTGTTCACACTGGTCAGTGCTGATGTCTTGGTCTCCAGCGCACCATCTGCGAGATAGCTACGGCGGACCTCCCCCCACTTATTCTTCGTCCGCGTAACTTGCCCGAGGTAGTCGTAGGTGTAGCTGATGGTGTCGCCCTTGATCGTATCGGGACTCGCACCCGATACGGAGGGTGCGAATACTCGATCCGGGTACACCATCATCGTGCGGCGTCCCTGGGCGTCGTAGTAGAAGCGCGTCACGAGCCCATTCCGCATCTTGAGGGAATCGAGCGTCCCGGCCGCGCCATAGTAGGCGCGCTTCACCCTTCCCGAATCATCGATCTCCTGCTGCATCGCCCCGCGCGCGTCATAGCGGTACGAGCGCTTGACGCCTCGCGGATCCACGACGGAATCCGGCTGACCGATCGCCGAGGGGGCGATATTCGTGGTCACCATCACTGGCCAGCTTGAGTCCAAGGGCGCGTCATCGGTGCCGATGTATCCTGCTGGCAACGGATTCGGTTCGGTCGGGTGGCTGAACTTCTGCTTGTACACGCCTGTCTGGAGCATGCGATTCAGCACATCATACGAATACCCGGTCTTCCAGCCATAAGGATCATAGACCGCAATGATCCTCCCAAGGTTGTCGCTTTCGTAGGAGGTCGTCGCGCCGATCGCCGACTTGGCCGTCTGCATGTTCCCGTTGGAGTTATACGTGAAGCTCCTCGTGACGCTCGTGCCGGTGATCGTTCCGTCCTTGACCGTCAACACGGCTCCTCTCAGCGGATCTCCGACCGCAGAGTCGTAGAGGAACTTCGTGGCAAGCCCGCGCTGATCGATGACACTGTCGACGAGACCCATGGAGTTGTAGCGATAGCGTACGATCCGGCCATCCGGCGTCTTGATGGTGTCCGGCGAATCTGGGTTGCTCGATGGATACGTGTATTTCGTTACGCGATCGGGGAATCCGATGGACGCTTGATCCGAGGTGGAACGCTTCACGTGCGAGGTGATCTCTCGCTGTTCGACGAGATTCCCCCTGGCATTCCAGCTCATCCGGACCACACGACCGCTGTCGCCGAGAATGTTCGGATGAGGGAGGGCCATGCGGGTCACAAGTTCTGGCATGCTCGTGCTGTCGTGCCAGACTCGGGTGATCTGCCCAAGCCCAAGTTGCTTCATACGTTTCACCTGCCCGAATCGATCGAGCCAGATGTCCACGGCGTCTCCGTTACCAGACAGCGGACCATCGACACGCGTGGTGAGGCCAGCAGTATCGGTCACAACCGGTACCGTGAGGCCCCGCTCATCCCATGGGGTGATCACCGTTGTAGCGGTCTGGAGGCCGGCAGAATCGGCCTGCGCCGACACTTGAGTGACCCTTGCCCCATTGGAGTACGCATACGTCGTTACTGCGGAGTCGCCTTTGGTCGTGTTCTTCTGGCGGACGGCGATTCGGGCATTCATCACATTGCGCCCGTCGTAGGCGAAGCGCACACTGTCGGCGGCTCCCGGCGAACGGAGTTTCAACAGCTTTCCGCCCGTCACACTTGCCCGCAGCCCGCGCCCCCCGGGATCGGCGATGCTGTCGAGGACAGCTGTAGTCGCATTCCAGGTGAAGGTGTAGTTGCGGTTCACGGCGTCATTCGGCGGCACAGTGATCGCGGCCAGGCGCATTTGGCCTGCAACCGTGGTCCATGAAAATGTCGTACGAGCCCCAACCCGATTGGTGGTAAGTCGGTGACGCCCGGTGTTGTCGAACGTGACGGCCGCGCCGTGCTTCAGGGGCCGACGGTACCACTTCGTAGCAAGGCTGTCGAATCGCACCAGGCTGTCCGGGGCGTCGCCAGGCGCTCCATAGAAGTTGTTCGCATTGCCGAACGACAGTTCTTCTATCGTTGAACTTGCAGCATTGTTCGCTGCCACCTTAAGGCGCCAATAGCGAAAAGCCCCCACAGTGCTCCACGCGACGCTGTTCCAGCCGGCCTGTGGCTTGAAGCCAGCAAAGGCCGTTGTCCATGCCGTCCCATTACCACTGAACTGGACATCGTAGGTCGCGTTCGATCCCGTCAGTGCATAAAGTCTCGCGCCAGTCACGGCCTGCGGGAATGTCGCGCCGAGGTCGGCCTGCACGAACGCGGTGGTCAGTGTTGTGCTACTAGTTGTCCAAGCAGCCGTACCCACGTTGCCATCGACGCTGGTCGCACCTGAAAAGCTAGTGAGCCCGCTCTGACTGAGTTGCGCACTCCCAACACCAGCACCCCGGTGATAGAGTCTCACCGACCCGTCGCCCGCGAGCCAGATTCGCCGAGTGGAATCGGTCGGATCCTGAAGCACCTGCTCGACCCCGAGGAGCGACCACCCCTTCCCATACTCGCTGCTAGACCGATTGACGACCAGCACATTGCCCGATGCACTCGAGGACAACACGGCGTTGGAGTAGATGTTTCGCATTGTGAGCGTGAGCGGATAGTACCCCGTCGGCAAACTCGCCCAGTTCAGATTCTTCCCAATCACCACCTGTAGGGAATCCGCACACCCAACGAAGTTGCAGGTTGTCGTGGCTGGCGGCGTGTACGTCGTGCTATCGCCAAGGGTGCCGTTGACGGAGAGCACCATGCGGATAGACACCGGGGAGGCGATCGAGGTCGGCTCCATGATTCTGACCGGAATCAGCGTCAGTCCGGTCGCGGTCGCGGAGTTGTAGTAGAGGCTGAGTGATCGATCACGGCCGAGCGTGCGGTAGGCGGGCATCCCCTGCACCACAAACAGGTCCCCGCAGGATAGGCCTGCGGATTCTCCCGCCCCCACGGTAAGACAGGCGCCGCGATCGATGTTGTCCACGTTTGGGTTGAGGAGGGTCACAATCCCCGCGCCGTTCGGGGCGACTGTTACGCTGCGGCTTCCGGAAGACGCGGGCGGCGTTAGCCCATCCGTGGTAGCCGTCAGCGTCACCGCGCCCGATCCCGTCAATCCGGTCGTGCTATACGTGACCGTGGCCTGAACCGAGTCATTGGCCGGAACCGTCGCGAACAACGGATTTGGCTGCGTACACGTGAGTGGACCAGTGATTGAACAGG
>JBGATI010000030.1:0-49342 GCA_044229245.1 Gemmatimonadales bacterium | reverse complement strand
TTCCAGACCGACCAGCTCTTCTCGAGCGGCGTCGACATCCGCTGGCTGCTGGCCGGCCAGGCCCGGCTGCTCCGGGGCGAGATCTACGAACACCAGGGGAAGCCGGACCTCGCGCGGGCCGAATACCGCCAGGCCCTGGCCCAGTGGGACGACGCCGACCCCCTCCTCGACCCCCTCGTCGACCGGGTCCGAACCCGGCTCGCCCGACTGGGCGCCGGGTAGCCCCCTCCCCCTACCCCTCCCCCGGCTCCCTCCCGGCGCTATCTTACCCCCACAGGCTGGACGCGATGGTCGCGAGCCGGGCAACCGGTTCGAGGAAAGTCCGAGCTCCACAGGGTAGACTGCCAGGTAACGCCTGGGCGCCGAGAGGCGACGGACAGGGCAACAGAAAACAGACCGCCCGCCGCAAGGCGGGTAAGGGTGAAACGGCGGGGTAAGAGCCCACCGCACCGCTGGCAACAGCGGTGGCACTGTAACCCCCAGTCGGAGCAAGGCCAAATAAGCGGCGAGGTGCGACCCGCACCGCCCATTCCAAGCGCAAGCGCGGAAAGCCGCGGGTAGGCTGCTCGAGGCGTCCGGCGACGGCCGTCCTAGACAGATGACCATCTGGCTGCATTGCCACGGCGTGCCGTGGCAGTGCAGCCAAACAGAACTCGGCTTACGGTCCAGCCTGGGGCCGGTGCGGCAGCGACGGAGTTGCGACTCCGCCCCTGCCTCCCCGGCCCCTCCCCGCCTCCCGGACTCGGGAACGCGGACATGTCTCGTTTGACGCAGGAAGAGCAGTATGTCGCGACCACCGGCCCCGCACGACCACAGCAAGCCGTACCCGGAGTCCTGGGAACAGGTCGCCGACCTGCGCGTGTTCCGCACGAGCGCGAAGGACTGGGACCGGCTGATCACGTGGCGGCAGGACATGCGCAAGCGCGGCTGGAAACTGCTCAAGGTGACGAGCGATGAAGTGGAGCTCGTCGCCGTGTTCGGCAAGACCAAGGCGGACCTGAACACCGCCGGCGCCTGAACCCGCCCCTATTTCTCCCCCTTGCAGAGGAAGTCATGACAGCTCGTCCCTGGATCGTCGCGGCGATCGGCCTCGGCACCCTGACCGCCTGGTCCCCGTCGTCCGCCCCCGGCGTCCGGCACTACAAGATCGATGTGAAGACGCTGCAGGTCGTGAACCTGACCGCGATCGGGCAGTCGGAGCAGCGGGTGGAGATCGCCTCGACCGGCTTCGTCACGGTCACCACCAGCGATAGCGCCGGTGGTCAGGCCGTCACGATCGTCCTGGATTCGCTGCAGGTCGCTCCGGGTGCGCCGATTCCCGCCGATGCCGCCAAGAGCGCCGCCGGCGCCACCTGGCATGGCTTCCGTCCGTCCAACGGCCGCGTGAAGAATCTGAAGCTCGACGGCGAGAACCCGGTCGCCGCGACGGTGGCCGGCATCCTCCAGGAGATCTTCCCGCCGATGAAGGCCGGCGCCAAGGAGGGCAGCAGCTGGACCGACACGACCGACACCGATACCGGCAACAGCGGGATCCTGGTCCGCACCGTGACCAACTTCCTCACCTCCAGCGACACCTACAACGGCGCCAAGGTGCTCAAGCTGGCCGGCGCATCGAGCAGCGCGATCTCCGGTTCGCAGGAGAGCCCGCAGGGCTCGATGACCTTCGACGGCACCGGCAGCGGGAACACCACCTGGCTGGTGGGCAGCGACGGCTACTCGCTGGGGTCGACCTACAGCAGCAAGCAGTCGCTCTCGATCACGGCGGCCGTCTCGCCGGAACCGCTGCCGGTGGAAATCACCACCGAAGGCACCGTCACGCTGCTCAAGTAACCCTCGTGACCTCTTCCTGGCGGGCGGCGATTCTCCTGCTCGGCGCGGCCTGCGCGTCGGGCTCGCCGTCCGCCCGGCCCAGCGGGCCCGCCCCCGCTCCGCGGTCCGGGTCGGCCATGGATCCGGGACGGGTCGAACCGCCCCGAGCCACCGTCGTCCGCTACCCGACGTCGGGCGGCGGCTTCCTCCGCTACGCGCTCGCCCGGCGTGATTCCATCGTCGCCACGATGCCGACCGGTGAAGCGCAGATGCAGCTGCTCGGCCGCACCGCGTACGTCACCATCAGCTGGATCGCGGCCGATACCGGCACCCGCATCACGGCCCAGGTGGATTCGCTGACCGCCGACAGCGGGCTCGTCAACTTCGCCGCCTCGCTGGACAGCGCCCGCGGCCTGCGCTGGACCGCGTTCCGGCTTCCCAACGGCCGCCTGACAAACGTCAGCACGGGCCGGGGATCGCTCGTCGGGGACCAGATCCGCGACCAGGTCCACCTGCTCTTCCCGGCCATCCCGGCCAGTGGCGCCCATCCCGGTGAAGCGTGGACCGACTCCACCACCCGGCCGACCCGGGTCAGCGCCTTCGAGGCGAACGAAACCGCCCTGACCTCCAGCGTGGCCTCCACCACACTGACCTCCGCGAACCTGCTCGAGATCACGGCGGTCCGGGAGCGGCGGGCGAGTGGCGAGGGCACCCAGTTCAACCAGACGATGACGGTGCAGGCCTCCGGTGTGGACACCCTCGTCTACCGGCTGGCCGCTGATGGCCGAGTGGTCGAGGTCACCGGCAGCCGAAGCACCGATCTGGTGGTGCAGCTGCCTGCCATCGGCCAGAGCGTACCCGCCCACGAAGCGTCCGCACTCCGGATGACTCTCCTCCGCTAGCGCCGTTCATGCGGCGAGCGCTGCTCCTCCTCGGCCTCGCGGCAGGGCTGTTCGTCTTCTGGCTCTTTGCCGTGTGGCCGCCGCCGTCCTGGTACCGGTCGCACTGGCCCCGACAGACGGCGTTCATGGCCGCGCGTCCCGACACCTGCCCCGCCAATCACTCCGCGCGCCTCTACCGACCCGTGCCGATCGATTCGATCGCGCCCGCGGCCGCCGAGGCGGTGATGACCGGAGAGGACCAGAAGTTCCTCACCCATCACGGCATCGATTACCTCGCGATGGCGCAGGCGCTGGGGTATCGCCGGCCGGACTTCACCTGGGACGACCCGCGCGACCGGGCGGCCCTCTTCGCCGTGCTGCCCAACGCGTGGAGCCGGCGCGACAAGCTCCGCGGCGCGAGCACCATCACCCAGCAGCTCGCCAAGAACCTCTACCTCTCCGCCTCCCGCAATCCGCTCCGCAAGGTGAAGGAGGCGGTGACCACCTGGCGCCTCGAGCACGCGCTCGGCAAGCGGCGCATCATGGAGCTGTACCTGAACGTGGTGGAGCTGGGGGACGGCATCTGGGGGTTCGAGGCGGCCAGCCGGTTCTACTTCAAGCGCCCCGCGCGCAGTCTGACCCGCGACCAGGCCGCCGCGCTCGCCGGCACGCTCCCCTTCCCGCGGACCTCCAATCCGGGCTACCGGCCCGGGCGAATGCGCTGGCGCCAGAACCTCATCCTGCGTCGGATGCGGGGCGAGCAGGTGGAGGTCCCGAAGGTCGACGAACCGCAGGAGAACCCGGATACGGTGAATGCCCCGGTGACTCCGGACTCCGTTGGCCCGACCGACAGTAGCGCCACCATCGACTCGGTGCCGCCTACCCCCGAGCCAGCCGCCGATACCGTCCCCTCACCCATCCCGGGCGAGAGCGCGCCATGAAGCAGCGACTCACCCTCCTCGGCATCCGGACGGCGTTCAGGACCGTGGGTCGCGTGGCGCCGGCACAGGCGGCCGTCTGGGCGGAGGAGGTGTTCTGCCGCCCGCCGAGAGCACGCATCCGGCCGCGCGAGCAGGAATTCCTGGCGACCGGAACGCAGTTCGAGCTGCCGATTTCGACTGGGACGCTGGTTGCCTGGGAGTGGGGGAGAGGTCCAACCGTGCTCCTGGTGCATGGCTGGGGGAGCCGAGCGGCGCGCTTCCGGGTGCTCGCGCCGCTCCTGGTGGCCGAGGGGTTCCGGGTCGTGGCGTACGACGGGCCGGCCCATGGGAGGTCTCCAGGCAAGCGAACGAGCCTGCCCGAGTACTCCGCGGCCCTGCTCGAGGTTGCGTCGCTCCTGGGCCCACTGCACGCCGCTGTGGGGCATTCGCTGGGCGGTGCCGCAATCGCCGTCGCGCTGCACCGGGGGCTCCGGCTGGAACGCGCGGCGCTGATCGCCCCGTTCGGAGCGCCGCCGGAGTTCATCGACCGGTTCGCCAAGCTCATCGCCCTCCCGAAACGCGCCCAGGACCGGATGGTGGCGAACCTGGAGAAGCGTCTGGGACTGCGATTCCAGGACCTCCACATCGCCGACCTCGCGCGGACTCTGCACACGCCGGCGCTGGTGATTCACGACCGCGACGACGAGGATATCCCGCTCAAGGAAGGGCGGGCCATCGCCACATCATGGCCAGGATCGGAATTCGTGGAGACGGAGGGACTCGGGCACCACGCGATCATGCGTGATGTGGGGGTGGCGGAGCGGATCGCGAGGTTCGTGGCCGGGCGGCCGTGAGCGTGCCCTAGCGGGCGACTCCACGCGCGCGGTCGTTGATGAGCTTCACGAGCTCGGCAGGATCCATGTCAATCCCCGTCACGGCGAGCATCACTGGCGAGACGCCCAGCTCCCGGGCCATCACGCTGAACCGGGCCAGGTGCGCGGGCTGCTGTTTGATCCAGCGCTCCGGCTCGGTCACTTCGAGCGAGATGACCTGCATCCGCACGAGGGGCTTCAGCTCCGCGCGGATGATCTGGTCCCAGGGGATGGGACCAAGGGAGAAGGTCACATCGGTGACCCCGGTGTCATCCAGAACGATCCGCTCGTCTGATCCGGCCTGCGGCCGCGTCGCGAAGTAGAGCAGCACCCCTCCGAGCAGCAGCGCCGGCCATCCCGCGACGGGGAGATGCTGCGCGATCGCACCGAGTCCGACAGCCATGAAGGCGATCGCGCCCACCAGCCACGGCCCGCGCGAGACCGGCCGGCTGTGGGTCACGATCCGCATCACCACCACCCGCTGAGGCGGCCGAAGTTGCCGAGGCCCGCCAGCAGCGCCACGGCGAGCACGGCCTTCCATCGCGGAGTGAGCAGCGCGAGCCCCTCGAGTTGCGAGATGTCCTCCCCGCGCTCCAGTCGTTCCTGGCGATAGCCCTTGAAGAGGATCAGGCCGATTCCGATCGCGGCGAACGCCGGTCCCCCCATGGCGCCGAGGTTCGAGAAGGTGCCGTCGCGCGTGGCCTGGATCCAGGCGAGGCGGGTCATGAAGACGCCGCCGGCCGCAATCCCGAGGCCGACGAGTCGGCGCACGAGGGGTGGAGGGCTGTTCTTGAGGTCCATCGCTGCCTGGCTGGTGTAGGGGGGGAACGGAGCGGCGGTGCGGACCGCCGCGGCACTACAGGATCTTCTTGCCGAAGGCGGACTGGACCAGTTCCACCGCGAACTCCGCGGACCGGTTGCGGTCGTCGAGGATCGGGTTGACTTCGACGATCTCGAGCGAGGTCATCACGCCGGCCGCATGCAGCGATTCCATGACGAGCTGTGCCTCCCGCCAGTCGAGGCCGCCCTTCACCGGCGTCCCGACCCCGGGCGCCAGGCTGGGGTCGACAGCATCGAGATCGAAACTCACGTGCACCAGATCGGTGTCGTGGGTGACGTTCTCGATCGCCTTCTCCATCACGATGTGAATCCCGTGGCGGTCGATGTCCGCCATGGTATACACGTGGACACCGAGACGGCGCAGATGCTCGCGTTCGCCCTCGTCCACGCTGCGGATGCCCACCATCGCCACGTTGCCGGGCTCGACCTTCCGGAAGCGCCCGCCGATGGCACCCAGCGCCTTCGGTCCGAGGCCGAGCAGCGCGGCGAGCGGCATGCCGTGGACATTGCCGGAGGGAGAGGTCTTCGGGGTGTTGATGTCGCTGTGGGCGTCGACCCAGAGGAGACCCAGCCGCTTGCCCTTGCGGCGCGCCCAGCTCGCCACGCCGGACACGGTGCCCACGGCGATCGAATGATCGCCGCCTAACACCAGCGGGAAGTGGCCCCGGGCCATGACCTTCTCGACCTTCTGGGCCAGCTCGCGGTTGGCGTGGGTGATCTCCGCCAGGAAGCGTGCCCGGACCTCCCCGACCCGCAGCTGCTCCATGTTGCGGATTTCGAGATCGCCCTGATCGATGACGGTGTGACCGAGCTCGCGGAGGCAGTCGTTGAGTCCCGCGATCCGGATCGCCGAGGGCCCCATGTCCACGCCACGCCGACCGGATCCCAGGTCCATCGGGACGCCGATGACATGGACCGTGCGCCCCGACGTCCGCCGCGGGGGCATCAGTCGACCAGGCGGAGGGGCATCACCAGCGTCAGATAGGCAGCGGGATCGTTCCACCCCACCGGCTCGCACGTCGCGGCCCGCTCCGGACCCTTGAAGGTCATGCGGACTTCGTCGGTCGGCATGTACTTCATGATCTCGAGCAGATAGGCGGCGTTGAAGCCGATTTCCATCGTCTCGCCGTCGTAGCCCACCGACATCTCTTCCTGCGCCTCACCCAGATCCGGGGTCTGCACCGAGAGCTTGCACGACCCGCTCGCCAGCCCCATGCGGATGCGGTGGGTCTGGTCGCTCGCGACGATGCTCATGCGGCGGAGTGCCGCGGTGAGGGCCGCCTTGTCGGCGGTCATCGTCTTGTCGTTCTCCCGCGGGATGACCTGCTCGTAGTTCGGATACGGTCCCTCGATCAGCCGGGTGAAGACCTGGGTCGTCGCGGAACGGAAGCCGAGATGGTTGTCGCTCTTGGCGATCTCGAGTTCGTCGGAGTCGGAGAAGAGCCGGCGAATCTGGTCGAGGGCCTTGGGCGGGATGATCAGGTCCGCCTGTCCCTTCCCGATCCCGGCGGTCACCGGCACGTCCATGCGGGCAAGACGGTGCCCGTTGGTCGCGACCATCCGCATCCGCTCGGGCCTGAGCTCCCAGAGCACGCCGTTGAGAATCGGTCGGCTCTCCTCGGTGCTGGCGGCAAAGGCGACGTGTGACACCAGCTTCTGCACGTCGCCTGCACGCGAGCGCCAGGCCGTATCGAATTTCACGGACGGGAAGGCGGGGAACTCTTCCCGCGGCAAGCCGAGCAGCCGGAATTTCGAGCGGCCGCACTCAATCGTGGCCCGCTGCTCGCCCGAACTCGTGAGCCGGATGGCAGCACTGGGCAGCTCGCGGACGATGTCCGAGAGCTTCTTGGCCGGCAGGGTGATCGCTCCCTCCTGGTCCACCGAGGCCGGCACTGTCGTGCTGACCGCGATGTCCAGATCGGTTCCCGAGAGCCTGAGACCATCCCCGGTCGCCTCGAGCAGCACATTCGAGAGAACCGGGAGTGTCGTCTTGGTGGGAATCGAGGCGCTGACCGCCTGCAGCCCTTCCTGGAACTGCTCCCGCGTGATCGTGAACTTCATCCCGTCCCTCGGCGTGCAAGAAAAGACTACTAGTTCTCAGTTAACTAGATCTAGCAGTAGCAGTAGGGGTTCTGGATATGTGGACAGAACCCTCAACCGACTGCGGGGACATCGGCTTCCACGGTTCGACGCTGTGGACTCGCTGTGGAGGGCGGGGAGTGGCTGGGGGTGACTGCCCCGGTTCTCCGCCTTACCCACATCTCCCACATCCCGCGTGGATCATCACTGTGCAACGAGCTCGGCACGTGCGCTTTCGATGCGATCCTTGAAGGTGCGATCGCGTGACATCTGCCGCTGAACCTTATCCACACTATGGATCACGGTCGAGTGATCCCGCCCGCCAAAGGCCTGGCCGATCTCGATGAGCTGCATCTGCAGCAGGTCCCGGGCGAGGTACATCGCGATCTGCCGCGGCACCACCAGGGTCTTGATCCGCGCCTTGGAGCGGAGCTGCTCCGCCGTCACGCCCCAGCGCCGCGCCACGACATCCTGGATCCGGTCGATGGTGGGAAGGGTCTTGGGCGTCATCGGCCCATCCTCCCCCGGACGGATCTTGTCGGCCAGCGCCTCACGCGCGAGGTCGATGGAAACTTCGCGGTGCTTGAGCGAGGCGTACAGTAGGAGCTTGATGATCGACCCCTCGAGCTCCCGCACGTTGGACCGCACATGCTCCGCGATAAAGCGGAGTACGTCGTCCGGGATGGTCATCTCGAGGTGATCGAGTTCCTGCTTCTTCCGCAGGATCGCGATCCGGTGCTCGAGGTCCGGCTGCCCGATGTCGGCGACCATGCCCCACTCGAAGCGGCTCACCAGCCGCGCCTCCAGCCCGGGGATGTCCTTGGGCGGCCGGTCGGAGGTCAGCACGATCTGCTTGCCGGCCTCGTAGAGCGCATTGAACGTGTGGAAGAACTCCTCCTGGGTGGCTTCCTTGCCCTCCAGGAAGTGGACGTCGTCCACCAGGAAGAGGTCGATGTCGTGACGATACCGCTTGCGGAGCTCCGGCATGGTGCGCCGGGAGATCCCCTCGATCACCTCGTTGATGAACTGCTCGGCGCTGACATAGAGCACCCGGGTGCCCGGGGCCCGGCGGAGCATCGCGTGGGCGATGGCCTGCATCAGGTGGGTCTTGCCGAGGCCGGTGGCGCCGTAGATGAAGAGCGGGTTGTAGGTCTTGCCGGGTGCTTCCACGGCGGCGTGCGCCGCGGCGGCCGCGAGCTGGTTCGACTTGCCGATGACGAACGTCTCGAAGGTGTAGCGTTCGTTGAGCGGCTGGTTGCTGGGATTGGAGGGCTGGCCCCCCTGGCCGGCCGCCGGGGCGCTGACGAAGAAGTCCATCTGCGGCCGCCGCTGGCGGTCTTCCTGGACGCGGAAGGTCACCACGATCGGCTTGCCGGCCACCGTCTCCGCGAGCTTGGAGAGCAGGGCGCCATGGTTCGCCTCGTTCCACTTGGCGGCGAATTCGTCGGGCGCGGCAACGACCAGCCGGTCCGCCTCGAGGGCGACGGCTTCGGTCGGTTCGAGCCAGGCACGAACCACCTTGTCCGAAAGCTGTCGACCAGCTTCATCGAGGATCAGCTTCCAGAGATCTTTGGCGGACTGCGGCATGCTGCTTCGGGGCGGGTGGGGCGTTCGCAAGGGCAGCCGATTGTACGGGCCCGATGTGGAAAAGTCAACCTTGACCTGAATGGGGTCGGTTGGCTAGGTTTGCGGGCTCATTTGAGGGGATATTTAGATGAATCCGTCATATCGTCCGCGCAACAAGCGCCGCATCGCCAAGCACGGTTTCCGGGCCCGGATGGAGAACCGCTGGGGGCGGGCCACGCTGTCGCGTCGCCGCAAGAAGGGCCGCAAGCAGCTGGTCGTGTCGATCGGCTCCAAGCACGGGACCCGCTGACGACTGGCGAGCAGCGTCCCCGCTCCCGGCGCCTCGCGGCGCAGGCCGAGCGGATGCGGTGCCTCACGGCAGGTCGGCGTCGGCGGTCGCGGTTGCTGGAGTTTGTCTGGCTGAACAATACGGCGGGCCACCCACGGATGGGACTGATCGTACCCAGGTTCCAGTCCTCCGCGGTGGCCCGCAATCGTTTGCGGCGCCGCCTCACGGAGATCTGGCGCCGGGAGATCCAGGGTCGGCAAGGTGATCGAGATCTCATCATCCGGGCGCGGAAAGAGGCCTACTCGGCCTCTTTCGAGGAGCTGCACACGGAGTTGCTCACGTGGGTAGCGGCGCTGTGATCGGTGGCGCGGAGCGGCCGACGACCCTGCTCGGCTGGCTGCTCGCGCCGCTGACCCTGATCCTGATTGCACTGATCCGCCTGTATCAGCTCCTCATTTCTCCGGGGCTGCCGGCCAGTTGCCGGTTCTCGCCCAGCTGCTCCCAATACACATTGGATGCCGTCCGGCGCTATGGTGCCCTCAAGGGCGCCTGGCTCGGCGTCCGCCGTCTGGTGCGATGCCATCCCTGGCATCCGGGCGGCTATGATCCTGTTCCCTGACCTCGGTCTCTAGATCCCATGGATCGTCGCGTCCTCTGGGCGATAGCGCTGATGATGGTAATCGCCATCGCGCCCACGTTCTTCTTCAAGCAGCCGGCCAAGCGTCCGGTCCCCGCGACCGTCGCCGACAGCGGCGCCCGTCCGAGTGTCGCCGCGTCCGAGAGCCTCCAGGCCTCGGTCGAACGGCCGGGGCTCCCGGTGGCCGCGGTGTCCGCGGCCCAGCCCGCCGACACCGTCGTGGTCAGCTCGGCGCTGTACCACTACGCGATCGCCACCCGGGGGGGCGCGATCATCCAGGCCTCGCTCGAACGCTACAAGAATCTTGCTCCCGGCCACCGCGGCGAGACGGTACGGATGCTGCCTGACGGCGCGCCGATCCATCAGCTCGCCGTCAGCGTCGGCCAGGACACGCTGCGGCTCGCGGACTGGGATTTCACTCCTTCGGCCAAGTCGCTCGAGGTGAAGAGCAGCGACTCGCTCACCCTGACGGCGACGCGCGGCACGGTCACGGTCGACCTGACCTATCACTTCCGGCCCGACGACTACCAGATCGGCGTGACGGGCCGGCTCACCGGGCTTGGTCCGGTGGGCGGGCATCTGCTGATCGGGATGGGAAGCGGGTTCAGCCAGACCGAAGCGGACTCGGCCGGCAACGTCTACACCTTCGGCCTCGTCACGAAGACCGACCAGTCGAAGTCGCATCCCTTCTCGAAGCTGAAGGCCGACGAGCGCGCCACCTACGAGGGCCCGTTCGAGTGGGCGGCGGTGAAGTCGAAGTATTTCGTGGCGGCGCTGCTGGCGATCGACTCGGGCGCGGCGCAGATCAGTGGTGTCACCACCCACGCGCTGCCGGGACAGGAGCATGTGATCCACGCCAGCACCACCTTCGGGGTGCCGGTGCCGGCGGCGGGCACGTTCGGATACCGGCTGTACGTCGGCCCGATGGAGTATCCGCGCCTGCACGCGGTCGGCCACGATTTCTATGACATCAATCCGTACGGATGGCCCGGCTTCCGCACCCTGATCCGTCCGATCGCGGTGGGCGCACGGGCGCTGCTCGTGTGGATGCACGAGCACCTCGGCATCGCCTACGGGGTGGTGCTGATCCTCTTCGGCATCATGATCCGGCTGGTGCTGTGGCCGCTCAACCAGAAGGGCATGCGCGCGAGCATCCGGATGCAGGCGCTGCAGCCGGAGATGCAGAAGATCCAGGAGCGCTACAAGGACGATCCGGGCCAGCTGCAGAAGGAAGTGATGCAGCTCTACAAGCGCGAAGGGGTGAACCCCTTCAGCGGCTGCTGGCCACTGCTGCTCCCATGGCCGATCCTGCTGGCGCTGTTCTTCGTCCTCGCGAACACCATCGAACTGCGGGGCCAGTCGTTCCTCTGGCTGCCGGACCTGTCGCTCAAGGATCCGCTCTTCATCCTGCCGGTGCTGATGGGGGCGTCGATGTTCGGAGTGAACAAGGTCGGCATGATGGGCATGCCGCCGAACCCGCAGTCGAAGATGATGCTGTACATGCTGCCGGTCATGATGACCGTGCTGTTCATCAACTTCGCGTCCGGGCTCAACCTGTACTACTTCATCCAGAACCTGGTGAGCGTCCCGCAGCAGTGGTTCCTGGCGCAGGAGCGGCTCAAGGCCAAGGCCGCCGCGCCGCCGGTGATCGTCTCGACCAAGAAGAAATCCTAGCGCCGGCCTTGCTGGTCGAGGGATGAGCTGGCTGGGCGCGCCCACGGCGCGCCCTTAGCTTATCTGCCATGCTCTCCGATCCCATCGTCGCGCTCGCCACCCCGCCGGGGAGATCCGCGCTCGCGGTGCTCCGGGTGTCGGGGACGGGCGCGTTCGAGGTCGCCATGCGTGTCATCCGCGGATTCCGCGCGGACCCGCCGAGGGTGGCTCGGCTGGCGTCGTTTCTGGACGGCGACGGAGCGCTCATCGATCGCGGCCTCTACCTCGTCTTCCCGGGGCCCCGCAGCGAGACGGGCGAGGACACCGTGGAGTTCCAGTGCCACGGAGGACATGTCGTTCCGGCGCGACTGCTCGCCGCGCTCGAAGCGGCGGGTGCCCGGCCGGCGCACCCGGGGGAATTCACCAGGCGCGCCGTGCTCAACGGCAAGCTGGATCTCCTGCAGGCGGAGGCGGTCGCCGATCTGGTCGATGCGGAAGCGCCGGTCCAGGCGAAGGCGGCGCTGCTGCAACTCGAAGGGGGGCTCTCCCGCCGGATCGCGGCGCTCCGCAGTGCCCTGATCGATCTGCTCGCGATGCTGTCGTACGAGGTGGACTTCCCGGACGAGGACGACGGCCCGATCCCGAGGGAGCGGATCGCGGAACGCCGTCACGAGGTCGCGCGGCAGATCGACCGCCTGCTTGCCACGGCACCGCTCGCCGAGCGGGTGCGCCGCGGGGCGCTGGTGGTGCTGGCCGGCGCACCGAACGCGGGGAAGTCTTCGCTCTTCAATGCTCTGTTAGGCAGCGAGCGGGCGCTGGTCACCGAGCTGGCCGGCACGACGCGTGATGCGATCGAGGCCCATGCCGACTTCCTCGGCTGGCCCATCCGCCTGGTCGACACGGCCGGTCTCGGCGCCACCGACGACCGGATCGAGGCGATGGGCCAGGCGATGAGCCAGCGCTATCTGCAGGCGGCCGACCTGGTGCTCCGCTGCGAGGACGGGTCGCTGGCCGACGATGTGCCGCTCGGGGACGCAGGGCTCGGCGGTCCAACGCTGGTTGTCCGCACCAAGAGCGACCTTCTCGCCGGGGTGGGCCCCGCGTTGCGGGTCTCCGTCGTGACAGGAGAGGGACTGGCCGAGCTCCGGCGGGCGATCGTCGAGCGGCTGTACGCCGCGGGCGCCGGGCTCGGCGACCTGGAGCCCGCGCTCACCCGGGAACGGCACCGGATCGCACTGCTCCGCGCCGCCGAGGCGCTCGAGGGGGCCCGTCCGCTGGTCGAGGCATCCGGGGATGCGGTGCTGGCCGCGCATCACGTGCAGGAGGCCGTGCTGGCGCTCGACGCGATGGTCGGCGTGATCGATGTGGATGAGGTCCTCGACCGGGTGTTCGCCACCTTCTGCGTGGGGAAATGAGCATGGCCGCACCGACGCTCGCCGCGATGCACGTCTACCCGATCAAGTCCTGCGCCGGGATCGCCGTCGCGACATGGCCGCTGGACGCCTTCGGACTCCGGTATGACCGCCGCTGGATGATCGCGACGCCGACGGGGCACTTCCTCACGCAGCGCGAATTGCCCGCCCTGGCGCGGGTCCGGGTGGAGATCGCGGCACCGCACCTTCGCGTCACCGCGCCCGGGCAGGACGAACTGGTGCTCGCGCTCGAGCCGATGGGTGGCCGGCCGATCCTCACCCAGGTCTGGGCGGACCCGGTCAGGGTCGTGGCGCCCGACCACAAGGCGGACGACTGGTTCTCCAATTATCTGGGCCATGAGGTCATGCTCGCCTACATGCCGGAGAGCGTGGTGCGACCGGTTGATGCGCACTATGCCCCGGATGGCGGCCGGGCCAGCTTTGCGGACGGCTTTCCCTTCCTGCTCGTCGGCGACGCCTCGCTGGCCGACCTCAACCGTCGTCTCGCGGCGCCGCTGCCCATGAACCGCTTCCGCCCCAATCTGGTCGTGTCAGGCAGCGACCCATTTGCGGAGGACGGCTGGCGGCACATCACGATTGGCGGCGTCCCGATGCAGGTGGTCAAGCCGTGCGCCCGCTGTGTCGTCACGACGACCGATCAGGAAACGCTCGAACGGGGGCAGGAGCCGCTCCGGACGCTCGCCACGTTCCGGCGCCAGGAGAACAAGGTGATGTTCGGGCAGAACGTGGTGCACTACGGGACGGGCACGCTGCGGGTGGGGGACAGCGTCACGGTGGGTCTGGGAGGTGCCGCATGACCGTCACCCTGCTCGGCATCCCCTACGACGGCAGCTCGTCGTTCCAGCGCGGCGCGGCGGGCGGGCCCGCGGCGCTCCGCGCCGCGCTCCATTCCGAGAGCAGCAACAGCGCGAACGAGGACGAACAGGATGCGCTGGCCCTGCTCGAGGACGCCGGAGATCTCGCCCTCTTCGGCGTGATCGACCCCCGCCCGCTGATCGAGGCCCGGGTCGAGGCGCTGCTGCGGGCGGGCGCGACCCCGCTCCTCCTCGGCGGTGACCATTCCATCACCTGGCCGATCGTGCGCGCGGTCCGGCGTCAGGTCCAGCGCCTGACAATCCTGCACCTCGACGCGCACCCCGACCTCTACGAGGCACTCGACGACGACCGCGGGTCGCACGGGTCACCCTTCGCGCGGATCATGGAGGAAGGGCTGGCCAATCAGCTGGTGCAATGCGGCATCCGGACCATCAATGCGCACCAGCGCGAGCAGGCGCGGCGCTTCGGCGTCGAGGTCATCACCATGCGTGCCGGCATCGAGGCGATGGTGACCGCCGCGCGCCGACTGGAAGGACCGGCCTACCTCTCGCTCGATCTCGACGTGCTCGATCCCGCGTTCGCGCCGGGACTGAGTCACCCCGAGCCTGGTGGTCTCACCACCCGCGAACTCATCCGGATCGTGCAGGCGATTCCGCGCGGCCGCCTCGTCGCCGCGGACCTGGTCGAGCTCAATCCGGTGAACGACTTGCGGGACCTGACGGCGCGGGTGGGGGCGAAGCTGCTGAAGGAGATCGTGGGGCGGATGGTGCAGTAGCGGTGGGGTAGGGCGACCGCGAGGTCCGTCCCTATTCCTTCTTGTGGCTGCCGTCGCAGAAGGGCTTCTCCTCCGACTTGCCGCAGCCGCAGAACTTCACCACTCCCGGCTGCTTGCCGACCCGCAGCGGCACCTGATTCCCCTCCTCGTCGCGCACCACGACGGGTCCCTCAATGACGATGGTGCCCTTCTTCTTGAAGACGACCGTGATGGGATCGGTGGACATCGGCGGACCCTCGGGGAGCGGAGAGGGGCGGCCGCATGGGCCGCCCCGGGGAAACACCAGCGGTCGGATGAAGGTTACGCCGTCTGCACGCCGCGTGCGATCTCTTCGGCGGCCTGGAACTCCGTGGCGCCGGCGCGGAGTGCGGCCGCGATACCGCGTTCCTGGACCAGCGCCTCGGTCATCCGGTGTCCCAGATAGTAGCCGGAGCGTTCCGGCAGGACCCGTCCGCTGACCAGCCGGGCGGATGGACTCATGCCGCCGGAGAGATAGCGCAGCCGGAGTCCGATGCCGCGCCCTTCCAGCTCCGGTTCGACGACGCGGCGCAGAAACGACTCCAGCTCGCGAAGCCGGCGATACTGGCGCCGGGGATAGCCGAAATAGTTGGCGGCATCAAGCCCGGGCGCCACCGCTTCGGCCGCGTGCACCGCCAGCCCTTCGTTCACCAGCAGCTCCCGCAGCGTCGCGCGGCTGCCCGTCACCCAGTAATCGTAGTAGCCGCCCTGATCGCTGACGAGGCGCTTGAGCTCACTCTGGCTGGTGGGCGAGGTGTAGCGGACGGTGTGCGCGAGTTCGTGGCCCACCCAGAGCGGGATCAGTTCCGGCGGCAATCCCATGCCGTACGTCTCGGGATTGGCGCGGCCGGTGAAGTGCTCGATGCAGATGAACGCCACACCCCGCCCGCCGACGACCAGCTCGCCCGCGTTCGCGGCGCCCATGCCCACCATCAGATAGACGTCGGTCGGACGATCGACCTGCAGCAGGTCGGTCGCCTGGGCGATCGCGTCCTCCACGATGCCCTCGACATCCGTCGATTCGATCAGCTCGTGCAGATCGGAGCGGTCGGCGTTGAGCGCGTGCGCGATCACCGCCTGCGCCTGCGGGCTCTCGAGGTCCAGCACGTAGTTGTGCCAGTATGCGGAGAGCACGGCCCGATGCGCGTTCAGATACTGCTCGAACGCCGCTTCCTTGTCGGCCGCCTGGAGAACGGAGAGAAACTCGGGGACGAGATTGATCAGCACAGGCGTGAATATCGGCTGTTCGTCACGACGCGCAAGTCCTCGTTGATCACCGAATCGTGTCGCGCTGACTTGACAGTCCGCGCACGCGCATGCAGACGCCCGCAAGTGTGAGCGGCCTCACAGGAAATCACCGTCCGGCGCGCAGCGCGGCGACGCGCAGACGCGCGCGCTCGATCCTCGCACTGAACATCGGCTCGGCGTTCGCCCAGTTGTGGAGCACCTGCTCGTACCGCGCCACCGCGCTGTCGCGCACACCCGCGGCATCCCACGCGGTCGCGGCGAGTTCGGCGAGCTCGGTCTGCGTGACGTAGGTTCCTCCCGCATCGAATCCGCCCCGGAGGCCCGCCTCGGCCCAGTACGCCGCTTCCCTCGGGCGACCGAGCCGGAGCAGCACGCGGCCGAGCGCGATGTTGATGCGCGTGTACCCCGCGGTGGGCGAATAGACCGAGCGCCGGTACGCCTCGATCGCCTCCTCGAGATGTCCCTCTGCCTCGAGGATCAGGCCGCGCACGTAGTAGTGCAGCCGCTGGTCGCGACCGTACGCGCTGCCCCGGCCCCACGCCTCGAGACTGTCGGCGATCCCGCGGAGCAGGGTCGTATCACCGGCAGCGGCGAGCGCCGTGGCGCGGAGTGTCTGGGTCCAGACGCGATGGCGAGCGACCTGCGAGGGGGTGGTGTCGCGCGGGCTCAGCGAGATGGAGTCGCACAGCGCCGCGGCGCGACGGTATTCGCCGAGGTCGAACCAGACCGCGGATTCGAAGAGCGCATTGTACGGTGGCCAGCCCCGGCGCGTCGGCTTCTCGAGTTCGCGCAGCTTGCGCGCGGGGACCAGCGCATCGTGCGGGCGTCCCTGGGCGCGCAGCGAGCGATTCAGCCACTCGAAGGCATCGGTCGCGTACGGCCCCGTTTCGAGGCTGTGATAGTACCCGTCCATGACGGCGTAGTCGCCGGCACGGAAGGCGACCATGGCCTTGAAGACGTCCCGCTGCAGTTCAGGCGCGAGCACCGACACCTGCTGGTCGGCGGCGAGCGCCTCCTGGTACCGGCCCTCCATCATCAGGACCCAGCTCACCTGGCCCGCCGCCCAGAAGTTCCTGGGCTGGCGACGCAGCCATTCGCGCGCGACCCGCTCCGCCGCCGGCAGCGAATCCAGCATCTGGTAGGCGCTGATGAGGGCGTAGTAGGCATCGCACGCGTGGCACGACGCGGCGCCCTTCGGAGCATTGCGGTCGGCGCGAATCGACGCCGAGTCGAGCTCGATGACCCGGCGGAACGGCGCGAGTGCCCCGAGAAAATCGCCTGCGCCCACCCGCCCGATGCCGAGCCAGAGGTAACCCTCGAGTTCGGTGGGATACCGGACCGTGAGTGTCTCCGCGATCGCGATGCGGGAAGGGTCGTCCACCGCGCTGGCCCAGCCGGCGGTGATGAGGAGCCGCTCCCGGTCGCTCGCGCGGGGCGCGAGGCGCAGGGCGCGCTCGTAATCCCGGATGGTCGAGGTCTCGTTGTACCCGCCCCCGGACCGCGCCAGCCAGTATGCGGCCATCGCGAAGGTGGAGTCCTCGGCGAGCGCCTCGGTCAGCAGACGACGGGCGCTGTTGATGTCGCCGAGGAACCGGGCGCGAAGTCCTTCCTCGTACAATCGATAGGCGACAATCGACCGGGTGGTCTGATCGGCGAGACTTGCCCCGACCGCGGTGTCGGCGAACGAAGCCATCTCCTTCCGGATCCCCGTCACCAGCGCGAAGAGGTCACCGGCCTCTGCACTGTACGACTGGATCATGTTGCCGCTTGCCAGGCTGCTCCGCCGGATGTCGAGCTGCAGTCGACCCCCCGGCCGCTGGTAGAGCGCGCCGTCGAGCAGCTCCGTCGCGCCCGCGGCCCGCGCCGCCCGCACCATCGCGGCGGCGGTATCGGTGATCCCTCCCTGCGCCATCAGTTCGTACATCCGCGCCGTGCTGATGACCTGCAGATCCCGGCCCCGGGCGAGATCGGTGGCCAGCATGTCGGCGAGCGGTCCCGCCAGGGACTGGTTGCCCTTGGTGTAGTCGTGAATGAGGCCCACGGCCACGACCGGCTTCCGCGTCTCCCCGGCGGGTGCGCCACCACCCATCCGGAAGAGGCCGACAGCCAGCAGCGCGCCGAAGACGGCGCCGATCGCCATCCCCCAGCGCGTGCTGCGTCGCTTGAGGAAGGGTTTTCCCGACGGCACAGTCAGCGGAACGGGCGACGGCGCGATCGATGCCGGCACTGGTGCGACGACCGGTGCCGGCGGCGCGGAAATCGGGCGCGGGCGTGCGTACTCATCGGTGAAGCCCGAGACCATCTTCCGCCCTGACGGCTCGGCCATCGGGGCGGGGCGGGTGACGGCGGGTGTGCCAGGAACCGTGTCGGTCGGGACCGCGTCGAGCGGCGGGCGACTCGCCATGGGTGGCGGTGTCGCCGGCGATGCCGCGGCGGCCGGTGGCGGAGCGGAGACCGTGGCGGGGGCGGCCGGGGCGATCGGCTTCACCTGGCGAAGTTCATCGGCGTAGCGGCGAAGATCGGCGTCGGGCGCGAGGTCGAGCTCCTGGCGGAGCAGCATCTCGTAGACGCGATAATGCTGCAGGGCCTGGGCCCGATCGCCCGCCGCCGCGAGCCCCTTCATCAGGCCGAGCGCGGCCTTGGCATTGAGCGGATCGGTGTTGGCGAGCCGGCGCCAGTACCCGACCGCCACGCGCGGCTCGCCCCGATTCGCCGCCTCGATCGCCAGTGCCTCGAGTGCCTCGGCGTACTCCCGGGCGTAGTGGCCTCGCTCGGTCTCGGCCCAGCGCTCGAACTCCGGGGCCTCGTCGAAGAAGATGCCGTCGAGGAATGGACCCTTGTAGAGGGCGACGGCGTCTTCCTTCCGGCCTTCGCTGATCGCGCGCTGGAATTCGGCGAGGTCGCTGGAGAGCAGTTCGGGGTTGAGCCGGAGGTCGTTGGTGCCCTGGACCAGCTCCTCGGCCCCGAGGTCGCGCCGCAGGGCGTAGACGGCCTGGGCGAGGTTCTTCCGGGCGCGCTCGAGATCACTCTCCGGCCAGAGGATGAGCAGCAGCTTCTCGCGGGCCATGCCGCGGTCCCCCGCCGCGGCCAGCAGTGCGAGCAGCGCAAGCCGGCGCCGCTGGGCGCCCGCGCCTTCGGCGGGTGCGCCGTCGCGCAGGATGGCGAGTCCACCGAATGTCTGCAGGGACAGCTGGGGCATGCGATTCGGTGCGAAGGGTTCAGACCCCGAGTCGCGCGAGCGCCCGGAGCAGATTCATCCTGGCGCGTGCTTCAAACCGTGCCGCGAAGGGCACAGTCGAGTAGATCCGTTCCCGGTCCAGGAATCCCTGGAGGATCCGGGCCCTGGTCGGGCGAAAGACGGGCGCGGGCACCCAGGCGTATTCCTGGTGGATCTGCGCCTCGTATTCCTCGAAGCGGGACTCCGGCGCGCCGAGGATCGCGAGGTCGATGTCCACCACGAGCGCCGCGTCCCCGGAGGCGGGGACCCCGGCATGCCGCGTGGCCAGGATCAGTTCCCGAATGCGCTCGACCACCTCTGCCGTCCCGCCCGCCCCCCGCACCACCTGCTCCGCCCAGTCCGCGCTCTTCGCCTCGTTGTCCGATCGACGCGTGTCGTAGACCGCGTCGTGAAACCAGAGGGCGATCGCCACTTCACCGGGGTGATCCGCCAGGTGCTGTTCCTGCGCCTCCTCGAAGAGCTGGAGGCACTCTCCGAGGTGCTGCAGCGTGTGGTAGGAGCGATCCGCCGAGCCATACGCGGCGAGGATCGAGGCCAGTACATCGCCCCCGGGACAGGGTCGTTCCAGCTGTTCCCATCCCGATCTCCACCGGGCCTCCCATTCCAAAATCATTTGCCGCAACGCCTTGCATCAGGTGATCGGGAGGTGATTTCGGAGTTGCCGGCAGGTCATGAGCAGGTGAACGCCGGGCCTATTGTATCCCCCGTCCGACGGGCGAGCAAGCGGCCCGAACAAACCAACTCAAGGTGGAGGGTACCCCCGTGAAGGCGATCCGATGGGCGGCAGTGATGACGGTGGCAACGCTGGCAGCATGCGGTGGCGGAGACAGCACCGGTCCGGGCGGTGGTTCCGGGCCCGCGTTCACCGCCAGCGTGAGCGGCGACATCCAGACCTCGATCAAGGGTGACGCCAAGTTCGGCGAAGCCACTGATCCGGACGCGGGCGACATCTTCGCGGTCGAAATGTCCGAGGACGACTCGACCGGTGGCGGCGTGATCCAGCTCATCCATATCGGCACCGGGGCGCCGGGCACCGGCACCTATCCCCTGGCCGATGCGGTGAACGGGACGCCGGGCGACGGGGACTGGGTGGCGGCGGCGTACGACACCGACAACGGCCAGCTCACGGCGTCGTTCGCGGCGAGCACCGGTTCAGTCAAGGTGACTCGCGCAGATAACGGAACCTACGAGGGCACGTTCGACTTCACCGCGACCGGTGCCGCGGTCTCCGATCCCGGGACGCCGCTCAGCATCACGGTGCACGGGAAGTTCAAGGCGAAGCCGGCCGTCGGTCTCGCTGCCCGCACGCCGTCGTTCCTCCGGAGCCGCTGATGCGCCCGCTCCGTCGCGCCGCCTGGCTGAGCCTCGCCCTCGTGGCGTGCAGCGGGAAGCCGGTCGAGCCGGGCGCGGCGGTGGCGGTGGATCTGCACGGCGGCCCCAACCCGGGCCGGTATCAGAGTGGTGCGACGAGACCGACCTGCAGTCGCGATCTCGTCGGCCCGGGCAGCTGGGCGATTCAGTACTCGGACTGGAACGGACCCAAGTCCGGCCTCAGGAGCCTGCAGCTGGTGGTACCGGCTCCCGCACGGCCCGAGCAGTTCTACCTCGGCATGGTGTTCGGCGACTTCTTCGCCGGCTCCATTCACGAGATCGAAACCCGCGCGTCGGCTCCGGTGCAGCGCGGACATGGCAAGGTCATCGTGCGCCCCCTCAGGCACGGCACGGTGGTGATGGTCACCGGAGCAACGGAACACGATGTCGCGGTGTCCGCGACGATCACTTGTCAGACCCCTGACTCGACGGAAGGAACCGTACCATGACACGCACCTCCCTCTCCCCGACCCGCTATCTGGCCTCGGCGGCCCTCGCCGCCGGCGCCGCGATGTCCCTGATGGCCATGAACTGGGCCCCGAAGCGTGCCGCGGCGAAGCCGACCACGCTCCGCATCGTCGCCCGAGACTTCGCCTACGAGCTGCCCGCCACGGTCCCCTCCGGGCCCACGCGGATCGAGCTGGTGAATCACGGCGGCGACCTCCACCACGCGCAGCTGGTGCGCCTGGAGGAGGGAAAGACCCTCGCCGATCTCGCGGCCTTCCCGCATGATGCGCCGCCACCGTCCTGGGTGGTGATGCTGGGTGGGCCCGGTGCGGTCGCGCCGGGCGACTCGAGCACCGTGATCGAGTCGCTGACGCCCGGCAACTATGCCGTGCTCTGCTTCATCCCGGGCTCGGACAATGTCCCGCACGTGGCCAAGGGGATGGCCGCCGCGTTCACCGTGACCTCCAGCGCCAACGGCGCGAGCATGCCCAAGGCGGAGACGACGGTGAAGCTGGTGGACTTCGCCTTCGTGCCGTCGCGGCCGTTCCACGCCGGGCGCCAGCTGGTGCGGGTGGTGAACGACGCGGTGCAGCCGCACGAGTTCGTGATCTTCAAGCTGCTGCCTGGCAAGACGGCGGCGGATCTCCATGCGTGGCAGATGTCGCTGCAGGGCCCGCCGCCGGCCGAGCTGCTGGGTGGCACGGTCGGGCTATGGCACGGCTCGGAGGCGCTGGTGGACGTGACTCTGGCACCCGGTGACTACGTGTTCACCTGCTTCATCCCGGATGCCAAGGATGGCAAGCCGCACTTCATGCACGGCATGTCCCTGCCGTTCACGATCGCGGCGGACTGACGACTGCACGGGCGCGGCACCGGCCACCGGTGCCGCGCCACGGCCGTCCGCACCGAGGCGGGCGGTGATCCCACTCTCACGGGCGGAGCCCGAACCATGAGACCGAGCGACAGCTGGACCGCCCTGGCGGTGCGAACGACCCGGATGCTGGCGGAGCGCACCACGCGGATCGTCAATGCCGTTCCCGAGAGCCGAGGCACTTGTCAGGCGTCCGTGTCGGGCGCCATCCGGCAGGCATTCCGGGGCGACGCCGAATTCTCCGGGCCGCACCGGTCCCAGGGACCGGGGATCGTGCTGCACCTCCGCGACCGCGCCGGTCGGGCGGCCGTGGATCTCATCTATCGCGGTCCCACCCTGCCGATCGGCGTGGCCGGCATCGGAGATTCGCCGACCGTGCCGCCGGCGGCCGGAGAGTGGGTCGCGCTCTTCAGCACCGGCGATGGCGAGGAGCTCGCCGAACTGTTCTTCGCCGTGGGTGGCGAAGTCCGGCTCCATCCGCTCGCCGGCGGCTATCTGGGCGGACAGTTCGCCTTCCAGGCGCGGAGCGGACCGGAGGATCCGGCGACCTCCCGCAGCGTGACGGTCAGCGGCTACTTCTGCGCCCGCCCGGCAGTCGACCCGCTCCCGCTCACCGCCGGCCGGCTGAGCTGGGACTGGGACCTGTCGGGACTGGGCCTCGACGAGGCGGACCTGGGATTCAACTGACGCGCGGCTGAGAGTGCTGGCGGGGCGGGTGCGTCCCTCCCTCGCCACCGCTGGACGGCGCATGTGGACCTTTCGCGATCCGCGGGCGACCCCCGGATCCCAACCGTGTTACGACCGAAGCTGAGGGAGCGACCAATGAAGGCACTGAAGCGAGTCGGCCTGCTGATGGCAATCGTGAGCGCGGCGGCCTGCGGCAGCAGCACCGATCCGGGCGGGGGTGGTGGTGGCGGCGGCGGGGGCGGCGGGGGTACTGCCGAATGGACCGTGATGGTCTACATGGCGGCGGACAACAGTCTCGCCGTGCAGGGCATTCTGGATCTCGATGAGATGGAGGACGCCGGCGTCGATCCCAACGTCAACGTGGTCGTCCAGGCGGAATTCAATCCGGATGTCCTGAGTCAGTACCAGTGCGACGCGGCCTGCTTCAACCGCCCGAACTTCAACACCTTCCGGTATGCGATCGAGCAGGCCGGTGGCAGCGCCAAGAACGGCCCCGACCGCGGGCCGGTCACCGACATCGGGAACGTCGACATGACCAACCCGGCCACGCTCAACAGCTTCATCAAGTGGGCCGAGCAGACGCACCCGGCCAAGCACTACCTGCTGGTGCTCTGGAATCATGGGGGCGGCTATGCCGGGCTGCTGCAGGACCAGACCAGTGCCGGCAGCGGCCTGATGTCGCTCGCGCAACTCAAGGCGGGGCTGAGCGGGGCCGGTCAGATCGACGTGCTCGACTTCGACATGTGCCTCATGGCCGGCTACGAGACGCTCAGCACGATCATCGGACTGACCGACTTCGCGGTCCTGTCCGAGGAGGTCGTGCCCGGCGAAGGCAATCCGTACACCAGCGTCATCGACGCGATCCAGGCCGCGCCGACGATGACGCCGCACACGCTCGCCACGACCCTGGTCGACCGGTTCAATACATCGTATCAGGGGAACAAGGCCTCGACCACCAAGTCGGCGTACGACCTGGCGGGGTTCGCCAACTTCGACATCGCGCTGAGCTCGCTCGCCACGGACCTTCAGGCCGGGCTGGGCGGCGGCCTTGGCACCACGATCAGTCAGGCGGCCGCGGTGAGCCAGAAGTTCAGCTATTCCGAGCTGACCGATGTGGTGAGCTTCCTCGACTCGCTCAACGTGCGCGTTGCCGGACAGACCGCGCTGCAGCAGAAGATCGCCGGCGTGCGGGCGCAGGCGCTGGATCCTTCATTCCGGCTGGCGTCCCGCGCCCGGAACGGGACGGGCAGCGGGCAGCAGGCGGCCTCGGATGTCTCGCGCGCCACGGGGCTGCACTTCGTGCTGCCGAGCGGTGTCGGCAGCGACAACTTCAACGCCAGCGGGCCGCAGAGCCTCGCCGCCTATCAGGCGCTCTACCCAGGCAAGGCGTGGACCAGCTTCCTCACCGCGTATACGACTGGTGGGGGCACGCCGAACAGCATGATCGATCAGGGGAACGGCAGCGCCTTCGAGGCCTACCTCGTGTGGGACCAGGCTGCCATCGCCGCCGGTGCCGACATCGACTTCTGGGTGCTCGAGCCGGATGGCAACATCTACATCCCCGCGTTCGGCAGCGTCTCCGCGAACGGCACCCTCTCCAACGACTCGTACGCGGACGGGGTGAATTTCGAGGGGTATCTGACCAACCGGTTCATCCAGGCCGGGACGTACAAGATCTACGCGAACCTGTGGCGGGATCCGAACGACCATCGGCCGATCTACGACCTGGCATATCGTCTGGCGCAGAGCGACACCTTCAGCCTGCTGCTGACGGGCGCGGGCGGGCCGCCTGACACGCTTTCGCTCGATACCTCGTGGCTCAACGATCCCAATCCGACGCTCGCGAGCGTGGAAGCCGGCGCCTACACCGACCTGAAATACGTGGCCTTCACCAGCTTCCCGAGCCCGCCGCCATTCGGCGGAGTGCGTCAGCCAGACCAGGGCGGGGTCGCGCTCTCCCGCGCGAATCCGCACGAGATCACCCCGGCCCAGGTCGCGACCATCCGCCGGCTCACGGCGGCGCGCGCCGCCAGCCGCGACGCGACCAGACGGTTCGGTCAGCCCATGCCCTTTCCCCGCGGAGGTCGCTGATGCGCCCCATGCTCGTTGCCATCGCCATCATTGCGGGATGTCATCCGGCCGGCAACGGGACGCCGGCCCCGGCCGGTGGACCGTTGCGCACGACCGTGCACGCGGTGCTCACCACGCCCTCGCTCGTCGGACGTCTCGTCGAGGTGACGGGTCGCTGCCTCGGCTATTCCACGCCGACCATAGCCAGGGGCGCTCCGCCGGTGACGCGCAGCGACTGGCAGCTGGAGGACAATGGCGAAGCGATCTGGGTGAGCGGCCCCCTGCCGCCGGGTTGTACTTCGACGACTCCGGCCGCTGCCCCCGGCCCGGTCACCGCGACCGTGGCTCAGGATACGCTGCCCGGACTCGGCGGCCAGAGCGCCACACCCCGGCAGTATCTCATCAGGCACTGAAGGAGCCCTGCTCATGCATGCTATCGTCATCGCCCTGCGCGTCGTGCATATCGTCACCGGTGCCTTCTGGGCGGGTGCCGTGATTTTCATCAATCTGTTGCTGCTGCCGAGTATCGGCGCGGCGGGCCCGGCCGGTGGCAGGGTCATGACGGAGCTCAAGCAGCGGAAGCAGCACGCCGTGCTCTTCTGGACGTCGACTCTCGCCATCATGTCGGGACTCTCGCTGCTGTGGATCGACTCAGGCGGCTTCTCGCACGACTGGTTCCGGGCGCCGATCGGGATCGCCCTCACGTTCGGCGGCATTGCGGCGCTGACCGGATTTGCGGTGGGGTTCGTGGCTGTCCGGCCGCTGGCGATCCGGATGGAGGAGATGCAGGCCGAGATGGCGCGGGCCACGACGGATGCCCTGCGCCAGTCCTATCTGCCTCGGCTGGGCGAACTCCGCGGCCGGCTCACGATGCTTGGCCGTGTGGCCACGAGCTGCGTCAGCGTTGCCGTGGTCGCCATGGCGGTCGCCCGGTACCTCTGACCCCAGGCACAAAAGCGCTGCGGCGGGCGGGCCCAGTGGCCCGCCCGCCGCAGTGTTGTATCGCCCGGTGAGCCGCGGTTCAGTTGGTCACGATCACCGTGCCGACCATCGTCGGATGATTGCTGCAGTGATAGTTGTACGTGCCCGGCGCGGTGAAGGTGAAGCTGAAGCTCGACCTCGGCGCGATCTGGCCCGAGCCGAACTGGCCGCTGTCAGACGTGATGGTGTGATCCACACCGGTCCCGCCGTAGGACCCGCCGGTATAGTCCGCGTTCCCCCATCGCACCGTCTGCTTGGTCGCCAGGCTGATCGTGATCGGATTCGGCGCGAAGGCACCGGACCCGAGACTCTGGGCGTTCAGCCTGATCGTCACATCGGGATGCAGGGCGCTGGATGGCGACGTGGCGCTGCTGCATCCCGCGAGCAGGGCCAGCATCACGACGAGAGCGGCTTTCCGGCTGGTCATGATCTCAGCTCCCCAATTTTGCGCGAAGATTCTTGGCCATCTCCAGGTGTCCCACGAAGGCCGGTGCGACCTTCTCTTCCAGCGCCTTCAGCTCGGCATTCTGCGTCGCGGGGAGCAGCGTGTTCGTCACCGCGTCGATGACCGCCTGGTGAAACGCGATCTCGTGATCCAGGAAGGCCCGGTCGAACGCTGCGCCCTTCTTGCTCCTGAGACTGGCCATCGCGGCCGCATGCTGCGCGGCACCCTGATCCCCCGCCGGGAGCGCCGGAACGACCCCGAGCTTCTTCGCGAGGTCCCGGCCGAGCTGGCGGACGCTGGTGTGCGCATCGGCGAACGACTGCCCGAGCTCACGGACTTCCCTGGTACTGCCCTGGGCCGCGGCGAGGCGGCCGGTTTCGATGTCGGCGGTGTTCGCGGCATCGAAGATGGCTACGATGTTGACGTCGGTCAGACCCTGCGCAGTCACAGCCGCCGGAAATGCGGCAGCCAGCAGGACGAGGGCGAGGGTGGCGCGGGAATGGCGAACCATCGTGTGCTCCAGGCAAGAGGGGACGCCGCCCCGGCTCGGGGCGGCCGTGGAGCAACCTAGGAACACAAATATAATAAGTCAAGTTTTTTCTTGACTTATTGAATCCGGCGGTTGCCGGCGCTACCTTGGGACATGCCCAATCACCCGCTGAGCGACCGCTTCCTCGAAGGCACCCAGGGGCGCGCGGTCGCGCTGCTGCGCGACGCCCCCCGTACCGTGGAGGAGCTCGCCACGGCGCTGGAGCTGACCGGCAACGCCGTCCGACTGCAGCTCGCGGCGCTCGAGCGGGACGGCCTGGTGCGGGTGGAGGGTCGGCGGCCGAGCGGAAGGAAGCCGGCGCTGGTCTACGGGCTCACCGCGCACGCCGACTTTCTCCTTTCCCGCTCCTACGTTCCCGTCCTCACGGCGCTGCTCGATGTGCTCGGTGAGCGGAGCAGTCCGGCGGAAAGGACGGCGCTCCTCCGGGAGGTGGGGCGGCGCCTGGTGCTCGCTGCTCCCCGCGCAAACGGCTCGAAGCGGGAACGGCTGCTGGCCGCTGCCCGTGCCCTGGAAGGATTCGGTGGCAAGGTACGCCTGGAAGGGAGTGGCCGGACCTCCGTCCTCGTGGCGTCGGGATGCCCGATCGGCGAGGTGGTCGGACGCCACCCTGAGGCCTGCCGGGTGATCGAAACGGTGGTGCACGAGATTTCGGGGGTCAAAGTGCGGGAGCAGTGCGATCGGGGCGAACGACCGAAGTGCTCGTTCGTCGCGGAGTAGAATCTCCGCATCCCCGGCACGCGGCGGGCTCCCCAAAGACATCGACCCCCCGAGGCTCATGGCGTCGGGGGGTCCTGGCATTCAGGGGGGCAGCGGAGCGGCTAGTTGATCTCCCGCTGCTTCCGCTTGCTCACCTCGTCGAGGAATCGGCGCTCCTCCTGGGTGAGACTCTCGATCCCCTTCGCGCTGATCTTGTCGAGGACCCGATCCACCTCGGCGGCCACGGGGTCGCTGCCCGGGCGGGGCGAAAGCGGGCGAGACGGGGCGGGAGCGTGGGGATCCGAGTCCCGCGTCGCGGCGGTCTGCTGCACCATGACAACGCGCTCCGTCTGCTGCCGCGGCGAAGGCGCCGGCCGCCGCTGCGACAGCGACTGGATCTTGAAGAACATCCAGCCGGCGAGCATGCCGCCGAGATGCGCCTCGTGCGCGACGCCGTCCTGCACCCACCGGGCGAACACCAGGTCCAGCACGGCGAGGCCGATGACCAGCGTCCGGGCCCGGATCGGGACCGGGATCGGGAAGACCATGATCTCGGCATCGGGCCAGAACATCGCGAAGGCCACGGCCACGCCCAGCACCGCTCCGGAGGCGCCGATGATCGGGCTCTGGGGGATGAGCAGGCTCAGAAGCAGGGAGAAAAGCGCTGCCCCGATGCCACAGTAGATGTAGTAGAACAGGAACGACCGGGAACCCATTCGGCTTTCGACCGCCGTCCCGAACAGGTACAGCCCCAGCATGTTCGTGGCGAGGTGGAGAATGGACGAATGGACGAACAGGTAGGAAAGCACCCCCCAGGGGTGCCCGGCGAAACTCGCCGGGTTCATGGCAAGAACGGAACGGATTTCTGGGGAGGTAAAGACCGTCTCCAGCAGCAGCTGCGCCACCGCGGTGACCGCGATGAGGCGGGCCACCGAGGGTGTCAGACGCGGGAACGTCGGGCTGCTGAAGGACATGGGTCTCTCAACTACTAGAACCCTGAGGGTTTTACTGTTGTTCCCGCCCGTGGGCTACCCGGGCGGTGCGGCATATCCGGTCACAAAGATCAGCAAACTCGATGCCGACCGCCCTCGCCGACTGGGGAAGGAGGCTGGTTGCAGTCATTCCCGGGAGTGTGTTCACCTCTAAACAGAGGAGATGCGCTTCCGGTGTCAAGCGAAAATCGACTCGCGAGTATCCCCCAAGCTTGAGCGCCTGATGAGCCAGGAGCCCGAGTCGCTGACATTCGGCCGTGACCGCGGCCGGCAGGTCGGCGGGAAAGATCTCCTCTGACATCCCCGGGGTGTACTTGCACTCGTAGTCGAAGATCTCGTGCTTCGGGATGATCTCGCCCACGGCCAGGGCCCGGCGGTCGAGGATGCCCACCGTCAGTTCCCGCCCGGGAATGAACGCCTCGGCCATCACCTCGTCATCAAACTCCCGGGCGTACCAGACCGCGCGCTCGAAATCTCCCGGCTGTTTCACCACCGTCAGCCCGACGGTCGACCCCTGCTTCGACGGCTTCACGACGATCGGCCAGCCCAGCGCCTTGCCCGCCGCCTCGGTGCTCACCGGGGCCATGCACCACCGGGCGGTCGGGACCCCGGCATCCCGGAAGAGCCGCTTGGACACGTCCTTGTCCATCGCCATCGCGCTCCCGATCGGCCCGCTGCCGGTGTAGGGAACGCCGATGGTATCGAGAATCGTCTGAATGGTGCCGTCCTCCCCCCGCCCGCCGTGAAGCACCAGGAACACCGCCTCCGCCTCCCGGACTTCCGGAAGCGCACCGAGTGCGGTGAGCAGGAAGCTCCGCTCCCGCGCCTGCAACTCGGCGACGGATGGCCAGGTGGCACCCACTCGGCCGAGGAGATGATCGGATTCTCTGGATTCGGGGACGAATCCGGTGACGGTGTCGACCACCACGACGCTGTGGCCGACGGACCGGAGCGCCGGGACCACCTGCCTGGCCGAAGCGAGCGCGACGTCGCGCTCGGCGGAGGCTCCTCCGGTGAGGACAGTGACGCGGATGCCGGACTCCTGTGAGAGACGACGAATCGTAGCGTGCCCCTACCCGGGCGCGCTACGGCTTTCGTCACCTCGACTGCGGACAAGGCGTGGAGAAAGGGCTCTTCCGGGCTATCGGGTGCCGATGAGCTGCTGCAGCACGTCGTACCGGCTCACGATCCCGATCAGCTTGCCATCCTTCTGGATCAGCGCGGCGGGGCTTTCCCGGGTCAGGATCGGCGCGAGGCGTTCGGTGGGTGTCAGGGCATCGACCACGGGGAAGGCAGCGTCCATCAGCTCGCGCACCGGGCGATCGAGCAGGCTCGGCTGGGCCAGCGCCCGGGTCATCAGGGTGTTTTCCGTCAGGCTGCCGACGCACTCTCCGGCTTCGAGGACCGGAATCTGGCTCACCCCCCAGGTGCTCATGAGTGTCAGGGCCTGGCGCACCGCGGCAGCCGGGGCGACGCTCACCAGCGCGGGTGCGTTGGCCCCACGGCGCTGCAGCAGCTGCTCGACCGTGACGCGGGGTGCATCCAGCAGCTGGTTCTCCTGCATCCATTCGTCGCTGAACACCTTGGAGAGATAGCGCTCGCCGGTGTCGCAGAGGATCGTGACGACGCAGGCGGAGGGGTCGTCGAGTTCCCGGGCGATCTCGAAGGCCAGGGCGACGTTGAGCCCGGCGGATCCGCCGAGCAGCATCCCCTCTTCCCTGGCGCAGCGGCGCGCCATGATGAAGGCGTCGCGGTCGGATACCTGGCGGAACTCGTCGATCACATCGAACCAGATGGTGGTCGGGATCTTGTCGCCGCCGATGCCTTCGACCTTGTACGGATAGCCTTCGCCGAGACTCCGGGTGCGTGAGTATCCGGTGTAGAGCGAGCCCTGCGGGTCGCCGGCGATGACCCGGACCTTCGGATTCTTCTCCTTGAGGTACTTGCCGGTCCCGCTCACGGTGCCGCCGGTCCCTGCACCGGCCACGAAGTGCGTCACCCTGCCCTCGGTCTGGGTCCAGATCTCGGGGCCGGTGGTCTCGTAGTGCGCTTCCGGATTGACCTGGTTGTAGAACTGATTCGCCAGGATGGCGCCCGGCGTCTCCTTGACGATCTGTTTCGCCTTGTTGACGTAGTTGTCGGGGTGATCGGGCGGGACCGCCGTCGGAGTGATCACGACCTCGGCGCCGTAGGCCTTGAGGAGCCGCACCTTCTCCTGTGACATCTTGTCCGGCATCGTGAAGATGCAGCGGTAGCCCTTGATCGCGGCAGCCACGGCGAGGCCGACGCCGGTGTTGCCGCTGGTGCCTTCGACGATCACGCCGCCGGGCTTGAGCTCGCCGCGCCGCTCCGCGTCCTCGATGATCCGCAGGCCGATCCGGTCCTTCACCGAGCCGCCGGGATTGGCGTACTCCGCCTTGCCGTAGACGGGGGTGCGCAGTCCGGCGCCGATGCGTGAGAGGCGGATGAGCGGAGTCCAGCCGATGGTGGGCAGGACGGAGTCGTAGGCCTTCACATGCGGGGGGGTCACGGCGTCGATCCTCGTCCTGAGAAAACCAACCTGCTCGGAGGAGCGGCCTGGCTGCCGCTCGGGGGAGAATCTTACACTCCCGACCCGCTCCGTTACACCGTCGGGACGGGCCTCAGGGGGTGAGGCCCCCCGCTTCCGGATGGCGGAAGTGGACCGGCTGGAGGAAGGCACCGGCGGCGGGGACGCCGTTCTTGAGCGCGGGGGCAAAGTGCATCTGCCTGGACCCCGCCACCGCCGCTGAATCGAACGCGGGATATCCGCTCGACTCGGCGATCCTGGTCGAATCGGGCACCACCTTCCCGTTGGCATCGGCGAACAGCCGCAGCACGACCTTCCCTTCGATGCCCCGGGTATAGAGCGCGGCGGGATATTCCACCGGCGATGCCGCGTTCACGGCGACCGGGGGGTCGTCCCCGCGCCGCGCAGTCTGATCCGGGAGGCGCACGGTGCCGGCCTCACGACCGGAACAGGCGGCGAGCAGGAGGAGGCCAGGGAGGAGGAGGGGTGCGTGGCCCTTCATGAGGTACCCATCCCCCACAATAGCAGGGCCCCGACCCCCGCCGCTGTGATCAGCAACCATCGCATCAGGCTCGTCGTCGAGCGCACCAGGAAGAGAGTCACGGCGGCCACGCCGAATCCGATGGCGGCATGGATTCCCGCGGTGGCCGGTTCATTGCCCTGGCCGAGCGAGACGCCACCCGCGATGGCGCCGAAGATCGCGGCCATGAGGAGCGCGCGGCCGATCCGGATGACCACGATCACGGCGAGCACCAGCAGGGCCGCCGCGAGCATGGTGGGGACATTGAGGTGCGCCAGGAACTCGCGCACCAGCGGGATGTCGCTGCCGAGGGACTGCGCGAACATCGCCGTCCGGATCCCTGCCACGGCGCTCAGGCCTCACTGCGGCGCTTGAGCTCCGCGAGCCGGGTGAGGGCCTCGAGCGGGGTCATCCGGTCGAGGTCGAGGCTCTTGAGTTCTTCCATCACCGGGTGCGGCCGGATCTCACCGAAGAGGCCGAGCTGGGAGGGATCTTCGGGGGCCGGCGTGCCGGGGACCATCCGATGCTCGCCCTCGAGTTTCCTGAGGACGGCCCGCGCCCGCCTGACAACGGCATCGGGAAGTCCCGCGAGCTGCGCGACGTGGATGCCGTAGCTCCGGTCGGTGCCGCCCGCCTCGAGCCGGTGGAGGAAGACGACCTGGTCGCCGGTCTCGCGCACCGCCACGTTGAGATTGCGCGCGTGCGCCAGTTCCTCGGGGAGCTGCATCAGCTCGTGATAGTGGGTCGCGAACATGGTGCGGCAGCCGACCTGGTCGTGCAGATGCTCGGAGACCGCCCAGGCGATGGCCACGCCGTCGTAGGTCGAGGTGCCGCGCCCGATTTCGTCGAGCAGGACGAGACTCCGCGCGGTCGCGTTGTGGAGGATCGCGCTGGTCTCGCTCATCTCCACCATGAAGGTGGACTGGCCGCGCGCGAGGTTGTCGCTCGCGCCGACCCGGGTGAAGAGCCGGTCCACCACGCCGATCTCCGCCGCCTCCGCCGGCACGTAGCTTCCCATCTGCGCCAGGATGACGCAGAGGCCGATCTGCCGGAGGATCGTGCTCTTGCCCGCCATGTTGGGGCCGGTCACCAGCAGCAGCCGCTCGGCGGGGTCGAACTTCGCGTCGTTCGGGATGAACGACTCGCGGGGCATCAGCCGTTCGATCACCGGATGGCGGCACTGCCGCAGCGTGAGCGAGAGCCCGTCATGCACCGCGGGTCGGACGTAGCGATGCAGCGATGCGGTCTCCGCCAGCGACCCCCAGACATCCAGCCGGGCGAGTGCCGACGCCGTGCGCTGCACCCGCACGGTGGCGCCACCGACGCGATCCCGGAGCCTGGTGAAGATCATGCTCTCCCGCTGGCCGATCTTCTCCTCCGCGCTCAGCACCTTCGCCTCGTATTCCTTGAGCTCGGGCGTGACGTAGCGTTCGGCGCCGGTAAGGGTCTGCCGCCGTTCGTAGTCGGCCGGCACCTTGTCGGCATGCGCGTTGGTGACTTCGAGGAAGTAGCCGAAGACCTTGTTGTAGCCGACCTTCAGCGAGCTGATGCCGGTCCGCTCCCGCTCCCGCTGCTGCAGCGTGGCGATGAACTGCTTGCCGCCATCGCGCAGGTCGCGTAGCTCGTCGAGTTCGGCGTCGAAGCCGGGCCGGATCACGTCGCCATCGGCGAGCACGGCGGGCGGGCGCTCGCTCAGCGCCTGGCCGAGTTCCTCCGCGAGGTCGGCGAGGAGGTCGAACTGGTCCACGACCTCGCCGAGGGCACGGCTCCGGTCGCGATCACCGAGGCCGGTGAGCGACTCGAGCACGTCGGGGAGGCGCTGGAACGAATCGCGGAGCGCGCCGAGTTCACGCGGGGTTGCTCGCCCCGCGGCCGCGCGGCCGGTCAGCCGCTCCAGGTCCCGGACTCCATCGAGCGCTTCGCGGATCCGGGCCCGGCCACGGCTGTCCTCGAGCAGGACCTGCACGGCGTCGAGACGCTCGCCGATCGCGGCCGGCTCGCTGAGCGGCGAAAGCACCCAGCGCCGGAGGAGCCGGGCGCCCATCGGCGTCATGGTGGAGTCGAGGACCTCGAGCAGTGTCGTGCCCCGCGCTCCGGCACGCAGCGGTTCGACCAGTTCGAGATTGCGGCGGGTCATCTCGTCGATCCAGAGATGCCGTGCGGAGCGGCGCACTGCGGGACGATGGAGATGCGGAAGGCCGGAGGGCTGCAGCTCGCTGATGTAGCGGAGCAGGGCGCCGGCCGCGCCGATGGCGCCCGCGTCCTCGGGGCCGAGGCCGAGACCGTCGAGACTCGCGAGCTGGAACCGCCGTGCCAGTTCGGTCTTCGCGAGCTCGGCGTCGAATTCCCACCTCTCCCTCGGGGTGCGGAGCACGCCATCCTCGAGGCGGACCTCCAGCTCCGCCGGCATCACCACTTCCGCCGGGGCGAAGCGGCCGATCGCCTCGGCGAGATCGTCCCCGTCGAGCGTCTCGAGCAGGAATTCACCGGTGGAAAGGTCGATCGCCGCGATGCCGGCGGACCCGGCATTGCCTGACGATGCGGGGGACGGGCCGAGCACCGCGACGAGGAAGTTGTTCTGCACGCCCGGCAGGCAGTTCTCCTCGAGCACGGCACCCGGCGTGATCGTCTCGATGACTTCCCGCTTGACGATGCCCTTGGCGAGCTTCGGGTCCTCGACCTGTTCGCAGATGGCGACGCGGTGTCCGGCCGCGATGAGCTGGCGGAGATAGTCCGCGGCCGCCTTGACCGGCACCCCCGCGAGCGGAACGCCATCGCCCCGCGCGGTCAGGGTGATGTTGAGCACCCGGGCGGCGAGCTGGGCGTCGTCGAAGAACATCTCGTAGAAATCGCCCATGCGGAAAAAGAGAATCGAGTCCCGGTGACGAGACTTGATCTCCCGGTACTGCTGCATGAGCGGGGTGCCGGCCGGATCGGCCGGGCGACTGGTCACGGCTCCTTCACCACGAACGGTGAGCGCTTGAGCTTGCGCCGGACCTGTTCGGCGGCCTGCTGCGCCCGGGCGCGGTCCGCATAGGGACCCGCGCGCACCTTGAAGAGCGGGCCCTCTTTGACGACGTAGGGCGTGAAGCCGGCGTCCTTGAGATCCTTCGCCAGCTTGTCCGCGGCGGCCCTGGTGTTGACGGCACCGACCTGCACGCCGAACCCGGATCGGGTCGTCGTCGGTGCCGGTGCCGGTGCCGGCGCCGGCGCCGAGGTGTCCGCGGCGGGGGCGGGTGTCGCGGGCGGTCCTGCCGCGACGGGGCCCTGCACAGAGCAGCGTCCGTTCAGGTAATCGAGCCGGTTCTTGAGTTCAACATCGTCGCCGGTGTGCTCGAGACCGAGGGCGAGCCAGGTGCAGCCCTCCATCACCTTTTTCTGTTCGAAGAACGCCCGGGCCGCCCATTCCGCCGCGGGGCCCAGGAGGGGCGAGTCGGGATAGTCGTTGCGAATGCGGTCGAGCTGGCGGGCGGCGTTCGGCAGGTTGCCGCTGGCGTAGTCGAGCAGCGCGAGGCGGTAAATCGCATCGTCGGCCCAGGAGGAGTTGGCGTACTCGACCGCGACGCGGGTGTAGTTCCGCCGCATGTCCTCCACACTGCGGGAGACGAGTCCCATCGTGTACAGCATCTGCGGATAGACCGAGTCGGTCGGCGGGGTCTGCTGCAGCAGCCGGTTCACGATTCCGCGCGCGGAATCGCTCGCACCCTCCTGCGCGATGCGCAGGACATCGACGAGACGGGGATCGGTCTGTGCGCCGGCCGGGCGAGCGAGCAGCAGGCCGCACAGCACCGCGAGTGCTGCCGTGCCACGTCCCCGGGGACGGTGTTGCATCATCATGAGAGTGCTCCGATAGGCTGCCGGGCCGTGCCGCCGATCCGATCGGCAACCGAGCCGCGCAGCTGCAGTACCAGGTCCGTGAGCACGCCGGCGTCATCCGAGACGCGGGTGCCCTTCAATGCCTTGTCCGCTTCGAGTGCGGCGCGGGTCGCCGTGCGCAACCGTGCCCCGGGCCACCGCTCGGCGTTCTGGCTCCAGCTCCGGGTCAGCAGCTTCCAGTCGCCGATGCCGAAGGCCCGCAGATTCCGGAGCCGGTCCATCAGCGCCCGCTCGAGCGAAGCGCCGCGGGTGCCCTTGTCGTACATCGCGCGCGCGAGCCTCAATCCGATCAGCGATGTCCCGAGCGCGGTGATCATCTTCACGCCGGACATGCCGGCCTGGTCGAGGACGCGCGCGCCGAGCCCGAGCGCCCGGGGCGCATCATCGGCGAGGACTGCGGCGATCCAGTCATCCAGTGTCTCGCCATGGCGCACCCCGACCAGATCCCCCACCTGTTCGAGGCTGACCGGTCCCTGTCCCACCAGGCTGTTGAGCTTCTCCAGCTCCGACCGCAGCGTGCCGAGGTGAAAGCCGGTCGCGGCGGCGAGGTGGTCGGCCGCGCCCTCCCCGAAGACCACGCCGAGCCGCTTGGCGTGGTGCTCGACCCAGCGCGCGACCCGCTCGGGAGGCAGCGGTTCGAAATCGACGGCGTAGGTGTGCGCGATCAGCGCCTCGTCGGGTTCGTAGTCGCGCTTCTTCTCTTCGTTGGCCGGTGCGTTCTCGACCAGGATGAGGATGGTGTCGTTCGAGGGGTTCGCGAGGTACTTGGTCAGCACCTCGCGCGGGGCCGCTTTCTTCTTCCAGACCTCGATGTCCCGGATCACGACGACCCGGCGATTCGCCATCATCGGCAGCGTGTTGACCAGCGCGTGCAGGTCTTCCGGACTCAGCCCGCCGGCGCCACGCTGGTCGAAGTTGAAGTCGCGCTCGTGCGGCTCGAGGGCCAGGTCGAGGATCGCGCGCGACGCTTCTTCCTTGAGGATGTCTTCGATGCCGAACAGGAAGTACACGGGCTGGAGTTCACGCCGGCCCAACGCGCGGAGGAGATCGTTGTAGCTGTGGCGGGACATGCGGGGAACATAAGCCGTCCGCCGTCAGCCGTCAGCTATCGGGAACGAAACCGCCCGGCCTCCATGGAGCGCCGGGCGGGGTCCCCCAGGGCGGGCCAGCGGTGACCTATTTGATGCGCTCGAAGGTCACAAAGGGAATCCCGGCGATGAGCCGGGGTTTGGCGAGTACCATCGGCTGGGTCTCCGCCGCCACGGCCGGCGGCAGCACCAGCACCTCCTTGAGCGTCAGGCCGACCATCGCAATGAAGAACGCGGCGGCGACGGTGGCGGCCCAGGGCGACACGCGGGGCGGCAGCGGCTCAGGCACCAATTCCCCGCTTGCGATTCGGGACTCGAGCCGTGCCATGAACTCTCCCGACGGCTCGAGCTCCGCGCCGCGAAGCGCCTCGACACCCTCCCGCACGGCGCGATCGAAGGCGGTGCAGGACGGGCAGACTTCGAGATGGTCGTCCATCTCGGCGGCCAGCACCGGATCGTGGTCATCACGATAGGCGGAGTACCGGCGCCGGAATTCGCGGCAGTCAATCAAGCGGTGACGGCTCTTGCAATGGGATCTGGCGGCCTACGGCAAGGAATGAGGCGCGCCTATGGCATGTATATACAGTCGGCGCTGTATAAGGTTCCCGCAAACCGGCCGGGATCAGTCCAGATGGGGCTGAATCAGCTCCGCGAAGCTCTGGCGGGCCCGGTTCAGGCGGCTTTTCACCGTGCCGAGATTGCAGTGCATGATTTCGGCGATCTCCTCGTAGCTCTTCCCCTCCAGTTCCCGGAGCACGAAGACCTCCCGGTGGTGGGAGGAGAGCTTGGCGACGGTCTCATCGACCAGGGCCTTCAGGGTCCGCTGATCGAAGAGGTCGTCAGGCCGGTTGTCCTTGTCCTCGAAATCAACCGGCCGGTTGTCCTCTTCATTGCGGGGGCGGGCCTGCTCGAACGTCACGAGGGGCGACCGGCCGCGATTGCGCAGCTCGTTCTTCGCCAGGTTGCTGGCGATGGTGTACACCCAGGTGGAGAACTTGCGGCTGCGGTCGAACCGGTCGAGATGCCGGTGGACCCGGAGAAAGGCCTCCTGCACGAGGTCCTCGGCCCGCTCCCGGTCACCGATCATCCGGTACACGAAGTTGAGCAGGCGGACCTGATAGCGGGCCACGATCTGGCCGAAGGCGCGGGGGTCTCCGTTGAGGTGAGCCTCGATCAGGGCGTTGACCTCCGTCGGCGGCGCGGCGGCCGGCGCCAGAGGCGCCGGCTGCTTGCCCATCGACAAGGCCGACTTCAGCAACCGGATCAGCACCATCGTGACCTCCCTCTACCCGCGCAGCGCGGCGCGGAACGCCCGGAGATACAACAGGGCCACCAGCGTCTTGCCGTCCATGATCTCGCCCCGCTCGATCAGCCCCATCGTCACCGACCAGGGGGTCGGGCAGAGCTCGAGGAACTCATCGGCTTCCCGGTCGTGCTCCCCCGGAGTCAATCCGCTCGCCACGAACAGATGGATTCGTTCGTCGGTGAAGCCGGGCGTCGTATAGAACGTCGTCAGCCGCTCCAGCCGTTCGGCCCGCATCCCGGTCTCCTCGGCGAGTTCCCGGCGGGCGCAGTCCTCGGGCTTTTCTCCCGCATCGAGCCGGCCGGCCGGAATCTCCCAGATGATGCCGTCCGCCGCGTGGCGGAACTGGCGGATCAGGAGCACCCGCGGGTCGGGCCCGGCCGGATCATCGAGGAAGGGGACGACGGCCGAGGCTCCAGGATGACGGAACATCTCGAGCGTACTGACGGATCCGTCAGGAAACTGCACCGTGTCGATGTCGACACTCACGACCCGACCGGCATAGCGGCGTTCAGCGGAGAGCAGCGTCATCCGACTCAACATGCCGGTGCCGTACCGGTGGGACAAGGGTAGGACGAAGCTGGAAGACGTGCAAGCTTTCGGCTCTCAACATTGAACGGCCTGGGTGTGGGGCCGGATTCTGGGCCGACCGGCCCGGGCGCCAGCCGCTGGAGGCGAGGCGTCGGCCGCCGGTGCCTGGGGCATGGGCCTCCGGCTCGCTCCTGCCCTCGACTTCCGGCTGGCGTCAGGCCTGCGACCGGTGGAGAATTCACTCAGTGTCCGACCCCGTCCGCCGCTCTCCCGTCCCGGGAATGCGCCCTCGATGACCGCAGTCACCGTCGAACCGACCCCCGGCACGACTCGCCGCTCATCGACCTGGGGGTGGATTGCCGCCTCGACTGTCGTCGGGGCGGCGCTGGCCCTGGTGTTTCTGACGGGGCAGACCGAGCAGTGGTCGAGGGAGCAGCGCTGGCTCTGCTTCGGGACGATCACGCTGGTCTACTGCGGGCTCTTCATCGCTGCGGCGCGGCGGGGCGACGTGAGTCGCCGGTTCCAGCAGGCGCTGGCGATCACCGCCGGTGCCTTTGCGCTGACCGCGGCCAGCTACCTCTACGGCGTCGCGACCCCGGCACTCGGGTTGCCCCCCATCTCCGACGCGACGGACGCGGTCATCACGGTGCTGACCTACGCCATCGCGCTGGTGGGGATCCTCCGCTGGCCCATGACGTCCCTGAGCCGGACCCGCTGGTGGCAGTTCGGCATCGATGCCGCGATCGGCGTGGGCGGGATGGTCCTCTTCTTTACCGTCCTCATCACCGTCCCTGGGACGGAAGGATCGGTACCCGAGGAGCACCGCCTCTGGGTCCTGACCTACGGCAGCGCGCTCCTGCTCGACCTCGTCGCGCTGAACGTCCTGATGGTCCGCGGTCTCGCCCTTCCGAGCCGGCGGGCCTTCTGGACCTTCATGTCGGCGCTGATCCTCGAGATCGTCTCCCTGGTGGTATCGCAGTACATGGAATACACCGACCGGGCAGCGGCGGCGGGCGGTGGACCGGACGCGATCTACATCGTGGTACAGCTGCTCTACGTCTGCTCGGGGATCTTCCTTCTCCGCGACCCGGTGCGAGGGCCCACGCCGGCCCCACTGCCGACCTGGCTGCGCACCTTCAATCCGCTTCCCCTGCTCGCGATCGTCGGCGTCGCGGCGCTCATCGTCCACGAGAGCCGCATCGGCGACGTGCAGACCACCGCGATGGTCGCGGTCGGTCTGGTCGTGCTCGTCGTGCTGCTCGTGGTCCGGCTGATGGCCACCGTGCTGGAGAACATGCGGCTGCTCAAGGCAGAGGCCGCGGAGGAACGACTGCGGCAGGCGGAAAAGATGAGCGCGGTGAGCCGGCTCGCCGGGGGGATCGCGCATGAATTCAACAACCTGATGACCACGGTGATGGGTCACGCCGAACTCGGCGCCGAGGACGTGCCGGCCGATTCGTCGGCCCGGGAAGACTTCACCCGCATCATGGAGGCGGGCTCCCGGGCGGCGGGGCTGACGCACCAGCTTCTCGCCTTCAGTGGCCAGCAGGTGACTCAGGTGGTCGCGATGGACCTGGCGGATTTTGTCAGGCGGCACGCCGAACACCTGGCCCCGCGCCTGCCGGAGGGGGTGACGCTCGCCACGGCCATCGGGACGGCGCCGGCGATGGTCATGGGGGATGCCCGGCAACTCGGGCTGGTGCTCGATCAGCTGGTCGGGAACGCGCTGGCGGCCATGCCCGATGGCGGGCGGCTGACACTGGGTGTCCGACTGGAAATGCTGGAACGGGCCCTCGAAACCTCCTACCTCTCGGTCGCCCCGGGCGGATATGCCGTGCTGAGCGTCGAGGACACGGGTGTGGGGATCGCTACCCAGGACCTGCCGAGGATCTTCGATCCCTTCTTTTCGACCCGGCCGATGCACGCGGCCGCCGGTCTGGGTCTGGCCGCCGTCTATGGCATCGTCGCGGCCCATGACGGCGGCATCGCGGTCGAGAGCGCGCCGCGCCGGGGGACGATCCTGCAAGTCTACCTGCCGCGACTGTGACCGTCGCGCTGACCGAGGTCCCCGAGTCCGTCATCCCGCGATGGCTGCATGCCGCGGGGGCGCTGGTTGTCGGGCTCGCCTTCACGCCCTTCGTGCCGGCGCTCGGCATCACGGCCTATCCCCCGGTGCTCTGGCACGGCCTGTTCGCCCTGCTCCTCTGCGCCGCCGGCGGGCTGTTCATCTCGGCGGGTTCGCGGAGGGATTTCGGCGCGGGCCATCGCCGGGGGCTTCGTCTCATGGGCGGCGCCTTCCTGGTCAGTGGCTCCACCCAGATCGTGCTCGCGCTGGGCTGGCTCGGCACCAGCGCCGGCGCGCTGAGCTCCGTCTCCACGCTCAGCGGGTATATCCTGTACCTCGCGGGCGCCTTCTCGCTGCCCACCCGGCCGCTCTCGCACCATGACCGGCTCCGCCTGACACTCGATGGCGCCGTCACGCTGCTCGGGGCGGGCATCTCCGTCGTGATGATGGTGACGCTCGCCCTCGGTCGCGGGGCGAGCGGCTCCGATCTCTCCCAGATGCTGCTGGTCCCGACGATCGCGCAGGGACTCACCCTGCTCGCCCTCAACTTCCTCGCCGTGTGCGGTGAGCCCGTGCCCACGCCACGGGCACTCGGTCATGTGGTGGCCGCGCTGCTGCTCCTGCTCGTCAGTCAGCTCGTCAGCCAGCTCCTCACGGTGGGCGCGCTCGGCGATCCGCGCTGGTTCGACCTGGCCTACGCACTGACGCTGGTGCTGCTGCTGCGTGCCGGCGCCTCCTACCGATTCGATCGGCCCGGCGGGACCGCGCCGTCACGGTGGCTCGCGCTCAACCCGGTGCCTGCACTCATCGCGCTCCTGATCGGCGGGCTCCTGCTCCTCGCGCTGCTGCAGCAGCAGTATGCAGCGGCGACCGTCTGCGCGATCGGGATGCCGCCCCTGCTGCTCCTGCTCATCGCGCGCGTCCTGGTCACCAACGCGGAGCGGGTACAGTTCCTGGAGGAGGAGGCGCGGCGGGAGCAACAGCGGCATGTGGAGAAGCTGGATGCGATCGGCCGGCTGGCCGGCGGGATCGCGCACCAGTTCAACAACCTGATGACCACGATCATCGGACACGCCGTCCTCGGCGAGCAGGAGACGGGGATGGCACCCCAGGCGCGCGAGGACTTCCGCCGGATTCGGGAAGCGGGTGACCGTGCCGCCACACTCACCAATCAGCTCCTGGCGTACAGCGGCCGGCAGCTCGACCACCGGCGACCGCTGGATCTCGGTGCCGAGCTCTCCCGCGCGGTGGGGACGCTTCGCGGCCTGCTCGGGCGGGAACAGCGGCTCGAGCTGATCCTCGAGGCGGTTCCCGCCATCCAGGCCGATTCCGCCCAGCTCGAGCAGCTGATCGGCGAGCTGCTGTCCAACGCGGGGAATGCGATGTCCGGTCCGGGCACGATCACCGTGGGGCTTTGCCGCGAGACGCTGACGGCCTCCCTCGAGACCCCCTTCCTCTCCGCGCCCGCCGGCAACTACGCCCTGCTGACCGTGAGCGACACGGGGCGGGGGATCCCGGCAGACGCCCTGCCCCGGATCTTCGAACCGTTCTTCAGCACCCGGCCGATGCACGAGGCTCCAGGGCTGGGTCTCGCAGCCGTCTACGGCATCGTGGCGGCGCACGACGGCGGGATCGCGGTGGACAGCGCGCCGGGAGCGGGGACCCGCGTGCGGATCTACCTGCCGTTGGCCGGCGTGTAGTCAGGCGGGCGTGGGGGGAGGCGCTCGGCGCGTTGCCGGCGCGGTCACCAGAGCCGGAGGAGGACCACGGGGATCTTCCACGCCTCGGAGGCGATGAAGAGCAGCTCCTCGTGGCGGCTGGCGGAGATGGGGCTGGTGGTCGTCGGCGAGGTCCAGGCGTGCAGGCCCACGCGTCTGGCCTCGAGTCGCAGCCGGAGCATGTGGAACGGGTCACTCACCAGCAGCACCCGGCCGACCTGGTGCTCCTCCGCCCATTGCGCCACGCTCCGGATCGACGCCTGTGTGGAGCGCCCCTCGGGGCGCACCACGACCGCGCTGTCGGGTACCCGGTGTGCGACGAGATACTGCCGGCCGACGGTCGCCTCGCTCACCCGATCGCCTTCGCCGATCCCGCCGGTGACGACGATCGTGTGGGACAGCCCCTCGCGATACAGCGTGAGGGCATGATCGAGGCGGGCACGAAGCACCGGGGAGGGCTTCCCGTTGTACTGTGCGGCACCGAGCACGACGATCGCGCCCGCGGGATGGCGCTGGTCCTGACGGCTCGTCAGCAGGACGCCCACGAAGCTGGCGAGATACGCGAGGGCGATTCCGGCGAGCGCGGCCAGCAGGATCCGGCGGGGGGCGAATTTCACGGCAGCAATTTACTACCGCGAAAAGGGAAACGGGGCGCCGGATGATTCCGCTTCCCTCGCCGCGCCGCCGCTAGGCCAGCGCGAACTGCTCGCCCTGACGCGGGATCTCCACCTTCCGCACGCCTTCCTCGCGGAGGATCTGCGCCATCGCGGTCGCCGCCTCCGGCTCCCCGTGCACCACGAAGGCGCGGCCGATGGGGCCACCGAGCTTGCGGACCCAGCCCCGGAGTTCGGTCTTGTCGGCATGCGCGGAGTAGCCGCCGATCGATTCCACCTCGCAGCGCAGCGGCATCTCCTCCCCCATCAGTTTCACCACCTTCGCCCCCTCCTGGATCCGCCGTCCGAGCGTGTGCTCGGCCTGGAAGCCGACGAAGAGCACCAGCGTCTTGTGGTCGCCCACGTGATTCGCGAGGTGATGGACGATCCGTCCCGACTCCGCCATGCCGCTCGCCGCGATGATGACCGCGGGGCCCGGCATGGTGTTGAGCTTCTTGGAGTCCTGGACGTCGCGCACGTAGCGGAGCAGGGGGAAGTCGAAGAGCGCGGTGGTCTTCTCGATCATCTGCTCCCCGCGGTCGAAGAGATCGGGGTGCAGCCGGAAGACGGCGGTGGCATCGACGGCGAGCGGGCTGTCGACGTAGATCGGCAGGCCGGGAATCTTCCCGGCGCGGAAGAGCTGGTGGAGGCTGTAGACCAGCTCCTGGGTGCGCCCGACGGCGAACGACGGAATGAGGATCTTGCCGCCGCGTCCCGCGACGCGGCGCACCAGCGCGCCCAGCTTCTCTTCGGCGCCCTCGATCGAGTCGTGCACGCGGTTGCCATAGGTCGACTCGATGATCAGCGTGTCGATGGGCCCGGACGGCGGATCGGGATCGCGGATGATCGGCAGTCCCGCGCGGCCGATGTCGCCCGAGAAGACGATCCGGTGTCCGGTCCCTTCCGTCAGGCGCAGGTCCACCGAGGCCGAACCGAGGATGTGGCCGGCGTCGGTGAATTCGAAGGCGAGATGCTTGCGGAGATGCTGCACCCGTCGGTAGGGCACCCCGACGATCAGATCCTGCACCGCCACGGCGTCCGCCATCGTGTAGAGCGGTTCGCTCTCCGGCCCCGCCTTGCCTCGGCGCGCCAGAAATTCGGCGTCCTTCTCCTGGATGTGCGCGGCGTCGGGCAGCATGATCGCGCACAGATCCCGCGTGGCGGCGGTCGCGTAGATGGGGCCGTGAAAGCCGTGGCTCACGAGCAGCGGCAGGCGCCCCGCGTGGTCGATGTGCGCATGACTCAGGATGACCGCGTCGATCCGCCGCGGATCGACCGGGAGGGTGGCGTTGAGCGCCCGCGCCTCCGCGCGCCGGCCCTGGAAGAGCCCCGCGTCCAGCAGGATCCGGGCGCCGGCCGCCTCGAGCAGATGCATCGAGCCGGTCACCTGCCCCGCCGCGCCGTGGAATGTGATGCTGATCGTCATGGATCGGAGGAACCGTTGAAGAAGTGGGGTGGCCCGTCCGTCAGAAACCCGAGACGCGCACGATCCAGTCGGGCACGACCGGTTCACCCTGGAAGATCGATTTCGGCAGGTTGCGGGTAATCGCCCAGCGATGCAGCCAGGTGATGCCGCCGTTGCCGGTATAGCGATCGGGCGAGGTGTAGATGCTGTCGGTGAGCGCCTGCGCGAGCGGAACGAAGGTGTAGCCCCGCGCGCGGAGCCAGCCCGCGATGGCATCGAAGGCATCGGCGTTGAGCCGGCTGGCATGGGCCAGGAGGATCTGCGGGATCGGCCGCCCCGCGATCGCCTGCGCCTGACCCTCGTAGAAGACGACGACCGCCTCCATGTACTGAACGTACGCCGTGCGCACCCGGACCGCGGTCGCCGAATCGCCGAGGGCCCGCAGGCTGTCGTAGGCGGCGGCGAAGACGTAGTCGGCGTTGTCGACCGTGACCGGTGCCACCCGGTAGCCATGGGAGGAGAGAAAGGAGGTGACGCTGTCGCGGATGGTCAGGTCGCGGCCGGTCTGCAGGTAGGGATGGCGGAAGAAGCCCGGGACTTTCCCGTATTCTGCGAGCAGCGGCCGGAGCACGGTCTCCCCGCGCAGGATCTCGGCTTCGTAGTCGGCCAGCGGAACCTCGTGCAGGCTCCGATGCGACCAGGTATGGTTGCCCAGGTCGAGTCCCGCATCGAGCCACCGGCGCAGCAGTCCCACCCGGCGCCGGTCGGGCGTCCCGTCCGCGCCGGCGAGCTTCTGCTCGTTCACGAAGCCGATGACCGGAATCCGGTGCCTGACAAACGTGCGCACCAGGTCATCCGTGACCGACTCCTGTCCAGCGATGTCGTTCTGGAAGCGGACCACGGGGAGATCGTCGAAGGTCACCGCCATCGTGCGCGTCGACGTGTCCTGCGGGGCCGCCAGGAGGAGAAGGGCGGCGAGGGCGATCATCGGGTCCCGAAGAGCCGGTCGCCGGCGTCACCGAGCCCGGGCACGATGTAGCCGTGCTCGTTGAGGGCGCGGTCGAGCGCGGCGGCATAGACGGGCACGTCGGGGTGCCCCTCGAGCATGCGGCGTACCCCCTCGGGCGCGGCGACGATGCAGAGGAACTTGATCCGCCGCGCCCCGGCCGACTTGAGGGTGGTCACCGCCGCAGTCGCCGATCCGCCGGTGGCGAGCATCGGATCCAGGATGAAGTAGTCGCGGTCGCGTTCGTCGGAGGGGAGCTTGGCGTAATAGCGTGTCGGCTCCAGGGAGTCCTCGTCCCGCGAGACGCCGATGTGTCCCACGCGCGCCGTCGGAAGCAGCTGGGAAACCCCGTCCACCATGCCGAGCCCGGCGCGGAGGATCGGCACCAGCGTGAGCTTCTTGTCGGAGACCATCCGGCCGGTCATCCGCTCGAGCGGGGTGTCGATCTCCACCGCAACGGTGGGCAGGTCCTTGGTGACCTCGAACGCCATCAGGGTCGCGATCTCGCTGACGAGCTGCTTGAAATCGCGAGTGCTGGTGGTCTTGTCGCGGAGCAGCGTCAGCTTGTGCTGGATGAGCGGATGGTCGAGAACCGTGAGGTTCGGGAGGCCGGAATGTGACATGCGCCTAAGATGCGGGGCGGGTGGGCGGGGGACAAGTTTCGAGTACCGAGTACCGTTTGGCCCGAACGACTCTTCATCCTGGAGGCTGCCATGATCTCGAGAACCTGGCACGGTCGCGTCCCCGCCGCGAAGGCGGAGGCCTACTTCACCTACCTCAACCGCACCGGGCTCGTGGACTACCGCGCCACGCCCGGGAATCGGGGCGTCCTCGTACAGCGCTGGGTCGAGGGCGACGTCGCGCATTACCTGCTCACCACACTCTGGGAATCGGTCGAGGCCATCAGGCGTTTCGCCGGTGAGGACTACGCTGTCGCCCGCTACTACCCTGAGGACGATGACTACCTTCTCGAGCGGGAGCCGCTGGTCCGGCACGCGGAGGTGCTGATGGTGGAAGGGATGGGGTAGGTGTTCCGAGTCCCGAGTGCCTGGTGCGTCGTGCCTGGTGAGTCGATCCTACCTCAGGTTGAGTTCCACGCGCCGGCACACCACCTCCCCTTCCGGGCAGACGCTGGCGCGGATGACGCCGGTGAGCGTTCCCGCGACGACGAGCGTCGGCGGGTGGGTGAAATAGCTCGAGTCGGGAGTCAGACCTTCAGCGCCGAAGCGGAGCACCGAGCCATCCCGTCGCTCGAGCGAGGGCGGAAGCCGCGCGTTGATCCGCGCCCCGGGTGCGCCGATCAGGGTCAGACGGGTGCCTGAGGGCATGCGCTCCTGGCGCACCTCGATCAGGGCGCGCGCCGGATGGGCGCAGGCCGCGACGAGCGCCAGCAGCATCGCCGCGCCGAGCGAGAGCCGGGTTGGCCGGCCGCGCGCGGCGCTCACTCGGCGAGCAGCGCGCGAATTCGCGCGTCCCATTCGCGGTAACTGCCGTCGCCCAGATGAAACTCACCGGCTCCCTCGTAGCGGATGTTGCCCCGCCGGTCGATCAGTACATAGCTCGGCCACGCCTGGATGTCGTAGAGATTCCAGGTCGCGTGGTCATTGTCCTGGGTGTTGGGGTACTCGATGTGGTACTTCCGGAGTGCGGCGGCGACGTTGGCCCGGTCGTGCTCCCCCCCATAGGGCGGAAACTCCGGATCGTGGATGCCGATGACGGTGAGCCCCTGCTGGCGATAGGCCTTGTCATAGGCGACCAGCGACGGCACCAGGCCGGTGCAGTTCCAGCAGGTGAAGGTCCAGAAGTTGAGCAGGACCACCCGTCCCCTCACGCTGGCGAGGGTGACCGCCTTGCCGTCAGGGGTGTTGAGCCAGCTCGTGTTCCGCCATTCAGGAGCGGGGCGCACCGCTGACCGCTCGCCGGTCAGCGGGTTTGGGGCCTGTGCCTGCACCCCGGAACGGGCTGCAGCATTGAGCAGGACGACACCACCCAGGACGATCGTGGTGGCGACGCCGAGGGTGAGGGCGGGGCGGGACATTTTCGGGGCTCCGGGAGGTTTGTGAAGGAACGTCCCGGGGGCCGAACCGGTTCTCCGGCTTGGCCTTTGCCCCGCTGCCCCTTCTTCCTTATATTCCCGCCCCTTCTCCTCACCCCGGCCGCGGGTGCTGGATCGGGACTCGGCTGGGTAGCTCAGTTGGTAGAGCAGCGGACTGAAAATCCGCGTGTCGGGGGTTCAATTCCCTCCCCAGCCACTGTGGACCGCGGAACCCTCCCTGATCGGAGGGTTTTGTGTTTCGCGGGGTCGCCCTCGCCGCAAGCGGCTCGGGTCAATTCCCTCCCCAGCCACTGTGGACCGCGGAACCCTCCTCGATCGGAGGGTTTTGTGCTTTCAGTGCTTGGTGCCTGCTACCGAGCATGAGCAGCCCGCAGTTCCGTCACCTCGCCGTGAGACTCACCCCCGCTCCTCCCCGGGCAGGGCGTCGCCCGCGAAAAGCCACAGCCCAGTGGTCTTCTTCGATATCGCCGGTGAGAATCGGTGCGCGTCGAACACGTTGATTCAGAGAGAGGGTTGCAGCAACGGCCGTCGGGTGCTGGCGCGGGAGGCAGGGATGCCACAATTCGTCATCGAACGCGACTTGCCGGGAGTGGGGCGCCTCTCCCCGGCAGAACTCCGGAAGCTGGCGCTCCGCTCCTGTCGCGCGCTCGAGACGCTCGGTCCGGAGATTCGCTGGATGCACAGCTACGTGACCGGTGGGAAGCTCTACTGCCTCTACGAAGCCCGGAACGAAGCGCTGCTGCTGCGCCACGCTGCCCTCGCCGGGGTCCCGATCACCCGCGTCGAGATGATCGCCACGGTGATGGATCCTGTTGCCGCCTGGAGTCAGGGGCAGGGTGCGGCCTGAACACCGGAAGATTGTTGCCCACCTTCGCGACAACCTGCTCGGCGGTACTGCCTAGCTACGCCGGAGAATCGCAGCGTCAGATGCGATTTTTCCTCTCAGGACCCCCTACCGCAACCGCGAACGCAGGGTGAGATTCCCGCGCCGCCAGATCGGCTCGACTCCACTTTCGCATCGCACGCGCGCCATGCCCACCTCCGCCTCTCCCCTGCTCGAAACTCCGTCCGTCCATATCCGGCGCGATCCGCAGAAGGGCCGTGGCGTGTTTGCCGCCCGTGCGCTCGAGGAGGGCGAGATCCTCGACCTCGCGCCGGTCTCCATCATCACCGCCAGGGAAGCGGAGCTGCTGGAGCAGACGCCGCTCGCCCACCACTATTTCCACTGGGATGGTGACGAGTCGGATGAGGAGGGGTGGCGCGGTGCGATCGCGTACGGACTGGTGAGCCTGGTGAATCACGCTGAAGACGCCAACGCCGGGGTCTGGCAGGAGTACGATCGCGAGCTGCTCGTTCTCGAGGCCCTCCGGCCCATCGCGGCCGGCGAGGAGATCACCATCCACTACGACGTCGAGCTCTGGTTCGACGTCCACTGACGCCGGTCCCCAGGCCTCCGACCGATCGGCGAGCGCCGCCCCTTTCAGGGCGGCGCGTTTCGTTTCGGCCTAGCCGATTTCATGACTCCCCGATCGCCGAGAAGATATCCTCATCTCCGCTTCACCCCACCAGCAGACAGCGGCGTCCAACTTTCAAGGGAGACTGTGGAGTGTTCCGCTTCGGATCTTCCGGGAGGGGGGATCATGCCCCGCATTCTGGTCTTCTACGGCACGACCGATGGCCACACCGCCAAGATCGCACACGTGCTCGGCTCCGATCTGCGAGATGCGGGTGCCACCGTGCATATCGTCGATGCCGGGACCGGTCACAGCGATCCTCGTCCCCAGGACTACGATGCGGTGATCGTCGCCGCCTCGGTGCACCTCGGCAATTTCCAGCGTTCGGTCGCTCACTGGGTTCAGACCCACCATCGTCAGCTCACCGGCATGCCGAGCGCCTTTCTCTCGGTGTCGCTCACGGCGATCCAGACGGATCCCGAAGCGGAACGGGAGCTGGTTGCTATCCTCGAGAAGTTCTTCGCGACGACAGGGTGGCGCCCCGCCACGAGCCGGAGTTTCGCTGGTGCGCTGCTCTACAGTCACTACGGCTGGTTCAAGCGCTGGCTGATGCGGCGGATGGCGAAGAAGGCGGGAGTCGAGACCGAAGTCTCGAAGGACTACGAATACACCGACTGGGACGAGCTGCGCGTCTTCGCCCAGTCCTTCGTGCAGCGGGTGGAGCGGACTCGGCGGGTGCCGATGTATCACTGAGACGGGCGCGCCCACAGGGCGTCACGCGGTCCGCTGTCCTGAACCTCGCCGGAATACACGGGTAGCCCCGCGCATTCCGGCGAGTAGCTTTCCCCGATGCCCCCTCACCCCGATCCCGACGAACTGGCGCGAACCCTCGAAGCCACCGGCAACTATCGGGTGCTGCGCCGGTTCACGCCCGT